>JACPYX010000016.1 GCA_016195815.1 Chloroflexota bacterium
TATTTTTCGTAAATTGAAAGTGTTTCGTATCCTGAGTGAGAAGTATCGCAATCGCAGAAAGAGATTTGCCTTACGCTTCAATTTGATCGCTGCAATTTACAACCTCGAACTCAACCCAAACTGACTTTTGCAAGAGGTCTAATTAAGAAGCGCGCCCTTTTCTTGCCGCGAATTTCACGAATTTTAAACGCTTCGCGAAATTCGCGTAATTCGTGGCTGGCTTTTGTCGGTTAAATTTTCCCCGCCGCTTTGGCGCGTTCCAATACCTTCTGTGCGTTCTTGACCAGCGGCATGTCAATCATCTTGCCGTCCAGCGCGTACGCGCCCGCGCCTTTGGCTTGACTTGCTTCAAAAGTTTCGACGATCCGCTTTGCGTGAGTAATCTCTTCATCATTCGGCGTGAACGCGGACTGCACCGGCTCAACCTGATTCGGATGAATGATCTGCTTGCCGCTGAATCCCAGCCGCGCGCCGGTCAACGCCTGCTCGCGCACGAATTCTGCATTTTTGAACTCAATCGTGACCAGATCAACGGCTTGTAATCCGTAAGCCGCGGCGGCGTTGAGTGTTGCCAGCCGCGCATAAATTAACTCATTCGCTTCCTTCGTGCGCGTCGCGCCGATAGATGCCGCGTAATCTTCACTGCCAAAGATCAACGCGTCCAGCCGCGGGTGCGAGGCGATCTCTTTGAGATTCAAAATTCCTTTGGCGGTTTCAATTCCCACCAGCACGCGAATCGAATTGACCGGCCATCCGTGCGAAAGTTCCGCGGCTTCGATGATCTCGCTCGCCCATTGAATTTGACTCAACTCTTCGAGCTTTGGAATCACAATCCCGTCGGGATGATAAGGCAGGACGGCGCGAATATCCTCCTTCTCGAGCCCCGAACCGACCGAATTGATGCGCGCCAGTTTTTCGCTTTTGCCGAAATCCAATTCCTGCAAAGCCTTGGCAATCGCGGCGCGCGCCTCGGCCTTTTTGTTGACGGCTGTTCCGTCTTCCATGTCCATGCAAATAGAATCAACTCCCAAAGTGATAGACTTGGTGATCTTCTTCCAGTCGTCGCCGGGCATGTACAAAAGCGCGCGTCGTGAGTGCATGATCTCTCCGTTGAAAGGTTGGAAAGTTAGCCTGTCAACTTTCTAACCTTTTAGAAACATCGCCGTCCGCTCGAACTCGACCACAATTGTACCGTCCGGCTTCCTGCCCCAGCATTTGATTCGCACGATGCCGGCATCTTTTCGCGATTTCGATGCGCGCTTCTCGATGATCTCGCTCTCGGCATAGATTGTATCGCCGTGAAAAACCGGATTCGGATGCACGACTTTATCGTAGCCGAGATTGGCCACAATCGTGCCTTCGGTCAGTTCGGCGACGCTCAAGCCGACGACCAGTCCGAGCGTAAAGATTCCATTTACCAAACGCTGTCCGAACTCGGTCTTCGACGCGAAATCCTCGTTGACATGCAAAGGCTGTGTGTTCATCGTCAGCGCGGAAAATAAAACATTATCCATTTCGGTCACTGTGCGGCCGGCATGTTTAAATTTCATTCCAACTTCGAGTTCGTCAAAATATTTTCCGGGCATGTTTCCTCCGTTCACAAGTTTGCAGGTTGGCAGGTTTAAACGTTCAACTTTCTAACTTTCCAACCTTTCAACGACCTCAATCAAAATTTGTTCGCGCTCCACCGTTTGACCAACCTTCACTGAAATGGACGAAACGATTCCATCCCTCGGCGCCTGAATGCGGATTTCCATTTTCATGGCCTCCAGCACCAAAAGGGTTTGACCTTTCTTCACCGCGTCTCCCGCGCCGACGTTTACGGCTCTTATCTGACCCGGCATGGGCGCGGCCAACTCTGACGCGTGATCATGCCCCGCGCCGCCGCGCTTACTCTTCGAGTACGATATCGCCCTCGACGATTTGGTCAACAGACAAGTACGGCCATTAACCGTCACCCAGCGCTTTGCGCCGTCCGAAGAAACATAAGCGATAACGTGTTTCCCCTCAATCAGCAAATCCAGCTGGCCACGCTCCGCGTCGGCGCGGATGATTTCAACGTCAAACACGTCATCGCCGATTTTGGCGCGATAAGATTTGCCGGAAGGCGTTAAATCCATGCTGGTATTGTCAAAAGTTAATTTCATCAGTTGCGAAATCCGTTTTGATTTTTCCACGGGCTGAACCGATCAGGCTCGTCGAGACCTGGGGCGTTAGATTTCAGGCTTGAACCGGCCGTCTCCGCTAACGCCGCGGCAATCAGCGCCTCAACCGATGGCTCGGCGGGCTGCCAATTGAATTTCGTCTCGACCCAGCGCGTTGAAACGTCGCCGTTCTGGAAATCGTCGTGCGCTAAAACATCCTGCATAAAATCAATGTTGGTCGTCACGCCGTGCGCGATAAAATCGCGCAGCGCAGATTGCATTCGTTGAATTGCCGAAGAGCGGTCTTCCGCGTGAACGATGAGTTTTGCCAGCAATGGATCGTAGAAATGCGTCACTTCACTGCCGGCGGCAAAACCCGAATCCACGCGCAGGCCGGGGCCGCGCGGCTCGATATATTGCAGTAACTTGCCTGTGCTTGGCAGGAATCCGCTGGCAGGGTCTTCGGCGTAGACGCGGCATTCGATGGCGTGTCCGCGTTGCGAAAAATCTTTTTGCGTGAATGGAAACCTCTCGCCAGCCGCGACGCGGATTTGCCATTGGACAAGATCGAGCCCGACAACCAATTCGGTGACGGGATGCTCGACCTGCAAGCGCGTGTTCATTTCGAGGAAGTAGAAAGTGGAAAGTTGAGGGTCAAAAACAAACTCAACTGTTCCCGCGTTGTAATAGTTAACGGTTTTCGCGGCTTTGACTGCGGCTTCACCCATTTGCGTGCGCAGTTTTGGCGTGAGCAAAGGTGATGGCGTCTCTTCGATGATCTTTTGATGACGGCGTTGAACGGAACATTCGCGCTCGAACAAATGAACAAGATTTCCCTGCCGGTCGCCGAAGACTTGAAACTCGATATGATGCGCGTCGGCCAGATATTTTTCGATGAGCAGACGGTCATCGCCGAAAGCGTTGAGTGCTTCTCTGCGCGCCCCTTCAACGGCCTCCGTTAAATCGGCTTCGCTTTCCACCACGCGCATCCCTTTTCCGCCGCCGCCCGCCGCGGCTTTGATCAAAACCGGATACCCAATCTCACGCGCGGCTTTTTCAAAATCTTCTTTTGATTCGAGCCCTTCAAAGCCGGGGACGGTCGGCACGCCGGCTTTCTTCATGCTGGTTTTTGATTCCGCTTTATCGCCCATGGCGCGGATGGAATCTGCTGAGGGGCCGATAAAAGTTAATTTCGCCGAAGCCGCTTCGGCGGCGAAAGAGGCGTTCTCCGAGAGAAATCCATAGCCGGGATGAATCGCATCCGCATTGGTCTTCTTGGCCGCGTCAATGATCTTGTCAATGTTCAGGTACGATTCTTTCGGGGCGGGCGCGCCAAGCAAAACTGATTCATCTGCAAATGAAACGTGCAGTGAATTTTTGTCTGCCTCCGAATACACCGCGACGGTTTGGATGCCGAGTTCTTTGCAGGCGCGCATGATGCGGATGGCGATTTCGCCGCGGTTGGCAATGAGAATCTTTTTGAACATCATTTGGTACGCGTCAGTTTGGTCTCGACGGCTTTGGCTTCATCACCTTCGGGGCTGATGTTGTAGGCCGTGATGCTGAGGTGCTCGCGGTCAATCAACTCGACTTCCGTGCGCCAGCCCCAATCAGGGCCGTCTGTGGGATCGGGATAACTGCCCAATACCGCGAAGCCTTTTTCTTTTGGGCTGCCGGTACAAAACATGATGGCGGTGTTGTTGTGGAAGGAGTCCACCCAACTGGCTTCGTATTGATCGGTGGTGGTGTTATAGCCAAATGTGAACATGCCGTGTTGTGGTTCGCCGTCAACCGAGCTTTGATAAAGAAAAAGTGCAAAGCGGCCTTCGAGCAGCAATTGAATTGTCCCGACGATGGGAGATTCTCCGGTAAGTTTGCCCGGCTCAAGCCAGAGTTTGGATGTGCCGGTCCAGTTGCCTGCGAGTCCGGCGAGGAAGTGGTGGGGGCTGTTGGATATTTGTGAGAAAGTCATGGCTGTTTCTGTTTTGTGGTTTGGATTAATAAAGAAAGATGAAATAGGAAAGAAGTCTTACGGGAGCGGCACATCTGCTTCGAGAGAGAAGCCCGACGAGTTGTACCCGACTTGTTCTTCGCGGATGGCGTTTTTGCGTTGGTGAGAAATCATCGGCGCCAGCATGGCAATGATGTGAGTAATCAATCCTATGCGATGTTTAATGACTTCGGCAGGCAAAACATAGTGAGATTTATAATACCAGTCCCGGCTTTTGCGCGCTGACCCAAGGGAAATTTCAATGAAGCGAGCGCGATCAAGTCCTTTACTTCGTGAATATCCTTCGGTTAGGTTTGCGCCGATAGAGCCGAGCGAGCGATGGAGTTGGTCTGCTACGCTGAACATAAGTTTTTCTTTTGATAATTTTAAAACATCTTCCCATCCAATATCGCCAGCAAATAAAGCCAGCCGATAGACTTCAAGTTTCCAGATCGGATCATTGGTGATTTCTGATGGAACGGTCCCAAGCCATTCTGCATACTTCATGATCGCAAAACCCTCTTTCTTCTTTCCTCTTTCTACATGCGGAACACGCCAAACCCATGTTCTTCCACCGGTGAATTCAGCACGACCGACAATGCCAATCCTAAAACTTGTCTTGTATCAACAGGATCAATTACGCCATCATCCCACAGCCGGGCGGTGGAGTGATAGGGATTGCCTTCGTTTTCGTATTTCTCCAGGATGGGACGTTTGAATTCATTCGCTTCATCAACTGTCATGGCGGTTTTGCCTTCGCGGGCGAGTTGGTCCTGTTTGATGGTAAGCAGAACATTCGCGGCTTGTTCGCCGCCCATGACGCTGATGCGCGCGTTAGGCCACATCCACAGGAAGCGCGAGCCGTAGGCGCGGCCGGACATTGCATAATTTCCCGCGCCGAATGAGCCGCCGATGACAACGGTCAATTTTGGGACGCGCGTGTTCGCCACAGCGTGAACCATCTTCGCCCCGTCTTTCGCAATGCCGCCCGCTTCGTATTCGCGTCCGACCATGAAGCCGGTGATGTTTTGCAAAAACAAAAGCGGAATGCCGCGCTGGTCACACAACTCGATGAAATGAGTCGCCTTCAACGCTGACTCACTAAACAGAATTCCGTTGTTGGCGATGATGCCGATAGGGTATCCGTGAATGCGCGCGAATCCGCACACGATCGTCGTGCCGTAGCGCGCTTTGAATTCGCGGAACTTGCTTCCGTCAACCAAACGCGCAATGATCTCGCGCACATCATAAGTCTCGCGGAAGGTGGCGGGCAGTACGCCGTACAAATCGTCAGCGGGGAATAAAGGTTCTTCGGGCGCGGCCACTTCAAGTCCGCGCAAGAACGTTGGAAGGTTCGAAGGCTGTAAGGTCTCCACGATGTCGCGCAGGATTTGAATCGCGTGATCGTCGTCGTCCGCAAGATGATCGGCGACTCCGCTGAGGCGCGTGTGGACGTCTGCGCCGCCCAAATCTTCCGCGCTGACATCCTCGCCGGTCGCGGCCTTGACCAGAGGCGGGCCAGCCAAAAAAATCGTGCCTGTGCCTTTGACGATGACCGCCTCATCGCTCATGGCCGGGACGTACGCGCCGCCCGCCGTGCAGCTGCCCATCACCGCCGCGATTTGCGGAATCTTTTTGGCAGACATGCGCGCCTGGTTGTAGAAGATGCGGCCAAAATGATTCACATCGGGAAAGACTTCATCCTGAAGCGGCAAAAACGCCCCGCCCGAATCAACCAGATACAAACAGGGCAGATGATTCTCTTCGGCGATTTGCTGGGCGCGCAAATGTTTCTTGACCGTCATCGGGAAATATGACCCACCTTTGACGGTGGCGTCGTTGGCGACGATGAGAACTTCGCGGTTGCTGACGCGTCCAATGCCGGTGACGATGCCTGATGATGGCGTTTCATCATCATAGAGTTCGTATGCCGCGAGAGGCGAAAGTTCGAGGAATGGCGAGCCGGGGTCCAGCAGGCGTTCTATGCGGTCGCGCACAAAGAGTTTGCCCTGCTCTTCCTGCCGCCGGCGATATTTCTCTCCGCCGCCTTCCCGGACGCGCGCCAGGCGTTGTTTGAGTTCGCCTGCGAGGGCGCGGTGATGTTCGGAATTGGCTGTGAATTCAGCGGAGGCTGAATCGGTGGAGGAGGTGATGGTTTCCATGCGGCGAGTTTAGCATAAAATCTGCTTATCTCCGCGGCTATGCGCGGATCGCTTCTCTACCTTCTAACACTTCTCTAATCTCCCCATTCTTGACAAAAACTTAACCCGCGCATATAGTTAAGCCTGCTTAACTAAAAAGAAGGCTTAACTATGACCGACCAGGCTCAACTTTCCCGCATCATCCGCAAATGGATGGATACTTTCATGCACCGCTCAATGCGCGGCTGGTCGCATCACGTCAAGGCCACAGGCATGTCCATGCCGCAGTTCAGCATTTTGATGCAGTTGCACTACAAAGGTGCCTGCGGGATTTCAGAGATCAGCGACCGCTTCGAGGTCTCGAACGCCGCCGCCAGCCAGTTGGCGGAACGTCTTGTGCAAAGCGGATTGATCGAACGCACCGAAGATCCCGATGACCGGCGCGCCAAACTGATCAAACTCTCAAGCAAGGGGAAGAAGCTGATCGAAAGCGGAATCGAACAGCGTTACCGCTGGGTGGATGAACTGGTATCCAACCTGAACGCAGAAGAACGCACGAAGGTTGGCGCCGCGCTGATCCTGCTGACTGAAGCCGCCGCCAAATTAGAGCAAACGCAATAATTCACCAAACTTCCGGTTCATCTTCACACTCAATTCATGGTAATGTTTTATAGATAATCAGGATTGCTGTTGTTATTTCAAGAACTGAAAGGAACTAAACTGTGCAAGCATCTCAAACCATGTCGAAACATATGCCCCGTCCATCAATGGCACAACAGCGCAACATCATCGGACGCGCGGCTGGCTATCTGTGGCGCTATCGCTGGCAGGCGGCCTTACCGTATATCTTCTTACTGGTGGCAACCCTTTCACAACTGGCCGTACCGCGCCTGGTGCGCAGCATCATTGATGCCGTGACCAAGGGCGTCATCGCAACTACCGTGTTGGACGCGCTGAACAAGATTCCTGCGGTATTCATGTCGCAGGCCTTGCCCAAGATTTTGGGATTCCTGAACTATCCTGCAGCGACGACCAGCGACCAACTCGTTGCCCAGCTCAATGCCGATAAAGTTTCAGCGCCGAACGATTTAGTCCGCGCCGCATTGCTCATCGTCGGCTTCGCCGCATTACGCGGACTCTTCGCATTCCTGCAGGCGTTCTGGGCGGAGAAAAATTCGCAGTCTGTTGCGTATGATTTACGCAACGATCTGTATGCCAAGATCCAACGCCTGTCCTTCTCGTATCATGACCAGAACCAGACCGGCCAACTGATGATCCGCGCCACCGATGATGTGGAAAAAGTCCGCCTCTTTTTAGGTCAGGGCCTGTTGCAACTCATCGGCGCGCTGGTGCTGTTGGCCGCCACGCTTATCATTCTGTTCACCACCAACGCCCAGCTGGCTCTGGCCGTCATCTGGATTATCCCGGTGGCGTTGATCTTGTTCATGATCTTCGGCTCGATCAGCCAGCCGCTCTTCAACCGCGTTCAGCAGAAACTCTCCGCATTGAATACAATCCTTCAGGAAAACCTGGCGGGCATCAAGGTGGTCAAAGCTTTCACGCGCGAGAAGAGCGAGGAAGTCAAGTTCAAGGTCGCGGCTGACAACTTGATGAACCAACAGATCGTCATTGCGCGGCTGTTTACATTTCTCATGCCGCTGGTATTCCTGATCGCCAACCTCGGCCAGGCCACCACGTTATACGTCGGCGGCAAGGAGATTATTCTCGGCACGCTGACCCTCGGCGAATGGCAGGAATTCAGCATGTACCTGATCTACATCTTCTTCCCGGTGGCACAGCTTGGTTTCATCATCACCCAGTTCGGACAAGCCGCTGCATCGGCCACACGCATCTTTGAAATCCTGGATGCGAAGTCCGACGTGACCGACAAAGCGGATGCGATTGACTTGCCGCAAGTTGAAGGCAATATCAATTTCGAAGATGTCTCTTTCAGTTATGTTGGTGGAGGCGCCCCGGTATTGGATAAGGTCAGCTTTGAAGCCAAGCCCGGCCAGACGATTGCCCTGTTAGGCGCGACCGGCTCCGGCAAGACCAGCATCATCAACCTGCTGCCTCGCTTCTATGATCCCACCGATGGGCGCATCACGATTGACGGACACGACCTGCGGGATGTGAAGCTCGAATCGCTCCGCGCCCAAATCGGAATCGTGTTGCAGGAAACGACTCTTTTCTCCGGCAGCATCCGCGATAACATCGCCTTCGGCAAACCTGAAGCCACGGACGATGAAATCTTCGCGGCAGCCAAAGCGGCCGCGGCGCACGACTTCATCATGTCTTTCCCCGAAAGGTACGACACGCCCGTCGGCGAGCGCGGCACCACGCTATCGGGTGGTCAGAAGCAAAGAGTCGCCATCGCACGCGCGCTGTTGCTCAATCCGAGAATCCTTATTTTGGATGACTCAACTTCCAGCGTGGACCTCGGCACCGAAGCCGTCATCCAAAGTGCACTCGACAAATTGATGAAGGGCCGTACTTCGTTCGTGATTGCCCAGCGCATCAGCACGGTTATGAACGCAGACCAGATCATCGTGCTCGATAAGGGCAAGGTTGCGGCCATTGGCAAACACAGTGAATTGCTGGAAGAAAACGAAATTTACGCCGAGATTTACACTTCGCAATTGCTCGACGATAAGCAACACGTTGAGCCTGTCAGATCGGAGAATTTACTATGATGGGTGGACCCGGCGGCGGCCGTCATGGCGGCTTCCTAAATCAGGAAACATTGAAACCAAAAAGCACCAGCGAAACGCTTGGCCGTTTGGTAAAACATTTTGGCCCGTTCTGGCCCGCATTACTGGCCGCAGTTATATTCGTTTTTATTGCAACATGGGCGCAGGTAACCAACCCGGAATTGACCGGCCAATTGGTGGACTGTTATCTTTCCCCGGCAGTCGCGGCTAGCGGCTTTAGTTTTCCCGGCGCTGCCGGCGCGGATAATCAAAGCGCCTCTGGTTCGAACTGCTGGCTGGCCGCCGATAAGCAACCCAGCGGCATTACGCAGACCATTATTAAAAACGTCTTCGCATTGGGCGGCCTGGCGGCTCCCAAAACAGACGGCACCATCACCACGGACGAGCGCACTGCCGGCCTCGTGCGCATGATCCTGTTGATCGTAGCACTTTATGTATTGGGTTCCGTTCTTACAGGCGCGACATTCTTCTCGATGGCCTGGGCCGGACAGCATGTTTTGCGCTCCCTGCGTACCGAAGTCTTTGAGCAGCTACACCGCCTGCCGATCGGTTATTACGCCGAACACGAAGCCGGTGACTTGATGAGCCGCATCACCAACGATACTGAAACCATCAACCAGGCCATCAGCTTTGCACTGGTCAACGTTGCCAGCGGTTCGCTCCTTTTGGTTTGGATCGCGTATAACATGCTGACCAAGAATCTCCCGTTCGCACTGCTTAGCATGGCTGTCACACCGATCATGGTGATCGTCACGCTATATTTTTCCGACCAGGCCCGCAAGGCATTTCGCAAGACCCGCACCGAAATGGGCTCGGTCAATGCCAGCCTGCAGGAGAGCATTTCGGCGGTGCGCGAAGCGCAGGCCTTCAATCGCGCCGAGGAGAATATTGACCAGTTCAACATCACCAATGCCGCCAACCGTGATGCGAATGTGAAGGCTGTGGTCTTTACGTCCGCGCTTTCCCCCGCACTGGAAGCCCTGGGTTATGTGGCGCTGGCAATCGTCGTTGGCGCGGGCGGCCTGGCATTGCTCAATGGCGCAGACTTGTTCGGCACGGCTGTTTCGCTTGGTTTGGTCATTACCTTCCTGGCTTATGTGCAACGCTTCAACCAGCCCATTCAGCAAATATCCGTGCTGTGGGGCAACATTCAGAGCGCGGTCGCCGGTGCGGAGCGCATCTTCGGTATTCTCGACGAGAAACCCGCCATCGTTGATAAGACGGATGCAGAAGAAATGACCGCCATCGCCGGCAAAGTGGAATTCAAAAATGTAACCGCCGAATATAAAGAAGGTGAGCCTGTTTTGAAAGGCGTCAACTTCACGGCTCAACCCGGGCAAACCATCGCCCTCGTCGGCCCGACCGGCGCAGGCAAGACCACCATCATCAACCTCATCCCGCGCTTCTACGATGTGACGGCTGGCTCCGTTTTGATCGACGGCACCGACATACGCGACGTGACCGCCGAGAGTCTCCGCAAACAGATCGGCGTCGTATTGCAAGACACCTTCCTGTTCAGCACCACCGTGATGGAAAACATCCGCTTCGGGCAGCCTGATGCCAGCGACGCGGAAGTCCTCGCCGCCGCGCAACTCGCCCATGCGGATACGTTCATCGAGCGCCTGCCCGATAAATATCAGACCGTCCTCGGAGAACGCGGCTCGGGTCTTTCTCAGGGACAACGGCAACTGCTTTCGATCGCACGCGCCGCTTTGGCGGATCCCCGCATCCTGATCCTGGACGAGGCGACTTCATCCGTTGACACGCGCACCGAGCGCCTGATCCAGAAAGCGCTGGAGAAATTGCTTAAGGGCCGCACCAGTTTCGTCGTTGCTCACCGCCTCAGCACCATCCGCAATGCCGACATGATCCTGGTGATCAACGACGGTGAGATCATAGAGCGCGGTAAACATAACGAATTGCTGGAAAAGCATGGCTTCTATTACAACCTGTACATGAGCCAGTTCAAGAAACAGGAAGAGATCGAAGCGATCATAGCAAAGTAAAACGCGTTGTGTAATTCGTAAAACATGAAAGTCCCTCGCCAATTCGGCAGGGGACTTTTCACTTGACGCTTTCTTTCTTTCCCCGTAAGATAAGCCCGCAAATAGAACATTCATTCACCACCCAGAACACGATGTTTAATCTTTTCCTTTGTGTTACTTCGTGTCCTTTGTGGTTAAAGATTTCGGAGTTTCCATGGAATTAGGTTTGGTTCGCAAAATAGATATTGACCACGAAATGCAGCAGGCATATCTCGATTACGCCATGTCTGTCATTGTGGCGCGCGCATTGCCAGACGCACGCGACGGCCTCAAGCCTGTTCAGCGCCGCATCTTATACGCGATGTACGACATGGGCATTCGCGCGGATACCGCTTACAAAAAATCCGCTCGTATCGTCGGCGAAGTGCTGGGCAAATATCACCCGCATGGCGACTCAGCCGTTTACGAAGCCATGGCGCGTATGGCACAGGATTTCTCTTTACGCACTTTGCTCGTGGATGGTCAGGGTAACTTCGGTTCGGTGGACGGCGATCCGCCGGCGGCCATGCGTTACACCGAAGCGCGACTCACTTTGCCTGCCATCGAAATCCTCGCTGACTTAAATAAAAACACCGTTGACTTCACCGCCAACTTCGATGACACGCTCGAAGAGCCGAGCGTGCTTCCCTCCGCGATTCCAAATTTGCTGGTCAATGGCGCGAGTGGCATCGCCGTCGGCATGGCAACCTCCATCCCGCCGCACAATTTATCCGAGATCGTGGATGCCTGCGTTTATATGCTCGAGCGTTGGGAAAAACTCGACGATATAGACGTTGACCAATTAATGGAATTCGTTCAAGGTCCCGATTTCCCGACCGGCGGCGTCATCATCCAGGAAAAAGGCGAAGAGGATATCGAGTCCGCTTACGGCTCGGGACGCGGACGCGTGGTGGTTCAAGCCAAGGTTCACATCGAAGAGATGGAGCGCGGCAAGAGTCGTCTCATCGTCACTGAGCTGCCGTATCAAGTCAACAAATCCACGCTGATCGAACGCATCGCCGAACTGGCGCGCGATGGACACATCGAAGGTCTCGCAGATTTGCGCGATGAGTCAGATCGTCAGGGCATGCGCATCGTCATCGAGTTGACCAAGAACGCTGACCCCGAAGTCATCCTGCGCGATCTTTACAAACGCACGCCCATGCAATCCACATTCAGTATCAACCTGCTGGCGCTGGTGGACGGCGAGCCGCGCACGCTCACGCTCAAGCAGGCTTTGCGCGTTTATCTCGAACATCGCATCACCATCATCAAACGCCGCGCCGAATTCGATCTGGAAAAAGCGAAGGCGCGCGCGCATATTCTCGAAGGATATCTGGTCGCGCTCAAAAATCTGGACGAAGTGATTCAGATCATCCGCAACGCCTCGGACGTTGAAACGGCGCGGGCGAAACTGATGAAGCGCTTCAAGCTGACAGAGCTGCAGGCCAATGCCATTCTCGAGATGCAGCTGCGGCGGCTGGCCGCGCTCGAACGCAAGAAGATCGAGACAGAATACAAGGAAGTCAGCGCGTTGATAAAAGATTTAACCGACCTGTTGAAATCCGCTAAACGCATGCGCGCGGTTGTGTCTGATGAATTGTTGCGCGTCAAAGCCGCCTATGGCGACCGTCGCCGCACGCAAATCGTGAATCTCAAGAAGGGCAAATCTGCCAAGATGCTGACCGCCACCGACATGCTGAGCGACCAGGTCGTGTGGGTCGGCGTGACAGCCGATGGCATTGTTGCGCGTACGCATGACGACAAGGAGCCCAGACATTCCGGCAACGACGCGGCGCGCTGGCTGGTACGCGCTTCGACGACGGACACGTTGTATCTCGTTGCAGAGTCCGGCAGGGCCGCCGCGATTGCATTGCACGTCATCCCCGAAGCGGAAAAATTAAGCGAAGGCGCGCCGTTCTTCAAAGTCTCACCTTTGCAGGATGGCGATGTGCTGGCGGCCATGTTCTCTTTGCCGTCGAGGAAATCCGAATTGCCCGAAGAGACTTGTGTGTTGACCGTCACGCGTTTCGGCATGATCAAGAAGAGTCTCATCAGCGAATTGCCCGGCCCCTCCGCACAGACCTTCGCGCTGGCGAGAGTCAACGAAGGCGACCGGCTCGGCTGGGTTGGATTGACGAATGGCAAAAAAGAAATTTTGCTGGTCACATCCGGCGGCATGGCGATTCGATTCAGTGAAGAAGATGTCCGCCCGATGGGTCTGGTGGCGGCGGGTGTGAACGGCATCAAATTGGACGACAAGGATGAAGTGGTCGGCGCGGAAATTTTCCCGGCCGAAGGCGAAGTCTTTTTACTGGCGAGCGACGGCAAAGCCAAGCGCGTTGACCAGAAGGAATTCCCGTCTCAGGGACGTTATGGCAAGGGCGTGCGCGTTTGGGACCTGCCAAAGAAAGTCTCAATCGTTGGCGCGGTCTCCGGCAAACCGAATCACATGGCAACCATTCATCTGAGCAAGGGCGCGCCGAAATCCACGCGGCTGGACGCGGCGGCTGTCCGCAAGCGCGCCGCAACCAAAGGCGACTTGATCGTCGAAGTGAAGCCCGGCGAGTCCGTCACCGGCGTGGCCGTCGGCTGGACGGTGGAGCGATATGTGACATCGTCCCTGAAAAGGGAAAAGGTTGTTGAAGCGGCGAAGGAAGAAAAGCCGTCGAAGGCAAAAGTGTCGGCAAAGGAAAAGAAGCCCGCGCCCATAAAACCTTCTGCAAAAGGAAAGAAAACCAAAGCAAAAGCCGGCAAAAAGAAATAAGCAAATAATCAGCCCGTCACAATTCGACGGGCTGATTATTTATCATGCAATATGTTCTTCAAAAATTAATCACGCGGAAGTTTTATTTTATTTCCAGATACTGCTGTACGGGTGTTCGCCGACGATCCGCTTTCCCTCTGCGAATCTTTGTGGCGCGTAAATCGAAATATCAACCGCTTTGGCCCTGCCGTCCAGAATTAACTCGGACATGCACAGCCCAACTGCCGGCGAAATCTTGAAGCCCGTGCCGCTGAATCCGCAGTCGAGATAAAAACCGTCGGGGCCGGCCGCACCCAGCATCGGGTGTTGATCGGGCGTGATGCCGTCGTAGCCGCCGTGAGCGGAGTGCAGAGCGCCGTTTTCCATGACGGGCACGCGCTTGCAGATCCGGTCAATGCCGCGCTCGACGAATCCTTTTTTGGCATGATCGGTGTCGCTGTCCGGCGATTCGCCAAGCGGGTTTCCATCTTCGAGTCCGACGAGAGTCAAATTGCCTTCGGGCCGGAAATACATTTCGTTTGCAAAATCAATGACTGTCGGATGGCTCGGCCCGATTTGACGCGGGCGCGCCACGAACATCGTATCGTGACGCCAGGTGTCGTATGGCAGATTCAGACCGGCCATCTCGTTGACTTTGCCCGCCCACGCGCCCGCCGCGTTGACAACAATCGGCGCCTCGAACGGACCTTGAGCGGACTCCACGCCTTTGACCCTGCCTCCGCTGACGATGATTCCTGTCACCGCGCAATCCTGAACGAGACGCGCGCCTTTGTCTTTTGCGGCGTCGAGGAACGCGTTGGCTGTGTCGCTCGGCATGGCATAACCCGATTCGGGTTCGTACGCGGCGAGTTCGATATCGTCAACAACAAACGACGGCGCGAGACGTTTGACATCGTCCGCTTTAATCAGCATGACCGGGATGCCGATCTCTTGATGCATCTTGACGTTGGCTTTCAACTTTTCGGCATCTTCATGCGCCACAAGTTGAATGAAGCCCGTGCGCGTGAAAGCGCAGTTTCCGCCGACAACCTCGCGCCAGTTTTGAAAGTATCGGAACGAGACCCAGGCCAGTTCCGAATCTTCGCGCACGTCGTAGTGCATTCGGACAAGTCCGCTCGAGCGCCCGGTCGCGCCCGCCGCGACAAATTTCTTCTCGAGGACGACGGCCTTCACGCCGCGTTGAGCGAGATGAAACGCCAAACTCGCGCCATGCACGCCCGCGCCGATAATGATGACATCGTAAGTTTGAGTCATAGTTTGTCCTTAATCCAGCCGAGATAAACAGAGATGAACGTGGATTTTGTTTTGGAGAGCGAAGAGAAAATCATCTTTGTTTTTCTTTGCTCACACCTGCACTTGCGCCAGGTGCAAGCGTCTCCGATTGGTGTTCGATTCTCAAAACCAAAAGCGTAATTCCTTGAATGAGCAGCGTCGCCGCGCTGGCCGCCAGAAATCCGATGGTGATTCCGGCGCGTTCGATCAACAAAGACAGCGTGAGGAAGAATCCCAGAAAGCCAAACAGACCGAACAACAATCCGCGCAGAACGCTGGCCGCGCCCGCCGCTCCCTGAAGGCGATGCGCGAAGACCGTCAGGATGGCGGTGTAAAGCGGAATGGTCGCCAGCAGACCCGTGAGCCGCGCGCCGATGAACGGCGCGATCTCCGTCAACAGAATGATAAAACTGGTCCCGAGCAGGATGCGGGCGGGAATGTCCCAGCGCCCCGGCCGGACATCGTTTGATTCGAGTTGCGTTCCTTTCGGCATCAGCCACAGGCCGAGCAAAATCGCGAACGCGACCCCGGCAATCAGCGGCGCGAGCGGAACGATGACAAAATTCTGCATCAACGCCACAATGCCGAAATAGATCAGCATACTTCCTGTTAGCGCGAGCAACCATCTGAATCGCATTGCCAGCCACGCGTAAACGAGACAAAATGCGACCAGCGAAAATCCGCCGCTCAATGTTCCGAGGATCGTTGATGACACGAATGTTGTCTCGCGGCTGAGTGAAAGAAAGAAAATTATCGGGCCCGAAGTGAGTGGCAAGCCAACCAGCCAGCCGCTCACGGCATGTCCCCAGCGGCGGCCTGCGAGGCTTGCTCCACCGAGGATGATCGGAGCGAGAATTAATTTCAATACAAAAATGTTCATGGGCTGATTGTTGTGATGATCGTATTCTTCGCGCCCGCTTCTTTCAACGCGCTCGAAACGGCTTCTGCCATTTCAGGCTCGACCAGCGCGATCATATTGCCTCCGCGCCCCCCGCCCGACATTTTTGCGCCCAGCGCGCCCGCCTGCCGCGCGGCTGTGACGAGTTTATCCAACTCTGGCGAAGAGACCGTCATGTTCTGAAGCAAAGCATGATTTTGATTCATCAATTCTCCAAGCTTTTCCCACTCATCACTTTCTATTTTCTCTCTCGCGTTCTTCGCAATCTCTCCCACTTCATCAAACACCTTTTCCCATTTGGCTTTGTCCGCCTCCCACAACTTGCGGACATCGCTCACCGATTCTTTGGTCGGCGCGTGAACGCCGGTATCGCCGATGACGATGGTGAGAGGCTTGCTGGCTTTCAATATTTGGACCTCACCCCCGGCCCATCTCCTGCCAGGAGAGGGGAGTCCTTTCACAAAGTAAACTGGCTTTGCATAAGTAATGACCGTGTTGTCAATTCCCGATGGCGTGCCGTGATGGAGTTTTTCGATCTCGTAGGCGAATTGATTTACCTGCTCGTCTGATAAGGGATAGGAGAGGAAAGATGAAAGTGCGCGGATGAGCGCAACCGAGACCGCCGCGCCGGAACCGAGTCCCGAGGCAACAGGGATGGAAGATGAAATGCTTATTTGGAGATTCGGAAACGGATCAATGTTGAGGACGAAGAAAAGATTATGAATTACGGAAGCAATTGGATGGCCGGAAGGAAGCGAGTTAAGTTCGGCGTGAAGATGAATGTTCGGGGCGCTGATCCAAATCCCGGCGCGGGGCGAGTCTGCGATTTCGACATCCGCATGAACCTGCATTACAGGCACGGCCAGCGCAGGCTGTCCATAAACGACGGCGTGTTCGCCGAACAGAATGATCTTGCCGGGAGCGGAAGAGGAGGTCATTGTTGCGCGAGATAATATCCCGCTCTACGACAAATAAAACACGATCAGCACGGTCAGCGCCCACAAGGCCATCGCAATTTGAAACGGACGGTCGGTGAGCAGAATGTCTTCGGGCGCGCCGCCGCGCTCTTCGACGTGGATCAGATAAAGATAACGAAAGATGGCGTAGACCACGAACGGAATGGTCAACATCATGCTGTGATTGGGCGGGACATTGGGCGCGGAAAACGTATACAGCGAATACGCCACGATGGTCGTGCCTGACACGATCATGATGTATTGATCGAGCAGTGGAATGGTGTAACCTTCCAGCACTTTGCGATGCGAGCCGGCATCGCCTTCGAGAAGCGCGAGTTCGGCGCGGCGTTTGCCAAAGCCAAGGAACAGCGAAAGCAGGGTCATCACAACGTACAGCCACGGCGAAAACCGCTCGACGCGAATCAACGTCACGCCTGCGCCCACACGCAGGACGAAGCCCGCCGCGATGATCAACACATCCAGGATCGGAATGTGCTTGAGCCATTTGGAGTATGCGAGATTAATCAAAAAATATCCTGCAACTACCGCGGCAAAACCGGGAGCAAGCAGATAGCCGATCGCGACGGCCATGATGACAAGCGAAGCCCCTGCAATCCAGGCAATACTTACCGGCAATTTCCCGGAAGCAATGGGACGGTTCTTTTTTTGCGGATGCTGGCGGTCGGCTTCGATGTCGGCCAGGTCGTTGAAAATATAGACCGACGACGAAATCAGGCAAAACAGCGCGAATCCGGCTAGCGTTTTCAGGAACGGCGAGGGGCTGAAAAATTGTTTATCGAACAACAGCGCGGCAAAGATGAAAACATTCTTTGTCCACTGGCGCGGGCGCATGGTTTTTATCAGGGCGGTTAACATGTTGCAATTTTACTTCGATATTCGATACTCGATGGTCGAATATCGAATCATCCAATATCGCTTAGAATATCTGCATGGCAAAGACTCGTCTCGATCTTCTGCTCGTCGAACGCGGACTGGCCGAATCGCGCGCCAAAGCGCAGGCGTTAATTATGGCGGGACAGGTGCGCGTGGACGGGCAGACCGCCCTCAAAGCGGCCGCAATGCTCGAACCCGATTCCACGTTGACGATTGACTCCGGCCCGCGCTTCGTCTCACGCGGCGGCGAAAAGCTGGACGCGGCGCTCGAGGCTTTCAATATCAATGTGGCTGGCCTGGTTTGCGCGGACGTGGGCGCTTCCACCGGCGGCTTCACCGATTGTTTATTGCAACACGGTGCGGCGAAAATTTATGCCATTGATGTAGGCAAAGGCATTTTGCACTGGAAGCTTCGTAATGATCCGCGTGTGGTCGTGATGGAAGCGGCCAACGCGCGCTTTGTCGAGTCATTGCCGGGGCCGATTTCGCTCGTCACGATTGATGCTTCGTTTATTTCGTTGAAGATTTTGCTGCCGGTGATTCGCAAATGGTTCCTCTCTCCCAGCGGGAGAGGGGTTAGGGGTGAGGGAGAAATTATTGCATTAATCAAGCCACAATTCGAAGCCGGGAAAAAAGACGTCTCGCGCGGCGATGGCGTCATCCGCGACCCGAATATTCACAAACAAGTTCTGCTGGATGTGCTGACTTTTGCACAAAACGAAGGCTTCGGCATCAACGGGCTGGTCAAGAGTCCGCTGTTGGGGCCGAAGGGCAATGCGGAATTTTTGGTGTGGATGGATATGCAAAAAAACAGCGCCGATATCATGGCGCTGGCCGCAAACGTTCTTGGCGGATAAATCTTATTCGTGATACTGAGATTCATAGGTGGTCGCGGTCTGATGCGACCCGTCCAGGATTTCGTCAACGCCGAGGCCGCGCAGGTTCAGGTTGGCGGGCTGGTAGTGAACGTGGACGCGCTGAAGGTTGGGGATCGAGTTTATCAACAAGCTTTCGACTTCGCTGGCAATTACATCGCCTTCGGTCACGCTCAAAGCGCCGTCAATGCCTATAGTCAGGTTGACCACGATATGAGGTCCGAAGCGGTGCGCTTGCATTTCCTCCAATTGTACATTTGGAAGTTCTTTTAATACTTGTATGATGTGCGCGGCCAGTTCGCGGCTGGGGACAACGCCCATCAAGTCGGTGGACGATTCGCGTAAAATGAAAATGCCGGTGCGCAGGATGAGCAAAGCTACGAACGCGCCCGCCAGCGGATCCACCCAGGGCAGGCCGCGCTGTCCGAGAAAAATTCCAATGGACGCGGCGGATGCGGAAAACAAATCGTTGCGATGGTCGTAAGCCATTGCCTCCACGACCGGGCTGCGAGTTTCCCTGCCCAGCCTGCGAATGTAGAAAGTAAGGAAGGCTTTGATGGCAACTGTAAGCAGGGCAACCCAGAGAGCAATATTTTCTGCGCCTTGCGAGGTGGCCTTTCCGTCAACCAGATCCCAAACCTTGTCAGCCGCATCCCACAAGACGGCAACGCCGGTTGTTACAATGAAGGCGCCGATCGTTACCGACGCAATGCTTTCCATTTGACGATGGCCGTAGGGATGCTCGCGGTCCGCGGGCCTGCGGGCAAGCCGCATGAAAATACTGGCCGCAATGTAATAGGCCACATCCGAGGTGGAGTTGATCCCTTCTGCGAGCAAAGCCGGGCTGTGTCCGATCACGCCGAACAAAGTTTTCAGCACGGACAGGACGACATTGATCCACAGTCCAAGGCCGATAGCCAGCAGGCTTTTCTGGTCACGTTTGGGAGGCATAATGTAATTGTATGGGTTGTGATGATGCCCCGTAATTGACAAATATCCTGATTCAAGGGTAAAACGCTCATCTTTTAAAATCGGTTATACTTCGTGCGCTTCCAGGGCGTTGTGTTGTAATTTCAATGAACTCTTATTAAGCCTCATCAAAATATTGCGAGTGAAAGTATTATTGATCAAGAAAACAGTATGACCGACCACATCCGTAACTTTTGTATCATTGCCCATGTAGATCATGGCAAATCCACGCTCGCGGACCGTTTGCTGCAACTTACTGGTACGATCTCCGATCGTGATATGACCGCGCAGATGCTCGACACGATGGACCTCGAACGCGAAAAAGGCGTGACCATCAAAGCCTCCGCCGTGCGCATGTATTACACTGCCAAAGATAATCAGAAGTATGAGATCAATTTAATTGATACGCCCGGCCATGTAGACTTTGGTTACGAGGTCAGCCGCGCCCTTAAGGCCTGCGAAGGCGCGGTGCTGGTTGTGGATGCCACGCAAGGCATCGAAGCGCAGACGCTCGCAAATTTGTATCAGGCGCTCGAAGCCGATCTCACCATCATTCCCGTCATCAACAAAATTGACCTGCCGTCCGCCCGCCCCGACGAAGTGGCTGAAGATATCGCCAGCCTGATCGGGGTCGAGGCCGAATCGGTCATCCGCATTTCGGCCAAAGAAGGCCTGAACGTGGATCAAGTTCTCGAAGCGATAGTCACGCGCGTGCCGCCGCCCAAAGATGCGGACGATGCTCCCCTGCGCGCGCTTATTTTTGATTCGCATTACGACTCTTACAAAGGCGTCGTCGCCTACATTCGCGTGATCGAGGGTTCGCTCAAAGCCACCGATGTTCTGCGTATGTTCGCGACAAAAGTGGATATGAAGCCGGTCGAGATCGGAATTTTTGCGCCGGGCATGAAACCCGTTCAAAGATTGGGATCAGGCGAAGTCGGATACATCGCCACCGGATTCAAGACCGTGCACGAATGCCGCGTGGGCGACACGATCACGCGCGCCTCCGCTCCCGCCATCGACCCGTTGCCGGGCTACCGTTCGCCCAAGCCGATGGTCTTCGCTGGAATTTATCCCGTCGAAGCTGACGATTATCCCGAACTGCGCGAGTCGCTCGATAAACTGCAGCTCAACGACGCCTCGTTGACCTTTACGCCGGAAACTTCGCAAGCGTTGGGCTTTGGATTCCGCGCCGGCTTTCTCGGTCTCTTCCACATGGAAATTATTCAGGAACGTATCGAGCGCGAATACAACCTTGATGTTTTGTTCACCGCGCCCTCCGTTGAATATGAAGTCGTCACGCTGACCGGTGAGATCATCACCGTTGATTCGCCCGCCGAACTTCCGACCGAGGGCATAGCCGAAATCCGCGAGCCGTGGATGAACATTGAGATTATCACGCCGACCGAATATTATGGTCCGATCATGGAACTCGTTACCAAGCGGCGCGGCATTTATAAAAAACAGGAATATCCTGCGCCGCACCGCGTTCAACTTGATTTTGAAATTCCGCTTTCCGAAATTATTGTGGATTTCTTCGATATGTTGAAATCGCACACCAAAGGTTATGCTTCGCTCGATTATCAACTGCTCGAATACCGCGCCGACGTATTGCAGAAACTGGAAATCCTCGTCAATGGCGAAACGGTTGACGCGCTGGCGGCCATTGTCCATGAGAAGGACGCGTTCCACAAAGGCCAGCGGCTGATCACCAAACTCAAAGAACTGATCCCGCGTCAGTTATATGATGTCGCCATCCAGGCCTCGGCCGGCGGACGTATCATCTCGCGCGCCAATGTCAAAGCCACGCGCAAAGATGTGCTTGCCAAATGTTACGGCGGCGATATTTCGCGCAAGAAAAAACTGCTCGAGAAACAAAAGCGCGGCAAGAAACGCCTTAAAATGGTTGGTAATGTAGAAATCCCGCAAGAGGCATTCATGGCCGTATTGAAATTGGAAGAGGAATGATTTTTTACGCATCACGTATTCCGTGATGCGTAATCCGTAAACATCATGTCTCAATTCTTGAAAGTTGCAAAGCGCTGGCTGCCCGGCGCGCTCGTCAGCATCCTGCTGATTGCCGCCATTTTATATTTCGTTGACATCCCGAAGATGATCGCCGCCATCCGCTCGGCGGACTATCGCTTCATTGCGCTGGCATTCGTCCTGTCTTTTGCCTGGCTGGCGGTGCGCGGCATTGTGTGGCGCACGTTGTTGCGAAACCGCGTGCCTTACCGCGAAGTATTCAACGCCCTGAACGCAGGCTATTTATTGAATGCCTTTTTGCCGTTTCGCCTCGGCGAGATCGGGCGCGCCTTCCTCCTCAGCCGCAAAACGGATTTGCAATTCGCCGAAATTCTCCCGACGGTCGTCATCGAGCGTTCGATGGATCTGGCGTTCACCGCCTCCATTTTCCTCGCTTCGCTTCCGTTCGTGGTCGGCGCATCGGGCGCAAATCGCATCGCCATCATTTTGGGCGCGGTGGTTCTCGCTGGTCTTATCTTCTTATATGTTCTCGCCCGCAACGACGCATGGGCATTGGACACCTTTCATAAATTCAGCGCACGCTGGCCCGCCATCCAACGCTTCGGCGGAGGCCTGCTCGAATCTTTTCTCACCGGTCTCGGCGTGCTGACCGACGGCTGGATCTTTGCCCGCTTCCTGTTTTGGATGGCACTCAACTGGGGCATGGCGATCATTTCATATTATCTGACCATCCGCGCTTTCTTCCCGCAGGCTCAATTGACCTGGGGAATGTTCGGACTCGGCGCGGCCGCGTTCGGCGGGGCGGTTCCCTCACTGCCCGGCGCGGTCGGGACCTTTGAGGGCGCGTTCGGCGGAGCCTTAACTTTGCTGACGGGGGACCAGTCCACCTCTTTGGCCGTCGCGTTGACCGCGCGCTTCTTTAACTATTTGACCAGCCTGCTCCTCGGCGGATATGCGCTTTCGCGCGAAGGCCAGACTTTGTCCGGCATCTATCGGCAGTTGATGAATCTGCGCCTGAAGCCGAAACCAACTGATGTGGAATAGAGATGGAATTTCATTCGGTATTTGTTCCTCCTGTAATTCTTATCGGTAGTTTCTGGAAGGAGCGCCTGTGATCCCGCTTTACGATACACTGCGTTCGCGCAAAATCCCGATTGTCAATTGGTTCCTGATCGCTTTGAACGTCCTCGTCTTCCTCTATGAATTTCAACTCGGACCTTCTGCGCTCGAAAGTTTTATCGGCAGATGGGGACTCGTCCCGGCGCGCTTGTTTGCGCGCCCTGAAACGGCCTGGATCACCATCTTTACATCCATGTTCATGCAGGGCGGCTGGTTCCATATTTTGAGCAATATGTGGGTGCTCTTCATCTTCGGCGATAACATCGAAGACCGCATGGGCGGCGGGCGTTATCTGATCTTTTATCTGCTCAGCGGAGTGGCTGCGGCGCTGATGCAATCTTATCTTTTGCAGGCCAGCAATGTGCCGATGATCGGCGCCAGCGGCGCGATTGCCGGTGTGCTGGGCGCGTATTTGATCTCCTTCCCGCGCGCCCGCGTCGCCAGCCTGGTGCCCATCTTCTTTATCTTTACGATCATCGAATTGCCGGCCGCCATCTTTCTTTTGTTCTGGTTTGTCTCACAATTATTCTCCGGTTTCCTGGCTTTGCAAGGCTCGGGCGGCGGTAGCGGGATCGCGTGGTGGGCGCACGTTGGCGGATTTGTGTTCGGAATGCTGGCGGTCAATTTGTTCGCGCGACGCCGCACATCTTATTATTCATAACGGGAGAAGCGATGACTCGAAATTATCTGATCACCGGCGGGGCCGGATTCATCGGCTCGAACTATGTCCATCGTTTGATCGAGCGCGGTGAAAAGGTCACGATCTATGATAATTTTTCGCGCGCCGGCGCGCCGCGTAATCTCGAATGGCTGAAAACGGCGCACGGCGAAAAATCTTTTGACGTGATCGTTGGGGATGTGCGCGACGCGGCCAAAATAACGGAAGCCGCTTCCAGGTCCGATGTGATCGTGCATCTGGCCGGCCAGGTGGCGGTTACCACGTCCGTCACGAATCCACGCGCTGACTTTGAATGTAACGCGCTGGGAACGTTCAACGCGCTTGAAGCCGCACGCGCTTCGGGGCGTGATCCGATTTTTATTTATGCCTCGACCAATAAAGTTTATGGCGGCATGGAAGATGTCGCGCTGGCTGAAGACCCGACCCGCTGGCGCTACGCCGATTTAAAAAATGGCTGTCCTGAATCTCAGCCGCTTGATTTTCATTCGCCGTATGGCTGCTCGAAAGGCGCGGGCGATCAATATGTGCGCGACTATCATCGCATGTACGGCTTGCAGTCCGTCGTCTTCCGTCAATCCTGTATTTATGGCCCGCGCCAGTTCGGCATCGAAGATCAGGGCTGGGTGGCGTGGTTTGTGATCGCGGCAGTCACGGGACGCCCGATCACGATCTATGGCGATGGCAAGCAGGTGCGCGATGTTTTGCACGTGGACGATCTGCTGAATGCCTACGATGCGGCGATTGAAAAGATTGATGCGGCGGCTGGCAGCGTCTATAACATGGGCGGCGGGCCGCAGAATGTGCTTTCGGTCTGGGCTGAATTCGGACCGATGCTCGAAAAATTGGTCGAACATAAAATCGAAACCGGCCGCGGCGACTGGCGTCCCGGCGATCAGCGCGTGTTCTACGCGGATATTTCGAAGGCGAAAGAAGAATTGGGTTGGAGCCCAAAGATCGGCGTGGAACGGGGAATCGAAATGCTGTTCGAGTGGGTGAATGAAAATAAAAAGTTGTTTTAAAGTTTAACTCCCAAGTCTTACCGGCTTCGGAGGTTTTTAGCGCCAACGTGCGGCCGCGAATCGCAGGTTATAATCTCCCCGCCTTATGAAAATCCTGACCGTTCTAACTTACTATCGCCCTCACACCTCTGGCCTGACGATCTACGCCGAGCGCCTGGCGCGCGCCTTTGTCCAACGCGGACATCAGGTCACGGTGATGACCACACAATATGACGCGTCTTTGCCGCGCGAAGAAATGATGGACGGCGTCAGAGTCATCCGTGTGCCGGTCATGTTCCGCCTGAGCAAGGGCGTCATCGCGCCGACCTTTGGCTGGGTCGCCACCAGGCTGGTCGCCGAGCATGATGTCGTCCAGATGCACCTTCCACAATTCGACGCGCCCGGCGTGGCGCTGCGCGGCAGGCTCTTTCGCAAGCCCGCCGTCCTCACCTATCACTGCGACCTGCTTTTGCCGCCCGGATTATTTAATCGTTTCGTAAATCTCGTTGTCAAATTCCAAAACAACATGGCGGCCCTGTTCTCGAACCAGATTGTGACATACACGCGGGATTACGCCGATCATTCCTCATTTCTTTCGCGCTACAAATTTAAACTGCGGACGATCCTTCCGCCCGTTGAATTGCCGGCGATTGATAAAAACGCGATCCAATCATTCGCAAAAGCGCAGCATGTCCCGGACCGAAAGCCGGTCATCGGCATGGCGGCCCGCTTCGCGGCTGAAAAAGGCGTCGAGATCCTGCTCGACGCGTTGCCCGTCATCCTGAAAAAATATCCGCAGGCCCAGGTTTTGTTCGCGGGCGCATATCAAAACGTGATGGGCGAACAGGCCTACTTCGATAGACTCATGCCGCGCATCCGCGAATATGAATCCCAGGGCCACTGGACTTTCCTCGGCAATCTCAACCCCGAACAGATGGCGGCTTTCTATCCAAACCTGGATGCGCTGGTTGTGCCATCCCTGAATTCAACCGAAGCATTTGGACTTGTCCAGATCGAAGCCATGATGAACGGCGTGCTGTGTGTGCCATCTGCATTGCCCGGCGTGCGCATGCCTGTGAAGATGCACGGCATGGGACGCGTCGCTAAAATCGGCGATGCGGCCAGTTTGGCCGAGTCCGTTCTCGAGATCCTGAACGAACCGCAGAAGTTTCGCGGCGATATGGAGTCTATTAAAAAATCATACGATCCCGATACCATCGCGGCGGAGTATGAAAAATTATTTGAAGGGTTGATGAAAAAATAATGTCATTGCGAGAAGCGAAGCGACGAAGCAATCTTGTATTTATTGATCGTTTGAGATTGCCGCGCCGTTCGCTTCGCTTGCGGCTCATAATGACAGGATGCCTATGAAAGATTTTCTCTTCCTCCAATTGCGCGACCTGCCATACTTCCGCGCCTTTTTGCGCGCGATTGAATCTTCGTATTATCAAGGCTTGCCGATGCCCGCGCCGGTTTATGATGTCGGCTGCGGCGACGGACATTTTGCTTCGCTGACCTTCGACCAAAAAATAGATGTCGGTCTCGATCCGTGGCATGGACCGATCCACGAGGCGAAGAAGTTTGGCGCGTATCAATCCCTGGTCGAAGCCGACGGATCGCGCTCACCGTTTCCGTCGAATTATTTCGCCAGCGGATTCAGCAACTCGGTGCTGGAACACATTCCGCACATCGACGCGGTGCTGGCCGAGACTGTGCGCGTGCTGAAACCGGGTGCGCCGTTTTATTTCTGTGTGCCGAACACGCGTTACCTTTCGGAGCTTTCGATCTCGCGCCTGCTTGGAAAAAGTTACACTGAATGGTTTAGAAAGATTTCACGCGTGGCCCACGCCGATGAGCCGCAGGTTTGGCGGGAGCGACTGGAGCGCGCCGGTTTTGCATTGGAACGGCACTGGAGCTACTTTTCGCCCGCCGCGATGCGCGTGTTAGAATGGGGGCATTATTTCGGCCTCCCGTCTGTGATCGCACGCTTATTGACCGGACGCTGGATCATCGCCCGCACCAAATGGAATCTGGCGTTGACGCAGGCTTATGTGAAAAAATACGCCTCGCCCGCAGCGATCGAAAACGGCGCGTTCACGTTTTATATTGCGCGAAAGCGATAATCGGTATTCGGGAATCAGACAAACCGATTTCCAATTTCCGAATACCGAATTCCGAAAACTATGTCCTTCGACGAAAAATATTTTTCAACACACACCTACGCCAACGTCTCGTTTGCGAAATACAGCCAGTATTGGTGGTCGAATCGATTCTTTGCAACGCTGGCGCGTCGTTACGGGCGCGCCGGTTCGCGCCTGCTTGAGATCGGGCTTGGACTCGGTCACCTCGTCGGCCAGCTCGAAGACTCGTTTGAAACCTACGGCCTGGATTTGAATCATTGGGCGGTGGCCCAGTCAAAGTCCGTGGTGAAGCGCACTTCGTTGGAAACGGCCAGCGCACAGGATCTGCCTTACGCGGACGCAGCCTTCGGCGTGGTCATCATCAAACACATCGTCGAGCATTTGCCCGACCCGGCGCGGGCCATCCGCGAAATTGGCCGCATCCTCGAACCGGACGGAATCCTGATCCTCGCTACGCCGAATTTGGACGGCCTGCTCAAGCCGCTCAAAGGCGAGAACTGGATCGGCTACCAGGACCCGACACATATTTCGCTCAAGCATCCCGCCGAATGGTTGAGCTTTATCGAAGACGCAGGCATGAAACCGCTCAAGGTTTTCGCCGACGGTTTTTGGAATGTGCCGTACGTCCCGCTCATTCCCGCTTCGATTCAAAAATTATTTTTCGGTTCGCTGGGAGGCATTCAAGCGATTACTGGTTTCATCTTTTTGCCGATGCGCTGGGGGGAAAGTGTTCTTGTCGTTGCGCGCAAAACAGCCGCACATAAAACAAAGAAAACGGATTGATTGATGCAGGAACCATCTGTACTTGACTTTTTAAAATCCATCTTCAAAGATTGGAATTCGTTCTCGAATTTCATCCGCTCGTTGCGCGATGAGCGCCGCCGGGATGAAATGAAGCGCGTGTTGATTGAAGAAGCCAGTGAGCCCGCGGCTCTGCCCGCGCCCGTTTCCGCCGCAGCAGTTGGACGATTTCCCTGGCGGTCTTTATTGGCATTGACATTGGCGCTGGCCGCGCAGTCCAGGTTTGAGCCGCCCAATGTGAGCGTTGGTTTGGGGATCGGCCTTTATGGATTGGCGCTGGCGATGTTGGTTTGGTCTGTGTTGGATTCAGAATGGAATCTGGCGCCGCTGCGACCAGACCATGCCTCGAAAGATCCGCAGACAGTGCGCGCCGGGTTGTTGATCCTGGGAGTAGTCCTGGCAGTTGCCGCGTTTGCCGCGTTAGGCGATAATAAATTTACCGTCGGAAATTTGATCTTGTGGCTGGCCGCGCTGGCATTTTGTGCCGCCGCATTTTGGCTGCCGCGCCGCGGCAGGTTGAATCAGCCTGTTTCCATTCGTTGGGGGTGGGTGGTTTTGGTGGTGGTGGCGTCTGCGCTGGTGATCTTCTTCCGCGTCTATCGTATTCAACAAACTCCTGGCGAGCCTTTCAGCGATCATGCCGAGAAACTTCTCGATGTGTACGATATCACGCAGGGCAAGACCAGCATTTTCTTCCCGCGCAACACCGGACGCGAAGCCATTCAAATGTATTGGACGGTTCTCATGGCGTGGATCTTCGGCACGGGCATTTCGTTCCTGAGCCTGAAGATCGGCACGGTCTTGTTTGGCCTGATGACTTTGCCATATATTTATCTGCTTGGCAGGGAGGTTGGCAGCGAACGCGTCGGCTTCCTGGCTTTCGTATTCGCGGGGATCGCCTACTGGCCGAACGTGATCTCGCGTATCGGCTTGCGCTTTCCGTTGTATCCGCTTTTCGCCGCGCCGACTTTGTTTTATCTCATTCGCGGCCTGCGGACGCGCAACCGCAATGATTTTATTCTCTCCGGTCTCTTCCTCGGGTTGGGGTTGCACGGATATAGTCCGGCGCGCATTGTTCCGCTGTTGGTGGTGATCGCATTTATTTTGTATGTCATTCACTCCCAATCCAAAGGTGTTCGCCGTGACGCGCTGGCCTGGCTGATCGCGGTCGGCTTCATTGCGCTGATTGTCTTCCTGCCCTTATTGCGTTATGCGCTTGACAATCCAGACATGTTCTCCTATCGCGCCTTCTCGCGCCTCGGTACGCTTGATGCGCCTCTTCCGGCTCCCTGGTATCAAATTTTCGCATCCAATTTTTGGAATGCTCTGCGCATGTTCAACCTGGATGATGGCAACATCTGGGTCAATTCTTTGCCGCATCGCCCGGCGCTGGACCTCGTTTCGGGCGCGTTGTTCCTGATCGGACTCGCCCTCGTGGCCGCGCGTTACTTCCAAAAGCGCCACTGGCTGGACCTGTTCCTTTTGCTCTCGATCCCGATCCTGCAACTTCCCTCGACCCTTTCCCTGGCCTACCCTGAAGAGAATCCCGCGTTGAACCGCGCCGGCGGCGCGCTCGTTCCGGTATTCATCATCGTGGCGCTGGCGCTCGATGGCTTGTGGTCCGCTTTCGGGTCCGATGTGAAGCGGAAGGTTTTCGCCTGGGCCTTGATGGGAGTGCTGTTGTTTTCGTCCGTCACGCAAAATTTTGACCTGGTCTTCAATCAGTTCGACGCCGAATATCGCCTCGGTTCGTGGAATTCGTCTGAGATGGGAGCCGTTATACAGGGGTTCGGCGCAAAGTACGGCGAGACAGACACGGTTTGGATTGTGCCATTTCCTTATTGGGTTGACACGCGCTTGCCGGGCGCGTGGGCGGGCATCCCCAACCGTGACTTTGCGATCTGGCCTGCCGATCTGGCTGGCACACTGCAATTGCCCGGCCCTAAACTTTTTATGGTAAAAGCCAACACGCAGAACGCGAAGGCCAATGACCAGCAAACTCTAGACACGCTCAAGCAGTTGTATCCGCAAGGGTCGTTGACTCTTCGTCAATCACCCGTGCCTGGCCACGACTTTTGGATTTTCTTTGTGCCGGCGCAATAGACTCTCAGTGCGAATTAAGTTTTGAATGATAGATTTGAACTCATTATGAAGAACGAAAAACATCCCTGGCTTTATGACCTGCTCCTGATCCTTGTGCTTTTGGTTGGAATATATTTCCGCACCATTGGCCTGAATTGGGATGCCGACCAGCATCTGCATCCGGATGAACGGTTTCTCACGATGGTGGAAAGCGCCTTACAGGTCAAGAAATGTGAACTGCCAAACACGCCGCTCGAATCCTGCCCGCCGGAGCAGGTCCGCTGGCTGGGGCTTGGCGATTATTTCAACACGGCCAGTTCCCCTTTGAATCCGCAAAACCGCGGCTTCGGTTTTTTCGTTTACGGCGATTTGCCGATTGTGCTGACGCGCTATGTGGCCGAATGGGTTGGTCGGACGGGCTACGATCAGGTGAATATGGTTGGGCGTCAGATCTCCTTGATTGGCGACCTATTTTCAGTCCTGTTGATCTATATCATCGCGGCGCGTTTATATAACCGCCGCGTGGCCCTACTGGGAGCGGCATTTTCCGCGCTGGCTGTTTTGCAAATCCAGCAATCCCATTTTTTTACAGTAGATACCATCGCCAACTTCTTTATTTTCCTGGCGATCTATTTTGCGGTGGAGATCGTTATAAGCAGGAAATCGGGAATCGGGAATTTGGAATCGATCGACACGCAAAACAGTGCGCTGTCTGCCAAATTACGAATTACGAATTACGCCTTGCTTCTCATCAAAGACCCACTCTTCCTGTTCAGCCTTGGTTTCGGTATTTCGCTCGGGCTGGCGGTTGCGTCGAAATTAAATGCCGTGCCGCTGGCGATTCTTTTGCCCGGCGCGTTTGCACTGCGGGCTTTGACCGTGGATCATAGACCGCAGGCCGGCGAAAACGGTCAACCGTCCATTGTCAATGGCCTGCTGAACACTGGTTACTGGTCACTGGTCACTATTTACCTGATCGTCGGCGCGTTGGCTTCGATCCTCATCTTCCGCATCTTCATGCCTTATGCTTTCTCAGGCATTGGGCTGAATCCTGCCTGGATCGCAAATATCAAGGAGCTGGCCGGGCAGTCGAGCGGCGATATTGATGTTCCATTCGCGCTTCAATGGGCGCGGCGTTCGCGTTTGTTTTCATTTACTAATTTAACCGTCTGGGGGCTTGGCTTGCCGCTCGGTATTCTGGCCTGGACAGGTTTCCTCGCCATGGCCTGGCGCATTCTCAAAGGCGAAAGAAAGCACATCCTGCTCTGGGGTTGGACGGCGTTGTATTTTGGCTGGCAATCGCTGGCCTTCAACCCAACCATGCGATATCAACTTCCCATTTATCCGCTGCTCGCGATGATGGCGGGCTGGCTGGTTATTTATTTATGGGATGAAGGAAAAAAGAGGAAAGGGCAAAAATGGTCTTTGCTCTTTGCTCTTTCCTCTGTTCTTATCGGCGCAACCGTTCTCGCCCTGACTTTGGGCTGGGCCTACGCTTTCACGCGAATTTATACGCGCCCGGTCACGCGCCTGGCGGCCACGCGTTGGATCTATCAAAATGTCCCCGGGCCGATTAACCTGCGGATAAAAACTGCGGATGGAACGATCTACCAACAGCCGCTGACCTTTCCAGCCGGTGGAAGTATCCAAAACACAGCGCCGTATATTTTGTCGTTCACAGCCAACGCAAGCGGGACTTTAACGGATGTCTTCTTCCCGCATGTGACGGCGGTCGGCGCGGCCGCGCCTCAGACCCTGAGCGCGTCGCTTTCCCTTCAGCCGAATGCGCCGCCCGATCAGACTCTTGCCACATCCACGCTGACATCCGATTTCGCCTTCGCTTCCGATACGCGCGGCAGAGACTACGCTTTATCGCTGGATCGGCCTCTTGTATTAAACAAGGGCCAGACCTATTTCTTGAGCCTGACCACAACCGGCGCGTTGACCCTGGTCGGCGCGGCGCCCATCAACGAAACTGATTGGGACGATGGCCTGCCCCTGCGGCTTGGCGCGGAGGCTTACGACGGCTTCGGCGGACTCTATCAAGGCGGCCTCAACCTGCAAATTTACTGGGACGACAACGCCGATAAGTTGACGCGCTTTGTCAACACATTGAGCCAGGGCGATTATATTTTCATGTCATCCAATCGTCAGTGGGCCTCGGTCACGCGCATCCCGGAACGTTATCCGCTGACCACCGCCTATTACCGCGCGTTGATCGGCTGTCCGGCAGAGAAAGATGTGATCTGGTGCTACAACGTTGCCAAACCGGGACAGTTCGAGGGCCAGCTTGGATACAAACTCGTCGCGGTCTTTGAATCGTACCCGACGCTCGAGATTCCCGGCCTGTTCAAATGGCAAGCCAACGATCAGTTTGCAGAAGAAGCCTTCACGGTCTATGACCATCCAAAAGTCTTGATCTTCCAGAAGACTCCCGATTTCAACGCGGCACAGGTGCAAACGATTCTCGGCGCGGTTGACCTGAGTAACGTTGTGCGTCTTACGCCGAAACAGGCCGGTAGTTATAAAAACTTGATGCTCACTCCTGACCGCGCCGCTCAGGAGCAGGCGGGGGGGACGTGGTCTCAATTGTTCAGCTACGATTGGATTCAAAATAAATATCCGTTCGTTGGGCTGGTAGTCTGGTATTTGTTTATCTTTCTGCTTGGTCTGCTCATCTATCCGTTGGTCCGCATTGCATTCCCCGGCTTGGGCGATAAAGGCTATCCGCTGGCGCGCGCGCTGGGCCTGGTGATCTTCGGCTATCTTTCGTGGTTGAGCGGATCGGTCGGTGTGCCGGTGACGCGGGCAACTGTCGGCGTGGTGTTTGCCGTTTTAGCGGCGGCCGGCCTTGGTCTGGGTTGGATGCGCCGCGCAGAATTGCGCGCAGAGTGGAAGTCGCGCCGAAATTATTTCCTGATGGTCGAAGGAGTTTTCCTCGCGTTCTTCGTTTTCGACCTGCTCATCCGCATTGGCAACCCAGATCTGTGGCATCCGTCCAAGGGCGGCGAGCGCCCGATGGACTTTTCGTATTTCAATGCGGTCTTGAAAAGCACATCTTTTCCGCCGTATGATCCGTGGTTCGCGGGCGGATATATCAACTATTATTATTATGGCTTCGTGCTGGTGGCGACGCCGGTGAAACTGCTCGGCATTGTGCCGACCATTGCATATAATTTTATTTTACCGACGTTGTTCGCGACGACGGCCTTGTGCGCGTTCAGCATCGGATGGAATCTGTTGGACGGAAATCGAGAATCGGGGCCTGGGAGTTGGGACGATTCCCGATCCCCGATTCTCGATTCCCGGTTTGTCGCCGGTCTGCTCGCGGCCTTGCTGATGGTCGCCCTCGGCAATCTCGGCACGTTGAGAATGTTGTATCAAGGCTTTGAACGCATGGCCGCGCCGGGCGGAATTATTGACAACGCCAATATTGTCCAGCGCGCGATATGGGCCGCCGAGGGTTTGGGCAAATCGCTGACGGGCCAGCCGCTTCCATTTGGACGGGGAGACTGGTACTGGAACCCGAGCCGCGTCATTCCGCCAGGGCCGGGCAACGAGATTACCGAATTCCCATTCTTCACTTTTCTTTATAGCGACCTGCATGCGAACATGCTGGCGATGCCGCTGGCTTTGCTGGCTTTGGCCTGGGCGCTTTCGGTCATCAAAGGCCGCCGCGTTGTTTCATGGCTTTCGCTTTCTATCGGCGCGCTGATTATCGGCGCGTTGTATCCAACCAACCTTTCTGATATTTACACCTATCTGCCAATTGGTTTTATCGCGCTTGCCTATTCACTCTGGCGTTACGCGGACGCGGCGCGGAAATGGTTTGGCTGCATCCCGGTTGTGGTTAAAAAGCTGGCTTTGATCGTTGGCAGTATCGTGTTGCTGACGGCGCTGTCATTTGTGTTATATGAGCCCTATCGTGTTTCGTACTTTCAAAGTTATAGCGCGCTCGATTCGTGGACGGCCTCTCAAACGCCGATCTGGTCTTATCTCACACATTGGGGCGTGTTCCTGTTCATCATTGTGGCCTGGATGACATGGGAGACGCACGAATGGATGGCGTCCACGCCGGTTTCGTCGCTCAATAAACTGCGTCCGTATCAGCCCCTGATCGAAGCCAACGTTGCAATCGTGCTGGCGGCTTTATTGTATTTTGCATATCGCGGCATGGAGATTGGCTGGGTCGCTTTGCCGGTGGCGGCCTGGGCTGGCGTACTGATGCTGCGCCCGAACATGCCGGATGTAAAACGCTTCGTTCTCTTTTTGATCGGCACATCTATGCTCATTACCATTGTCGTTGAGTTGGTTGTCGTGCGCGGCGACATCGGACGTATGAACACGGTCTTCAAATTCTATCTGCAAGCCTGGGCTTTGTTATCCATATCCGCCGCGGCCGCCTTTGCGTGGCTCCTGCCCGATGTCCGCAAATGGCTGCCGGGCTGGCGCAATTTCTTCCAGGCCGGCGCAACCTTTGTATTGGCGGGCGCGGCCCTGACCACCATTTCATCGGCGGTTGATAAAGTCTCTGACCGCATGGCGGGCGGCGTGCCGTTCACACTCGACAGCATCACTTATATGCAATACGCGCAATACGCAGACTTCGGCGCGACTATGGATTTGAGCCAGGATTACCGCGCCATCCGCTGGATGCAGGACAACGTCAAGGGTTCGCCAGTTATTGTCGAAGCCAACACAACTGAATATAAGTGGGGCACGCGCTACACCATTTATACCGGCCTGCCGGGTGTGGTCGGCTGGAGCTGGCATCAGCGCCAACAGCGCACGCTGACGCCTCAACTTGTCACCGGCCGCATTGATGAGATCGCTTCCTTCTACACCACGCAAGATGCGCAGGCCGCGCGCGGCTTTCTCAAGAAGTACAATGTCAAGTACGTTATCGTCGGGCAGTTGGAACGCCTTGAATATCCCGGTCTCGGACTTGCCAAGTTCGAGCAGTTCAATGGACAATTTTGGTCGTCCGTTTATCGCGACGGCGATACGGTCATCTATCAGGTAAATCCATGAGCGGCCTTATTTTGCACATCACATCGAACGATGCCTGGGCTTCTGCAAAAAAGGCCGGACAATATATCGCGCCGAGCCTCGCGGCTGAAGGCTTTATTCATTGCTCGACTTCTGCCCAGGCTGTCCCGGTTGCCGAGAAATTTTATAAAGGGCAGACCGGACTCATCTTGCTCGTGATTGACCCGGCGCGTCTCAACTCCGGCTTGAAGTGGGAACTACCCTTCGACGGTGCGCCTCCGCCCGGAGCTCCCGCCGCCGATCTGTTCCCGCATGTTTATGGCCCGATCAACCTTGATGCCGTGATTCAAATTCTCGACTTTGAAGTAGATTCAAGCGGTCGTTTCCATCTGCCGCCCGCGCTGATCACTGACAACTGATTACTGGACACTGATGATTGCATTCCTCTCCTGGTACCTCCTTATCACATTGCTCGGCTGGCTGACCTTTCCACTGGTGTATCGCCTCTTCCCTGCGCTGGCAGATCGAGGCTACACTCTCTCGCGTGCCGCGGGCTTGTTGATCTGGGGTTACATCTTCTGGCTGTTTACTTCGCTTGGTTTGACGCAAAATACCATCGGCGGGATTATTTTTGCTTTGCTTATCCTGGCGGGATTAAGCCTTTCCCCTTTCTTCTTTCAAGATTCGAGAATCGAAAACCGTAAATCTGAAATCATAAATTGGCTCAAATCCAACCTGCGTCTCATTCTCACAGCCGAAGTTTTATTCCTGGTCGCTTTTGCCTTCCTCGCTTTTCTGCGCGCCGGCAACCCCGAACTGGACGGCACCGAAAGACCGATGGAGTTGATGCTCATCAATGCCATCCTGCGCTCGCCGACATTTCCTCCGCATGACTCATGGCTCTCAGGTTACGCCATTTCATATTATTACTTCGGCTATGTGTTGACCGCCCTGCTCGCTAAGTTGACCGGCCTGACGGGAAGTTTAGCGCAGAACCTGATGACCTCGCTCATCTTCGCGCTGGCCGCGCTCGGCGCGTATGGAATTTTGTACAATTTGTTGGCAATTTTGGAATCGGGAATTGGGAATCGCAAATCGGAAAACCAGCTCCCGGCTCCCGGCTCCCGGACAATCTTTTCTGCTTTGCTTGCTCCGCTTTTTCTTTTACTCGTCAGCAACCTCGGCGGCTTCCTCGAAGTCCTGCACACAAAAGGAATCTTCTGGCCTTCCGACCTTCAACCTTCAGCCTTCAACTTTTGGAAATGGCTCGACATCAAAGAATTGAGCGACGCGCCGGTCCAACCCTATCAATGGATGCCGAACCGTTATTTATGGTGGTGGCGCGCCTCGCGCGTCATCTCTGATTTCGACCTCATGCGCCGCGCACAGGAAGTTATTGACGAATTTCCATTCTTCTCCTTCCTGCTCGGTGACCTTCATCCGCATGTGCTGGCCATCCCGTTCAACCTGTTATCGGTCGCTCTGGCGTTGAATATTTTCCTCGGTGGATTTCGCGGCGAGACAAATCTCTTTGGCCTGCGATTGAAGATCAGCAAGGCGGGCTTCCTCGCCTCCGCTCTGACTTTGGGCGGGCTCGCTTTTCTCAACATGTGGGATATCCTGCCCGGCGCAGCGATGGTCATGGGTGCATATATCCTCTTGCGCGTCCATGAAGAAGGCTGGTCATGGAAACGGCTCGAAGATGTCTTCGCGCTCGGCCTTCCGCTTGGATTCTCCGCCGTCCTGCTTTACCTGCCATTTTATTTTGGCTTTTCATCCCAGGCGGGCGGCATCCTTCCCAACCTGATCAATCCGACGCGCGGCGCGCAGTTGTGGGTGATGTTCGCTCCGTTCTTTGTGCCTTTGCTGGCCTACCTTGCTTATCTTATATTTGCTGAAAAACGAACCGGTAACTGGTCGCTTTCTCTTTTATTGGTCATCGGTCTCACACTTCTGCTTTGGGGATTCTCGTGGTTGATCGGCTGGTTGGCGTTTCTAAAAGAATCGGCCTTCGCGCAGAGCTACCTCGCTCAACAGGGAGTGGCCGATGTCGCCGAACTCTTCAGGGCCGCTATGTCGCGCCGCTTTGCATCCATCGGTGGGTTGTTGACTCTGCTGGCCCTGCTTGTCCCTGCGCTTGCTTTTTTGATCGTAGACCACAGACCACAGAAAATAGACGACAAAGCATCAACCGTCAACCGTCAACCGTCAACCAATCTTCTTCATCCTTCATCCTTCATCCTTCTTCTCATCCTGCTCGGCTCCCTGCTTGTCATGGCTCCCGAATTTGTTTTCCTGCGTGACCAGTTCGGTTGGCGCATGAACACCATCTTCAAGTTTTATTATCAGGCCTGGCTGTTGTGGAGTCTCGCCGCCGCCTTTGGCACGGCCGTCCTTTTGCAGAAATTGCGCGGCGCGTGGGATTGGCTCTTTAGAATTGGAATCTTCCTCTTGTTGTTTATGTCATTGACGTATCCTGCGCTTGCTATTCCGACCAAGACCAATAATCTCAAACCGGCTTTAGGCTGGACGCTTGACGACTTCAACCGCATCCGGCGCGGGAACCCGGACGAAGCCGCCGCCATCGAGTGGCTCAAATCCGCGCCAGATGGCGTCATCGTTGAATCTGTGGGCGGAAGTTATACAGCCTACGCCCGCATCTCGACCTACACGGGCCTGCCCACACTGCTTGGCTGGCCGGGACACGAGTCGCAGTGGCGCGGCGGGAGTGATCCGCAGGGTACGCGCCAGGACGATGTCAAACTGCTGTACAGCACGTCCAATTGGCAGACCGCGCTTGCCATCCTGAAGAAATATAACGTCCGTTATGTTTACATTGGCGGGCTGGAACGTTCCACCTATCCCGTGCAGGAGGATAAGTTTCGTCGTTATCTTAAGCAGATTTTTCAATTAGGCGAGATCACGATCTATGAAGTGCCGTAAACCATAATTCAAGTAAAATATATCCAATGAAACCATTCCGCCGAGAAACCGCTCTCTATCTGCTCGCTTTTGTTTTGGCTCTGGCTGTTCGGCTTATCAGGCTTGGCGCATGGCCTCTCACCGACCTTGAAGCCAAATGGGCTTTGCAAGCCCTGGGCGTAGCTCAGGGGACCCAGCCCGCATTGGGATCACAGCCTGCCTATGTTCTCCTCACCAGCATTTTCTTTTTCATCTTTGGCGGCGGGACAAATTTCCTGGCGCGATTTGTCCCGGCTTTGATCGGAAGCGCGCTGGCCTTCGTACCCTTCCTTTTTCGAGAACGCCTCAGACCCCGCCCCAGCCTGATCCTGGCCTTCTTCCTTGCGCTCGACCCAGGCCTGGTGGCCCTTTCGCGCCAGGCTGGCAGTTCGATCCTGGCGATTACTTTCCTCTTCTTCGCATGGGGATTCTGGGAGAAGAAGAACACACGCTGGGCGGGAATCTTTGCCGGGCTTGCATTACTTTCCGGTCCCGCGCTTTGGGCGGGACTGCTGGGTCTTGGGTTGACGTGGGCGATCCGTCAGGCGTGGGAACGCGGCTTACGAACGGAGTCCGCCCAAAGTCCCGCGCGCAGCGAGTGGTTGTCGGCATTGTGGTTCGGAATCGGCACGCTTGTGTTTGGCGGAACGTTATTCTTTTTATCTCCGAACGGTTTGAGCGCGTGGATGTCTGCTTTGCCTGAATACATCGCGGGCTGGCAAAATCCATCCGGCTTTTCGTTTGGTTTTCTTTTATTCTCGCTGGTGGTGTATCAACCGCTGGCATTGATTTTAGGATTGATCGCGCTTGTGCGCGGTTGGCGATATGGAAGCCTGCGCGTAAAACGATTAAGTCTGTGGGCATTGGTGACCCTGCTGCTGGCGCTGTTCTATCCGGCGCGTCAAGCAAGCGGCCTGGCATGGATGTTGATCCCGTTGTGGTCGCTGGCCGCGCTTGAGTTGACTCGCAACTTGAATATTTTCCGTGAAGAACGCGTTGAAGTATTGGGGGTGGTTAGTCTGAGCGTTTTGATCCTGACCTTTTCATGGCTTGATTTTTTGGCCTTGATCCAGTTACCTGTGCCTTCCGACCAGACTGCTTTGCGCATGGGGCTATTGTTCGGTTCACTCTTCCTGCTGGTCGTCAGCATTTTGCTGGTGGCGGTTGGGTGGTCTATTCGCTCGGCGCGGCTTGGCGCAATCTGGGGATTGGTCGCCGTGTTGAGCGTGTATTCACTTGGTGCGATGTTTGGCGCAGGCGGCTTGCGCGCTTCGCCCGGCTCGGAATTTTGGAGTTCGGGCGCGCTGCCTGCCGAAGAATACTTGTTGCTGACGACTGTTGATCAAGTGTCAGATTGGAGCAAGACCAACGTCAACGCTCAACCAATCACAATTGTGGGCATCAAGTCGCCTGCGTTGGAATGGCTTTTGCGTAAACATAAAGTTGAAGTTGTGGATTCGTTGGATGTATCCGTCTCGCCGCCCATTATCATCACCACCGAACAGGATAACCCCGGCCTGGCGGCAGGCTATCGCGGCCAGGGTTTTGTCTGGCGTCAGCAGCCATTATGGGGTAATGCCCTGCTCCCTGATTGGATGAGCTGGATTGTGTTTCGCCAAATGCCGCAGACTTCAGAGACGATCATTGTTTGGGTGCGAAGCGATCTGTTTATAGATTCAACCGGGATGAAACCTTAATTGCCACAGGTAAACCCTGGCGCGTTTTGAATCGTCAGGTTCGCAAGGAAAAGCCTTCAAAGCCTGTGCCTGCGCTGGGCCGCCCTGGCCTGACTGCCAGGCGCAGGCAGGCGCGCGCGTTCGGGCGATCTTCGCGGTTTGATCTTTTTTCATCCTCATAGTATTCGTGGTTAAAATATAATGACAAAAAAACGACCTGATATCATTGCCATTGATGGCCCGGCCGCCTCCGGCAAATCCACATTGGGGCGGCGGCTGGCCGACGCGCTCGGTTATCTGTTCTTTGATACAGGTGTGATGTACCGCGCCGTGACCTGGCTTGTTTTACAACGCGGTATCAATATCCGCGACGAGAAATCGGTTTCTGCTTTGGCGGAAGAAACCCCCATTGACGTGCTGCCCGCCTCCCGTTCGGATGGACGCGCGTGCGATGTGCTGATGGACGGAAAAGACATCACCTGGGAAACGCGCCGTCCCGAAGTGGATGCGAATGTCTCGCTCATCTCGACCTATGCAGGTGTGCGTCATGCCATGAGCGAACAGCAGCGACGTATCGGCCTGCGCGGCAAAGTAGTAATGGTTGGGCGCGATATCGGCACGGTAGTTCTGCCCCAGGCCGATCTAAAGATTTACCTCGATGCATCTGCGCCGGAACGAGCTCGCCGCCGTCACCAAGAGAATTTGGCGCGCGGAATCGAATCTAATTATGACGAAATACTGGCCAGGATGATCGAGCGCGATTACATTGACTCTACGCGTGACGTTGCGCCGCTGAGAGCTGCCGACGATGCTGTGGTGCTCAACTCTGATGAGTTAAGTGCTGACGAAGTCTTCGAGCAGGCGTGGAGGCTGAGTGAATAAAAAGGAATATCAAGTTTCGCCCGGCTTGCGCGTGCGGCGCATCATTTTGAAAATGATTGTGCAATTGATTTTCCGCATCGCCAGCCGCGTCAAAATGACGGGACTTGAAAATATTCCGCACGGCCGGACATATATGGTGGCCGCCAATCACGTCTCGATCTTTGATCCGCCATTAGCACTGGCCTTTTGGCCGGAGATGCTTGAAGCCATCGGCGCCTCGGACGCTTTTTTCAAGCCATTTCAAGGTGAGTTGTTGAGGTTCTATGGCGCGATTCCTGTCCATCGCGGTGAGATTGATCGCGAGCTGATCGAGACCATGCTGGCGATCCTGCGCTCCGGGCGTCCGCTCATGATCGCGCCCGAAGGAACCCGCTCGCATGTCACGGCCATGCAGCGTGCCAAGCCCGGTGTGGGATACATACTTAATGAGGCAGGTGTGCCTATTTTGCCGGTTGCCATTATCGGCACGACTGCCAATATAGCAAAAAGCGCTATGCGTTTTCAACGTCCGCTCCTTGAAATTCGAATTGGCAGGCCCATTCAACTGCCGCCGATCGAAGGACGCGGTGCTGAACGACGCGCAGCCCGTCAACGCAATGCCGATATTGTCATGCGGCACATCGCCGGACTCCTGCCCCCTGAGTATCGCGGTGTGTACGCCGATTCCGCCATTATTTCCTCCTAAACCCGTCGCTTGTATCCGGTGTCCAGAGTGGGCACGTTTGCCGCCGCTTCATTTCGAATATTCGGGTATGCACAGATAAAGATTATCCAAGTTGTGGTGTTGTAAGTCAGTTGCAGAGTCGGCCAAGCGGAAGGCTTGGGCTATAATTACAGCGCGCACATGAGTTTTCTCTTTACGCTTTTGGCTGGTTTTCCTTTTCCCATCCTTCCCACCCTGGCAGGCTGGATTATTTGGCTGGGTTTGCTGGGGCTGACGATATTCAACATCTACCGTTGGAGGCAGAATCAGGCAGGCTGGAAAGCTCGTGAATGGGGAATTTTTGCTCTTCTTTTAGTTCTCGTTCCATTTTCAAGTTTATTTATCGGCGTGCAGTTATCATCGGGTTCGGCGCTGCCTTTGCCGGGTCTGCCGTCTAATCACACGCCTGGCTCTTCGATGATGCTGTTCTCCGCCATTCCATGGACCTTGGCGGGAGTTCTGCTTGGCCCGGTTGGGGCGGCTGTGGTCGGCGCGCTGGCCGGGCTTTTACGCGGCGTGTGGGATACCTACAATCTTTTCACGATGCTTGAGTTCGCCTTGCTGGGCGCGTTCTTCTCGACCAGCGTGCGGCAGCGATATCGGACTCCTGCCTACCAGGTGACGCGCCAGCCTTTTGTCAGCGCATTGCTCCTCATTCCTTTTCATATTGTGCTTTATGTCATTGGGGCTTTTTTCAGCACGCCTTCATCTGTGCCTGTGGCGGCGCGGCTCGATTTTGCCATCAGCAATGCGGGTGTGGCGGCGCTGGCGTTCGCCGGGGAAATCCTGATCGCGGGGGTGGTGTGTCAAATCGCGGTGGCCGCCTTCCCGTCTATATGGGGAACGAAGCAACAGTTACACCCTTCGCCCACGGAACAAAGCCTTGAAACGCGCTTTTTGTTCGGCACAGGGACATTCATCATGGCGATGTTGCTGGCGCTTCTGATTGGAGATTGGGTGGTGGCTGGCAATAAAGCCGGCGAAATGATCCAGAAACGCCTGGCTAGTACAGCTGAATCAGCCGCACAGACCGTGCCGTTCTTCCTTGAGACCGGGCAGAATCTGGCCGTGCAGGTGGCTTCTGACCCGCGCCTGTTGGAAGTCAGTGACCCGGAACTTTCCTCCATCATCGGCCAGCGTATGCAAGCCGCGCCCTACTTCGATCAATTTTTCATTCTCGATGCCAACACCAATTCCCTGCTTGGCGCATATCCCAGTTCGGCTCGCCAGGATTTTTCACTCTTTTCGCAGGAAACTCTTGGTATGCAGTTGGCCGTTAGTAAAGTGTTGACCCAGATCTACACGATCCCATCCGCGTCGCCCGACGGCTCGACGCGCGTCTCGTTCATGATCGGCATTGTGGATTTTACCGGCCAGGTTCGGCGTGTGTTGATCGGCCGCACGACACTCTCGACCAATCCGTTGACTCAGCCGCTCATCACCAGCCTGAAAAGTATCAGGGATCTTAATGGCACCGGTCTTCTATTGGATGAAAACAATCAGATCATTTACGCTTTTTCGCAGACCGGTAACCTGCCCACTTCTTTTGAAGGCCCGCCTGGAAATACCCCGCTGTTCTATCCATCCACGGCCGGCGACGGAACGCGACAGTTGGTTTATTACTGGCCGGTAGTGGCGCGCCCATGGGCGATTGTGTTAACCGTCCCGGCACAACAAACACAGCAGCTTGCGCTCGATATCGCTATGCCAATGTTCTTGATGATACTTCTACTGGCAATCGTTGCGCTGGTCTCCCTGCGGATTGGCCTGCGCGTCATTACGCGTTCGTTGAAAAACCTGGCGGTTGAAGCCAACCGCATTGCAGACGGGAAATTCGATCATCCCCTTCAACTGACCGGCGTGGATGAGGTTGGCCAATTACGCCGCGCCTTCGAGCAAATGCGCATCAGCCTGGCGTCACGCCTCGATGAACTTAATCGCCTGCTGGTGGTCAGCCAGGGGGTGGCATCCAGCCTCGAGATGCAGGATACGGTCAAACCGGTGCTCGAAGCGGTTTTGTCCACCGGTGCGAATGCAGTGCGCGTCGTGCTTTCGCCGTCCATTTTGCCGGAGACGCCCGTTGAACTTCCGTCACGCTTTGCGGTTGGGCCGGCCAAAGACGCCTACGCTTATCTGGATGACAAGATATTAGCGATGGCTCAAAAGCAGGAACGCATCGTTTTCCCGAATCTTTCCCGCACGCGCGAACTGACTCTCGACCCCAAGCGTGCCCAGCCCTCGGCCCTGCTGGCGGTTGCCTTGCGCCACGAGAATCGTTATTATGGCGTGGTATGGGCGGCTTATGAACAGACACATAATTTCTCCGAGGCGGATGTGCGCTTCGTGACGACTCTCGCCGGCCAGGCCGCTTTGGCCGTCGCGAACGCCCGCCTCTTCCTGAACGTGGAAGTGGCACGCCGTCAACTGGAAGCGATCATAAACTCCACGCCTGATCCCGTGCTTGTCACCGACCAGCAGAATCACCTGCTGCTTGCCAACCGCGCCGCCGGAAATTCGCTTGATATCAACATCAAAAAAGTAAGCGGCCAAACCATTGAAAAGGTTATCAAACAAAAGCCGCTGCTCGACCTGTTACAAGCTACCGGCGAGAAGCAATCTGCAGAGGTGGTCCTGCCTGATAGCCGCACTTATCTTGCCACAGCTTCCTCCGTTGTCGCAGATGGGCATTCTGTCGGGCGCGTCTGCATCCTGCGGGATGTAACAAAATTCAAAGAGCTGGATACGATGAAGTCTGAATTTGTGGCAACGGTCAGTCACGATCTGCGCTCGCCGCTGACGTTAATGCGCGGTTATGCCACCATGCTTGAAATGGTCGGCGAATTGAACGATCAGCAGCAAAATTATGTAAAGAAGATCGTTACCGGTGTGGAGAATATGTCGCGGTTGGTCAACACCCTCCTTGATTTGGGCCGCATCGAGATCGGCGTAGGCTTGCAGTTGGAAAGTGTTTCAGTGCTGGATATTCTGGAACGCGTCACGAGTGCTTTGCAAATGCAGGCCGCCCAAAAGGGGATTACCTTCAATGTTGAAATTTCCAAAGATATGCCTCATACAGTCGAGGCTGACCAGGCTTTGTTGCATCAGGCCGTTTACAACCTGGTTGAGAACGCCATGAAATATACCCCCGAGAAAGGCCGCGTCACAGTTCGTACGCGAACGAATGACAAAGCGCTTGTCTTTGAAGTGGAAGATACCGGTATCGGTATCGAGCCTGATGATATACCGAGGCTGTTCGAAAAGTTCTATCGTGGCAAACAACGCGAAGCGCGCGCCCAGCACGGCTCGGGGTTGGGACTCGCAATTGTCCGCTCGATTGCCGAAAGCCACAGCGGTAAGGTCTGGGTGCAGAGCAGGCTGGGTATGGGAAGCACTTTCTTCCTGCAGATCCCTTTGAATCAATCTAAGGAATCAAAAGTCGGTTAAAGGCAAAACTGTAATATAATGTTGCCTCGCTCTCGCTTATGCGAGGGCTTCTTTGTGCAAGAACTGCTATGATTACCCCTGAAGAAAGCAAATCCACCCCTTTTATCCATAGAACAACTGAATATGCGCCGCCCAAGAACATTGGCCACTGGCTGATTGGGCGTCCGCTTCAGACTGCCGACGCGCCTCATCAAACGATTGGCAAGGCCATCGGGCTGGCTGTTTTTTCGTCGGATGCGATGTCGTCCGTGGCGTATGGCCCGCAGGAAATGCTTACTATCCTGGCTGTAGCGGGGACGCAGGCCCTTGGTTACGCATTTCCATTGTCCATGGCGATTGTCGGTTTGCTTGTCATTTTGACTTTATCCTATGAACAAACTATTCATGCTTATCCGAGCGGCGGCGGGGCTTACATTGTCTCGCGTGACAACCTTGGGAAGATGCCGGCACTCATTGCCGGGGCATCGTTGTTGACCGATTACATTTTAACGGTGTCCGTTTCGGTGTCCTCAGGTGTGGCGCAAATTGTATCCGCTTATCCGGCCCTCTTTGAGTATCGGGCGATCATAGCGGTTACTCTTGTACTCTTCATTATGTTGATCAATCTGCGCGGGGTGAAAGAGTCTGGGGTCACCTTTGCCATCCCAACTTATTTCTTCCTTATCATGATATTTATAACGACGGGCATTGGCCTGTTCCGTTATGCAACCGGCTCGTTGGGGGTCGTTGTTGATCCACCGCGTTTTGAATTGAATGTGTTGCACCCGATCACATTATTTCTAATTCTACGGGCATTCTCGAATGGCACAACCTCGCTGACCGGTGTGGAAGCCATCTCGAACGGGATCACTGCTTTCAAAGAGCCGCGCAGTCACAATGCGGGCGCAACGTTGATTTGGATGTCCGGCATTTTGGGGACCCTTTTGCTTGGCATTTCCTTCCTGTCGGTACAAATTGGCGCAGTGCCATCAGAAGCGGAAACGGTTATTTCGCAACTGGCGCGCACGGTTTATGGCGGACGGAATTTTATTTATGTGGCTGCCATTCTCGGCACCACGCTTATTCTTGTGATGGCGGCTAATACTGCCTTTGCTGATTTTCCGCGTCTCAGCGCGCTTGTTGCGATAGACGGCTTTTTACCTCGCCAACTGGCTTTTAAAGGTAGCCGCCTGGTTTATTCTTATGGCATTGTCACATTGGCCCTGATCGCATCCGGATTGATCTTTTTGTTCAATGCCAGTGTTTCCGGGTTGATCCCGCTCTATGCCATTGGCGTCTTCCTCTCGTTTACATTATCTCAATCAGGTATGTCTCATCGTTGGTGGAAGATCGGTCGTTTAAAGCCAGGTATGGAAATCGTCGAGCGCGGCTCTATTCTGCATTATGATCCAAAGTGGCATTTAAAAATGATCTTTAATAGCGTAGGTGCCATTGCCACTGGCATGGTAATGCTCATTTTTGCCGTGACCAAATTTACCGAAGGCGCCTGGGTGGTGCTAATCCTGATCCCTGCGCTGGTTGGGATATTCCTATTCATTCATAAACATTATCACACGCTGGCCTCCCGCCTTTCACTTGAAAATTATGGCGAGCCGCCTCCTTATATGGGACGCCATCGCGTGATTGTTCCGATCAGTAACGTTCATCAAGGGACTTTGGCTGCGCTGCGTTATGCTCGTATGTTGTCCAATGACATAACAGCCGTTTATATTTCTACAGAACCGGCAGAAACCGAGAAGGTTCAGAAGAAATGGGAGACATGGGGCAGAGGTATGCGTCTGGTTATCGTCGATTCCCCCTACCGCCTCTTCCTGGAACCTTTGCTGGGCTACATCGAAGAGATGATCGCCAACCGGCAGCCAAACGAAACCATTACCATCGTGGTGCCGCAGTTCATTCCCTCGAAACAAATCTACAATGCCCTGCACATGCGCACAGCGGACATGCTTCGCAAAGAACTGCTTTCCAAGCCGGATGTCATGATTACAGACGTGCCATACCAGATTCCCTAGCGCCAATGCGGCCTTTGGATTTGTAATATAATCCTTCTCGCTCCAAGCTTGGCGAGGGCCATTTTTGCAGGTAATAAGAGAGATGAATGCTAACCCCTGAGAATACACAAACTGAGATTATGCGGCGGGAAAGTGATTACAGACCGCCCCGTGCATTTAGCCATTGGCTGATTGGGCGGCCTCTGATGACAGCGGATGCTCCGCATCAAACCATTGGCAAGGCAGTGGGCCTGGCCGTTTTCGCGTCCGATGCTCTTTCATCCACCGCTTATGCAACGCAGGAAATTCTAGGAGTGCTGGCGGCCGCAGGCTCAATTGCATTTGGTTATGTGTTTCCCATTTCCGTTGCGATCATTATCCTGCTGGGCATCGTCACTATTTCGTATGAGCAGACAATCCATGCGTATCCGGGCGGCGGCGGCGCTTATATTGTCGCGCGCGATAACCTCGGTGAGCTGCCTGCCCAGACTGCAGGCGCGGCTCTGCTGACGGATTATATTTTGACTGTTGCAGTTTCAGTCTCTTCAGGAATTGCCCAGATTATTTCAGCATACCCGGCATTGATCCCGTATCGGGTTGAAATTGCGGTGGGGGCTGTCCTTTTGATCATGTTGGTTAACTTGCGCGGCGTGAAAGAGTCCGGCGCCGCCTTTGCCATCCCGGCATATTTCTTTGTCGTGACGATGCTCCTCACGGTCGGATACGGCATGTTCCGTTATTTGACCGGTACGCTGGGCGTAGTTGTGAATCCGCCTGAGGCTGCGGTCATCCCAACTTTAACGGCGCTGACCCCTTTCCTCATCCTGCACGCATTTGCAAACGGCACGACCGCCTTGACCGGCGTGGAAGCTATTTCCAACGGCATCACGGCTTTCAAAGAACCGCGCAGCCGCAATGCAGGCATTACGCTTATTTGGATGTCGCTCATCCTCGGCTCGCTCTTTCTTGGCATTTCATATCTCACTGGTCAAATCGGCGCGGTCTTTTCGGAACAAGAGACGATCATTTCGCAGCTGGCGCGTACAGTTCTCGATGGACGCGGTCCGCTGTATCTTGCCCTGATCTGGGGAACTACAGTGATCCTGATCATGGCCGCCAACACTGCCTTCGCAGATTTTCCCCGGCTTGGGGCGCTTCACGCGGGCGATGGATTTTTACCCCGCCAATTAACATTCCGCGGCAGCCGCCTCGTGTATTCAAACGGCATCGTCACTTTGTCGGTCATCGCTTCGGCGCTGATTATCATCTTTCAAGCATCTGTAACGCGCCTGATCCCGCTTTATGCAATTGGCGTATTTCTATCCTTTACACTTTCGCAGACCGGCATGGCGCGCCGCTGGTGGAAGATCGGCCATCTCAAAGAAGGCGAACAGATCGTCGAACCCGGTTCTACGCTGCGTTATGAAAACAACTGGCAATTCAAAATGTTCGTGAACGGTTTTGGCGCAGTGGCTACAGCTATTGTGATGGTCGTCTTCGCGGCGACCAAGTTCCGCGAAGGGGCCTGGGTCGTTCTTCTTCTTACCCCGCTGCTCGTGATGATCTTTTTCTCCATCCATCATCATTATCATAATGTGGCTGAACATCTTTCCCTTGAAGATTTTGGCGGCTTGCCCGCCCGACATGCCCGCCATCGCGTCATCATGCCGATCAGCGGAGTACATCAGGGAACCATGGATGCTTTGCGTTACGCCCGCCTTCTTTCAGACGATGTCACTGCTGTTCATGTTTCCATTGATGCCGCTGAAACCGAAAAAGTTCAAAAGAAATGGGTTTCCTGGGGAGAGGGCACGCGGCTGGTGATCCTGGATTCTCCATTTCGACTTTTTGTTGAACCACTGCTCAAATACCTGGAAGACATCATTGATCATCGTCAGCCAAATGAAACGATCACCATTGTTGTGCCGCAATTTATCCCGTCGAAGCGAATTCACAATCTGTTGCACATGCAAACCGCCAATGTTTTACGGAGCGAACTGCTGGAGAAACATGGGGTGGTCGTTACCGATGTGCCCTATCATATAATAGAAGGTCATAAAGGAGAGGAATAAGGCTTATGAATGTTATTGTTGTTGGGTGTGGCCGCGTTGGCGCAGAACTGGCTTTTCGCTTGTTTAAGGGCGGCCATCAAGTGGTTGTTGTAGACAGTAACCGCGATGCTTTCAATCGTCTGCATTCCGATTTTCGCGGCCGTACCCTCGAAGGGGAAGGCTTGGCGGAAAACGTGTTGGAGCGCGCGGGGATTAAAGACGCGCACGGGCTGGCCGCAGTGACAAACTCTGACACGTTGAACGCAGTTGTGGCGCATACAGCCCGCACTGTGTATAACGTGCCGATTGTGGTCGCGCGTAATTACGATCCGGACTTGCGCGTGGTGATCGAGGCATTTGGTTTGCAAACCGTCAGCTCTACCTATTGGGGCGCTCAACGTGTGGAAGAATTGTTGACCAATCCATCACAGAAAGCGGTCTATTCTGCGGGCAATGGGGAAGTGGAAGTTTATGAAATGATCATCCCGAGTGCATGGAGCGAGCATACGCTGAACGAGTTACTGGATCCGGTCAAACAGTGCTACCCGGTCGCGCTGACCAGGGCTGGGCGCTCATCCCTGCCAGAGGCGGGGACGCGGCTAAAGACGGATGATGTGTTATACGTCAGCACTACTTTTGATGGCATCGGCGCATTGACGGCGCGTTTATCCGGAAAGGAGGCGTAATATGTTTGTATTAATTGCCGGGGGCGGACGCACCGGAGCGCGCCTTGCAAGTTTTCTTATAAACCAGAACTATAAGGTCCGGCTGATCGAAAATCGCCGCGCTTTGCTGGCGCACCTGCATCAGGAACTTCCGACAGAAGTAGTATATGAAGGCAACCCAATTGACCCAAGCGCGCTGGAACTGGCCGGCTTGCGTGAAGCAAATGTGGTGGCCGCGGTGACCGGCGACGATTCAACCAACCTGTCCCTGTGTTTCATTGCCAAGACCATTTTTGATGTCCCGCGTACGATCGCGCGCGTAAACAACCCAAACAATTCCTGGCTGTTTAATGAGATATTTCGCGTGGATGTGGCGCTCAACCAGGCCGACGTATTGGCGCATCTTATTCAGGAAGAGATGTCGCTGGGCGATATGATGACTCTGTTCAAGATCCGCCGCGGCCGTTATTCTGTGGTGGAAGAGAAAGTTCCTGCCGGCGCCAAAGGCATCGGCGTTCAACTTAAAAATATGGGACTCGAAGAGCATTGCGTGATCGCTGCCATTATCCGTGACGGGAAGATGACCCTGCCGCGCGGCGACAGCACCTTTGCCGAAGGCGACGAAATCCTGGCGGTCACCAGTCCCGAAGGCGCACAAAAACTTTCTGATTTACTGGCGCACCCTGTCTATCCTGTGCGCGAGTCGAAGAAAATCCTAAAATAACGAAATTGACCGAAACCAAATCTTTACGGTATAATACCGTGCTTCTCTGATTAGCCGGCCTGTTCCCGGTATGGACTTGCAATCATCTATAAGTAAGTGAGGAACGTATATCATGCCTAAACGAACATATCAACCCAAGATCCGCCGCCGCATGCGCGTGCACGGTTTTCGCCAGCGCATGGCTTCGGCGGATGGGCGCGCAGTGCTCAAGCGCCGCCGCGCGCGCGGGCGCTACAAACTGACCGTCACGGCCAATGAACATGTGAAGCGGATACGCTGGTAGACCTTCGCCAGCGTGACGAGAAATACATACTTCCCTTGTCAATGAGGTGCGGGTGCAGCGCAAATTCCGCCTGACCCGGTCGGAAGATTTCAAGCGGGTGCGGCGATTCGGCAAATCGTTTGCCCACCCGCTTGTTGTGTTAGTAGTGCAGGCAAATGAAGAAATGGAAGTGCGCGTGGGTGTTGCCGCTGGCCGAACTGTGGGAACGGCTGTAAAACGGAATCGAGCCAAGCGTCTGATGCGTGAAGCGATGCGGACTCTCATTCCCTCACTCGCCTCAGGCCGGGACTTGATCCTGATCGCCCGCCCCGCGCTTTCGTCCGCAACCCTGGCCCAGACCCGCGCCGCCCTGATTATGGTTTTAAGCCGCGCTGAATTGCTTTCCCCATCTGATGCAGCCTGAATTTTACCTGCCGCATGAATATCCCAATGAGCCGCGTTTGCGAGATTTGCCGCGTACGCCGCAAAATTGGGCGCGCCTGCTGTTGCTGGCATTGATCCGTCTCTACCAAATGACCATCTCGCGCGGCCTGCCGGAAGGCACTTGCCGCTTCTACCCGTCCTGCTCCCATTACGGATATCAAGCGATTTACAAACATGGCGCCTTGAAAGGCTCGTTGATGGCGGGCTGGCGCGTGCTTCGTTGCAACCCGTTCAATCCGGGTGGGCATGACCCCGTTCCCTAAGGAGTTAGATTTTTTCGATGAAACATCTCAAAATGATTTTCCTTGTTTTAATTGGTGCGATCCTGTTAAGCGCTTGCGCCACTGGCGCCACCAGTACCAGCTGGCCGGGCCTCTCCGCCGATTCCACCAATGCCTATCTTGCTGATGGCAATAGTGTGTATGCGGTGCGCTTGAGTGACGGTGTCAAGGTCTGGCAGTATCCCGATAAAGCCGGCACTCCTAAATTCTTTGCCGCTCCCGTCCTCACGCCAGATGGACAGTTGCTCATCGCAAGCGCCGGGACGGATCGCGCTTTCCTCAGCCTCGACCCGGCCACCGGCAAAGAGAAATGGGCCGCACCCTACACCGGTGCGCAAAATATATGGATCGCTTCGCCGCTTGTCGTTGGAGACATGATTTATGCTGCCAATAATGACGGCACGCTTTACGTTCTTAAACTTGCGACAGGTGAATTCCAATGGTCGTTACCCATCAGCGGTTCATTGTGGGGCGCTCCTGTTTCCAATGGCAAATTGGTTTTCGTGACATCTCTTGATCACTTCCTGTATGCCATTGATCCTCAGTCACGCAAGGTCGCATGGAAAGCAGACCTGGGCGGCTCAATACCCGGTTCACCTGCCGTCAGTGCAGATGGCTCGACGTTATACATTGGCGGATTTACCAAAAAGGTCACTGCCATCAACGCGGCAGACGGTGCGATTCGCTGGACGGCCGAGACAAAAGATTGGGTCTGGGATGCGCCCGCGTTGGATGGCGATACCGTTTACGCCGCCGACATCAGCGGATACATTTATTCGCTTGGCGCGGCGAACGGCAAAAATGCGTGGCCTGAACTTCAGCCCGATGGGCCGATTACCGCCAGCCCGCTCGTTCTTTCAGACGGCACCGTGGTGTTCGTGACCGAATCCGGATTGGCTTACGCGTTTGATCGCGCCAGCGGCAAAGCCTGGGGCGTCGGCACAAACATCGGCGGTAAAATTTACACCACGCCGGTTGTGTCCGGTGAACTTATTCTCATCGCACCGTTAGGCGCCGATTCTTTGCTGGTTGCGCTTAACAAAGGCGGCAATATTGCCTGGAAGTTCACAGGCAAATAAAGGACATCGTTATGTGGGATATCCTTCTTATCAATCCGTTTACAAATGCGTTGTTGTGGATCTATGACGCCATCGGCCGTAATTATGGCGTGGCGATCATTCTCTTTACAATTCTGATCCGTCTCATTACCTGGCCTCTAAACGGTCAACAATTAAAGGGCGCCAAGGTGATGCAGGACCTGCAAAGCGATAAAGAGTGGCTCGACATTCAAAAGAAATATGCCAAAGACAAGGAAAAGCTGGCCCAGGAACAGATGCGCATTTATAAAGAACGCGGCATCAACCCCTTTGCATCCTGCCTGCCGACTCTTATTCAATTCCCGATCATCATCGGTTTGTACCAGAGCATCACGCGCGCCCTGGCCACCACGCCGCTGGGACTACTCCAATTGGCGCGCGGCATTTATCCGTGGTTCCTGAATACCTCCGTGCTGATTCCGCTCAACAGCCGTTTCCTGTGGATGGATCTTGGCCGCCCCGAGGGAATTCCTTTTCCCGCTGGATTTACAGTCTCCTTCCTGCCGTTTGGCTTTCCAACTCTTGCAATCATCGTTGCGATCACAACCTACCTCCAGACCAAGCTGACCATGCCGCCGCCCGCGACTGGCAACCCAAACGATCAATCGGCGGCGATGAGCAGCATGATGAGTATTTACATGCCACTCCTGCTTGGCTATTTCGCGCTCAACTTTGCGTCTGGCCTGGCAGTGTACTTCGTCACCAGCAATGTGTTGGGCATCGTGCAATATGCCATGATGGGCCGTGTCAACTGGCGCAACCTTTTGCCGGGCGGCAAAAAACCTGCATCACCCGTTAAACTTGTCAAGAAAAAATAGCGCATAGGGAGGTCAATATGACCGAACGAACAACGTTGGAAATTATCGCCCCGACTGTGGAAGAAGCCCTTGCGCAAGGACTGGCTCAACTTGGCCTGCCCGCCCACGCGGTTTCCGTTGAAGTTCTGGACGCAGGCAACAAAGGTTTGTTTGGGTTGGGCGGACGCCAGGTGCGCGTGCGCTTGATCGTCAATCCACCGCCCGGATCGACACCAGCCTCGCCGCCCGCGCCGGAAAAACCCAAAGCGCCGCGCCAGCCCAAAACGGCAAGCCCCGCTTCAGGTCCGGAAAAGGAAGCGGCTCCCGTTAAACCGCCTGCTCTTGGCGAAATGCATGATCCCATCCTTGACGCGACCGAAGCCACCATTTCTAAATTGCTGTTTTACATGGGTATGCAGGCGCAGGTCTCGGCGCATTATGGCGAACCGCGCGATGACCGCCACCCGATCATGGTGGATATTCGCGGCAGCGACCTGGCGGTGTTGATCGGCCGGCATGGCGAGACCTTGAATGCTTTCCAATACATTGCATCTCTGATGGTGGGCAAGGAAACGCAGGAGTTCATTCAATTAATTGTGGATGTGGAAGGCCACCGCGACCGCCGCGAACGCCAGCTGCGGCAACTGGCGCGGCGCATGGCCGAGCAGGTTATCAAGTCGGGCCGCAAGCTGACGCTCGAACCGATGTCTGCCGCCGAACGGCGCATCATCCACATGGAGCTGCGCGAGCACCCGGCGGTCATGACGCAAAGCACCGGCGAAGAGCCGCATCGCAAGATCGTGATCCTGCTGAAAGATTCGTAGAATAAACAGCGTTTCAAACGTAGCGGCGAAGAAAGAAGAAAGAAGTTGTTATGTCTTCTTTCTTCTTTTGTATCAGGAAGAAAGGTGCGATCTCACGCGGCCATTTTTTCTCACGGTATAATCCATTCATGCCTGAACTTGCTGTCCTTGAAGCTGTGGATTATCTCGTCATCGGCCATATAACCGACGATATGACAGCGGGAGGTCCGCGCCTCGGAGGGACCGCGACGTTCTCCGCGTTGACAGCGCGTGCGCTCGGTCTGCGAGTGGGAATTGTGACCGCCGCGAACGAAAAGACTTCGCTCGACGCGTTGGATGGGATCACAGTTGTTTCAATTCCATCCAAACACACAACAACCTTTGAAAATATTTATATCGGCGGCGAACGCAAACAAACTCTTCAGCATCAAGCCGCTATGATTTCGTTCGAGAATGTGCCGGATGCCTGGCGGACGGCATCCATCATTCATCTTGGGCCGGTTGCCCAGGAACTGCCTGATGAATTGCCGGGACGATTCTCCCCGTCTTTGCTTGGCATCACACCTCAAGGTTGGATGCGAACCTGGAACGGCGATGGACATGTCTCACCCTGCAAATGGGAATCTGCTGACGCGTTTCTTCCACGCGCCGGCGCGGTCGTCATCAGCCGCGAAGACGTGGGCGGCGACGAGGAATTGATCGAGGCCATGGCCCACCAAACGCGCGTGCTGGCTGTTACCGACGGCGAGGCGGGTTCAGTGCTTTTATGGAACGGCGACCGCCGCCGCTTCCGCGCTCCCCAACTTCCAGAGTTGGATGCGACCGGTGCGGGCGATATTTTCGCCGCCGCATTTTTTATCCGCCTGTTCACCACGCGTGATCCGTGGGAAGCCGCGCGCTTTGCCACGCAGCTTGCGGCGCGCTCGGTGGCGCGCGCGGGCCTGGACGGAATCCCGACACAAAAAGAAATTGAAGAGTGCCTCATGGAGGTTTTCTAGTGGCTCGCATTTACACATTCGTGAATCAAAAAGGCGGCGTAGGCAAAACCACCACCACTGTCAACCTCGGTTCATATCTTGCCAGCGCCGGACAGCGCGTGCTGGTCGTTGATCTCGATCCCCAGGCCAACGCCACCTCCTGCCTCGGAGTGGACAAGTCAACGGTTGCGGGCGGCACGTATGAGGCCTTATTGGGCAGCGCCGCCACGCCGTTTATCTTGTTGAATGAAAAACTCAAGCTGGCGCTTCTGCCGTCCTCTCCATCATTGGCCGGTGCAGAGGTCGAACTCGTGGATGAACTGGCGCGCGAAACGCTTCTCAAGCGCGCGCTCGAACCGTTGATCGAACGTTACGATTACATCCTGGTTGATTGTCCGCCCTCGCTTGGCTTGCTCACGGTCAACGGCCTGGTTGCGGCGCGCGATGGCGTGATCGTCCCGGTGCAATGTGAATATCTCGCGCTGGAAGGACTCGGCCAATTGACTCAGACGATTCAACGCGTGCGCTCGGCTCTTTTCCCAGACTTGAAAGTGCGCGGCGTTGTCCTGACCATGTTCGACCCCCGCACGAATCTTTCCACCGATGTCGTCTCAGAAGTCAATCGCCATTTTCCGAACCAGGTTTTCAAAGCGGTCATCCCGCGCAGCATCCGCCTGGCCGAAGCACCCTCGTACGGGCTTCCCATTTCGGCCTACGCGCCTTCGTCCGTTGGAGCGCAGGCCTATGAAAGCCTCGCCAAAGAATTGCTCAAAGGCGATGGAAAAAGGATCGTGGCTTAATTATTTTCACCACAAAGGCACAAAGGACACAGAGTCATCTTTGTGATCTCCGTGCCTTTGTGGTGAATCTTAAGGAGCAATCTATGCCCAAACATTCCGGTCTCGGAAAAGGACTCGACGCACTCATCCCCGGCGGTTCATCTGCCTTGTCGGGCGGTGAAGGCGGCGTGACGCAAATTTCAATTGATCATATCCAGCGCAACCCGCGCCAGCCGCGCCAGACTTTCAGAGAAAATGAACTCGAAGACCTGGCCGTCTCGATTCGAGAACATGGGGTGATCCAGCCGTTAATCGTTGCCCCCGGACGCGGCGGAATATACACGCTTATCGCCGGCGAGCGGCGTTTACAGGCCGCGCGCAAAGCCGGGTTGAAAACAGTTCCGGTCGTCATCCGTAATGCCAGCGACCAGCAATTGCTTGAACTTGCCATCATCGAAAACGTCCAGCGCGCCGACTTGAATGCCATCGAAGAGGCCGATGCCTACCAGCACCTTGCCAAAGAATTCGGCCTCTCGCATGAGGCCATCGCCTCCCGCGTTGGAAAAAGCCGCGTGGCTGTTACTAACACCATGCGCTTGCTGGATGCTGCGTCTGCCGTTAAGCAGGCCCTCGTGGATGGAAAAATCACAGAAGGTCACGCACGCGCCTTGCTTGCTATCAATGCGCTCAAAGGCCAGGAGGCTGCGCTTCGCACAATCGTCAACCTCGATCTCAGCGTTCGTCAGGCTGAACAACTGGCGCGCAAACTTGGAGGCGTCAAGCCGACCGCAAAGAAGAAAATCCGTCCCAACGCCGATGTGACCGACATCGAACGCCGTCTGCGTGCCAGCCTCGGCACGAAGGTCGCGCTCAAGCATGGAAAAAAAGGTGGAACGGTCACCATTCATTATTATTCTGATGAAGAGTTGGACGGTTTGCTGGAAAAATTATTATGAGGATTCTTTACAACGCCCGCATCCACACCCTCGACCCGAAGCGGCCGCTCGCCTCAGCGCTGGTCATTGACCGTGAGCGGATCCTTGCCAGCGGCGGCGACGAACTTTTGCGCGAATTTGATAATGCCGAAAAACAAGATATGCGCGGCCTGGTCATTTTGCCCGGCCTGACCGACGCGCACATCCATCTTCAATATTATGCGCTCGGCTTGCAAAAAATTGATTGCGAAACCGACACGCTTGAAGAATGTCTGCGGCGCGTTGCGGAACGTGTGAAAAATTCCAAACCCGGCGAATGGGTTCTCGGTCACGGTTGGAATCAAAATCCGTGGGGGCGTTGGCCGACAGCATCTGACCTCGATTCTATTTCACCTAACAATCCGGTTTATCTGACAGCAAAATCTTTACATGCCGCGCTTGTAAATTCTGCCGCGCTGAAAATCGCGAACATCACCGCTTCGACGCCGGACCCAGCCAACGGGCAAATTCAGCGCTCATTAAACGGCGACCCGAGCGGGGTGCTGCTTGAGACGGCGATGGAATTAATCAGCCGCGTGAATCCCGAATCCAACGTCGAGATGATCGCGTCGGCCATTCAAAAAGCCCAGCCGATTTTGTGGAAGATGGGCTTGACCGGCGTGCATGATTTCGACCGCCGCGAATGCTTTATGGCGTTGCAGCAACTTCACGCGCAGGATAAATTAAAGTTGCGCGTCACAAAAAATATTCCGGTCGAATTGCTCGATCACGCTTCGGCGCTTGGGCTTCGCACCGGCTTCGGCGATGACTGGCTTCGCATCGGCTCGGTCAAGGCTTTCATGGACGGCGCGCTTGGCCCGCGCACGGCGGCCATGTTCCAGCCTTATGAGGGCGAGCCGGAAAATAAAGGCATTCTCAACATGGATGGCGAGGAACTTTTTGAGTTTGGCCGCCGCGCCGCAGATGTTGGACTCGGCATGACGGTTCACGCAATCGGCGACCGAGCCAATCATGAAGTTTTGAACGCGTACCAGCAATTGCGCGCCTATGAAAAAGAAAACGGCCTGCCGCATTTGCGTCATCGCATCGAGCATGTGCAGGTGCTTCATCCTGACGATGCGGAACGCCTCGCGCAATTGGATGTGATCGCGTCAATGCAGCCCATTCATGCTACATCCGACATGCTGATGGCGGATAAATATTGGGGCGGACGCGCCGCGCTTTCTTATGCCTGGCGGACTCAACTGGACGCCGGCGCGCGCCTGGCCTTCGGCTCGGATGCGCCGGTAGAATCGCCGAACCCGTTTTGGGGCCTGCACGCGGCGGTCACACGCCGACGAGGCGACGGCTCGCCGTCAAAGGAAGGTTGGCGGCCCGAACAGCGTTTATCCGTTCAAGAGGCTCTGGATGGTTTCACCGTCGGCGCGGCCTACGCGGCTTATGCCGAGAATCGTTTGGGTCGCCTGGCTCCCGGCTATCTGGCCGACCTGATCGTCCTCGACGATGACCCGTTTACCTGCAATCCTGACGTTATGAAAGGTTTTCAATCCTCAGCTACAATGGTAGGTGGAGAGTGGGTGCTGGAAAGTTGATTTTGCCGCTGTCTTAACTCTCACGAAGGGTTCAGAAGGAGTGTTTTATGGCAAAACAGAAGCCGCAGCTAATACCTGAAATGCTTGTGCCTAAATTGGGGGAAGGGCTTGTTCGAGGCGGCCATATCAGCGAAGTTGATCTACAAAAAGCCCTGGCATATCAGCAGGAACAGGTGGCGCAGGGAAAAACATATTTGCTCGGCCAGGCGCTTTTGGACTTGAATCTGCTTGATCGTCCAACGCTGGATGAAGCTGTCACAGAGCAGATCATCCAATTACGTTCCGCCTTGCAGGCCGCCAACCGTACTCTCGAGCAACGTGTCCAGGAACGGACTTCTGAACTGCAGGGGGCGCTTGAGCGTCTGTCGGAACTGAGCCAGATGAAGGCCAACTTCGTTGCCAATATTTCACATGAATTACGCACGCCCCTGACGCATATCAAGGGCTATCTTGAATTGATGATTACAGATTCTCTTGGTCCCCTGACGGAAGAACAGCGCCATGCCTTGCAGGTCAGCCAGAGGGCATCCAACCGGCTGGAAAATATGATCGAGGATTTGATCATGTTCTCGCTGGCTTCGCGTGGCGAAATGAGTATGAAGCAGGAACCTTTTGATATTCAACGTATTGCCAATCTGGCGGCGAAGACTGCAACTCAAAAGGCCGAAGAGCGCGGGGTTCAGGTGCATGTTGTCGGAGACGAGAATACGCCGCCCGTCCAGGGTGACCCGGAGAAGATCAGTTGGGCATTGAATCAACTTCTGGACAACGCCGTCAAATTTACGCCCTCCGGCGGAAGCGTCATCATCAGCTTAAAAGAAGAAGGTGCCAACCTGGTGATGATCTCCGTCACAGATACGGGCATCGGTATTCCGGCGCATCGCCTGAAAGAAATTTTCGAGCCGTTCCATCAATTGGATGGCTCATCCACGCGCAAAGTGGGCGGTACAGGCCTGGGGCTTTCGTTGGTTCGCCAGATCGTTGAAGCGCACGGCTCATTGTTGGACGTAAGTTCGGTCGAGGGCAGGGGCACAACATTTAAATTTCCCCTGCTGGCTGTTGAGGAAGAGAAAAAGAAAAAACAACGGACTTAACTTATGCCAATGGATACTGAAACCCTGGATCATCTTTACTCCATCTTGCAGCCCTTGAATCAAAAGACCGATTGGAAGGCCTCACTCGATAGCCTGCTTGCTTCCTTGCGCGAAGAGTTTGTGTATGACAATGTGGCTGTCTACATGGTTGATTCGCAAACCCGGGGATTGGATGTAACTTATGCCCGCGCGGTCGGGCGCGGTAAATCATCTGAGGCGGATGTAAGCTGGGGTGAGGGTATCGCGGGAGAAGTCATCGTTGATGGCAAAATAATTACTCGTGAACCCAGCTTCCATCCGAACACTGACCGCCTCGACCGGCCTTATCTGCTTGGCCTGCCATTGTTCATTGCGGGACGGCTGAGCGGCGCCCTGGTCTTCGTTCGTTTTGGCGGGCCGCGCTACCTGGAGGCTCATCAGCGATTGGCGGCGTTGATCGCTTCATCCACTGCTTCACTGCTCGAGCGCAAAACATTGCAGGAGGCGCGCGCCGAACTCGAGTCGATTCAAAAGCAAATGCGTTTGCAGGATGATTTTGTTTCCACGATTTCGCATGAACTTCGCACACCGCTTGGATTTATCAAAGGCTACAGCACCAGCCTGCTTCGTGAAGATACGAAATGGGACGAGAAAACCCAGAAGGAATTTCTGGCGATCATTGACGATGAAGCGGATCGCTTAACCCACCTGATCGAAAACATGCTTGAATCGGCAAGATTGCAGAGCAAGACGCTCCAGTTCAAATTCCAGCCGCTGCGTATTGATGCGATCTTGCGTGACGTGACCACGCGCGTCCACACGCATCACCCTGAGATGCAAATAAACCTCCAGTTGGAAAAAACGCCTCCCATTCTGGGCGACGGCGTTCGTCTATCACAGGTCTTTGAAAACCTGTTCAGCAATGCGACGAAATACGCGCCCGGCTCGGCCCTGACCGTTAACTTGCAACGCGGCGAAAAGACTCTGCGTATCAGTTTTGCTGATCGCGGTCCCGGCATCCCCGAAGATTTTTTACCGTTCATCTTCGAACGCTTCTATCGAGTTCCCGGCGACGGCGCCGTCACTGGCACGGGGCTTGGGCTGTACATTTGCAAGCAAATAATATTGGCGCATCATGGTAAGATTTGGGCAGAGTCTATTTTAGACGAAGGCACGACTGTTTTTATTGAACTGCCTGTTGACCCAAATTCCTGATCCGTTTTTTTATATTTATTAAGGAGGATATTATGTCCAAGCGCATTTTGATCGTTGACGACGAACCGCGCTACCTGCGCTTGCTGGAAGCCAACCTCAAGACCGAGGGATACGGCGTGGTTACCGCTGCCGATGGTTTGCAGGCCATTGAAGTTTTTTCCTCCCAGCCGGTGGATCTCGTTCTGCTGGATGTGATGATGCCGCGCCTCGATGGATTTGGAGCCTGCCAGCGCATCCGTGAATTCTCCAATGTGCCGATCATTATCCTGACCGCCAAAGGCGAGGAGCAGGATCGCGTCAAAGGCCTGGACCTCGGGGCGGACGATTACCTCGTCAAGCCTTTTTCGGCCACCGAACTTTTGGCGCGCGTCCGAGCCGTGCTTCGCCGTGCCCAGGCGCCTGTCGAACATGGGCAGGAACGTTTCTTCAGCCACGAAAATCTCAAGATCGATTTTGCGCGCGCCGAAGTGTGGCGCGACGATCAGCCGGTCTCGTTATCTGCCACTGAATACCGTTTGCTGCTGCAGTTTGCACATAACATTGGCAAGATACTCACCTCGGAAGACCTGCTCACCAGCGTTTGGGGACCGGAATATAAAAGCGATAAGGAAATTCTGTGGGTCAGCATTGCCCGCTTGCGTCAGAAATTGGAGGTCGACGCCCATACCCCGCATCACATTGTGACGCGTTCGGGATTGGGCTATCTCATGCCTCCAATCGAGCCATAAGGAGGTTTGTATGGCCGGGAGTAAGATACTCATCGTGGATGCAAATGCTGCCAGCCGCAAGTTTGTTGCGGAAACTTTGCAAAAGGATGGTCATCATATTCTTCAGGCTGCGTCTGGTAAAGAGGGTTTGATTGTTGCCTGGCGTGACCGCCCGGAAGTTATCATTATTGACCCGGTCATGTTTGATTTGAAGGGAGAAGACTTTGCCATACGCCTGCGATCAGACGAACGCACGTCTCGGGTCTTCTTGACCGCTCTCAGCAGTGACCCGCTGCCGGCGCGTGTCCGCTCCTGCATGGATGCGGGCTTCAATGAATATTTGGTCAAGACTGCTCAAGCCATTCCAGCGCTGATAGAAATGGTCGGCCGGGCGCTTGGCGACACAACTGCTGTCAAAGAAGGTGGATTTTTGATTGCTTTTATGAGCGCAAAAGGCGGGACGGGCACTTCGTCACTGTGCGCGAACATTGCCATGAATATTGCGCGCAATCAGCCTGAAGCGCGCATTGTTGTTGCGGACCTTGTCCTGCCTATTGGCTCGATTGCAGAGATCGTCGGGTACGAAAGTAAACAGAACCTTGTTACGATTGCCGACATGCCTGCTCCAGAAATAACCCCTGAATTCTTCCGTGAACACTTGACCGCACTAGCGAACTGGCATTTCCATTTGTTGGCCGGTTCACCAGACCCTGAAAACGGCAGCCAGCTCAAAGTCGGGCGGATTGGCGATATCGTCGAAGCCCTTAAAGCTTCTTATGACTTCGTCTTGCTCGACTTGGGACGTTCATTATCCTGGTTTAGCCAGCCGTTGATCGAACATGCCGACCTGATTGCGATGATTGTCAGCACAGACCTGGGTACGGTTACGCTCACGAAGACAGTTTGGGAATACCTTCGCTCCAAGGGTGTGCAGGCGGCCTTGCTTTATACTATTTTGAATCGTGCGGTCGGACTGGAAGGCTTGACCAAAGCGGAAGCCGAAAAGATCATTGGCGTTGAAATCAAAATGGCCATGCCATATCTCGGCGGGAATTTCTCCCTGGCCAACAACCTGCATCAGCCGATCGCATCGAAATTCCCGCAGGACACAGCTTCGGTTGTTTTGAAAGAAGCATCGCAACAAATGGTCGATCAGGCCAGGCGCCTGCGCGCCAAATAATTTGGGAGACAAAGATGAATATTGAATTCGACGAAAAAGGCAAGTTCTTTACCAACGTAGTGACAAAGATCTCCGTGCCTGCCACAATTCAGACAACCAGTCAATTGCTGCGCGGCGAGGTTCACGTGCGGAAAGGGGAGCGCTTGAAGGATGAATTGGATCGCGACGAACCTTTTCTCGCCATGACCAATGTAACCATTCTCTCGGCAAATGGTCAGGTTCAGTTCGAGGCCCCTTTTCTGGCCGTGCAACGTTCCCAGATCGTGTGGGTATTGCCGCACCAGGAACAACCCAAAGAGTAGACGTATGACTCAACCAGCCGCTTCGGGCGCTTCGCGCTTATCCGCTTCTGATCTTGGCAAGCTTAAGCGCTTTTTAATTGATAACCTTTCGCGCGGGATCGAAAGCGAAGGCATCTCATTTGACCGCCGCCGCGAATTTATCCAACAGCGCTTGAAGGACGTGTACGAGCAGGCGCGCATCAGCCTGCCCGCTGATATTCAGAAATCCATCTTTCTGGATGTGATGAACGATATGATGGGCTTTGGGCCGATCCAGCCTTTGCTGGATGACGAAGAAATTACCGAGGTCATGGTCAACGGCCCGAAAAAAGTGTATGTGGAAAAAAAAGGACAGCTCGAACGCACCAATGTGACCTTCGATGACGATGCCCATGTGATGCGGATCATTGACCGCATCATCCTGCCCCTTGGCCGCCGCGTGGACCCGGACAGTCCCACCGTTGACGCCCGCCTGCCGGATGGTTCGCGTGTCAATGCGGTTGTCCCGCCTGTTGCAATTGACGGACCGTCCATTACCATTCGTAAATTTCGCAGGGATAAACTCACCATTGGGCAATTGGTCGAATATAACTCTCTGACCCAAAATATGGCCGAGTTGTTAAGAGCCTGCGTGCTGGCGCGTTTGAATATCGTCATTTCGGGCGGAACAGGTTCGGGTAAGACCACGCTGCTTAACGTGCTGTCCGGCTTCATTCCGGAAAATGAGCGCATCATCACCATCGAAGACGCGGCCGAGTTACAGCTTCAACAGGATCACGTCCTACGGCTGGAAACCAAAACTGCCAATGTGGATGGCGGCGGCGCGACCACCATTCGCGATCTTGTTCGTAATTCGCTGCGTATGCGGCCCGACCGAATCGTGGTGGGCGAATGCCGGGGCGGCGAAGCCCTTGACATGCTTCAAGCCATGAATACCGGCCACGATGGCTCATTGACCACCTTACATGCCAATACCCCGCGTGATGCGCTTTCGCGCCTCGAGACGCTGGTGTTAATGGCAGGCATGGACCTGCCGCTAAAAGTCGTTCGCCAACAAATCTCCTCAGCCGTTGATCTCATCGTTCAGCAATCCCGTTTGAAAGATGGCGCACGCAAAGTAATCGCCATTACTGAAGTCGCCGGCATGGAGGGCGATACGATTGTGCTGACAGACGTCTTCAAGTTTGAAATCACCGGCATTGGCGAGGGAGGCAAAGTGTTGGGAGAGTTAAAAGCCACCGGAATTCGTCCGGCCTTCTCGCCGCGCCTGGAAGCTGCCGGGTTCAAACTGGGCGCCGAACTTTTTGGCAATGCTCTTGCAGATCGGCTTGCCAGTCATCAGCGACGTTGATTGTTCACACGGTGTTCTCTGCTATAATCGGCCTACGAGGACTGCATGGATACCCGCTCTCATATAACTCTTCGCACAAAAAAACTCGGTGTATTGATCCGTGACGCGCGCATGGCGGCGCGGCGCAATATTGATGAATGTGCCAAAGCCATCGGCGTGACCAAAGGCATCTTCCGCGCCTACGAAGAAGGCCGCCGCGCTCCTTCTTTGCCTGAACTTGAGATTCTGGTTTATTATCTCAATTTGCCCATTGACCATTTCTGGGGCAAATCATCCATTTCGAGCGAGGCTTCACCTACTGACCCAATTGACCTGCCGCAACTTGCCGAATTGCGCCAGCGTATGATCGGCGCCTTGCTTCGGCAGGAACGCAATCATGCCAGCCTTTCCATCAAGGCGCTTACACAGGAGACCGGCATTTCGGGCGCGCGGATCAAAGCTTATGAACTCGGTGAGCGGCCCATCCCTTTGCCCGAACTTGAAGCAGTATTGACAGCCCTCGGAAGCCGCATTGAAACTTTCTTTGACCAGAGCGGTCCTGTTGGTCAATGGATGACCGACCAGCGCTCCGTGCAACAGTTCCTCGAACTGCCCAAGGAATTGCAAACCTTCGTTTGCCAGCCGGTCAACCGTCCATATCTTGAACTGGCGCTGAAACTCAGTTCCATGTCCACCGATAAGCTCCGCTCAGTGGCCGAAGGTTTGCTTGATATCACGTTATGATGTTTTTGCTTTCCACAGACCCAATCGAAAATGCCCACTGCACTGGAACTTCAGGAACTATCTCAAACAGGGAAACTGGCCTTTGAAGCAGGCGAGTACGAATCTGCCGCAAGCATATTTGAAAGCGCGCTAAAAGGCTATGCCGCGCTCGGCGACCAGATCAACGCGGCCGAGATGAAGAACAATATGAGCGTCGCTTTCTTGCAAGCAGGCAAAGCGCAGGAAGCCTTGAATGCCGCATTGGGCACAGAGGAAGTCTTTGCCAATATCCAGGACCTCAAACGTCAGGGCATCGCGGTTGGCAACCAGGCCGCCGCGCTCGAAGGCCTTCATCGCACGGAAGAGGCGCTCGCGGCTTATGAACGTTCTGCATCGTTATTTGCCGCGGCGGGTGAAGGTGACATGCGCGCCATCGTGCTTAAATCTGCAGCGGGCATCAAACTCAAAAGCGGCAAGATAGCCGACTCTGCTTTTAAGATGATCGGCTCGCTCGATGCCAAAGAAAAACCTTCCATCTTCGAACGCATCCTCAAATTTTTTCTGCGTCTCCTGCAAAGATGATCACGGCCAAGCTATCGGCAGCGCTTAAAGCAGGCTTGCAGGTCCGCCCGGCGGTTTCTGCCGACCAACACAAGATTGCCGACCTCATTTTCTTCGAGCCGCGCGTTCACCGGCACCTCGATTGGCGCGGCCCACTTGAGTGGCTTGGCTATCCCCCTTATTTTGTTACAGAAGAAGATGGACGCGTGACATCTGCATTGGCCTGTCCGCCCGATCCCGATTCCATTGCCTGGATTCGACTTTTCGTCCAGGCCTCGCACCTTAGCGGACCTTCAGCCTGGCCGCCGTTATGGGAGGCAGCGCGCGGCGACTTGCTTGCTCGCGGCGGCGCAACGGTGGCGGCCATTGCCACACAGCGCTGGTTCGAGTCGTTCCTGCTTCCAAGTGGATTTACCCTTTGCCAGCACATTGTCCTGCTTGAATGGCTTGAACGATCAATTTTGCCTGTGCCGCGGCCTGCCGGCATTGTGATTCGTAAAATGAGCGTGGATGACCTGCCGCGCGTGGTCGAAGTGGACGCCGCCGCCTTTGAACCGCTCTGGCATAATTCTCTGAGTGCGTTGAGCAAAGCTTTTTCGCAGGCCATGTATGCGACCGTCGCGGAGAACGCTTCAGGCGTGATCGGGTATCAGTTGTCAACTGCGAATCCGTTTGGGGCGCATCTCGCCCGGCTTGCCGTCTGGCCTGAGGCGCAGGGGCGTGGGTTGGGAGCCGCACTGGTGCGCGATCTTATCCTGAAATTAAACGAACGTAATAGTCTGTCTCGTATCACCGTCAACACACAAAGTAATAATGCCGCGTCGCTGGCGTTGTATCACAGGCTTGGCTTTCGGCGTACGGGGGAGCAATTTCCGGTGTACACCTGCCGGGTGGAACCTGCATAGGTTATGACCGTATCGGAAGTTCTTTTCTCGCCCCGCTTACTGCGCCAGTTTGTTGAGACGCTTTCATTTGAGATCGGTTCACAAAATTTATCTGCCGTACTTGAAAAAGATAACCTGCCTGCCGAATGGTCGAGTTCGGCGCAAGTGAATCGCCTCGATGATAAGCGCGCAGCGGAAGTTTACGCGGGGCTGCAATCTGCCATGCGGACGTATTACGGTCATGGCGCACGTGGCACGCTTCTGCGGATCGGCGGCAAACTATGGGAGCGCGTGCTGAATGACGCGGCGCTTGGCGTCAGGGCGCAATCCGCGTTGGTGCGCGGATTGCCTGCGTCAATGCGCTGCAAGCCGGCTTTGGATCTGCTGGCACGGGTGCTGAGTTACAAACAGGGTGATATAACCGCTCACACGCTCGACCTGGATTTTCTTTTCGTTGACCATGTCAGCCCGGCCACGCTGGGGCAGAAAAATTCTATGCCAATCTGTTATGTCACGCAGGGATTAATTCGCGAGGCTCTGTATTGGGCAGTCAGCCGCGAGTTTGATATCGAGGAGACATCCTGCCGCGCCGTTGGGCATAATAACTGTGAGTTCAAGATCACCGCAGGAGGCTGAAATGAAATCTTTTGAATCGGGTTGGGAAAGCAAGGATGGAATCAGGTTTTATATGCGCGGCTGGGAACCGGACAAAGCACCAAAAGCTGTTGTTTGTCTCCTGCATGGACATGGCGAACATGTCGGGCGGTACGCGCACGTCGGTGAGGCATTCAGCAAAGCCGGTTATGTTTTAGTCGGTTACGATGAGCGCGGACATGGCAAGACCGGCGGCCCGCGCGGGCACACGCCATCATACGATGCCATGATGGATGACGTCGCCGATTTCCTGGCGCTGATGGAGAAACGCTATCCCGGCCTGCCGCGCTTTTTATATGGTCATAGTATGGGCGGGAATCAGGTCATTAACTTTGCCCTGCGCCATAAACCCGCTTTGGCGGGCGTCATCGCCACCGATCCGTGGCTGAAGCTGGCTTTTGATCCGCCTGCGATCAAGGTGACGCTGGGACGCATGATGAATAGCATTTATCCGGCCTTTACACAGGCCTCCGAGTTGGAAACCGCCGCGCTCTCGCGGGACCTGGAAATTGTGCGCGCTTACGAAAAAGACCTGCTGGTGCATGACAAAATGTCGGCGCGGTTGTTCGTTGGTATGTATGAGTCCGGGCTGTGGGCGCTGGATCATGCCGCCGAGTTTCCGCTTCCACTTTTACTGATGCACGGAACCGGCGACCGCTTGACTTCGTCGCAGGCCAGCCGCGAATTTGCCGAGCATGGCGGCAGGAACATCACCTTTGTTGCGTGGGATGGTTGGTATCACGAGATTCATAACGAGCCTGAAAAAGACAAAGTGTTGAAGACCATGACGGCGTGGATGGATGAACGCTTAACCAAAAAGTAAGTCTTTCCCCGCGTTCATGATAAAAGTTCCTGAACAGGGAAAAATTTTCGTCATGAAAGGAATACTTGAGGTGAATTAATGAGTAAAAAAGATCGAGAAGGCGGCATGAGCAAACGTCAGGAGCTTCGTGAAAAGCGCCGCCGTGAACAACAACGTACACAGTTGATCACCATCGGGCTGATCGTTGTCGGCGCGTTTCTGTTGGTGTTTTTCTTTGTGTATCCGCAACTTAAACCGATTGCCGCCGTTCAGGCTTCGACGCCGAACGCGCGCCCGCAAGCAGACCGTAATTCGACCGGCAATCCGAATGCGCCTGTCAAGCTGACGGAGTTTTCTGATTTTCAGTGTCCCTTTTGCAAAAATTTCTGGCGGGATACCGAGCCACAGATTATCGAAGCTTATGTCAAGACGGGCAAGCTGCAATACACCTATCGTTCAGCTGGCAACTGGGTGAGCGGCAACATCGCTCAGGGCGGGGTTGAATCGCAGAACTCTGCAATGGCCGCCTATTGCGCCGCCGATCAGAACAAATTCTGGGAGATGCACGATGCGCTCTTCACCAATGTGATCGGCGAAGATGCCGGTTCGTTCACTGCGCGCCGTTTGCAGGCAATTGCCCAGGGCATCGGGCTTGACATGAATGCTTACAATTCATGTTTTTCGAGCAATAAATACAAAAGTCAAACAGAGCAGGATTTCAATGATGCGCGCGCGGCCGGCATTCAGGGCACGCCCTTCTTCGTTATCTCATATACCGTAAATGGGCAGGCGAAGACTGTCAACGTGGATGGCGCGCAATCTTTCAGTGTTTTCCAACAGGAAATTGATAAGGCGCTGTCAGAGGCGGGAGTAAAGTAAGCGCAGCGCGAAATATTAAACGCAAAAGGGCGCGGCTGCCCGCGTCCTTTTTGATTCTGCCTCGCCGTGATTTTCCAGCTAAATTCCCAGCCTGCTTAGAATCCACACGATTAATGGCGCAATCGCCAGCGCGGGCAGAAAATTTCCGACACGGATCTTTTTGATCTCCAGCAAACTGCTGATCGCCAGCCCGGTCAGGATCACGCCGCCAGTGGCGGTCATCTCGTTCATCATGGACGGGGTGGCGATCGTGTTCAATTGGGCCGCCAGCAGGCTGATACCGCCCTGATATACCAGTAGGATGATGCTTGAAAACAAAACGCCCACTCCCAGCGTGGATGCAAATGCCAGCGACGCGAATCCATCCAGCACGGATTTAATGGCGAGTGTATTGTAATTGCCGGTCAAGCCGTCTTGTATCGAGCCAAGGATAGCCATTGGACCAATGGCAAATAGCAGAGAGGCCGTCAGAAATCCGCGCACAAATTTGCCGGACGAACCCTCCGCGTCCGGTTTGGAGAAACGCTTTTCGAGGATTAATCCCAATGCCTGCAGGCCGTCTTCGATCCGCCACCATTCGCCGAGTAAAGCCCCGATCAGCAATGCGCCCAATACGATCAATGGGTTTTCGGTCTTGAGAAACATTTGAATCCCTATCGCGGCGGTAAAGAGTCCCATGCCTGTGACAACGGTGGCTTTTAATCGTTCCGGGACGCGCGCGCCGAATAACATTCCGAGCGCACCGCCGATGAGAACGGCAGCGACATTGATGATTGTGCCTGTCATTGATTCTCCATTAACTTACTTTTTTGCTTTTGTAGTTGATTTCCCCGCCGCCCGGTTTTCGACCAATTCGAGCACGAACAACAATGACGATAAACGATTGAGATATTTTTGCAGGGCCGGGTTTTTAATTTCTTCGTTGTCGAACAATTCCACCACGCGGCGTTCGGCGCGGCGGACTACTGCGCGCGCCAGCGAAAGCGCCGCGCCCGATTGAGAATCGCCCGGCAGGATAAACTCTTTGGGCATCTCGATCGTTTTGGTCAACGCGTCGGTTTGCACTTCGAGCCATTCCAGGCGCGACGGGTCGAAGCGGAACTGGTTTGCGTTTTCGGGCGGAGACGCCACTTCGGCCATGATCCGGTATAGGTCGCGTTGCGCTTCGAGCAGCAACGGCCCGCAGCGCGGATCACGCGTTGAAGCGCGCGCCAGCCCCAGCGCCGCGGATGATTCGTCCAACGCGCCGAGCGCTTCCATGCGGGCATGGTACTTTGCGACGCGTCCCTGCCCCAGCAGGCCGGTCGTTCCATCATCCCCTTTTCGCGTATAAAAAGACATGGGTGGATTATAATTTCAGTATACCCATATGCAAACCCCTTCCGTGCGTAATTGGCTGGTTCATATTCCGTCGCTTTTTATGGCAGGCATTGCCCTCTTGATGCTTGTCATCACGCCCTTCTGGGCCGCACGCTGGGCGCGTGCGCCGTTCCTTGGGCTGATGCTCGAGCCGAATAATGTCGTCAGCCTGGTGGATGGAAAAGATTGGCCGGCTCGCAATTCGGGCGTGGTGTTCTCGGATCGTCTTGTGGCTTTGAATGGACAGCCCGTTTATACTGGCGAGGACGTGCTGGCTTTTCTTTATCGCAATGGGACTCTGCCCGTGCAGGCCGGCTTTGTCCGCCGCGATGGGACGCCTTTCCTGCTTGAGATTACTCCGCTCAAACAAATGCCCATCACAGATGTCGTTACGCTCTACATCGTTCCTTATCTTGTTGGGCTGGCCTTCCTGGCCATTGGTTGGTGGACTTATTCCCTCCGCCGCGACATGCACGCCAGCCGCGCCCTGCTGGCTTATGTTTCAGGCTTATCCATTATTACGGTTGGCTTCTTTGACATCAGCAGCACCAATCATGCCACTGTGATCTGGACGCTGGCCCTGCTTGTTAATGCGGCCGGTCTGGTGCATCTTGCGCTTGTATTTCCCAAGCCTGTGCGATTTATCCGTCGCTGGCCGTTCCTGCGGTTATTGTCATGGGGCATTCTCGTACTTTTAGCTCCGCGCGTTCTTTACATTCTTTTCCGCCCGACAACGCCGTATGACTATATCAACGCGTGGACTCCGGGTTATCTTTTTACTGTCTCGGCCGCGATCTTCTTCATGGGCGCCCTCGTCTATCGCATCGTCAGCAGTGACCTGCCTCTGGTGCGTCAGCAAAGCCGTGTCATTATCTTTGGCGCCCTGATCGCCTTTTTGCCAGGCGTGATTTATCTCGGCCCGCTGGCGTTTGGGGTGATCACCGAGTTTCGCGCCTGGTTGATCTTCCCGGCGTTGATCGTATTTCCTCTATCCATCACGTATGCCATTCTTCGCTATCGTCTGCTCGATGTAGACCGCTTTTTTTCGCGGGCGCTGGCCTACATGCTGGCAATCGGCGCGGCTTTCCTGTTCTTTTATGTCATGCTCGCTTTGTTCTCGATCTTTCTCCAGCAAACTGTGCATGCCAACGACCCGTTTGTGATTGCGTCTTATCTCCTTTTGCTCGTCATCATTTTCAATCCCCTGCGCGGTTTTATTCAGCGCGGCATTGACCGCCTCTTCTATCGCGCGCCCGCCGATTATCGCCGCGCCCTCACCAGCCTTTCGCGCAGCCTGGTCATCACGCCCGACCTGACGCAAACCCTGCATACGCTGGAAAGCCAAATTATGCAGGCTCTCTCGCCCGAGAAATTCATCATCTACCTTTACAACGACGATCTGGGGCAATACTTCCCAAATGCGACGCGTGAAGACTCTGCGCCCGCCTACGAAATCGAAGAGCCGCTTATCCATTTGCTCGCCTCCTCCCGGACGCCCATCTGGTTTCCGACCAATGGGCCTTTGCCAACCCTTTTGCAGAATTCCGCCAATCAATACCAGCGGCTGATGGGATTCACTTTTGTGCCGCTGCACTATGAGGGCAAGCTCATTGGCTTCATGGTTCTGGGTCCGCGCCGCTCCGGCGATCTCTACACCAGTGATGACCTTGATTTCCTGGCGGCGGTCGCGGCTCAATCCACTCTGGCGTTGGAAAACGCGCGCCTCTTCTCCAATCTGCGCCGCACCCTCGACCAGACAATGGAAATGAAGAACCTGATGGATGATATCTTCGCATCCGTCGCCGCCGGCATCATCACCACCGATCTTAAGCGGCGCATTACTTTGCTCAACCACGCGGCGGAAACTATACTCGGTGTGCCGGTCAAGAAAGCCATCGGCAAGTCGCTGGCAAAAGTTATTCCGGGATTGGGCGGCGAGATGGTTAGCATGGCGGAGGGCAAAATTAAAAATGGCGGGTCGCTCCTTAGCGCAGAAGTCAGCCACAATAGTCCGGAGCGGGGCGAACTGCATTTGCGTCTATCCGTCTCGCCGCTGCGCGACGCCTATCTCGGCACGAAGGGCGCAACCTATGTCTTTGAAGATTTGACCGAGACTCGAAAACTGGAGGCTGAACGCGAGTTAATTCGCAAGACGTTTGGGCGCGTGGTCGCACCGCGCGTCCGTGATCGTTTGCTAGCTGATCCCGGCAACCTTGAATTGGACGGTGTTAAGCAAACAGTTACCATTCTCTTTGCTGATCTAAAAGGTTTTACATCTTATAGCGAGAAACACGAACCTGAGATGATTTTCAGCGTGCTTAATCAATATCTGTCCATGGCGGCGCAATCCATCCTGGAACAAGAAGGCACGCTGGATAAATTCATGGGCGATGCGGTCATGGCGCTTTGGAACACTCCCGACCAGCAGGAGGATCATGCCTTGCGTGCCGCTCGCGCTGCATTGGACATCCTGGAACGTTCCAGAAATGCCAACCTGATGATTGAAAACGCGAAACAACACATGGCCTTTCGCATTGGTATCACAACCGGCACGGCAATAGTCGGCAACGTGGGCACATCCGAGCTTTTCAACTATACAGCCATCGGCGATCCGGTCAATCTCGCGTTTCGATTGCAGGCAGCCGCTCATAGCGGGCAGATTCTCATTGAGAAAGCCACTTATGATATTGTCAGGGATCATGTCGTTGCCAGCCCGCTTGCGCCGATCATGGTCAAGGGGCGTGAGCAGGCCGCCGAGATCTATGAACTCAAGGGTTTGAAATAAATGCTGAGGCGGATCCATGCGGAGATCACCCGCCGCGCGCTGGGCAAGGTGTTCAGTCCGCGCGCGCTCGAGATCATTGTTGCGTCGAATATAAAGCAGGATGCTTTGAGCGGACAACTCGGCCACAACGAATATCATTTTGATAACAATGCTTTTGAAAAATCCAAAGCTTATATTGAAGAACAGCGCGCGTTGATTTTTCCTGCGTTGAAACATGCTGAAGTCGAGTCTGCATGGGCAGCCTTTGGACGCCTCACGCACACCGCCCAGGATTTTTACGCGCACACCAATTACATTGACCTTTGGCTTTCTTGCCAGGAATCCGGGATGATCCCTTCGCCCGCCGAACTTGATCCGCTCGACCCGGACCTGATTGACAGCCCGGCGCTTCGTTCCGGCAAACTATATTATCCGTTTGAAGCGTTGACTTTTATTCCTGCGCTCAGAAAATTTGTCGTGCCGTTTCTGCCGCGCGACTCTCACGCCTGGATGAATCTGGATTCTGCCGAACGCGGCCCGTTGTTCGAGTACGCGTATCAGGCGGCGGTCAGGCGCACGCGGTATGAGTTCGATCTAATCGAGCGCGGATTTTCATCGAATGACCTGGCGTTGTTCCAGGATTCTTTGGAAAGCCATGCCTAGAAAAAACAGTAAGATCACCAAGACGACCAGGACTACTTCCTTCGGTTCGCCCGGCCGTGAAGGACACGACGCCTCGGCTTTCTATTCAATGCGTCTTTACAAAGACCAGCCGCCAGTCGAAGAGATGCGCTTTATCGAAAATCCCATTCCACCCGCAAAACTGAACACCATATTCCACGCTTCTTCCGAGAAGATGGCCGACCTGCCGGACGCTTCGGTGCATCTGATGGTTACATCCCCGCCGTACAACGTGGGCAAGGATTACGACGAGGACCTGAGCATGGAAGAATATCTGGCCTTCCTGAAACGCGTCTGGGCCGAGACCTGGCGTGTGCTGGTGCCCGGCGGGCGGGCTTGCATCAACGTGGCGAATCTCGGACGCAAGCCATATCTTCCATTGCACGCTTTCATTTTGCATGACATGCTTGAGATCGGATTCCTGATGCGCGGCGAGATCATCTGGGACAAAGGCGCTTCGGCCAGCGCTTCGACGGCCTGGGGTTCGTGGCAGTCGGCATCCAACCCGACCCTGCGCGATGTGCACGAATATATTCTGGTGTTCTCGAAAGGCTCATTCCGCCGCGCCCGGCCCGAGTCGAGGGAGGATACGATCACGAAAGAAGAGTTCCTCGAATTCACTAAATCGGTCTGGTCGTTCGCGTCCGAGTCGGCGCGCAAGATCGGACATCCCGCGCCGTACCCGGTTGAATTGCCGTATCGTTTGATCCAGCTTTATACATTTGCGGGCGAAGTTGTTCTTGATCCATTCATGGGGTCAGGTCAAACCGCTCTGGCGGCATTGAAGTCCAGGCGGCGTTTTGTAGGGTATGAGATCAACGAAGATTATCTGACGTTGGCAGAGAAGCGTATTGGCGAAATGGCAAATCGTAATTTGTAGATCCAAAGGGTATAATTTTAAGTATGGATATGAAAACTCAACTAATCGAATCGATGAAAGATGCCATGAAATCCGGTGATGCGGTGCGCCTGCGGACCGTCCGCATGGTGAATGCCGCCATTAAGCAGATCGAAGTGGACAAACGCGTCCAGATGGACGACGCGGCGGTCATGTCGCTTTTGCAAAAGGAAATCAAGAATCGCCGCGAGGCGCTCGAAGAAGCCAAAAAGGCCAACCGTGCAGACCTGATCGCGGACAATGAGGCCGAGATCAAAGTGCTGGAGGTCTTCCTGCCGAAAGCCATGAGCGCCGACGAACTGCGCGCCCTAGCGCAGGCCGCCATCGCCGAAACGGACGCCGCCGCGCCAGCCGATATGGGCAGGGTGATGAAAGCGCTTATGCCCAAAGTGGCCGGGCGCGCCGCCAATGACCAGATCAGCGCAGTGGTCAAAGAATTGCTCGCAAAGTAGTTTCTTCTTTCACCGCGGAAGCCGCAGAGAACACCGATAAAATTTCCGTGTGCTTTGTGACTCCGTGGTGAATTTTCTTTATGGCAAACCATCCGCCTGCTTCCGCGCAGCCGCGCACCCTCCAAATCTTCATCCTGGTTTCCATTGGCCTGGTGACGTATGCCGCGCTGGCTCTGCCGTTGAGTCTGCGCCCGGCGGCGCTCCCGCTGCGGGCGGGGGATGTTGCGCCGCGAAACTTGCAGGCCCCATTTGATCGTGAATACGTCAGCCAGGTGAGGACGGATGAAGCGCGTCAGGCCGCCCAAAAAGCGGTTCAGCCCGTCTACACTCCTCCCGACCCGGCCATTGCCCGCCAACAAATTGACCGGCTCAAATCTGCCCTGCAATTCATCACTCTGGCGCGCTCGGACGTGGCCTCCACTATGGAACAAAAACAACAGGAAATCGCCGCGCTCAGCGAGATCAGTTTGAGTCCTGAAAGTATTCAGCAAATTTTGGCTTTGTCTGATTCGCGTTGGGAGCAGATCCAACAAGAGTCTTTGCGCGTGCTTGAGGATGTAATGCATGGCGCAGTCCGCGTTGACTCGGTGGATGACGTCATAGGCAGCGTGCCGTCGCGCGTCAGTTTGACGTTGAGCGAGCAGAACGCTGCGCTGGTCACGGAACTGGTCAGCGCGTTCGTGGTTGCCAACAGCCGGTATAGTGAAGATTTAACGGCGGCCGCTCAAACGTCCGCGCGCGCTGCGGTGGAGCCAATCGTCCAGGCCTATAAAACGGGCGAGACCATTGTGGCCGGCGGAGACGTAATCACACCGGCAGATATGGAAGCCTTGCAGGAATTTGGCCTGATCCGTTCCGACCAGCCGGTTGAAACATATCTTGGTATCGGCGCGTTGACCATCCTGTCGGTTGTGTTGATCAGCCTGTATTTTTATCGTCTCACGAAGCTTTCTTTCCTGGCCGACTCGCGCAGCCTGCTTGTGGCGGTTTTGATCTTTATTATCTTTTTGCTGGGCGCGCGGCTGGTCATTCCCAACCGGACCGTCGTTCCTTATCTCTATCCGCTTCCGGCGGTTGGCCTTTTGCTAACTACATTGTTCGGCATGGAAACCGGTATGATCGTTTCGATCGTAATCGGCGTGCTGGCTGTCTATGGATTACCGAACACACTTGACCTGATGCCTTATTATTTGCTGGCTTCGTTGTGCGGAGTGCTGACACTTGGCCCGGCGCGCCGTTTCTGGGCTTTCTTTCGCGCAGGGATGGCAATCGCAGGCGCAGGCATTGCCATGATCCTCGCCTATCGGTTGCCCTCCGCCTCGCTGGATTGGATTGGAATTGCGACACTGGCCGCCGCCGCGCTGGTCAATGGACTTGCGTCGGCCAGTGCCGCGTTGCTGCTGCAATATTCATTGGCTCAATTTCTAAGCCTGCCCACGCCGCTTCAGTTACTCGAGATCTCTCGCCCCGATTTTCCGCTCCTGCAAATGTTCCTGCGGAACGCCCCGGGCACATATCAACACAGTTTGCAGGTTGCCAACCTGGCGGAGCAAGCCGCCGAAAAGATCGGCGCAGACCCGCTTATGACGCGTGTCGGCGCGCTCTATCATGATATTGGCAAATCCGCCGATGCTTCCTTCTTCATCGAAAACCAGGCGCCGGGCAATCTCAACACGCACACAGACATCACGCCCGAAGATGCGGCTGCCGCCATTATTGGGCATGTATATGCCGGAGTGAAGCTGGCTCACAAGCATCGCCTGCCGCGCCGCATTGATGATTTTATTCTCGAGCATCATGGCACGATGTTGACGCGCTATCAATACAACCAAGCGCTTCAAAAGGCAGGCGGCGATGCGATGAAAGTGAACATCAACAAATTCCGCTATCCCGGTCCGCGCCCGAGTTCGCGTGAAACGGCTTTGCTGATGCTGGCCGACGCGGCCGAAGCGCGCACGCGCGCCGAAGGCCCTGAAGGCGAGGACGCCTTGCGCGCCGTCGTGCGCTCCGTGATTGATTGGTGTCAAAAAGAAGGCCAGCTCGATAATACCCAACTGACCCTGCGCGATTTGACGCTCATCACCGAATCTTTTGTCACGACTTTACGCGGCACATACCATCCGCGTATCCAATATCCCGCCGCCGAACCGCCTGCCAACACTGTCTCCAAAACAACACCAATCAAAGAGAAAAAATGATCAACATCGAAGTACGCCTTGACTCTTTGCCGGTCGCGCCGGAATTGATTGAACGCGCCGCCTCGAACGCGCTCGCGCATCAATCTGCGAGCGGCGACATCACAATCGTTCTAACCGACGACGCGCAATTGCATCAACTCAACCGCGACTATTTGGGAGTCGACGCGCCCACCGACGTGCTGTCCTTTCCCGCATCCGAAACGGACCCGGAAACGGGCGCGCCTTACCTGGGCGACATCCTCATCTCATTGCCGCGTGCCGCTGAACAGGCGCGCGCCGCGCACCATCCGCTTGAGTCGGAAGTCCAATTACTGGTCGTGCATGGGACTCTGCATTTGCTTGGACACGACCACGCCGAACCAGACGATAAATCAAAGATGTGGAAGGCGCAGAGTGAAATCCTGACAAGCATCGGGCTATCGGGAATCGAGATTCGGGAATCCTAACCCTTATAAACAATATCGAGTATCGAATGTCGAACTTTATCACATCCCGCCTGCGCTCTTTTGTCCATGCTTTTCACGGCTGGGCCTACGTTCTGCGGACACAGCACAACGCGTGGATTCATGCCGTCATCACCGTCATCGTGGTCGCGCTGGGGCTGTGGCTGAGATTATCCGCCCGCGATTGGGTGATGCTGATCATGGCCATTCTGCTGGTCTGGATGGCCGAGTTTTTAAACACAGCCATCGAGGCCGTGGTGGATTTGGCCAGCCCGGCAAAACATCCGCTGGCGAAAGTCGGCAAGGACGTGGGTGCGGCCGCGGTGCTCATCGCCGCCCTGGGCGCGGTGTTGATCGGTTTGTTGATCCTCGGTCCGCCGTTGTGGTCAAAAGTTGCTCCACTGATCATTGGCCGCTGAACACTGGAAACTGGAGAATATATGACTTTATCGTTTCGTTTCGGCACGGTTGGTTCACCCATCGGCACGCCCAAAAAACCGGGCGGATCGGTCGGCGCAATTGCATTTAGCAAATCCATTGGCTTGCAAGCATTCGAATTGGGTTGGGTGCAATCGGTGCGCGTCTCGGAGGAGACTTGCGCGGCCATCAAGCAAATTGCCAGTGAGCAGGGAGTTTCGCTCAGCGTCCACGCGCCGTACTTCATCAACTTAAACGCGACTGCTGACGAATGGCCCAGGTCGCGCAAGCGCCTGATGGATGCGGCTCATTACGGAAATCTGGCGGGCGCGGCCGACATCATCTTTCATCCCGGCTCGTACTTTGAACGCCCGCCTGAAGAAGTCCTGAAGATCGCCATCCCGCGCTTGAAAGGCTGCGTGGATGAACTTCGCAAAGCGGGCAACCCGGTCACCCTCCGGCCTGAGACGATGGGAAAGTCTGCCATGCTGGGATCGTTTGAGGATACGCTTGAAATGTCGAAGCAAATCGAAGGCGTTCTGCCCTGCGTTGACTTTGCCCACCTGCACGCGCGTCCCGGCGACGGGACGATGAACACTTACGATGAATGGTCCGCGTTGTTGAACGCGTATCAAAAGGCGGTTGGCAAAGCCGCGCTCAGACGCCTGCACATCCATCTTTCGGGAATCGAATACGGCCCAAAGGGTGAGAAGAATCATTTGAAACTCGAAGAGGCCGATTTGGATTTGGAAGCCTTGCTCCGCGCTTTACACGATCATGGTTGTGCGGGACGGATTTTGTGCGAGAGTCCCATCATGGAAGAGGACGCGCTGAACATGAAGAATGCCTGGATGAAGGTGAGCGGGGAGATGGAATAAAAAAGCGCGGAGGACATCACCGCTGTTTTTGCTGAAAGCCTGTAAGATGAATAAATTTCGCGAATGATTCTTGAAAAATTTGCGTCCTTCGCCGATTGGCGGAATTCGCGTTAAAAACCATCACTTCAATTTAGATCATTACCAGATTTCACTTCTTAAAACGTGTTGCGCTGGAAGATTGGCGCCCAACTTGGCAGGGTGGGAAGCATTGCCATAAATTACCCGATTACCGTGCAATACAAAGACTTTAGTATGTGAAGGATCTTTCGCTATTTTTGCCCCATTATCTTCTTGATAGGGCCTTTTGGGGTTGACCAACAATTTTATTTCGATATGATATAATTAGTATGTTGTGGCAACCAACTAAGCAAAAGATTTGAAATGACCTCCAAAAACACAGCTGATCAAGCTTTCGTGCGCGAAAAGAATTTATCCTCTGTGCTTCGTGTGATACATACTGAAGCGCCGCTTTCTCGTTCACAACTCGCGGTTGTCACTGGCTTGAACAAATCCACCATATCAAGCCTGGTTGAAGAATTGCTGAGTCGAGGTCTGATTCATGAGACGGGAATGAATTCAGCAGGGATGGGTCGCCCTTCCACTTTGTTGGAAATCAACCCACAAGCAGGACATATCATTGGCGTTGAACTGGGCGTGGATTTTGTGTCTGTTGCGTTAACCGATTTTCTTGGTAAGATTTTATGGCGGCGTACAGAAGGCGCCGACCCGGCCGAAGCTCAGGATAAGACGATTTCTCAAACGCTGGCCCTTGTCAATGAAGCGCTGGCGACTTCTCGTCAGCAGGGTGACTTTGTCCTGGGACTTGGTCTTGCGATCCCCGGAACTGTTGACTTGAAAGAAGGGGTTTTGATTTTTGCTCCCAACCTGCATTGGCATAATGTGCCTTTTCGAAAAATATTCTCTGTTCTCGCCGGCCTGAAAGTTTTTATTGAAAACGATGCCAATGCGGCCGCGATTGCCGAACATTTATTTGGCGAGGCCCGTCATAGCGATGACTTTATATTTGTCTTTGCAGGAGTTGGTATTGGCGGGGGATTGTTCTTGAACGGCCAGCTTTATCGTGGAAACGATGGATATGCTGGAGAGATTGGTCATTCGCCGATCATGGCTGAACCCTTCCAAAATCCGTGCCATTGTGGAAATCGCGGCTGTTGGGAAACCTATGCCAATCAAAATTCTATTGTTCAGCGGGTTCAAGCCCGCCTTGAAATGCAGCGAAGCGACATTATTCCAAAGTTGATGACGGAACAAAATACTCCGCTTACTATTTCCTTGATAAAGCAGGCGGCGGACCTTGGGGACCAGGAAGCTATTGATTCCTTCGCTGAAGCCGGTTCAGCCATGGGACAGGGCTTTGCAAGCTTGATCAATATTTTCAACCCTGAAAAAATCATTCTTGGCGGACCATTGAGTTGCGCTGGCAATTATCTTTTGCCGTCCATAAATGAAACAGTGAATAAACATTCACTGCCCGAGATTGACCAGCACGTGGATATATGTCTTTCTACATTCGGCCAGGACGCCAGTTTAATCGGCGCAGTTGCTGTCGTTGTAGATGACATTTTGTCGAACCCGACTCATGTCGAAAGGAGGTGATTGAAAGGGAACCAACATCTGCACTAAAAGCTGTTTTAAGAATCGATCTAACCACAAGATAAAGGAGAAGAACATCATGTCTAAAACATATCGTTACAGCCTTTTGGCCGTACTGATAGTAATCGCAACTATTCTTTCAGCCTGCGGTGCCAAACCAGCCGCACAACCGACGGGCCAGTTTGCAGTTGGCATCGTGTTGCCGACGAAGGATGAGCCGCGCTGGGTGCAGGATGAAACCCGCTTCAAAGACGCCCTGAAGGCGGACGGCTACGACGTTCAGATTCTCTTCAGCCAGGGTGACTCGGCCA
>JACPYX010000019.1 GCA_016195815.1 Chloroflexota bacterium
ATGAAGGCATGGCTGGGGACAACCTGGGCTTGTTGTTGCGCGGCATCGAGCGCACGGACATCGAGCGCGGGCAGGTGCTGGCCAAGCCGGGCTCGATCACGCCGCACAAGAAATTTCTGGCGCAGGTGTATGTGTTGAAGACGGAAGAGGGCGGCCGCCACAAAGCATTCTTCAGCGGGTATCGTCCGCAGTTCTACATTCGCACGATGGATGTGACGGGCAACATCACCCTGCCGGAGGGGGTGGAGATGGTGATGCCGGGCGATGATGTAAACCTGACGGTGGAGTTGATCGTGCCGGTGGCGTTGGAGCAGGGTTCGAAGTTCGCCATTCGCGAAGGCGGCCTGACCGTCGGCGCGGGTGTTATCACCAAGATCATCGAGTAGGCCTAATCATGACCAAACAGAAAATACGTATCCGCCTTAAGGCTTACGATCATCGCGTTCTCGACCAGTCTGCCAAGCGCATCGTTGAGACAGCTGAACGCTCCGGTGCCCATGTGGTTGGCCCTGTACCCTTGCCAACCAAGATAGAACGCTTTACAATACGTCGCTCGGCCTTTATTGATAAAGACTCGCATGAGCATTTTGAAATCCGTACACACAATCGTCTGATTGACGTTCTTGATCCGGACTCCAAGACGATTGATATGCTGATGCGTTTGAACCTGCCTGCCGGTGTTGACATCGAGATCAAGATTTAATGAATAGCGGGTGGGAGGAAATTTCCTTCCACTTATAAATTCGACAGCGCAAGAACGGTTCTGTGCGTGGCCTGCAAATAGCATATGCCCCGCCAAATTGTTTGACTGCGTTGCCAGGAGATGATGCAGACCAAGCCCGGTCTGACAGTCTCGCCAAACTTTTGAAGGAGAAAAACCGATTATGTTAAAAGGGCTGATTGGCAAGAAGATCGGCATGACCCAGATCTTCGATGAGCAAGGCGTCGCATATCCTGTGACGCTCATCGAAGCTGGGCCATGTTTCGTTACCCAGATTCGCAAACCGGAAAAAGAAGGTTATTCGGCTGTGCAATTGGGCTTTGCTGAAGTCCATCCCAAGCGTCTTACCAATGGCGAGTTGGGACATCTCACTGCCAGCAAGATTCCCCCTTTGAAATTTCTTCGCGAATTTCGAACCAAGACTCCAGAGATGAACATCGGTGACAAAGTAACAGTGGATGTCTTTGTCATTGGCGAGCGTGTGGATGTGGTCGGTGTGAGCAAAGGCAAAGGCTTTGCGGGTGTGGTCAAACGACATCACTTCCATGGAATGGATGCTACGCACGGGACCTCCGACCGGAATCGCGCTCCAGGCTCGAACGGCTCTGGCACCACCCCCGGTCGTGTTTATCGCGGTTCACGCCGCGCTGGTCACATGGGTACGGATCGAGTCACCGCTCAGAACTTGAAGATCGTGATGGTGGATGCAGAACGCAACCTGATTGGTCTATATGGCGCCGTGCCGGGCGGCAAAGGCAGCCTGGTTGTGCTGAAAGAGACGCGCAAGCAATAAGCGCTGAGGAAACAGGAAGAATAGCCATGAAAGTAGACGTTCTTAACATGAAGGGCGAGAAGATCAAACAGGTTGAATTGCCTGCCGCGATCTTTGAAGCCAAAGTGAATATTGACCTGATGCATCAGGCCTATCAGCGCCAGATGGCAAACGCGCGTCTCGGCACTCACCAGACTAAAACGCGTGGCGAGGTTGCAGGTGGTGGCCGTAAACCATATAAGCAAAAAGGCACGGGCCGCGCTCGCCAGGGATCTACGATCTCTGCCCAATGGGTCGGCGGTGGGCGTATCCATACGCCGCACCCTCGCAAGTATACGCAGGCCATGCCCAAGAAAATGCGCCAGGCTGCGTTGCGTTCTGCGCTTTCGGCCAAAGCTGCTGATGCAGGCATTGTGGTTGTAGACGACATCCAGCTTGATGAAGCCAAGACCAAAATGATGGCGTCCGTGTTGAACGGCTGGGTGGGTGATGCAAGTGCATTGGTGCTGATGCCAGTTAACGATGAATCGTATGAGAATGTGACGCGTATTGCCGGCAATATCCCCGATGCAAAAATCCTGCTGGCCTCATATCTAAATGTGCGCGACCTGCTCGGTTACGATAAGGTTGTTGTGCCGCTCAAAACGCTTGACGTGTTGTCGGCGCATTTGGGCAAGGAGTAAACCCATGACGACGATTTATGATGTGATTCGCCGTCCGCTGGTGACCGAAAAATCCAGCTATCAATCGAGCAAACTCGGCCAATATTCGTTCGAGGTTGTGGAAAACGCGACCCGCACCATGGTCAGGGATGCCATTGAAACCATGTTCGATGTAAAAGTTGAGCGTGTCAATATTATCAACGTTTCCGCCAAACGCGGCCGCCGCGCTCGCTCTCGTCGTCTGATGGTTCGCAAGCCGGGCTATAAGAAGGCGATTGTGACTCTTGTTGAGGGACAAACCCTCGAGATATTTGGAGGGGTGCAGTAATGGCAGTCAAGAAATATAAACCCACAACTCCCGGCCAGCGGGGGATGACGGGCTATACCTTTGAAGAAATCACCAAATCCACGCCCGAGCGTTCGCTGACCGTTTCACTCGGACGCCATGGCGGCCGCAATACTTATGGCCGCGTCACTGTGCGGCATCAAGGCGGTGGACATCGCCGACTTGTTCGTGTGGTTGATTTCAAACGCGAAAAACACGGCATCCCCGCCAGGGTTGCAGCGATTGAATATGATCCGAACCGCACAGCTCGTTTGGCTTTGTTGAATTATGCGGATGGCGAGAAACGCTATATCATCGCGCCGTTGGATTTGAAAGTGGGCGACACGCTCATGTCTGGTCCGAATGCTGAAATCCGCCCGGGCAATTCCCTCCCAATCGCGAATATCCCGGTTGGCACTCTCATCCATAACATTGAGTTGAAGGCCGGTCGAGGCGGGCAGATTGTCCGCTCGGCGGGTGGGTCGGCCCAGTTGCTCGGTAAAGAAGGCGATTTTGCCCAAGTCCGACTGCCGTCCGGTGAGGTGCGCCTGGTTCATCAGGTCTGCTATGCCACCATTGGCACGGTCGGAAATCTTGACCATGGAAATATCAAATTGGGCAAAGCAGGCCGTAGTCGCCACTTGGGCATACGCCCGGCAGTTCGCGGCTCTGCAATGACTCCGCGCGACCATCCGCATGGCGGTGGTGAAGGGCGTCAGCCAATCGGCCTGGCTGGACCGAAGAGTCCGTGGGGCAAGCCGACCCTGGGTTATAAGACCCGTCGCAATAAGAAGAGCGACCAGTATATTGTGCGCCGTCGCAGCAAGACAACCCGCTAGGCGCTGATAGGTAAGAGGTAACTATGTCTCGTTCCCTTAAAAAAGGCCCCTACATTGAGCCGAAATTGCTCAAACGTATTGAGGCAATGAATCAAAAAGGTGAGAAGAAAGTCGTCCGCACCTGGAGCCGCGCCAGCGTGATCTTCCCGCAGATGGTCGGACATACGATTGCAGTCCACGATGGACGCCGTCATGTGCCGATCTATGTTACAGAAAATATGGTAGGTCACCGTCTTGGCGAGTTTGCACCCACCCGTACCTTCCGCGGACATCAATCCGCCGCGGCCGCGGCCGAGAAGGCTACTCCGGCTCCGGCGGCAGGAGGGGCTAAATAATGACGCACGATATTCGCGCTGAACTTCGTTTTTTGCCTCAGTCTGCACAAAAGGTACGCCTAGTGATTGATAGTGTGCGCGGAATGGATGCTACTACCGCGCTCGAAAACCTGCGCTTTGTCAATAAGCGCGCTGGCGAGCCTGTGCTGAAGCTTCTCAAGTCCGCTGTATCGAACGCGGAGGAAAACTTCGGCGTCAGCCGGGAAGATTTGTATGTTGCGCAGATTTTTGCCAACGAAGCGCCCACTCGCAAGTGGCGCCGCTTTGGGGCGCGCGGTCGTTTCAAGCCGGTTTTACGCCGACAGTCGCACATCACCGTCATCCTGCGCGAGCGCGGGTCGTAAGAAAGGACTGAGGAATTTATGGGTCGCAAAGTACATCCAATCGGTATGCGTCTTGGGATCAACCAGCCTTGGCAAGGCCGCTGGTTCGCCGAAGGCAAGACATACCGGGAACAATTGCACCAGGATTTCGCCATTCGCTATCTATTGACGGGCGGCACATCCAAAGGCGGCGCGGCGAAGAACATCCGCGTGCATGAATTGCGCAAGGAATTACCAGAAATGATATTGAATGGCAAAGCAGGCGTCTCACGCATCGATGTGGAACGTTTCCCCGGCAAGATTCGGATTGCCATTCATACCGCCAAGCCCGGCATCCTCATCGGACGCAAAGGCGAGGGCGTGAAGAAGATCCGTTCTGCTCTTGAAGCTTTGGTCGGCAAGAAGATTGACCTGGACATCAAAGAGATCAGCTCGCCAGATACCGATGCCATGCTGGTTGCCAAGAATGTGGCTGACCAGTTGGAGCGTCGTATTGCTTACCGCCGCGCCATGAAGCGTGCCATTCAACAGGCCATTCGTCAGGGCGCTAAAGGGATCAAGATCATGGTCGGCGGACGTTTGGGCGGCGCGGAAATGTCGCGCGATGTTTGGCTGCGCGAAGGCCGCGTGCCTCTTCAGACCCTGCGCGCCAACATTGATTTCGCCAAGACCGAAGCCGCGACCACTTACGGTCAGATCGGCGTAAAGGTCTGGATTTATAAAGGCGAAGTTGCACCGGAAGCAGAAGAAAAAACTGAGACGACGGAAGGCGTGTACGTCAGCGAGTAACGCTGTCGTCCTGGAGTGAGGTTATTGCTATGTTGATGCCAAAACGTGTTAAGTGGCGCAAGCAAATGCGCGGTCGCATGCGAGGGAAAGCCCTGCGAGGCGCAGAAGTCTCGTTCGGTGAGTTTGGCCTGATGGCGCTCGAACCGGCCTGGATTACTGCTCGTCAGATCGAAGCCGCACGCCGCGTGATCGTCCGCGAAATGAAACGCCGCGGCAAAGTCTGGATTCGCATTTTTCCAGCCAAAGCGTATACCCATCGTCCGCCAGAAACCCGCATGGGTTCCGGCAAAGGCGGCGTGGAATATTATGTTGCAGTCGTGAAGCCGGGCCGCATTATGTTCGAAGTCGCGGGCTTGCCAGCTGATCAGGCCATTGCGGCTTTGAAGGGTGCACAATACAAGTTCCCGATCAAGACCAAGGTTGTGAGCAGTCACGAGGCAGGAGAATAAGAAATGAAAGCCGAAGAAATTCGCAAGATGTCGGCGGAAGAGATCCGCTCCAAGCTCTCGGATACGCGCGAGGAAATCATGAAACTGCGCTTTCAGCAGGTGTCTGGCCAGTTGACCGATACCAGCCGCCTGCGCTTCCTGCGCCGCGACGTGGCCCGCATGGAGACGCTTCTCAATCAGTCTCTGGCTGTGGCCGAGGAAGGTAAGCAATGAATAATCGTCGTCGAATCGTTGGCAAGGTCACCAGTAACAAAATGACCAAGACGGTTGTGGTGGAGATCGTTCGCAAGTTCCGCCACCCGCTTTACAAAAAGGTTGTTTATTCCAGCAAGCGCGTCAAGGCGCATGACGAGATTGGCTGCCAGGTTGGGGATGAGGTTCAGATTGTGGAATCTGCTCCGATCTCTCGCGATAAGCGTTGGGTGGTCGAGTCTGTGATCAAGCGTGAGATCCGCATTGCGGATGCGGGCCTGGCGGCGGTTGCCTCCGCGGATGTAGCCGAAGTTGTGGACGACAAGAAATCGGGAGAGTCATCATGATTCAACATGAATCTCGAATGAAAGTCGCCGACAACAGCGGCGCGCGCGAATTGCTTGTCATCCATGTGATGGGCGGCTCGACTCGCAGATACGGTCATATCGGGGACGTGGTGGTGGCTACCGTTAAATCGGCTGCGCCGCAGGGCGCGGTCAAGAAGGGCGAAGTCGTCCATGCTGTGATCGTTCGCCTGACGAAGGAATGGCGGCGCGAGGACGGCTCATACATCCGTTTTGATGATAATGCGGCCGTCATTTTGGACGCCGACGGCCAGAATCCCAGAGGCACGCGTATTTTTGGACCCGTGGCCCGTGAGCTGCGCGATAAGCAATTCATGAAGATCGTATCGCTGGCCCCGGAAGTGCTCTAAGGCTGGCGCAGGAGTAATGGTATGAAAGTAAAGATTCGCAAAGGCGATACTGTTGAAGTAATCAGCGGCCGCCTTGAAGATAAAGGCAAGCGCGGTGAAGTCATCAATGTCATGAACGAGAATGACCGCGTTGTGGTGACGGGCGTGAATATCCGCACCAAGCACCAGAAGCAGCAGCAATTGCAGAATGGCCGCCAGATGAACCCGGGCCGCATTCAATTCGAAGCCGCGATCCATATTTCGAATGTGATGCTGGTCTGCCCGAAATGCGGCGAGGCTGTACGCGTGGGTATTCAGCGCGATGAAATTGGCGCACACCGTATTTGCAAAAGCTGTCAGCAGTTGATTGATTAAGCCGTGGAGCATCATGATGAATAATATACAAGAGCGTTATCAAAAAGAGATTGCTCCAGCCCTGTTCAAGACGTTCGGTTTCAAGAATGTCATGCAGATTCCGCATATTGAAAAGGTCGTAGTGAATATCGGTCTCGGCGAGGCGTTGGATAACCCGAAGGTTCTCGAAAGCGCCGTGGCGGACCTGGCGCAGATTACCGGCCAAAAGCCCGTACTCACAAAGGCAAAGAAGGATATTTCCAACTTCAAACTGCGTTCAGGCCGGCTGATCGGCACCAAGGTTACCCTGCGCGGTGAGCGCATGTGGTCGTTCCTTGACCGCTTGTTGAATATTGCCCTGCCGCGCGTGCGTGACTTTCGCGGCGTTTCAGCAAATGCCTTCGATGGCCGCGGAAACTATACGCTTGGCATTAAAGATCAACTGGTGTTCCCGGAAATCGAATACGACAAAATTGACAAACTGCGCGGCATGGAAATCACAATTGTGACATCTGCGAAAACTGACGAGCATGCGCGAGCGCTCTTGCAATTGCTTGGAATGCCGTTCAGCAAGAAGGAAGCATAATATGGCAAAGAAATGCATGCAATTTCGTGAGCTCCGTCGGCGCAATGCCGTTCAGACGCGCAACCGTTGTCAGCGTTGCGGACGCCCGCGCGGTTATATCCGCCGTTTTGGTCTCTGCCGCATCTGCTTCCGTGAACAGGCGTTGCAGGGCAAGGTGCCCGGCGTCGTGAAGGCATCCTGGTAGGCGGGTGGAGGTAGATCATGGTTAATGATCCGATTGCTGATATGTTGACTCGAGTCCGCAACGCTGTGATGGCTGGACAGGCACAGGTTGCGATGCCGAATTCCAAGATCAAGGTTGAGATTGCCAAGATCTTGAAAGATGAAGGATTCCTCGAAAGCTTCGAGGTGGTGGATGGCGAGAAGGTGGAGCAGAAAATTCTCCGCATTAAGATCAAATACGTCGGCGAGCGCCGCGAACGCCGCCCCGTGTTAAGTGGTATCGAGCGTGTAAGCACGCCCGGCCGCCGCATCTACACTAGGAAGATGGATATCCCCTGGGTTCTCTCCGGACTTGGCGTTGCCATATTGTCCACTCCCAAGGGTGTGATGACCGGCGCGCGCGCCCGCCAATTGGGCGTCGGCGGCGAGATCCTTTGCAAAGTTTGGTAAAGGTAGGAGGTAAAAGTGTCTCGCATTGGTCGTATGCCGGTTGAAATTCCGGCTGGCGTGCAGGTGGAAGTCAAGGGTTGGAACGTCCGCGTGAAAGGGCCGAAGGGCGAACTTCAGCACAGTTTTTCCCAGACGATCGGGATCGTGATGGAGAACAGCCAGTTGGTCATCACGCGCAACTCTGACGAACCCGCCGAACGCGCTTTACATGGCACTACTCGCGCGGTGCTCGCTAATATGGTGCATGGCGTTAGCAAGGGCTTTGAAGTTGTTCTCGAAGTGGAAGGCGTGGGCTACCGCGTCGAAATGGAAGGCAAGAATTTGGCGCTGTATGTTGGATACTCGCATCCGGTCAAGGTTGAACCCCCGGCCGGAATTTCATTCGAAACAGATGCGAAAACCCGTCAGATCAAGATCATGGGTTTCGACAAGGAATTGGTCGGCCAGACCGCGGCAGATATTCGCAATGTGCGTCCGCCTGAACCTTATCATGGTAAGGGTTTGCGTTATTTGGGTGAACGCATTCGTCGCAAAGCTGGCAAGGCCGGGAAAGGAGCCAAGTAGCCATGGCTAATACGAATCGTGCTGAGGCCCGCCTTCGCCGTCACAAACGCGTGCGCAAGAACCTTTCCGGGACTGCTCAACGTCCGCGTCTTGCGGTCTTCCGCAGCGTGACGGAGATTTACGCCCAGATCATTGATGATGCGGCGGGGAATACCCTCGTTTCTGCCTCTTCGATTGACAAGGAATTGCGTGAGAAGGTCAAGGGCCTTAAGAAATCCGAACAGGCGAAACTGGTCGGGCAAACCGTGGCGGAACGCGCCAAAAACAAGGGTATTTCAGCGGTTGTTTTCGACCGCGGCGGCTTCAAATATATGGGACGCGTCAAGGCGCTTGCTGATGGCGCGCGCGATGGCGGCCTGCAGTTCTAGGCCTGAGTGGAGTTTGATATGGCAGAAGTTGAAAATATTGGAAAGCAAGAACAATACGAACAGCAGGACGCGTTCGAAGAGCGCGTGATCGAGATTGCCCGCGTTGCGAAAGTGGTCAAGGGTGGACGCCGCTTCCGTTTCCGCGTCACCGTTGTGGTGGGTGATCGCAAAGGCATGATCGGCATGGGCAGTGGTAAAGCCAATGCTGTGCCGGATGCGATGCGCAAAGCCTCCGAGCGGGCGCGCAAGAATTTACGCGCGGTCAATCTGGCCGGGACAACCATCCCGCACGAATCACTCGGACGAGTGGCCGGGGCGCGCGTTTTCCTGAAGCCCGCCTCACCCGGAACGGGCGTTATCGCGGCTGGTGGTGTGCGTGCTGTGCTCGAAGTGGCAGGCGTGCGCGACATCCTGACCAAGTCTATGGGTTCGGCCAATGTACTGAACGTGGTGATGGCAACTTTCGCTGCTTTGGATGGATTGAAATCCGTTCAGCAGGAAGCGGCGCGGCGCGGCAAGAAGGTTGAAGAATTATTGCCGTTCTGGGAGCGGAGGAAGCAACATGCCTAAAAATCCAACTCATGGCAAGACCTTGCTGGTGACTTTGGTTAAAAGTCCGATTGGTTTTACCAAGGATCAAAAGGCAACTGTCAAGGCACTGGGCTTGCACCGTCTGCATCAAACCATCGAACACAAAGACACTCCCGCCCTGCGAGGAATGTTGAATAAAATCATTCATCTTTTGAAGATCGAAGAGTAGGTTGAGATGAAATTAAACGATCTTGTGCCCAATGAGGGCTCCAAAAAGAATCGCAAGCGCGTGGGACGCGGTATTTCGGCCGGTCAGGGGAAGACGGCCGGACGCGGCACCAAAGGCGCAGGCGCCCGCTCCGGCGAGGGCGGACGTCTTTATCGCCAGGGCGGTAACCTGCCGTTCTATCGCCGCTTGCCATTTATTCGCGGTGAGGGTTTTACCCCGCCGAATCAGCAGTCGTTCAACGAAGTCAATCTCGATCAGTTATCCGAGTCATTTAAGGCTGGAGCTGATGTGAATCTGGAGTCGCTTCAAGCGGCGCATTTGCTTCGGGATCCGAAAAGCCCGGTCAAAGTTCTGGGACGAGGCGAGATCAAAGTCGCGCTTAAGGTAAAGGTTCATAGAATTAGCGCCGGCGCCAGGTCGAAGATCGAAGCGGCTGGTGGTTCCGTCGAAGTGATCGAATAATCGGAACCGAGGAGATTTCTAATGAAATCGTGGTTATCGGGTTGGCGCTTTATATGGAAGTCGGAAGACATCCGGCGCAAGTTGCTGGTTACCCTGGGATTGTTGATGCTTTATCGTCTTGCCGCCAATGTTGTCGCGCCAGGCGTTGATTTTGCCACCTTAACTGCCTTTCGCAACAGTGAAACAGGCTCAGGCGGCTTTCTTAGTTTTCTTGATCTGCTTTCGGGAGGCACGGTTTCCAATTTCTCCCTGCTTTCGATGGGTGTGTATCCGTACATTACAGCCCAGATTATTCTGCAGTTGTTGGTCCCGATCATCCCTGCGCTTCAACGCCGTATGCAGGAAGACCAGCATGCGGGCCGTCAGTGGATGGAACGCTGGACCTATTATCTGGCTCTTCCGATGGCTGCGCTTTCTGCAATTGGCCAGATCAATATTTTTAATTCCCTTTCAGTTCGCGCGCTGGGCAAGCAAATTCTTCCATTTGGGTTTACGGCCGACACCTGGCTTACATCTCTTACTGTTCTTATGGCAATGACCGCTGGAACTATGTTCGCCATTTGGCTGGGCGAGTTGATCTCGGAATATGGCATTCGCGGCCAGGGTCTTTCGTTGGTTATTTTTGCAGGCATCGTTGCACGTATGCCTGCCAATCTGGCCTCTTTATTGGCCGACCCTTCTACCGTCTGGTTTATGATGACATTCACTATCGTCGTGATCGTGGCGGTCATCTTCGCCATTGTCTATGTCCAGCAGGGACGCCGCAACGTGCCCGTCATGTATCCGGGCCGGCGGATGGGAAGCCGCATGTCCATGCCCGTCAAAGGCACTTTGCCATTGATGGTTAATCTGGCAGGCATGATCCCATTGATTTTTGCCAGCGCTCTTCTGCAATTTCCGGCCATTATTGCCAGTTACTTTGCCAGTTCGACCAACGAGGCCGTTAAAAACTTTGCAATTTCGGTCCAGAATACATTGGGCGGCACCGGTACCAACAATTGGGCTTACTGGTTGTTGTATTTTCTGATGGTGGTTTCGTTCACGTTCTTTTACACATCTGTTCTGTTCGAGCAACAGAACTATGGCGATAATTTGAAGAAAGTTGGCGCACAGATCCCGGGTGTTCATCCTGGCGAAGCGACCCGCAAGTATCTTAACAAAGTTCAACAACGCATTACTTTGCCGGGCGCTTTCTTTCTGGGCTTCGTTGCCGCATTGCCATATTTATTGAGCCGACTATTATCTTTGTTCAATATTGGGCAGGCTTCTGCATCGGGCCTGTTCCTCGTCTCTTCAGCAGGGTTGTTGATCGTAGTCGGTGTTGTGCGCGATATTTTCTTAAACATCGAAGCCGAGTTAAAACTTCACGGCTATCAGGAATCACTGCTCGTTCGCTAGGCCGGCAGCAAAGATGGCAACCTACATCGTTCTCCTCGGCCCTCCCGGTGTTGGTAAAGGCACACAGGCCAATATTCTTTCAAAAAAAACCGGGTTGGTTCATGTCTCATCTGGCGACCTGTTCCGCGAGAATCTTAAGAATGAAACTGATCTAGGAAAACTTGCCAGGTCTTTTATGGATAAGGGCGAGTTGGTGCCTGACGATGTGACTATTGCCATGATCAAGGACCGCCTCTCCCGGCCGGACTGTAAAGCGGGCGCCATTTTAGACGGCTTTCCCCGCACCCCGGTTCAGGCTGAAGCGTTGCAGAAGATGCTTGCCAATTTCAAGGGCGACGTGAACCTTGTTCCTTTCATCAGCGCCGCGCCCAGCATTTTGATCGAGCGCGTCAGTGGCCGCTGGACCTGCCGGGCGAAAGGGCACATCTATCATCAAAAGTTTAATCCGCCTGTGGTCGCCGGCAGATGCGACGTAGATGGTTCTGAACTATATCAACGCGACGACGATAAAGCGGAAACGGTAGCGCGCCGAATCAATGTCTATCTTGAGCAGACAATGCCGCTGGTTGCTCATTATCGTTCGCAAAATAAACTGGTTGAAGTTGATGGCACACAACCGATCGAGCAAGTAACGAACGCATTGCTAGCAGAGATCAAGAAGTAATCAATTATGAATTTTGGACGCCAGGTAAATGTCAAGACCACTGAAGAACTTCAGACCATGCGCGCCTCGGGGCGCATTAATGCTGAAATACTGGCGACCGTTAAAAATTTGATACAGCCCGGTGTTTCAACAGCTGACCTCAACGCGGCTGCTGAGGAAGTGTTGAAGAAACACGGATGTTATTCGCCTTTCAAAGGATATAGTAAGCCGCCGTTCCCGGCCTCGATTTGTACCAGCGTTAATGAGGAAATGGTGCACGGTATTCCCAGCAAGAAGCGCATTTTGCGCGAGGGTGACATCGTCTCTGTAGATAGCGGCACGGTGTTCCAAGGCTTTGTATCTGACTCGGCCTTTACGGCTGGAGTAGGGGTGATTTCTGAAGAGGCCAGTCGCCTTCTCGAAATTACCGAAGGCGCGCTGTACGCGGCAATTGACAAGATGCGCGTCGGCAATCGTACGGGCGATGTCTCGGCGGCGATACAAGAGTATGTCGAGAGTCGTGGCCTTCATGTTACACGTGAATATACCAGCCACGGCGTTGGCCGGCAGATGCACGAGGCTCCCATGGTGCCGAATTTTGGTACCGCTGGAACTGGATTGCCTCTTCGCCCGGGAATGACCATCGCAATTGAGCCTATGGTTTTGATCGGGACGCATGAAACCCGCGTCCTGCGCGACCAGTGGACGGTGATCTCGGCGGATAAGTCATTAACGGCTCACTTTGAGCATTCAGTGGCGGTGACTGACGGAGACCCTCTCATCCTGACTGTCCCATGATGATTTTCTGGAGACGTTGTTTTCACTGGACGGAACAAGCAACAACCTGTATAATATTGCGTCTTTGGTTGCACTAGTAAGTAAGGAGTAGTTATCATGAAAGTATCACCTTCGGTACGCAAGCGATGTGCCAAGTGCCGTGTTGTGCGGCGCAAAGGGCATGTTTACATCATTTGCGAAAATCCAAAACATAAACAGCGACAGGGATAGCATCAGCTATGGCGAGAATTGAAGGCGTTGACTTGCCCCGCAATAAGCGGGCTGAAGTGGGCTTGACCTATTTGTTTGGCGTCGGCCCGACGCGCTCGCGCGAAATTTTGGCCGCGACCAAAGTCAGTCCTGATACACGTATTAAGGACCTGACGGAGGCTGAGGTCGCCGCGATCCGCGAATTTATTTCGAAGAATTACAAGGTGGAAGGCGATCTGCGCCGCGAACAGCAGATGAATATTAAGCGCCTGATTGAAATTGGCTCTTATCGCGGCCTGCGCCACCGCCGTAATCTGCCTGTCCACGGACAGCGTACTCGCACTAATTCGCGTACCCGCAAAGGCACGAAGAAAACTGTTGCTGGGCGTGGACGCCGCCGCGGCGCGAAGAAGTAATACAGGAGTTAATTTATTATGGCTCAAAGTGTACGCTCCGTGCGCCGAACGACTGGCGCCAAAAAGGGAAAACGCAACCTGTCCTCCGGGCAGGTGCATATCTTTGCGTCTTTCAACAACACAATTGTGACAGTCACTGACTCGGAAGGCAATACGGTCTCATGGGGTTCCGCTGGCTCGGCCGGCTTCAAGGGTTCACGCAAGAGCACTCCCTTTGCCGCTCGTCTGGCTGCCGAACAAGCCCTCAAAGCGGCTCAGACTCTCGGCATTCAGGAGGTGGACCTGTTCATCAAAGGCCCCGGCCCCGGACGCGAGAACGCCATTCGCGCTGTCCAATCTATGGGGTTGAAAGTCCGCTCCATTTCCGATATCACGCCGGTTCCGCATAACGGCTGCCGGCCTCCTAAGAAGCGCCGCGTCTAATTTAGTATGAGGTAGTAGAAATATGGCAAAAACACTTAGCCCGGTTTGTAAACTGTGCCGGCGTGAAGGCGAAAAACTTTATCTAAAAGGCGAGCGCTGCTTTACTCCGAAATGCGCGTTCGAGAAGCGCAGTTTCCCGCCTGGTCAGCATGGAAAGACTTCTGGCCGCGGTGGAAATGCTTCTCGAACTGGCCAATCGGACTTCGCCCGTCAGTTGCGCGCCAAGCAAAAAGCCCGCCGTATTTACGGTGTGCTGGAGCGTCAATTCCGCCGCTATTACGAGACGGCTCGCGGTCGCCACGGCCTGACAGGTTTGAATCTTCTGCAGATTCTCGAATCCCGTCTTGACAACGTTGTCTTCCGCATGGGATTCGCTTCCAGCCGTTCACAGGCCCGCCTGCTTGTGACACATGGTCACTTCACAGTGAATGGCCGCCGCAACGACGTTCCTTCGACACTTTTGAAGGAAGGCGACCAGATTGCCATTCGTGAAGGCTCTGCCAAGTTGACTTATTTCAAAGAGTTGCCTGCTTATTTTGAAAAGCGTACTTCTCCCGCCTGGATTAACCGCGATGCCCAAAAAATGGCCGGATCGGTTTCCCGCTTTCCGGAGCGCCTTGAGATCGAAGCAACTCTCAACGAACAACTTATCGTAGAGTATTATTCTCGCCGTTAGTCTTTGGCCGCGTTGTGATGAGGAAACGGGCGACCGTCCCTTGTCCATATGCTTTCTTCTTTATGAAAGGGAGAGGTGAACCGTGACGGGTACTTCAAACATGGTCATGCCGAAGATCGAGCGCGAAGCTGAAGCTCGGAATTACGGCAAATTTGTTATCAGCCCTTTGGAGCGCGGTTATGGCGCCACATTGGGAAATGCTTTGCGCCGCGTATTGCTTTCATCGCTCGATGGCGCAGCAGTTAGTTCCATCCGCATCGGCGATGTGTTGCATGAATTCAGCGACATTCCCGGTGTGCGCGAAGACGTGATCCAATTGACTCTGCAGATCAAGCAGATTCGCATCAAACTGGACGGTGTGGACAGCACTCGCATGAATTTGCAGGTGCGCGGCGAAGGTACGGTCACCGCCGCCGACATTGTCCCGTCTGCGGAGGTAGAGGTCGTCAATCCTGACCTTTATCTCTTCACTGTGGATAATCCGAAGACCAAACTCGACATCGAGTTTACAGTCGAACGCGGACGCGGCTATTCCCCGGCCAATGAACGCAGCGGGCATATGCCGATCGGCGAACTTCCGGTGGACGCCATCTATAGCCCGGTCAAACGAGTCAACTGGGAAGTCACATCGGCTCGCGTTGGGCAAAGCACGGCTTACGACAAACTCACCCTGGAGATCTGGACCGATGGCACGATCTCTCCTGAGCGGGCCTTGAGCACCTCTGCCAAACTAATCATTGACCACCTGCGCTTTATTGCGGGCATCAACGAAGAGACTCTGATGGTCGTGGCTGAGCGCGAAGCGGGCGGAAGCCGCCTCTCCAGCGAAATGGCCGAGACACCTGTCGAAGCCCTTGACCTTTCGGTGCGCGTGTTCAACTCGCTCAAACGTACCGGTATTACGACGGTTGGCGACGTGCTCGACCTGCTCGAAAAGGGCGAAACAGCGGTGATGTCCATCCGCAATTTTGGTGAGAAGAGCCTTGATGAACTTCGCCAGAAAATGCGCGAAAAAGGTTTCATCAAAGACGAACAGAACCCGGAGTAATTGAAAGATGCGACATAATGTAGCAGGATATAAGCTTGGCCGAAGCAAGGGCGCGCGTATTGCCCTGCGCCGCAATTTGATCAAGCAATTTTTCACTCATGAGCGGATCCACACGACAAAAGCCAAAGCGGCTGCTATTCGCGGTGAAGCTGAACATATAATCACCATTGCACGCAATAGCGCCAATGGCAGCGACTCGGAAAAAGTGGCGGCCCGCCGTTTGGTGATCTCAAAGTTGGGCGATAACCAGCTTATCAAGCGCTTATTCGATGAGATCGCCCCGCGCTTTGCCAATCGTCCGGGCGGGTACACTCGCGTAATGAAACTTGGCCAGCGTCTCGGCGACTCGGCTGAGATGGTCATTCTCGAATTGGTTGAAGAATAAGAAGAAGTTGGCGGTTGGCAATTAGCACTTAGCCAAAAGCTGAACGCTAAGCGCTCACATGGCACGTTACAAACTCATCCTTGCCTACGACGGCACCGCATTCGCTGGAAGCCAGCGGCAGGCGAAACATCGGACTGTGCAAGGCGAACTCGAAACTGCTTTGCGCGGACTCGGTTGGCCGGGTCGTTCTGTGACGTTGGCCGGGCGCACCGACACCGGTGTTCACGCTTCGGGACAAGTGGCCGCCTTCGACCTCGAATGGGCGCACAGCCTCGATAAGTTGCGGGACGCTTTGAATGCAAACCTGCCCGCTGACATGGCCGTGAACGAAGTGAAAAGCGCAGATGCAAATTTCAACCCGCGCTTCGATGCAACCTCACGTCGTTATCGCTATCGCCTGTTCTGCCAGAATGTTCGCGACCCATTGCGGGCGAAATTTGTCTGGCGGGTCTGGCCTGCAATTACTGGCGATGCGCTCGATGAAATTGCCAGGGTTTTTTTAGGCCGGCACGATTTCGCGGCCTTCGGCTCGCCTCCACGCGAAGAAAGCTCAACGACGCGGACGGTGATGTTGTCAGAGTGGAAAAAAGCCGGTGACGAGTGGCAGTTTCAAATCCGTGCTGATGCGTTTTTATATCGCATGGTGCGGAGACTGGCCTACGTCCAGGTGGCTGTCGCGCAAGGAAGATGTGCCAAAGAAGCTGTGGCCCGCGCACTTGAAAAGCCGCAGACAAAAAACGAAATCCCTGCAGGCCTGGCGCCCGCACATGGATTGACTCTCGTCGAAGTGACCTATTGAGTCGTCCGAGTAAATAAGACGGAGAACTGAAGTGTATAAGAGTTATTATCCGAAATCCAGCGAAATTGACCGCAAGTGGTTTGTGGCAGACGCCAATGGCCAGACCCTCGGTCGTTTGGCAACTCGCATTGCCCATGTTTTGCTTGGCAAGCACAAACCAACCTTTACGCCCGGTGTGGAAATGGGTGACTATGTGATCGTGGTTAATGCAGAACGCGTGACGGTGACTGGCACCAAAACCAGCACGAAAATGGATACCAAGATGTATCATCATCATTCGGGCTATCCCGGCGGCCTGAAAACCGTCTCTTTGGGTGACCAGTTGATCAAACACCCTGAGCGCGTCCTGCAGGAGGCAGTTTGGGGCATGTTGCCGCACAACAAGATGGGTCGCGCTTTGCTCAAGCGCCTGAAGGTTTATGCCGGGCCAAATCATCCGCACGGCATGCAAAACCCCGAGCAGATGAAGTAGAGATGAAGTAGAAAGGAAAGAGACCTCACATGGCTGTTCAATATTACGAAGGTATCGGCCGGCGCAAGGAAAGCACTGCGCGCGTGCGCTTGATGAGTGGAAGCGGCAAGTTCATGGTCAATGAGAAAGATGCTTTGGCGTATTTCACCCGCATGGGCGACCTGAACGACATCCTGCTTGCATTCAAGGCCACAGGCCAGGACGCCGCCAAGTATGATGTGACCGTTGTGGTCAGCGGCGGCGGAGTCACCGGCCAGACCGATGCGGTCAAGCTGGGCTTGGCCCGCGCTTTGGTCAAGATCAATGCCGATTGGACCTCGTCCCTGCGCAAAGTTGGCTTGATGACCCGCGACGCCCGCGTGAAAGAGCGCAAGAAACCAGGCCTCAAGAAAGCCCGCAAGGCCCCGACCTACACCAAGCGTTAACTTTCATGTCATCGTGAGGCCAAAGGCCGAAGCAATCTTTTGTTTAATCGCGAGATTGCCGCACCGCCAAAAACACGGCTCGCAATGACAGACGATTTGAGAACGTAATGCGTGTTACACTTTTGTGCGCGCATTACGTTTTGTTTTAATGGAGTTGCTATGCCTGGAATAACTTTGCTTGGCCTTGGCCCCGGCGATCCAAACCAATTGACGCGCGAAGCCTGGGACCTACTTTCTTATGCAAAAGAAATTTATGTTCGCACGCGTCATCATCCAACCGTGACCGGCCTGCCGTCCGCTCTCAAAGTTCATTCATTCGACGATCTTTACGAGGACGGCGATTCGTTTGACGAAGTTTATGAGGCCATCACAAAAAAAATTCTCGAACTTGGACGCCGCGACGAAGGCGTGATCTACGCCGTGCCCGGACATCCATTCGTGGCCGAAGCCACCTGCCCCGAAATCGCCCGCCTCGCGCGAGACGCAGGGCTGGCTGTGCGAATCGTCGAGGCTTTATCTTTCCTCGAGCCGACTTTCTCTGCCCTCGGCCTTGACCCGTACCCGCGCCTGACTCTCTTCGACGCGCTGACTCTCGGAAGCGCGCACGTTCCGGCCTTTACGCCCGATGCACCCGTGCTGATCGCGCAGATCTATTCGCGCCTGGTTGCATCTGAAGTGAAATCAACACTTGGCGCAATCTATCCCGATGAACATCGCGTCAAGCTGGTTCACGCGGCAGGGACAAAAGATCAGATCGTCGAAGACCTGGCTCTTTACGAAATTGATCGAAGCGAACACATTGGTTTGCTGACGTCGCTGTATGTCCCGCCGCTGGGCGAAGGCACATCGTTCGAGTCGTTTCAGGAAATCGCGGCTCATCTGCGCGCGCCAGACGGTTGTCCGTGGGATAAGGAGCAGACGCACGAATCGCTCCGCAAACATTTGCTGGAAGAATCTTATGAGACCATTGCCGCAATTGACTCTGGCGATTTCGATGCGATGCGCGAAGAATTCGGCGACTTGCTTTTGCAGATCATGCTGAATTCGCAGATTGCCAGTGAAGAAGGCGAGTTCACGGTCAATGATGTGGTCAAAGGCATTTACGACAAGATCATTCGCAGACATCCGCACGTGTTTGGCGATGTCAAAGTGGATGGCGTGAATGGTGTTTTGCAGAACTGGGAGAAGTTGAAGGAAAAAGAGAGAAGAGAAAAAAGAGAAGAGAAGGGCCTGCTCGACGGCGTGCCGATTGCTTTGCCTGCATTAAGCCAGGCGCAGGAATATCAGGATCGCGCCGCGCGCGTCGGTTTTGATTGGCCCGAAATAGACGGCGTGCTGAATAAGGTTCGTGAGGAGATCGAAGAGATCAAACGCGCCGAAACGGATTTTGAATTGGCATCCGAAATTGGTGATTTGTTTTTTGTACTGGTGAATCTGGCGCGTTGGAAAAAAGTGGATGCCGAATCTGCGCTGAGGGGGACGAATATGAAATTTAAAAAGCGCTTTAGGTATGTGGAAACGGGCGCACAAAAACAGGGACGGAATTTATCGGACATGAAATTGGAAGAGATGGAATCCCTGTGGCAGGAAGCCAAGAAATTCGAAAATTAACCAGCTGCCTGAAAATTTAAAATAGAACGCGGAAGAGCGCTGATAAACACGGATGAAACCAGTTTTGAGGCCGTTCTATTCAGAAAATCCGTGTATTCCGCGTTGATCCGCGCCCAAAATCAAAGTGTCTTGTAGCCAGAAAATTAATCAAACAGTCCTTCTCCATGTTGGAAAAGGACTGTTTGATGGTAATTACTTCCTGCGATTTTTCCTGGCTATGGCCTTCTTTGTTCTGGCCGGTTTGATCGCTGGCTTCTTGATTATCTTCTTGGAGGATTGAGCTTTTTGGAGTGGAGCGCCCTTTTTCACGACAGGTTTTTTCCTGTTTCGTTGTGATTTCACTGATTTCTTGATCGCTTTTGTTTTCGCTGGTTTGGGCCCTGCTTTTTTCGTCGCCGCCATTTTCGATGATGTCTTTTTCTTTCCGGCAATTGCTTTCGTTTGTGGGCGTGCTGTGCGAGGCGCGGCAGCCGTTGTCTGCTCCTTTACAGGAAGCATGTGATATATCGAAGCAATGGCATGCGCCGCGTTCTGTTTGGGGAACATGACGTTGTGATAGATGTAGTACATTGTAAATGGAAATGGATTGATGCCGGCGAGGGGATATTCCACGCCGAAGGCATAGTTGGCAATCGCCAGGGCGGAATCGAGCGCGCCTTCCTCGGAATCCGCGGTGGTGTTGTTGCCGGCGAAGTAGACGTTGGTGTTCATCTGGCCTTGATATTGAATGTTTCCTAATCCCTGCGCCATATACAAATTAGCCTTCGGGCCTCCCATCGAAGCGGGAGTCCATTTGCCGTGAGTCCAGGTTTGTGAGTAGAGCACTTTAGCGGGGTCGGGCATTTTGTCGGTGCCTGGTTGCGGCACATACCCGTACATGCTGAGATAAATACCGTCTGCATTCACGTCAGGATCGCTGGGTGTGCCAAGCACATTTTTTTGAATGTATGTGGTAAACGTTTTGGTCAGGTCGTAGTTGCCGCCGCCTGTGCCTGCATAATATGCGTTGAATTGAAGCGTCTCCTCCTGATTCAATAGATCAGGTGAGAGCATGGTTTCGTCCGTATGGATGTAGCAAGCGCCATACATCAGCGGCCAAACCACAGGCTGCCCAAGCGGGTTCCCGTTTTGGTCTTCCCCGTAGCCGATATATGTCTTATAGAGGTTGTTCCAGAAATATTGGTTTTGCGGGTTGTTCAATATTTTCGAATTTGTCCACATATCGGTTGTGAGCACAACTTTATCGAACGTGCCCGAATTTTGTACGCCATTCGTCGTCCATTGCACGTTGACCTGCCCGGTGTTCTGGTCTGTGGATACCGCTGTCACATTGGAATTTAGAATGAGTGTGGAAGAGGGGGCATATTTAAGCGCCGCGCTCGCCATGGCTTGTACCCACGATTGTGCGCCCTGGGCAAAACGCTGCCAGCCAACGCCCGGGTTTGAAAAACTGCCCAGCGGAGTTGGGGTGCCCCATGAGTGCGGAAGCGGTAATTTGGCAAATAACGGGAACAGGTCAACAAAGGTCGTTTGATCCAGAAGGGCCGCGCCGTAGCCGTTGATAATGCTCAAATAGGGCGCAAGTAAATAGTTGATAAATTGCTGCTGGTTGCTATAGCGGGTTGGGGGATTGGCAAAGTAATCTGCCAGTGATTTTGTAGCCCAGCCCATTGCCAGCGAAACCTCTATAAATGTCTGGAATGCATCGATATCAAATTGCATATCCTGGTTATAGAGAGTAGAAAATTGGGGGCCTGTTTGGTAATCGGGGAAGTTGCCCCAATTTTGCATATTATTGTTTGCGCCGCGCGGGAAGGCGGCGGAGATTTGAAGCTGGTTGTAGTCGCGGACCTCAACGGATTGGAAATCAGGCAGTTCCAGCATCGCATGAACATTGGGGTATAACATGGGCGATATGAATTGTACGCCGATGTCTATGTATAAGGTTTCGCCATTGCGCGTCGTTGTATAAGTCAGTGAGTGGCCGCCAACAGTTTGCTGATTGTGAATGAGTGTGATGTCCCATTCCTGATTTGCCTGCGGGTCTTGTGCGATGGCCCAAAGCAAGGCGGCGCCTGTCGCGCCTCCGCCAACGATACAAACTTTCTTTTTGTTTGCCATGTCAGGTCTCCTTTTATGATCTTGAAGATGCTGTGGGTAGTTTGTCGAGCAATGATTTTGCCTGTCTTAAGTCATATGTATCAAGCCCTTCGGTAAACGTCGCGTAAAGCGGAGCGAGTAATGCCCGGGCTTCGGCAACGCCTCCTCGAGACTGGAGCCATTGTCCCAGACGCGTGGCCGCTCGTAATTCCTGCATGCGTGAGTGACAGTGCTGGGCAACGGCAATTGCTTCGCGATAACTCTTTTCCACGAGGTCCGCATCTGCATTGGGTTGTTTCGAAAGGATGTCGGCGCGTACGCGATATATTTCAGGGTGGTTCATTGGCTCTTCGGTCGCGGCGCCCAGGGCGTCTTCAATAGTTGTGAGCGCCTGTGCGAAACTGCCCGACTCAGCATACGCTATTGCGAGAAAACCCAGATATTGTCCAAGTGAACTGTGCGTTCCCGATGCTAGATAATCGCCGACGGATCTGGTTAGCAGAGCGATTCCCTCATCGTATTTCTCCTGTTGAATACAGGCAATTCCGCGATAGATATTGCCCCATGCCAGGAATGAAGGTAATTGTTGTTCTGTGCCTATTTGCAACATGGCTTCGGCGTTTTCGAGCAGGGCTTCCGGCGCGTGCATATTTATATAAAAACTGCATGCGCCAAGATGCGCCATGGCTATATTAGCGGGTGTTAATTGTTGCGCGTGGTCCATTTGTAGATGGATTATTTGATATGCCTGCTCGATGAAGCCGAGATTCCAAAGCGCGAGCGCCCTGTGGGTATATGCGACAGCTTTCGGGTCGAACGGCGCCCAACTATGTTCCTCTATTTTGTAATTGGCTAACATTTTTTCCATGATTGGTTCGACCAAATGGAAATTGCCTGTACCAAAAGCTTGTATGGCCTGGACCATATATGCCCAGGTCAAACACATTGGAATCCCATCGCGCTCCGCGATTCGAACGATTTCGTTGGCAAGTTCCCCGGATGCTTTAAGTTCAGAATGGCTGTTGCTCGTGGACCAAAGCCCCAGCAGGATGAAGAAGAATTGAGGCGAATCGTCCAACTGTTCTGCAATTTGACGGGCGCGGCTAAATGCCCGCATCTGCGCTTCGGACCCGAAGCCTTTTGTGGCATCCATAACGTGACCCAATGAAATTTGAAGGGGAAGTTCCAATTGGGCGCGGTCAGGAGTATCTGGGAGGGTATTAAGAAGTTCCAGCGCTTTGTTGTAATGCTGCCCTGCCTCAACCAGAGCCGCTCGTCCCGCGGCTCGGTTACCGGCATTTTGCCAGGCTTCAATGGCCGGCTCGATCTCCCCGGCCTGTGTGAGGTGCTGTGCCACCAATTCGGGCCTGGTTTTTGCCAAGTCGGAGAAGTTTTCATTAAGCGCTTTTGCAACAGCGCGGTGCAGTTCTCGCCTCCGGCTTTTCAATAATGATCCATAAGCCGCTTCTTGGACAAGCGCATGTTTGAATGTGTAGACAGTCTCGCTCGAGGACTCTTTTTCAATAACGAGACCCGATTCGACCAGGCGAGTAAGCGCTGTTCGAAGGTCGGTTTCGGGCAATCCCGCAACCAATGAGAGCAGAGAATATGAAAAATCCCTGCCGAGAACAGATCCGATTTGGGCAATTTCCTTGACCGGACCGAGAAAATCCAGGCGCGCCATGAGCAAGTCTTGTAGAGTGCTTGGGATTTGCCGTTCAAGAGTTGTTGTTGTGCGGCTTTCTGCGATGGCATGAGATAATTCTTCCGCAAAAAGCGGGACCCCGTCCGTGCGCTCCACCAGCGACTCGACCGTTCTGGCTGGAAGAAGTTTCCCTAAAAGCCCTTCGATCATCCCGCGGATATTTTCCTGGTCGAGGCGATTTAGAGTAAGCAGTACATGGAAGGGTCTTGTAGGCCAGGGCGGTTTAAATCTTGGCCGCGCAGTAAAGATCAGTAAGACAGGCACATTTTCGATTTGCTCACTGAGCATTAGGAATTCTTTCAGCGTTGAGGGGTCTGCAAAGTGGATATCTTCAATGACGAGTATCGTTGGTTGAAGCCGCGCATTGCCAATTACCCAATCTACAAGTGTTTGAAGTAACTGAACGCGTTGTTGTTCTGCGGAGAGCAAAATTGGCGGGAATCTTCCGGGCGGAAGTTCGATTCCTAAAAGCGATGCCATCAAAGGAACTGATTTGGCTAAGTCCATAGCTGCCAATGAAAATGAGTATTCAAGCGCCGCAATTTTTTCATCAGGCGAAGTATCGGCATTCCAATGGAAGGCGTTCTCTATCAAATCTACAGTGGGAGCGAATGGCGTATCCTGTTCATACGGCGATGATTCGCCCTCGATCCATGTGTGAGGGACCCCGCCGAGTTCGTCCTTGAATTGCCGAAGCAGGCGCGATTTTCCGATTCCTGCCTCGCCCGTAATCATAATGAGCTGGCCTTTGCCTTTTTGCGCCTGAATCCAGCGGCTCATCAAAATATTTCTTTCCTCCTCGCGCCCGACAAATGGCGTGTGGGAGGATTTTGCCGCATTGTGTAATCTTCCCCGCACGCCCGTTGCCCCAACCACCCGGAACAAATTCACCGAGTCAGACACTCCTTTAAGGGTGTGCGCTCCAAGATCGTCAACGATAAAGAATCCGGCAATCAGGCGATGCGTTGATGAAGAGATGCAGACGGTATCAGGTTGGGCAGACGCCTGGACGCGGGCCGCGGTATTGGGGGTTTCGCCAAATATATTCTCTGCGTCTCCCGCTTTTGTATCAACCATTACCTCGCCGGTGTGGATGCCAATCCGCACGGAGAGCTGGCGTTTGTATTTTTTTTCCAGTTCTTTATTTAGGGTTTTCATATCTTCGAGCATGGCTAGGCTGGCAAGTACGGCGCGCTCCGCGTCGTTTTCGTGCGCTTTTGGATATCCAAATAAAATCAAAACCCCATCGCCTAAATATTGTGAAACGTGTCCCTCAAATCGTTTTGCCGCATTGGCGGCAGTTTGGTGATATTGGGTAATGATATCGTGCGAATCTTCCGGGTCGAGTTGCGCTGAAAGTTCAGTTGATCCTACCAGGTCGGAGAACATCACCGTGAGCTGGCGTCTTTCACCGTAAGAACTGGAATTAACGGCCATATAAAATCCTTAATAAAGAACTTTGAAGCAAAACACAAATTGTTTTGTTATTACCCCTTTTTTTGATCACTTACCGTATTTGAAGTATTGTCCCATTTTCAGGGCAACACTCATATCTCCAGCGACTTTAACCTTTCCACTCATAAAAGCCAGGGTGGGGTCGAGTTCCCCCGTGGAAATTTTGATATACGAGTCTGCGTCCACTGTCATCGTCATATTGGGGTTTGGATGCAGGCCTTGCGTGGCTTGACACTTTTGGTCTTTAACGATTACATACCATTCCGTGACTTCCGAGCCTGTAAATTTGAATTGAACAATGGTGTCTATCCCTGCGGCTTTTTCTGCTATGAATGCCCGCGGCAGGGTAAGGGTCATTAGTTCTGCAATCTTGGTGGTCATGGGCGCCTCCGCTGATGCAAATGATTTGAGCAATTTTCATTTAGTATAGCATAAATATATATATCATCGAAATTATCCAGGATTTTTTGATTGCACTCGGAATTTTGCAGCGTCTTGTCGAGCGAGCCTTTGGCAGGTTCAGGCTGGGATGATATGCTGGCACGCCTTTATGATGCTGTACTCAAAAAGCCCAATGCCAATTGAACTTCAGTAGCAATCTCCTGTGGGCGGGTAATGCACATATTTAAGTCTCGCAGTAATCCATTGTGTATGCTGTAAACCCAGCCATGAACGCTCAGTTCCTGTCCGTGTTCCCAGGCATCCTGAACGATAGTGGTCTCGCAAACGTTTACAACCTGCTCGATGACGTTTAGTTCACACAAACGATCCCAGCGCTGGTTTTCATCATGGAGGGCCAGCAGTTGGGTGGCGTGTTTTTTGCGAACATCCTGAACGTGACGAAGCCAGTTATCAATTAAGCCAAAGCGTTGCTCCAATAGGGCAGCCTGTACACCGCCGCATCCATAATGTCCGCACACGATGATATGCCTGACTTTCAATACGTCTACCGCATATTGGATTGCAGATAGGCAATTCAGGTCTGTGTGAACAACCACGTTTGCCACGTTGCGGTGAACGAAGAGTTCCCCCGGCAAAAGCCCCACAATTTGATTCGCAGGCACTCGGCTGTCAGAGCAACCAATCCATAAGTAACTGGGCGCTTGCTGTTGCGAAAGTTTTGCAAAGAATTCGGGGTCTTGTGCTGTGATGCTTTCGGCCCATTTTTTGTTGTTCTCAAAAAGGTAACGCAGGAGTCTCATGATAGTTGGGCTTTCTCTCGGTTTCAGTTTTCACATCGGAATTTTTGTAAAGCTTCATTGAGCAGGTTTTTGGCGAGTTCAGGCTGGGACGTGTAGGTCTTCCAGGCAAACGCGCGCCCGCCACAGGTCCAGGCGGCCGCGCCGCCGTAGGGGAGTACCGGGGTGGCGGTGGTTGTGATCGGGACGAATAACACGGTCAAGTTGCCGACCAGAAGCGGATCCAGATTCCCGTTACGCGAATCCACCTGGTTGTCCAAAATCAGGTCAAGCATAAACTGTGAATCTTGTGTGCCGGGTGCGTTCTGCCAGAGCATCTGAATGAATAGTGAATTTGCGTTATATGCGGCCAGGATGCCTTGTGAGGTGGTGCTTGGCGCAGTGGGGTCGCGTTGCGCGCTGACATCGAAAAAGGCCATATCGGCGGGGTGGCCGATGCAGAATTGATATTCGCAGAAGAGTCCGTCGAGCGGAACGAGCGTGGCAATGGGGCGCGGTGGGTAAGGCGTGTAGGTCGGGATGGCGGCAATCGTTTGTTGAACGGCGACGAAAATTTGATCGTTTGGGTTGGGAGTTTTAGGCGCGCACGAGGCGGTGAAAATCGTAAAAGCCAGCGCGAAAATATAAATGTGTTTCATGGGCAAATCCTTTGAACGGATGGCGCGATGGCTTCGGCCAACTGCCTTTCGCCCTCGGAATCAAGATGCAGGGGCGTGTTGGTGAAAGATTCGGATGGGAACATGTCCCATAGATCGAGATAATCCCATTGGTTTTGTTTTGCGGCCTCGCCAAGATACTGACGATACTGGTCGTAGACCCAGCGCGGGTAGTAGGTATTGTAGCGAACGTCGCTGTTGGGGACATTCTTCAAAATCATAATCGGTTCGTTGACCAGGATCACCGGCGTATTGCCTGCCAGCGCGTAAAAATCCCTGACCTGATCAATCGAGAGCTGCGAGGCTTTGATGGCCGGCGGATTGAGTCCTTCGAATGCAAGGTCGGCGCTTAGGTCGCGCGAAACATTTTCATAACTGCTTTGAATCTGGTCAATGCCTGTCGCAAGGTTGATCAAACTATAAGCTTGATATCGGACGGTGCGGAACAGCGCGCGCTGTCTGGCCGTGACCTGGTCGGTGAGAGTGGGCGGCGCGTAATCTTTCGGAAGAAAATCGAAGCGCGTTGCAAGTTTGTAGAATTCATCCGGGTTCTGTGTGATGAGCCAATGATCCAGGCGCGTCTTGGGCATGAGCGTATAAAGTGTCAAGGTCCACACGATCAGATCGGGTTGGTATTGCATGGCCTTGTCGAGGATCATTAAATCCTTGGTGGCCGATGAGCGCGGGTAACTCAAATTGTAGACGCGCACTTTTTTATTTCCACATGTGAGTCCTAATGCATCAAGCTGGCCGGGGAGAGTCTGTTCAGGCTGGAGTAAAAATCCCCAGATGGCGGAATCGCCGAGAACAAGAACGCGGAATTCATTATTGGCTTTTGGTTGCGAAACGACGTGTGAGGCGAACATCGCATCCAGATTGCCAACGTCCAATGCAGCGTCTTCGGGTGCGTGTGTGCTGGTGGGGAAGCGCAGGCGCTGCAGGCCGGGCCCCTGATATACATTCAGTGCGCTTAAGTTTGGACGCAAGGACGCGTAAATAAACTCAACCACGAGGAAGAGCAAGACTGCTTTGATCAGTATTCGCCATATATTTATGTGTCGATTCATGCCGTCAATTATACACTTGGCAGCATTCCCAATCGCAGTGCGCAAAGGCTTTACACGGCCTTCTCAAAGTCCTGGTGAATTTCGGCTTTTCTCATTTTTTCACCGCAAAGGGCGCCAAGAAAAAAAGAAATCTTCGCGCCCGCCTGCTCTCACAGATGGTTCACGGTTCGTTTTCTTACCTTGAGAAAGCCCTGGGCTTTAACTATAAAGCGCACAAGAAACAATGTTTATATCCGTAAAAGACATGAATTGTCCGCCTTGACAGACATTCCTGCCTGTTGGTATTATTCTAATATCCATCCCCCCTGGGGGGGGGGTAAGAAAACAGAAAGAGAGAACGACATGCAATCAGATCCAACTCTTCGCCGTTTGAAAACTATTGAGGGCCACATGCGAGGCGTCATTCGCATGATTGAGGAAGACGCCTACTGTATTGATGTGATCCGCCAGATTCAGGCAGTGGAGGCCGCGCTGGATAAAGTCAGCGCACAGATCCTGGAAAACCACCTGAATTCCTGCGTCATTACAGCTATTCGCGGCGAAGACCCCAAAGAGCGTGAGCGCGTGCTCCAAGAGATCGCGGATGTTTTTGAGCAGGCCAACAAAGTTTAACCCAAAAACCATTTTATAAAAGGAGTTTTACATGACTACTGTAACCTATTCCGTCCCCGCAATACATTGCGAGCATTGCACTCACACCATTGAAACAGAAGTGGGCGAATTGCAGGGCATTCAATCAGTGAAGGCTGACCTCAACACCAAAAAGGTCGAGATTAAATTCGATGCGCCTGCCAGCGAAGATAAGATCAAAGCCCTGCTGGCTGAGATTGAATATCCTGTGGGTGGGTTGATTACCCTTTAGATCTGTCGGATTGCATATCACGCATTGCGAAACTAATGTTTTGCAGTGCATAAGGAATTTCCATGACTGATACCAAACAATTAACTCTCCCCATCACTGGCATGACCTGCGCCAACTGTGTCGCCACGGTCGAACGTAATCTAAAGAAGGTCAACGGCGTAGAAAACGCGGTCGTCAACCTTTCATCAGAGCGCGCGACCGTGCAGTTCGATCCTTCGCTTTCGGCTTTGCCCGACCTGATCGCGCGCGTCGAACGCGCCGGATACGGCGTTGCCACAGGCGAGGCCGACCTGGTCATCAAGCGTCTCGCGGACGATAACGATGCGCGCCGCCTCGAAAAGGCGCTCGCCAAACTGGACGGCGTGCTCGAAGCACAGGTTACATTCACCACTGAAAAAGCTCGCGTTAAATATGTGCCAACTGTAGTGAGTCAGGCTGAGATAAGGGAAGCCGTTTCAAGGTCCGGGTTTGAAGCGATGGAACTCGGCGGCGACGCGGAAGACGCTGAAGCCAAAGCGCGTCAGCATGAGATCAATACGCAGCGCCGCTTGTTGATCACAGGTTTGATCTTCACAGCCCCGTTGTTTCTGCTGGCGATGTCGCGCGATTTTGGTCTTCTGCCTTCATTCTTCTATGATGCCATGCCGGGCATGGCTGGCATGGCGCCGGCGAAGTGGTGGTTCAATTGGATCTTGTTCGCGCTGGGTACGCCGGTGCAGTTCTATGTGGGCTGGCAGTATTATGTAGGCGCATATAAGGCGCTTCGCAATGGCTCGGCCAATATGGATGTGCTGATCGCCATGGGCACATCGGCCGCATATTTTTATTCGATTGCTGTGACATTGGGCATAGCGCCCGGAAGCGTGTATTACGAAACCGCGGCTGTGATCATCGTTCTGATCCGGCTTGGAAAATTTCTGGAGGCGCGCGCCAAGGGGCATACATCGGAGGCGATCAAGAAACTGATGGGGCTGCGCGCCAAGACTGCCCGTATCGTTCGCGCCGGAATTGAAACGGAAGTGCCCGTGGACGAAGTACGCGTGGGCGACATCGTTCTCGTTAAACCCGGCGAAAAGATTCCGGTGGACGGCGTGGTGATCGAAGGCCGCTCTGCAGTGGATGAGGCAATGCTGACGGGCGAATCGATGCCCGTTGAAAAAGGCCCCGGCGACCCGGTGATTGGAGCCACGCTTAATAAACTTGGCTTGCTGAAGTTTGAAGCCACGAAAGTTGGCAGGGAAACTGCGCTGGCGCAAATTGTCCGGCTGGTGGAAGACGCGCAGGGCAGCAAGGCGCCCATCCAAAAACTGGCCGACCAGGTCTCGGCGGTTTTTGTTCCCATCGTAATCGCGATTGCTGTGCTTACGTTCGCGGCCTGGTACTTTGCAGTGCCGCTTGTCTTTCCCAATTATCAATTCACTGATTCGCAATTTACCACTGCCTTGATCAATATGGTTGCCGTGCTGGTGATTGCCTGTCCATGTGCAATGGGGCTGGCCACGCCGACGGCTGTCATGGTTGGCACGGGTAAAGGCGCGGAGAACGGTGTGTTGTTCAAAAATAGTGAAGCGTTGGAAAGAGCAGGCAATGTCTCGGTGGTTATCTTGGATAAAACAGGAACGATCACGAAGGGCCAGCCCGCAGTTACAGATATAGTCATCAATAACCGGTCATCAGTAACCGGTGATGTGTTGTTGCGCCTGGCCGCTTCTGTTGAAAAAGGCAGCGAGCATCCGCTCGGTGAGGCGATTTGGGCTGAAGCCACGACGCGCGGGTTGAGTTTAGCGGAAGCGGCCGGGTTCAAGGCGGAGCCTGGTTATGGCGTGCAGGCCGAAGTCGAGGGACGAAGCGTGGCGGTTGGCAACGTCCGCATGATGAACGCGCGCGGCTATTCGATGAACGGGTTTGAATCTGAAATCGAGCGCCTGCAATCTGAAGCCAAGACTGCCATGCTGGCCGCAATTGATGGGAAAGTGGAAGGCATCATTGCGGTGGCCGATACGCTGAAAGATGGTTCGATTGAAGCGATTGCCGAATTACACCGCATGGGACTCAAGGTTGCGATGATTACGGGCGATAACCGCAAGACCGCCGAAGCAATCGCGAAACAAGTTGGCGTTGACGATGTTCTGGCCGAAGTTTTGCCGGAAGGAAAATCCAGTGAAGTCAAAAAACTTCAGGCGGCCAACGGTCAACGGTCAACGATCAATGTAGTCGCCATGGTCGGCGACGGCGTGAACGACGCGCCCGCGCTGGCCCAAGCCGATGTTGGCATCGCGATTGGAACGGGAACCGATGTGGCCATGGCCGCTGCGCCGGTGACCTTGATGAGCGGCGATTTGCGCGGTGTGACGCGTGCGATTTCACTTTCGCGCAAGACGCTCGGCACGATCAAGCAAAATCTTTTCTGGGCGTTCTTCTACAATGTCATCCTCATCCCCGCCGCCGCACTCGGATTTTTGAACCCGATGCTGGCCGCAGGCGCGATGGCGTTCAGCAGTATCTTTGTGGTGAGCAATAGTTTGAGGCTGAGAGGCGTGAAGGTTTGAAGTAATAAAACTGGCGCAGGAAAAATCTCGATCCGCCAATGCTTGTGAGTTTGCGCCACAAAAAAAGGACTTTGAAGGATTCGATGCCGCGATACTTTACCCTTGAGGAAGCCAACGCCGCCCTGGAGATCATCCGTCCGCTGATGGATGAAATTCAAAAGATACGCCGGGAAATTTTGGCGAATCAACCCGAAGCATGGCCGGCCATCGAACGCTCTGCCGGTAATGGGGGCAACCCGGCCATGAGTAAACTGGTTAAAAGTTTTGACAGGCTTGACGGCCTCCTGCACCGCATTATCGCAATAGGCGCGCAAGTCAAGGATATCAACACCGGCTTGATGGATTTTCCGGCCTTGCGAGCAGGGCGCGAAGTATATCTTTGCTGGAAGTCTGGCGAAAAACAAATCGAATATTGGCACGAGATCGAGGCCGGCTTTGCAGGCCGTCAGCCGATTGACCAGTTCTAAAATAAAATGTGTGCATGTGGTTCGTAATTCCCCGCCGCAATTTTGCGGCGGGGAATGTTTTTAAGCGTGGTGTATACTTGCTCCATCCCAAAGGAGAATTATGAAAAAAGGCATCCTCTACGCTGTCGGCGCTTATTTGATGTGGGGACTTTTCCCGTTATATTGGATACAGCTTGAAACCATTCCGGCTTTGCAATTGATCGGACATCGTATTGCCTGGTCGTTTATTTTGTTAATCATCGTCATCTTTATCGCGCGGCAGTGGAAGGATTTCCGAGCTGCGTTGAATGCCAAAACCATCCGCATTTATCTGATCGCCGCCGTTTTGATCAGTGTTAACTGGTTCACCTATGTCTGGGCGGTCAATAACGGCTTCGTGGTCGAGACGAGTCTCGGCTATTACATCAACCCGCTCTTCAGCGTCCTGCTGGGCGTGATTGTCTTTCGGGAACGATTGCGCCCCATCCAATGGATTCCCATCGCATTGGCGGCGGCCGGTGTGTTTTATTTAACTGCCACCTATGGTTCGCTTCCGTGGATTGCGCTTACCCTGGCGTTCACTTTCGGACTCTATGGCCTCGTCAAGAAAACCGCGCCGCTAAGTTCTCTTTATGGACTCACGCTCGAAACCGGACTTTTGTTTTTGGTTGCCGTTGCTTATCTTCTCTACTCCGAATTCACCGGCCAGGGCGCGTTCCTGCGCAGCGGCCCGAAAGCGGACTTGATGATGGTCGGCGCCGGGCTGGTCACGACCGTGCCGCTCCTGTTGTTCGCTTATGCGGCACAGCGCGTCCCGCTGACGACCCTCGGCATTTTGCAATACATCAATCCCACCATGCAATTTTTGCTGGGTGTGTTGCTTTATAAAGAACCTTTCACGCAAAACCGCCTGATTGGTTTCGGCATGGTCTGGGCGGGCCTTATTCTATTTTGGATCGAAGGCCTGTATGCCCGCCGCAATATTTCACCTGAACCCGTTCCCGAAATAGGAGAAGGATGAATGAAAATTCTTTTTATCGGCGGCACCGGCCTCATCAGCTCGGCCTGCTCCGAACTTGCTGTCGCGCGCGGACATGAATTATTTATTTTGAACCGCTCCGCCTCGATAAAATATCCCGTGCCTGATGGCGCCACCTTGCTCATCGGCGATGTCCACGCTGAGAGTTCGCATCTTTCACGGCTTTTGGGCGGCCACCGTTTCGACGCGGTCGTGGATTTCATTGCTTTTACCGCGCAAGACATCGAGCGCGACATCCAGCTATTTCGCGGCAGGACGGATCAATTTATTTTTATCAGCTCCGCGTCTGCCTATCAAAAGCCGCCGAAAAATTATATCGTCACCGAAGAGACCCCGCTCGAGAATCCGTTTTGGGAATATTCGCGCAACAAAATTGCCTGCGAAGAAAAATTGATGCAGGCCTATCGCGCTGACGGATTCCCGGTCACTGTTATCCGCCCGTCGTTGACCTATGGGCCTTCGCAGATCCCGTTTTGCGTTGGCAGTTGGGCGCATCCGTGGACGGTCGTTGACCGCATGAAGCGCGGCCAAAAAATCATCATCCCCGCAGACGGCGCTTCGCTGTGGGTCATGACCTGGAACGCGGATTTTGCCAAAGGCCTGGTCGGTCTGTTGGGTAATGAAAAGGCCATCGGCGAGGCGTTCACGATCACGTCGGATGAAGTTCTCAGTTGGAATCAAATCTATCTCGAAGCGTACCAGGCTCTCGGCCTGAAACCGAACGTGACCCATATCCCATCCGATTTGCTGGCCGCATTTGACGATCATTATGCCGGCAGTTTGATCGGCGACAAAATCAACAGCGTGGTTTTTGACAACAGCAAAATTAAACGTTTTGTCCCCGATTATCACTGCGAAGTCAATTGGGCCGAGGGCGTGCGGCGCGCGCTTGCCTGGCACGAAGCGCATCCCGAATTTCAAACCATTGACGCGAGTGCAAATATTTTGTGGGACAAGATCATCACTGAATACGAAAAAGTTTTTCCGTAAAACCCGGACAATCAGGTTGCGGAAGGTATAATGTTCAAAACAGAATTGCGAGGCCGCCATAACAAATAAAATCCTGACGCCTAAAATTGGAGTTCTATATTCGGGATAAGAAGGAGAATATTATGAAATTAAATTTTGCGATGTGGCAGAAAGCGCTCAACGTTATCCCTGATGTTTCGAAAGAGGAGTGGAATCAACTTGACGTAGTATCGCGCTGGCTGATCGCCACGCGCGCCGCCGTTCTGATTATGACCTTTTTGTCTGCGGCGCTGGCCGGAATTTTTGCCTTCCGCGACGGCGTCTTTCAATTTCTCCCCTGGCTTGCCCTGACCTTTGGTCTGATCATGGCACATGCCGCCAACAACATCTTCAACGATTTCACTGATTATGTGCGCGGCGTGGACAAGGATAATTATTTCCGCACAATCTACGGCGCACAGCCCATCGCCAGCGGGTTGATGACGAAGCGCCAGCACCTGACTTATTTCGCGGCGACAGGCCTGATTGCTCTTCTCGCAGGGATTTATCTGATTGTCATCAACGGCTGGGATATCAACATCTGGATTCTGCTCGGCCTCGGTGCATTCTTTGTCCTGTTTTATACCTGGCCGCTGAAATACATCGCGCTGGGCGAAGTTGCCGTCCTGGTGGTGTGGGGGCCGCTCATGATCGGCGGCGGATATTATGTCATGGCGCAAAAATGGGACTGGAATGTCATGATTGCCAGCATTCCGTATGTGCTGGGTGTGACGACCGTCATTTTCGGAAAACATATTGATAAGTTCAAGATTGACAGGGAAAAGAAGATATTCACCCTGCCGGTTCTCATCGGGGAAAAGGCCGCTCGCTATTCCGTGCTGGCAATGATGGTCCTGCCGTATCTTTTTACCGGGTATTTGATCGCGATCAAATTTTTTACGCCCGTTATGGCGATTGTGTTATTGGCTCTGCCAACCTTTCTCAACGTGTATCCGGCGCTTCTCAAACCCAAGCCCGAGTCGCGTCCCGAGGGTTTTCCAGACGGGCAGGGAGGCTGGCCGCTTTACTATGCGCCGCTGGCCTTCGGCAATAACCGCGCTTTCGGCGTCTGGTTCCTGCTCGGCTTAATCCTGGACGTGACCCTGCGCCTGTTGCCCGCCACTGCCAATTTCTGGCGTTAAAAAATCCTTCGTTCGAGTATTTTAAAACAGAACGGAAAGAAATTCCGCTCTGTTTTTTATTCTCGAAAATCGTTGTATAATTTCGCACAAGACCAATTCGGAGGAACAAATGAAAATCAATTTTGCAATGTGGCGTAGAGCCGCCTGGGAACTCATCAAGATGGACGACAAGAAAGAATGGGACACCCTCGATGTCGTCTCCAAGTGGCTGATTGCCACTCGCTCTGCCGTGACGACTGTCACGATTTACTCAAGCATCATTGCCGGTTTGCTGGCATGGCGTGACGGATATTTTTCCTGGTTGCCATGGATTATCTTGACGCTTGGTTTGTTCATCGCACACGGCACGAACAACCTGCTCAATGACTACACCGATTTTTCGCGCGGCATAGACAAAGACAATTATTTCCGCACACAATACGGCGTTCATCCGCTCGTGCAGAACTTCTGGACGAAGAGCCAGCAGATCCAATGGTTCATTGTCAGCGGTGTGATCGCCACGCTTTCGGGCGTGTTTGCGTTGTTCTACACCGGCTTCAACCCGGTCGTCATCGGTTTGTTCGCCTTCGGCGCCTTGATTTTGCTTTTCTATACCTGGCCGCTGAAATATTGGGCATTGGGCGAGCTTGCCATTTTTCTGATCTGGGGACCGATCATGATCGCGGGTGTGTACTTTGTCCTTGCGTTGGGGAGCAATGGCAGTATGACCAATGTTTGGAACGTGGCCCTGGCTGGTATCCCGTTTGGCTTGAGCGTTGCGAGCATTAACGTTGGCAAGCACATTGACAAGATGAACGACGACAAGGCCAAAGGCGTCGGCACTTTCCCCGTGCGCGTCGGCCAGACCTTTGCGCGCTACGTCAATATGGCAGCCATCATCGTCGCGTACGCGGTCGTTATTTATCTCGTCGTCATCGGTTATTTCTCGATCTTCATGCTGCTGGTTTTGTTTGCTCTCCAGCGCGCCTTATACGCGGTCATGGCATTATCCAAGCCGCGCCCTGAAAGCGCGCCCAAAGGTTTTGAAGCATTTTGGCCCACCTGGTTTTCCGGTTTTTGTTTTTTCCATAACCGCATGTTCGGCGGCCTGCTGATCCTCGGCGTTTTGCTCGACACACTCTTCCGCAAACTGCCGTTCAATTTACCTCTTTCGCTCAACTGGTTTGGCGTCATTGCGCTTGGCATCGGCGCGATCTATGCAGTCGTGAAAACGCAAATGGCGAAAGCGAAAAAAGCACAGGCGTAATTCATAACACGCAAAAAGAAGTCTCGCTCATACGAGACTTCTTTTTATTTCCGGGCCCTCGATCTCCAGCCGCTCTTCTCTTCCGGCCAGCACACCGAACGAAATCTTTCCATCAGGCCTGAACGCCGCGAATTGATTATCAATCCAGATGACCAGTCCCAGCGGCGGACGCGGACTCACCGGCGACTCCAACACTGGCACATCATCCACCCAAAACGCGGACCGGTTCGGACTCCACTCGAGGCGGTAATCGTGCCATTGAGTCACGTCCACGCTGACGGCGGCTGAGTCTTCGTCAATGACGCGGCCCAAATATTTTCGCGTCGTCTTGCGCGAAAAAGGGAACGCCAATCCCGCTGGAATTAACAACCGATGAAATTTCGGCGCGCGAAAACTTTGCGCGATAAAACCTTGCGCGGGTTTTTCGCTTTGAAACGATAGATAATTTTGTTCTGACGCATGAAAGAACCAGACCGCATTTGGCAAGGCCGGCAATTGAAACGGATTTCCTCCGAAGCCAAGCGACAACCCAAACGGATCGTTCCACAGCCCAAAGCCCCATGTTCCGGGAATGGCCTGGCTCGAGGCGCGGGCGCGCAGACTCAAAGTCAACGGAGGATGCGATAAGAAATTACTGCGTGCCAGGTTTTTATAATCGTCCAGCTGCGCGAGACGGTATTCGCTTTGGGACGAGGCGGGAATCGTTAAACGGAATCCGTTTGAAGCCGGGGTCACTGACGCGCCTTTTGTCCCTCGCGTTTTTAAATCGGCGTTCATCTGCGTTCATCTGTGGCTATTTTCTTATTCACCAGCCACACGCCGAAGATGATGATTGCCCCGCCCGATAAAACCAGCAGGGTGATGGGTTCGCCAAGCAGCGAGGCCGCGATCAGCGTTGTCACCAGCGGTTCGATGTTGAGAAATACGCCGAGCTGTGATGCTGGCAGTGCTTGCAAAGCATCGTACCACGCGATGTAGGCCAGGCCGGAGCCGAAGATTCCGAGCACAAGGATCGCGCCCCAGCCTTTGAGCGTGATATTGGGAATTTCGCTCAGGCCGGGGCCGAAGCCGAAGATCCAAACGGTGGTGAACAGCCAGCCGAGCAGCATCACGTAAAACATCATGCGCGCTGCCGGGTGGCGCGCCAGCTCGCGCCGCGAAAGTATGGTGTAGATCGCCCAGTTCGGCGCGCTGATGAAAACCAGGAGGTCGCCGATGGTTCCTTCTTTTCCGCTGAAGAGTGCGCCGAGATTGCCTTTGCTGACGATCAGCAAAACGCCCAGCGCGGCCGCCGCGATCCCGCTCACTTGAATCCAGTTGAGTTTTTCTTTCAACACCAGCCAGCCGAGAATTGCGATGAAGACCGGCGTGGTGGCGACGATCCAGGCGGTGGTGGTGGCTTGCGCGGTTTGCAGGCCGGTGGCTTGCAGCCATTGATGAAACGTCACGCCGATGAAACCCAGCAGGGCGAAATACAGCCACTCGCTTTTTTGCGGGATGACAAATTGCTTGCGGATCAAAACCGCCGCGCCGAGGATGACCACGCCCATCGCGAATCTCAACCACACGATGGTGGCGGGCGAGACTTCTTGCAATGCGATCTTGGTGGCGATGAACGTTCCGCCCCACACAACGACGGTGAAGACGGCTTCGAGATAGGGGATGAGTTTGGATTTGGTTTGCATTGTTTATCCTTTGGCGAGTTTATCAATTATAATTGCCTTCACGGAGACTCATTTATGGAGATTACCTGGTACGGACATTCCTGTTTTCGTCTCACCGAACGCAACTATGCCACAGTGGTGACGGATCCTTTCGATAGTAAGGAGATTGGTTATTTCCCGCTCAAACTCAAAGCAGACATTGTGACCGTCAGCCACGACGCGCCGGGCCACAACAATAGCCAGGCGGTCAAAGGCACGTCGCACGTCATTGACGGCCCCGGCGAATTCGAGATTGGCGGCGTGTTCATCACCGGCGTCCAGGTGGACGGTTCGAGTAAGAAAGCCAGGGAAACAGTCCGCAATACCATCTATGTATTTGATTATGATGGAATCACGGTCGCTCATTTGGGCGATCTTAAGCAGGCCCCCTCACAGGCCGAGATAGACGCCCTGGGTTCGGTCAACGTGGCCCTCGTCCCGGTGGGTGGCGGCGGCGGACTCAATGCCGCCAAAGCCGCGGAAGTCATCAGCCTGCTTGAGCCGAATATTGTCATCCCGATGCACTACGCCACCGAAGCGGCCAAACTCTCCCTCGATTCCCTGAACAAGTTCATCAAGGAAATGGGTCTGACCAAACAAGAGTCCCAGCCTTCGCTCAAAGTCACAAAGAGCGGCCTGCCCGATGAGACGCATGTGGTTGTGCTGGATTATCAACGCGAGTAAATGACGTGCCTGTAAAAATAATCATGACCTGGGATATTGCGTCCGAACACGAACAAGAGTATTTTGAATTTGTGATCGGAGAGTGGGTGCCGGGAGTCCAGCGTTTGGGGTTTCAGCCGATTGATGCGTGGGCGACCGTCTATGGCCCATATCCCCAAATTCAAGTTGGCTTATTGGCGGACAATGAATCCACCGCGCGGCGCGTTTTTAACTCCCGGGACTGGAGCGCGCTCGAAGAACGGCTTCTAACATATATCAACAATTTTTCTTATAAGATCGTCCCCGCACGCAATAGCTTTCAGTTTTAACTGTGAACTCCACTCAATCTCACTGGCGCTGGTTTTTTATCATGGCGGCTCTCGAAGCGGGGGCCGCCTTTTTGGCGCTGCTTATTATTCCGCGCGAAGGCCGCGGCTTTTCGATTTTTCGCCTGGCGATTCTCGGCGCGCTTTTTTCATTTTCGATCATATGGATATATTTTGCCGCGCGCAGACCGAAGTGGCTCGACTCGTTTGCCCGTCCCGCCTCCATTGTTGCCGCGCCGCTTCTTTCCCTGACGTTGGCCGTTGCGCTCTTCCTTTTGCGTTACCTCGACCCTGCGCGTTCCCTGCCTTATTTCCAACGCCTCAGCCCGCTCCTGTTCTATCTGCTGGTCTTGGCCCTGCAAACTTCCTTCTTCTTGCTCTTCGTGCGTTACGGCCTTCACCGTGAAGACGATCCGCGCCGCAAGTCAGTCTTACAAGCCGCCTTCATTGCCTTCATCTTTCTTCTTTTTTCTTTCTTCTTCATCTCTCTCTCCCGCATCGGCCTGACACCGGACAAGGCCTATTGGGGTGAGCCGGGCGTCCCATTCATGGGCTGGCAGTTCGCGCTCGCCCTTCTCGGCGGTCTTGTTGTTTTGTGTATTGTGCTTAATAGCCCCTCTCCCAATATTTGGAAATGGGGCAGGGGCGAGGGAGAACGCATTGACGTTATCCTTCCCATCCTCATCTGGCTTCTGGCCGTCATTATTTGGCTCAATGTCCCGATCAGCGTCATGCAAAACAGTTTCTACGCGCCGATCAACCCGCCAACCAACCTGCCTCTCCCGAATTCTGACGCAGGTTATTACGACTCGATGGCACATAGTCTGTTGATCGGGTATCCGTATCAGGGCGACATTCCGACGCGCCCGCTTTACATCCTTTTGCTGGCGATCTTGCATTTGCTGGCGGGGGAACGCTACAGCCTCATCATTGCCGGGCAGACTTTGATCCTTGCATTCATTCCGGTCGTCCTTTATTTTCTTGGCAAAAGATTGCACAGCCGCGTAGCGGGTGTGATTGTCGCGTTGTTCGCCATCTTCCGCGAGTTGACAAGTCTGCTTATCTCTTCGCAGACGCGCGTTTCAAACACCAAAACCCTGCTGGTTGACCTGCCAACTTTTCTTTTAATCGCCCTCGCCTGTCTGTTCGTTTTACGCTGGCTCGAGCGCAAAGACTGGAAGAGTGCGCTGGCCGCAGGCGGCATGTTTGGGATATTGATGCTGCTGCGCACGCAATCCATGTTGATTTTGCCTTTCATCCTGCTGGCGGCTTTGCCCGCCATTGGCTGGAAAAATAAAAATACCTTTCTGCTTCTTTCGTCTTTCTTTCTGGCGGGCATTGTCTTTTCGGTTACGCCCTGGCTGACCCATAACTATTTAATAAGCGGTCGTATTACTTTCGATGCGCCTTTCGAATATCAAGTTATCGCCAGTCAATATAAATATACCGGCAATCTCGATCTGCAAAGTGTGAACTTGCAGGGCAAAGGTCTGCTCGGCATTTTGCTGACCTTTGCCCTGCAAGATCCAAAGTATGTCCTGGGTTTCATCGCCGCACATTTTTTTGCCACCCAAATCAGCGGCATCCTGGCTTTGCCGCTGATCCAACCCTATAACGGCCTGTTCGCCCCAATCAATCTTTACTGGATGCAATGGGACGGCAGCTTGAGTTGGTATAACCTCCTGCTGGTCGTCTTCTATCTTGCCATCATCGCCCTCGGTCTCGGCGCATCCTGGAAACGCCTGCGCTGGGCGGGATTAATTCCGCTGGCCTTTTCGCTGGGCTATTCCCTTGCTAACGGCATCGGCCGCTTCTCAGGCTGGCGTTATGCCTATCCCGCCGATTGGATATCTTATTTTTATTTTGGCATTGGCGTTGCAGAAATCTTTGCGGGCGCGGCCCTGCTGTTTGGCGCTGACGCCATGAAAATCTTCACACCCATTTTGCCGCCTCCTGCTTCATCCACTTTTAAGTGGGTACACGGACTTTTGCTTGCCGGGGTTTTTGCCTTCGTTGGGGCGTCACCGTGGATGGCGGAAGGCATCGCCTCGCCGCGTTACGCAGGCCAGACTTCTGCGGTGTTATCTGCCAAACTTTCAGCCTCCTCTGCCGTTAAACGACTTGGCATAGATCTATCTCAAATTTCGACCTTTACCGCTCAGCCGCAAGCCGTCCTGCAAATTGGCCGCCTGCTTTATCCGCGCTTTTTTACGCGCGGCACCGGTCTCTCCTCGGCGAATCCGTGGCCGGCCTACGCGCCGCGCGATTTCCCGCGTATGGGCTTTTTGCTTCTCAATCAGACGCGCAAGGATGCTCTCTTTCCTGCGCGTCAAATGCCCGATTCATTTCCACAGGCAGCGGATGCCGTCATCCTCGGCTGCCAGCGCGCAGATTACATTGAAGTTCGACTCATCCTCTTCCCTGATTCTGATTCCGCTTATTTGAGCGCGCCTCTTACCGATCCCTGTCCCTGAACACTGGTTACGGCCGCCGATTACTGCTCAAATGCCCCGCTTCTCATCCCGACTGTTGATTTGGTACCGCGACAATGAGCGCGACCTCCCCTGGCGCGGACTGTTTCGCGGCGATCCGTACGCGGTGTGGGTCTCGGAGATCATGCTTCAGCAGACGCGCGTCGAAACGGTCATCCCTTATTTTGAAAAATGGATGAAACAATTTCCGAACGTTAAAGCCCTGGCGGATGCTTCAGAGCAGGAAGTGTTGCATGTGTGGGAAGGGCTTGGATATTATTCCCGCGCCCGCAATTTACACAAGGCCGCAAAGATTGTGGTTGAAAAATATAATGGCGAATTACCGCGTGATCTTGGCGCATTGCGCCAGCTCCCCGGCATCGGTCGCTACACCGTCGGCGCAATCGCTTCGATGGCTTTCGGCCTCGACGAGCCGACTTTGGACGGTAATTTGCGACGCGTCTTTGCACGCGTCTTCGATGTCAGCCAGCCGGCAGATTCATCCGCGGGCGAAAAAATTTTGTGGGGTCTGGCCGCCGCACATTTGCCAAGAGGCCGGGCAGGCGATTACAACCAGGCACTGATGGATTTGGGTGCAGCGATTTGCCTGCCGAAGAATCCACACTGTTTGGCCTGTCCGTTGACGAAATTATGCAAGGCGCGCGAACTTGGCATTCAGGAAAAGCGGCCGGTGTTGAAGCCGAAGAAATCAACACCGCATTATGTTTATGTCGCGGCGGTGATTATTCAACGCGGGTGCGTTTTGCTGGCAAAGCGTCCGTCGAAAGGTCTGCTCGGTGGCCTGTGGGAATTCCCGAATGGCCGCGTTAATGGCGACCCGGCTAAAGAGTTGGCAAAAGCCATTCAACTGGCGACCCGTTTAAAAGTTAAAAGAAAAGAAGCGCTGGGTATTATCCGGCACGCGTACACTCATTTCAAGGTCGCTGTTCATGTGTTTCGATGTGAATTGATTTCCATCTCCAAAGATGAAAATATCAAATGGGTAAAGCTTGATGAGTTGCAAGAATATCCAATGGGAAGAGTTGACCGGCAGGTCTCACAAAAATTGTAGGACGGGAATTATCCCGTCCTACAATTTTCAGGCCCGGCTCAAAGTTACGAACACCATTGGCTTGCGATTGGTCTCTTCGCGCAGGTAGGATTTGACCGCGCTGACGATGTCCTTCTCGTTGTTTAACCCGCGGCTGTTGACGATTTCCATCACGCGTTGGCGGGCCTCGGGTATGAGTTGCTCGGCTTCTTCAGGTGAGACAAAGCCGCGTGTGATGATCTCAGGCTCGTGAAGCAGGCGTCCTGAATGTTTATCAATACTCAAGTCAATCAGGAAGATGCCGCCGCGCGATAGTTGTTCGCGCTCGCGCATAATATCTTCGTCCACTTCGCCGATGGACTGTCCATCCACGAAGATGTATTGGCCTGGGATGCGCTCGCCGAGTTTGATCTTCTTTCCTTGCAGTTCGACGGTTTGTCCGTTTTCGACCACGATCACATTTTCGGCTGGAATGCCGACCATTTTTGCCATGTCAGCATGGCGGGTGAGTTGTCGCAGTTCGCCGTGGATCGGCAAAAAGTGTTTTGGCCGCACAAGGTTAAGCAGAAGTTTTAACTCTTCCTGGCTGGCATGTCCCGAAACATGGATGGGCGCAATCGAGTCGTTGATGACTATCGCGCCGCGCCGCAATAAACGATTGATGGTTTTGCTGATCGACTCTTCGTTCCCCGGAATTGGGTGCGAAGAAAGCACAACCGTATCGCCGGTCTTGAGGTCGAACTGGCGATTTGTGCCTGCCGATAAGCGCCCAACGATGGAGGATGGCTCGCCCTGCGAGCCGGTACACATCAGCACCACTTTGTGGTCCTGCATGTGCAGGGCTTCATCAAGCGGGATCAATAATTCGTCGGGGATGTCGAGATAGCCGAGTTTGCGGGCGATCTTGACGTTGTCTATCATGCTCGGACCCGCCAGCGCCATCCTGCGCCCGAGCTTGGCGGCCGCGTCGGCCACTTGCTGGACGCGCGAGATGAGCGATGCAAACGTTGCCACGATGATGCGGCCTTTGGCCTCCGAAAAAACCTTGTCGAAGGCCGGGCCGATGATCATCTCGGAAGGCGTCCAGCCGGGACGCTCGGCGTTGGTCGAGTCTGAAAGGAGCAGGTCAACACCGCGGCCTGCAAACTCAGCCAGTTTGCCGTAATCGGTAGGCCAGCCATCCACCGGGGTATGATCGAATTTGAAATCGCTCATGTGGACGACCAGACCGGCGGGAGTGGTGATGCCGAGTCCGACTGCATCGGGGATGGAATGGCAGATGTGGAAGAACTCAACCTTGAACGGGCCGAGCTCGATGGATTTTCCCGCTTCAATTGTGTGAATTCCGGCGTGCGCCGTCGCTCCGTTGCGCGCCAGTTTGACTTCGATCAAGCCGCGTGTCAATGGGGTGGCATAAACCGGCACAGGGATATCGGTCAAAAAATGATGGACCGCGCCGATGTGATCTTCGTGTCCATGTGTGATGACCAGGCCAATGACATTGTCTGCGCGGTTACGCAAATACTCGTAATCCGGGATGATGTAGTCCACTCCGATCATGTCGTTCTTGGGGAACATAATGCCCGCGTCAACCACCAATATCTGATGGTCGAACTCATAGGCGGTCATGTTCTTGCCTACTTCCCCTAATCCACCCAGGGGAATGATCTTCAATTTTCCGTGCTTACTCATTTTGTTGTATTTCCTTTGTCCTTTAAAAAAATATAGTTAACCGCCTTTGGCGGGTAAGGTCGTTGACAGGTATAAAAATGCCCCTGCGGACTTGCTCGCTGGGGGTCTAAACGTACCGCGTGCAATACTGCTTGCAAAACTGCCAAATGGCAGAAAAGGTCAACATCCGAATGAAAGTAGTATAGCAGGGGAAGGGAGATTTGTCCATGTCGGTTTCCGTTAAGTTTTGGTTAACAGTGTTGGTGTCATTGCGAGCCGAAAGCGAAGCAATCTCCAACTTTCAACGGGAGATTGCAGCATCGGACTTCGTCCTCCTCCTCGCAATGACACAAAATTACTTTTTTCGACGGTGAATCTGTTCCATCATTAAACCAAGCTCGATTTGTTTCCGCTCGATCTGCCTGCCGCTTCTTTTCCACCGCCCAAAGCGGACTCTGCGTGACCAGGTTCGGTGACCTCCCTTCAAACGATTGCTTCGGATGGTTTCGACATGACGGAAAACGCCGCCTGCTCAACCATCTTCGCAATAGCGTCAAATTTTCATGGTGATACAATCCAACAGAGTTCCACGGAGGCATTCATGCAGTCAGAAAAATTACGCGCCCGCTATCGTTACATTATGTGGTTCTTTACGCGCGCCACCGCAAATTTTATTTTCTGGGAACTATTTTTGCCGCGCATCGGTCTGCGCGGCGTGACGCGCCGCACACGTTCCGGGCGTTATAAAAAGATCGCAGCGCAATTTCGCGCGCTGGCGATTCACATGGGCGGAGTCATGATCAAGGTGGGGCAGTTCCTTTCGGCGCGGCTCGATATTCTTCCGCCGGAAATTACGGATGAACTTGCCGGCTTGCAGGACGAAGTTCCAGCGGAAGACTTTGCCGCGATCCGCCAATTGGCAGAGGCCGAGTTTGAGATGCCGCTGGAGGAAAAATTCGAAGTGTTTGAAGCGGAACCGCTGGCAGCCGCTTCATTAGGCCAGGTTCACCGCGCCCGGCTGAGGGTCGGGGCGCCTGAAGCGGAAGAGTTTCGCGATGTCGTTGTGAAGATACAGCGTCCGTTCATCGGGCAATTGATTGATGTTGATTTTTCCGCGCTGCGAAAAGTTGGCGGCTGGCTGCAAAAATATAAACCCATCAGCAAACGCGTCAACGTGCCCGCGTTGATCGAAGAGTTGTCGGGAACGGTTCACCGCGAAATTGATTACCTGGCCGAGGGAAAAAACGCCGAGCTGTTTGCCGGGAATTTCAAAGACCGAAAACATGTGCATGTGCCGCGTGTAGTTTGGAGTCATACCACGGCGCGCGCCTTGACGCTTGAAAATGTTTTTGCGATCAAGATCACGGATTATGACGCCATTACTGCCGCCGGAATTGACCGCGGCGAAGTGGCCAAAGTTTTACTGGATACATATCTCAAGCAGATTTTTGAAGACGGATTTTTTCACGCAGACCCGCATCCCGGAAATATGTTCATCACACCGATGCCTGCAATAAAGAAGAAAAAAGTAAATTGGCGTTTGACGTTTGTGGATTTTGGAATGGTGGGCGAAGTGCCCGAAAATTTGCGGGATGGACTGCGCGAATTATTGATCGGCATTGGTATGCGCGATTCGGCGCGCGTGGTGAAATCATATACAACGCTGGGTGTTTTGCTCCCGGGCGCAGATTTGAAATTGCTCGAAGAAGCCGAAGCGCAGTTGTTCGAACGCTTCTGGGGTATGTCCATGAGCGAACTGCGTAAGATCAATCATGCCGAGATGGCGCAGTTCGCAATACAATTCCGCGAGTTGGTGTATGAAATGCCTTTCCAGTTGCCACATAATTTGCTGCTGCTTGGGCGGACGGTCGCCATCCTTTCAGGCATGTGCAGCGGGCTCGACCCGAACTTCAATGTTTGGGAACAGCTTTCACCGTACGCGCAAAAACTTGTGGCGAGCGAGGTCGGTTCGAACTGGGAAGTTTGGCTGGATGAGATCGGGGAGTTGGTCAAACAGTTGGTGGCTCTGCCCGCGCAAGCGGGACGGGTTTTGGCGCGGTTGGAGCGCGGCGACTTGAATGTCAACATGCCGCAGGTCAACCGCCAACTTTATCATCTCGAAAGCGCGATCAACCGGCTGGTTGGGGGCCTTGTCTTCGCGGCTTTTCTGTTCGGCGGCGTCCTGCTATATCGTTCGGGAGACGCGTTGCCCGGTTATATTTTTTGGTCGCTCTCGGGCCTTACTTTGTTGTGGATGGCTTTTCTTTCGCGCGGACATTCCCCCTGGCGCTGATTTATGCACCACTGAGACACGGAGAAAAAATTTTAAAGGAGCTTAACGCAACCCTGCCATTACGGGCAGTGCAAGGGAAGACGCAAAGCCGCGAAGAAAAAATTTCCTGCGACTCTGCGTCTCTGCGTTGAATCTTTTGGCGGCCTTGCGTTATTCTGCTTTTTTGTCCATGCGTTCGAGGGCGGCATCCAGCACACTGCGGAAGGCAAGCAGCATTTCCTTGCGCGCCTTGCGGCGATGCTCGATAAATTCGGGTGGCAGGAAAGCTTTGATGCTCTCGCGCATTTCCTCGCGCGCGGTTTTGACGTGCTCGCGGGCCTCTTCAGGGATGCGGTCTGCGAATTTTCGTTTGGAAGTTTTTTCAGGCATGGGGTACCTCGCTTTCTCTTGGAGTAATTATAAGCCTTAACACACAATGGTCAATTTCATAAATTGACAGCGGGCAGGGTCTCATGTACACTTTCTTCATGGACATAGACCTCGATCTATACCGCCGCGAAATTCGCGTTTCTTCAGACCCACTGGTGCGGCTTTCGGCCATTGATGTTTCGCCCGATCATCCCCAGCGGACTTTTATTTTTCTCCACGGGTTTGGCGGACAGGCCGAGCAATGGCATTACCAACTTCAAAAATTTTCGCTTGAGAACCGCGTCATCGCCCTTGACCTGCGCGGGCACGGCTTTTCAGACAAGCCCGCGCGCGGCTATGAGATGACTCGTATCCAGGCCGATCTCGATAGCGTTTTGGATGTGTTGAAGGTCAGCGATAAATTTGTGTTGATCGGGCATTCCTTCGGCGGCGCAATCGCAACGGAATATGCAGTTCATCACCCCGAACGCGTCGAACGCCTGGTATTGATTGCGTCTGCAGGTGAGTTCAAATTACAGGCTTTGTTTCGCCTCGGGTTGAATATGCCCAATTGGTCTTTGCGCCTGGTCGGTTTGTTCACTCGCAAATGGTTGTCTGCGCCGCCGCACACTCTCAAGCCTTTTTACAAACAAAACCTTTCCAAGTGGGTGGGTTGGGATAAGTTTAAATCTTTGCAAGTTCCAACGCTTGTCATTCGCGGCAACCGTGACCAGGTCTTTGAGCGGGCTTTCTTCGAAGTGACGAACAGTATTCCCGCCGCGCAGGAAGCGGACATCGGCGTCTCCGGTCACATGGTCATGCTTGAACGACGCGAAGCGGTCAATCGCGCCATCGAGCGTTTTCTCGAAGATGAAGGCCGGCGTTCATGGCGTGAGACTTCAGCCGTCATCCGAAACGCTGAAAAACGCGGCGCAAGGAAAATCGGCGGGCGCGATGCCCTGCGGAAAGCGCGTCCGTGGCTGGCGCATTACGAAAACGGCGTGCCCTACACAATTGGCATTCCAAATATTCCCCTGCATCATATTTTGCGTTCAGCGGTCAGGCGTTTCCCGCTTCGCCCGGCGATCTATTTTGAGGGAAGCCGTCATTCGTATCGGCATTTGAATCATGAAGCCAATCGCTTTGCCAATGCCCTGCTTGGTTTGGGCGTGGGCAAAGGCGCGCGCGTGGTGTTGTTATTGCCTAACACGCCGCAAATGGTGATTGGTTTTTATGGAACCATGAAGGCTGGGGCAACGGCCGTTTTTATTCCGCCGATGATCGAACCGGATGAAGTGGTGCGCCAAGTCAAGGATGCGGATGCGAGCGTGCTTGTAACTCTTGCTCCGTGGGCCGGGCTGGCGCGTCAAATCCAACGGGGCAGCGGGGTGCCGCACGTTGTGCTGACCGACCCGGCTGAATATTTGTCCGCGCCGAAGTATCTTATTTCCCGCTGGCGCAATCGCGGCTTCGATGTTCCAAATGCCATCCGCTGGAATCGCTGGCTGGGCAGCGAAAGCAACAAGTCGCCGACGGTGGATGTACAGCCTGAAGATTTGGCTGTCCTTCAATATACCGGCGGCACGACCGGACAGGCCAAGGGCGTGATGTTGTCTCACCGTAATCTGGTTGCCAATGCGCTCCAGACTCGTCACTGGATGCCGGAAGCGGCGGAAGGCAAAGAGAGATTCTTGTGCGTTGTTCCGTTCTTTCATAGTTATGGATTGACGACCGCGCTGAATGTGCCGGTGGCGCTGGCCGCACCGATGGTCATCAAGGCGCAGTTCCAGATCGTGGAAATTCTCAAGGCCATCAAAAAATATAAGCCGACCATTTTTACCGGCGTCCCGAACATGTATGTTGCCATCAATAATTTTCGCGGCGTGCGGAAGTATGGAATTCAATCCATCAAAGCCTGCATCAGCGGTTCGGCGCCGCTGCCGGTTGAAGTGCAGGAGTCGTTTCAGAAATTAACCAAAGGCCGCCTCGTCGAAGGTTACGGCCTGACGGAAGCCTCGCCTGTCACACACGCCAATCCATTAGGGGGCGAGGGAAGAGTCGGTAGTATCGGCCTCCCGCTCCCGTCCACGGAAGCCGCGGTGGTAGACTTGGTGCATTCGAATAAACCGGTTAAGCCCGGTCAGATTGGCGAGTTGGCCGTGCGCGGTCCGCAAGTGATGCTGGGCTATTGGAAGAATCTCAAAGCTACCGATGAAGTCCTGACGAAGGATGGTTGGTTGTTGACCGGCGATGTGGCGCAAATGGATGAAGACGGATTTTTCCGCATCGTGGCGCGCAAGGCCGACATGTGGTACGCTTCGCGTTCCAAACCCGGAAAGAAACCGGCCTTCCCGCGCGATGTGGAAGAAGTGATCTATGAAATTCCGCAAGTGAAGGAAGTGGCCGTGGTTGCGGTCGCCGGACAACCGATCGCTTTCGTGATTGCAGGGCGCGAACGGCCTGCGCCTGAGTCGGTGATCGCGTATTGCAAACGCCGATTGCCGCCGGACCTCGTCCCGCTCTTTGTGATTTTCATGGACGACTTTCCGCGCACTTTCATTGGCAAGGTATTACGAAGAGAGTTAGCAAAAAGATATGAGCAACACGAATCAAATTGAAAGCAAAACATTCAACGCGCCATCTGCAACAAATTATGTATCACAAGGCGAAGGCGCGCCGGTCATTATGGTGCATGGGCTGGCGGCATCGCTTCATGATTGGGATTTTCTTCTTCCTGAACTTGCAAAAGCGGGGTACGCAGGCTATGCCTTGGACCTGCTCGGTCACGGCGAGAGTCCCAAACCCGAGTCGCGCGCCTATCAAGTGGGCTGGCTCTTCGATCATTTCGAGCAATGGCTGGACTCCCTGGAATTGGACTCGCCCGCTGTTTTGGTTGGACACTCGCTCGGCGGTTATCTCGTTCTCGAATATGCGCGCCGCTTCCCCGCCCGCATCCGCGGCCTGATTCTTGCTGATCCGTTTTACTCCCTCTCGCAATTGCCCGCCGCTTTGCGGCTGACGTATCGGCATCCATCCCTGAGCGGACTCGTGGCTGGCAGAACGCCTGAATGGTTGTTCCGCATCATTATTGATTTCACCAGCGCTGTTATGGGACACAGCAGCGGCGCGCTTCATGCCCTGCCGGAGCATATCCGCGCGCAGACTGCACAGGATTACATCCGCACTGCGCCGGGCGTATACAACATTCCAAACTCCGGTTTCGACCTTGCGCCGTACCTAGATTCTATTTCGACTCCAACTCTAGTTGTGTGGGGTGAACGGGATCAAACGCTTGCGCCGTCTTCTTTTGCAAATCTTGTTAACGCGTTGCCAAGCGCCAGAGCAGAACATATCCGCGCCGGGCATGTGCCGCATCAATCCCATGCGGACTGGTTTAACAAGCTGGCATTGGATTTCTTGAATACTCTTTAACGCTTTTCCTACGCTCATCTTAATAAGTGCGATTTTTTAAGGTCTATCCCCTATGTGGCCCTTGAGGCTGCTTTTTATCTATGTTAGAATGCGCCTACTTCGCTATATATACGGGGTTTTCGCTGAAACATCCTATATATGGCGCTGACATTTGTTCTAATTATTCGGAGCCAACCGCAATGCGGTGTCCATACTGCCAGTACCACGATTCAAAAGTCCTCGATACTTCGCACGATAGCCACGGCGGCATTCGTCGCAGGCGCGAGTGCTTTAAATGCAAACAACGCTTCAGCACGTATGAGCGCCCGATTTTGGCGATTCCACTCATTGTCAAGCAGGACGGCACGCGGGAGGAATTCGACCGTGAGAAGCTGGCGCGTGGCATTCGCATTTCGTGTGCCAAGCGTCCTGTCTCGGCCGCGGACATTGAACGGCTGATCGGCCACGTTGAATCGGAATTGCAGAAAATAGGCAAGGCCGAAGTTTCATCGCGCGTGATCGGTGATATGGTTATTAATGGTTTGAAGGAAATGGACCAGATCGCGTATATCCGCTACGCCATTGTATATTTGCGCCTCGACGACCTTGGGGCGCTTCGCAAAGAAATCGATCATTTACTCGAAGGCTAATTAACGGCAGGACTCTCTCCGCTCAAGGCGGGGAGGTGTCTTTGCCGTTTTGTCTTTGTTTGTAAAAACCATTTTATCGGAGGAGAGTGTTCTATGGTCGCAAAAGCATTGCCATCCAAGGTGGTTGCGTCATTGGCAACCAAGCAAGCATCAATTTCCACCCCCGCTATGCCGAAAGGTTTGCCGAAGGTCGAACTGACTGATAATGCCCGTCAAGTACTGACGAAGCGTTACGTCCGCCGCGGCGACGATGGTAAGCCTGCTGAGACCGTTGAAGAGATGTTCTGGCGTGTGGCTTATCACGTTGCCAAAGTGGAGCAAGCCTGGAATGGCGATGTGATCGAACATGCTAAACAGTTTTATCGTTTGTTGACCAGCAAAAAGTTTTTCCCCAATTCCCCGACTTTTACCGGCGCGGGGACTCCACTGGGTCAGCTTGCCGCATGTTTTGTTTTACCGATCACGGATGATATGGGACGAGACAGCGCCGGCATTTTCCAGACTTTACGCGACGCGGCCTTGATCCAGCAGACAGGCGGCGGCAATGGATTCTCATTCTCGCGCCTGCGCCCGCATGGCGCGCTCGTGCAAACTTCGGCAGGACAGGCCACCGGCCCAGTTGGATTCCTGCGCGTCTATGACCATGCCTTCGGTGAGATTGCCCAGGGCGGGACGAGGAGGGGCGCCAATATGGCCGTCTTGCGCGTGGATCATCCGGATGTGGAAGACTTTATCACCTGCAAGGTCAACGAAAATCAGATCACGAACTTTAACATTTCTGTCGGCATTACGGACGCGTTCATGCGCGCCGTAAAGAACGATGAAGAATGGGAGTTAAGATTCCCCGACTTGATCGAGATGAAGCAAAGAGGATTTAGCGGGACGCTTGAACAGGCCAAAGCCGAAGGTATCACGATCCACACTTACAAGAAAGTCAAAGCGCGTGACCTGTTTGGCAAGATCGTCACGCAGGCGCATCACAATGGTGAGCCGGGCGTGTTGTTCCTCGACGCGTCCAACCGCTCGAACCCGGTGCCGCATTTGTATCCGCTGGAAGCGACAAACCCGTGCGGCGAGCAATGGCTTGGACCTTATGAGAACTGCTGTCTCGGTTCCGTCAATCTCAATGAGCACTGCGGCCCGGACGGCAAAGTGGATTGGGAATCGCTGCGCCAGTCTGTCGTCACATCCACGCGCTTCCTCGACGATGTGGTCGAAGCCAACGCTTATGTGCCGGCTGTGCCGCAACTCAGCGAAGCTGCGCACCGCGCCCGCCGCATCGGCCTTGGCATCATGGGGCTGGCCGATTTGATGTATCACGTCGGCGTGAGATATGGCTCACAGGAAGGGCAGGAGTTTGGCGCGCAGATCATGGAATTCGTCCGCTATCATTCTATGAAGACCAGCATCGAGCTGGCCGAAGAACGCGGGCCTTTCCCGGCTATTCAAAACAGCATCTACGACATGGACAACATGACGTGGACGCCGCCTCAGTCGCTGGTCAGTTATCAGCATAACTGGGACCGCCCTGAAGTCCGGTGGGACGCGATTGTGTCCGGCATCAAAAAGCATGGCATTCGCAACGCAGCGCAGACCACTGTCGCACCGACCGGCACGATTGCCACCGTCGCGGGTTGTGAAGGTTATGGCTGTGAACCGGTCTTCGCGCTGGCCTACATCCGGCACGTCAACGATAATGGCAAAGATCTCAAACTAACTTACGCCAGCCCGCGCTTCGATGCGGCTTTGAAGAAACTCGGACTCGGCGAAGAGAAGCGCCAGGAAATTGTGGAGCAGGTGATGAGCGAAGGCACCTGCCAGCACATCCGGGAAATTCCACCGGCCGTGCGCGATACCTTCGTCGTATCGGGTGACATCACTGCTGAAGAACACGTCCGTATGCAGGCGGCCTTGCAGGCTTTCGTTGATAATTCGCTTTCGAAGACTGTTAACTTTTCCGAAGGCGCAACCGTGGACGATGTGTCTCACGCATACATGCTTGCCTGGGAGCTTGGCTGCAAAGGCATCACCGTTTATGTGACCGGCTCGCGCGATAAGGTTGTGCTCGAGACAAAAGCCACTGCGGATAAAAAGGAACCGGTTCAATCCAGGCTGGAAGCGGCCCCCGTTGAAAAAACATTAACTCCGCCTGCGGCCTTAATTTGGCACGAAAGCAAAAAGCCGCGCCCGCGCGCCTTGACTGGAAAAACGTACAACATAGACACGCCCGCCGGAAAGGCTTTTATTACTATCAACGAAAACGGCGGGACACAGCCTTTCGAAGCCTTCATCAACACCGCCAAGGCTGGTTCCGAGACCGCCGCCGTGTCCGAAGCCATCGGACGCTTAATCTCGTACATTTTGCGGCTGGCTTCGCCCGTCGTTCCCACCGACCGGATGCGCGAAGTAGTTCGTCAACTGATCGGCATCGGCGGCGGACGTTCGCTTGGCTTTGGCCCCAACCGCGTGCGTTCCCTGCCGGATGGAATCGGGCAGGTGCTGGATCAATATCTGCGCGAAAAAGAAGGCCTGGCTTCGGCGTTCGATGAAGAGAAATCAAACACTCTTGCGAGTGCGAACGGCGGCAACGGTGGACATAAGATCGAAAACGAAATGGATTTCGCGGAAGCCACGCCGCTCCAGAAAGTTGGAGATTTATGCCCTGAATGCGGCGAGGCGGCGGTGATCAATGAAGAGGGCTGCAGGAAGTGTTACGCCTGCGGATATTCAGAGTGTTAGAAGATGAAAGGTTAAATGCCGCAAAGTCAGCGGGCGAGGAAACTCGCCCGTTTTTGATTCATTCGGCTGCCAGATAAAGGTGTAAAATTTAGATAAGGATGCAACACATCGAAAGAGGCGTTTGTTTATGGATGATAAGAAACTTCGTAAACTGCTGGAACAACTGCATGACGAACTCGAACACACACAAAGCCTGGATGGTAAAGGCCGTGCCCTGTTGAGAGACCTCGATGCAGACATTCGCTCACTTTTGAATCGTTCCAAAGGCGATGCATTGCAGGCCCAACCGCAGGTTCTTGAGCGTTTGGAAGAGACCATTGACCACCTCGAGATCACCCATCCCACGCTGACCATGGCCCTGTCCGAGTTGCTGACAGTTTTGAACAACGCCGGCATCTAAGCCGGTGCAATGCCCAATGGAAACGCGGACGATTTTTCGTCCGCGTTTTCTTCATCTTCTTAATCGTGGAGCATGTATGTCCAAACTCATCCCGGCCGCCGAGCGGATCGTCCGTGCTCGCGCCTTGATCCAGCAAGCCCGTGATCTGCCCGTTCCTGCAGAGAACGGCAGGAATAATTTTTCTTATATCGCGCAAGTCAAGGCACTTTTAAGGCAGGCGCGTGACCTGATCAAGTTTATCCGGCAGACGCCGAGTGCCACAGCCGAGATCAAAGACGAAGTCAACAAAATTTATCAACAGGCCGATCAAGCTGACCGCGAAATACTGCACGGATAGAAAATGTTCCGGCTGCCGGCTTCTTTCTGTGAATTGAAAATTTCTACAGTTTCCCGAATGCCACGCCTTTATAGGTCCATCCGCAAGCCGCGACTGCATCTTGAATGGGCTTCTTGATCTCGTTGGTGTTGAAGCGATATTTATAGACTTGTCCGGGCGTGAGTTCCTCGGTGAAAGCATAGGCTGCGCCGAATTCGACCGATGTATTTTGTCCCTGAAATTTTTGGACGGAAATGGAGAGCGACGGCACACCCGCCTTCCATTCCACTGTATATTCATCATCCTTGGTTCTGAGTTCGTGTTTGGCTTCGTCGAGCTTCATGTAGATGCGAAAGACTTTTGTCAAATTGGCCTTGGCGAAAATCTCATACCATTTGGCATCCACAATTTTCCACTCGGCGATCAGATCCACTTTTTCGGATGAGCCGTCAATAATCTGATATGGAGCGGTGCCGCGATTAAGTGCAAGCAGGCGCTGTTTCACTTCGCCCGCCGAAAGGATGGGGACGTTCTTGTCGGCTTTCTTTCCAAAGATTCCCATGTTGTTCTCCTTTTATCTTGAACTATTTTTCCGTGATCGTGACGCTTTCCATTGCATCGCCGGGGAAAGTGGGGTTAGTGTTTGGATCGCGGCGCGTGATCCCGTTGACCACATCCATGCCGCTGATTACCTGTCCGAAGATGGTGTAATCGCTCTCCGACAAACCATACGGCCCGAACATAATGAAGAACTGACTGCCGTTCGTATCCGGCCCGGCGTTTGCCATTGCCACCACACCGGGCTTGTCAAATGCCAGGTCGTTCTTCTCGTTGGGGAATTCATATCCCGGCCCGCCGCCCCCGGTCCCGGTTGGATCGCCGCCTTGCGCCATGAATCCATCCAGTACGCGGTGAAAGGTCACGCCGTTGAAAAATCCATCGCGCGCCAGGAACACAAAACTGTTGACTGTTCTGGGAGCTTTATCTGGAAATAGTTGGATCGTGAACTCGCCGCCCTTTGCCATTTTGACGGTTGCAAAATATTGTTTCTTCACGTCAATCGTCATTGGCGGCTCGGCCGCGTATTGCTTGGGCGCCGCTTGCACTGGTTGACTGCTTGCCGCCTGCGGAGCCTGCGCCGTATTCTGTGGCGCTTCCAGCGTTGAGATTGATCCGGCGGGGCTCGAATTACGATTTGATAAAAATAGCCAAACGGCAGCCGCCGCAATCAGGACGATGACGCCGATGCCTGCGATTTGGACGCCATCCAGCTTTTTGACGCTTTTCGAATTCTTGTTTCTTTTGGAAGATGTTTTCTTCGACATGCGGTTTTCTCCTTGAAAAATATAGAAGCCTATTTTATCCGAATCTTTGTTTGCCAAAACCAGACCTCGGATGTTTGCAAACATCCGAGGTCTGAATGGCTTTCGCACAATGATTCTTACTTTGTGAAATACGCTTTCATTGGCTTGAAATAAAAATCCTCCCAGCCTTGTTTGTAATCGTCCGTCTGGCCCTCAGGAATTGCGCTATGAACCAATGTGATCTTCGTCCCGCCTTCGACCGCCTCCAGCAAAATTTCCACGCGCGAATCCGCACTGCCTTCGGGGAATTCGGTTGTTCGCCAGGCCTGTACGATGCGCGTATAAGGTTTCGACTCAAGAGTCGTTCCGAAGATATAACCGTCCCAGGCGCTGAATGTCCCGCCAACGTGCGGCTCGACTTTTGCCGGACTGCCCGTCATGGCTGTGTGCCCGTCCGTTGAAAGCCAGGCGCGGAATATTTTCTCCGGCGCGGCTGACAAAATAGTTGAAACAGAAAATCCATTTTTCATTTTAGATATCTCTTCATTTCTGGTTGGCGGCCATTGCTTTTGCGATCTGCGCCGCCAATAGTGCGTTGTTCAGCAATAATGCGAGATTCGTTCGCATGGATTTTTCTTCGGTCAATTCGCTGATGCGTTTCAGCAAAAATGGGGTCAATGCCTGGCCATGGATTTTCTTTGCCTGTGCTTCTGCAGACGCTTTGGCAATCAGCGGTTCCATCTCGGACTTTGGAATGGCATCCGTCATCGGAACCGGATTCGCCACGAGCACCGCGCTGCGCATCCCCAGCGACCAATGAGCGCGCGCGAAATCCACAATCTCCTGCGGAGAATCCAGCCGCACGCTGACGTTGAGTCCGCTTTCGCGCGAATAGAACGCGGGAAATTCACTCGTTTGATAACCGACGACAGGCACGCCCATCGTCTCGAGATATTCGAGCGTGGCGGGTAAATCCAAAATAGCTTTGGCGCCCGCGCAGACCACGATCATGGGAGTCTCGGCCAGCGCTTGAAGGTCGGTGGAAATATCGAATGAACTTTCCTTGTGCACTCCGCCGATTCCGCCGGTTGCAAAAACTTTGATGCCCACATTGTGCGCGGCGAACAGCGTGCCGGCGACGGTTGTGCCGCCGCTGGCTTTCTTGACGATGGCTGTGGCGAAGTCGCGCCGGCTTACTTTCAGCGGGGAGGCGGCTTGGGAAAGCCGCGCCAGCTCCTCGTCCGTAAGCCCGATGCGGATCTTTCCATCCAGCAATGCGATTGTGGCGGGTGTTGCGCCCTCGTGCCGAATTTCCGCTTCCATGTCGCGCGCCAATTGCAGATTTTGCGGGTAGGGGAGTCCGTGCGTGATGACGGTGGATTCGAGCGCCACAAGCGATGTGTTCATTTGCAACGCGTGGCTGATTTCGGTTGACGGGCAGAATAATGGATTAAAGGACATGGGTTATTTGCCGTAGCGCTCCAGTCGTTTGACGATACGTTCGATCCGTTCTTTCGGCGTCAGGCCGGGATGCCTTTTGGCCTCGTTTTCCAGCATGGGTTCGACGGCCTTGAAATCCACTTTGAGTTCTGTTAATTTTGCCAGCAGTTTTAGATACGGCAACACTTCATCGTAGGAAGATGGAGCGGGAGGGGAGTTTTCATCAATGGGCGAGCGATGCTTTTGCCTGATCTTGCTGAAACTTCCTCCGCCCACCGTGTGCTGACCTTCGGGAATATTGAGCAGTCTTTCTATAATCAAGACGGCCTTCTCGATTTCGCCCAACTCCCCCGAGGCTGGGTTTCCATTGTAGTAAACAAGAAGCGCATCGCCCAGCTGATCCCAGTAATTATGCAAAAGCGCTTTGACCGCTTTTTCTTTTTCGGAATATTTGGCCCGGTTTTGACGGTAGGCTTCGAATGGGACCGTTTGAATGAGGCGCAGCTTCTCGTTGAGTTCGGCCTCCTCCATCACTTCTTGCAAAGCCTGCGTATCGGAGCGGGCTGCGTTTTCACGGTTAATCTGCCAGGCTTGGATGTGCTGGCCGCTGATAAAGTCGCTGGCAGTCTTGTTGGGAATTTTCCATGTGCCAACGCCGACCCAGTGCAGATTGATGCCGCGCTCGCCTGCCTTTTTTGAAAAGCCGTTGCTGTATTTCATGAAACGATCGCTTAGTTCCGTCCTGGGATGAAATTTCGGCTTTGTAATATTTTTGGTCGCCGCATCGGGCAGTTCGCTCGAATATTGGACGGTCTGCCACAAGATCGTATCTTCCTTGAATTCTGAATTCTCGATTTCCAACGTGCTGATGCTTGCCAGATATTCGGCCAGCCTGTTCTGACTCATGAACTCGCCAATGGAGCCATTCAACAACCCGCGCATGGCGCCTGTCCAGGAAGACGGTTCTCCGGATGGGTTGGGTCCCTGAGATAACACCGGCACAGATTGCTGGTAGATCAAAGCGTGCACGCTTTGGGGATTATAGAGATAGGGCCTTTCTTTGGTTGGCTTTTGTGAATCTGAATGTCCGTCTCGGCGAATGCTGAAAAGCGCGCGCACATCGCTGGCGTTGACTTGGATGCCATCCAAACTGCGCCCTTCAACGGTGATTGCCTCGGTGGATGGATTACCAAAATACTGGTCGCGCAAATTGATGATGGGTTCGCGCAGGCGTTCAAACCCATCGAGGGTTGCGTTGTCTTTGTGTTGCCTGTCTTTTTTCGCTTTCTTTTCTTCTTCATCCGATTTCTTCTCTTCCGGCCCGATGACATGCGGAATGCCGTCCGGTCTTTCGAAGAGGGCCGCCGTATCGAACTCGACCTCAACGCGGCCCGGGCCTCCAATCAGCAGGATGGGCGACTCTTTGTCTTCTTCCGCCACCTTTCCATCGCGAATGTGCAGGACTTCATTCGCGCCGCCCAGTGATAATTCGCCGATGAATTTCCACGCCACAGAAATCTTTTTCAGATTGAAAATATCGGCCAGATAATTTCCGGCCATATTGATGGCGATCAAGGCCGGTATCAAGAGCAGGAGCAACATTCGGACAAAAGTCGTTCCGGCAAAAACAGCCAATGAAAAAAGGTCGGGTTGGCGCGCAGGCCCCAGGGTCAGGAAGGTATAAAGCAAAATGTGAACGATACTTCCGAAAACGATAAAGGCTCCCCCCAGAAAGATGATCCAGCTTAAGCGGCGCCCCGGCCCGTCAATGGATAGATCAAAGAATTTGTTGAGGTGAAAGTCCAGCCATCTATCGTACAATTCTTTGAAGCGTTTCGATTCTATTTCCCATGCAGATGGAGTTTTTTGGGCCGCGCCGCCCCGTTCGTTCATAGATTTTAGACTCCCATCCAATTGATGATTTCGTCTATGCCCTCGACCTCAGTAGTGGTGCGGCGGAGCAGGCGGTCGTTTGATTTGACATCAGATTGTGTGCGTTGCAGCAGAATCTTGACCGCCGATGCAATGTCGGCGGGATTTTCTTTTGAAATTGCCCGGCTCAATGTCAGCGCGTGATCTTGCAATGCCTTCTGGCGGCCATTCGCGTTGTACACCGAACTTAATCGCTCGATGCGGCTGCGGTCGGCCTTGGCGTTTGCCATCCAGGTGGTGGTCCACTTTTCGACGATCTGTTTCTCGATATCCTCGCTGAAATACAACCCGCTGACGCTTACGCTGGAGATCTTCAGCCCGCGCTCGGTAAGCGTCTTATATTCATCGCTGAATGTAAATCCTTCCGCCTGCCTTCCGCATTCGTCAAGCACTACCACTGCGGCCTGCGTCATGCGCGCCCTGATCATTTGATTGATGATCTGTAACGCAGTTCGCTTGGATTCGTCTTTCTTCTCCGCCGGTTTCTCTGGAGCATCGGATTCTGTCCCTGTAAATTCATGTTCGGGAATGAGTTGCTTCAACCGGTCTTCAAACACATCATTGATTTTCTTGAGAATTTTGGCGAAGAAACCGGCCTTGACCGGCCCCAGACTTTCCTGCTCATCTTCCTTTGGAGTGGGTTCCGGCTGCGAAACCTCGCCCAGCGGATCAAGGCTGGCTGAAAATAGTTCGTTCAGCGTATATTTGCTCAGAAACTCTCTCCACAAATCCGCCGCAATCAAAGCCGGAAGTTGATTCCAGGCCACATGTTTCATTTCTTCCGGCTTTGAACTTGCGCTGATGCCTTCGCCGCGCGCGGCCTTTTCCACGGCATCTTTATCGAAACCGAATCGCGAACCTTTTTCCCGGCCTTTGGCCGGTGTGGCGTCAAGCTTGAAGGTAATGTTGATGACCGGGACGACTTCAATTCCATCGCGCGTCATGGCGCTGACAGTCATACGCCGGGCCTGCACCTCGGCATATTTTATCTGCTCTTCATCGGTAGGATTTTCCTTTTGAGGATCGAAAGGCTTGTCTCCCTTTTCGGGGCCGATTCTGTGACTCTGTGTATGCAGGCTGATAATGCTGGCGATCTTTTCATCTTTATCTGTGAAATGCACGCCCGGTTCGAGAAAATTCTTGAAGGCTGTATCTGTGCGCGTCACCACCGCGCTGGCGGTATCGAGCCAGAGAACGCCGGGCCCCTCCTTTTCACTTTCGCCGCTCCGCTCGACCAAACGGCCGTTTTTCACGAAGATGGCCGGGCCGTGTCCGTTGAAAGCATGGAGCCACAGGCGGTCCCCAATTTTTCCTCGTTCCTGATGTTTGTGGATTGGCAGAACGAACTGGGCGTAAAAGAAAACGCAGGCCGGGAGCAATACAAGAAGGAACACAAAAAGATCAAACCCTATGCCCATTATGATTCTCAATTGTCCGCCCTGGAAAAAGATATCATATAAATAGATGCCGAGCAGGAGAATCCCCAACACAAAACTGATGAACCACGGTTTTTGGTAAAAGCGAATCTCATCCATACCCCCACGATTTTATAACGAAAAAGGGAAATTGGGCAACTGAGTTTGAAGTAAAATTCCTGCATGTTACGCGTTGAATTTCACTGCCACACAATTTTCTCAAAAGATTCCCTGACGTCTCCCCAGACTCTGGTGGATGTTTGCCGCCGCAAGGGGATTGACCGCGTTGTCGTCACCGACCACAATACAATTGCGGGCGCACGGGCGGCTCAGTTTCTGGACCCGGAGCGGGTGATTGTGGGCGAGGAGATTATGACCACCCGAGGCGAAATCCTGGCCGCGTTCGTGACGGAGGAGATTCCAGCGATGCTCTCGCCGCAGGAGACGATCTCTCGCCTGCGCGGGCAGGGCGCGTTCATCAGTGTTTCTCATCCGTTCGACGAATGGCGGAGCGGCGGATGGAAGGAAAAGGATTTGCTGGAAATCATTTCGCTGGTGGATGCCATCGAAGTTTATAACTCGCGCTGTATGCTCCCGTCGTTCAATCGCCGCGCGCTGGAGTTTGCCCGAAAGCATGACCTGCCTGAGACGGCCGGCTCGGACGCGCACGCGGCCTTCGAGTTGGGACGAAGCCTGGTTTTGCTGGAGCCGTTCGAGGGTCCGGATGGGATGCGGAAAGTCATCCGCCGCGCAAAATTTGCGACGCGCTGGTCGCCGCCCTGGTTTCATCTCACATCTCGTTACGCGGCGATTTACAAGAAAATTAATTTCAGGCTTGACACGTCAAAACGCGCATGATAATCTTGCGCCGTGTCCCGTGATTGTCTGTCAGTGGGCGGGATAAATTTTTATAGCAGGAGTAAAGTAAGATGTCTGAACGTTATACCGGCACCGTCAAGTGGTTCAATGCTACCAAAGGCTATGGCTTTATTGGCCGTGATGGCGGAGAGGATGTATTCGTGCATTTCACCGCTCTGCAGATGGAAGGCTATCGCAAATTGGAGCCTGAGCAAAAAGTGGAGTTCTCGGTCGAGGATGGCCCGAAGGGGCTGCAAGCCGCCAACGTAAAATTGATTTCGTAAGACGAATTGTTTTGCAAATGAACAGGGCTGCCAAGAAGCAGCCCTGTTTTTTTATCAACTGTGATAGCGGCGTTACCCGACTGTTGCAGGCTCTGGCGCAGCCTGATTGTTATGATTGTTTTCAACGTTCATGATGGATGGGACGAAGAACGCGCCGACGCCCATCAGCAGGCAGACTGCGCCCCCAAACCAGAACCAGACGCGGATCCCGATCAAATCGGACATTGGGCCGGCGATCAACAACCCAAGCGGCGCCATGGCTGTGGCCGCGCTCATGATCAGTGACGTGACGCGTCCCTGCATGTCTGGGCGCACAACAGTTTGGACCAACGCACTGAGCGGGCCGTTGGCAAGCGGGTTGGTTACCCCTATAAAAGCCATACCTGCCAGGGCAAGCGGAAAAGCTGTGGCGGGAGCAAGTCCCACCATCAACACGCCGACCCCGATGCCAACGATGCCCGTCAATGATGTCGCCACCTTGCGTTTGAATCCACCCCAAATGCTCAAGAGCAGACCGCCTGCAACGAATCCGAATCCAAACGCGGTGTCGGTCAGACCGTACTCGAGCGCGCCTTTGCCAAAATATTTTGTGACCAATAAAGGCATCAATGAGCCGGTTGGCGTTAGCAGGAAGTTGATGATTAAAGCCATGAATAAAATCGCCATGAGTCCCGGCCAGGCGCGGATGTAGATAAAGGCTTCGCGAATGTCGTGGAGAAGGCTGGTCTTCTCCATCGATTCAACTTTCTTTTTGATCGGCTGGGGAATGGAGATGAACAATAGCGGCAAAACTGCAAGTGCCGCGGTGACAACGTCAATCATCAACACGCTTTGAGTGGGCAGGACAGTAATAAGCAAAGCGCCTGCGGGCGGAGCGATCATGCTCATGATGCCTTGAAGAGTCTGGTTCATGCCGCTGACGCGGGTGAGGTATTTTTCAGGGACCATCAGCGGTGTGGAGGCTGACATGGCGGGGGATTGGAATGCGTTGCCCAGTGAGCGAAGTGCCATGGCAGCATAAATATGCCAGGTCTGGATTTTGCCGGTTGCAAATAAAACGATCAGTCCGAATGTGGTGAAAGCGATGAAGCTGTCTGCCAGGACCATGATCAGGCGGCGGCTGGACCTGTCCACGATTGCGCCGGCAAAGGGTCCGAGGACGATTTGCGGCAACATGGCGGCCAAAGTCGCGGTGGCGAGAATCGTCGCGGAGCCGGTCTTCAGCGTCAGATACCAGACCAGCGCAAACTGGACCAGTTGACTGCCAAATAGTGAGAATGCCTGGCCCGTCCAAATGGTGAAGAAGCGGACGGCCCAATGTTCAGGAACGGGTTGCGGAGTTACATTTTCCATTTTGTCAGCAGGTCTTGAAAGCCTCACGCCTGTTTGCCCAACTTCTTCTTGAACGCCTCTGTTAACGCGGGGACGATTGCAAATAGATCGCCGACCACGCCGTAGCGCGCTTGTTTGAAGATGGGCGCGTCGGCGTCTTTGTTGATGGCGACGACCAGTTTGGCATTTCTCATGCCGACCAGGTGCTGGATCGCGCCGGAGATGCCGCAGGCGATGTAAAGATCGGGCGTAACGACTTTGCCGGTCTGGCCGACCTGATGCGAATATGGAATGTATCCGCCGTCAACGGCCGCGCGCGAAGCGCCGACCGCGCCGCCCAAAACGGACGCCAGTTCACCGACCAACTTGAAGCCTTGTTGCGCGCGCCAGAGTTCGGCTTGTTTTTCATCGAGACCCGCGGGCGGAGTCAGCGACGGATTATTTGATACGCCGCGTCCGCCGGAGACGATGACGCCCGCGTCGCCCAAATTAACAACGGCCTCGGCCACAGTGTAACCTTCGACCGTCGTCAGCGAATTTATTTTCGTTTCAACTTTCGTCGCGCCGCCGCTTTTCGACGCGTCTTGCGCGGGGCGGGGGAAGGCGCGCGCCCGCAACGTGGCAATGACAGGTTTGCCGGAGCAAACAGTTTTTTCCAACAGTTTGCCTTCGTAGATCGGGCGTGTTGCAATGAACTTATCGCCTTCGAGCGAAAGCGCGGTCACATCCACCAGCACGCCGGTGTTCAGATCAATGGCGGTCATCGCGGCGAGTTCACGCGTGCGCGCAGTTGTCGGAAACAGAATCAAATCAGGAGTCCGGGAAGAAGCGAGCGCGGATAAAGTGGAAGCAAAGGCTTCGGCGCGATAATCCGTCAAAGCGGAATCGTCCGCCAGCAAAACTTCGTCCGCGCCAAATTCAAAGGCGGTCTTTGTCAGCGCGTCGAGTCCCGAACCGAAGATCACGGCGCTGGCGCTTCCAAAACTTTTCGCAACGCCCAGCGCTTCCCATGAGGCAGGCTGAACCTCGCCTTTGAAGTGGTCGATGTAAACAAAAGTCTTCATAGAACTTTCTCCGCCAGAATTTTGTCGGCGAGTTTATCAGCGATCTCGGCGGGGCTTTCGCCCGTGATGATTTCGCAGGTCACGTTGCGGCTGGGCGGCGTGACGAGTTCGAGTCGGCTCGTGATTGGCGCGGGCGCGCTCAGGCCAATGTCGCTCAGCGGCCAAACCGGGATGACCGCCTTCGACGCTTTGCGAATTCCCATGAATGACGGATAGCGCGGCTCGCCAATACTTTGGACAACGCTGATGACTGCGGGCAATTTTGCGCTGACAATTTGCCGGCCTTCTTCGATAACGCGCTCGACTTGGATCCCCTGCGGGGACGATGCGCTTCCATCCGCGACTTTGATCTGGCCGGCCAACCCGAGCATCGGCCACCCGAGAACGCGCGCCGTTTGCGCGGCGGTGATGCCTGAGCCGTCGTCGAGAGTCTGGCGGCCAAACACAACCATGTCCGCGCCGCCGATCTTGTTGATGGCGGCCGCCAGCAGGCGCGCCGCGCCGACGGTGTCGAGCGATGTCAGCGCCGGGTCAGAGACGAGGACGGCATCGTCCGCGCCCATGGCGAGCGCGTGTTTGAGCGCCTCCTTCGCGGACTCAGGCCCGATGCACAGCGCGGTGACGGTTCCACCGGACGCTTCCTTCTGCTGAAGCGCGCCTTCGACCGCGTACTCGTCGAACGGGTTGATGACCAGCGGCGCGTCTCCCCACGATACCTGCCCGTTTTCGGCTTTAACTTTCGCTTCCGAGTCTGGGACTTGTTTGATGCAGGCGATGATTTTCAATGTGTTTCTCCTGTAGAATTTCTTTTTGAAACGCAAAGACGCGAAGTTTTAAAAATCTTTTCTTTGCGATCTTCGCGTGCTTTGCGGTGAATCATTCATTTTTGCCAGTAGGACTCGTCGTAGGTGGGCAATTCACATCGCAAAGGTTTGTCGCTTCGCTCGCCCAAAGCGTAACCAGCCTGGATCAGCGTTTGAATTTCGCTGGATCCCTCGTAGATCATCGCGCCTTTGGAATTACGCAGATAACGCTCGACATCATATTCATCAGAATATCCGTACGCGCCGTGGATTTGGATGGCTTCGTTGGCCGCGCCGAAAGAGGCTTCCGTGGCGAACTTCTTTGAATAGGACGTTTCGCGCGTGCAGCGCTTTCCCAGATTTTTCAACCAGCCGACTTGATAATAAAGCAGGCGCGCGATTTCGTAATCCTGCGACATCCTGGCGATCTTTTCCTGAATGAGTTGATATTCGGCAATCGGCTTGCCAAACGTCTGACGAGTCTTGGCGTATTTCACGCTGGCTTCCAGTGAGGCGCGGATAATTCCCGTCGCGCCGGAGGCCACGGTGTAACGTCCGTGGTCGAAGCCGGACATGGTGATCTTGAATCCTTCGCCCTCTTCGCCGATGCGATTTACCACTGGCACTTTCACATCCTGGAAATTGATCCAGCCTGTTGCGCCCGCGCGCACGCCGAGCTTGCCGTGCAAGTCGCCGCGCGTCACACCCGGAGAATTCAAGTCAACGATGAAGGTCGAGAGTCCGTCTGAAGGCTTTCGGGTGGAGGGATTTGTTTTAACGGTGACCATCACCAGGTCCGCTTTGGAGGCGAGAGAGATCCACATCTTTTCGCCGTTGAGGATGTAGAAATCGCCGTCTCGTTTTGCAGACGTCCGCATCGCGGCCACATCTGACCCCATGCCGGGTTCGGTAAAAGCGCCGCACCCAATCTTTTCGCCTTTTGCCAATGGAATAAGAAATTTCTGCTTTTGTTCTTCGGTTCCCCATTGAAAAAGATTTATCGAACATAGCCCCGTGTGGACAGACATTGCCACGCGCAGGGACGTGTCCATGGCTTCAAGTTCCTCGCAGGCCAGGCCGAGCGAGAGATAGTCCATGCCCTGGCCGCCGTAACGGACGGGGAAGCACAGGCCGAGGATGCCGAGTTCGCCCATGCGTTTGAGCGCAAACGGAATCGGCTCCTGCTTGCGGTCATACTCTTTGATGACGGGGCCAATTTCCTTTTGAGCGAAATCGCGCACCATCTTTTGCGTCATCTGATGTTCGGGGGAGAGGGAAAAATCCATGAACCGGCTCCGCGAAAAGATTTTTTGAATTATATCTCAAATTCCCGTTTCTACCGACCGTTCGGTAGGGACGATGGGCAATAAAAACGCCCGACGCGTATTTTCATTGCGCCGGGCTATGGAAGGTGGGTGTCGTCAATCATGATTTTTTCTCAACACCCATGTTGCTCAATTCGTCCGGACTGATGTTCGAGACGAACAGGTCTGCGCTGGCTATGGCAAGAACCAGCAACAGGCTGAATGAAACGACGAGTATGAACATTTGAACTCCTTTCTCTATGCTAATATAACGATTCTCGATTTGAAAAGATACATCCCCTAACAGTCCTGTTATGAAATTGACATACAGTAATGTCAGGTTTGAAATAGCGACGACCGCGGGCGCGTTTTTGCTCCTCCGTATTTCTGACAGCATAGCCGATGATTTCGCGCGGATGAAAACGGCGCGTATAAATCGTGATTCCCCGCTCTGTTGACAAAACAATCTTTTCGGATAAAATACTCTCCGCAAGCCGGAGTGGCGGAATTGGCAGACGCGCTACGTTCAGGGCGTAGTGGGAGTTCTCCCATGAGGGTTCAAATCCCTCCTTCGGCACACCGAAGCGCTGTGTGTTCACAGCCAGCCCGCTGAAAAGCGGGCTTTTTTTATCAAATGGAAATGACTTCGCAACACTGGAATCGCCTTTGGAAAATTCTCAAACCCATTCTGGTTGTTGGGCTTCTGATTTCTTTTTTCTATTTCGTTCCCATTCAGGATATTCTGCGTTCACTCCAATCGGCTGGCATTGGATTTTTCCTTGTTTCCATTTTTCTTTCCATCCCCGTCTTCTATCTTTCTGCGATAACGCTCTGGATCCTGACGCGCAAACAGCAAATACATTATTCCATTTGGGAACTTATCAAAATGAACCTGGTCATCAGGTTCTATTCGTTCTTTTCCCCGGCCTCTATCGTTGGTAGTGGAATGCGCTGGTATCAACTTTCGAAAGGCGGCAAAGCCGCCGGCGCGCTTTCCGCGGTCGCTGTGGACCGCGCGCTGGACATCTTCATCGCCGTCCTGCTTGGATTATTTTGGTTTTTATCTGGCGTTCAAAAGGATGCTTTCAATCCTTTCGCTTTATTCCTTTTATTTGTGATCCTGGTCGTCGGCTGGTTCGCGCTGACTCATTGGAGTCCGAATGCCTCGCGATGGCTTGCTCAACAGGCTGAACAAGCGCCTCTTTCCTGGACCCGAAACCTGCTGCAGTTTTCGAGTCGTCTTTTCCAATCTTTGAGCGTCTACGCTTCGCTCTCCGCCGTCGAATTGACCATCCTGCTCGGCGCAAGCATCCTCTCGGAGTTGATCAATCTGCTGATACAAGTCTTTCTGGCTTTTTCATTGCATATTCCCATTTCATTTGTTGATCTGGGCTGGATGCGCTCATTGTTCTTTCTCGCATCGCTGGCTCCTTTCACACTCACTGGCGGAATTGGTCTGCGTGAGGTCACGGTTGTATTGGTGATGTCCGCTTTTGGCATTCCGCCGGAACTGGCCGGCGCATATTCCTTGCTTTCGTATGCCCGCACAGCCACGGTGAGCTTGATTGGCGGAGCGTTTGAGCTATTTGCGTTTTTGTTTCCAAAGATTAATCGAAACAGAGATCGCATTGTTTGAAAAATGAAATGACCATTCTTCTCATCTCAACAATCCACCGTCACGCACCTCCCGAAGCGTGTTCAGGGTACTTGTACGTAGTCAACTCCGATTCTGATCAGGTACTCCGCCAAATTCCGGGCATCGAACCGCCTTTTCGCGAGCAGGATCTAAACCCTCGCGGCGGAATGCGCGGTTTGCGCGGCATCAGCTTATATGGCGGAGAAATAGCCGTTGCGAATTATTCTTCGATTGCTTGTTTTGATCGGCAATGGAATTTGACCAGAATCCTCACCAACCCGGTCTGCGCCGGTATCCATGATATTTCCCTGGAAGCAGACGGCGTTTGGGCGTCATCCAGCGCGAATGATCTTTTGTTGAAGCTGGATTTTCAGGGAAATATTACGGATTATTATTCTTTACGTGGTCAGCGGAAATTGCTCCGATCTCTGCAAATGGACACAGGTCCATTAAAATCTTCTGCACTGTCAGGCCGGATTGATTTCCGTGATCGTTCCAATTTCAACACCAAAACTTATGATCATCTGCATATCAATAGCTTTGCCCAGACTCCAGACGGCGGCCTATTAATTTCTCTTGGCTGGATAGTAAACAGGCGGCTTGGATTCCTTCTGATGCTCAAGGCATGGCTTATTAGGATCCGTTTGTGGGATCATGTAATTTCCTTCAATCGCAAATTGCGAGTCTTGCTTGGCGTTCAGAAGCAAATGCTGACGGAACTTATAGTTCGTCCAGTTCGAGGAAAATCCGCTTTGTTGCATTTTACCCGGCAGGGTAAAGCGGAAATCATGCTTTCTTTCCACGAAGCATTTGTCCCCAGCCACTCTGTTTTTATTTTGAAAAACGGAATGGCGATCTACCTCTACACCACTCGAGGCGAGGTAATTCATTTTGATCCTAAAAATGGCAGGGTTCTTTCCAAGACACATGTCACCGAAGAATTTTTGCGGGGCGTGGCTGAATTGGGTAATGACCTGCTGGTTTTAGGGGCCGGCACAGATTTGCTCTTTTTTAATTTGCTTGAGCATCGTGTGGTGAAGCAAATTCATCTCTCGGATATGAAACCGGAAGCCATTTTTTCCATACAAACCCTGCCTTCAGACTTTGAACTGCCTCCCATAAATCTGGCTGAAAAAGTGGGCAAAATTAGCGGTTATTACGGCAATAAAGTTGTTTTTTCGAGGGATTAATTAAGGTATAATCAGCTTACTATAAACAAGTGCTTCATCTAATGCGACACGAAGTCAACAAAACACCGTCTTCGTGTCTTTTTATGCCTGAATTAGGAAACCTATGGACATTGGTACGGTTGAACAAGTAGATATTGACGCCCAGATGCGCACCGCTTTTATAGATTACGCCATGAGCGTGATCGTGGCGCGCGCTCTGCCTGATGCCCGTGACGGTCTCAAGCCGGTCCATCGCCGTATTTTATTTGCCATGCACGATATGGGCATCCGCGCCAATTCATCTTATAAAAAATCGGCCCGTATTGTCGGCGAAGTGCTCGGTAAATATCATCCGCACGGCGACGCGGCGGTTTACGAATCAATGGCGCGCATGGCGCAGGATTTTTCCATGCGTTATTTGCTTGTGGATGGACAAGGCAACTTCGGCTCGGTGGATGGGGATGCGCCCGCCGCCATGCGTTACACCGAAGCCCGCCTGCACAAAATGGCTGAGGAACTTCTTTCTGATATCGAGAAAGATACAGTTGATTTTGGCCCGAACTTTGATGATTCGCTGGAAGAGCCGCTTGTGCTTCCTGCGCGCCTGCCAAACCTGCTCCTGAACGGCGCCACAGGCATCGCCGTTGGTATGGCAACCAACATTCCGCCGCACAACCTGCGTGAACTGGTGGATGCAATCAACTACTTGATCGAAAACTACGAAACGATGGATGATATTCCGGTTGAGGAATTGATGAAGCGCGTCACCGGCCCGGATTTTCCAACGGGCGGCATCATCGTTGGCCGGGAAGGCATCGAGGCGGCTTACGGCACCGGCCGCGGACGTCTGGTTGTACGCGGCATGGCGCACATCGAGGAATCGAAGCCCGGACGGCACGAGATCATCATCACCGAAATCCCATATCAGATCAACAAATCCACGCTCATCGAGCGGATTGCCGAACTGGTGCGCGAAGACAAGATTGACATGATCTCGGACATGCGCGACGAATCTGACCAGCGCGGCATGAGCATTGTGATCGAGTTGAAGCGCGGCGCGCAGCCCAAAAAAGTATTGAACCAGCTTTATAAATACACTGCTTTGCAATCCACTTTTGCTGTGCAAATGCTGGCATTGGTGGATGGCGAACCGCGCACATTACCGCTCAAGCGCGCTTTGCAAATATTCATCGAGCATCGCCAGACGGTCATTGTCCGCCGTTCGAATTTCGAACTGGCAAAAGCACGCGCCCGCCAGCACATCCTCGATGGATATCTGATCGCGCTTTCAAACCTGGATGCAGTGATCAAGACCATCCGCGAGTCGCAGGATTCGGATGAGGCCAAGGCGAATTTGATGCAGCGCTTTAAGTTCAGCGACCTGCAGGCGCAAGCTGTGCTCGATATGCAGCTGCGCCGCCTGGCTGCCCTCGAACGCTGGAAGATCGAGGAAGAACACAAACAAGTAAAAGAGCAGATTGATTATCTCGAAGATTTGCTGGCTCACCCGAAAAAGATTTTGGCGCTGATCCAGTCTGACCTGAAAGAGCTGGCCGAAAAATACGGCGACGACCGCCGAACGCGCATTGCATCCGACGCCAGTGAAGAATTGACCGAAGCCGATCTTGTTCAGGATGAGGCTGTCTTAATCAGTCTCACTGAGCGCGGCTATGTCAAACGTGTGGCCGCGTCCGCTTTCCGTTCGCAGAGTCGCGGGGGGCGCGGGGTGATGGGGCACACGACCAAGGAGGAGGATGAGATTGTTGCGCTCATCCCCGCTCGCAGTCTGGACTCGATGCTGTTCTTTTCCGACCGCGGCAAAGTCTATTCGGAAAAGGTCTACCAAATCCCGGACGCTGACCGCGCCGCTAAAGGCATCCCGCTTGTTAATGTATTGTCGCTCGAACCGGATGAGCGTGTGACTGCCGCCATCGCGGTCTCCGACTTTTCCGCGCATGGATTTTGTATGCTTGCCACGGAGCGCGGCAGGGTCAAGCGCGTGAACATGGAGGAATTCGCGTCGGTTCGCCCCTCGGGTTTGATCGCCATGGCCCTGGACGACGGTGACCGTTTGGGTTGGGCGCGCCCGACCTCTGGCAAGGATGAAGTGATCTTTGTGACCGAGAAGGGGCAGGCATTGCGCTTCGACGAAAGCAAAGTCCGCTCGATGGGACGGCAGGCCGCGGGCGTACAGGGAATTCGTCTCAAAGAGGGAGACGCGGTTACCAGCATGGATGTTGTGGATAAAGATGCGTCGCTTTTGATCGTAACAACCGGCGGCTTTGGCAAACAAACGCCGTTGAAAGAATATGCGCCCAAGGGCCGCGCTACAAGCGGCATCGCTACGATTGATCAGAAAGCCATCGGTGAAATTGGCAGGATTGCGGCGGCGCGCGTCGTTCAGAAAGACGATGATCTAACCATCATCACATCGAACGGCGTCACCCTGCGCTTGAAAGTAAAGGATGTCAAACAATCGGGGCGAGCCACGCGCGGTGTGCACTTGATCAAGCCGCAGGAAGGCGATTATGTGGCATCAGTGGCGCGCATCGCGGCGGAAGAATTGAAGAGGGCGGGAGCGCAAGTCAATGGGGAAGAAGTGGCGGAAGATCAGCCGAAGTTGATTTAGAAAAGAGCGACCCGCCGGGTCGCTCTTTTCTAAATTTTTTCTTCGCACTTGAAAAGGTTTTCTGGAAAGGCATTGAAATTCAAAAGCGGGAAATGAGAATAAGCAGAAAGTCTGAGTATTCTTTCGATATGTATGCCAGCCGAGAGTTTGAAGTATTGCTCAAATTGATTTACTTTTTAAAATATTCAATGCCTGACGAACAGGAATCATGCTCTTTTCACTGTATTCTTCCAAATTGGTTGCAAGACGCGCATGGGTTTCCTTTTCATTCATCAATAATTTTGACATTATTTCAATCGCCTGGCTTGCGTCGTTTTCCTCGGGGTAGAAAATGGCGTCTGACAATCCCATTTCCCGCATAATGCCGATATGCTTCAGGTCAAATGCATACATCACTACCGGACAATTGGCCTTGAAAGACATGATACTCCCATGGACGCGCGAGACCATGCTGACACGACAATGCCGATAAATGGCGGAGGCGGCACGCGGGTAAATCTCTTCATCAATGAGCAGGGCAAAATTACCGTATCGGGCATTTGCCATGATCTTATGGCATGAAATACGGTCATCGTCGGGCGCGACTGTGTTCATCGGGACGAAGATGGGTTGATAGCCGTTTTCCCAAAGCCAATCCAGGACTGCACTGTAGGCGTCAATCTCTTTTTGAAATTGTTGCGGCGTTTGGGGCGTGTAATGTGTTTCCGCCTCTCCGTCAAAAGGGCGTAGAGTGCGAGGCGTCAGTGCCGCTAATAGACGATCCCCGGGGCGCCAGCCTGAGCGCTCCAACAAGTTCAGAACCGAGTCGGCGGGATCGGTACGCAGTAGAATGGCGGAATCGCCGCCAACAGTCATTTTTTCTGCGGATAGACCACAATCTAAAAAGAGTTGACGAGTAAATTCGTCTCTGTAGGTAATTCCGCAAGCGCCTTTCAACACCCAGCCAAAGATTTTTTTCGTAAACTTTGATTTTACTTGCTGGCTGGAAACCGACCAAAGGAAATATGGGACACGAAAAAGACGAGCCAAAATAGTCAGGACAAGCATGGCAAGAATCTGCGAAACCTGCTCAAAGAAAGGGACCGCGCCGCCAAAAATGAATAAGTCGCATTCTTTGAAGGCGCGTACTACGCGTTGAAATTCCTTGCGGGTGTTGATCGCGTGGATATCGAATTTAGAATCCCTCGAAGTATATGAATGCACATGATCTGGATTGGCGGTCAGGATTGTAAAACGGGCATCGGGATAAGCGGCTCCCAATAAGTCGGTAATCGCCAACAATAACGATTGATCTCCCACATTGTTACTTCCATACCATCCGCCCCAAAGAATAATTTGTTTTCCCACTATTTTAGATACGTCCTTCGTTTGGGCGCATTTTTTGATTCGGTGACAGGATTTGTTGCGCCCCAAAATTCATAACAGATTCTAGATTCCAAATTTTCCCGTCACCAGCAGGAACAATGTGCCAAGGATACAAACTGTAAACATCAGCATTAAAACGATGAAGAATCGCTGGGGGGCGGTCATGCCGAGGATGCGGCCGCTGGATGAGCGGCGCGGCGCGGCGGCGCTTGTTCCCGCGGCCTCCTGGAATTGAGCTTCGTCTTCGTAAAACGGGCTGGAGTTGGCTTGTTCACGCAGATTATCAAACATAGTTACCTCTTTGCATTGATTCTATCACACGGCCTGACGGAGGTGAATCTCTCCGAATTGGACTGTCACGGGATTGCCATGTTCATCGCGCAAGCGCAGACTTCCATCCGGCTCAAGCCCAAGCAGTGTGCCGATTAATGGCAAATCGTTCCCAGCCCAGGCCTGCACCCGTTCGCCGCGAAAAGCAAGCGCGTCTTCCCAGGCCTGCATGAATTCATGTGTGTCGAGGCGGGAGCGCCATCCGATTAGTGACGCGAGAATGTCACGGAATAATTCGGCGCGATCAACGGAAGCGCCAAATTCGCTTTCGATGCTGGTAGCGGGGAATAAAATTTGATCTGCGGGGGGCACAGACGCGGCTAACGCGTTGACACCCATGCCCAAAATGGACGCGTCGAGCGTGCCGCCCGTCCAAACCGATTCGACCAAAATACCGGCGGCTTTTTTCCCATTGATCAATACGTCGTTCGGCCATTTGATCTGCGCGGCGAGTCCGCGCGTTCGCAAAGGGTCAGCCAGGGCAAGCGCTCCCAGGCCTGTGGTTCGCGTTGGATGCGTGCGTTCGGCTGCAGTGGGGCGCAGGATCAGGCTAAAGGTCAGGGACGCTGCGGGTGGCGTAAACCATTTTCGTCCAGAGCGGCCGCGGCCGGCAGTCTGTTCATCTGCAACAACGAGGGAAAGGTCTTTCGCGCCCTCAGCGGCCCAGGCCAATGCTTCATCATTGGTCGAGCCGACGGATGCAAAGTAACGCAGTCCGCCGAGCGGCAGGGAAGCAAGCGCATCCTGTAATTCGTGTTTGTTCATGGAATCAAAAGACCTGGCAGATTTTCCTGCTGTATCTGAAAATGTCAGTCTTATTGATGTTTAGGGAATGACGAAATAGGGGTTGAGGTTTTTGCCGCCTTCGCGCACTTCGAAATGCAAGTGAGCGCCGAAGGAGTTGCCGGTGTTGCCGACCAGTCCGATCAGTTGTCCGGCATATACCGATTGACACGGGCTGACGTTGATCTGGCTCAAGTGGGCATAGAGCGTGACATAGCCATTGCCGTGATCAATTTGTATCACGTTGCCATACCCATAATTCCATCCGCCTTGCGCCATGGTGACCACACCGCTGGACGCGGCGGAAATGGGTTCGCCTTCGTAACCGGTCAAGTCAAGCGCCAGGTGGCCGGCTCCATAGTTGTTGCCGGAGACCACGCGGCTTTGAATGGGCCAGACGAAGCCGGAACCGACCGCTCCGCCGGAGCACGAATTGCCGCCGATCTCGGAAGTGCCTGTGCCTCCCTGGGGATTACGTGCGATGGTGGGGATGAACTGACTCCAGTCCACCAGTTCGCGCTGGCCGCCCGGGATCATAACCATTGTGCCGGGCATAATGCGCGGATTGGTCAGGTCAAGGTTGTTGCCGGGAAAACCCAGAATGTCGTCGGGCTTTGCGTCGAACTGGCTGGCTACCGATTCGACGGTGTCATTTTCCTGCCATTTGTAATACACACCGTCCACCGGCGGAATGGTCAATTCGAGACCGGGTTTGAGATTTTCAGGATTATCCTGTAATACATCTTTATTGGAATACAGCAGGGATTCAGGCTTGATGTTAAATTTTTTCGCAATCGAAAACAGGGCATCGCCAAGTGAAACACGATAAGCAACCACACTGTAGCGAGGGCGTTCAGGGATATTGGTCTTCAGTTGCAGGTGACGTTCGATGCTTGTATCTGTCGAAGGATTGCTGGACGCGGGAGGCAGACTCGGCGACTGCGGTTTCTGATTCGGTTTTGTGGTCGGCAACGGATGCGTGGCGGGTGAGGCCACCACGACCTGAGTCCACCAGAAAGCGGATCCCAGCAACGCGGCCACGATCAGCGCGGTCACGCCCCAGGCGGTAACATTAAAACGATTGGCTTTCACAAACTCCAGAATTTTGTCCATTTTTTATCTGCCCGGTATTTGGAAACAACATCTTCCGATGCTTTATGCATCGTCTGTTAATTGCTCCAGAAACATTTGGTTATTCTTGGCGCGGTCGAGACGAGTAATGATGGCCTCGGTCGCGACGGTCTGATCCATGCCTGCGCCGCCGGGAGGGGCCGAGACCATTTGGGCATACATCCGGCGCATCAGCCAGACGCGTTGCAGGAGATCAGGCCCAAGTAACAGATCTTCGCGGCGAGTGGAGGATCGTTCGATGTCCACAGCGGGGAAGATGCGGCGCTCTTGCAGTTTGCGTGAAAGCAACAACTCCATGTTGCCGGTGCCTTTGAATTCTTCGTAAACCACATCATCCAAACGCGAGCCGGTGTCTACCAAACAAGTCGCGATAATCGTCAGCGAGCCGCCTTCTTCGATGTTACGCGCCGCACCGAAGAAACGTTTAGGCGGGTACAGCGCCGAAGGGTCCATGCCGCCCGATAGCGTGCGTCCCGAAGGGTTCACGACCAGATTGTAAGCGCGTGCCAAACGGGTAATCGAGTCCATTAAGATTACCACATGGCGGCCAATCTCCACCATTCTCTTAGCTCGGTCTAAGGCGATTTCCGCCGTGCGGACGTGGGATGTTACCGGTTCGTCAAAAGTTGAGGCCACCACTTCGGCGTCCACTGAACGATCCATGTCGGTCACTTCCTCCGGGCGTTCGCCAATCAGCGCGACCATCAAATGCACATCGGGGTATTTGGTTGAAATTGAATTGGCAATGTGCTTCAAAATAGTGGTTTTACCTGCTTTAGGCGGCGAGACGATTAACCCGCGTTGTCCGCGTCCGATCGGCGCGACAAGGTTGATCAGGCGCGAAGAGAGCGTGTCGTGATCAATTTCAAGGTCGAAGCGGGTTTGGGGAAAGATCGGGGTGAGATTTTCAAAAGCCGGCCGGCGGCTGGCCTCTTCCGGGTCCATGCCGTTGACCGTTTCCACTTTGAGAAGTCCAAAATGCCTTTCAGATTCACGCGGGGGGCGAACATGTCCAATTACCATGTCCCCCGAACGCAGATCATAGCGGCGAAGCTGTGCTTGCGAAACGTATACATCCTGGTCGCTGATGCGGTAGTTGCCTGATCTCAGAAATCCAATGCCTTCGCTCATGATCTCCAGGATACCGCCGCGCAATTCGATGCCTTCTTTTTGCGCCTCCGCCTGGCGGATTTGAAGAATGAGCGGTTCCTTCTTTAGGCGGTTGAAATTGGGAACGTTGAAATCTTTAGCGACTTTGCGTAATTTCGACAGCGGTTCATTTTCGAGTTCTAGGATTTTCATGCGGGTTCAATGCCTTTGTGGGATGAAAATATAAGCCAGCGCCCCATGGGTGCGAGCCGAGTTCAGAATGGGTTGTGACGAAGCGGGAAATCTTTCAAGATATTAACACGGGGGTTGAACAAGCAGGCGCCTTACAGTATGGTTTGATTGTCAAAAAACAAAAATTGGGGGGAAGTGACAATATTATAGCACGCTCGTTCGAGAGGCGCAAGCGATTTAAGCCATATTCAAGATTCTATTTTGTAGACTCCATAACCGGCGATAAAGATTATTCTGCGCCAGCAAGCCTGCATGCGTACCGCGCTCGACGATTCGACCGTGATCCATTACAAGTATTTCATTGAAATGTTCCAGGCCAATGAGTCGGTGTGTAATGAGCAGGGTTGTCCTGCCTTGCATTGTCTCAAATAAAGTGTTTAGCACTTGTTGTTCCGTCAATGGATCGAGATTGGCGGTCGGCTCGTCCAGAATCAGGATCGGGGTGTCCTTCAAGATGGCGCGTGCGATTGCCAACCGCTGGCGTTCGCCGCCGCTGAGTCGGACTCCCTGTTCGCCGATGAGAGTATCACAGCCTTTTGGCATGGACGCGACCAGCTCATGGATTTGCGCCTTGCGCAGCGCTTCTTCGATCTCGGGCCGGCCGGCCGTTGAACGCGCCAATTTCAAATTCTGAAGGATGGATGCGTTAAAGAAATAACTGCTCTGCGAGACCACCGCGATCTTTTGACGGACCTGTTCTTGTGTATATTCGTGAAGCGGACGATCGTCCAATTCTATTTCACCCTGCGAGTATTCCCAGAAGCGCAGCAGCAAGTTAACCAATGTAGATTTGCCCGCGCCGCTTGGTCCGACAATGGCGAGACTTTTGCCAGTTTGAAGATCGAAACTTATATTTTGCAGAGCAAGCACTTGCTGCGTTGGATATGTGAAAGATAAATTTGTAACTCGTAAATCGTAATTCGTAATCTGCGGCTGATCACCGGTCGCTGGCAGCTGATCGCTGACCGCTGGCCTCGCGTCCACGATCTCGAACAATCGTTTTGCTGAAGCGCGTGTGCTTTCCCACATCTGCGCGGCGAGCGGCAAAGGTGTGACCGCTTCAAAGGATGCCAGCGTAATCAGCGACAATGCCCCAAGCATTACGCCTTCGATTTTTCCCGTGCTGACAAGCGGAATGGCGAGGGCCAGTATCGTCCACAAGCCCATATTCGTGAGCAGGACGGACATGCCGGAGTTGATGCCAGTGACGAGGGCTAATCGTCGTTGCGCCTGGCTCACGGCGAGGCTGAGGTTATCAATGGCGCGTTGGTGGTCAGCCGCGCGGCCAAAGGCCAGGATGTCTGGCAGACCCTGAATGCCGTCAACGAGGCGGGCGTTGAGTTCTGCGCGGCGCGCGACCAGGTCTGAGCCGGGGGTGCGGCTGAGGCTTTGGGCGAGCAATGGCAGGAGCAGGCCGAGGCCGAGCATAAAGCCGAAGAGGGCATAGCCGAGTCGGGCGTCGAAAGAAGCGAGAAAGAATGATGCAAAAAACGCGACGATGATCGCCGTCAATGGTGGAGCGATCACGCGCACGTATAAGTTTTCCAGCATGTTTACGTCGGCAATGACGCGCGCAAGCAGGTCGCCGGCGCGATATTCCATCAAGCGGGCGGGGGCGAGGGGTTCGAGTCTTTCATAAAACCAAACGCGCAGGCGGGCCAGCAAACGGAAGGTGACATTGTGCGAGACGAGACGCTCGAGGTAGCGGAAGACAGCGCGGCTGATTCCAAAGAAGCGCACGCCAACGATGGCGACTTCAAGTTCTGCGATGGAGGGATGAAGCGCGGCCGCCGCGATGAGCCATGAAGAGGTTCCCATGAGCGCGACGTTCGCTCCAACAGTCAGCGCGCCGAGCAGGACGGAAAGGGCGACTTGATTCCATGAGCCTTCGAGAAATTGCAGCAGACGGAAGACGGTTGGCGGTTGGCGGTTGATGGTTGGCGGTTTCAGGTTGACGGTTGAAAGTTGAGGCGGTTGAAAGTTGATGGTTGATGGTTGATGGTTCGCGGCAGTTTGCAACCCTGAATTTTCAACTTGCAACTTGCCATGCGCTTTTACCATCTTTGCATAGACTCGGTCCTGCGCGAGAAGTTCGCTATGCGTTCCGGTTTCAATGATCCGGCCCGAATCCAGCACGATGATTTGATCGGCTTGAAAAACGGTATTGAGACGGTGCGCGATGGTGATAACCATCCGTCCCTGCATCAGGCGGCGGGCGGAATCTTCGAGCAGGCTTTCTGTCTCCGGGTCGAGGCTGGAGCTGGGTTCGTCGAGGATGAGCAGCGGCGCGTCTTTCAGGAATGCGCGTGCGATGGCGAGACGCTGTGCTTCGCCTCCCGAAAGCCGTGCGCCGCCTTCGCCGATGACGGCCTCATATTTTTCGGGAAGCGATTCGATGTATTCATCAAGATGCGCGGCGCGCGCGGCGGAAGCGATTTCTTCATCCGTTGCAGTTGGTTTGCCGATACGAATATTGGCGGCGATCGTATCGTGGAAAAGATGCGGCTTTTGCGGAACCCATGCAATACTGACGGTGGACGGCGGACTGTGGACCGTGGACGTTGAATAGCGGCTGACGATTTGACCCGATGTGGGTTGAATAAAGCCAAGCAAAAGATTGACCAAAGTGGTTTTGCCTGCGCCTGTTTTGCCAACCAGTGCGATGTGCTGGCCGCGTTGGATGGTCAGGTTTATATTTTCAAGCGCTGGCATGGTTTGGTTGGGATAAACGAATGAAACGTTTTCAAACGCGACGAATGATATTTTCTCGAAGGACCGTTCACTGACCGCCGATGACCGATCACTGACAACCGGCGTATCCAAAATCTCGTAAATCCTTTTTGCGGCCGTTGTGCCTGCTATGCCTGCGTGAAAGCGCGTGCCGAGCATGCGCAGAGGCAAATAAAATTCGGGTGCAAGGATCAGCAGGAAGAAGGCCTGCTGGAATTCCATTTTAGAATAAAGCAGGCGCAGCCCTATCTCGACGGCGATGATGGCGGTGCTGAGCGTGGCGAGTAATTCCAGCGCGAGCGCGGAGAGAAATGTAACGCGCAAGACGCCGAGCGTGGCGTCACGAAACTGGCCGCTGACGCGGGCGATGTTCTTTGCATGTGATTTGGATTGGCCGAAAAGTTTGAGCGTGGTCAGGCCTTGCAGGCTGTCTAGAAAATGGGCAGATAGACGGCTGAGCGTTTCGTATTGTTTTTTGGTAACTGCTTCTGCGCCTTTGCCGATCATGATCATGAAGAACGGGATAAGGGGCGCAGTGACCAGAAAGATAAAACCCGAAAGAAGGTCGAGTGGAAAGACAAAAAATAAAATGAATATCGGTACAAGCGCGGTGATAACAAGCTGCGGCAGATACTGACTGAAATACGCGTCGAGCGCTTCGATTCCTTCGACTGCGGCCGCGGTTAGCTCGCCGGTGCGTTCGCCGCGGCTGAAGGCGGGGCCGAGCGCGAGGATGTGGGCGAAGAGGCGGTTGCGTAAATCCGTCTTCACGCGCACGGCCACCGCGTTGGCGCTGACTTCGTTGACCCAGGCCAATATCGCGCGCGCCGCGATCATAACGAGAATCAGTTGAAGTCCATACCAGGCTTGCTCAAAAGTATTCGATTGGAGGAAAACTGCATTGACGGTGCTGCTGAGCAGCCAGGCTTGCCAGATGGTCAGGAGTCCGGCCAGAAGTCCGGTAAGAATCGTTAAAGACAAAGCGAGGCGGGAATCGCGGGCGAGGGTCAAGAGTCTGCGGTGCATAAAAAGGTGTCAAGTGCCAGGTGTCGCGTGTCAGGTTAAAAGGTTGGAAGGTTGAGATGTAACCTGCAACCTTCCAACCTGCGGACTTGGGATTTAGTAAACCAGCGAATCCTTTTTGGTCGAGATGCGTTTGCGGAACATGTAATACGTCCAGCCCTGATAGGCGAGCACGATCGGCACGAAGATGAGAGCAATGATGGACATGACCGTCAACGTGTATTGCGAGGAGGAGGCGTTGTAGATCGTCAAACTCCAATCCGGGTTGAGGCTGGAGATCATCAGGCGCGGGAACATCAGCATAAAGAAAGTGACCTGGGTCAATACGATATGCAGGCCGGTGGCGACGAAAGCCCAGCCCTCCATCTTGCGATTGATGAAGATGATGGTGAGCAGGAGGACCGCGTAGGATGCAATGGGCGTGACGCCGGGATTGACGCCAAGTTTTGTGCGGATGTCGGTGTAGAAGTACGTGCCGATCAGAAGTAAAGTGGTGATTACCACTGCGCCAATGTAAAGCCTTTTGGAGAGGTTGTAAACGCGTTCGCGCAGTTCGCCCTCTAGTTTCAAGGCGAGAAAGTTCGCGCCGTGCAGGAGGAAAACGGCGACGGTGGCGAGGCCACCCAACAATCCGTAAGGATTCAACAAAGTGAACAGATTGCCCGTGTACATCATCCTGCCGTCAATCGGAACGCCACGCGCCAGATTGGCGAACGCGGTGCCGAGCAGAAGCGCGGAGAGGAATGAACCGACTGCGATCATCCAATCGAAGAGACTGCGCCACTTTGGATTTGAATCCTTCGAGCGATATTCGAGGGCGATACCGCGTATGATCAGGCCGACCAGCAAAAGGAACAAAGCGAGATAGAAGCCGCTGAACATGGTGGCGTACCATTGCGGGAAGGCCGCGAAGGTCGCGCCGCCGGCGGTCAACAGCCAGACTTCGTTGCCGTCCCAGGTGGGGCCGATGGCGTTGATGATGGCGCGGCGTTCGCTATCTTTTTTGCCGAGGAAGATCAGCAACATGCCGACGCCGAAGTCGAAGCCTTCGAGGAAGTAGAAGCCGATCCACAATACGGCAATCAGGATGAACCACAGGGTTTGAAGAAATTCGTAAGACATATTTGTCTCCTCTGTCATTGCGAATAGTGCTGATGCGCCACGAAGCAATCTCGCGCGATGAAGGGGATTGCTTTGTTCGCTCGCAATGACGTGCTTTATTTAATCCTGCGCCCCAATGAGCACAGATTCAACGTCAACTGATTCGCGCAAGGCCGCATCGGGCCCGGCCAGAGCGTATTTCTTCATCAGATGGAAATCTGCGGCGGCCAGCGCGCCATAGACGACCGCATAGCCGATCAGCGAGATGAGCAGGTCAACCGTTGTGAGATTGGGCGAAACCGCATCCTGCACTTTGAGAAGGCCTTGCACGATCCACGGCTGGCGGCCCATTTCGGTCAGAATCCAGCCGCTGGAATTGGCGATGTAAGGCAGAACGATGACCCATGGAACCCATTTCATCCATTTGGTTTTGGTGATGTCGCCGCGCAGGGCGAGCAGGAAGAGAGCCGAAAGCAGGATCATCAAAAGACCGGTCAACATCATGAAGCGGAAAGTCCAGTATGTGACGACCATCAACGGGATATAATCGCCGGGGCCGTATTTCTGTTCGTACTCGGCCTGAATGTCATTCACGCCGCGCACTTCGCAGTTGAAATTATTGCAGGCCAGGAAACTGGTGAAGCCGGGCAGGCGCAACGACCAGACTTCTTTTTTGCCGCTCAAATCGCCGATGGTCAAGATCGAAAACGAAGCGGGCTTTTCGGTTTCCCAAAGCGCTTCGATGGATGCCATCTTCATCGGCTGAGTCTGATAAATGTATTGGCCTTGCGTGTGTCCACCGAGGAAGACCAGCACACTAGAGACCAGACCGACGATGGCCGCGATCTGGAACGAACGCTTGAACAGGTCGGCGTAGTTGGTTTTGCGCACGAGGTGATAAGCGCTCACGCCCAAAATGAGGAAGCTGGCTGTGGCAAGTCCGGCAGAAATGGTATGCCAGAAGAAAATCCAGCCTTTGGGATTGGTGATGACCGCGAAGAAGTCTACCATCTGCGCGCGGCCGGTTACTGCGTTGATAACGTAGCCGACGGGATGTTGCATCCAGCCGTTGGCGAGAAGAATCCAGAGCGCGGAAAGATTCGAGCCAATGGCCACCAGCCAGATCGAAGCGAGGTGGACTTTTTCAGGCACGCGGCCTTCGCCGAAGATCCAGATTCCGAGGAAAGTAGATTCCATGAAGAAGGCCATTAGGGCTTCGATGGCCAGCGGGGCGCCGAAGATGTCGCCTACGAAGCGGGAATACTCCGACCAATTCATGCCAAACTGGAATTCCTGAACGATGCCCGTCACAACGCCGATGGCGAAGTTGATCAGGAATAATTTTCCCCAGAACTTCGCCATCTTGCGGAAGGTCTCATCCTTCGTCTGGTAATAACGGGTTTGCATGAATGCGACGAACCACCCCAGTCCCAGCGTGAGCGGGACGAACAGAAAGTGGTAGACAGTTGTGAGTCCAAACTGCCATCGCGAAAGAGTGATAGGGTCCATACATTCTCCTTTACAAAATTTTCAGTATGTGCGCCCTCCGGGCACATACATACTCACGAAACAAAACTTGATACCACCATTGGGACGCTGAGCGATTCCTGCGCCAGCGCTTCAAACGTGATGGAAGCCATTTCGCGCAACATTGCAACTTGAACGCGCCCCCATTTGGGACTGACCGGACAATTGACTCGAAATGGACAATCGTCCTCGCCTCTGGCTTGCAGACATTGTGAAAGCAGGATGGGTCCCTCAAAAGCCTCGACCACATCTTTGAGCGTGATCCTCGCCGATGGGCGAGACAGCATCAGTCCGCCCTCGCGGCCTGGAAAAGTATTCAACAGGCCGGTTCTTGCCAGGCGGGCCACGATGCGAGGCATCAACGTCGGCGGAATCAGCATTTCCCTTTGGATTTCATTGCTGAAAAGCCGCGCTTCATCGCCGCGTTTTGCGAGCGCCAAAATCACACGAACAGCATAATCGGTCTCTCGGTTAATCCTGAGCATTGATAAACCTTTACCAAACTGGTCAACGATGACTCCAAATGTAAAGGTTTTTTATTCAATCATAAAGTGCGAAATGTCACAAGGGAGGGATTACAAGTCTCATATTTATCTCATCCAGAATAAAACAAAAGGGACGCTTATTGTCGGGTAAGCGTCCCTTTTCCACACATAATTTCGACAAACTGTTACTTTTCTGTTTCCAAAACTTGCTTTAGTTGCGCAACAAGTTCAGCATGAGAAGAACGAGCCTGTTCAAAGGCATAATTGAAAAGCAAATTTGGGGCTTTGAGCGTGATTGTCTCATGTAAACGCGAGCCTTTGCCTTCAGCCATGAACGTGCTGTGATTCGTAACGTACGTGCCCGGCGATTGATAGGCCTCGGTCAACATCTCGTTTGCAGTTGCCTTGAGAACGTCTGCGCGATAAGTGATCTTGAAATGAAAAGGTCCCCATACAAGCTGGTCGGTGATCATGAAGCGGCGCAGGACGCCCGGCGGCGGGGGGATAGTTTCTTTGACGGCCATGATCAACGGGTGAAAGCGCGGATGGTTGGTGTGCTCGACCAGAAAATCAACGATTTTCTTTGGCTCTGCTTCAATGAAAATTTCGTGTTCAAAGGTTCCTTGTTTCATATGTTTCCCATTTTACTTCTGAACAATTTTTTCACCAAGCTTGGTTATGGCGCAACGTTAATTTGAATATAAACCACATCGCCGAACGCTTCATTGTTTGGACCGAAGGCCTGCCACGCGCTTCGATAGGTTCCCGCGTCTGAGGGCGCGGTGAAGATGATGCGAAGTGTTGCCTGGCTTCCGGCCCGTGCGGGATATAAAGCCTGTTCGGTTGATGCGCTCATTGCGTCGCCGGTGATAAGTTTCAAACGATAACGCGCGTCCCAGTTACAGCTTCCGCTATTGGTAACGAGCCATTGCTTGTCAATTGTTTGACCCGGCGCAACGGCTGTGTCATCAGGAATGGTCAGGTCTTGAATGTAGGTCAGGATGTCGGTGCAGGGTGGGGTGGGAGTCGGAGGGGTGATTATGGGAATGGAAGTGGGTGAGATGTTGGCGGCTGTCGCGGTAATGACGACGATCTGCGCGGGTTGAGTGGGCGCGACAAAAATTGTCGGCGTTGATTTCGGGGCGCAGGCGGCTAGTGTTAAAGCAATGGCCGATAAAACGGCGGCCGCTCTAAAGTCTGGAAAGAGGCGAGTGTTCTTCATTTCCCCAATAATAACGCAGAGGCGACATGTTGTCGCCTCTGCGTAAAAATTTATTCTTCTGCTGAACCGGTGGGAGTATCATCACCGCCGTCGCCGCCCATGTCTAGCGGCAGGGCAACTTCACCGCTGAGCGCTTTCTGGCGGATAACGGCGTCGATTTCATTCATCAGCTCAGGATTCTGGCGGATGTATTCTTTGGCATTCTCGCGGCCCTGACCGAGACGTGCATCGCCGTAGGAGAAAAATGCGCCGCGTTTTTGAACGATCTCGAATTGCGTGGCGAGATCTAGCACATCGCCGGATTTGGAAATGCCCTCGTTGTACATAATGTCGAACTCGCAAGTACGGAAGGGCGGGGCGACTTTGTTTTTGACGACCTTGACGCGCGTGCGGTTGCCGATGATCTCGGCGCCGACTTTGATGGCCTGAATGCGCCGCACATCGAGACGAACAGATGCATAGAACTTGAGCGCCTGTCCGCCGGTGGTGGTTTCGGGGTTGCCAAACATAACGCCGATCTTCTGGCGCAGTTGGTTGGTGAATATCACGGTGGTTTTGGTCTGGTTGATCGCGCCGGAAAGTTTGCGGAGAGCTTGCGACATCAATCTCGCATGGACGCCCATCGTAGGGTCGCCCATGTCGCCTTCAATTTCTGCGCGCGGTACGAGCGCGGCAACCGAGTCGATGATCACCACATCCACGCCGCCGGAGCGGACGAGGGTTTCGGTGATCTCAAGTGCTTGTTCGCCGGTGTCGGGTTGTGAGACAAGCAGGTTGTCAATGTCTACGCCGCATTTGGCCGCATAGCCGGGATCGAGCGCGTGTTCCATGTCAATAAAAGCGGCAGTGCCGCCGCGCCGTTGAGACTCGGCGACAATGTGCTGACAGATGGTGGTTTTACCGGACGACTCGGGCCCATAGATCTCGGTGATGCGTCCGCGCGGCACGCCGCCAACTCCGAGGGCGATATCAAGCGAAAGCGAACCGGTTGAGATGGAGTCGGTCGTCATCATGCTTTGAGACTCGCCGAGTTTCATAATTGAGCCTTCGCCGTAGCGTTTAAGAATATCGCTGACGGCTTTGTCAAGCACGGCGCGTTTGGCGCTGTCTACCTGCGGGCCGGAAGCGGTCTCGTCAGCTTTGGAAGTGTTTGATTTACGGGCCATGTCTATTCTCCAATACAAAGTTTAAAGGTCATGCCGGGGTTTACAAAAGTATAGCACAGATGTTCAGTGCGTCAAGGGCTTTTCGTTGGCAGGCCTTCGACTTTTGGTGTGGGCGGCGGGGCCACGTTGAATCCAAGTGCGCCGCGGAATGTGAAATACGTTACGCGGCCAGGATAAATATACATCCATTCCTGTTGATCTTTGCCCTTGTATTTGAAACTGACTTTATACAAACCGGCGGCCAGATCCCCCAGCACCATATTCTCATTATAGACAGGATCGCTATTCACCGGTCCCGGCCCATATGTTCTCACCATACGCGTCTGGTTCGTGGATACATTTGTAATGTAAATTTCCAATGACTGAAGAGTTTGATCGTTGGTATCGGCCACGCGCGCCGCCAATACTCCCCAGCCTTCGGGTGGCGCGATCCAAAGCTCGGGATTATACGTATTCCAGAAAGAATTTGTTGGAAAGCGGACCTCAAAATTCAAATGCGGGCCGGTGGAATTTCCGGTCGAGCCGACCAGCCCAATTACATCGCCCGTTTGAACGCGCTGACCAACGATAGCGATAATTTTGCTCAAGTGAGAATAGGTCGTATACAGTTGCTGGCCTTTGTAACCAAAATCCATGCGAATCGCAACGGACATGCCGTATTCGTCGCTTCGATCCCCTGGCGCTCCTCGGAATAGTCCCCAGTCGGCCCAAACGACTGTGCCAGGGCCGGCGGCGAGGGCCGGCGTTCCCAGCGGCGCATCTATATCAATGCCCACATGGGTCACGTTCGCGAAAAAGACTCCGCCATAACGGTAATCTGCCAGCGGCCAGTTGACTTGATTGGCGGCGATCGGGCGCGTGAAATAGAAATGATCGTACGGCGCGATGGCCCACGGAACCGGATACAACGGCGGACGCCACCCCGAGACGGGCGCCGCGCCCGGCGTTGGCAAATCGAAGCGGAATGGTTCCAGTGTGGGTGTTGCCGCTTCATCCGCGTACCCGGAAACGGCTTCCGTTAAACCAGCCATAACCGGTGTTGGGCTTGCGTTGCCGGACACACTGCATCCGCTCAGGAGGATGGAAATGATAACAATTAGAGTAAGTGATTGCCTGCTCTTCGAGTAAGATGCCGGGGAAGAAAGCCCCATGCAATAAAATAACGATTTGTTCATGGCTTAAAGGTCGGAATAATTGTGGGCGGCGTAGGTGTGGATGGAGGCACAGGGCTTGGGGTTGGTGTGCTGCTTGGAAACGGAGTCAAGCTTGGCGTCAGTGTTCCGCGTGGCGTCCGTGTGGGCGCGGGCGTGGATGAAGGAATCGGGGTGCGAGTCGGTGTGAGGGTCGGCGGCAGGAGCGGGGTCGGAGTGAGAAGCGCTTCGGCGGGATACAATTGAAGCATGGCCGAATACCAGTCGAGACCGCCGGTCATCGCGAATTCAGTCAAGCGCGCGCCTGTGTAATAGCTGCGCCAGTTTTGCAGGGCAGGCAGACGTTCCCAGCCATATGCCGCGGCCAGGGAAGTAAAGTCAATCCAATAGCCGGGCGGAACAGGCGCATATTTGCCGCCGGTTTCATATGTTTTGGGATTCAGTTCATAGCGCGCGTTCAAGTCCCAGGGCGCGGTATGGATCGGCTCGCCCTGCGAACCGTCTTGATTTTGCGCGCGCAAATAGAGCCGCCAATAAGTTTGTGAACCAATGTCTTCGCGGGCAACCGCCATCCAGCCCGCGTTGATCATCAGCGAGTTGATGGCGAAAGCGCGGCCCGTGTAAAGCCAATCGTCGCCGAGGCCGGGGTCGAGAGCAGTTGTCAGAGGCACATAAGCATTTTCAAGACCCGCCAGCACGTCCCAGCCGGCTTCTTTGATGACGCGCTGGCGAAGCGCGTTGAATGACTCGTCCACGAGATCATGTAATTCTGGATAAGGAGCCTGGACGTTATTTAGCGGGACAACATACCAGCGTTTCGATGGAATATCTGCGATGGGCGTGACGATGGGAGTCCATAATGATTCGGGAGTTTGCGCGGCGGATTGTTGATAGGCTTGCGGAAGCGGATCGGGAAGGGAAATGTTCGGCCAAAGCAAGCCGCGCAGATATCCGGGCAGAGGCGTGGGTAAAAGCACTGGCTGGCCTTGAAGAGTATAGGCCGTCAGCAGTTGTTGGTTCGGCGCGTTGACCGCCGCGACGATTTTGTCGCCACTCGTGTTCCAGGCAGGCCAGTCGCCGTTGCCGACCCAGGACGCGGCGCGCTCGGGGTTCGACGCATCCCAGATATATATGCCGCTGCGGCCTATGTTTTGTGAGGATGACGACCAAGCCAATCGGCTTCCGTCTGTGTTCCAGGCTGGATGGTCCTCGGCGGCCTGCGGTGAGTTGCTCAAATTGGCGAAACGATTATCGGTTTTATTCAAGTCTGCCAGCCAGATATCTGCATCGCCGCCGCGATCCGATACGAAAGCGATCTGGCGTCCATTCGGCGACCAGGCTGGGGAATAATCCGCCGCGTTGCTGCTGGTCAGGTTGATCGGTTTTTGCTGCGGGTTGGCGAGCGATTGAATGACGATCTCGAGATTGCCGTTTTGATATGAGTCGTATGCGAGCCAGGCCAGGTCGGGCGACCAGGTTGGAGAAGAATCGTACTCGGGCGTGTTCGTCATTTGCACGATCTCTCCGCTGGGCAGATCGAGAGTGTAGATATCCCAGAATCCATTCCGGTTGGACGCAAATGCGATATGTTTTCCATCCGGACTCATGGATGGTGCAATATCGCTCCAATTCCCGGACGTGAGGCGGGTGAGGCCCAATTTAGCGGGCGCGTACGCAAATAGATGAGCAAAGCCATTCTCCTCGATTGACAGGATCGTCACATCGGCTTGCTGCGACAGCGGGAGCGGCGCGGCTTGCGGCGTTTGTGTCTCGGTCACGCTGGAAGGCGTGGATGTTTCAACTGTTTTTTGCGCGCAACCAAGCAGGATGGACGCGGTGATCAGAATCGTGAGCGACAATTGCAATGCCGCGCGAGAACGGGAAGTGTGAGACATGTCAGTTTGCGGGGGCAAGATCGAATATGTGCGTGACTGGCTCGGCCTGCGAGCCGTCTGGATAAAATAATTTTGCCTCGAGTTTGAACGGGCTGTTGGTTGCCCCGCGCAGGTGCATGGTGAATTCCAATTTCCAGCTCATCGGCTCGACGATGCTGGCTGTCGCCACTTCGTTGTCTTTTGCATCTGTCAATATGATTTCGATGTGAGGGCGCATTTGGAACGGCGTCATCTCGATATTCACATGCACGCGCTCGTTATCGGGATAAGGCTCGGCGGTCAGAGAGATGATGTGCGTCTCTGCGGGCGTCATGCGTTGCAGGTTGTCTTCGGGGAAGAAAAAGTCCATGGGCGTAATTATAACCATTTCCCATTTCCAGATTGAGTTTGCAAGTTGGATGCAATGCAGATGTTATTTGGAGGAATGTTATACTTTACAACCTCGGAGGAAATCATGGCGAATTCGCTTTCCTATAACAACAAGTTGACTAGTCGAGAAAATGAAGCGCTCGATCTATTGATTAATGGAAAGTCAAATAAGCAAATTGCCTTGGAGATGGGCATAAGTGAAAAGACTGCGGAGAAACATATTGCAAGTATCTACCGCAAGATCAATGCTTGCAACCGCGCAGAAGCCATTCGATGGGGCCTGGAACAAAAAAATAGTGGCAGGGATTTTCCCCATGAGGATAGTAGTGACTTTCCCCATAGCACTGTGTATAGAAGATTGCTAAGATCCCGGCAGGAAAGGAGAATACTAATGAGGAAATTAAATTTACTCGTTTCAATAACTGCCGGAATCCTGTTGGGAATAATTGCCATAGGAATGGGGATTCCACGCATTCTCATGGAGACCCAGTCAGTAAGAGCATCAAGCAAAATAGATGATATTCTCACATTGGTTCTGAATAGCCACACCAAGTGGGATACTGCCAAAGGGGAGGCAGAAATCACTTGGTATGACCCAAATGGAGGAGAAAAGACCCAAACTTACGTCAATCAGTTTGTGATATACCAACCTCTCTCGGCTTACATAGATGGTTACAACAAGAATGAGCCTGGCTTCAATGATCAAGAATTATGGATCAGTGATGGAATGAAAATATACGATTTAAATAAGCAGAGTAAAACATATACTGAAGGCAGTTTGCCGAAATTTGCTAACGATTTGTCGGTGATGCCTCGAAATCTCTCTGAAGTCAAAACAGACACCGTCTATGATCATCCATTTTCATTACTAATTCCTGCTCCTATAAAAGAGTATATCTATCCTGAATGGTTTGCGCAGGGTAATCCAACTTCGGCATACACATTGGTAGGAGAGGATAATCTCTTGGGAAGAAGCACTTGGGTTGTTAGCCTGAAATACGCAACTGGTCAAGCTACTGCGTGGATTGATCAATCAATAGGAATGATTTTGAAATACAGTCGGGAAGAAAATGGCAGAAAAATCGTTGAAGTGAACATCACTTCAATAGAAGTAAATATGCCAATTGACAGTAGCATATTCAGTGTTCCCGCAGATTATCGTCCGAATGGACAACCCTAGGGCTGATACCGGCAAGGAGGAAAGAACATGAACAGCACACATCGAATAGTGGTTTTGTTTGAAAGAGTGATAGCCTCTCTCATACTCGCGAGTGCAATTGCTATAATGACGACTTTGATTGCGCGCGCTGGCGGCCCTTATTACATCAGCGAAAACCCTCTCACCTATTTGTCTGGCTCAGGGACACCTATATCGCAACCTACTTCCTCATGCTATGGCGGTGCCTGTAAATATATGTATCAGGATACAGTCAATCCTGCTGCGTGGCGTTGGGCATACACTAGGGCCAATATTTATAATTGGTACGTATATAAACCCTATACTGGCCAAGCTGCTGCAAGATATTGGTGGCTTACATATGGACAAGGCGCGCAAGATAGTTGGTTTGTGACTGTGGATCAATCCACTAATCAAGGGACATGGGCTTATCTCGGCTATTCTGACTATCTGCCGAATAGCTATGGTGAGCTTCGCCTAGGTAATCAATGTGTCCAATATTATTGGTGCGGAGGACTGAGAGTTTATTGGGATGATATGAAATATACTACCAGCCCGTAAGTTGGCTTATGAAAATGACGCACTATCTCCCTGCCAACTAGAGAGATAGTGTGTTACTTTAATGAGAGAGCACTTGACAAATGAAAAATTGTATTCTTTTGACGTTGATGTTTTTGTTGATTTCTTGTGCGCCGGCACCGAAAGCACCTACTATGGCTATTGCTCAAACTTTAGATGTAAACTCTGCTACTAAACAAAATACTTCTCCAACAAATAATATCTCAGCTAATGCAAATCTTGAAATGATTGGCAGAGTATTAGTTTATACATCCAATTCTGTCTATATCGCAAATTCGGATGGCAGCACCCCTGTTTTAATTCACGCTGTTGAATCTCCCTTAACCATGTTGTCTTTATCGCCAGATGGGACAAAATTTGCATATTTTCAAGGCAACTATGTATATATTCAGGATGTTAAAACAAGGAATATCAAGCCATTAAACCAAAAAATAATTGGCAGCATTGGCGGAGAGTTGAGATGGTCACATGATGGGACGAAAATCGTTTTATCGTGCTCTACAGTTGATGAGCCCGCCAGTTCTGGTTCGATTTGTTTGATTGATGTCAATAGTGGACAAATTGAAATTTTGATTCGTGAGAAGGATTTGATGTCTGCGCGCTCTCCTTACACCACTTATTTTATTGAATTGGAAGACTGGAGCAGGGATGACTCTAAGATCATTTTTACATACTTTTCCCCTTCAGAGAAAGGGCAAAAACAAGATTTCGAGATTTACATCTATGACATGCCTTCAAAGACAATCCGAAAGATTTTAGATAGCAAAAAGCAAGATGTGATTACACAAATCGGAAGTGTGGCCATATCGCCTGATAATAAAACTCTGTTGCTAAGCGGGAATGACACAGATTCCTCGTTTCAGTTATTCCAGATAGATTTGGGAGTTAACATTCTAAGCCAATTAACAAGATCTGTAATTTACTCGTTTAGCAACCCTGTTTGGGGAAGTAATAGTTCATATTTTTACGCATATGTAAAGCAAAACACACCTTCTCCTAAAGGAGGAGCAGCCATCCTTGATATGACCGGCAATATTGTATCGTTTTTAAACATAAAAGGCGCTGTTGTTGAATGGATAAAGTAGGCTCCCACCATAGCCTTTTAGAAAAGCTACTAGCTAACCATAGTGAGAATAAGGTGCGTCTTCTAATTTTTATAACCAACGACCTCCGAGTCAAACTCGGAGGTCGTTTTCGTAGACCTTTGTGTACTTCGTGTTAAATCTTTTATCCGTTCTTCTTCTGAAATTCCTTCATAAAATTAACCAGCGCCTGCGCGCCGTCAACCGTCATGGCGTTGTAGAGCGAAGCGCGCATCCCGCCGACCGAGCGATGACCTTTGAGTCCAATTAAGTCGTTCTTCTTGGCTTCCTTCGTGAAGGTCTCTTCGAGTTCTTCCGAAGGCAGGCGGAATGGAATGTTCATGCGCGAGCGCGCCTCGGGCTTGGCGTGGCCGCGATAGAAGCCGCCGCTTTCGTCAATGGCTTTATAGACCAGGTCCGCTTTGGCGCGGTTGGTTTTTTCAATGGCAGTCAGTCCGCCTTGTTTCTTGGCCCACTGGAAAACCAAACCAACAATGTAAATGGCAAAGCATGGAGGCGTGTTGTGCAGTGATCCGCTCTCGGCCATGATCTTGTAATCGAGCATCACTGGCAGGTTGGCCGGAGTCCGAGCGATCATATCGTCGCGCGCAATGACAATGGTCACGCCGGAAGGCCCGGCATTCTTCTGCGCTCCACCATAGATCAACGCATATTTGGAAACGTCAATCGGGTGGCTGATGAAATCTGACGAAGCATCACATACCAGTGGAACGCCTGCGGGCGGAGTCGGCTCGCTGAAATATTCCACGCCATGAATCGTTTCGTTAGATGTGAAATGCAAATACGCGGCCTTGGGATCAAGGTCAAGTTTTTCGGGAAAGCCTTTGAAGCCTTCGGATTCGGTGCTGGCGGCGATGCGCGTCGCGCCGAGTTTCTGCGCCTCCTTGACGGCGGTTTTGCTCCACGTGCCGGTCACGATGTAATCGGCGGAGCCGCTCGCGCGCAGGTTCATGGGGATCATGGCAAATTGCAAGTGCGCGCCGCCCTGCAGGAACATCACTTTATAATTGGCGGGAATGCCGAGCAGTTCGCGCAGGTCTGCTTCGGCGGTTTGGATCACGCCCTCGAACTCTTTCGAGCGGTGGCTGATTTCCATCACCGACATGCCCGTGCCTTTGAAGTCGAGCATCTCGGCCTGAGCTTGCTGCAAAACTTCCAGCGGCAAAATGGCCGGGCCGGGGTTGAAATTGAAGACGCGCTTGGTGTCAGACATGAGCTACTCCTGTTTCAAATTTTTGAAAGCGCAAAATGCGCAATGTTTTTCATCTCATTATATCTGGTTGTCAGACAAATTCACAAGAACAATAAGCACGTTTTTAGCCTGATTCTTGTCGTTGACAAGCGGTTTTTTGGTTGTTAGAATGCGCTCGTGAACTCACCGACTTTCGACAGGGATTCAGCCGCGCGGCGGTTGGTTCCCTGTTATTAATTTCAAGAGGAGACTCAAAATGAAAGTTCTGATCTGCGACAAAACCGAAAAGGAATTCATCGAACAAATGCGCGCGGCTGGGTTGACCGTGGATGTGCGCGACGACATCATAGCGGAGGAACTGTCGACGGTGCTTCCCGCGTATGATGGCATGGTCGTTCGTTCGCGGACCAAGGTGCGGCAGCCGTTAATTGACGTTTGTCCCAGCCTGAAAGTGATCGTGCGCGGCGGCGTTGGCCTCGACACCATTGATGCAGACTATGCCAAATCAAAAGGCATCACCGTGATGAACACGCCGCTCGCCAGTTCCGCGTCTGTGGCGGAGTTGACCATTGGCTATATGTTCATGTTGGCGCGTTCCATCTACAAAGCGACCGCCTCCATGAAAGCCGAAAAATGGGACAAGAAGGCCTTCGAGGGCGATGAGATCGGCGGCAAGACGCTCGGCCTGATCGGCGTGGGCAACATCGGCAGGGAAGTTGCGAAGCGCGCCTCCGCGCTCGGCATGATTGTTTTGGCTTACGATCCATACGTCAAGGAAATTGCCGGCATCAAATTGATTGGGTTGGACGAATTGCTTGCACAAGCTGATTACATCAGCCTGCACCTGCCGAAGACAAAAGAGTCTGCGAACATGATTGGCGCGGCGCAATTTGCCAGGATGAAGAACGGTGTACGCATCATCAACTGCGCGCGCGGCGGCATCATTGACGAGTCCGCGCTGTACGACGCGCTGACCAGCGGCAAGGCCGCTGGCGCGGCATTGGATGTCTTCGCCGAGGAGCCGCCCGCCGACTGGAAATTACTCAAGCTGGATAACGTCATCGGCTCGCCGCACATCGGCGCGGCTACGAAAGAAGCGCAAGCGCGCGTCGGCGCGGAAGTGGCCGAGAAGTTGATCGCGTTCGCCAAGAACGGGAAATAGCAACAATATGTCATTGCGAGCGCTCGTAGAGCGCGCGGCAATCTCAACTTACCACTAAACAGGAGATTGCCACGGTGGTTTGCGCCGCCTCGCAATGACATGATATTACTGGAGACTCAATGAAAATTATCAAAGACATCGGCATTCAAATCCCGCAAGTCTATCTGCCCAAGCCCGGCACGGACTTGAAGAAATGGGCGGTCATCGCCTGCGACCAATTCACGTCCGAACCGGAGTATTGGCGCGATGTGGAGAAAATCGTTGGCGATGCCCCCTCCACGCTGAATTTGACTTTCCCAGAAGCGCATCTCGAAAAACCGGGCGAAGCCGAACGCATTCAAAGCATCCAGGCTGCGATGCGGAAATATCTGGATGCAGGCATCCTTCAACCGCGCGAAGGTTTGGTTTATGTCGAACGAACCGTTGTTGGCAGGACGCGCAAAGGCATCATCCTCGCCCTCGATTTGGAACGCTACGATTACACCAAAGGCTCGACCAGTTTGATTCGCGCCACCGAAGGAACCATTGTCGAACGCCTGCCTCCGCGCATGAAGATCCGTGAAGGCGCGGCGCTGGAATTGCCGCATATTCTTGTATTGATTGACGACCCGAATCATACGGTCATCGAGCCATTGAGCGCGGCCAAATCCAAACTCGAAAAATTATATGACTTCGATTTGATGCTGGATAGCGGCCATCTCGCGGGCTACGCAGTCAGTGAGGACCATGAAAATAAAATCGTCGCGGCTCTGCGCGATTTAGCCAGGCCCGAGACCTTCGCCGCAAAATATGGCATTGGAAAAGATCACCCCGTGCTTCTTTTTGCGATGGGCGATGGCAACCATTCGCTGGCAACCGCCAAAGCCATCTGGGAAAAAATGAAGCCGCAGGTCGGCATGGATCATCCCGCGCGCTACGCACTGGTTGAAATCGAAAATGTCCACGATGACGGATTGGAATTTGAACCGATCCATCGCGTGCTTTTCGGTTTGAAGAAGGATTTGTTCGCCGCGCTTGAGAAAACATTCGGCGCGAATCTTTCATTCAAACCTGTGGCGAGCGTGCAGGAAATGGTCAGGGCGGTGGATGAGGCGGATGGTCAGAAGCAGGTTATCGGTCTGGTGGGAGGCGGGAAGAAATTTGGCCTGATCGAGATCGCACACACATCATCGAATCTTCCCGTCGGCACGATTCAATCCTTCCTTGATCCGTTTATGAAAGATGGCGGCGCGGAAAAAATTGATTATGTGCACGGCGGAGATGTGGTCGCGCGGCTTGGCTTGCAGGCAGGCAATGCCGGCTTGTATTTGCCGGGCATGCGCAAGTCCGATTTGTTCAAGACGGTAATTCTGGATGGTGCTCTGCCGCGCAAAACTTTTTCGATGGGCGAGGCGCGCGAGAAAAGATTCTACATGGAAGCCAGAAAAATTTCGTAATCGGTTCAAACGTTTAAACGTTCCAACGCTTTTGAAAAATCTTCGGGATATGGCGCGGTGAAAGAAACTCTTTCGTTCGCGGCCGGGTGCGTGAACGCCAATGAGTACGCGTGCAATGCCGGACGCGAAATCAAATTTGTTTTTGGTGCGCTATAAAGCGCATCGCCCAGCAGCGGATGTCCCAACGCGTACGCGTGGACTCTGACCTGGTGCGTTCGCCCGGTCATCGGCGATGCTTCAAGCAGGACATGGTCCGCATACCGTTTAAGGACTTTGAAGCTCGTCTCCGAGCGGACTCCGTTTTTATCGTCCACCATCGTGCGATGCTTGTGCCCGACATTGACTCGCAGCGGATGTTTGGCGATCTTCTCGTCCCATTTTGGATTGCCCTGCACAATGGCGTGATAAATTTTCTGTGCTTCATGTTTCTCGAATTGAATATTGAGTAAACGATGCGCTTCGGCGGTTCGCGCAAAAACCATCACGCCGCTGGTAACTTTGTCGAGACGATGGACAATGAAAATTTTCCCGAACTGCTCTTCGATCATTTTGACAAGATAAGGCGCGTCCTTTTCCCAGCCGTCGGGCAGGACGGGAAGCCCGGCGGGTTTGTCGAGAACGATAATGGCTTCATCTTGATGCAGAATATTCATAATCAGATTATAACCTTCGCAAGGTTGGGGTTCCGGTTTATGATTCTGAGCAATGAACGCAAATCTGATTCCCTGCTTTAGTTGTGGCGCGCTCGTCCCGGATATGGAAGGGCCGACACATAGATATATGCTTTCGTCCGCTGGTTGTTGGGCGGTGTATGGAACGTTGTTGGCGCGCGATTATGGCGAGTATGGCTATCCGGCTGTGCATCGTTTATCTGTGGATGCATACGCGGTGCAACATCCCGGCCAGCCAATGAAACAAGCCATCCAATCAGTCGCGGTGCATTTGATCGGATTGTATTATTCCCTCGAGCGCGGACTTCCGTCAGCGCAAGTGACGAAGGCCATCGGGCGCGCGGCGCAGTTCAGCGATGGCCTGGTCTGGCTCGATCCGCCTGCTTCGATGGGAAAGATCACGGTCGTTGAGGCGGCCAACGCGGATGGACTCGAAGCCTATCAACGCGTGGCAAAAGAGTGGGCGCAATCCGCGTGGGAAGCGTGGTCAGCGCATCACGATCAGATTCGGAAGTGGGCGGCATTGTAATTTATTGTAGGGGCGATGTAATGTCGCCCCTAATTTTTATTTTTTGGAAACCTTGCTCATTGCATATTCAGCCAGCGCGGTGATCGTCAGCGATGGATTGACTCCCGGATTGGCAGGCATGATCGAACCGTCAATGATGTACAGGCCAGGATAATGATGTACTTCAAAATTTTCGTTCACCACGCCCTCGGCGGAATCTTTTCCAATCGGCGCGCCGCCTAAAATGTGCGCGGTGGTTGGCAGGCCCAATAAATTTTCGCCGAGCGAACCCAAAGCAATTCCGTTCGTGCGCTTCGCAAATTCGCGCGTCAATTCGTGCGAGCCTTTGACCTGCGCGTGGATTTCGTAACCGGGTTCTTTGTCCGCCACCATGCCGCGCCGGAGGAGCGTAAAGAAACTGCGGCCAATGCGGAAGCGCATACGATTATCGGCGTGTTGCATCACCAGTAAAATCGTCACGTTGTGCGCCCAGCCCGGCAAGATCAACGCCTTCAAAAAATCAATCGGGTGAGTCAACGCCCATCCAAAAAACCGCAGCAGACGCATCGGCGCGCTCACGTCCGTGTCAATCAGCGGCGCGGCCAGAAAACGCATCAGCGATGAACCATCGGGATAGCGCACCGGTTCCACGCGCGTGATCTCATCGTGATTGTAGATCGAAGAAATTGAAACGCCCTGCGAATAATTAATGTCCGATTTTCTGGAGACCGATCCGAGCAACGCTTCGGAATTTGTCCGCACCATGTCGCCGAGCCGCGGCGAAAGATTCGGCAGGGACTTTTTGACATCGCGCAGATTCAATAGCAGCTTGAGCGTACCCATCACGCCCGCAGACAGGATCACGCGTCTGGCCTGAACCCGTTGCGGGTTCCGATTAAGAAGCGACGTTGAACGCTGGTAGCTAATTTCGTATCCCTCCCTCACCCCAACCCCTCTCCCATCGGGAGAGGGACTCAGGGTGAGGGGTTTGATATCAGTTACTTCCGCTTCCGAAATAATTTTTGCTCCGTTCTTTTCTGCAAAATACAAATAATTTTTGGGCAATGTGTTCTTGGCGTTGTATCTGCATCCGACCATGCACGCGCCGCAATGACGGCATCCCGCGCGCGCCGGGCCTTTGCCGCTGAAATATGGATCAGCGACGGTCACGCCTTCTTCGCCGAAATACGCGCCGACTTCTGTTGCGCGGAACGTGTGACCCATGCCGCGTTCATCGGCAAATTGTTTGAGTAGATGATCGGCCTTCCATAATTTGGGATTGCGCGCCGCGCCGAGCATTTTTTTGGCGGCGTCATAATACGGCTGTAAAACTTTTCCCCATGCCGCGTTTTGATTCCAGGCGGGCGTGGCAAACGTTTCATCGGTGGGAACTTCAAGCACGTTGGCATAACCAAGGCTTCCGCCGCCGACACCCGCGCCGTGCAAGACCATCGCGCCTTTGAGAATGCTGATCTGTAAAATGCCGTGCGCGCGGATGGCGGGAAGCCAGAGATATTTCCAGTATTGCCAGTTGGTCTTTGCGAAATCTTTGTCATCGTAGCGTTTGCCTTTTTCAAGCACGAGGACGGAATAGCCTTTTTCCGTCAGCCGCATGGCGGAGACGCTCCCCCCGAAGCCGGAACCGATAATGACGTAGTCGTAGACTTGATTCATTTCTGCGCCCTCCGCAGCGAATTAACATGATTATAACAACAGCCGCCAGTCAACACTGGCGGCTGTCGGTTAGTCCGTTTAATATTCCCCCACAAACCGTTCGTGCACCCACAGGAATTCCTGGCGTTTGTTCATCACGCGGACGAGACCCCCGAAGCCGGGGTCTTTAGCTTTGAGCAGGGCGTGGAGCTCGCGCAGGGTGGTACCGTCAGAGCGGATGGCGACGCCGTGTTCGAGATCGGTTGAATCAGCCGCGCCCATGAATTCGCCGAGTTTGGTCGCTTCGCCGAGGGTCGCGTCAATGATGGATTTGCCGAAGTTGAGTTGTTCTTCGATGGCTTCGTAGGCGGGTTTGTCGAGGGCGAGTTTGACGGCGGAGGAGGCGACAGGCAGAACCATGCTCAACGTGCCTGACAGGAATTTGAGATAAGGGCTGGCTTTCTTGAACCATTCGCGGTCAAGGTCGAGGTCGTAGACGCCTTTCTTCATGTCGCCGTTGTTGAGGACGGGGAGCGGAAGGCGGGAATGTTCGCACCACAGCACGAGGCGGAATTTTTCTCGAATCCATTCTTTGGGGTTGAATTTGCTTCGATCCAACGGGAAGAGACTGAAGAGGCGCGGTCCTTCTTTGGCTTCGTCAATGAGAAGATGAATGAGGTCATCAAAGTTTTTGTCGGCCTGACTGCGAAGACGGCGTACGTTGACGTCAACGGTGTCCAATTTGTTTTCGATGGAGGAAAGTTGTCTTTCAAGGAATTCAATCGCAATTGGCTTGGAAGCGGCGGGGGCGTTGTGGAGGAGTCGTTCAATGGATTGCCACTCGTTGCAGACGGGGCACGGTTGTTCGGGACGAGCGCGTTTGAGATTTTCCATCAACTTGCTGACTTCAAACAAACCGATGCATGGAACTGGATTCAAGCACGGCACAGTGACTTCACATCGCAAGCCTTCCCAGAAACTCTCGACCAAATATCTGACTTCTTCGGTGAGCATGGCGAGGAAGCGTTCGGGGTATGGCGCGCGGACGGTGATGTGGACGTCGTTGCCCTTGTGTTCGAGCAAGGCGCGACCGTTGTAGTCGTCGTCCAGCACGAGACCGCGCTGCCAGTGAACACTATCGGCGTAGTGTGCGCGTCCGAGCGAATATTTGTGCAGGCGGACGATGAGTTGGTAGAACAAGCCTTCGGCTGTGGCGGTGTTGCCTTTGTCGTCCACGATGCGGCAGATTTGGGTTTGTTGGAAGTCGCCTGCGGAGGGAGAGTCAAGCCATGAGGTGACAAAATTCTCGGGGCGGTTATCGGGGACGAGTTGGGCGATGAGGGATTGGGGGTCGGAATCGGCGCGGGGCGAGGAGTCCGCTACACGGTAGGAAAGATCGAAGCGTTCCATCAGGCGGAGAAAGATCGGGTGGAGAGTCCGCGCGTAACGGGAATCCGCCTCACGAGTCGGGTCATCCCATAAATGATTGAGACGCGAGAACTTCACCAAGCCATGTGCCTTGCGAGTCTCTTCGTCATCCAGCACGTAACTCATGGCGGTGGCGAGCCAGTCGGGGCGGAGGATGACGATGTCGCGCAGGGCGGGGTCATGCTGGTAATGCGTGAGATGACCGAGGCGGTGCGAAATGGTGAGGAAGAGGCGGGCGATCTCATCGTCCATGTTGTGGGCGCGGCAGATGGCGAGGACTTCGTCGAGCGGCAAATAGGGGACGCTGCGGGCTTGCAGGGCGGCGCGGACATCGGCAAAACTTTTCGGCACGGAGCGACCGACTTCGGGCAGGTCGGCGGCGACGCGGGCGATGGCGTGTTTGAGTTCTTCGATGCCTTTGCGCTGACCGTGCGCGTCGGGCTTGCTGTCTACAAAGAAGAAGTCCACGACGGTTTCTTTGCCGAAGAGATCCCACAGTTCCTGGCGGTCAATATCGGGCTGGCGCTGTTGAGGTCCGCCGTGCGTGGCGACGACGAGGATCTTGGCGCTCGGCTCGCGATGCTTGACCAGTTTGATCCATTCCTTGACTTGCCCTGCTTGTGAACCTTCGCGCGGTTTCCAGACCACGAGATAGACGGCGGGTGCGCTGAAGAACAACTGGTGCGTGGGACGGTAGACGCGCTGTCCGCCGAAGTCCCAGCCGTTGAGGGTGATGGAGGTTTGGGGGTCAGTGTCAGTGACTTTGAAGGATTTGATTTCGATACCATGTGTAGAGGGATGTTCCTGCCATTCGTTGTTAAGCAGAGCGTCCATGAGGCAGGTTTTGCCTGAGCCACCTTCACCAACAAGAACGAGTTTGGCTTCGTTGAGAATTAATTGTGCTGCTGCTTTGGCACGCAGATAGGCTTTGACACTTTCAATACCCTGTTTGTAGGCTTCGGCGAGTTCGGGGTTGAGGGGGTTATTGTCAAGGTCAAGTGGAAACAAGCTCTCGATTTGGGCGAGGGAAGGTGGTAAATCAGTTAATTGGTTGTCAGTAAGATATAGTGCTCGCAATTGTGCGAGTTTGCCAAGAGACTCGGGGAGTTTGGTTAGTCGGTTACCCCGTAGGCTAAGTGTCTCCAATTGAGTGAAATCTCCTAACCACTCGGGTGCTTCCTTCATTCGTGTGAAGGAGATGTCCAATACCTTTAACTGCCTGAGTTGCCTTATTAATTCAGGCAATGAGGTTAGTTGGTTGTGACGGATATGTAGCAACTGCAACCGTTTGAGTTGTCCCAGCGACTCAGGCAAAGACGTTAATTTGTTTTCTACAAGATATAGCGACTGCAATTGAGTGAGTTGTCCAATTTCAGCAGGCAGAGTAGCAAGTTGATTGTTGGAAAGATCTAGCGATGTTAAGTTTGTGAGCCGCCCAATCTCTGAAGACACTTTTTTTAGTTTCACATTACTTAGCTTGAGTGTTCTCAAGCTTTTTATTCTCACCAATTCATCAATGAGCAAATCAAGTGGAAATGCCTCACCACGAAATGCGCCGCCATACTCTATTGTGGTGATTTCTAAGCCACTTAAATCCAATTTGTCACTACTGTCACGAGCAGCATTATCAATAATCGAAAGTATTTGTTTCCAAGATTTTCTGTTCATTGGCTTAGTCTATCTTCACGTTATGAGAGGTTATTTCCAAGATATTCTATCAAGTGCGAGAACGCTTACAACTACACTTGTTCGATTTTCTCTTCTGCGAGGAGGTAGGCTTGGTCATGGGGCATGGTCTTAACCTTGATTTTCTTGATTTACCTGATTGCCATGATTGACTGGATTGCCTCGATTTTCAAAATCAAGGTAATCCTGTAATCCTTCTAATCATGGTTAAGGATTTTGTTATTGTGGACGCGTTTGAATTGAAGGCTCTTCGCGCCGAATTTGATCAGCAGGCCGATTTCCATATTATACGCTTCAAGGTAATTCATGGCCTGGGCGAGGTGGACATCTTCCAGTTGAATGACGGCTTTGAGTTCGACCATGATCAGTTTTTCAAGGAAGAAATCCACGCGGCGGGTGCCGATCTCGATTCCGCGGTAGAAGATGGACATTTCCTTTTCGCGTTCAAAGGCAAGGTTGTGATAGGGAAATTCGATTTCCAGTGCGCGCTGGTAGATGACTTCCTGAAAGCCGTTGCCAAGCGTGGAGTGGACTTTCATGGCGGCGGCGATAATGCGGCGGGTCAGGTCTTCGTGTTTCATACCTTGATTTCCTTGATTATCATGATTCTGATCTTGATTGAGACAATTACTTGATAACCTTGATAAAAAATCATGGTAATCCCGTAATCCTTCTAATCATGGTTAAGACGTGTGAGATAGGGTTGGTCATGAGGCATGGGGAAAACCTGAAGGATGAAGGCTTGCATTGAGCGAAGTCGAAATGATGAAGTTTGCTCTTGAAAAAGAAATCGCCCCAGACGGTTGGTCGCAGGGCGATAGATTATGTCACTTGATTACTTAAGCGGTTCGATGCGATGCAAGGGCTTGTTCTGCGCCGCGAGTTCCCAGAGTTCATGAAGTTCATCCTGATGCAATGACGCCCATTCGACAACCATCCCAAGAACGCGTGGTGGCAAGTCTCCTGCGATGATGACGTTTGACCTAATGTTTACTTGCGCTTTGTATTCTCCATATTCGGCATGAAAATGCGGCGGGACGTGATCACCAAAGAACATCTTGATGCTGATCCCGAAGAAGCGGCTGATTTCAGGCATGAGAAATTTCTTGAAGTTTTGGCAAAACGTCTTCAGGTTGCTTGCCTGTCAGTTTCAGGTAAATTCCCAACCCGTCCATATCCACATCTTCATTCCAAACCAGTTCGCCGCTTGAACCAGTGGTTACTTTCTCAAACTGGCTGTAATCATTCCACAGCGCGAACACCCCCTTGCCCGCAAATTCGGACAGGTCAACTTTGCCTTCCACGCCGTCTGAGAATTTGACGTGCAAGCAGAAATCTTTTAGGGGTTTGACTTCCTTCAGAATAGGTATGTTTTCTTCCATGCTTTGATTCTACCACTTGTTCAGGCGGCTTTTCGAGTGTCGCGCCGGTTCGATTTTGTTTTCTGCTTCGAGATAGGCCTGGTCATGGGGCATGGGAAGAACCCACTTCCAACTTCCCCCTAAAGGGGGAAGGGCTGATGCTTTCAAGGAATGCGGCTTGATTTTGATACAACATGATTCCGTTTTTTTAAATTCTCCCTTTTAGGGAGAAGCCCCGAAGGAGCAGAGGTGTTTATTCGTTCAGTCTATTTTACTCTCGCAAATGCTAATCGCTGACTACTAATATCTATAAAACCCTCTCCCGCTTTTCCTTCCCAAATATCCTGCGTCCACCATCTTCCTCAGCAGGGGAGCGGGACGATACTTATCTTCGCCCAAGTCCCTCTGCAGAACTTCCATCACGAAAAGGACAACATCCAATCCAATTAAATCCGCCAATGTGAGCGGACCCATCGGGTGGTTCATGCCGAGTTTCATCACCTGGTCAATCGCCTCGGGCGTGCCGACATTTTCTGACAGCGCGAAAATCGCTTCGTTGATCATCGGACATAAGATGCGGTTCGAGATAAAGCCGGGTGAGTCGTTGGCTTCGACCGGTTCCTTGCCCATCGTCCTGCAAATGTCCGAGACGGTTTTGGTGGTCTCGTCAGAAGTGCCCAGCCCGCGAATGACCTCAACCAGTTTCATCAACGGCACGGGATTCATGAAGTGCATCCCGATGACTTTGTCGGGCCGTTTCGTCGAAGCGGCAATCTTGGTAATTGAAATCGAAGATGTGTTGCTGGCGAGAATCACTCCCTCACGCGCCGCGGCACCCATGTCTTTGAATATCTTGAATTTCAGTTCGGGGTTTTCGGTGGCGGCTTCAATCAGGAGATCGGCATCTTTGGCGGTATCGAGATTACTGACGTACTTGATTCCGTCCGCCGCCGATTTTTGCTCTTTGGTCAGAGTCGCTTTCTCGAGCAGTTTGGCGGTGGACTTGTCAATCGCCGCTTTGGCTTTTTCGAGCGCGGCCGGCTGAACGTCCATGCAGGAGACGGTGTATCCACTTGTCGCGGCAACTTGCGCGATGCCGTTGCCCATCGTCCCTGCGCCGATGACGAAAATGTTTTTAATAGTCATAATATCTCCTCATGTCGTTGCGAGGGCGAAACCCAAAGCAATCTCCTTGTTCATGATCTGAATCTTTGGGAGATTGCTTCTCGAAGACTCGCAATGACATTTTATTTTTTATTTTCTTTCCAAAGCTTCACGTTGTTCTTGATCTGCTCGATATGTCCGGGAATGTGCTTCGAGTAAATGCTGATCCATTTCTCGAAAGTATACGGCTCATTCATTTCGGGGTGGACAATCGAATGCGTGAACACTTCGTCGGGCTGTCGCTTGAGCAATTCGTAAGTTGACTTTCTGGCGAGCCGCAAAATCTCCAGCGCGTCCTCGAGGCTTTGCTCGTGATAATTCAATTGGATTGCCCATTGATCCTGGTCGTAGCCCATCAATGTGCCGCCCGGCTCGACGATTAATTTGCGGGCGCGTAACGCCGAGTTGGATTCGGAATCTGCCAGATGAATGATGATCTCGTGGACGCTCCACTCCTTCGGCTCCGGTTTGAACTTCATCGCTTCCTGCGGGACTTGGGCCAGCGCGGCTTTCAACAGGTCGAATCCGCGCCCGTACAACTCGATCTTTTCATTGCGTTCTTTAATATCCATTTTTAACTCCTCGCCTGTTTGCAATCGGCCTTGTGTTTGTGGGGAATAACGATTACGCGTGTCGTAATTCGATTATACATCAACCTGATTCTTGACCTTCCTCTTCCCGCCGCGCCTGCCAGCGTTTATACTCACGCCGATATGTCATCTAATTGGAATCAACTTATTGCGTCCCTGCCTAACCCGCATTTCCTGCAAACGCAGGAGTGGGGGCTGGTCAAGGCTAAATATGGCTGGAAGCCAATCTATCTTGTATGGGATGGCGAAGGAAAGATGAAAGTGGAAAGAGACAATTTTTCTTCTTTCAGCTCTCCTGTTCAAGCCGCCTGTCTTGTTTTAAAGCGCACTGTCACCAGCCGCGGATTTGCGGCGCGGCTGTGCATTTTATATTCACCCAAAGGCCCGTTGATGGATTGGACGAATGAATCGCTCCGTAAGCGCGTGCTGGACGATTTGCAATCCTTCGCGAAAAAACAGGGCGCGATCTTCTTGAAGCTTGACCCGGATGTCGCGCTGGGAACGGGAGTCCCTGCCAGCAAAGATGCGCGCCAGGATAACGGCGGGCAGGTTGTGATGTCTGATTTGATGCGGCGCGGCTGGAAGTTTTCGCCGGATCAAATCCAATTCAAGAATACAGTCTTGATTGATTTGTCTGCATCCGAAGAAGAAATGCTGGCGCGCATGAAACCGAAGACGCGTTACAACGTCCGCCTGGCGGAAAAGAAGGGAGTTGCCATTCGAGTTGGCGCGCAGGCCGATCTGCCGATGCTTTACAGAATGTACGCCGAGACTTCGGTGCGCGACGGCTTCGTGATCCGCGCTGAAGGCTACTATCAAACTGTCTGGCAAACTTTCATGCAACCTTCAACTTTAGACCTTCAACCGAAAGCCGAACCGATTATTGCCGAAGTGAATGGCGAAGCAGTCGCCGCGCTTTTCGTTTTCTATTTCGCGGGACGCGCGTATTATGTTTATGGAATGTCGCGCGATTCTCATCGCGAGAAGATGCCGACCTATCTTTTGCAATGGGAAGCCATGCAGCGCGCCAAATCACGCGGTTGTTTGGTTTACGATCTGTGGGGCGCGCCGGATGAGTTCGACGAAAGCGATTCGATGTGGGGCGTGTATCGCTTCAAGGAAGGACTCGGCGGGCGCGTCGTTCGCACGCTCGGCGCGTGGGATTATGCCCCGAACAAGTTTTGGTACAAGATGTATTCGGAAATTATTCCCCGCATATTGGATGTGATGAGATCGCGTGGAAAAGCGCAGACTCGTCAAAATCTCGGAGCTTGAAAAGGACGCGGAAAGATTTTTTAAACACAAAGGACACGAAGGCGATGAAGAAAAGGCGCATGAGGTCAAAAATAAAAATCCCTTGTTCCCCTTCGTGTTTCGTTTTTTCTCGGCGTTTTTCGCGCTCGTCCGCGTCACAAAAAGGAATTAAGATATGAATCCCATCCCTCGCCTCCATTTTGCCCACCTTCCAACACCAATTGAAGAACTGCCGCGCCTTTCTGCGGCTTTAGGCGGACCCCGTTTACTGGTCAAGCGCGACGACCAGACGGGACTCGCCTTCGGCGGCAACAAGACTCGCAAGCTGGAATTTCTCGTTGCCGAAGCGCGCGAACAGGGCGCGGACATGCTGATCAGCGCGGGCGCGCTCCAGTCGAATCATTGCCGTCAGACTGCGGCCGCGGCGGCCAAGTTTGGATTCAAATGTATTCTGGTGCTGACTGGCCAGGCTCCCGAACAGGCCTCCGCCAATTTTCTGCTGGACGGATTGTTCGGCGCGCAAATCGTCATGGTAGCAGACCGCGCCGACCGTGACCGCGTGTTGAAAGAGACGTTTGATAAAGCAGTTGCCGATGGTGACAGACCTTATCTCGTCCCTTACGGCGGTTCGAGCCCGACCGGCGCGTTGGGATATGCGTTTGCGATGGAAGAATTCATGAAACAGAATATCCATGCAGATTGGATGGTGTTCGGCACATCCTCCGGCGGCACACATGCGGGACTGGTGCTGGGCCAGCGTGTGTTTGACTTCAAAGGCAAGGTGCTGGGAATCAGCATTGACGAATCCGAAGATTGGCTGAAAGAGCATGTTTCCAAATTGGCGTCAGACGCCAGCGAAAAGTTGGGGAAGCGGATTGGGTTCACTCAGGCTGAGGTGTTGGCAAACGCCGATTACTGCCGCGCCGGTTACGGGGTCCTGACCGAGGCGGAGCGCGAAGCCGTCCGCTTGTTTGCGAAATACGAAGGCCTGTTGTTGGATCCGGTTTATACGGGCCGCGCCGCGGCGGGTTTGATTGACTTGGTCCGCAGGGGATTTTTCAAAAAAGACGAGACGATTCTTTTCTGGCACACGGGCGGACAGCCCGCGCTGTTTGCAGATAAATATTCAAATGACATCGCGGGCCAGGCGAAGCAATAACATTACTGTTCAAGACATGTGCGCGTCAGCGATTGGCCTGCGCCCGCGTCGCAGCCCGTTGCGTTGATCTGGTCGCGCAGGACATCGTCGTAGAGTTGGGAGAGAGTTACGCATTGAACTCCCCGGCTGTTGAGAAAGGGAATCGCCTGGGATGTGGTCGTCATATCCTGGCTGTCGGGTTGTTCGCGCGTATGAAATTGAACGATGTCGCCATTTTGATATTTGCGAATGGCATTCATCACGAAAGCCGCCGGGCCGCCGCCGCCGATGGAGAACAAAGTGGGAATCAAGCCGCGCTGGCCGGACATATACATAAATGGATTGCTGATAATGTCGTACGGTGGGCGCGCAAAATGGACGGTTGGTTGTTCGCCAAGCACTTGGGCCAGCGCATCCAGCCATTTGTCGTAATCGTCCACAACCTGTTGGGGTTTGTAAACCGCAAGATTATCGTGATAGTACGAGTGATATCCGAATTCATGCCCCTTGCCATAGAATCGCTTCCAGATGCCCGGGTCTTTTGCCTCGACCGTTGCAAGCGCATTCCCAACCGGAAATAAAGTAATACGCGCTTCGGGATTCTGATCGAGAATATTCTCCAGCATGTGTAGGCGCGTGACCAGCTGGATGTCATCGTAGGTCAAGGCGATACGCGGATAACGCCTGCTTCCATGATAGAAGATGGGAGTCGGGGGAGTATCGGCTTGCGATAAATCCACGCGCCCAAGCGCTGTTGCCAGTAAAGCGATACCGCCCAGTTTTAGAAAATCGCGTCGGGAGAGCGGGGAAGCGGGCATGGACAGGTCATTCCTTTTTCGAAAGCCATTTGTTGCCCAGGGCAAACAGCCCGATGCCGATCCAGGCCGCGTTCAACACCAGTGATGGATAAGCGCGCAGATAAAGCGTGTTCAACACCAGCAGGATGCCGGCAAGGATATTCGTGCCTTGATATAAAGCCGAATCGCCCTCCACTTTTTTGGCAGAGACCAGCGCGTACGCCGCCAAAAACAAGATGGCTCCCAGCCATCCGAGCATGTCAAAAATAATTGAACTCATTTTTTCTCTCTCATAAGATTTTTACGTTCATACCGATTTCAAGCCGTCCCTCGTTGAGCGGAATCGCGTTCTGCCCAAACATGACGCCCTTGGCCTGTTTCCGATATGCAGCGAGGGTTTTCAAAGGCTCTTTACTTTTTTCAAGAGTCTCTTTGTCTATCGTCGTGACCACACAGCGCGCGCACGGTTTGACGATGGCCAGTTCCACATCGCCGATGCGGATGCGTTTCCATTGATCTTCATCGAAAGGCTCACAACCTTTCACGACTACGTTCGGACGAAAACGATTCATTGGGATTTGCGTCTCGAGCCGCGAGTTCAGGTCGGCCAGCGATTCTTCCGAGGCGAGCAGGATCGGATAACCATCGGCGAATCCGGTCTGGTCGTTATCGGTCACTGCATATACCGCGCTGACCTTACGCTGGAAGCCGTCCGCGATATGTACCAAACGCGCGGACGCTCCCAGCCAGTCCGAGAACCAGCTTGCAACAGCCTTGCCCTGATCAATTGCCTGTACGTCTCTGCTTTTCCAAATCTCAACCGGAATTGCCTGTCCGGTTTTCGCGATGGCAATGCTGAGCGTGTCCATCGCGGGCGCGGAAAGCATCAACTTGTCATCCTCAAGTGTGGGCGTCACCAATGCCAGTTTTGGAAATTCGCGCTGGGTCAAAAATTTTCCGCCGGGCGTTACCACCATCATGCGCCGGTCATGTTCCAGGCCCATGCGTTCGACGCGCGCCGTGTCCACGCTGAATCCGCGGCAGGCTTTGATGGGGTAGTAGACGAGCGAAGAGAGCGTTGTGCTGTGTTTATCAGAGCGCTGAATCATGGACACAATTCTACCGCATAGATTCCCATGGCCTTTTCAACTTAATTTTATTCTCACATCCACTGCCACCGCGCCTTTTTTCAAAGCGCGCACGGGATTGATTTCGATCTCCCGGATTTCCTGATGGTCAAAAGCCAAGCGCGAAAGTTTTATCAGGATGTCTTGCACTGCGGACTTATCCGCCGCAGGGATATTTCTGAACCCTTCGAGCTTTTTCCCCGCCCAGGTCTTTCGCATCATTTCCTGCGCCTCGAGCGGACTCAACGGCCCGAGGGCAAAAGCCACGTCCTTGAGTCCCTCCGCTTCGACTCCGCCCGAACCGAACATGACCAGCGGCCCAAAGGTTGGATCGCGCACCACGCCCACGATGACTTCCTGTCCGCTTTCGATTTGACGTTGAATGTGAACACCTTCGATCTTTGCATTCGGCCTGGCAGACTTTGCGCGTTCAATCAAGAGCGCATAGCCATTGCGGGCTTCTTGTTCTGAATTGATATTTAATAACACACCGCCGATATCAGACTTGTGCAAAATATCCGGCGAAGCGATTTTCATCACGACCGGAAAGCCAAGTTCGGTTGCAATCGTCGCGGTTTCGGTTTCGCCGCGTGCAAGTTTTATTGGCGCGGTTGGGATTCCATACGCGGCCATCAGTTCATCGGGTGTTGAGTTCACCATAAAGTCTCGAAGGCGTGAAGTATTAAAATCTTCGCGGCTTTGTGTCTTCGTGGTTAAATATTCTGCACGTTTAGATAAAATGCCCAACGCAGACGCGGCGCGTTCAGGAAATGTATAAGTTGCCACTCTCGCAAGATTGAATCGTTCAAATGCAGTTGCGGTTAATTCTGATCCAAGCAATGCAACCACAACGGGCTTGTCTGATGATTGAATAATTGGAATGATTGCATCTGCAACCGACTCGGTCGCGAACATCGGCGGGGGAGGCAGGATGACCATGACCGAATCAACTTGCGAATCATCCAGCAATAGCTTCAAGCAATCGGCGTAATTCTGCGGCGAAGCGGAGGCCAGCATGTCAACCGGGTTGTGAATCCCGGCCGCGGGGGGCAGGGCCGCGGCTAAAGTTTTTTCGGCGGCGTCAGATAATTTGGCAAGCCGCAAGCCATTGACTTCCAGCGCGTCGGCGGCGATGACGCCGGGGCCGCCGGCATTGGTCAGCACGGCGACATTTCGTCCGCGCGGCAATGGGCAAACTTCCAGCGCACGCGCCCAGTCGAACATTTGCTCGGCGGAATCGGCGCGAAAGATTCCGGCTTTGGCGAAGGCCGCGTCGAAGGCGGTGTCAGAGGCGGCCAGGGCCCCCGTATGCGAGGCGGCCGCTTTTTGTCCGGATGCGAAGCGCCCAACTTTGAGCGCGATGACCGGCTTGCGCCGAGTCGCTTCGCGGGCCGCGTCCACAAAGCGCGAGCCATTCGCAACGCCTTCCATATACAGCACAATGACGCGCGTATGCTCGTCGGCCGCCACCATCGGAAGAATGTCGGTTTCGTTGACGTCGGCCTGATTGCCGAGGCTGACGATTTGCGAAAAACCGAAACCCTGGCGGCGCGACCAATCAATGATGGCCGCGCAGAACGCGCCCGAATGAGAAACGAAAGCGATGCCGCCTTTTGCTGGCATGGGCGGCTGTAAAAAAGTTGTGTCGAGCGGAAGATGCGTGTCAATCGTGCCGATGCAGTTTGGCCCAAGCAGGCGAATTTGATTGGCCTGCGCGACTTCGAGACATTTCTTTTCGAGCGCCGCGCCTTCGGGACCCGCTTCGCGGAACCCGGCTGAGACCATGATGGCCGCGTGGATGCCGCGCCTGGCGCACGATTGGATCGCGTCGGCCATGGCTGTAGATGGAACGACAAGCACCGCCAGATCAACCGGGTCGGGAACCTGGGCGAGATCGGTGTAGAGCGCGCGCCCAAACAGTTCGCCGCTCTTCTGGCTGACGAAGTGGATCGCGCCTTGATATTTGCCTGCAATCAGGTTGCGCGCCACGCCATAGCCGAGTTTTTCCGGTGAGGTGGATGCGCCGACGACAACGACGCCGCGAGGAGAGAAGAAGGGGAGCAGGGAGGAGTCCATGATGGAATTTAACCACAGATAAAAGCCATTGCAAGTTTACCATTTGTCCCAATGCGTCACTTCATCCAGCCTTCTTCGTCCGCCTTTCTTCGGCGGCGCGGACAGTTTCTCCTCGTTCAACGGATATCCAAACGACAGCGCGATTCGCAAGTGCCATTCGGGCGGAAAATCTAAAATTTGCCGCGCCCGCTCAAAGTCATAGATCGAAGCGGGGCACGAGCCGACGCCCAATTCCCACGCCGCGAGCTGCATGAAGGCCGCGGCCTGGCCCGCGTCGAACATCGTCTGGAATTTTTCTGTCGGGCTGGGAGTCAGGATCGCAACGGCCAGCGCCGCGCCTGCCAGGTGCCCGGCCCATTGTCCGCACTCGGATAAAGCCTTGAGAATCTTCCTGTCTTGTATCGCGATGAATTGCCGCGCCTGTTCGTTCTTCGACGATTGCGATCTTCGCCCCGCGTTGAGAATCGCGGTTGCGATTTCATCTGGCAAAGGCTTATCCTGGAATTTTCGTACTGCGCGCTTCGTACGAATTGCATCTGATACGTTCATCTCTTACCTGTTTCATTTCTATGCGCTGTGTGATTTGCTCGAAGCATCATCTTCGGGTTTGTAATCAAGTTCAGCTTCGGCATTTGAGATGTCCCAGAAACGTTTTCTGTTTTTCGAGACGCCGTAGTAGATCCCGAACTTGACATCAGCCAGCAGGCTTTTCCTGACCAATTGGATAAGGTCCCTGTGACTCAGCCATGTGCTTTCATAACGGGCGTCTGTGCGCGGATCGTCATCTTTTAACACCGAGCCGATCCGCAGGCAGATTGATTCCAGCGCATGTAACTCATAATACATTCTGGCAATTGCTTCTCCGGCCGCTTTGCTGACGCCATAGAAACTATCGGGCCGGATGGGCATTTCGGTCGTGATGCGCGCCGGGTTTGGCTGGGTATGCAAGCTGGGAGGAAATCCTTCGCAGGCCCCGCTCGTGTGGTTCGAGCTGGCGAACACAATTCGTTTAACACCGCGTGTCTGTGCCGCCTCATAGATATTTTTTGTCCCGCCAATGTTGTTTTTGAAGACAGATTCCCAATCCGCATTCACGCGCGGATCGCCTGCCAGGTGAACGATGTAGGTCAAGTTGGGGACGCGGTCGAAAGCCGCCTCGACCTGTTCCTGGTCCGAGATATCGGCCTTGAAAATATTTTTTACAGGTTCCCGCGCCGATATATCAAGGCCGTAAAGTTCGAAGGAGTCGGCCAGGTTGTTCCAAAGAATCCCGCCGATCAGGCCGTTGCAGCCGGTGATCAATAATCTGGGCGATATCATTATGAACCATTCTCTTTCGTTTTATCAAAGCGCGGAAAAAAGAAAGCTTATATTCTGTGCGGGCTTTGCGGTTAATTCTTTTGTCCGAGTATAATTCATTCGATGACTCACGCGCCTTCTCCTCGACAATATATTTCCTCCTCACTCATCCTCATATTCATCGGCTGGGGCGGCCTCGCGTTTTTGTTCTTCGTTTTGGATATGCCGCCGTTCGTTTGGGCGCGCTGGGGCTTCTTCGTGTTGTGGTTTATGGCGCTTACCGGCACGGCGCTTCCAATCTCATACTTCCTCAACCTGCGCTTCCATTCCGACCCGCCCGCTGAATCGAATGCCATTGTGCGGCAGGCCATGTGGTTTGGTGTCTACGGCGTAACGCTTGCATGGTTACAGCTTGGCCGCCTCGTCACGCTCTGGGTTTGGATGGGACTCGGCGCCGGCTTGATCGCCATCGAGTATCTTATTCGCCTGCGCGAACGCGCCCGCTGGCATCCGCCTGTCATTCACGATGAACAATCTTCAGACTCTTCCCTCGATTGAGCAACTCATGCAGACTGTGCGCGCCGCGCGCCTGATCTCGGCGTATGGCCGTCTGCTGACTTTGGACGCGCTCCGTTCAACGCTGGATGAAGCCCGCGCCCGCCTCAAAGCAGACCCTCAAGCGGCCGCGCCCGAAAATGAATTTATCTTGTCTGAATCCGAATCCCATCTTGCCGCGTGGACACAGCCGACTCTTCAACCGGTCATCAATGCCACGGGAGTCATCCTGCACACCAACCTCGGACGCGCGCCATTATCGAAAGCGACAATCGCGGCCATGTCCGAAGCCGCGCAGAATTATTCCAACCTTGAATTTGATTTGGAAACAGGCAAGCGCGGCTCGCGCTTGATCCATGCCGAAGATATTCTAAAAAAACTGCTGGGCGTTGCGGCGGCGGTTGTCGTCAATAACAATGCTTCCGCCGTTTTGCTGGTTCTCTCCGCTCTTGCATCGAAGAAGCGCGTCGTCATTGCGCGTTCGCAACTGATCGAGATCGGCGGCGGATTCCGCGTCCCCGATGTGATGAAGCAATCCGGCGCAAAACTGGTTGAAGTGGGCACAACCAATAAAGTGCGGCTCTCTGATTATAAAGATGAACTGGCGGACGCGGCGCTGGTCATGCACGCGCATCGCTCCAACTTCAAGATGATCGGCTTCACCGAAGAGCCGGAACTGATAAAAATCGTTGACGTGGCCCACAAAGCGGGCGTGATTGTGGTTGATGACCTCGGCTCTGGCGCATTGCTCGACACGGCCAAATATGGCCTGGTCCATGAACCGACTGTACAGGAATCCCTCGCGGCTGGAGTTGACGTTATCTGTTTTTCCGGTGATAAATTGCTTGGCGGCCCGCAGGCGGGCATCATCGTCGGCAAGGCAGAGTTGATCGCCAAGATCAAAAAGCATCCGCTGGCGCGCGCTGTGCGAGCAGATAAAACTTGTTTGGCTGGAATCACGGCCACGCTTTTGCATTATCTCAAAGACGAAGCCGAGCGCGAAATCCCGATCTGGAAAATGATCTCGGCGCCGCTTGCCGAGGTCAAAGCCCGGGCGGAGAAATGGGCGCGTGAATTGGAAGCCGGTTCCGTGCCTGCACTGAGCCGTGTCGAAGTGTCCGCGAATGAAGCCACCGTCGGCGGCGGAAGCCTGCCCGGCGAATCATTTCCATCTTATGTTTTGTCATTAAGCGTGAAGAGTCCGGATAAATTCTTGAGGAGATTGCGCCAACAAAATCCGCCCGTCATTGCCCGAACCGGGAATGATAAAATCCTGTTCGACCCGCGCACTGTTTTTCTGGAGCAAGACCAATTACTACTCTCTGCTCTCCACTCTCTATTATCGGAGTTGAAATGAAATCAGATCTCGACGCCCTCATGCAATCTAAAAAACTGGATGCGATTGTGGTGCTCGGCAACGCCGAACACAACCCGCCCATGTATTACTTCACCGGCGGCGGACACGTCAGCAACGCGGCTCTGTTCAAGAAACCCGGACAGGAAGCGGTCCTTTATTGCAACGCCATGGAGCGCGCCGAAGCCGCCAGGAGCGGGCTGAAAGTGATTCCACTGCGAACCGGCGCGGTGGATGTGTTGGTGAAAACGCCGAAGGATATTTTCATCGGGCAGGGCATCACATCGGGCCGCGTCGGTTTGTATGGCACGCTGGATGTCGGCGATCTGGTTGCGATGACCGGCGCGATCCGAAGCGCTTTGCCGGAGATCGAACTGGTCGGCGAACCAAAGGAAGATTCGATCTTCCTGCGTGCCATGGAAACAAAAGACAAAGCCGAAGTGGAACGCATCCGCAAGATGGGCAAAACTACGACCGAAGTCGTCGGTATGGTCGCGAAATATCTGATGAATTGCGAAGTGCGTGACGATGAAGTCTTGCTGAAAGAGAATGGCGCGCCGCTCACGATTGCAGATGTCAAAAGCAAAATCTCTTTATGGCTGGCCGAGCGCGGCGCGGCGGATGTGGAAGGTTGCATCTTCGCCATTGGCAAGGACGCGGGTGTTCCGCATTCGGTTGGCACGCCGGAGGATTTGATGCGCCTCGGTCAAACCATCGTCTTCGATATTTTCCCCGCCGAAGCGGGCGGCGGATATTTCTACGATTTCACACGCACGTGGAGCCTCGGCTATGCTACGCCCGAAGCGCAGAAACTTTACAACGAAGTTCAGGATGTTTATAACAAAGTCGTTGATAACCTGGATTTGAATGTAGGCTTCAAGGAATATCAAAAACTGGTCTGCGATGAGTTCCACAAAAACGGACACAAGACTCCCATGCACACCGAGGGCGTGTTGGAGAACGGTTACGTCCATTCGCTCGGTCACGGCCTCGGCCTAAACGTCCACGAGCGGCCATGGAGTCGTCACAATGTCGCGGATGATAATATTTTGCGGCCCGGTGTGGTCATCACCATTGAGCCGGGATTGTATTATCCCGAAAAAGGCATGGGCGCGCGCATCGAAGATTCATATTATGTCCGCACGGATGGCAAGATGGAATTGCTGGCGGAATATCCGTATGATTTTGTCCTGCCGATGAAGAAGTGGAAAAAGAAGTAACCCGCTTCTTTCCCCGACTTTTCAGCGGCTTCCGTTTCAAATGATTCATCTCAAATCCCTCAGCGTTCGCGAATTCAACGAGCGGGATGCCGCTGCCTTTCCATTTTATTTGGATGTGGTCAAGTCTCTGCGCGAGATCGAATTCTCCTCGCCGGTGACTTTCTTCGTCGGCGAAAACGGATCCGGCAAATCCACGCTCATGGAAACATTGGCCTGCGCTGTCAACTCGGTCACGGTCGGAAGCGAAAGCGTCAAGACAGATAAAACCCTGGCGGCGGTCAGAAAACTTTCAATGTATTTTCGCTTGTCATGGCAAAAGCGCACGCATAAAGGCTTCTTTCTGCGGGCCGAAGATTTTTTCGGTTATGCCAAAAAGATGCGGCAGACTCAGGAAGAACTTCAACAGGAATTGGATAATGTCGAAAGTGAATATCAAGGCCGCTCTAAATTAGCCGCCGACCTGGCGCGTATGCCTTATGCAAATGAACTCGGCGCGATCCAGCGCCGCTACGGCGATGGGCTTGACACCCACTCGCATGGCGAAAGTTTTATGGCCTTGTTCCAAACGCGTTTCGTGCCGAATGGTTTATACCTGCTCGACGAACCCGAAGCCGCTTTGTCTCCGACCCGCCAGTTGACTTTCATCGCGGCGCTAAAACAAATGGTGGAACAGAATTCGCAATTCATCATTGCCACGCACTCGCCGATCATTCTGGCTTTTCCTGAAGCAACCATTTTGAGTTTTGACGGCGGCAAGATCCGCGCAGTAAAATATGAACAGCTTGAACACGTCAACCTGACCAGGGATTTCCTGGCATCACCTGATTCCTTCCTTCGGCATTTATAACTGGTAATAGACCATGTATCTCTTCTCTGAATTTCAAGTTTTTCCTTTTTTTATTTTGATGGTCCTCTGGGCGGTTGGGGGCTGGTTGATCTCCGCCCGCTTATTCGACCTGAAACCGGTCGAGCGCCACCTGGTTGGATTCAGTCTCGGCCTGATTCTGAGCAACTGGCTGTCCAATCTTTTGACGCGCATCCTGCCAATGCCCTTTGCTTTCTGGGCTTCCGCCTTGATTGTCCTTGGGGGAGGCATCCTGCTCGCCTGGCCCATGCGAAAAGATCTGCGCTTAATGCTGTCCTTTAGTTGGGGTCAATGGCTGGCTTTTGCTCTTCTGGCTTTTTTCTTTACCCTCATCAATCGCGGCCTTGCGATGCTCGATGATTATGCACATTTACCGCTCGTATCCATTATGGGAGCGGGTAATATTCCGCCTCAATTTCCGTTGGATCGGAATATCAACTTTGGCTATCATTACTTCCTGCTTCTGTTGGGCGCACAATATATGCGGGTGGCAGGTGCCGCACCCTGGGTCGCGCTGGATTTGGCGCGCGGCCTGACGATGACTCTGTTTTTTCTGCTGGCGGGCTTATTGGCCTACTGGATCACTGACCAGCCTATGGCGCAAGTGTGGGGAACTTTTTTTGCAGCATTGGCTGGCGGTTCTCGCTGGCTTCTATTGCTCTTGCCGCCGTCTATTGTGAGCGCTATCTCAGCCAGCCTGCATTTATTGGGCTCGACCGGGCAAAACGGCGCCACTCTCGCAAGCTTGATTAATGGTCCGTGGCTCATTGACGGATCGGGCCCGGTTCCATTCCCCTTTGCCTTTGTCAGCGGAATCAATAATCCGAGCAACATGGCGCTTTCTGGGACTGGGTTATTCCCGTTTCTTATCGTCGTGACGCTGGTCTTAACTGCGCCGCGCATCCGGCATCGCCTGGCCTGGCTCATCATTAGTATTCTATTGGCTGCCTTGCCGCTTGCCAACGAAGTCGTTTTTGGCATGTTGGGTTTTGGGCTGGGGCTTGCCATCCTCTTTTGGTCAATACGAAACCGGTCGCTTCGCTTTCCGCCATCGTTGAGAAACTGGATTTTGGTTTTCGTCGTGAGTGGATTCGTCGCCGCTTTTCAAGGCGGGATGTTGACCGAAATCGCTCGAGGCTTGCTCTTCAAAAATCCGGCAGCCCAGTCTTCCTATTACGATGTGGGCTTTCGTTTGGTCTGGCCGCCGACGATTGTTTCGGCTCATTTGGGAAGCCTTTCCTTGATCCAGCCTCTTCAGCTTTTGATGGCCCTGTTGGAAATTGGCCCGGTCTTTCTGGTCTTTCCGCTTCTTCTTGTTAGAGGCTGGAAACAGCTATCAGGCGAAAATTGGCTTGAAGCAGGCGTGTTGTTTTCCGGCCTCGTCAGTTTTGCCGCGTTCTTTATTGAGTACTCTGGTACGGGCGGTGTGCGAGAGACCGTCCGGTTGTCCGGGTATTTCCTGATGCCGGCAACGATCTACGCCGTACCATTGGTATGGCTATATATTCAGAAAAAGCGCCAGGCATTCCATATCCTTGCACTTACAGGCGCACTGATAACCGTTTTGAGCGGCATAGTGCTGTTGTCTGTTCAGCTCTATGCAATGTCCAAACCGGTCGTGTCGTATTACATGAATGATCTGGACGCAAAGGCATACCAGAAATACTGGAATCGCCTTCCTTCAAACGCAATGGTATTCGATCCCGATTCGGGACGCGCTGTGACCATCTTCGGGCGTTACACCAATACCAGCGACTCATGGTATAGCGACAAACCGGAATATACGGCGCTGGTGCAAGCGCCCGATCCGTATGCTGTTCGCGCCGCGGGATATGATTATATGTACTACAATTATTTTTACTGGCTGGCGAATAAAAAATTCCTCGCCATCGAAACCTCCTGCGATGAGACCGCCTGCGCGATTCTCGAAAACGGACGCGCCTTACTCGGCTCTACGGTCGCCTCGCAAATGGATATTCACGCGCGCTACGGCGGTGTCTTTCCTGAAGTCGCTTCGCGCCAGCATGTGCTTTCGATCATCCCGGTGGTTGAAGAGACGCTTTCAAAGGCGCACCTCACATTGAATGATATTGATGCCATCGCGGTGACGCGCGGCCCGGGACTGGCCGGTTCGCTTGTCGTCGGAATGAATGCCGCAAAAGGCCTGGCCCTCGGCACGGGACTTCCGCTCATTGGTGTCAATCATCTTGAAGGACATCTTTATTCTGCATGGGTTCACATCGCAGGTGAGTCTATTCCCGAAGAGCCGCAGTTTCCATTGATGGCCTTGCTCGTTTCCGGCGGACACAGCGAACTTAACCTGATGACCGATCATTTGACATATAAACGCCTCGGCTCCACACTGGACGACGCGGCGGGTGAGGCCTTCGACAAAGTCGCGCGTCTGCTGGGACTCCCGTACCCGGGCGGCCCGTCCGTTCAGCGTGCCGCGGAAGACGGCGACCCGATGCGTTTCAACTTTCCGCGCGCCTGGCTCGAAGGAACGTGGAACTTTTCATTTAGCGGAATCAAAACCGCCGTCCTGCGCGAGTCGAAGGAGTATCAAACTAAAGGACGGTCAATGCCGGTGCCTGATCTGGCCGCGTCATTCCAGGCCGCGGTCGTGGATGTTTTATTCAACAAGACCATGCGCGCCGCACGCGAATTTGGCGCGAAAGAAATCATTGTGGCTGGCGGCGTTTCGGCCAACCGCGTTTTGCGCCAGACTTTTCAGAATCAAAAGGAATTCAAAGTCCATATTCCCCCGCTATGGCTTTGTACCGACAACGCCGCCATGATTGGCGCGGCAGGTTATTATCGCCTTGCGTTGGGCCACACATCTCAGTTGGATATGGATGTTCAGCCAACCTGGCCGCTTTCATAACTGCTCGGATTGAGGCTTAGCCCCAATCCGAGCAGTGTTAAAAAAACCAAACCGCGTTTTGGGTCGGCCCTGACCCTTGCGCGGTTTGTTGAGGAGAATGCACTTTTTATTATATCCCTTGACCTGAATACAGCCTGAATAAGGATTAAGAATTATATGAGAGGTTTTTGCTCGAAAGAGTTGAGCGGGTCTTGTTATTAAACGAAAACCGCCTCAGGATTTGCCCCTTCCTGCGCGGCTTTCAGAGGAGAATGCATTTGTAATTATATGCAGGTATTTAAAAGCAGGCTGAAATGCGCTTAAGCGGCGGCTAAGAGTTGTTCCAATGAAATTGGCCCTGCACGCAAAACAATGGGCTGCCTGCCTGTGCAATCTGCCAGTGTGGATGGAATTCCGCCGGGAGCGCGGCCTCCATCAATGATTAGCGCGATACGCCCGCCGAGCTGTGCCTGGACTTCGTCTGCTGTGGCTGGACTGGGTCGGCCTGAGATGTTGGCGGATGTAACTGCCATCGGTCCGGCGGCTTGCAGTAAAGCGCGCGCAACAGGATGATCGGGTACGCGCACGCCGACGGTGTCGGTGGCAGAAACGGTTTCGGGGAGAGTTGGTAGTTTGGGGACGATCAGAGTCAAAGGTCCCGGCCAGAAGCGGGCGGCTAATCGCCGCGCCATGTCTGGAACGTTCGAGGCGATTTTGTCGAGGCCGCGCGCATCGCCGATTAGAATCGGAATTGCTTTTTCTATCGGGCGATCCTTTGCGGTATAAATTGATTCGACAGCTTTGCCATCGAAGGCAAGCGCGCCGAGGCCGTACACTGTGTCGGTCGGAAATGCCACCAGACCGCCGGCGCTCAATATTTCAAGTGCAAGTTGAATGGCGTTTTGTGATTTGGCAGAAATGACTTGTGTCTTCATTCCGACGATAATTGAATTTCCAATAAACGATCTCGCCCGGTCAAGTCTTGATGCAAGCGAATCTCGGCCCGGCTGAATGTGTCGTATGCCAGCGAGAGCGCAGATGCGCCAAGCGAGGCTTCGATCTCGAGCAACATGCGTCCGCCGGGCGCGAGCCAATCGGGTGCGAGTTTGAATAATATTCGGAAGGGATCGAGTCCGTCTGCGCCGCCGTCCAGGGCGAGGGTCGGTTCGCGGCCATAGATTGGAAGACTGTGTAATTTCCCGGTGGGGATGTAGGGCAGATTGGCGCAGATGAGATCGAGATGTTTCTCGATGTGAACGGGCAGGATGTCGCATTCGACAAAATCTATTTTATGCGCGGCCTGATATTTCAGCGCGTTGCGGCGCGCGACTTCCAAAGCAGCGCGTGAAAGATCGGTAGCGAGGATGCGCGCATCGGGGATATGGACGGCGATGGAAACCGCAATGCAGCCGGATCCGGTGCCGATATCGGCGATGGTGCGGCGTTCGGGTGAGGCCTGCAACCACACAATGGCTTTTTCCACCAGCAGTTCAGTTTCGGGGCGCGGAATCAGAACATCGGGCGTGACGATAAGATCGAGATCGAAGAAACCCCAATGGCCGAGGATGTAGGGGAGTGCAATCCCGGCTTCGAGACGCGCGACGGCTGTTTCAACGGCGGCCAGTTGATGGTCGGTCAGAGGCGTTTCGGGGTGGGCGAGGATCCATGTGCGCGGCTTGTCCAGAATGTGCGCGAGCAGGACTTGCGCGTCCAGTTGAGGCCAGTCGCTTTTGATGCGCGGGAGGATCGCTTCAAGAAGATCGGCAACATTCATGGTCAACGATTTGCTTTATCGTTTTAGCGAATAAAAAAACGTAAAACGCAACGGCAGTTACATTTTACGTTGGCTTCATTTTGTTTTTTGAACAGATCATTCATCGTCATCATCCGCGCCAGTCGCGGCCAGGCGGTCGGCCTCATCGCGCGTGGAAAGTTCTTCGATGAACTGGTCAATCGCACCGTCCATCACGGCGGGCAGGTTGTAATTTGAAACGCCGATGCGATGATCGGTGACGCGGTTTTGCGGATAATTGTATGTGCGAATCTTTTCAGAGCGCTCGCCGCTTCCAACCTGTGAGCGGCGGTCTGCTTCGAGTTCGGCGCGGCGTTTCTGTTCTTCGATTTCGTACAGGCGGGCGCGCAGGATGCTCAGGGCGCGTAATTTGTTTTGCAACTGCGAGCGTTCGTCCTGGCAGGTGACGATCATGCCGGTGGGTTTGTGATAGATGCGCACGGCGGTGGAGTTCTTCTGCACGTTCTGTCCGCCCGCGCCAGACGAACGATAGACTTCAATCTCGATATCAGAGTCCGGGATGTCAACTTCCACGTCATCCACTTCGGCCAGCACGACCACGGTGGCAGTGGATGTATGGATGCGTCCCTGCGCTTCGGTGGCTGGCACGCGCTGCACGCGGTGCACGCCCGATTCGTATTTCAACTTTGAGTATGCGCCTTTGCCTTTAAGCTCGAAGATAATTTCCTTATATCCGCCGATGCCGATGGCGTTCTCTGAAAGGATTTCCGATTTCCAGCGTTTTTCCTCGGCGTAACGCGAGTACATGCGGAACAGGTCGGCGGCAAACAACGCGGCCTCATCACCGCCGGTTCCGGCCCGGACTTCAACGATAACATTTTTGTCATCGCGCGGGTCTTTTGGAACCAGCAAAGCCTTGATCTCTTTTTCAAGGACTTCGATCTTTGGAGTCAAATCCGCGATCTCGGCCTCGGCCATTGACTTTAATTCCGCCTCATTCTCGACTTCGAGAATGGCCCTGGCTTCCTCCAGGCTTTTCATAGCCTGACGGTATTCGCGCGCCTTGACGACGATCGGTTCCAGGTCCACGCGCTCTTTGTTGATTTCTGCCGCGCGTTGATAGTCCGAACCGACCTCGAGAAATTCGTTTCCAAGTTGTTTGTAGCGTTGTTCAATTCCCTGCAATTTATCGAGCATAAAAATCCTGTTTCCGCGAATGCACGCTAATTTTCGCTAAAATTTTCGCGCAAATTCGCGAAGATTAGCGGATTATTTTTGAGCGGCGAAATTATACCAGAGCGATTTAATTCTTCACTTCTCCGCCGCGATACACGCGTACCCGAACTTTTTCTGTAGTGGCCAGCATTCCGCGTTTGATTCTGCCTTCTGCGAAGGATAGAAAATCTTCTATCTTTTCCTGGCTATCCACGATCTCGATCACAATCGGCAGGTCTTCCGAGAGACGTTCGATCTTAAAAGTGTGGATGACCCTCGAGTGCGCGCCGAAGCCCATCATCCCGCGCAGAACCGTTGCGCCAGCCAGGCCGCGCGACTTGGCTTGATTTACCAGCCACTCATACAGCGGACGTCCATCCATCTTGTCGCTTTCGCCGATGAAAATTCTCAGCAGATAGGCTTCTTCAGGAATGGTGGTCATGTCATCTCCAGATCCAGTACGAGACGGAACGTCCCAGCCAAACTGCGCCCAGCCCCAAAATAATATGTGCGCTCACATTCAAGACGGCGGGTAAATTTTCGCCTTCGCGCAAAAAGTTCATCGTCTCGTTGCTAAACGTGGAAAACGTGGTGAAGCCTCCGAGCACTCCAATGAAAACCAGCGCACGCGTCTCAGCAGTAAACACGCCGCGTGAGTCAGCCAGTTGCGAAAGAAACCCAATCATCAGGCTGCCCGTCAGGTTGACAGCCAGCGTGCCAAACGGAAAGACCGCGCTTTGAGTCCATTGCTGGGCGAGACCACTGAACCAGTAACGCAGAATCGAGCCGACGAACCCGCCGGCCCCAACCAGGAACATTTTTCCCATCTTATGTTATTTTGTGAAGAGAGTCAGGATCACGGAAAGCACGATGATGAGCGAGAGCACCGCCATGATAATTTGGTTCGTGCCTGGCCCGTTCGGTTTCTTGTTTTGCGTCTTGCCTTTTGCCATTTATAGTTTACCTTTCTGATGTTTTTCGAAGGCCGTATTCAAGACCTTCTCTAATTCTTCGATCGTCACCGGTTTCGAGACGTAGCCATCCGCGCCCAATTCCAGGGCTTTATCAACGGTCACGTCCGCCGCTTCGGTCGAGAGCATGACGACCGGCAGGTTATTCCACTTGATCTGGCGCCGCAAATACTCGAGCAAATCCAGCCCGCTCACTTCCGGCATGTTGATATCCAGGATGATCAAATCTGGTCGCTGGCCCGAAAGCAGGGCTTGTGCGGCCAGGCGCGCGCTTAGAAACCCAGTCACTTCGCAATGCAGCAGTTTCAGCATCAGCCGCACCGCGCCCGTCATTTCTTCATCGTCGTCCACGATCCAGATATGTTTCATTCCAGGTGGGCCTTGATGCTTTCCGCCGCCGACTTCGTCACGCCTTGCACGGCGGCCAACTCTTCAATGGTTGCGTCTCTAATCTTATCCACAGAACCGAAATGTTTCAAGAGGGCTTTGCGGCGCGTCGGGCCGATGCCGGGAACAGAATCCAACTGTGAAGCCAGTCCCAGCTTCGAGCGTTTCCTGCGATGCGCGGTGATGCCGTAACGATGCGCCTCATCCCGGATTCTCTGCACCAGATATAACCCTTGCGAATGGCGCGGCAGCATCAGCGACTCAGATTTATTCGGGAAGAAAATTTCCTCCTGTTGTTTTGCGAGGCCAATCACGGGCACTTTGCCGAACAGCCCGGCCTTCTCAAGGACGCCGACCGCGCGCCCCAACTGGCCCTTGCCGCCGTCAATGATGATCAGGTCGGGCAGGAGAGAAAACGACGCGTCCGGCTTGGACCCGGGAGCGGATCCCGTTTCCTGAGCGGATTGCCATCTGCGAAAGCGCCGCGTCAACATCTCTTCCATCGAAGCGAAATCGTCCGGCGCGCCGACCACGCTCTCGATGTTGAATTTGCGATAGAGATTCTTGCTTGGCACGCCCTGCGTAAAGACCACCATACTGCCGATAATGGCGGTGCCTTGAAGGTTGGAAATATCATAACATTCGATGCGGTTCGGCGGCGCGGGCAATTCCAGCGCGGACTGTAATTCGGCCAGCGCCTGTTCCTGCTTGTGCGAATCCGCCTGCCATTGCGCGCGCAATGCAGACAAAGTTTCGGTGGCGTTCTCGGCGGCCATTTGAACCAACTCGTGCGGCTGGCCTTCCTTGGGAACAAAGAATTCCACTTTCTCGCCGCCGCGTTTGGATCTCAGCCACTGGCCGATGATCTTCGCTTCTTCGATTTCCATTTCCTGCGGCAACATCACTTGTTGTGGAATGGTCGCGGCTTCGGTGTAGAACTGCTTGACAAACTGGCTCATCACTTCCTCGTCCGCGGAATCTTCCGTGCCTTCGAGAATGAAATATTCGCGGCCAATTAATTTTCCGCCACGGATGAAGAATATTTGCACGCAGGCTTCGCCGTCCGAGCGCGCCATCGCCAGCACGTCTGAATCTTTGTAGTCGGTGGCAAAGATAATTTTCTGCCGCTCGATGATGGACTGGATCGCTTTGAGCTGGTCGCGCAGTGCCGCGGCTTTTTCGAAGCGCATTTCTTCGGATGCTTTTTCCATCTCGGTTTGCAAACGCGTGATGATGTCTTCGCTGTGCCCGCTGAGAAAAGCCATCAGGTCGGAGATCATTTGGCGGTACGAGGCCTGGGTCGCCGCGCCGATACAGGGAGCGGTACACAGCTTGATGTCGTAGTAGAGACACGCCCGCTTATCCTGGCCGGTGATGTTGCGGTCACAGGTCAAGTATGGAAAAATCCGGCGCAGTACATCCAGCGTTTGATAAACGGCCCAGGCGGAAGTGTACGGCCCGAAATAACGCGAGCCGTCTTCGGCCATTTGTCGTGTGACAGTCACTTTGGGAAACGCTTCATTCCAATGGACTTTGATGTAGGGATAGCGTTTGTCGTCCTTGAGACGGATGTTGTATTTTGGGCGATGCTTCTTGATCAGATTCATCTCGAGGATCAGCGCCTCAAGTTCCGACCCGACTACGATCCATTCAATGTTAGAGATCTCGCGCACGAGGCGGCGCGTCTTGGCGTCCTGGCTGGCATCCGCGTGGAAATATGACCGCACGCGATTCTTCAGGCTGACGGCTTTGCCAACATAAACAATATCGCCAACCGCGTTGCGATAAATATAACAGCCCGGTTTGGCGGGCAATGTGGCGAGAATACTCTTGATGTTTTCCGCGATTTCCATTCCGGCAATTTTACCCGCGTCTGCACTGGCGGCTAGGTGTTTTGGACTATTGATGTCAAATAATCGGTATGCTATAACTAGGCCATCAATCAGGAGGCTCTTATGAATCAAATGTCGGAAACACCCATGGCTCTTGCAAGTCCCAAATCGTTTTTTCAGGTTTGGGTGGATGCTTTGACCAAACCCAGCGAGTTTACTTTTTCTGCCATCGCGAATTCGCCAAGTGCAAAAGCATCCACAGCATATCTATGGATTTTTATAGGTTATTTGACCCAGTTTTTTTTCTCGTTCCTCGTACAAGGCTTTGCCCTCCGCCGTATGATGGAGTCATACGGCGGAGGCGGACGATTCGCCGGCGGGTTTGGCGGCGGATTGCTTCTCGCGATCTTTGGCGCGCCGATAATTGCCGTGATTGGCACGTTGTTCTTTGCCATCGGCACGGCAATCGTTCAGTGGATTGCGAAGATGTTCGGCGGCAAAGGCAGCAACGGGCAATTGGCTTATGCACTGGCGGCCATCCTGACACCGTTCTCGATTATTACAGGTTTATTGAGTCTGTTGTCTGCCATTCCGTTGGTTGGGTTTTGTTTCAGTGTAATCCTCGCCATTGCCGGCCTTTACATCCTTGTGCTTCAGATTATGGCCGTCAAAGGTGTGAACCAGTTCGGTTGGGGCGCGGCGATTGGTTCGCTGTTCATCCCGGGGCTGGTAATCGGTTTCTTAATCGCCTGCGCGGTGATCGCAGGTTTAGCGGTACTTGGGCCGGTCATTCGAGATTCGCTCCAGCAAATTCAGCAAGGATTGGGAACTACTCCCGGTTATTAAATTGAACGAAATCAAAATAAAAACCTCCCGCAAGACGCGGGAGGTTTTTGCTTATAATGTTGTACATGACAAAACTGGAAAACATAATCGGCGACCTGTTGCGCGCCCGTGGCTGGACCCTGGCGACGGCTGAATCCTGCACGGGCGGCTTGATCGCCAGCCGCATCACGGATGTGGCTGGATCGTCTGAATATTTTTTGGGTGGCGTGACGGCTTACGCGTACGAAGCCAAAGTCGCCTTACTTGGAGTTTCATGGGATACGCTGAAGACATACGGCGCAGTCTCGCATGAAACGGTGCTCGAGATGGCGCGGGGCGCGCGCAAGATACTGAGCGCGGACGTGGCGATCTCGGTCAGCGGCATTGCCGGACCTGGCGGCGGCTTGCCCAACAAACCGGTCGGCACTACCTGGATTGGATTATCCACCTCTGCCGGCGAGTGGGCGCGCCTTTTCCATTTCGATGGCGACCGCATTCAAAATAAATCTTCGGCGGCGGACGCAGCCCTGCAATTTTTAATTGATTATCTTACTGGAAATGTCAAATGAAAATTGCAGTCATCATCTCTGCCAACGCGGAGTGGCGCGCGGTTAAAGAGCTTTATCCGAACCTTGTTGCTCAACATTCTCCCTTCGGCGAATTCGCCGAGCTCCAACTTTCGACCTTCAACCTTCAACTTTTCCACGGCGGCTGGGGGAAAATTTCTGCGGCGGCAAGCGCGCAATATGTAATTGATCATTTCCAGCCGGATTTGATTATCAACCTCGGAACCTGCGGCGGGTTTGAAGGCCGGATCGAGCGCGGCGCGATCATTCTTGCGGACAAAACAATCGTCTATGATATTGTCGAGCAGATGACCGACTCGGATGAGGCGATTGAGCATTATTCTACAGAATTGGATTTATCCTGGCTGCCGCGCCTTCTGCCGTTTCCGGTTTTGCGGGGTCTGTTGATTTCTGCCGACCGCGATATAGTTCTCGAAGATATCCCGCTGTTGATCAGGAAGTTTAATGCGGCGGCGGCCGATTGGGAGTCGGGCGCGATCGCGTGGGTGGCGAAGCGGAACGCTGTCAGATGCCTGATCCTGCGCGGGGTCACCGACCTCGTTAGCGGGTCCGCTGGTGAGGCGTATGGAAATTATGAGCTGTTTGTCCTGCGTACTAAAGAAATCATGAAAAAGCTATTGGAACAATTGCCAAGATGGCTTGATGCGATTGATAAGGTCGGCCAGGGCTACCGAGGTTATTGAGTCGTCTTGCTGTTCATTATTTTTGAATCAAAAGTGGTGCACTTCATGCGCCGTTTTTACTTGCCATGCGCTTGATAATGAGTTCAAAAACTTTTCCATAATTGGCGGTCGCGGCTACCAAAAAATCGGTGAATGAAATAGTGGCGGAGTGGTCTGCCTTGTCTGATATGGCCCGGATGCAAAGAAAAGGGACATTGTTGATGGCGCACGTATGCGCCATCGCCGCGGCTTCCATGTCTGCGCAGAGACCCGCAAGAGTGTTCCAAAGGTCTAATGCTTTTTCCTGCCGGCTGATAAACTGGTCTCCGCTTAAAATTCTGCCCATGTAAATTTTGGGGGCACGGCCGTTTAATTCGGTCAACTCGATTTGGCGGGCTGAGTCGAGTGCCAGTTGAGATAATTTCGGATCTGAGTTGAAAATCTGTTGCGAACGGAAAGTTAACTGCCCGGTATTTTTTGCGGTGAGCACGTCGAAGATTAACTCGCCGGGCTTCAGGCCCCAACCCGTCAGGTCGAAATCATGTTGAATGGCTTCCGATGCAATCACCAGATCGCCGACTTCGAGTTCCGGGGCGAGTGCGCCGGAACTGCCCATGTTAAAAATGACGTCTACAGAAAAATGGTCAATCATTTGCTGGGCGGCGATGCTCGCGTTGACCTTGCCCGGGTCGCAGCGCGTCAAATAAATTTCATGCCCCGAGGAGTCGCCGCGCCAAAATGTGCGCCCGCCTTTGTGGGTCTGCTTCAGGCGCTGTATGTGTTGACGAATAGGAAACAGTTCTTCTTCCATTGCGCCGATGATTCCAATTTTCATGTGGCTGACCTTTTTGGTTTACGATTAGAATTATATCAGGCGTCCATTCTGCCTGCGCCAGCATATCTGCCTGGACAGGTACTTTGCGCTCACCCGCTTCACACGCTTTTGCTTGTTCTTGTGTTTGACGTTGGCGGCCTGTCATGTTAATATAACAATAACCTGTGTGTGTAGGAGTTCCATGTATACACTTGCCCCAGACGAGAAGAAATCGTTAGTCATGATTTATACTCTTAACTCGCTTGTGCGCGGCGAGATCGTGACCAAGTCAAACGTGCGCGTTAGTATCTGGCTGAGGACACAAGGAGTGCCGCAGTATATGCACTTGCTAAATGCGGACATCCTGCTTTTGGGCGGCTCGCCAATCAAGTCGTTGAGTTATTCAGAGTTTTATTTCTCCACGCCTCAGGCTATTGCATTTCACCTGGCTCCGTCCGAATCTGATCCATTGGATTATGAGGAGAGTGAAGCAAATCGCACGATGATGCCGATTGACCTGATTGTCGGTATGTTTGTTGTACATGGAAAAATCCGCGTCTCCACGCATACGGATATTGACGCCAGCCTTGAAATGGCGCGGCTGGCCTGGATGTCTGTTTATGATGCGAGCATTTCGAATCCATATTTGCCGCAAATGCCAGTGATACAGGTTCCGATGCTCCTGGTCAGCCCGCCTCATGTCAGTTTTGCGAAATAAACCATAGGTTGTCGGCCTGTTTTGTTGCGCTCGCCAAAATATTTTCGGAGGGATGTGTCTATGTCCAAGATCAAACAGATAAGCCACGTGGCTGTCGTAGTAAACGATATGGATAAATCACTCTTGTTTTGGCGCGACGCCCTTGGTCTGGAAATGACCGAACTGCGCGATGTTCCTGCCGAAAAATCAACGATCGCATTCCTGCCTGCCGGCCAGGCAGAGGTGGAGTTGGTCAGGCCTACCAGCGATGATTCGGGCATTGCCAAGTATCTTGCCAAGCGCGGACCGGGAATGCACCACATCTGTCTCGAAGTTGACGATATAGAAGATATGCTGGTGCGACTTAAGGGTAAAGGTGTGCGCCTAATTAACGAGGAGACACGTATCGCCGCAAATGGAAAGAAGTATGCCTTCGTTCATCCGGAGTCAACCGGCGGGGTGTTGGTGGAACTTTATCAAGCATAAAAGAATCGCTTCATTCGATCAATAAAAAAGACTTTCAATTTGAAAGTCTTTTTTATTGATTCTCTGAGGATGTTACTTTGTTGGCGTGGCAAGCGGCGTGCTGCTTGGTTTTGGTGTCGTACTCGCCAAAGGCGTCGTCGGTGTGCGCGGCGTGCTGGTTGGCGGACGCGTAGCGGTGGGCGTAACCAGATTAACCGGGATTTGCAGTACCTGGCCGACCTGGATGGCGTTGGCGTCAAGCAGTGTGTTTTCTTTTACGATGGCATCCACGGTGCTGTTGAACAGGCTGGCGATTTTTGCCAGCGAATCACCCGGTTGGACAATATAAGGAACTTTGGTGCCGCGCGCCAAGTTGGCGGGGACCGGCGTAGAAGTAAATAACTCCATACCCGGGTTCGGAACATCAATTTCCTGACCCACGAAAATCACCTGGGTCAACGGGTCAATGAGAGGATTAAGTTGTAAAAGCAGAAGTATGCCATTGTCGCCCAGGTTGTATGTTGTTGCGATCGTGGCCAACGAATCACCTTCCTTGACCGTATACTTGAAAGGGGCAGACGGGGTGGGAGAGGAAGTTTCCGTCGGTGTCGGAGTGACGGTTGAAGTTTCTGTCGGCGATGGGGTGATCGTCGGCGTGAAGGTTAGTGTGGGTGTTGGGGTGTCAGTCGCAAAGATCGCGTTGAGCGGCTTGCTCGGCCCGGTCAGCCAGAAGATCAGCAAAACAATCCCAGCCAGGCCCAGCAGCCCGGCCGCGCCGTAAACGAAAATGGTGTTGCTTTGCTGCCGACGCTTACGATACGACGAAATGACATTGCCGGTAGATTTGTTGTTATCCATGATTTATCCTTTGCCTTCCTTTGCAGGTGTATCCCGCCTGGTGCGGTTAATACAAAATTAATTCTACCTGAATTTAAATATTTAGGGAGCGGAATGTTCTGAGCATGCAAATCGCGAATTAATGCGATAGTGTCTCCGGTTGGAAACAGGGCTGGTAATCGTAGCCCAAAACGAGTCTGTATTGAACCGGGCTGTTTGGATCTGGTAAAGAAATAACGCTGGCCGAGTAGAGTCCGAGCCCGTTCAAGATGGCAGATCGTGTATTTGTATCTTGTGCGGCGCTCAAATCGATCAGAACTGAGTTGCCATAGTCTCTTCTATCTGCGGCGCTGACACTTGTCGTAAAACCGGCATAGTTTAGACGCGTGGCGGCCAGGGTGTCCCAGCCATCGAAAGGTGTGCCGTTCTGCATGTCGACTTTGACCGCCTGCCGCTCGATGGCTGTCGTTGAGAGAGTAGTTGCTTCCGTTAATATCTGCGTTAGCGAGTCCTGTGGCAGAAGCACTGATGCGCCGCCGGGCGTTGTCCACGAAGCGACATACGGCGGGCGAATATAGTAACTGCGGATGTTAGCGTTGGTCAGTTTCGGGGCGTACACGGCCAGTTTGAGAATGTCGGCCAGCCCGAGGTCGGTGATGATCGCGCTGGAGAAATCGTTATAGAGTTGCGGAATGCGTCCCAGCGTATCTGTCTTTAGGGTCTGGACAAAAATAGAGCGCAGGACCTCTTGTTGTCTGCGGCCGCGATCGAAGTCGCTGGACTTGAGACGGGAACGCGCGTACCAAAGCGCGAGGTCGCCATCCATGTGGATGATGCCTGATTGGACGGTATAAAGCGACCAGTTATTTTCGTTGTATGGGTCATAGCTTGGGTCAATTAAACGCCAGTCTGTATACGGGCAGGATACAGGCACATCCACGCCGCCGAGCGTATCTACAATACGGCGGAAGCCGTCAAAATTCACCATGGCTGTGTGGTCAATGCGGATGCCTAAATTATAAGAAATCGTGTCTGTGAGCAGGCCCGGGCCGCCGCCACTGTATCCCTCGGATTCGCCATATTCATATGCCGTGTTGATGCGCTGCATTCCTATGGTTGGGATATAAACCCATAGATCGCGCGGAATAGATACCAACGAAACCTGGCCTTCCTTCGGCCATAATATAACCAGAAGCATGGTGTCAGTACGGAACGAGGCGCCTGAGCGCTTATCAGAACCGATCAGGAGAAAGTTGACGGTATCTTTATCTGTGAGAGGAGGCAAAGGAGTTGGCCCATCGCCAGGTGTATCGGGTATGGGGGGCGCAGCCATGGTGGGGAAGAGGGAACTTAAATCAACAGTAGGGCTGGGTTGTTCGGGCGGTATGGGTGTTGGAGATGCGGTTGGTGTTGGAAAGAAAGGCTCAAGCGTGGGAACTTCGATAAAGTATAGCGAAGTGGGCGTGGCTTGATCAATAAGCGGGGGCTGAAAAGGTGTGGGCGTGGGAGAAGCATTAGGCGCGGATGTCGCCAAAACAAATGGCAGCGCAGATGCAGAAGCCGGCGCTGTTCCGCAGGAAGCGAGTAATAACGTAACCAGAAAAATAAACCTGCGCCTGGATGATGATGATTTCATGTGACGATAATGGGCGTCAAAAAGTTGTTTACTGTGTTATCGTCGCTGTTGCGGTTGGGAAGGCGGTGACGGTTGCGCTTGGCGAAATGGATGTGGGTGTAGCCGGGACACTGGTTGCAGTTGGGACGGCTGTCATAGTGTATGGCAATGGCGTCAACGTTAGCGGTTCGGTCGGAACTTCGGTCTCGCCTCCTGTCGGGGTCAGTGTGCCAAATTCTGGAATGATCGTTACCCCTGGCGTGATCGTCGCGACGTTCGGAACCCATAATCGCAAACCGACCGGGATATTATTTGGGTTGGTGATGCAATTGGCGCGTTGGATATTTGCTGTGGTCGTGCCATACTGTATGGCAATACGAAATAGATGATCGCCGGGTTGAACAATGTAACTTCTTACCCAGCCCGGGATTGGCCCGCACAAAATGACCGCCGTAGGTTGCGACTGCGGCGGAGTATAGGGAACATAAATGCCATAACCAACGGCCAGGCTGGAGGTCAAAAGACAATTGCTCTGGACAATCTGTTCAGCGGTTGTGTTGTAACGCGCCGCCAGATTTTCCGGCGTGTCGCCGGGTTGGACAGAAACCAGAGTCCAGCCGGGCGGGGGCGGGCAGTTGGTAGGGGGCAGAGGCGTTTGGGTCGGTAAAGCAGTAAGTGTGGCGGCTTCAGTGGGACCGGGTTGAGTTGGAGTCAAAGTCTGGGGAGCGGCGGGCAGGCCTGAGGTCGGAGTGAGATTCGCAGGCGGCGCAGTCTCCGCCAGCGCCAGTGAAAGCCCACCGACCACAAGTATGAGGGAGACCAATCCATAAATTAATCCGCCCCCCAATTGCCGTGCCGCTTGCATTATTTCGATCCCTTCTTTGGATTCGTTTCAGGGGCATTCATTTCAATCGGCAGGAGCACGCTAAATATCGCGCCTACGCCGCGCTGGCTTTCAACCCAGATGCGACCATGCTGGGCTTCCGTCAATGTCTTTGCGATTGAAAGCCCAACGCCGGTATCCCCCACGCCCTGGATCAGCACGTTGTCGGCGCGATAGAGGCGTGTGAAGACGCGCGGCAAATCTTCGGTGGGGATGCCGCCGCCGCCGTCGGTGACCTGGATCATGACATAATCCTGGCCTTTCTCGGTCGTGGTTTGGACCTTGAGGCGGATCGTGCCTTCGATGGGTGTCGCGGCGCCTGCATTTTGCAAAAGGTGGATCAATATCTGCTGCAAAGCCTCACGGTCGGCGTGCAAGGTTGCGACCTTCTTGGGCAGGTCAAGGTGCATGGAGATGTTTTTTTCGCGTACCTGGCTGCTGGTATAAGCCATGGCATTATCAATGATAAGGTTAATATCAACCGGTTCTGGTTTCAAGCCAGCGAGGCCCGTTTCCAATGTTGTTACCTGGATCATATCGTCAATCAAACTGCCGATGCGTTCCGTGGATGCCTTGATTCGCTCGACAAATTTACGCTGCAATGCGCCAAGAATTCCAACCGATTCGCCGAGCAGGAGATCGGTGTATCCTACAACCGATGACATTGGCTGGCGTAATTCCTGCGAGATGGAGGCGATTACTTCAGCCTGTTCGCTGGGTTTGTGCCGTGAACTCCCGCCGCTTTTTTCCAGTTCAAGGATTTTTATATTAGCGTCAGCCAGCTGGTTTTGCAGGCGGGCTACATCTTGTAATGTGGCCTTGAGTTCCTTCTCGATCTGCGACTCGGAGCGTTTTCCTTTGCCGCGCAAGGTCTCCAGTTCTTTTTGGAGTTGATCTATGGCGCGTTGGGATTCTTCCTGGATAAGCAGCAACGCCGCGGTATTTTCACCTTTGGAGGAGTCTTTCTCGGATTGCAGCGTCATCGCTTCGATCTGTTTAGAGAGTTCGTCGTTGCGGCGTTCCAGTTCGGTTAGTTGATTGCGGGCTATCTCCAGCGTTTGACGAGTTTGCTCGCCCTGTTGTTCGAGCTTGGTCATTTTCTGGCTTCGCTGAACGATTGGAACCAGCGAGACGGCTATATTGGCGAGGAAAGCCTGATCTTCGGCGGACCACAGGCGATTGGAATATGGGGATAGCAATAAGACGCCGCCCATGGAATCCTTTTCAGGCGTCACGATGGGAACGCTGAGCAAGTGTCCGGGTGTGGTCAGGCCAAGCAGGTCGCTCAGCCCTTTGATGTCTGCGGATGTGCTGGAGGCGGGGAGGCGTAATGGGCGGCCGCGTTGCAGGGAGTTGGTAAGCATCGGGATGACGGCTTTGTTCATGCTTCCGCCTTCCAGATTTTCTTCGCGGATCAGGTCGTATCCGCTTGCGATGACGATCTGATTTTTATTGTCCGTCAGATAGATGAGAAAGCACAGGTCTGCAAGCATGGTTTGCGCGATCGCGCGCGTAATTGCCGCGCTGACTTTTGGCGCTGTTGATTCCGCCGCTAATGATAGTAAAGCATGGAAAGTCTTTGGGTCTGTGCTGTATCGTCTGCGTTCGGGGACGGGCGTGTCTTGTTTAACGCTGGATGGACGGTTATCGGGCAAATTAATGGGTGCCGGAAAACGTTGTGCCAGAGTGGGCAGGATTGGGAACGCCGCCAGATATAAAAGCCGGATGATGCCGGAATAATAACCATTTTCTCGAATAACCAGATGCCCAACGTGGCCCAGGAACGCCAGGGCAAGGAATGCCAGCCCGTTTCCGAATCCATTTGGGCGGCGGATCAACAAGATCAATGCGCCGATCAGTATGAAACTGATCGAGGCAATTTGCCACAGCCAATCATCGTTTGTGGCATTGTACATAACGGTGGATGCTTGCGGAGGCCAGGTGAGCAGGCTCAGGCCCATTGCCAATCCGACAAGCACACTGATTAATATAAAAGCCGAATCGGCGGGACGGCTTGGTTCTGGAAATCCCCACAGCCATGTGACCCAAATGATCGTGAAGAGAGAAAAAGCCCGGTCGAGCGGCGGCAGGCTGGCGGTCGGGTTGATGATATTTTGCCAGCCGAGTCCGCTAAAGATAAACATAAACAACTGCGCAGTTAGCAATAGTCCCAATCCAAGCATTGTACGGCGCGCCTGTGGAAACTCGCTCAATCGCCAGTGACTAAATGCCGATTGGAATGCGTTGGCGATGGAGTAGATGACCAGGATGTGAAATACAACACTCCCGAGTGGGTTGCTGAGCGCTTGAAGAATTTGGTTAAAGAGATCGTTCATTCGTCGTGATTATACTTCGACTTATAGAAATATGCCTTCCGTCGGGATTGACGGCATTTGAGCGCCCCGTTTGCGAAGATGCAAAAGGCCGTCTAAAAGCAAAGTTGCGTTAAAATGCGGGGATGATTGAAGAATTGGCGCAGCGTGTTGACAACAAAAAAGTTCTTCTTTTCGGCGTTGGAAACCGTCTGCGGGGGGATGAAGGCCTCGGTTGTTTCCTGGTGAACCGCTTGAAGGGCAAGATCAGAATCCCACTGGTTGACGGCGGCAGTGTGCCCGAAAAACAACTGGGCCTGCTCGCATCATCGCACCCGGACCTGGTGCTGGTTGTGGTTGCCGCAGATGTGCCGAACACTTCTTCGGGCGATATCACTTTGTTGAATCTCGATCAACTGCGGCCCATGCAGGTAAAAACTCGCAGCGCAGATTTGTCGCTGTTGTTTCGATTTATTCCGCAGAAATCCCGGCCTGAGGTAATAATAATCGCAGTTCAGCCTGATGACGAGATAGAAGGCCGCAAGGGGGTTTCCAATACGGTGCAAGCGGCGCTGGACGGATTGGAAGCTTTGTTTGTGGAATTGTTTGGCTAAACAAGATGGGCAACCAAGCGAGTTGCCCATCTTGTGTTAATCCACGAACTTGTATTTCAGAAGAGCCCACACTGCCTCAAAGGCGTCTTTTAATTTTATTTTCTTGCCTTCAGAGTAATCGCGAGGGTTGAATGAAATCGGCACTTCGTAAATTCGAAAATGTCGTTTCAATAATTTAGCAGTGAACTCCGGTTCGAAATCGAAACGGTTGGCGCGCAACGACATCCCTTTGATTACTTCGCGCCGGAAGACTTTGTATCCCGTTTCCATGTCGCTCAAAATAGTGTCGTAAAGAATGTTGGTCATGAATGTCAGCATTTTGTTGGCGATCATATGCCAGAACATTGCCACGCGCCGCGGTCCGCCCAGAAACCGTGAGCCATAAACCACGTCTGCGGTGCCGTTTTTGATCGGTTCAAGCAATGCCGGGTAATCATGCGGGCTGTATTCAAGGTCGGCATCCTGGATTAGGATGATTTCGCCGCGCGCCGCTTGAAGTCCGGTGCGAACCGCTGCGCCTTTTCCTTGATTCTGTTCGTGCAGGATGACGCGCAGGCCGGATTTTCCGTCCAGTTTTTTAAGGACGTCGCGGGTGCCGTCTTGTGAGCCATCGTCTATTACGATGATCTCCCATGCCAACCTGGTGGCTTTGACGCGCTTCAGAATTTCCTGGATGTTGTCAACTTCGTTGTAGACGGGGATGACTACGGATAGCTTCATAGTGTCGTGATTATAAGCGAAAAAAAAGCAGGCTTTGCGCCGGAGTTTTTCTTCTCAATCGAAATGCGTTTGTCAGGAAGCGGCGCTGGTCTGCCGTGCTATAATCCGACTGATATAGAAATTATCCTTGATTTCCCCAGCTCAGGAGGGGACTCGCATGACCCATCCAACCGGACAATCGTCTATCCCCAGTGTGTCTTTTGTTCCGCCCCAGATCAACAGCCTTGAAGATACGGGGCTGTCGCCTTTGTGGCTGCAAGACCTGATATTGAAGGTTCTATATTCGCGTGGTTACTTGACGGGCTTTAAGATTGCTGAGGAAATCGCGCTGCCGTTTGCCGGCGTGACGGATCAATTGCTGATTGCGCTCAAACAGGAAAAATTCATTGAAGTCAGGTCTTCGCAGGGCGGGTTAGGTGAAGGCGCCTACACTTATGGAATTACCACTGCCGGGAATCAGCGCGCCCGTGAAGCTCTTGAGCGCAGTCAATATGCCGGGCAGGCGCCTGTGCCGTTTGAAGTATATAACGAGTCTATTCGCCGCCAAAAGAGCGGACGATTGACCGTGACCACGCGCACGATGCGGCAGATCCTTTCGCAGTTGGTTATCTCGGAATCTTCGTTCCAGAGGCTTGGCCCGGCGCTTAACTCCGGCACATCTATTTTTATGTATGGCCCTCCCGGCAACGGCAAGACCAGCATTGCGCGTGCCTTTGGCAATTTGGTTCTCAGCCAGACGATGTATATTCCCTATGCTCTTTATCTGGATGGACAAGTCATCAAGGTCTATGATGCAGTCAGCCACAAGCTGGCTCCCGAGTCGGAGAATGGCGGCAGCACTACTGGCAATTTGCGTTCCAATACGCGCCGCGACCCGCGTTGGGTAAAGATACGCCGTCCATTTATTGTGGTTGGCGGCGAACTTACCCTCGAAGGTCTTGACCTCGTTTTCGATGACACGCACAAATTCTATGAAGCCCCATTCCAGGTCAAAGCCAATGGCGGCATTTTGCTAATAGACGACTTCGGACGCCAACAGGTCCGTCCGCGCGATCTGCTGAACCGCTGGATCGTTCCGCTTGAGAACCGTGTTGACTTCCTGCGCCTCCACACCGGACGAAAAGTGGAGGTGCCGTTTGATGTGCTGATCGTCTTCTCAACCAATCTCCCGCCAAAAGACCTTGTTGACGAGGCCTTCCTGCGCCGCCTGCGCCACAAAGTCGAGATCGGTGACCCGTCTTATGAAGAATATCGTGAGATCTTCCGCCGCGTAGCCGCCGATAAAAAAGTGGAATATAACGATCAGGGTCTTGCCTATCTTTTGCAGGAATGGTACATCAAACGCAACCGCAAACTGCGAGCCTCGCACCCGCGCGATCTTTGCGACCAGATCATTGATATTTCATCTTATCTCTCTGTCCCGCCGACCATGTCGCGCGAAATGATTGACCGCGCTGGGCAAGCCTATTTCGTGGAAATCTAACGATCATTCTACGAATATTGCAGGCCGATGAATAAGCACTGCATAATCCGCCAACCATGCTCACTGACCTTCCACGCCCAATCATCTTTGCCCACCGCGGCGCTTCGGCCTATGCGCCGGAGAATACCCTGCCGTCCTTTGAACTTGCCGTGTCCCAAGGCGCGGACGCTGTTGAGCTAGATGCCAAACTTAGCTTCGATGGACAGGTTGTTGTATTTCATGACGCAACCCTGGAGCGCACAACAAACGGCTCTGGCCGCCTTTCCCAGAAAACTTTCTCTGACCTGCGTTCACTGGATGCAGGCAGTTTCTTCTCGGATCAATTTCGCGGCGTAAAAATCCCGGCGCTCGAAGAAGTTTTTGAGACTGTCGGCAAAAAGATATTTATCAACATCGAACTGACCAACTATGCCACGCCGCACGATGCGCTTGTCGAAAAAGTATGCGCGCTGGTCAAGAAACACGGCTTGGAAAAAAACGTGGTCTTCTCCTCGTTCTTTGCGTCCAATCTTAAGAAGGCTGAGCATCTTCTGCCTGGCGTCCCGCGCGGATTGCTGGCTCTCGAAGGTTGGATGGGCGCATGGGCACGCTCCTTCGGGTTTGCGTTTGGCGAATATGCCGCATTGCATCCGTATCTCACCGATGTCAACGCGCAACAAGTCGGCCGCGTGCACCGGCTTAAACGCCGCGTTCATGTTTGGACGGTCAACAAAGCCGAAGAGATCGCGTGCCTCAAAGCCTGGGGGGTGGACGGAATCTTCACCGACGATCCCCAGCTTGCCTTGCGTACGATAGGGAGGCACACGTGATCCCTCGCGAGGGATTGAAGCGCGCTCTGATTAATGCGTTCATGCTTTTGGCGCTGATCCTGACTTCGTTCAGCAGCCCGCTTCAAGTCCAGGCCCAGACCGTTACGCCCCCGCTGGCGGTCCGTCAATTATTTGAAAAGATGACGCCGGAGGAGCGCGTAGGGCAATTGTTCCTTGTAACTTTTACGGGGACTGACTCAAGCGACCAATCTCAAATATATGACTTGATCGTCAATCGCCACATTGGGGGCGTGATTCTGAAAGCGGGCAATGATAACTTCACAGCGGCGCCGAATACGATCCCTGCTGCATATCAATTGATCCAAAGCCTGCAACAGATCGAATGGGATGGCTCGACTCGCGCTGTCACTGATCCCAAAACAGGTCAGTTGGTTCAAAATGCCTATGTGCCGCTCCTGATCGGCATCTCACAAGATGAAGATGGTTCGCCCAATGACCAGCTTCTAAGCGGTCTTACGCCTTTGCCTTCCGAGATGGCAATTGGCGCCACGTGGAAGCCAGATTTAGCCAATAAGGTTGGGGCGGTGATGGGGCGTGAACTTTCTGCGTTGGGTGTGAATCTATATTTCGGCCCGGCTTTGGATGTGCTCGAATCGCCGAGCTCTTCTGCCCTGGGAGACATGGGCACGCGAGTCTTTGGCGGCGACCCATACTGGGTCGGAGAAATGGGAAGCCAGTATGTAAGCGGATTACATAGCGGGAGTGGAAATCGCCTGCTGGTGGTCGCCAAACATTTCCCGGGGCGCGGTAGTTCAGATCGCCCGCAACAAGATGAAGTCGCGACGGTTCGTAAGTCTCTTGAACAATTGAAGCAGATAGAATTGGCGCCCTTTTTCGATGTGACCGGCAATGCTCCGTCTCCGGATGCGACCGTGGATGGTTTGCTCGTATCGCACATTCGCTATCAGGGATTTCAAGGAAATATCCGCGCCACCACGCGCCCGATCAGTTTCGATGAACAGGCGCTCTCGGCGGTTCTCAACCTGCCCCAATTTTCCGCCTGGCGTAACAACGGCGGACTGCTGATCAGCGACGATCTTGGTTCGCGCGCGGTGCGCCAGTTCTACTCCACGGGCGCGGACTTCCAGGCGCGCAATGTGGCGCGGGATGCTTTTGTAGCTGGCAACGATTTGCTGTATCTCGGCAATATCGTTTCGAGCAACGCGCCAGATACGTATTCGACCGTCGTCCGCATCCTTGATTTTTTTGCGCAGAAATATCGCGAAGACCCGGCCTTCGCACAACGCGTGGATGCGTCTGTCCTGCGCATTCTGATGCTCAAGAACCGTATTTACAATGTGTTTTCGATTGCCCAGGTTCTTGCGCCCGCCTCTAAATTGGATTCTCTTGCTCAGTCTCAGGAAGTGACGTTTGAAGTGGCGCGCAAGTCTGCCACGCTCATCAGCCCCGGGCCGAAAGACCTGACCGCCCTGTTGCCGACTCCCCCGCAGGTCCGTGACCGGCTTATTTTTTTTACCGACGTTGTACAGGCCCGGCAATGCAGTCAATGCGCCGATCAACCAATTCTGTCTTTTGATGCCTTTCAAAATGTAGTTGTTCAATTATATGGTCCGCAAAGCGGCAATCAGACATCGTCGTTTCGTTTGTCATCCTATTCGTTGAGCGACCTATCCGATTATTTGAGTGGAAAAAGCCCCCCCTATCTTGGAGATGACCTAAGTCGTTCGGGCTGGGTTATTTTTTCGCTGACCGATAACAGTGCTGGCCAGCCGCAGATTGTGAGCCGCTTCCTTTCCGAACGCCAGGACTTGTTGCGCGATAAACGCGTCTTGCTCTTTGCGTTTGGCGCGCCATACTATCTGGGCGCCACCGACATCTCGCGTCTCGATGCATACTATGCGCTTTACAGCAAAGAGCCGCCTTTTGTGGAAGTGGCGGCGCGCTTGCTCTTTCAAGAACTGGCGCCAACGGGCGCTTCACCTGTGTCCATTCCGGGGTTGGGATATGATTTGATTCAGGTCACTGCACCGGACCCGAACCAAATCATACCGATCACACTGGACCTGCCTGCGGCTCCCACTCCGGCAAATGCCCTTACGCCCGAGGCGACACCGGTCCCGCTTTTCAAGATCGGCGACACTATATCCATTCGAACGGATGTGATCATTGATCGTAACGGCAATCCGGTGCCGGATGGAACGGTGGTGCATTTTTCTATTACTTTGACGGGAGAGGGCGGCGGAATTTTGCAACAGGCTGATGCAGTCACAACCAAAGGCGTAGCGCGCGTATCCTTCGGGCTTGATAAACCAGGCCTGCTTCAGATCCGCGCCTCAAGTGACCCGGCGTCTGTTTCAGAAGTCCTGCAACTGGATGTTTCGAGCGGGGGCCAGCCCGCGGCGGTGACGGTGATCGTTCCGCAGTTGACGCAAGAGATTGCACCGCAAACACCGCAGACTCCCCAGCCTCAACAAGACGACTTTGTCACTCCGCAAGGCGCGCCGCGCTTCACTGCCTGGCTCCTGACCATGCTTTTGCTGGCAGTGGGTGTGTTGTTGGTCTTTTGGGCGGGAGCCCGCCTGGAAAGCGGTCGCTGGGGAATGCGTTGGGGGTTATGTGCGCTGGCAGGTGGTTTGCTGTTCTACAATTACATTGCGCTTGGGTTGCCGGGCAGCGCAGATTTCGCCGCCTCGAGTGGAATCGGCGGAATATTAAGCGTGACTGCGTTTGGGTTGTTGGCCGGCTGGGGAGTTGGCTGGCTGTGGGCGCGCCGCGATTGATAAAGCGTCAGCGTATCAGAGTGGCGATCAGGCTCACTAGCAGCAGCCCGGCTGTGGTCCACGCGAGAAGCGCATCGGCCTGATAGCCGAAGATATCCAATTGCGGAATTTCGAATGCAGATTGCGGGGCGCGCGGGCGCACAGGTATTTCGCGTCCGCTGAACAAAAAGTCGCTGAATGCTTGAATCGAATCGGGCCGGTCATCGGGATGCAAGGCCATTGCCCATAAAATAGCTTTCTCGGTGCGCGGGCTGATAGACGGATTGATCTGGCGCGGCGGCGGCAGGCTGGCCGGTTGCAGGAAACGTTTGCGCGCGTCGGCGGGAGCTTCGTTGGTAAGCAGGTGATAAAGGGTTGCGCCGAATGAATAAATGTCGGAGCGCGCATCGGTGTGTGATTCATCGGTGCCGTATTGTTCAAGAGGCGTGTAAAGCGCCGTGCCCTGTCCTTGGATCACTGTGATGGTCACTTCTTCGGGGGCCGCCAAAATCTTAACCAGGCCAAAGTCAACCAGTTTGAGCAAGCCGGTTGGCGTGATCTTGAGATTGCTCGGTTTGATATCGCGATGGACGATGGATGGTTGTTGATTATGAAGATACGAAAGCGCGCTGGCTAATTGGCGCGTCCAGTCGAGCACATCGTGCTCTGAAAGAAATCTTTTCTCGCGGCGGGCGTTCAGCATCATGGTTCGCAAGTCGTCGCCGGGCACATAGTCCATTACCAGGTAATCGCGAATGCCGTTTGAGAAGAAATCCGAGACTTTCGGCAGGTTGGGGTGGTCGAGGCGCGCAAGGACAGTTGCCTCGCGCAAAAATTGCCCGCGAGCTTCTTCACGGATGTTTTCGGGGAGGGCGCGGTCATACTCGACCTCTTTAAGCGCGCAGACTCTACCTGCCAGGCGCAAGTCGTCGGCCAGGTAAATGGAACCTGCGCCGCCTTGTCCGATCTGTTCCCGGACCTTATAGCGGCCGCGCAAGACCTCCTCGTTCTTTAACGATGGGGACATCTTCTCCTTCTTGCAGGGGCTCTGCGCATTTCATCTCGGCGTGGATTCAGCACAGAAACAAAATTTATGCTATATTATAAACGTCTTTGTTTCGATTTTATAAGCCGGTCAGTTGAGGGTTTGATATAGAACATATCGATGAATTTCCGCTGCTCGTGGCGCAGGAAGGGCCGCTGAAAGGCTTACGTTGGCCTTTGAATCGGCCGATTGTGCTTGGACGCGAATCGACCTGTGATGTGGTGATTGCCGATCGGCAGGTTTCGCGCTTTCACGCGCGTCTCACTCCCACTGCTGAAGGCATTGTGCTTGAGGACCTTGGCAGCAAGAACGGCACCCACCATAATGGCAATCTGCTTTCCACGCCGATAATGTTGCAGGATGGTGACGTGGTGCAGATCAGTTTCGTACAGGAATTTCTTTTCTTCACCTCAGATGCGACCATGCCACTGGTGGAAGGCGCGGGCAGGCCCGGGCGTTTGATGATGGATCAAAAATCCCGCCGCGTATGGGTGAACCAACAGCTTATCGTCCCGCCGCTTTCGGCGCAGCAATTCAAATTATTATGGCTTCTTTATGAAAGCGCAGGGCAGGTGATTGGCCGCGCAGATCTGGTCACTGTAGTGTGGGGCGAAGAGCAGGCGACCGGCGTTTCAGACCAGGCGCTGGATGCGCTTATTCGCCGCCTGCGTGAACGCCTCGCCGCGCTTGACCCGGCGCAGAAATATATAGACACCGTACGCGGTCATGGCGTGCGGCTGGATAACCCGCCCGCATAGATTGGAAACTTTATATGACCACTGCGAAATTGCCCCTCGATCAAATAATTCAAGGGGATTGTGTTGAGGTATTAAATAGTTTGCCGGAAAAATCGGTTGATTTAATTTTTGCAGACCCTCCTTATAATCTCCAACTCTCACAGGAACTCTATCGTCCCAACATGACAAAAGTGAACGGCGTGGATGACTCGTGGGATCAATTCTCCAGTTTCGAGCAATACGATGCGTTCACGCGCGCATGGCTTTCAGCCTGCCGGCGCGTGCTCAAAGATACCGGCACGATCTGGGTGATCGGTTCGTATCATAATATTTACCGCGTCGGCTCGGCCATGCAGGATTTGGGTTTTTGGTTTCTCAACGATGTTGTGTGGATAAAAACAAACCCCATGCCAAACTTTCGCGGCGTAAGATTTACCAACGCACATGAGACTCTTTTGTGGATGCAAAAAGACAAGGGCGCAAAATATACATTTAATCACCACGCCATGAAATCGTTGAACGATGATCTTCAAATGCGCAGCGATTGGGAAATTCCAATTTGCAACGGCAAAGAAAGGATAAAAGTCAACGGGCAGAAGGCGCATTCGACACAGAAGCCGCAGGCCTTGTTGTATCGAGTTATTCTTTCTAGTTCAAATCCGGGCGACGTAATTCTTGACCCATTTTTTGGAAGCGGTACAACTGGCGCAGTAGCGAAGAAATTGCATCGTCATTGGATTGGAATCGAGCGCGACTCAACCTACGCGGACATTGCCCGCCAGCGCGTCGCTTCTGTGGACCCCGGAGCGTTTTCCGGTGAATTGTATTTTTCCCCGTCCCGGCGCGATCGTCCGCGCGTGGCTTTTGGCAAACTGCTTGAAGCGGGATTGGTCCTGCCTGGGCAGACTCTGTATTTCGGTAAAAAGAAGAACAAGATCGCCCTCGTCCGCGCGGATGGAAAGATCAAGTGTGGAAAAAACGTCGGCTCGATTCATCAGGTTGCGCGAAGCTTGATGGATAACTCGCCCTGCAATGGCTGGGAATGCTGGTTGTACGAAGATGAGGCTGGGAAACGGAATCCGCTTGACGTCTTGCGCGAGGCGTATTTGTCGAGTCGTTGAAATGCGCGTGCCGGGAATTTCCTGCAGACTAGCAGAAGTCAAGTTGTAACTGCAGTCGTAATAATTGTTGAGAGTAACCGAATACAAAGATACCCCCGCAGGGACTCGAACCCTGCTCTTCGGCTCCGGAGGCCGACGCTCTGTCCACTGAGCTACGGGGGCGTGCGTAAGGATTTTATCACGAGATAAAAAACTTCCTAGTTTTCTTTACGCTTTTACTTGCGGAGCCAGCGCGGCCAGCTCGCCGCGCAGTTTTTGAATGATTTCCAGGTTTCCGCCCTCGTCACCGAGTTTCAAATATTCCTCTTTCTTGAAAGCCAGTTCGCCGCAAAGCCGGAAGAAACGCGCCGCTGACGCGCCGCCAAAAATGGCCGTGCTCATTGTCGTGGGCGACAACGCTTTTTGGAATTGTGCTTGCGAGATCAAACCCGAAGCGACTTCTCCCTGCAATTGGTTTTTCATGACAGCACGCTCACGGCCGATCATGAAGACGATAAAGACGGCCATGAAGAACCAGCCAGACCAGTCAATCAGAGTGCCGAGGGCGAAGCCTGAAAGCGGATCCAAGCCTGATGCATCTGTGAAGACGCCAAATGTGTTATGAAACGCGTGTACGAAGACGGCTATGGCATACCCGGTTGGCACGGCAATGATCTTAACCAGTGTACTCTTGTTCAATCGCGCCACTGCCAGTCCAATGCCGGTGAAGGCGGTATAGAATGGGTGTTGCCATGCCACTATAATATCGCGGATGAAGACCAGCTGCCAAAGTCCGCTCCAGCCGCCCTCCTGAAATCCGCGTCCGTAAATGTAAAGCACGTTTTCAGTGGCCGCGAAGCCCAATCCAACAATCCCGGCGTAAATGATGCCATCCATGATGGAATCAAATTCTTTGCGGAAGAAAAGGAATACGATCACTATCGCCAATCCTTTAAGCCCCTCTTCCACAAAAGGCGCGACCAATGAAGCAGTTGCCTGGTCGGCAATATCGCCGGAACCAGTCAAGGCATAAATGCCGATGCCGAAAACGGTGTTGATCACAAATGCGCCGCCTGCCGCCACCACTGCGCCCCAGAAAAATACGCCGCCCAACAAAGCCAGCGGTTCCTTCTCATAGCGATCCAGCCAGTATACGAACATTGCCATCAAAAAAGCGGGGACGAACGCAAAGAACAAAGAAACGATTAAAGGCATTGCTTTCCTCCGGCGAAATAAGTTTAGCGGCCGCGCCTGCCGCTTAGAAGATATTGTACTGATTGTTATCGGAAAATCAAGCAGGTCCTTTCTGTTCGCGCGCTTTCTTGAGCAATCCCCAGTGCGTCAATTACTTCCTCCGGGCGTCCTGTCGCGCCTTCGCGTGCTGAAAGCCGCATAAAGATTTTATTCCCCGATACAATTTCAAGCTTCTCTATCAATGGACGCAGATCGTATTTTTTGCCGCGGCGTTCGCGCGGGATGGATATACATGCCAGCAATTCTTCTGTCCTACGCTTCAAAACGGATATGTCAACGGGCTCCGTTAAATTGATCTCGTACTCGGCCGACAGAACTTGAGTCTGTAAAGCGGGCGCGCCTTCGTCCACTCTCTCCACTTTCAAGATGCCAATACCTGCCGGCATGGCCGCTTGCAGGCGCGCAGGCAGTTCAGCTAAATCCACCTGTTCGTTCAGGCGCATGTCCAATACTTCGCAACGCGAAGAAAAACCCAGCGGCAGGGCGGAGGCCAGATGAATTTTGGGTTGAGGATGAAATCCTTGCGAGTAGGCCAGCGGAAGTCCCGCGCGGCGCATGCCACGCTCCCAGATCGTGTTCAGGTCCAGATGTCCGATGTAGCGCAACGCGCCCGCTTTGGAAAAGACAATCCTGATTCTCATTAATCGCCAACCACCGGCAACTCAACACTGGATACCGTCAACGGATCACTGGAAACTGATAACTGACCACCATTCTTCGGGCTTTTTACATCCGGACACTTCCAAACTTCTCCCGGATTGTCGCGGCGGACATTTGCAAAGGTCGGAAGAATGCCGCACGCAAAGCAGTTCAAGCGGCAGTCCACGCGAATCTTTCCTTCGAGCGATTGGCGGAAATCCTGGAACAGGAAATTTTTTCGCACCGCGGCGGTAATGTGGTCCCATGGGAAAACTTCATCGGTGCGGCGCTGGCGATAAGTATAAAATGCGATGTCGAGGCCGTGTTGGGCGAAGGCCGCTTCCCAAATCGCATATCGGCCGCGGTCATTCCACGCGTCGAATTTTGCCCCGTTCTTCCAGGCCGTGTAAACGACCTCGGCCATACGCCTGTCGCCGCGCGTCAGCCAGGCTTCGAGTAGACTATCATTCGGCTCTGTCCAACTCAATTTGATGTTGCGGTCGCGCAGTTCACGCCGCAATAAATTTTGCTTGGCGATAATATTTTCGCGCGTATCCACCGAAACCCATTGGAACGGAGTCTGCGGTTTGGGCACGAATGTGCTGACGCCCGCGTTGAGCTTGACTTTCATGCCCGCCACTTTACGCCCCTCGGTGATGACTCGTTTGCACAGGTCGGCGATGGCTTGTACATCTTCCAATGTTTCAGAAGGATGACCGATCATGAAGTACAGTTTGATCGTTGTCCAGCCGCGGCGATAAATTTCGCGGGTGGTGTTAATGATTTCGTCGTCGGGAATGAATTTGTTGATGATGCGGCGCATCCGTTCGGTGGCCGCTTCGGGCGCGAGCGTAAATCCGCCTGAATAATGCTCGCGCAGTTTGTCCATCAAGTCTACGGAAACAGATTCGATGCGCAAAGACGGAAGCGAAATAGTCAGCTTGCGCCCCTTGAATCTTTCGCTGACCTTGTTGACAAGTTCGACCACATAAGTGAAATCAGACGACGACAGCGAAAGCAGCGCCAATTCTTCGAAGCCGGTTGCGTTGACCGCGGCTTCGGCGGCGTCAACGATCTCATCCACGCTTCTTTCGCGGACTGGACGCGTGATCATGCCCGCCTGGCAGAATCTGCACCCGCGTGTGCATCCGCGCATAATTTCTACCGAGACGCGGTTGTGGACGGTCTCGATGTTCGGCACAATGAAGCTGGTCGGCGGGGGAGGCAGGTGCGCCGCGATGCGCTTGACGACCGGGTTGGCGATTCCTTCGATCAGAGATTCAACATGCGAGACTGTGCCATCGTCCAGATAATGTGTCTCGTAAAATTTTGGCACATACACTCCGGGAATTTTTGCCAATGCGGTTAATTTTTCGGTGCGAGTCTGATTGGCTTGAATGGCATTGACAATATCGTGAATGACTTCCTCGCCCTCGCCGATCGCGAAGGCGTCTATGAAGGCGTGCATTGGTTCGGGGTTTGTGGCGGCGTGCCCGCCCGCGATGATAATGGGATGTTCGTCGGTACGATCCTGGCTGCGAACGGGAATCCCGGCCAGGTCAAGGATGTTGAGCGTGTTGGTGTAGAGCGTTTCGTAGGGCAGGGAAAAGCCGATCAGGTCGAAGCCGCTCAGAGGGCGTTTTGATTCGAGCGTGTACAGCGGAATCTCGTGTTCGCGCATCAGGGCTTCCATGTCGGTCCAGGGCGCGTAGGCGCGTTCAGCCAGCGCATCGCCGCGTTGGTTGACCTGATCGTATAGAATTTTCAATCCAACATTGGAAACGCCGATATCGTAAATATCGGGGAAGATGAACGCAACTTTGGTTTGGGTTTTGTCCCAATCTTTGACGGTGGTGTTCAGCTCGCCGCCAACGTAACGTCCTGGTTTTTCTACCTTTAAAAGAATCCACTCGAGACGGGCTTCAATTTCTTTTGAAGTCAGCATAAGCCGGATTATACCTGATAAAGACTATCAAAATTGAAAGGCCGAAGCGATGCCAATTTATGAACTGTATAATAATTCTTACAAAATAACTTAAGTGGATTTTGTTGTGTCGAGGAGGCACGCGATGAAAAAATTTTTGATTCTGGCATTGGCATTGATTGTGACGGGCTGCGCCCCGGCCGCGCCGACTGCCCTGCCTGCTGCTGTAATTCCCCCAACGCCGGTTGTTGTGGTTGCGACCGTATTAGTGCCGGTTGTCCAAACTCAAATTGTTCAACCCACTGCTGCGCCGACTGAAGCCCCAGCCAATACGCCTGTTCCGCAGCCGACTCAGGAACCGCCTACAGCCGCTCCGGCGAATACTTCTGCGCCGAGCAGCGGTGCTGGAACAGCAACCGCTACATTGCCGGCAGATGCAGGCGGAAATTTATTTACGAACCTGACCCGTTCGGGAAGTTACTTTAACCTGCGTTGCCTGCCTCAGGATATTACATTCAGTGTCTCGACCACCAATTATGCTGTCGCAGAGGTGGATTTTTGGTACCGTTTTGAAGATCTAACCACCCAGCCAATTACTTATAGTGAGTGGAAAAATCTGGGCAAAATGACCAGCGATAAAAATGGAAATTTCACAATCAATTTCAATACAATGCAAATCAATCCTGATTTGAGAGCGGCGGACAAGGCTTGGATTGATTACCAATTCGTGGGCGTCAGCAAAACGGGCGATGCTGTTGGACGCAGTGGAAAGATTTCGCAACAAATCCTCTACTTAAAGAATTGCCCGTAAAGCAAGCCGGCCAACTAAAACAGCCGAGGACAAAGTCCTCGGCTGTTTCCATATGATTGAGATTTATGCGGCAACCGGTTTTTTCCCCAGCGCCTCGCGCCCCCATAACCATATCGCACCCAGGCCAAAAAGTGTGACTGCGAAATTCAACAATCCACCCAGGAAGCCAGTGGGGATGAGCGGGAATGAAAGCAGGGCGATTACAAAAGTTGTGACAAAAACACCAATTGCCATTGACCAGAACCTGTTCTCTGCCAGGGGTGAATTAGCGCTGACCAGAATCCATTTGCCGATGGTCATGCCAAATACAACCTTCGCCACGAATGAAGTCACCAGTGCAAATGCAACGACAAACGCGAACAGCGCCAAAATGCCGAGCCAGATGATCGTTCCGCTTAAACCGCCCAGGGTCAGGACGCCGAATAATATCGCACCCACAATCATCACGAACAAGATCAATAACAGGGCAAAGAAGAAGGCCGCGTAAGCGATAACGCCCCACCCGAGACTCGGCCACGTCTTGCTTTTCAATTTTTCACTTAAAGATTTAAAGAAGGCAGGGAATAGCCAGAGCAGGAACAAACCGATCAAAACAAGTGTAACCATCGAGCGGATAAGCTCAAGCGTCCACGCGCCCACTTTGTATCCGGCAGTCTCTTGCATTGCAGGCTGTGGATTGGCGGGCGGTTCGGTGCGCGTGATCTTTCCGGCGATCACACCGGCGGGAAAAGTTAAATCCCTGGCCTGGGTATATTCAAGATCGCCTGCAATCTTTGCGGATGGATCAATTGTTAACCCGGACCTCACCAGCGGGACGCCGACAGTAGATTGTGGCAAGAACATACTGGGAGGAGGGCCTGCCTGGCCTTGATTGGCATCGCCAACACCAGCCTTGACGTTGCCTCCGATATTTCCACTGATTTGCAGCGAACCGGTTCCGACTGTGACGTTACGCATCACGTCACCCGCCAGCAGGATTTGTCCGCCGCCGAAGACAAGATCGCGTTCGGTCACGCTTCCCTTGCGGACCTCAAGGCTGGCGCCGCCGACGACGATATCCCCGCCGACTTTGGCTTTTTCACCGAAGAACAACACCGAACCGGCCATACGAACGCTGCCAGTGACCGTGCCATTGATGATTACAGTCTGTCCCACTGCCAACAGATCACCATTGATGGTGCCATTGATGGTAATCATCTGAGCGCCGGCGAAAACATCCCCGTTGACAGTGCCATCCAGTACGAATTCATTCGCCCCAACATACAAATCGTCATTGACAATATCGCCAGAATTCAGCGTGACCTTGTCACCGGAACGGCCATCGAAGGCGCGCGCCGGGGTGGCAATCGTCAGCGTTAACAAGACAAGCATGATAAAGATGCTGACAACTTTATGGGTTTTTGACATAGCATTCTCCTTGATGATGAATTTCGAATGATCAATATTCTTCAATATACACTTACGCAAAAACGACAACCGGGTTGCAAATAAACCATGCGGCGTATTGCGCCGCATGATTTTGAAATCTTGATGTGAGATTAATCGTGTTTGGAAGCGCTTTGCCCGCGCAGGTTAATCTGCAATGCCCGCGGCCTTCACGTCTTTCAAATTCAATTGAAGCGACGACCGCCCATTGTATTCGTTGGCCTCCAGCATGTACATCACATCCAAACGCGCCGGCAGGTGTGCCTGCAAATTTCCAATACGAAAACCAATCGCATCGAAAGTGACACCGCCCCCGTCGTCCAAAGTTAGTTTGAGATGCCGGCCGTCCGCGCCGACTGTGCGCGACGCTTTGACTTTGACGTCCCGCGAGACAAACACCGGGTCGAGATTTCCATAGCCGGTTGGCTGAAAATATTCAAGATGTTTGAGCAGGTCGAAATTCAATTGCGAAAGCGCTACCTCGACATCCGCCGTCATGGTTGGGCGCAGGTCTTCACGACTCAACTGCGCTTCCGCAATGGACTTCAGGCGGGTTACCAGTTCTGAAAGTTTTTCATTGCGGACGGTGAATCCGGCCGCGGCGCGATGGCCCCCGTGGCGTACGAGCAGGTCGGCGCATTGGTCGAGCGCGTCGGTGATGTGGAACTCGGGGATGGAGCGGCACGAGCCGCGCGTCTCTTCCGCTCCGCGTGCGGCCACGATGGCAGGGCGATAATGCGTTTCAGATAGACGCGAAGCCGCCAGGCCAACCACGCCGGGATTGAAGTCTTCGTGCGCGGCAAAGAGCAGGTAGGCATTCGGGTCTTCGGACATTGCAATCGCTTCGGCCTGTTCCTGCATGGATCGCGTGATCGCCTGCCGCTGACGATTTTGCACATCGAGTTGTTGCGCAAGTTGGCCGGCGCGCATGAAATCGGTGGTGGTCAATAATTCAAGCGAAGCCAGTGCAGACTCAAGCCTGCCCGAGGCGTTGAGGCGCGGCCCAAGCATGAAACCGATATTTCCAGATGTGATCTTTTGCAGGCTGACTTCGGCCACGTTCGCCAGAGAAAAAAGTCCCTGTCGTTTCGTCTCGCGGATTTGTTTGAGTCCTTTGCGGACAAGGACTCTGTTTTCTCCAACCAGCGGCGCGAGGTCGGCGACGGTGCCAAGTGCAACGAGATCGAGAAGGTCGTTCAGTTGACCGTTGACGGTAGACGGTTGATCGTATATAAAAAGCGCTTCCGCAATTTTGTACGCGATCCCAACTCCAGCCAAATCTTTATCGGGATAAGCGTCGCCGTGTTGTTTGGGGTTGATCACCGCTAACGCGGGCGGCAGGTCGCCTTCAGCGGGGTGGTGGTGATCGCTTATAACGAGATCAAGACCAATCGTCCGGGCATGAAGCGCTTCGTCCGGCGAGCGGATTCCGCAATCCACTGTGATGACCAATGTAACGCCGTCCGCTTTGAGATGATCCAGCGCGTCCTTGTTGAGGCCGTAGCCTTCGTCGAATCGATTCGGGATGTAGCCGCGCACATCCGCGCCCAGGCCGTGTAATGCCTCGACGAGCAATGCGGTGGATGTGACTCCGTCCACATCGTAATCGCCATAGATGGCAATCGGTTCGCGTTGTTCGATTGCGATGCGGATGCGTTTAACAGCCGCGTCCATGCCGGTGAGTTGAAACGGGTTGGGATCGAAATCCGGCTCGGCTTTGAGGAAGGCGCGCGCTTCGGCGTCGGTGGCGTAGCCGCGATTAAAAAGAATCTGCCGCAGGATGGGCGGGAATTTGACAAGGTTTTCGTCGGCCTGCGGAGTAAGCGGTGGCTGGACGAGCCAGCGTTTGGTGTGAGTCATGATGGCAGGAGTATAAGCGCTGATGTGCGCCGCAACAAGGATGTATAATAATGTCCATGAAAAAAGTTTTGGATATTTTACTGGTGTTTGTTTTGCTCGCGGCAATCGGTTATCTTGTGTATGCAGGCGAGATCAGCGGAGGTGTAAATTTGTTTGTCACGGCCACGCCGACCCTGACCAGCACACCCGCGCCCTCGTTGACTCCCGCCTTCACATTGACGCCAACCCTGACGGTCACACCTACTTACACATTTACACCCATTTCCACTTTGACAGCCGCGCCGCCAAAGACATTTACGCCCATCGGGACTCAAGCTTTCACGATAACACCGTAATTGAGCCGATACTTTGCATATCCGCGCCCATGCCAAAGCCTGGCGCAAAACTGAATTCTCATTCAAGAATTCGAAAATTGACAAAACCACTGAGTTCTCGTTTACAATCAGCCCGATGTTTGAATTTGTCATCACTGCAAAAAACGATCGCGCCCGCGCGGGCATCTTCACCACGCCTCACGGCGATCTCCTCACACCGGTCTTCGCGCCGGTTGGCACGCAGGCCACGGTCAAGACCCTCACGCCAGAACATCTCAAAGGCATCAACGCCTCGCTCGTGTTGAGCAACACCTATCATCTTTATCTGCGTCCCGGCGACGAACTCGTGCGCGATCTCGGCGGTTTGCATCACTTCATGCAATGGCATCGCCCCATGCTGACCGATTCGGGCGGCTTCCAGGTCTTCTCGCTTTCGCAAACCCGCAAAATTGACGACGATGGTGTGACCTTCAAGAGTCACATTGACGGCTCGACGCACCGCTTCACGCCCGAACGCTCTATTGCCATTCAGGAGAACCTCGGCGCCGACGTTATCATGGCCTTCGATGAATGTTCCGACCCCAACGACCACGCCTACAGCAAGATCGCCATGGATCGGACTCATCGTTGGGCAGAGCGTTCCCTCAAAGCGCAGACGCGTCGCGACCAGGCTTTATTCGGGATCATTCAGGGCGGCGTTCAAACGGACCTGCGGGCGGCTTCCGCTAAATTTATCGCTTCTCTCGATACGCCTGGCATCGCCATCGGCGGACTCTCGGTGGGCGAGACCAAAGATGAAATGCACGCCATGCTCGACGTGACGACTCCGCACTTGCCAGAAAACAAACCGCGCTACCTGATGGGCGTCGGCACGCCCGAAGACCTGATCAATGGCGTGCTGCGCGGCGTAGACATTTTCGATTGCGTCCTGCCGACGCGCCTAGCGCGTCATCACTCCGTCTTCTCGCCTGAAGGACGGTTGAATATGATGAACGCGGCCTTCGCCCGCGATCAAAACCCAATTGATCCGGCTTGTGACTGCTACACTTGCAAAACCTTTACGCGCGCATATCTTCGCCATTTGATTGTGGCGAAAGAGTTGTTGGCGGGAACGCTTCTTTCAATTCACAACCTGAGGGCTTTGATACGATTGATGGAACAAATCAGAGTCTACATTGCAGACGGTTCGTTCGAGGCGCGCGTGCCGGAGTTGCTAAGTCTGTGGTCAAATAATGCCAAAAGAATTAAACACAACCCCCTCAAAGCGGGAGCAAGCGGTCACGAAGTATAAAAGTTGAAGCCTTTCTCCCTTCGTGCTCTTTGTGTACTTTGTGTTTAGAAAAGGAATCTCTATGACCCTCCTCCAATCCATCCTGCTCGGCATCGTCGAAGGCCTGACGGAATTCATCCCGGTCTCGTCTACTGCGCAACTGCTCATCGGTCAGACGCTTCTGCGCATCCCGCCCAGCGCTGCCATGACTGCTTTCCTGGTCATCGTGCAACTCGGCCCACTCATGGCGCTGATCGTTTATTTCTGGAAAGACCTGCTGTCATTGGTCAAGGCCTTCTTTGCCGCGCCGTTCTCCACCGAAGAAAATAAACTGGCATGGTACATTATCATCGCCACTATCCCTGCATTGATTGCAGGCTTCCTGCTCAAGGACTATGTCGAAGCGCTATTTAAAACTCCTTTGTTGGAAGCGGCCATCCGCATGTTCGCGGCTGCCATCTTGTTAACGCTGGCCGAACTCATCGGTAAACGTTTGCGTAAACTCGACTCGATGACTTGGCTGGATGCCCTGATTGTCGGTCTGTTTCAAATTCTAGCGGTCTTTCCCGGAGCATCACGTTCCGGTGCGACCATTAGCGGCGGCATGTTACGCGGTTTTGACCGCCTGTCCGCGGCGCGTTTCGCCTTTCTAATGTCCGCGCCTGTGATGTTGGCAGCAGGCGGCTATGAAACCCTTAAGTTGTTCAGGATGCCCGGGCTTGGCGAATTTCTGCCCATTCTGGCGGCCGGCTTCACTGCCGCGGCAATCGTTGGCTGGCTGGCAATTAAGTGGTTGCTGAACTATCTCAATCGGCACTCGCTGTATGTCTTTGCCGCGTATTGTGTCGTTGCCGGCGCTCTCAGTCTCGTGTTCCTGTTCTTTGCATAAAGCACGCAGGGACGGGCGACTCTTCGTCCCGATATTGCATGAAAAAAATTCTCAGCGTTATCCTGTTTTTTCTGACTGCCTGCGCTTCTACGACACCTGCTGTTACGCCACAGCTCGTAAAAGTTTACATCACATCGTCGGCGCAGCCACGGCTGGCAGATTTATATAATTGTGCTTCTGTTTCTGCGGTTATCAATTTGTCCGATCCGCAAACGGCGGATGTTTTGATTCGAGTGGGCGAGCCAGATAATTTGCTCACGCCTGCATTTCAAATCGGGACGGAAGATATCCTCGTTGCCGTTCATCCCCAGACCGGAGTCAGCTCACTGACCATTGGGCAGGCGCGGCAGCTGTTCACGGGTCAAGCCACGAATTGGAAAGATGTAGGCGGCAACGATATGCCGGTGCAGGTGTGGACGTATTCGCCAGATGACGATGCGCAACAGATATTTAATGATACCGTTTTGGCTGGTCAACCCGTCACATCGCTGGCGCGTTTGGCGGTATCCGCTCAGGCCATGTCTGATGCGATCGGGGCGCAGGCCGGCTCGGTCGGAGTCCTGACGCGGCGTTGGAAAGCAGGCAACACGCGTGAAGCGCTGATTGTCGCATCCGTGCCGGTGCTGGCGATCACAAAATCTGAACCCCAAGGCGCACTCAAAAACCTGATTGCCTGCCTGCAGAAATAATTTGTAAGATTTGTTCGTGATCGGCTGTCTCTTTCATGGAATTTCACGGAGGAGCCATGAGTGAATTGGAAAAATTCCGTACAGCGAAAGATGGTTTTTTTAGGGACCACCCTCAAAGTCCGCTCACGCGCGAACAGAAACAGAGCTTTAGCGGGCTGAATTATTTCCCCGAAAATGCCGATTTGCGACTCGAAGTCAAGGCGGATGAACTGCCTGTCAAAGAGCGCATCGAGATGCAGACTTCAACCGGGGATACACAGGTTTACTTTCGTCACAGCCGTTTCAAATTCCGGGCCGAGGGACAGGACTCGGAGTTGACTATTTATGAGGGGCCAAACGGTTTCTTCCTGCCTTTCGTTGACTCTTTGGCTGGAAAAGAAACTTATGGCGCCGGGCGTTATCTTGAGCCTGAGCCTTTGCCCGGCGGACGCTTTTTGGTTGATTTTAATCTGGCTTATAACCCGTACTGCGCTTATAACGAGCGTTGGTCATGCCCTTTGACGCCGTTTGAGAACCGGCTCAAAGTTCCGATTCGCGCCGGGGAAAAACTATTTGATGCAGATCATTAAATAATAAGAAGATGGACTTTCAAAGTCCGTCTTCTTATTGCTTTGCGGCTGTTTGTAGAACGTTCAACAGCGCTTCGTATTCTTCGCAGCAATCGGAGCAGATATCAAGATGCTCGCGCAGGAGCGGCATGAGCAGGGCGGCATCTTCGCCGCGCACTTCTTTTTCCACGTATTCATCCAATTGATCAAAGACTTCCTTGCAGGTTGTATCCTCTTTGCGAACTTTATCGAGCACGCGCATGAATCCCTGAACTACTTCGTCAGGAAGTTCTTGCCTGCGCCAAATACGTTTGAAGGCGCTTTTGATAAAGTTTTTGATATTCATGCCAGACCTGTGACTTGGACGTTTAATTATTAGCCAATCTTACTTTTGCTCGAATGCAGCCAGGACTTCCTGCGATGTTAAACCTTCGCTCGTCAGGCGGTGTTTTAGGCGAAGGCGGGCGTCGTGCAGAAGCTTGTATAACGCGTTGCGGTTGGTTTTCATGCGCCTGGCCGCTTCTTCGAGCGGCATATTCTGTATGCCGAGCAGGGTTAGAGCTTCACGTTGCTTTGGGGTAAGTTCCTGTTCGAGAATCCGGCGGACGCGCGCCATCATGTCGGCCTGTTCGGCGATTTCAGCCGGGCCGGGCTGACGGTCGGCCATGATGCGGGCTGGGGCGGGGGATTCTTCGTTGTCCACAATCTCATCGAGAGATGAATCCTGCCAGCGTTTGCGGCGCAATTCTGTCAGCGCAATGCGGATGGCGATCTTATGCACCCAGGTGGTGAACATGCTGCGGCCTTCGAAAGTATCAAGCTGGTCGAGCACGCGCAGAAGGGTCTCCTGAGTCACTTCGTCAACAAGAGGAGCGAAGAGCGGCGAGTCGGGAGAGAGCCAGCGTGAGAGGGCATAAGGCAGTCCATGTGCGATGATCTCGCGTAGATCGGTCAGCGCTTCTTCGCGCACTTCACCGTCGGCGCGCAGGTCGTTCAGCCAGGATTCGTTGGAGCGGTTGGTCATGAATAACAAAATTATATCAGACGCAGATAGCATAATGGCAGCGAAAACAATTATTTTTATAAATATTTAACGCGAAGGCGCAGAGACGCAAAGCGAAATAAAGGATCTTGGCTTTTTCGTTTAGCTGTCTGCGCAAAAATTAGAAAAATCGCCGCGAATTCGCGGCGATTTTTCTGTGGGCGCGGAGGGGCTCGAACCCCCGACCTCATGTGTGTGATACATGCGCTCTAACCAACTGAGCTACGCGCCCGGAGCGTTCGGGATTATAGCCGAGATAACTTCCTTGCGCAAGACTGGCCTATGGAGGCGGTAAAAGATCCCATGGATTGACAACCGTGCTGGATGTGCGGATTTCAAAGTGCAGGTGCGGGCCGCTCGAGTTGCCGGTACTGCCGATCGCACCAATCGTTTGGCCCTGTGTTACATTGTCTCCGCAGCCTACAAAGATCTCGCTCAAGTGCGCGTATAACGATTGGAAGCCGTTGCCATGATCAATCATGATCATATTGCCATAACCATAATTGTTCCAGCCTGCGTACACTACCACGCCGCCGTCGGTCGCCGCCACATTGTCGCCTTGGTTGCCCATCAAGTCCAGGCCTAGGTGGTTGGTCTTGATGGAATAATCGTAACCCGACAGAACATGCTTGGCGGTTGGATAAACAAACGTTCCATAGCCGACCGCGCCGCCGTTGACAGCCGGGCAGGCGCCAGGGCCTCCTACTTGCGCGCTGGCCGGGTTCGAGCGGGTAATCCCCAATGGCACTTGTCCGGGCGTATGATATTGATACTTGCCGCCGGGAACAAAGATCCACGTGCCGGGTTTGATATTGGGAAGCGCATAATCGCCGATGGTATTCGGGTCAAGTTGATTAAGCGGGTAGTTGACAATATCCTCCGGTTTCACTTCATAGTAACTTGCCACGCCGTTCAAGCCTTCGCCCGCCTGCCATTCGCGATAGACGCCGTCTTCAGGCATGATATTTAATTCCTGTCCGGGTTTAAGGTTGTCCGGGTCGTCCAAAAGAACATAGTAGTTGGCCGCGAAAACAGTCTTTGGTTGCAGGCCAAACTTATCGGCTATGCCGATTATCGTATCGCCTGCCACGACTGTATATTTTGTGATTCCCTGCCGCGCCCGCGTGGGGACGCTGGTGTGAATATTTGTTTGACGGAGAATGCCGAAGGAGGATACATCCTGGGGCAGGGATGAGGCCGGCGCGGGTGCGGCCAGAGTCGGACCTTGAAGCGGCCCGTCGTTGCCCTGCGCTTTTGCCTCGGGCAGGCGGAAATACGTCTGCGCCAGCCAGATCACGAGCGCAACTGCAAGGACCGAGAAGATATTGGTCGCAGCGCGCAATAACGATTCGCCCAATCCCATTTGGATCAGGCTCTGCATCCAGCTTGAAACGCGATTTGGTTTGCCGGTGGAGAAAGTTTCCTGTGGCTCTGAAGATTCCCCGCTTTGCGCTTTTGAGTTGTCTTTGAATTTTCTCTGCATTTGTTCTCCGCAAAAATGATAACATGCCGGGAATCGAGCGTCAAGCAAGCCTGCCAAACGCTAACCTGACGCTAAGCTTGCGTCTTCCATACAAACTTAAGCAGGCACAATACATTCGGGGCGGTCGTTTGCCGGGCTGTTCACAAGCGTCGAAACGGGATAGGCTTCCATTAATTCGGCGGGGAAAGGCCTGATTAACGATTGCAGGCTTTCGGGAGTTCGAGGCGCAGAGTCCAGCCAATCGGCGTAATTTTGTGATTCGAGAATTACCGGCATTCTGTTATGGATCGTGGTCATGAGTTTATTGGGCGCGGTCGTGATGATCGCGCAGGAGCGGACGAATGAACCGTCGGTGGAATGCCATTCGTCCCACAGGCCCGCAAAAGCGAAAGGCTTGCCGGTTTTCAAATGAATGAAATGCGGGATCTTTGTTTTTGTCCCGGGCACGGACTTCCATTCATAAAATCCATCGGCCAGAATCAAACAGCGTTTGTATTTATAACTGCCGCGAAATGAAGGCTTCTCGGCCAACGTCTCGCCGCGCGCGTTGATGAGCTTGTTTCCTATGGCTGGGTCTTTAGCCCACGATGGGATCAGGCCCCATATAAAAAAGTCGGCTGTGTTTTTTGTGTTGTTGGGAATGACCAGCACCGGCTGCGTCGGCGCGATGTTAAAGCGCGGCGCAAATTTGGCGGGGAAGGTGCAACCTTCAAACGCATCCTTCAAATCGGCGGGATCAACGGTTAAAGTAAATCGTCCGCACATTATGTCCTCAACTTTCGATAATCGCCATCCCGTATCGTCACGCCGATGGCGTCCAAATGCTCCAGCAAAGCCTGCGCGTATTTGCGGCTGGTGTTAAACAAGTCTCGAACTTCTGCCAGCGTGATCTGTCCACTTGATCTCAGCGCCGCGATAGTTTTGCTCACCATCAAATCATAATCCGCTTTACGAAAGACGACATCTGCCGAGATTGCAACCAACTCATTTGATTCGACTAAAGCGTTGACAATTTCCTCGCCGGCCTCCGCTTCGCATTCTTTGACAGATGGCGGGCTGAACGGACTCTGCGCGAACTTCCGCATCAAAGCCTCGACTTTGGCCTGCTGGCCGTTATCGAACTTTATCTCGTGCGACGGTTGGCTGACGATGGTCATGTCCTCGCGCAATATGTTGCGTATTACGTAATACGTAACAAGAGCGTTGAAGACACGCGACGATAACTTTAACTTGCTTTTGAGTTCTTCGCGCGGGATGCCGCGCCGGAGCGGAAAGTTTTTGTGATAGGTTTCGACGATCTGCAAAGTTTTGGCTTGCAGTTCACTCCAATGGGGAAAAGCCGCGAAAAGTTCATCGTCAATTTTGATGAGCTTTCCACTTTCCAGCAATTCGTTCATTGCTTCTGCGGCGGAATCTTTTTCCAGCCGCGAGCGCGTCACGATTTCTTTTGATGGTGCGATGCCAGCCGCCAGCGCGGCCTCGAACAGAACGTCAGGTGGCGAACCTTGCAAAAGTGATTCCAAACTTTTCAAAACAGAATCGTCGAAACGTTTGTGGCGGCCTTTCGGTTGTGGGTCAACAATCATGCCGCCGCCGAGAGTCTCGCCGGGAGATGGGCGCCGCAAAATGTACCGGTCGCCGCGTACGGCTACGATTGGTTCGCGCAATTCGAGCTGTATCCAGCCTTCGTCGCCGGGCGCGAGTTCCTCCGCGCCAAGCAAACGGACGGTTGCAATCGTTTCACTCGCGCCGATGAAGATTTTTGCTTCGCTGGAATGTTTGAGCGGAGAGGCGGAATCTTTGAGCAAACGAAAGCGCGTGTCCACACGGCGGGTAGCATGATATTGGCCGGGATGAGTCAGCACTTCGCCGCGTTGGATTTGTTCGGCGGCAATGCCTGAGATGTTGACCGCCGTGCGTGAACCGGCGATAGCGGTCTCTTCTTTTTTTTTGTGTGTTTGTAATCCGCGCACGCGCCCTGTTAACCCGCTCGGCAAAATTTGTACTTCATCACCGACTGAGATGTGTCCATCGCTCAGGGTACCGGTGACAACCGCACCGAATCCGCTCATAATAAAGACGCGGTCAATGGGCAGGCGCGGGCGTCCGAGATCGAGACGGGCGGGTTTTTGTTGAAGGATGTCGGCGAGAGTCGCTGTCAGTCCGTCGAGTCCGCTTCGGGTCCGGGCCGAGACGCGCAGGATGGGCGCCTCTCGCAGGATGGTTTCTTTGACGGCTGTCCGCACATCGGATTCAATTAAGTCGAGCCAGTCGTTATCTGGAATGAGATCAGTTTTGGTTAAGACAATTATTCCGGCGGGAATTTGAAGCAGATCGAGGATGGCGAGATGTTCTTTGGTTTGCGGCATCACGCCTTCGTCTGCGGCGATGACGAGCAGCGCCGCATCAATGCCGCCCACGCCCGCCAGCATGTTCTCGATGAAGTCGCGGTGACCGGGCACATCCACGATGCCAATCTCTTCGCCGTTGGGCAGGGTCAACCAGCCGAAGCCAAGTTCGATGGTCATCTCGCGCGCCTGCTCTTCTTTGAGACGGTCGGGATGTGTGCCAGTGAGCGCCGCAATGAGCGTGGACTTTCCGTGATCAACGTGGCCGGCTGTGCCGATAACGCGCATGGATTAAGAATCTTTCTTCTTTCCTCTTTCCAAAAGAAGGATGAAAGAAGAAAGATGGAGTTGATATTATTTGGCTGTTGTTTTCTTTGTCTTTTTACCGTGGCCCATGATGCGCTCATAAGTCGTGAGCCATTCATTGGCAACGTTCATTAATTCCTGCAATTGTTTTTCAGTGGTGTCGGTGGTCTGATGGACTTGATCTTGCAGGGTTTGGGCGGCGTCGTCAAGCAGGGTGATGCGTTCTTCGACTTTGTCCATGTCTTTGCGAAGATCGCGCATGGATTCTTCCTGTGAGAGCGAATGCCCCGTCCAGCGTTTTTGCTCGTCAGCTTTGAAGGCCACCCATTCCTGGCGGACGCGGTCTTCGGCCAGTCTTTGCATTTCGCTGATTTCGGCAATGCGGCGTTCGAGTTTCTGGTTGAGTTCGGTGTAGGCGTCCTGGGCGCGTTTGGCAGCGCGGATGGAATCGTCCAGCGCGGCGACCTGGATATCCATATTCTCGGCCTGTTTTTTGAAGGCGTCGTATTTCAACTGCCAATCTTTCCAGGCGCGGTCACGGTCCACCTGGGACATGGCTTGTTGTTCGAGAAAAGCCGTCTGCGCATCTTTGCGTTCGGACTCTGTTGCGAGCAGTTCGCCCATGCGATTTTCCAGGTTGCGGATGCTGTCGCCGTAGATGATAACCTTGTCGCGCGCTTCGTCCGCGCGTTTGCGGATGGACGCCAGTTCTCCCTGGAGGTCGGCCACGCGTTTGACGTCTTGCCTGCGCGCGTCTTCAAGAGTCTTTTGCGCGGGCATGATCGGCTCGATGGTTTTGATGACCGTCTCGACTTTTTGTCCCATGTCTTGCACGGCCAGAGACAGGCGCTGTTCCTCAATGGAGCGCTCTTTGAATTTTTTATTGAGATCTTCGGCTTTGATCGTCGAAGCATCGAGCTTTGCAATGGCCTTATTGATCCCTTCGAGTTCCGCGTGGTGAAGTTTGGCGGCTTCGCGCTCTCGGCGCTCGGCGCGCTTCTCAATTCCTTCCATCAACTTGGTCATGTCCGTGCGCTGTTTTGTCAGCATGGCATCAAACTGATTGGCGCGTTCGGCTGCCGGGCCGATCTCGGAGACTTCTTTCGACAAGGCTTTAATTTGCTTGGTCAGCGCGTTGACGCTGCCTTCCAGCGAAGCGAGCCGTTCTTCCACGGCAGAGACGGCGGTTTTGTTTTTGCGTTGTTGTTCGTCGAGCCATTCGAGTCGTTTCGTGATCTGTTCGAATTCCATGAACTCCTCCAGCGAGTGAATAAATTATAGCATGGCTGATGAATGGGCTTTAGCGGCCAAGACGCTGGAACATGAGAGGAAGCTCTTCAAGGATCGGACGAAGCGCCTGCGGAAATAATCCCAGAATGAAAAGCCCGATCAGACCGACCCCCAACATGCCGCGCTGAACCCAGGTTTCTCTTGAGACCCAGGCTGTTTCTTCTTTGTTCATAACGAGCACTGCCAGCATCCGCGCCGCACCGATCAATAAGCCCAACAATCCTACCAGGAACCAGACTGCCGACCCTAAAGATTGCTGTCCCAATCCTTCCCATAAGGCAATGCGTGGAGGAAAGCCGGCCAATAGCGGGAAGCCTGCAGTGGAAAGCGAGGCAAGGATCAAGCCGGCAGATGCGAGCGGATAAGAGCGCGCCAATCCCTGCATGGACGTGAAGCGCAGAGGCTCGTCGTTGTTTTTTATTTTTAAGATCGAAAGGGAAAGCGACCAGATGGCGATACCCAGTCCGCGGGCGGGGATGAGCAGGAAGGTTATATCGGTGGACGTTGCTGGGTTGAGGCCGAGCGCTATCAGGATAAAACCAGTTTCAGCGACCGCCGTGTATGCCATCAATCGTCCCGCGTGACGCTGGAACGCGGCCCACAATCCGCCGGTCACCACCATGAGCAAGCCTGTCGCGCGCAAACCTGCCAGCAACTGGGCAGAGGTTCGCAGCCAGGCATAACGGTCGAGGAAGCCCATTCCATAAATACTTGCAATCGTTGGCAGCGACCAGAGTAGAAAGCCGACGATATAGGGTGAACTTTCATCCATCACTTGCGGGATCCAATTGTAAAGCGGAAAGACTGCCAATAAAAAAGCAAAGCCCAGGCCAAGCATGACCGTGGATTGAATTGTGAGTGCGAGATCGCCGGGACTGGCTTCAACACCCGCCAGCAGCCATCCCGCAAAAAGAATAAAAGGCATGCCCAGCGTTTGATAGATCAAGAAGCGCACCAGGCCGCGCCCCGGAGTTTGATTCAAGGGAGAGATCATCGGGATCGCAACCAACACCGCGATCTCGATTAGCAGGGCAGCGAAGAGAAACGGCTGGACGGCAATGGACGCCACCAACAACCCTGTGATTATCAATCCAAAGGGAACCAGGCGGCGCGCAACGCCCGCGGCTTCCGCACCAAAGAACCACAACGCGCACATGCCGTAGACGATTACCAGAAATGGGGCGTGGGTGGGATTCAAAACCAGACTGCGCCCAAACAGGGATGCGGATGATGCAATCTTAAGTGAAAACGGCCCAAGCCGCAGTGCTTCGTCAATCGGGACGATGAGCGCTATACCCGCTAAAAGAAGCGATGCCGCGCCGCCGGTGATGATGAGCAGGCGATCCCGCGCAACAAAAAACGTCAATGCCCCGATCCCAATCGGAATCAAAATCCAAAGAAGGGGCGCGCTCATTCCAGTTCTTTCTCCGGGGTCGAGGCTGTGAGTAGATATGCGCCAACCAAACCCAGGCCGAGGTTGACAACCGATAGGAGCGCGGCGACCAGGATCGAACTTTCGATGGCGGCATAGATGATCTCGAAACCGGCCATGATCGTTAGAAGTCCGATGATGACGCGCTCAAGCCGTGAATCAGTGCCGAGGTGAAGCAGGCCGGTTCCAACCAACAGGACGCCTCCGGCGATGACGGGCAATCCAATTCCTGGCACGGAGGTTTCGATGCGCGGCGTTGCCGACGCGGCCAGCACTGCGGCCGCGCCGACCATGAACAGGCGAAAGGCGCGGCCTTGAGGCCAGAACTGTTCAACACGCTCTTTGCGAACCGAAGTATTGCTGAGGGTCATGCCGAGCGCGGCGGCGGCCATCCAACCGGTCACGAGTTTGACCGCGGCCATGCCGGGCGGCCAATGTTGTGCCACCAGCCAGAAGACGCCAATGTATTGAACGGCCAGAAAGCCGATGTCCCAGCGCCAATCGCGGCTAAGCAGCAAACCAGTGGATATAACCAGCAGGAGAACAACCGCGATCCAGGAGATAATGTTCGCCAGCATGCTATGGTTTCCTTTGAGTGAGTAAAGCGACGAACAGCACAAGAAACAGCAATGTCCACATGATGCCGCTCTCGCCTTCGAGGGTGTTTGAGATTGTCTGGCTTAAGCGTCCGAAGAAGCGATAAAGCCCCCACAGGTTTTGATAGAGTTGATCGAGTCGCGAATTCGGCGCGGGTTGCACCCAGTGGGCGCGCACCGGATTCAGAACGGGAAAACGCGGCATAGCCCACAGCAGGCCCAGGGTCAGGAGAGATGCGGCGACGCTTGCACCCCACGCACCGATGCGCAACGCGCCATCCCAACCCCAAAATCCAAGCACAAGTTGAACAAAAAGCAGTACGCCAATTCCAGCCGGATATACGCCTTTGGTCCAGGTGGGTTGGGAATCCAACGAAGGGCGCGTCGAAGGCCGCAAGGCGTGGCGGATAAAGCCGACGATGATCATGGCTTGTGCGGTCAGGAAAAATGGTAAGGCTAAAACAAAACCGCCGACGTTATTTTCCCAGCCGGAGGCCGTGAGCGATAAGGGCAAAGTTGAAAGAGTCCATGCTCCGATTAGCAGAACGCGGTTGAGCCAGGTTTGTTGAACCGATGCAAGGAACAATGCTCCACCGGCCAGCACCAGCGCCACGCCCCAGGCCGTGGTCCCGGATGGATTGCCGCGCAATGCGGATGCAACGGCTAGGCCGGCGATTGCAATCACCCAAAATGGACGGCCCGCCAATTCGTCGGGCGCGCGCAGCCACATCCAGCCGCCATAAACCGCAGAGGCCAAAGCCAGAATAAGCAGTAAGGGCGTGAGCGGTGATGCCAAGCTTGATGCGGGAATGTGCGCCAGCAGAACAAGGCTGGATGTGGCCGATACAAGACGCAGTGTTGTGCCAAGCCCGCGCCGCAAAGATGATTCAGATGCATATGGCAGGTGCAGAGGCAAGACGCCGAGTCGCAGCCCGGCCGCGACCAAGAGGAAAAGACCGGCTTGCGGGGGAGTGGATAGAAAGTCCATTGGCTTGCCCGCCGCGACGCTGACGATATCTGCCAATAAAAGCAGCACAATGCCCAGCGCCCGCGTGGAGAATGCAATCACGATCCGCTCGCTCGATTGCGAGCCGTTGACCGAGCGCAGCATCGTGATCAATTCAGTCAGGTCGAGGGCAGCCCAAACCAATACAAGAGTCAGCGGATTATTAGCGGTTACAGCCAACAAACCCAGCGCGCACAAGGTTAACGAACCAGCCCACGATATTGAGTTGGGGAAGTCGGCGCGTACTGAAGCCGTTAGCAGGGTGGCTAATGCCAGAGTCGCCAAACTTAGAGCGTAAGGCCACGAAAGTCTGTCCGCAGCGAATGAGGGCGATTCTGAAAATAAACTGGCAGGCTGCCAGGACGGTAAGGCCAAAGAAAGCGGCATTTGTGCCTGCCACAGCAAAACACTGATCCACGCCAGAAACGCGCCGCCCACTGCGACCAGCCAATTAAACCGGAATTCAGGCCGGGTGATGCGCAGAATAACCAACGCAAGGGCCGTAGCTAACAAAAGCAAAGTTGTGATTATGATCAACATGGGCGGCAGTATTTTATCAGTTTTGAGAAGCATTTGCCACGCTTTGCGCGCTTGCGCTTTGGTAGAATCCAACCCATGTCCCCTCGCCGCTCCTCCTTGAAATTTTACCCGCTTGGATTCCCTGTGCCTGTGTTCACTGTGCTGGCCTTTGTTTTGCTGACTTCATGCGCCTCCCGTTCGGACCTGAAACCGGCTGCCTCCATCGATTCAGAATCCACGCCCACGCCATTTCAGCCCGGCGTATACGACTCGCCATTCAACGCGCCTCTTTCTCCATCCCCGGCTGATGTGGCAACATTTACGCCCTATCCCACTGTATATGTTCAAGGAGTTCCTTTGGTTTTGCCGGATGTTGCCACGCCTTCCGGCAACGCGGATTTTTCTCCGATAAAGATCAACCCAATAACCGGCAATCCGCCATCTGATCCGGCCTTGCTGGAGCGGCGCCCGATTGCAATCAAGGTTGCGAATTATCCGCGTTATATCCGCCCGCAATCCGGTTTGACTCTGGCGGACGCAGTCTTTGAATATTACATCGAGAGTCTGCTGACGCGCTTCATCGCAGTCTATTATGGGAACGACGCGCAACAGGTCGGCCCGGTTCGTTCGGGACGATATTTTGATGAACATGTCATGCGAATGTATCGCGCCTTTTATGTCTTCAAATATGCCGATCCGCGCGAGTATACTTATTTCAAGGGCGGCGATATAGCGGACTTTCTGGTTGTCCCCGGCTTCGGCGCGTGTCCGCCATTTTTTTCAGGCAAGCGAAAAATTGAAAGTTACAATAACGCCTATTTCAATACAATTGAATGGAAGGATTGCGCGGCGGCCAAAGGCCTTGACAACTCACAGCAAACCTTGAGAAGCGGGTTCTTCAGCCCGGATATCCCGGCCGGGGGCTCAGTGGTGAGTCGCATATTTACTCGTTATTCTGTGGATGATTATAACTACTGGGAATACGATCCCGGATCAGGGCGTTATCTGCGCTTTCAAGAAACAGATGATACGCGCAATAATAAGCCTGAAAAATATGCGCCTCTTATGGACGATCTGACCAAACAACAGGTCGCCGCGGATAACGTGGTCGAACTTTTTGTCTCGCATACTTTTGCCAATCAGTTTGAACAGCAGGATGAGGTCTATCGTATCAACCTGGTGAATTCCGGCAATGCCTTTGTGTTTCGCAACGGCTTTGCTTTTCCTGCCCGCTGGGTGCGGACCGATCTCGACCAGCCGCTCTTCCTTTCGACTTTGGCCGGAGCGCCGATATATCTTAAACCCGGGGTGACTTTTTATCAGGTCATCGGCGAAACGTCCAGCGATTGGGCTGACGGCCTCGACTGGCATTTCGACTTCCGAACCCCGTGAGGTACAATAAGAATATTCTTGCCGTAGCTCTTCAGGAGAGATCATGCCGCTCGACCCGACTTTTCTCAGCAATTTCCTTCTCGTCCTAACCGGTTTTGGCGGAGCATTTGTTGCCGCGCTGTGGATCGCATTGGTGATCTGGACCTATCGCGATATCCGTGCGCGCGCGCGTGATCCACTGGTGCATATTTTGTCTGCACTGCTGGTGGGTGTGCTTAACCTTCCGGGCGTGCTGGTGTACTTGATCTTGCGTCCGGCGCGCACGCTGGAAGAAGAATATCAACACACGCTGGAAGAAGAAGCATTGCTCCAGGCATTGGAAGATCTTCCGCTTTGCCCCGGTTGTGAGCGCCGCGTAAAAGACGACTGGCAGATCTGCCCGAATTGTCACACCAAATTAAAGAAGACCTGCCATCATTGCGGCAAGCTGATGGAATTGCCGTGGAATGTCTGCCCGTTTTGCGCCGCTCCCGTTCCTGGAATGCGGCAGGAGAGCGTCAATATGGATGATGCCCTGCGGGATTTGCGGGTCGGCGAATCTGATGAGGAAGTCAAGCTCGAATAGGCCGGCCTGAAAAATTTTTGTTGATTGGATATCAGTCGCACAATGAATCCTGCAACCCTAAAAGCAGGGGGGACAAAGCTTGCCGCCTTGAAACAACTTTCTGAAAAGCCCTGGTTTTATCCGGCAATTTTATTATTGATTGGCCTGCTTACGCACGGATATACGCTGGCTTCCCTTGGTTTTTACTGGGACGACTGGGAAGTCGTCTTTCTTTTAAATACTAAGCTTCCCGCTTTGTTGTACGGATACTTTTCTTTCGACCGCCCTTTTGCGTGGCCGTATCAATTGATGGGTACATTGGCTGGGTTGAATCCCATTGGCTGGCATATCGCCGCCCTGCTTGCGCGTTGGGCCGGCATCCTTTTCCTCTATTATTCGCTTAAGTTTCTTTGGCCGCGCCGCAGTTCTTATTTGCGCTGGTTAGGCGCGTTGTTGATTACATATCCCGGCTTTTTCCAACAATCTGCTTCCACCGCTTATTTTCGCCATTTTATTAGTTTCTTTCTCTTCGGCCTTTCCATTTATCTAATGGTTTTAGCCGTCACGCGTCCAAAGTGGGGACGGCTTTTTTTTCCGCTTTCATGGTTGATCGCCGCGCTCCAGATTCTTACAATTGAATACTTTGCCACGCTGGAGTTGATCCGCCCGCTCCTGCTTTGGATGTTGATCGCTGATCGGGATAAAAAGATTTCGGTTTCCATCCGAAAAACCGTTCTTGCATCCCTCCCCTATCTGCTTATATTTGGGGTTTATTTCTACTGGCGGTCAGTCATATTCCCAGCCTCGCTGGCGACCAAACAATATGCGGCAGACGTTAAGTTTTTGGCCGATTTCCAGCCTTCGTTTGTCGGGGGCCTGCTGACCCTTTTCACGCGCGCCTTTATAGACCTGTTTTACGTTGCTTTACAAGTCTGGGTTGAGGGACTTTTTCGGCAGGACAGTTTTACTTTCCAAAGCAAGATAGCCTGGTTCGCGTTTGGCCTCGGCATTTTAATTGCCATGCTTTTTGCGTTTTTTAATGACGTGAAAGATGCAGACGAAGAACCCGGGCGGGATAACTCGCAGTCCGTGATTTCTATTTTTGCGTTTGGGCTTTATGCCTTCATCGTCAGTGGCCTGCCCATCTGGGCCACTGCCAGGCAGATCAGTGGCATTGGACGATTTGACGATCGCTTCACTCTTGCTCCAATGTTTGGCGCGGGACTGATACTGATTGCTTTGATCCTGTGGCTGGCGCGTTCAAAACAACATAAAAGCATTCTCGTATTTTTATTGACCTTTTCGATTGCCACACAGGTATTGGTGGTCAATAAATACCGCCTCGATTGGCAGGTTCAACGCGACTACTACTGGCAGTTATATTGGCGGGTTCCCGCGCTTCAAACCGGCACAGCCATCTTCTCGTATGCACAGCCTTCGCCGACTATGCCGGGCTACGATACCAGTTTTGCTTTGAACGTGCTCTTCAATGGCAAAGTCGTGGACGGAAAAATCCCTTATTGGTTCTTCACCAATGACCGCTTCCTGAATTTTGATTTCAAACCCGGCCTTCCGATTTCATACACAGATCGCAACCTGCAATTTAGCGGAAACACATCAAATGCAATTTCCATCGTTCATCAGGGCGACGCGAATTGCCTCCAGGTGCTGGACACGGTCTATAGCGGCCAGCCGTTTTACGTCGAGGGAAATGATGCGTTGATCGCCGTCTCGAACGTCTCACGCATCCTCGCGGACCCGCAAGCGGCCGCGCTACCTGCCGGCGTTTTCGGTCCCGAACCGGCGCGCAATTGGTGCTACTTTTTTGAGAAAGCTGACCTGGCTCGTCAGCAAGGCAATTGGCAAACCATTCTTTCGTTGGAAGCCCAGGCCTTGAAGCTGGGCCTTGCTCCAAAATTCGGCGCGGAATATATTCCGTTCATCGAAGCCCGCGCGCAGACCGGTGATTGGCGCAAAGCATACGAACTGAGCCTAGCCGCGCAGAAACTGACGGCGGGCATGGAACCGGTTTTGTGCGCGAATTGGAATCGCCTGGGTAACTTGCCGGCTTCTGACGCGCAGTTGGTCAACCAAGCCAGGCAGGATTTTTCCTGTTCCGCCCCGTGATTGGAGAACTATGAAAATCGAATCCATTACCCTTCATCACCTGCGGATGCCGCTGGCCGCGCCGTTCGAGACTTCGTTCGGGCGCGAGGTCGAGCGCGAGTGCGTCATCATTTCGTTAAACGCCGACGGCCTGACCGGTTATGGCGAATGCGTGGCCACGCGCGATCCCGGTTACAACTATGAAACGACAGGAACGGCTCTTCATATTTTGAAAGACTTTATCGCGCCGCTCATACTTGGCAGGGATGTGATAAACGCGGCAGATTTTCGACAACGCGTTTCGCGGATTCGCGGACATCATCTTGCAAAAGCCGGAGTCGAAATGGCGTTGTGGGATTTGCTCGGCAAGCGCGATCAAAAATCTTTGCGCGAGATGCTTGGCGGAACGCGCGAAAAAGTCGAAGTGGGGGTGTCGGTCGGTTTGCAGGAATCGCCTGAAGTTCTCGTACGAACCGTGCGCGATTACGTCGAGCAGGGCTATGCGCGCGTCAAGATCAAGATCAAGCCGGGTCGCGATGTCGGTGACGCGTCGGCGGTTCGCAGGGCATTTCCGAACTTGCGGCTTCAAGTGGATGCCAACTCGGCTTTCACGTTGGAGTCGGCGCAATCGCTCAAGCCGCTGGATGATTTGAATCTTTTGTTGATCGAACAGCCGCTGTTTGAAGACGATATTTGGGATCACCGCAAATTGCAGGAGCAATTCCGCACGCCGATCTGCCTCGATGAAAGTATCGTCTCGGCGCGCCACGCGCGCTACGCGCTCGAAATGAACGCCTGCCGCATCATCAACATCAAAGCCGGGCGCGTGGGCGGGTTGAGTCAGGCGCTTGAAATTCACAATATGTGCCGCGCACAAGGCATCCCGGTTTGGTGCGGCGGCATGTTGGAGACCGGCGTTGGCCGCGCATCCAATCTTGCGCTGGCTTCACTGCCCGGATTCGTTTTGCCCGGCGACATCTCTGCATCTGATCGTTATTATCATCGCGACATTACGAATGAAAAATTTTCGTTGAATGCAGATAGCACAATTGATGTGCCGCGCGGCGTGGGCCTGGGTGTGACGATTGACGAAGACGCGCTAAAAACTTTTTCGCTGGCGCGGCTCGAACTCAAAACCAATTAGATGGTTGTGAAAAAATTATTGTTCGTTCTGTTGGCCGGGGTTTTGTTTACCGCTTGCGCGCCTCAGGCCGCCGCGCCTGTTGTTAAGCCAACAACCCCGCTCCCAACTCGTACTTCAACACCAGCGCCTGCCGGGTTATGGATCAGCCCGGCTGTTCCCGACGCGCTTCGCCAGACCGCGCTGAGTTGGAGTGTGCCCATTATTGTCGACTCGTCGCTGGCCTCGATGCGGCTCGATGTTGAGCGCGCTCCATCGTCCATCGTCAATCGCCCACCCTCCATTTGGATCTACGCCCTGGCTGCGCCGTTCCCGACTGTGACGGATGGTGTGACTCTCGACGATTTGCGCGCGGCGTGGGGCGGCTCATCATCCGGACCTTTTGCCGGGCGGCCGTTATGGATGGCTGAGTCAACTCTCAGCGCGTTCACCGCGCTTTGGGGCGCGCCCGCTGGCGGGTCCGTGAAGACCGCGCCTGCCGATCAACTACTCGATCTCGCGTGGAAGGATTTGCCGTCGTGGGCGATCATCCCGTTTGAATCCGTCCAACCCAAATGGAAAGTTCTAACGGTGGATGGTCAATCGCCCATTCGCAAAGATTTCGATGTGTCAAAGTATCCACTGCAAATCACGTTTGCTTTGCAGGGCGCACAACCTTCAAACCTTCAAACCTTCAACCTTCAACCATTCAACCGCGACCCATCCAAAATGACCACACTCATCATGACCGGCACAACCGCGCTGGTGAGATGGATCGCGTACAAAATGGAAATCAACGGCGTGAATTATCCCGGGCGCGACATCGGCGATTGGCTTCGCCAGGCCGACATTTTTCACATCAGCAATGAAGTTTCATTCGACCCGAATTGTCCGCCGCCCAACCCTTATCAATCGCGCTTCTATTGCAGCGACCCGAAATATATTCAACTGCTCGACGACGTGGGCGTGGATGTGGTTGAACTGACCGGCAATCACAATATGGATAACGGCGCATCGTCCGCGTTGTATACATTGAGTTTATATAAACAACATGGCATCTCCACTTTTGGCGGGGGAGCGAACGCCGAAGATGCGCGCAAGCCGTTGTTGTTGGTGGATCATGGCAATAAATTTGCTTTCGTGGGATGCAACGACGCTCCGCCTCCCGAAGCCTGGGCGACCACAAATTCGCCTGGCGCAAATCATTGCAATTATGAGCAATTCACCGCGCAGATCAGCCAATTGCGCGCGCAGGGTTATCTGGTGATCGCCACGTTCCAATATCGCGAAGGTTATTCGCCGGAGCCCATGCCCTGGCAGGTGAATGACTTTCGCAAGGCAGCCGACGCGGGCGCGGCCATCGTGAGCGGCAGTCAATCGCACTTTCCGCTGGCGATGGAATTTTATAACGGCGCTTTCATTCATTATGGATTGGGTAATCTGTTCTTCGATCAGATGGGAAATATTTCCCCGGGCCCCGGTTTGCCGTTACAGCCTGGCGAGCGCCGCGAGTTCATTGATCGTTATGTCTTCTACGATGGGCGTTACATCAGCACCGAATTGTTGACTGCCATGCTCGAGGATTATTCGCGTCCGCGCCCGATGACCGCCGACGAGCGCGCCTCATTTCTCAACGAATACTTTGGTCATAGCGGATGGCTGCCGCTTGTCCCAACACCCGCGCCCGCGCAAACCGCGACCATCATTCCCCTGCCGCCTTTCGTCCCGCTACCAACGCATACGCCCACACCCAGAGTCACGCCAACGCCCTAAGTGCCGGGAAGCATGAGTGTCGAATTCCGTCAATCAAAATAGAGATTCAGATCTGAACAATCAAACTGATTCCCGCAATTGGGACAGACCACCTTGCAATTCTTCTCGCGCATCTCAAACCCGCAACGATCACAGATGAAGATGCGCTTCTTTTCCGCAGGTTGGGTGGCGGCGATGTCAGTTACTGAAGATGAACGGGGAACGGGATCAGGCTGGGCCATTGTCAGATGCGACCGGTTTGAACAGGGAAACATCAAAGGCAGAGAGTCGTTCCGGGCCGAGGCGTTTTACTTCTGCAATGGCATGATCCAAATCGTCACGCAATTGGGCCACCTTTACACCGCGGCAAACCTCGGGCCATTTCTTCAGCCGCTTCATGCTTCGCCCATAAACTTTTATCGCGCCTTCGTAGTTGCCGCGCGTGATGTGCAGGTACGTCACCGCGGCCTGCAAAATTCCCTGATACAAATTTCGGACCCCGCCAGTTTCAGCGCGCCATGCGGTTTCAAGTTCTTCATGCGCCTCGAAATACCTGCCTTCATTGAAGAGCAGGATTCCCTCGCGTGCATTTGGATGAAGCTCGCCATCGCAATCCGAAGTCATCGCGGCAGTATAACACGCCCGCCTTTGAGGCGGTGGTAAAATTTTAACACCCGCCATTTGATCAGGTCATGACTCTGTTTGCATTTCTCTTTAGCATCGTGATGGGCATCGGCTCGCTGGGGTGGGGGTATGCGCAAGCCGGCTTTTTGCAATTCGCGCGCTGGATATTGATCTTCGGTGCGATCTGGCTCATCGCGGTTTGGCAACGCTGGCGCTGGTTTGCATATATTGGTCTCGTGTTTAATTTTTTGGCAGCGGCCCTGGGATTGTGGGTGCTGAACTTTGCACCGGGCTGGATGTTCGCGGGCGCCATCGGCGGACTACTGGCCTGGGACCTGACCGACTTTCGATATCGTCTGCGCTTCTCGGCCTCGGACGAAGAGCAGCGTGCCGTCGAGAGGCATCATCTGCGCCGCGTCACTTTCCTGGCACTGCTCGGACTCCTGCTCGCCAGTCTGGCGATGATTTTGAAATTTCAATTCAACTTTGAATGGGCTTTGCTCTTGGCAATTGTCGCCGCCTTGGGGATTTTGCAAATGGCGGTTTGGCTGCGAAAAAGAAATTAATTAAAGTAGCGGCGTTGTGTAAATGATGTAGCAGCGAGATAGTATCTTGCTCAACGGTCGCGTATATTTATTTCGGCCATTACCGAAGACGGTAGACGGCAGATCATACAAAAATGCCGGTCACTGATTACTGACGCACAGGGCGGGGATTATAATTTGTAATGCTTGAATCTCACCACAAAGGCGCTAAGAATACGCAGATTTTTTGTGCCCACGGAGAAAAACTTTGTGCTCTCTGTGTCTCTGAGGTGAAAACTTTCTACGAGGCCAAAATGTTTGATCTCCCCGACGATGAAATTCTCCCGCTCTCCAAAGAACATGTTTTCTGGACCTGGTCGGCGCAGGCTAAAGTCAATCCTATTCCCGTCAAGCGCGCCAAGGGCGTGTACTTCTGGGACGTGGACGATAAACGTTATCTTGACTTCAATTCGATGACGATGTGCGTCAACATCGGCCACGGCGACGAGCGCGTGATCGAAGCCATGGTCGCGCAGGCGCGTTTACTGCCATATACCGCGCCGGGCATGACCAACAAAGTCCGCGCGCTGGCGAGCAGGCTGGTCGCCGAGATTTCTCCTGGCGGACAGTTGACGAAAGTTTTGTTCACGCTCGGCGGCGCGGATGCAAATGAAAACGCCATCAAGCTGGCGCGCGGCTACACAGGCCGCTACAAAATTTTGGCGCGCTATCGCTCGTATCACGGCGCGACGGCGGGCGCGATGGCCGCCACTGGCGATCCGCGCCGCGTGGCCTGGGAACCGATGCTGATGCCGGGCATCGTTCATTTCCTGGACCCATACCGTTACCGTTCAACATTCCACCGCGCCAACCCGAACATTTCAGACGAAGACTTCACGCGCGATTATTTGAATCATCTCGAAGAGATCATTCAATACGAAGGGCCTGAAACGATTGCCGCGCTCCTGATGGAATCGGTCACAGGCACGAACGGCGTCATCATCCCGCCGGACGGATACATGCAGGGCGCGCGCGCCATCTGCGATAAATATGGAATCGTCATGATCGCGGACGAAGTGATGAGCGGCTTTGGCCGCACCGGCAAATGGTTCGCTGTGGAGCATTGGAACGTCGTGCCGGATATTATGACCATGGCAAAGGGACTCACGTCCGCATATGCGCCGCTGGGCGCGGTGGCAATGAAGCCGGAGATCGCCGCGCATTTCGATGAAGCGGCTTATAAATCAGGACTGACTTATACATCGCACCCCATTTCACTGGCCGCGGCCATTGCCAATATCAACGTGATGAGGCAAGATAAAATCGTCGAGCACGCGGCCGCTATGGGTCCGGTTTTGAAGCGCATGTTGACCGATCTGGGCGAGGCGCATCCGTCCGTCGGCGAAGTCCGCTCGATTGGTTTGTTCGGGATTGTTGAATTGGTCAAAGATAGAAGAACGAAAGAACCGATGGCGCCGTGGAACGGCTCAAGCCCGGAGATGGCCGCCCTCAAAAAATATTGTTTCGATCATGGACTATACCTTGATGTGCATTGGCACACGGCGTTGATCATCCCGCCCTTGATCATTTCCGAGGAACAACTGGCCGAGGGATTTAAAGTTTTGGATGGTGCGTTGGAAATTACAGATAAGGCTGTGAAGTAAAGTTGTAAAGAAGAATGCGTCTGTGAAGTTTGACGTTAATCTTCCTCGATGGGGTGTTCCACTTCGCCGGCCATGAACGGATCGGGATCCTGCTCGAAGACACGCAGGCAGGCGCGGGTACAAAAGTAGATTCGCTCGCCGCGATACATGGCGCTGGGATAATTTCCCGGGTCTTTGATTTTGCCTCCGCAGGCGGTGACATATTCGGGCAGCGATGATGTGATGTCTGGTTCGGTCAATTTTATTTTTCCTTATTGCTCGGATAGCGTAAATTCTCGATCCCGATTTTAACCCCGCTTTGATTTTTTCTTTTTAGTTTTTTTTGCAGATATGGATTTCGTTTTTGCGGCAGGTTTCTTTTCGGCCTTCTGGGTCTTTTTAATAGCTATCTTTGGTTTCTTCGTTATAGATTTCTTCTGTTTAGGCCCGGATTCTTGGGCTGTGTTTTTCTTTATTGTAGATGCAGGTTTAGTCGCCTTCTTCACGGTCTTCTTGCCCGCGGGCTTTTTGACGCTTCCTTTTTCCCGGCTCGCTCTTTTAACTGCGGCTTTAGCCGCGCTCTTCTTGCCGGGCTTGACCTTCGCTTCTTCCATTGTCTCTTCTTTCTTCTCTCCAAACATTTCATCCCACTTTGCTTGCATGGACTCCGTCCCTGCGCCGTTCAGCGCTTCATGAACCATTTTCCATTGATCGCCAGCCGCAAATCTCCAATCCATAAATACGTGATGCTGGTACGCGCCCAACTCAACATATAAGCCCTGGCGCCATAATTCTTCACACGAGCGAATGTATTCCAAATGGGTTACATAATCTTTGAAAATGACATAACCTTCAAACGGCAGGCCCAATCCTTCAGCCAATGATTTCTGTCTCAACTCACCTGAGCTTTTATCGAGATACACCGCCGAAGTTTTGGCCCAGCCGCGCGTATCCGCGAATTTATTGTGGTAGATGACAAGCCCGCTTTCAGCATTGAAACGATTTGAATAAGAAAAGACATTTTCATCCACTTCGCCATTCGCGGTAAAAAAATCATAGAGCAGAAAATTTTCCACATCGGCGAACAGGCGCCGGCGGTGAAGAAGCGGGAAGATTTTCCAGTCGTGGCCGCGCATCAAACCTTCGTCGGGCGCTTCGTCCCATTTCGGTTTGCGGAATTCCATCCCATATTTTTCGCGGAAGCCTTCCACCTGTCCATGGCCGAACATCGGCAGGCCGGGCAGGGTCGAGAGCAAAGTGGCGACGCCGAAATATTTATCGCCATTGCCGAATTGTTCGACCGCCGTCTTTTCATCGGGGTTGCTCATGAAATTGACGTAACGCTTCAAAATCTGCGGGTCGAACTCGAGCGTGTTCTTGATCGCCAGCCGATACTTGGCATTGTCTTCGTCGCGCAGCATGTGCATGAAGGCCGAGTTATAAACGCGGTGCATTCCCAGTGTGCGGACGAAATATCCTTCCATCAGCCAGAAGGCCTCAGCCAGCAAAAGTGTGTCGGGGACTTCGGCCGCGACTCTATCCACAACCTCGCGCCAGAACTCTTCGGGGATTTGCGCGTCAAACTCGGACCTGGTCAGGCCGCGCTCAGACCGGGACGGAATCGCGCCGCCCGCGCCTGGTTCGGGAAACCACAGGCGTTGGATGTGTTTCTTGGCAAGTGTCATTGCCGCGTCAAAGCGGATGACGGGGAAGTTGCGCGCCACATGCAGGATCACTTGAATGACGGCTTCGCGTACAACGGGATTGGAATAATCCAACTGGGCGGTGTCGTTCCACGGAAAGGATGTGCCGTCGTTGCCGTGGTAGATATATTTGGTTTGGTTGGTTCCGTAGTTATAGAATTTGAAAACCACTGACGCGTCGGAATGGTTGTAGTAGTGATCTTCAAGCACAATCGCGGCGCGCGAGTCATCGGAGAGATTTTCAGAGTTAAATGTGTAAGATGGATACGGCGGTTGATCGAGAGATAAGAACCAATCTGGATGTTCGATGACCCAGGTCGAGTCGATACCCATGTGATTCGGGACCATATCCGCGGAAAGACGGATGCCGCGCTGCCAGGCGCGCGCCCGCAGATTGTTGAGCGCGTCCCAGCCGCCGAGGTCGGAGGCAATATCGTATGAATGAAGCGAATACGCGGAAGCGACTGCCTCGCCATCGCCCATGCGTTGTTTGATGCGCTGGCTGGCGCGGCTGCGTTCCCACAGGCCGATCAGCCACAAACCGCTGAAACCGCGTTGGGCCATCGTGTCCAATTCTTCGTCGGGAATCTGGTCGAGGGTCTTGATCCAGCGTTGATGTTTCTTGGAAAGTTGCTCCAGCCAGACATACGTATTTTTTGCGAGCAACACAAGCCGCGGCATCCAGTCTTTATCCGGGCTGAAGCGTTCGTATTCCTGATATTCATGCCCGCCAAAAGTCGGCGCGTCCAATGTTGGATGAAAATCAAAATTAACTTTATGACGCATGACTTCTTCTTTTACAAAGTCAATGCTTCGCAAAACTCTTTCGACGAAAGCCGCGCCGAGCAGGGGCGCCCATTTGTCCAGTAGAAACTTTAATTGGCCTTCCAGTGAATACGGCGAAGCCTTCGAGGGAGCAATCAGGATTTCGTACAATGTCTCCCCCGCTTTCCCATGTGCGGATTCTCCCCCGCCAAATTTCGGCTGTTTTGCAAAGAAATCATTTAATAGCCAGAGCGAATCGTCATAGGCTGATGAGCGCAAAGCGGAATCGTCAAAGAATTCCTTGTATGGCTGGAGCGCCGGGTTGTTGTTGGCGATATTGACCAACATCATTTCTTCCATTGAAATTTGTTGGTGCGAAATATTTTCGGTCGAGCCGGATAAATATTCATTGGCCGATTGCCGGCCCTGATAAACCGCGTTGGGCGGGAATACGTCTGTGAATTTCACGATGGTTTCGTCCAGGCGCGCGCCGAGAGTGGATTGCAAAAAGGCGAACGCGCGCGTCATCATGCCGGGATTCTGTCTCTCGTATTGGCGGATGACCAGATGCAAGATCTCGTCCATCAGGCCCATCGCATAAATATCGGAGGCGGGGATGACGCGTCCGCTAACAGCGTGGATTCGTTCCACGAAACGGCGGGCCGCTCCAAAGTCCGCGAAGACGAGGCGGCCATCTGTTGCAAAGAATATCTCATCGAATTGGTATGTCTGCCGTGTCTGCCGAGAAATGTGAAACTCATAGAAAATATCCATGCCATAATGATATACCATTTGTGGAATTCGGGTATACTTTTGGCGTCTTATGCCGGTGTTTGATCCTGCTCTCGTTACATTCACATTGTTGACCTTGATCGCGGCTTTATATCTGCCCGTGATCTTTTTTGCGCTTCTGCGCCGGGAGGGACAGGAGAGTGCCGCCGGGCTGGTAAGTCTTTATGCGCTCGTCGGTTTGGGGTTGGGTGTGTTCGAAGCGTTTTGGCGGGATGGCCGGCTGCCGCGTTATGACGCGCTGGCTTTCGGGGATATACAAACGTATGGCGCGCTGGCGCTCGCATTTCTCACTGTGATGATCGTGCAGGTTTTTATGCGCCGCCAAACGGTGGGGTGGTTTGGCGCGGCTGTATTGATCGCACTTGGACTAGCGGTCATTGCCGCAGACGCCGGAAGATTCCCTTATGTGATCTGGTCGAGCGGCGCATGGACGCTGACGCGCGACCGGCTGGCTGTGAGCTGGGCCTTGGTGGGCTGGCTGGTATTTATGATCGGCGCGGCTTTTTCTGTGATCGCGGCTTACGCTCAGACACGCCAGCCTCTTTTGCGAAACCGCCTGACTTATTGGATTCCAATTTTTATCCTGATCGCGATCAATGACGGAATGATCATGGCTGCAACCGCGGTCATTGGAAACCCGCTTCGCTGGCTGGCCGCAATCATCATTGCTTATGTGGCGCTCACACATGACCTGGGTGATGTCCGGCAGATGGTGCGCCGCGTTCTGGTTTATATTATTACGGCCCTGCTGATCATGGTTTTTTATCTGGTCAGCTTCACGATTGCGGAGATCAGCCTTCAAGCCGCGCCCGGTTACAACCCGTTGCTGGTCGGCGCGGGCATTTCCCTTTTTCTGGCGTTGCTTTTTACGCCGTTGTTGAGCATCGTCCGCCGCGTGGTGGACCGCTGGCTCAAGCTCGATCAATATAATGTGGGCCGAACTCTGCACGAATACAGCGAGAGCATCAGCAATATCCTCGAGATGGAGCGTCTCGCGAGCGTGGCGGTCGGCATTATTATGGAGAACATGCAGGTTCAGCGCGGCTTTCTGTTCCTGGTGGATCACGACCATAATTCTGCCGGCGCTCTTTTTTATCGCCTGCGCGCTGTCCGCAGCGCAGGGGAGCGGCAAATCCTGGCTATCGAACTGAACGAAGACGGACCGATCGCTTCGCATTTCATCAAGGATGGACGCCCGCTTCTTCAATACGACCTAGACCTGCTTCCGTCATTTCGGAACGCTTCTCTGCTCGAACGTGAGTGGTTTAACCGCCTCGAGAGCGAAGTCTATATTCCCATCTTTTCCAAAAAACAATGGATCGGCATGTTGGCCTTTGGCTCCAAGTTGAGCGGCAATCGTTATACCGAAGACGATCTTGTTACCCTCGGCGCGCTCGCCAACCAGACCGCTGTTGCGCTGGAGAACGCCCGCCTGGTGGATAACCTGATGCGTCTCAACACAGAACTTCGGCAGGCGCGCCGCGACCTGGAAAAGACCAACCGCGATCTGGAGCGTCTCGATAAAACCAAGTCGGATTTTATTAGCATCGCTTCACATGAGTTACGCACGCCGCTGACGGTTATCAAAGGTTACAGCGAAATGCTGATGGAAGATTCCAACCTCGACCCGAATTTTCGTCGAGTCATCAAAGGCATCCATGATGGGGCGCTCCGTCTGCACGAGATCATGGATTCGATGTTTGACATTGCACAAATTGACGCGCGCTCCCTGCAATTGAATTTGCAACAGATCAGTCTGGGTGACGTTTTGCGTGATGTGTGCTTGACGCTCAAGAGTCAGGCCAAAGATCGAAACCTGGCGTTGAACATTGATTTGCCCATTCTTCCGAACATCAAAGCCGACCCAAACAGTCTCCGCAAGGTTTTTCAACATTTGGTCAATAATGCCATTAAATTCACGCCCAATGCAGGCAAGATCGCCATTACAGGCCATGTGGTGGACGCGCGCCCGACTGATTTGCCGGAAGGCGGTGTTGAGATTATTGTCAGCGATACGGGCGTGGGCGTGGACCCGAATTACCGCGAGATCATATTTTCCAAGTTTTATCAGCCCGGAGAATTAACCAAGCATTCCACCAGCAAGAGTCGTTTCAAAGGCGGAGGCTCCGGGTTGGGGCTGGCACTCTCGAAAGGCATTGTCGAAGCGCACGGCGGACGCATTTGGGTCGAAAGCCCGGGCTATGACGAGATTAATTTTCCCGGAAGCAAGTTCCATGTGCTGATTCCTTTGACAAAGCCAGGCAAGGAAGATTCGCTCAAGATGAGCGCGCCGGTCAAGGTCACGCTTTAGTATTAATCCCATTTCAATAATATAGTGCATGTGGCGGATACAGGGTTGTCAACTTCTGCAATCGCCTGTATAATCATCTTTACAATTTTCTTAACCGGAGTCAACTAGTGATGGATCAGAATCAGGCCCTGCCAGCTCAGGGGAGCGATAATAATCAGCAGGGAGACCAGAATAACCAGAGTATGGAATCTTTGCTCGCAACCGAAGATATCGGCGTGGATATGCCCCAGACTGGAGAAATCCGCAAAGGTGTCATTGCGAGCATCAGCCAAAGCCAAATACTCGTTAGCGTCGGTGCCAAATCCGAAGGAGTTATTTCGGGCCGCGAGATAGAACAGTTATCTGACGATGAACGCGAGTTGCTCAAAGTTGGAGCAGAAGTTCACGTTTACGTTATCAACCCCGAAGACGAGAATGGGAATGTCGTCTTGTCTTTCCGCCGCGCTCAGGAGCAAATCTCGTGGGAGAACGTGGAAAAGATGGTCGGGGAAGATCGCGTCTATGACAGCAAGATCGTTGGCTTTAACAAGGGTGGCCTGATTGCCATGGTCGGCGGACTGCGCGGCTTCATTCCATCCTCGCAAATCAGCGCCTCGCGCCGCTCACAATCCAGCGGCGATACGCCCGAACAACGCTGGCAAAAGATGGTCGGCCAGCCCATCACCGTCCGCATTATCGAAGTGGACCGCGAACGCCGCCGCCTGATTCTTTCCGAGCGTGCCGCCTCCACCGAATCCCGTCAATCGCTTAAAGAGCGCGTCATTGACGAACTCGAAGTGGGCAAGACCTACACTGGCCGCGTCACAAGCCTTTCTGATTTCGGCGCTTTCGTCAACGTCAACGGCGCAGATGGCCTCGTTCATCTCTCCGAAATTTCATGGGATCGCGTTCAACATCCCAAGGAAGTCCTGGAAATCGGGCAGGAAGTCAAAGTCAAAGTGATCAATATTGACCGCGATAAAAAGCGCATCGGCCTCTCGATCCGCGCCCTGGCCGACGACCCGTGGAAATCGCGCGTCGAGAAATTCGCCATCGGACAGTTGGTCGAAGGCGTCATCACCCGCCTGACCAAGTTTGGCGCCTTTGCCCGCCTTGAAGGCGATATTGAAGGCTTGATCCATATTTCCGAAATTGCCGATCACCGCATTGAACATCCCAAGGAAGCCTTGAAGGAAGGCGAAGTGCGCGCTCTGCGCGTCATTCGCATTGACACCGATCAGCATCGCATCGGCCTCAGCTTGCGAAAAGTCGACTCGGGCGCCTATGCCGACAAAGATTATAAGAAACTCATCGAAGAATTCGGGCACACTTCTTCCGACGAGGCCGATACTCCTTCTGAAGAATCCGGCAGCTAACCAATCACCGGTATAAAAAGAGCGCACCTCCGGGTGCGCTCTTTCGTGATTATGACACTTATCATAGACTCTCATTGCGACCTTGCCTGGAACATGCTCAACTTCGGGCGCGACTACACGCGGTCAGCGGCAGAGACGCGTCAGGTCGAGAAAAACACCATCGTCCCCGAAAAGAACGGCGATAGCTTGATCGGCTGGCCCGACTATCAGCGCGGCCAGGTCGCCATTGTTTTCTCAACCTTATTCGCGTCGCCCATTCGTGCTAAAGTGGGGGATTGGGACAAAATCTGCTATTCAACATACGACGAAGCCCACCGCGTCTATCTGGACCAGTTGCGGCTCTATCATCAATTGGCCGAATCCAAACCCGATCATTTCCGCTTGCTTTCCAACGCAAAAGATTTGCGCGGCCATATGGCCGAATGGCAAACTCCATCAAAAGACGGCCATCCGGTTGGTCTGATCCCATTGATGGAGGGCGCTGACGGAATTCGTGATATTGACGAACTTGCCGAGTGGCACGAATTGGGGCTTCGCATGATTGGCCTCTCCTGGGCGGGCACGCGTTACGCGGGCGGCACCAAAGAACCCGGCCCATTGACGGGCGATGGCCGCCGTCTGCTCAAAGCCATGGCGGATTTCAATTTCACACTCGACCTCAGCCACATGGACGAACAAGCTGCCCTCGAAGCGCTTGATTTCTACGAAGGACCGATTGTTGCTACACATGTAAATTGCCTGGCGCTTTTGCCCGGCTTTTCTACCAACCGTCACTTCTCAGATCGCGCCTTGCGCGGCATTATCGAGCGCGGCGGCGTAATCGGAACGGTTCCGCTCAACACCTTTCTCAAGACCGGTTGGAAACGCCAGGGTGGCTCGCGCCGCGAAGATGTGCCTTTGGATGTTGTCGCCGCGCACATGGATCATGTCTGCCAGTTGGCGGGTGACGCGTCTCACGCCGGTATCGGCTCCGATTTTGACGGCGGCTTCGGCCTGCAATCTGTCCCGCCTGAAATTGATACCATTGCTGATTTACAGAAACTGACCCCGCTTCTCATCGCACGCGGCTATTCGGAATCTGATACTGCAAATATACTGGGCGGAAATTGGCTGAAATTCCTGCAGAAGAGTTTACCCTCATGAGCAACGCAAACGACCATTCCGCCGCTTTGCCTGTGGATACACAGCCGCTGGGCTTTGAACCTTCACGCCTACGCATTCGAGCAGGCTTGACAACAACATTGATCGGCCTTTTTACTTTTACTGTTGGGGCCAAACCGGACTGGTTTGGCTGGGATCGCAGTCCGGTAGTCGGATTTGTTCAAATTGCAGTATTTCTGTTGGGACTTGGGATTATCTGTCTGGGTGGCTGGATTAGTTTATTGGCTTTATGGAAAGGCAAGCATCGTACCATTGCGGCGGACATCGGCCTGCGATTGGTTGGCACCGGTTATGCAATAGCCGTCTTTGCCGGCATGGCGGATGTCTTTGGAATGGGTTCGCAGCCTCTGCCTCAAGTTCCATATTTCGGCCCCTGGCAGGCAAGCGGTGTATTGATCGGCCAAATTATTATTGCGGCTGGATTTTTATTGCTCATCCCATATGAATTTGGAAACGCCAAAAGATAAGGCTGTTATGTTGCCGGGGGCTTATCTTTCTCTTAATTGAACAGCCGACTTAATATAAAAACAAAAAGGCCGCCTAATTCTGGCGGTCTTTCGATTGTGCCCCCACGCTGTGAAGTACCAAACGTGGCAACACTCGAATCAGTCAAGATGTCAATCGTCGGATAGGTGTAATAAATTCTTGCGAGATTATAGCCTAGTTCAATTTTGCAAACAAAGCGAGTCAGCCAGGCTTTGACCTTTCGCACATCGCCGGACTCTTGCGCTTCTCGTAAACGATCACGCCAAACATTTAGGACAAGATTCAAAGCCTCGGGTGTGATTTCGATTTCCGCAGCGGCGCGTTGTGATTTCAATCGCTCTATATTCAGCTTGACTTGTGTACGCTCTGCCTCGCGTTGGGTCAAGCGATCATAAGCAGATAGTGAGCCAGTGGACTCTGCTATATCTAACACGCGTTGAATTGCACGACCGAGATCGTCCAGGTGGCGAGTCGCTATTTCAATCTGTCTGTCCAGTTCGTCTGTGTTCTCAAATTGTGCGCGAGTTGCTTTGATCGTTCCCTCGAGAAAATCAGGCGTTAGCACACGAGTCAATATTGCATCTAAAATCTTTTGCTCTGCATTGTCTGCGCCGATGCGCCTCGATGAACACGCGGTAGCGTTTAGCCTGTCTTTCTTTCCGCAAACGTAAGAACGCCATCGGCGGTTTTTGTGGCCGCTATGATGTATCATCGCCGAACCGCACTCAATACAAAAAGCCAGGCCAGAGAGTAATGACGGATTTCCTATGCGGCGCGGATGGTGAGGAAGGCCCTCTTTACCAAATTGCGGACTTGCCTCGCGTAGCTTTTGGACTGCTTCCCAGATTTCCCAGGTTATAGCCGGTTCGTGATGGTCGGGTACATTACCGTAGTAACCCAGATAAGATTTATTCCTGAAGAAGAACGCCCAATAGTTATAGCTTTTGAAAATCTTTCTACCTGTTGCCTCGTGAATCTCTTTGTATGTTTTTCCGCTTGCGCGCATTTGCCAGGCTGAACGGATCGTGTCCCATAATTCCGGATCAGGCTCCCATCGACTCACAATGTGTTCATCGCCGTTTCTGTGTTCGCCTAAATTTACTTTGACGGCGCGATAGCCTCGCGGAGGCGTGCCAGGCGCAAAGCCTTTACTGACAAGTGACTTGAGTCCGCGCTTTACATCACGCGAAGTCTGCCGCCGCTTTTCCTCGTTTGCTATATCTATCAGCGTTTCAACCATGCGGCCCATGTGCCCATCAGGGATCGGATCGGTGAGCGAGTGAATAATCAAGCCGCGCTTGCGTAGCAGGGCCTTGTAGTAACTTGAGTCGTCCAGGTCACGAGCGAAGCGGGCAAAGTTCCAGAGCAATAAAGCTGCGGGCCTTGCGTCCTCGTTGTCGCTCATGTCCATCAGCTCATTGAACGCATCACGACCGATCACACTGCCGCCGCTTCTTGCATAGTCTTTGAACACTTCGACCAGGACGAGGCCGTGCCGATCACAATACGCGCGGATTTCGGTCTCTTGCTGTATTACGCTTTGCTCTTGTGAAGGACCGCCAGAGTCGCGCAAGTATGCCCAAACATAAGAGCCAGGCGCGAGATCACGCGGAGGGGGATAGTAGTCTGTCATTATCGATTCTCTCTTGGGATGATTTTGCCGTTGACCTGTATCAAGTCGCCAGAAGCTAATAAGTCATGAATCACCGAGGACAGGTGCAGGGATAACAAAGGCAAGGCTTCTCTTTGCGCGTCTTGCAGGCTTGCATATTGATTACCTGATTTTTCCTCGAAGGCGATAGGGTGGTATTTTCTTTGCATGGGTCAACCTGTCTTTTAGGGGCATGTGTCACGGCTTGTGACACTGGCTAAAATCGTTTTATTTTCGACTTGTGACTTACGGCTTAGGCGGTAGTGCTACGGCTTGTAGCAGGTCATAAACCCTTTTTCTAAACAGTGTTTGAGTCTTTGATCGTCTCTCGCAAAAAATCGCCTAGCAAGCCTTTTTGTAGCAGTATATTTGCATCGTGCTTTATGTTGTCCAGGAGCGGGCTACACAAAGCCAGGGCGGGCCGCGCAAGCATGGATCGAATCGCACTTGATTTCTCTGCATCATCGGCCCAGACGATCACACGCTGATAGCCACTTGCTATCGTTTGAAGGATCGAAGCTCTGCCGCCGGTGTCACTTCCAAATGAGATAACGTCCAGGCCAGAGATCAATTCATAACAAGCGGTTTGACTTATGCTCATACAATTGATTTCACCTTCGACCAAGAGCAGAGTCTTATCATTGGCTGCGGCTGATAAACCAAACAGGATTGGAGTGCTTCCCTTGTGCGCGGTGTAGCGTAAGCCATCAGGCACATTGTCAATAAATCTGTATTTGATTGCTGTGATGGTTTCGCCGTCCTGCCATGGGATCACAATGGCAGGACGTTGTCTTTTGACGGTGGGATCGTAGATCACTGCATACCCAAGCAAATATAAATTCCAGGTGCATTGATCGAGTCTTCGACCAGTGAGGTAATCGCGGGCTTCTTGTGATTTCAAAAGCGCATTATTCGCCGCGCTAACTTCTTTCCATGCGGATGACTCCCAGTTTGAATCGGGCAAGGATCGAGCCGGTGCGGCTGTGATCGTAACTTGTGCGCGTGGCGCAGGTTGTGACGTTTTGCCGTTCAAAGTCCGCAAGGCTTGTCTGAAGTCCAGATCGTCGCGGCGCATGATGTAATCAATGGGGCTTTTGTAGTTGGCCTGGGTGCATTTTCGACAAAGCCAGCGCCAGCCATCGGGAGTCTGTTTCAGGTTGAATCGATCACGACCACCGCAGAATGGACAAGGGCCGATGTAATAAATCCCGAAGTGTTTTAGGTGGGTGTCGTTCTCAGCCAGGGCAAGCAGGTTATAAGTTTGATTTATATCTTTTGCGTTCATGAGTGGCCTCAGATATGGATTACAGGGTTACAGGTCTTCTAGCACTTCTTGTGCTCGTCAGAAGCATGGGAAGTGCTGTAACCCTGTAACTCGCTTGGGAGTTCATAGAAAATGTTTGAAGTTTGCGCGTTCGCAATGCGTCGCACCTTCCCAGCGTTGACAAGGTCTTGTAATCTTGTGTGACAATGGCTTTCATGCTGCCCTGCCGCTTTGGCTATATCTTTGAGTTGCGCTTTTCCGATATCATTCAAAACATCAAGTATCTTTTTGCGTTGCATTGTCATTTCAACGTCAAGCGCGTTTCCTTCGCAATGCCAATAAAAGCCGCGTGTATCAAACATCAATTTTAATTCAGTCTCAGCAACATCGCGACCGGTAACGGCTATCTTTGCTCCAGCTTTGCCTTGCTCTTTGTAGAGTCCCCATAACGCATCGGTAATGCCTGCTTTTGCTACACTTCCGTAAACATGATCTATCGGGCTTTGTGAAGGTGAGTTCTTCGGCATGTGATCTACAATCACTAAGGCCACGCCCTTGCTCAGCGCGTGTTGTTGCAAGGGGCCGACGGACTCGGTCATTTGTCCTGGGTCTAGTTGATCGCCTTGAATAGCGCGGCTAAAGGTATCAACGATTACAAGTCTATATTTTTTCTTTTCGATAAAATTCAATAATCTTTTTCCGCCGCCAGCATTGAGAGCCTTGATTTGATCTCTAAAATCATCGGCCATCATAAAATCAACGCTTCCAGGTTTGACATGCCAGCCCTGCATTTTCATGCGATCATTCAATCGCCGCGCGTTATCTTCCAGGGCAAGGATCAACACGCGGCCAGCTTTCACATCTTTGTCAAACATCTTGCCGCCGGTCAAAACTGATAACGCAAGTTGTAGCGCAAGCCATGACTTGCCGACCTTTGGCTTTCCTACAAGGAAAGTTAGACCAGGCGCAAGATAATCTTGCACAGTCCAATCAATGGGAGGGTATTCTGTTTTTAGGATCGTTGCCGCGTCAATTGTTTTTATTTCAGGTAACAGATTATCAAGCGTGGGATCGGCTTGATCGGCGTTTACCGCTTCAGTGATGACAAGCTGATTAAATCTTTCAAACCTTGTGCGTAGTTCTGGAGGAAGTCCTCGAAGGTATATATCAAGGCCTTGTTTCATTTCGTCAGAGTTTGGCTTGCGATCTTTTTTCGTAGTGCGTTTTTCTGCCGCAGGATTTGACTCTTCGTGCTTCGACGCAACTTTTGCTTTTTCTGTAAGTTCTTTTAGTGTTGTTTTTGTCATTGTGTTTTGTCCTATGCTATAATCAAAAAAGAGACTCATGGCTAACCGGCCATTCTCAACTCAGACGCTCCAGACCATGCCAGGTCGGGGCGTCACTGTTTAATTTTCATGGCTGCTCTTGCGGCGGTATTCCCAATGCGCTTTGAAGATGCGCGGGGAATAGATCACGAGGCGCCCTGTCATTGAACGCGGCGTGTAATATTTGCCGCACAAGCACGGACTTATCAAGCCCTTGATTGTTGGCCCAAAGGATCAGGGCTTCGTCCTCGTGTTGATTCAGTTTGATTCCGAGATAACGCGAGCGGGGCAATCGGTACATTTTTTATTCTCCTTTCGTTTGGTTGTATGTTATTGCATTCTGTTTTCTTAACCTAGTATGAAAAATCTTATTGAACATCTGTGTTTTCTGTCAGGATTGGGTACTCCCTACCGGCCTTTCTGTGCGTTGTGCGTTGGGATGTGAATTTGAGCAGGGGGACTCCATTGGCTAATCGTGCGCGCTTGCGTGCGTGCTGCGCAGGGAGATACACGCCAGGCCGACGGCGCAGGGAACCGGGAACAGGGAACAAAAATCAAGACGGCAAGGTTTATTGCCCTGCCGCCTTGATTGCTTTCTCCATGCCTTATTTTTGTACACGGTCAAAGCGTGTACTGACTTTATCTTTCCTCCGTTCCAAATAAGCATAATGTTTGTGTGTCGGGTTGCAATATCTTTGACTATAGAACTCAGTCTCGAAGGGTTGCCCGCAGTATTGGCACGTCCAGGTATAAAGCCGCTTTACTGCTTCCCGCTTTCCTCCGTGCCCGCTAAAGGGGCGGGCGGTGTCGAGCCTGCCTCCTCCGCTTTCGCGGTTGATTCATATGTCCGATTCCCGTCAGACTGTTTCCACAAAAACGGGAATAACTGCGAGATTGAAAAAGCCGGTCTCGAATTGGGCGCGGCGTTCTGCGTTTCGGGCACGGGCAAAGCTGGAAGGTCTATTACTTGACGACCGGCGCGCGATAATCCAAGATCACGCTTGACCTGATTCACAATGTCCTCATGGATCGTCTTTGCCAGTTCGGCCTTTTGCACTTCAAGCGATTGAGTCGCTTGTTTGACTGCTTCGCTTACAATTTCGCCGCGAGCTATGCCCACATTGATTTTTTCGCTAATGTTAGGGGCGGTTGCATGGTGAGCATACAGTAGGGCTGAATGTATCGCGGTCATAATCACAAAGCCATAAACCAGCCATTGACCTACCCAGTCTTCAACCTTGACATAAGTTTGCCCGCCTAGCATCACGTCTACAGCGACCATGCCAAGCGTGCCCAGGAAGGCCGCAATAAAGCCGATAGCCGCGATTGCATATTGACTTGTGCTTTCTGATTTGAATACGAACACGAGCGCCCAGACCATCGCGGCAATGTCGAAAAGCACCAGGCCCCAAATTTGATTTGTAAAGCTGCCGGGGAATAACATTCCCAAAGCGCCGAACGTGAGAGACATAAGCAAGCCAAGAATGGCTACGCTAAAGACGGCGAATAAGATACCCGCCGCGCTTGCAATTACTTTTTTCATGGTTCAATTCCTTTTGCAGTAGATTGAGTTTATCCAGCCGGTGAGATTGCCAGCTTGTACATGATTCCAATCGTTGACCGGCGGATCCTCCAAAATGATTATTTGATTGCCCGCATGTAGCCAGGTTATAACGTTTGCATCCGGACTCGGCGCACTGCGTAGATTCAAGTTGGCCGCGGTGACTGTGCAGGTCTCAGGGCTTGCGCTTCCTGTCGGTCCCGTTATTGTTTGCGCTGTTTCAGTGGGGAGGCTCGCGCCTGTTTGCGCGTTGGTCTTTACAAGCGAAGCGCTACAGGCCAGGGCGGAGAGTCCGAGAGAGAGTATCAAGCAGATTATTTTTTTCATATTCACCTATGCTAGAATCCCTTTGCAAGAGAATCATCCCTAATTCTCTTGCCTTGTGACTGGCCTCCCCTGGTGGGGAGGCCTTTTGATTTATGCCTCTTCAACCTTCACGCCAGGGAAGGCTTCCGCATACTTGACATGTTGTCAAGTGAATCACCTCCTTTCATGTTTGATTTTGGCCGCGCCATCACTCCCGCGTTTTATGTCACGCGGTACACGGTGAGCGGTTATTCAGTTAGTAATGTTCTGTAGTCATTTCCAAAGTAATGACTAAATCCTAAAAATAAACGCCTTTCGGCGGGATGAAGTCATTTCTTTGGTAAAGAGTATATCAAACTAAAAAACGCTTGTCAATAAGCAAGCGTTTTTATTTTGGTGTTTTTCGGCGGGGATCGTTCTTGCTCATGCCTTTTGTTTTGGAAAGATATTCTTGCACAGATTTTTTAGAGACGAGCCAGGCGCGCCCGAATCGAATCCCGTCAAGTGTTTTATTTCGTAACATCATTGGGATTGACTTTACGTTGAAGCCTAATTTCTTTGCGGCTTCCTGGGTGGTCATAAATTCCGCGAGATCGGGCATAGATATAGCAAAGTCTAATTTACGTTTTCGGGCAACGGATCGGGGGGAAATGTTCATGGTTATTTGCTCCATTCAACCATGATTGACTTCTCGCCCTTCATCCAAGTGCCCCCACGGAGATTCGAACTCCGGTCTTAACCTTGAAAGGGTTGCGTCCTGGGCCTCTAGACGATGGGGGCGTTCTTGGAAGCGGGCGGATTTTATCATCCCAAGCCCTGCTGGTCAAGCGATTTTTGTCTTAGCTTTCAGGTTTGACTCTTTGGTTGAGCAGGGCCACCAGATCAATTTGGCGGCGATTGACCAGCATGCCCGCGCTTTCCACACGCAGGTTGGGGATCAAGATTGCTGTCAATGTGGCGTTGAAGATCGGAATGAATTCGCGCGTGCCTTCCGTCATGAGGGTTGTGAAATCAAAGCGGCCCGATAGTTCCATCACGCCCTCGATTTCAAACATTTGAGTTGTGAGGCGGACGGGATATTCCACGATGCTGGTAGTGGTATAGCCTCCGCGCACTAACGCCTGCGGCCCAAGGTCCTCGCGGCGATTCATGCAGACCGCATAAACATGCATTTTCATCATGCGTGTCATCTCGAAGTGGTCAACCAGTTTGGTGGGCATGTGCAGGCGCGCCAGCCGTGCATCATGAACCTCCATGGCCGAGTGGGTCGAATCATTCATCATAGCCATAACGCCCGTACTGGTTACCATGATCTTGCCAACCGTCAAGTAACCGGATGTCAAAATGGTTGACGGGAGGAAGCGATAGGTGCGGGGAGATGTATCCATTGTCATAGAGCGGAAACCTCGTCAGCTTAGGATTCGGCGGGTGGACGAGAAACCGGCCGCGCCGGGGTGCGACGCGCAGCGGATTTCCGTTTGGTTGGTTTGCCGGCATTTGGATCCAATAGCATGGTCAGCCACGAGATGGCTTTTTCGTCGTATTCGCGGCGCCCGCATACGTCGCATATCCAGGCCGGGAAATTGGGGACGGTGATGAGTTCCTCGCCCAGCCATGTAAAATAAGTAATGAAACGCAGGCGCATCATGCCTGCCTGGCATTCTGCGCATTGGAAGGGTTCAGCAAGAGTATTTTCGTTCATATTCATCTCAAGGTGCCGCTAATACGATTTTTGTGTGGTTGATCAGTGCCCATTCAGGAGGCGGCCAATAGATCAGGATGGCTTTGCCGATGATGTTTTGCATTGGTAAAAAGCCCCATTGATGCGAATCTGATGAGTTGTTACGGTTATCGCCCAGAACGAACAGGTATCCATCCGGCACCTGCCATTGCCCGCTATAATTCGGCGCGGCATTGATATATGACTCGCTCAATGCCTGACCATTCAGAATGAGTTGGCCGTTGCGAACTTCCACTTTATCACCGGGCAGGCCGATGACGCGTTTGACCAGGTCAAGATTGTCGGTAGTCGTCGAGCGGAATACGATAATGTCTCCGCGTGTGGGGAGGCCTGTGCGATATGCCAGTTTGTTTACGAGCATGAATTCGCCGTCTTGTAAGGTGGGCAACATACTGAAGCCATCCACGCGCACGCGCGCCGAAAGCATATTGATTACCAGGAAAAGAATAACAGCCAGGCCAATTGTTTCAAACAGGTCGAGCACAAAACGTTTCCAATCCATACGCTCCTGTGCGGGAGCTTGTGGCGTGGGCTGGGTATCGGGTTGTAAAGTTTCCAAAAAACCTCCAATAATTTCTACAGTTATTATACCTGACCCCACGCAAAGTACGTCGGCACATCCAGCACGCGCTCACGGCGTGCCCAGGCCCGTTTATCCAGGCGCTTCATCTGCTGGATTTCCTGCCCCGAGGCGATGTCTGCCAAATCGGCTTCCAACACCGCCCATTCATTTTCCCATTCAGCGGGTTTGAGCGCCTCACTGCCCCGGCTTTGAATGGTCCCCGTTTCAACCAGGTGGATGCCGGCCTGATGGAATAGGTATGCCAACTGCGCGCCGAGGCCGGGATTTGCTCCCTGCCGCTTTAATGATTGGGCCTGCCACTTTCCAAGGATTGCGAGTTCGTCAGGTTTATCAATGCGTTTGTCGTGATCAGGTTCGGCCAGAGCCAGAATATTCCCATTTGGACGGGTGACGCGTTTCATTTCCAACAAGGCGTGTAGCGGAGCTTTGATCCATAGCAAAAGAAAGTGGCAATATGTGATATCGAAGGCTTGATCTGGATAGGGCAGGTGAAGCACGTTGCCGCGCGTCAGCGACGCGGCTGGGGCGTGGATGCGGCATTGGGTCAGCGCGTCCGGTGCGAGGTCCAGGCCGTGAAGCGAGGCGGTTGTTTCCAGCGTCGAAAGGATGGCGCCGGTGCCGCATCCCACTTCGAGCACGCGGCGGGCGCGTGACAATCCGGTTTGCTCGAACAGGTAGGCGCGCAAGCTACGCGTCCATGTTGATTGTTGGACGTAGCGATTATGCCAGTTCATTCTTTCCAATCGAGGATAAATCGAACCTGTTCGTCGGTTTCGGGTGAGCGCGTATAGCGTTGGCTTTTGGGAACAGTCTGCCACCAGTTGGAGAGTTGTTGCAGTGCTTGTACGCCTGTTTTACCATGCCGCACGAGGTAACAACCGACTGTCGTGCCGGTGCGCCCAACCCCGGCCCAGCAATGGAGATAAACCTTGCGTCCCGCGTTGAGCGCGGAATCAATTGCATCGAGTGTGGCTTTCATTCCTTGGCGCGTGGGCAAGCCGAAGTCGCCGATGGAAAATCGCAGGTGTTGTATTTCGATTCCGTACAGGCTGGCTTGTTCCTTGAGGATGGAATCGTAAGGCGGCAATTCGTCCGGCCTGGTCAGATCAATGAAGGTGTTGAAGCCGGCTTCAAGAAGGGCATTTGCATGCGGGCGGGATTTTTCAATATGAAATCGGCCGGGATATTCGCCAGCCAGGAATTGACCGGGAAGCACCCAGTATGATTCGGGAATGGGGCGTTCAGGTGCGCTCATATTATGGGTTGAGCGCGCACACGTTTTCCAGGATCTGTGCGCGCAATTGGATGAGTTCGGGGTAATCGTAGAAGAAGGTTAATTTCTGTTCTTTGATGGAATTGCCGGCAGGTTTGGGCGAGAGAATAAAATAGGCAAAGGTCTCGGCCATGTCCTCGGATGTATTGGTGACGGCGTAGTCGTCCACGAATTGATCCCGGTGGGCTTTGTAGAAAGCGTAAAGTTTTTCGTAGTATCGATTCTGGTCGTCTGCGCTGGAGAATGCATCCACCTTCTGCCACTCATCTGCTATATCAACCCAAAACCGATTATAAAAAGTGTTGATATAAGAGTTTGGCTTGCTGCAACCTTCGCCGGGAAAGTAGGCGGCGCAGGCGGCAACTTTTTTATTGTAAAGATTCTGATCTTCAGGGTGCTTGTAGACGGCGATATCGGGCGGGACCTGATCTGCATTCAAAGTCAGCAGGTGGGCGTATTCATGGATAAGCGTGAAGATCAGCCCGTTCTTGTTCTGCAAGTCGGCGGAGTCCACTTCAACTATCCACTTGGCCGGGTCATCGGGAGCCTGCTCCACGGCGGCCAGGAAATTATTTGGTCCATCAGTGAACACCTGGTATTCTGAAACCATCTGCCGATCTTCGAGCGGGATGATCCCGATGAACAGATTCCAGGAGGTGCGCTGCGCCGCCACATCCTGTTGTTGGGATTTAAGGCTGTTGGGGACGCTTTCGTAAGCTGGATCGCTGATCTGATCGCCATTCACGCTATATGTAACCAATGTCTGCCAATCGGGACTGGGTGTATTGCTGATGGAATCGGAACTGTACGCCTCGCCCTGTGAGGCTTGAATGATATTGGCCGTCAGGGTTGGGCAGGCCGCGGCGGGCGTCTCGGTTGGGGGCGGGGCGGCAGGCGGCTCGATATTTGTTTGTGGTGTGATAAAAGTTGGTGAGGCGAAAATGCCATTGTTTGGCACAAAGAAAAAATAAGCAGCGACGCCAATAAGACAAACTGCGGCGAAACACAAGATAAGTATGCCAATAATAACTATAAAAATACTGGTTTTCATGCAACCTCCGGAATTTTGGCAAGCATACCATTAAAGTTTTGGTGGCGGTTCAGTAGAAGTGATCTCAGTGTGGCGGATACTTCTTGCGCTATATTACTTACAACAATGCCGCTGCCAAAGTTTCTTGGCTGCCTTGCAAAACTGCAACAGCCGTCAGGAAGACTGACGGCTGTTTGGCAGGAATTTCCTCTTGTGATGCTATTGAATTATTTTTTCCCACGGATCACGCAGGAGGTTGCCCAGTACTTTATCTGACATGCCTTGCGCGGGCAGGACATCGCCATCGGGTTCGACGTAGAGCCAGGCTTTGCCCGCGCCGCTTGGAATATTATCTTCGGCGGTCTCCAGCGCGACGGGATGAGTTGACGAATACGGCACGGGCAGATCGAATTTGAGAGTCAGACCGAGATTGGCGGCTTTGTTTTGCGCCTCTTTGAAAACATCTTTGAGGGAGGTATCCTGCGCGCCGAGGGAGAGGCTTTTTACGCCCAGCTTCGCCAATTTTTCCAATATCTCGCTTGCGGTGTTGATAATTTTTTCGGCGAGTGTGACATGAACTGTGACAAAAATATCTTCGGGCATGATGATCTCGAGCGCTTTCCATGAGGCTGGGTTTTCAGGCTGGAGAATAAAGAGAATGTGGTCGAGGCCGGTTTGCAGCAGAAGATCAAGATATTTTTTATCGGCGAGTTTCAAGCCGTCGGTTAACAGCCCGCAGACCTGGCCGTTCTTTTCGGCGCGCGCGATCAGTTGCGGCAGGTCGTCGCGCAGAGTTGCTTCGCCGCCGGTGAATGTGATGTGTGGAATGCCAGCCTGCCAGGCCTTATCGAGAATCGTCATCCACTCGTCAGCGGTCAGTTCGCGGTCGGCGCGTTTGACGGGGGCGTAATTGGCTTGCGTGTTGGCGGGCAAGCGATAGGTCAACGCGCAGTCGAGTCGGAGCGGGGCGCCGAGATCGGCTGAATGAGGCGCGACCCGCTCGAAGTCTAGAAAGGAAACGGGATCAAGATCCGGAGTCGTGACGAGAGTTTGAATCCGCTGCGAAAAATCCTGAAAGTCATGCAATGCCGCTTCACGCCGGACTCGGTAGCGGGCCGCGATTTCTTTGGCCGCCTCAGCGGGAGAAGTTCCTTTGATGAAGTGGTAAGCGTATTCGGCGGCGGTTGGGTTGAGGTGCAAAACGGTGGCGGCGTTGACGATGAGCACGCCGGAGCCATCGGCCTGCAAACGCAGGTGAATTCGATACGGCGGTTGATCGGGCGGTGATTGTTTTTGATACACACCCGTTGGCAGAGTTCGAACTTTTGTAAAGTTCTTGAAGATATTCATGCGGCCTCCATTATGGTTTTTTGAACCATCCAATGTCTATAAAATACAAAACAAAATACCCGACCAGGAGTATGAGCCAGCCCGCGATCTGTATGCTCTCCATCAGGCTTTGCCATGAGAGTGAGAAATTTTCGCGTATGGTCTCTATGACGCTTTGCAGGTCGTCCAGTTTATTCTTTACGGCCTGTTTCCAATCTTCCAGATAGAATTCATCGCGAATAATGTGATACAGCTGCGCCGTGTACCAATCGCCGATCAACAAAAGGTTTTGCTCGGTGTGTTCGAAGTCGAGCATCAGTTCGAGGCGGTGTTGGATGATGCGGCGCATCTCGGCGCGCGTTGGTCCGATCTGAATGGCGTTGCGCGGGTTGCGGCGAAACCTTTCGCGGATCATGCGCAGGCTGGCGTCCACGTCACTGTCCAACATCCGGTAGCGAAGCAGCTGGTAATTGCCGATCTTGAGCAGTTCGATGTCCGATTGAAAATCTCCGCTGGGCGTAATGATGACCGCGCCGTCCCAATCCACGAGTGTGAGTTCCATATTTGAATAACGCACGCGTGAAATCAGGATGTCTTTGATCTCGCGCGGATCGAACACCTCGCGTTGCGAGCGCATGAAACGCGCCAGGGCCGCCGCGTTTCTCTCAATAAACTTATCTGGCGTCGGCTGCGCGCCGACAAGCAGAAGCACAATATATTCTTCAAACATCCCGCTCGTCAGATATTCGGCAGGCAGGTATATTTCTCTCAGTGTCTTCTCGATAATTTCGCGTTGTTGAATGGCCTGCAGGCTTAAGGCATTCGGCAACTTAAATCTGCAATCCAACATTTGGATACGATCATCGTAGCGCTGGCGCAGGACGGATACTTGCACGCCTGCCACCTGGACCTCAACCTGTCCCAGCGTTCTGACGCGGATATCTACGGGCTGGAAATATGGCGCATCCTTAAGTCCGCTGATTTGTTGAAGCGGCTCGGAGGCTTTCTCCGCAGGATCGGGAAAGGCTAACAAATAGGATATCTCGGTATTTTTAATGGCGACCATATTTTTAGTTTACTAGACTTTGTATGAAATAAGATGACAATCACTTTTTCGACGCATTCTTCTCGATGGCGTCATGGCCGCTCATAACATTCCAGTTCAAAGCCAAAGGTCTGATGGTTTCAAGCTGGAACCTGCAGACCTTCTGTTTGAAACTGCAACGGGCATCCGCCGCCGCATTCAGATACAACCGGGCAAGTCTCGCATTTGGCGGGCAGGTTTTGCCGCTCGCGCAATTGCACCGATAGTTTGTGGTTCCAAATCGAATCCCATGAATCGGCCAGCATGTTTCCGATTGGGTGATAGTACGATTGGCATGGTAACACGTTGCCGTTGGATTCAATGCACATGCTGTACAACGCGGCTGTGCATCCTTTGACTCCCAAATTATTTGCAGTCGGATCGAATTGGCAATACTGCGTCGGCGTGTACCAGATCAGGCGCTGTCCGCGCTCGGCAGTTTTGCGCGTGGCAATGTCGAGGAGGGGTTGAAGCTCACTTTCTTTGAGACCCGTCCCAACGGTCAGGGCATGACCGGAATAGATCAGCGCATTGAGTCCGATGGTTGGCACGCCGAGGTCGGCCAGGAAATCCAGCGTGTCGGGAATTTTATGAACATTGGTGCGAAGCATCGTGGTGTTAGTCATCACATAAAGTTTTGAGTTCAACACATTCTTCAAGCCCTGAATGGTTTGCTTGAATGCGCCTTTGGCGCGCATCATCTGGTCGTGGATTTGCTCATCGCAGGATTCGACCGTGATCTGCACGTGATCAAGCCCGGCATCCACAAGTTGCTGAACATATTTCTCGTCGGAGAGTCGGCGGGCGTTTGTGTTAAGGCCGGTGATCTGTCCTTTGGATTCAGCATAAGCTATCAACTCAGGCAGGTCGTTTCGCAAGGTCGCTTCGCCGCCGGTGAAGACAATGTGCGGCACGCCGAGTTCCCAAAGTTTATCCAGAATCAATTTCCAGTGTCGGGTGTCAAGTTCGGGAAAATTTCTCTCGCGGGCGTTGTAGCAATGGGCGCAGTCGTTATTACAGCGATAGGTGATCGCCAGGTCCATGCGGTAGGGCGCGGACGGACGCGCGCTGAATGGCATGGTTGTCTCCAGGCCAAGTTCGTGAATCGGGCAGGCTCCGTCGGGACGAAGAAGTTCTGAAAGTTGAAGGTTGAAGGTCGAAAGATCGTTTCTCAACAAACTACTTTCCACTTTCCATTTCTTCGAGCAAGTCTTGAGAATCTCGTCATCGCCTTTGCCTTCGAGAATCAACCAGGCCATAAAAGCCGCGCTCGGATTCAGGTGCATGACTCGGTTGGCGTTGACGATCAATGTGCCGCTTTCATCCGGGTCAATTCGCAGATGGACGCGCGATTTTTCGTGTTCATCTGTGCGGGTGTAATGGTAAAGTCCCGACGATGGACCATTGAGCGCAGGCCGAGGACTGAAGGCAGATTTGAGTGAACTTATGTTAAACATTGGCACCTTTAAACTTTCAACATGGAACATTCGACCGAATTATCTTCCTCCGCCAGCGCAGGCACAGGCGCAGCCCGCACAGGCACAGGCGCATCCGCCGCCACCGCCGCCGCGATAGCTTGAAGCAGATGGCTTGGGCGGAGGGTTGGTGACGTTGGTGACTTTGCTGGTGAAGGAGCTCACATCGCCGATGACTTTTTGCGAGAAAGTTTGCACGCCTCCCACAACCGATGCGGCGAAGTCCGAGCCGGGCAGGCGCGGTGCGGAAAAGGTTGGGGCCTGGCCTGAGGCCGGTGAAGTGGAAACCGGCGCGGGCGCGGATGGAAGCGTGCGATAGGCCGGGTCGTAACGTCCCCACCACAGCGGCGCATAGATTGGCCCGGTGAAGACGCGCCGCGTGCGGTCATCGTAATCCTTGTCAAGCATGGTCCATTCGAGATTCTCGTCGAACTTCTGGCTCTTGACTTCGGGCGTAGCCGCGGCTTCCACCTGCGACCAGGCCTGCTCCATGATGCTCTTGTAATAATCCTGAGTCTCTTTGCGGCTGAAGCCCTTCATTTTTTCCGTGACCGAGCGGATGAGCTTGACCATCATTTCCTGCAGCAGGGATTGACGCGTTTTGGGATTATCCTCCTTGAAGGCGTTCAGAAAATCCATTTCATAATCATGCAGGCCATCGGGCGGCGGTTCAGTTGCCTGGACTTTGAGCGGGTCGCGCGAGACGACGCTGGCCGCGCCCTTTTTGATCACGCCAAATAAAATCATCGTCATCACTTTGTCGAGCGGCTGTTCCATTAACATGGCAGACTCGACCGCCGTCAGGCCGCGTTTGATGCCGTGACCTTCGATGCCGATGCGCGGCGGGATGTATTGCAGTTTGCGGCGCTGTCCCTGAATGACGCCTAAGATGGGAATGCCGAAGAAAAGCGCGGCAAAGATCAGGCATGGCAGGGAACCTGCCACGAAACTGAACAGGCCCAAGATCAATCCGAAAATCACTTCCAGTGAGTTGGTTTGGACGATGGCCGAATCGGGAATGTAACTCTTCGGGAACGAGGCGCCAAAATTATATGAGCTGTAAGCATTGGCATTCGTATTGTTCCATGTGTAGGTCACGCGGCCATTCGCATCGAGTCCAGTCTGCGGTTCGGATGGGAAATCGGCTGGTGGCGTGTGCCAGCGCGGTTCTTCGGGCTTGACGCCGGGCGGCAGATGGAAAGTGACGGTCATGTCTGTTTTGCCAACTACATATTGCGAGCCGAAGTAGGTCGGCGCGAATTCACCGCTGGCGTAATTGCTGTCGCTGGTGTCAGGGTAAAGCACACCTGTGATCCTGCCGACATAAACGCGGACCGTGCCGCTTGCGCCGGCGCTAATGGCCTGCGAGCCCATCACAACCGCGAAACCCGAGCCGCTGCCCTGGTAATCGCTTTGCGAAACAGAAACAGGGTTGCCGTTCACGTCAGCGGTGGCTGTGCTGATGTCAAAATCCCCGTTGGGCATGCCAACGTCTACGAAGTCAATAGGTTGCGCGCCAGGCTGATTGGAAAATGTGAATTGATAATTCAGCGCCAGTGTCCCGTCTGAATTCCAATACACATCCACCACTTCTTTATCGAGACTGAAGGAATAACTTTGCGCAGATACGCTGGCGACCAGCCCAAAGGTCAAAATGAAAGCGAGGGAGATTGCAAGCAGTTTTTGTTTCATTAGCCCTCCGCGAGATGTGTCTGGTGTCATGCGCCGGGTATCGGGAATTCCGCCAATCCTGACACCTTCGCGCCTGGCACCTGATTTACCATTTCGGTTCTTCGGTTAATTGATAGGTCGCGCCGCACCACGGGCAAGTGACCCAGGGCGCGCCGGCCACCATCTTGATATTATCGGGCGACAAAGCGCCGCCGCAATTTCTGCATTTCATTTGTTCGATTTTGGTTTGCGAGGGCAAATCGAGTTTGAGCACTGTCTCGCCTCCTGCCTGACCCAGAGCCGGTTTGCGCGAAGCCAGCCAGATCAACCCGAAGCCGATCAACACACTGACCGTACCGGTCACGATCCAACTGAAACCGCCGCCGTTCGTCCCGCCCGCGCCCCAAATGAACAGCACACCGAAGAAAATGAAAATGGCCGCGGCAATGTATCCGATGATTTTCATTGGATGTCTCCTGAGTAATATACGATAAGTCTAGCATTTTCGTTGGCGGATAACAAATGACTTTTGTCCTGATATTTCGCCCGTGTTTATCCAATTCTGGCTGGGAAGGGTTGCTGTATACTTGAAGAAATTAACTGCGAAGAGCGCGAAGATTGCCAAGAAAAAAGCTTTTTAAATCTTTGCTTTCCTGGTGTGCTTCGCGCTTCAAAAAGGATTTTTTATGAATATTCAAAAACAATACGATCGTTGGAAAGAGACCACGCTCAGGAAGACGCTTGAAAAATCTCCAGAGCGGAAACCGCGCTTCGAGACCTCGGCAGGCATCCAGGTCCCGCGCGTGGCGTTGCCCAAAGATGAAGACAAAGATTATGAGGCGAAGTTAGGCTTCCCTGGTGAGTATCCGTTTACACGCGGTGTCCAGCCAACGATGTATCGTTCGCGCTTTTGGACCATGCGCCAGTACGCGGGGTTCTCCACAGCGGAGGAGTCTAATAAACGCTATCGCTATTTGTTGGCGCAGGGTCAAACGGGATTGAGCGTGGCGTTTGACCTCCCAACTCAGATTGGCTATGACGCGGACGATCCCATTGCGCATGGCGAAGTGGGAAAAGTCGGCGTTTCGATTTCAGCGGTGCATGATATGGAGATTTTATTCAAAGACATTCCTTTGGAAAATGTTTCGACTTCGATGACGATGAACGCGCCCGCGGGGATTTTGCTTGCAATGTACATCGCGGTGGCAAAGAGGCAGGGCGCGGATATCAGGAAACTGCGCGGCACAATTCAAAATGATATCTTGAAAGAATACATTGCGCGCGGCACATATATTTTCCCGCCTGCGCCTTCGATGAGATTGATCACGGATATATTTTCATTTTGCGCCAAAGAAGTTCCGTCTTGGAATACGATCTCGGTTTCGGGTTATCACATCCGTGAAGCAGGTTCAACGGCTGTGCAGGAAGTGGCGTTTACGCTGGCAAATGGAATCGCGTATGTGGAAGCCGCGCTTGCCGCCGGATTGCAAGTGGACGATTTCGCCGGTCAGCTTTCGTTCTTCTTCAATGCGCACAACAACCTGCTTGAAGAGGTCGCCAAGTTCCGCGCCGCGCGCCGCATGTGGGCGAAGATCATGCGCGAACGTTTCAAGGCGCAAAAGCCGTCCAATTGGCAATTGCGTTTCCACACGCAGACTGCAGGCTCCACGCTCACCGCGCAGCAACCCGAAAACAATGTTGTGCGCGTGGCTTTGCAAGCTTTATCCGCGGCGCTCGGCGGCACGCAGAGTTTGCACACCAATTCCATGGACGAGGCGCTCTGGCTTCCAACGGAAAAATCCGTGCGCGTCGCGCTCCGCACACAGCAAATCATTGCGTATGAATCGGGCGTTGCCGATTCCATTGACCCGCTGGCGGGATCGTACCTGATCGAATATCTCACGGACGAGATTGAAAATCGCGCGCAGGAGTACATCTCTAAAATTGACGAGATGGGCGGGGCGCTGCAGGCGATCGAAAAAGGATTCATGCAGAACGAAATTCAGAACGCCGCCTACGCCGCGCAACAGGCAATTGAAAAAGGGGAGCAGGCGGTAGTGGGTGTGAATCAATTCCAGGTGGAGGAAGATCTCACGTTGGAACGTTTGAAGGTTGACCCGGCGATTGAGTTGGGCCAGCGCGAGAGGTTGAAGAAATTAAGAGAGACTAGAGATCAGAGACTGGCAGAGGAGTTGCTTGGGAAATTGAAATCTGCGGCAGGTGGATCGGAGAATTTGATGCCGCTTTTTATCGAATGCGTGGAGAATAACGTCACGCTCGGTGAAATTTGCAATACGCTGAGAAGGGTTTGGGGAGAATACGTGGCGGATGGGTTTTAAGCGCTGCTGTGCTAAACTTCGCGGAAAGCCCGCCTTGCCCACGCATCGTTTTTATAAAAGCCGTCTGAATACTGAGACGGCTTTTCTCTTATAATTGCTTCGATATGAAATCCATCCGCTTCACGGTCAAATCCATTCCGTTTGCCTTCGCGCTGACAACCATCCTTGCTTATGGTTTGTTGCTGCCCTATACCGGCTTCTATTGGGACGATTGGTCTTTTGCGTGGATTGCAAAATTTCTTGGCCCGCGCGAGTTCATCCCGGCCTTCAGCGGGTTTCGTCCATTTCTTGGCCCGATCTTCTTCCTCACAACCAGCCTCATCCCATCCAATCCGCTTCTCTGGCAAATTTTTGCCCTCGTCATTCGTTTCATTGCAGCGCTTTCCGCCTGGTTTGCGCTGCATCAAATCTGGCCGAATCAAAGACGCCTAACGGTCATCATATCTTTTCTATTTCTTGTCTTTCCGGGATACAGTCAACAATGGGTTGCCCTGACCCACATTAATCAGGAATGGATTCCCTTCATCTTTTACCTGCTCTCGTTTGGTTTCAGCGCTCGCGCAATCCGCACACCGCAAAAATTTTTTCCAGGCACAATTATTGCGCTCCTCTTTTTGATAATGGGACTCTTCCCAACTGAATATTTCATCGGTCTCGAACCGCTCCGTTTTCTTTTCATGTGGGTCATTCTTGGCGAAGAAACTAAAACTTTTTTGCCCGCCTTTATTCAAGCCCTTAAACGCTGGTGGCCTTATTTTCTTATCTGGTTTTTGAATGCCGGCTGGCTGGCTTACTATTACAAGTCTGGCGCGTATATTTCCTATGGCGTGACAACCGCCCGACAGATCCCGTCCATCGCTGACGCGCTTTTCGTTTTTGGCGATGCGCTTTGGAAAGCGGGTTTTTACGTCTGGGCGCAAGTATTCGTGCTCACATCGAAATCCATTGCCGCACCGACCAGCCTTCTCGCCTTCGCTGTCATCCTTCTTTCCCTTTTACTTCTCTCCTTTTATCTTTTCAAACTGCAGTTCCCAGAAAAGTCAACGCACACTTTTGCTCTTCAGGCCATCGCCATCGGTGTCATCGGAATTTTGCTTGGGCGCGTTCCGTCCTTCGCGGCCGGGCTTCCGCTCACGCTTCAATCCAGTTTTGACCGTTTCATGATCTCAATGATGTTCGGCGCAAGTTTGTTCATCGCCGGCCTGGTTGAATTGCTCATCAAGAATGCGCGCGCAAAAAACTATATCTTTGCCTTTTTGATCGCGCTCGGCATTGGCCAACAATTTTTCAACGCAAATATATTTCGGCGTGACTGGGCCAGGCAGCAGGAAATCTATTGGCAGTTGGCGTGGCGCATCCCCGCGCTCAAACCGAAAACTGCCATCTTGACCACTTACGTCCCGATAGATTACGAAACAGATCTTTCTTTTACCGCGCCATTAAATTGGATGTATGCGCCGGGCTTTCAAAAATCCGATTTGCCTTATGCCATGCTCTATTCTGTCGAACGGCTGGGCGGCGCAACTCTACCGGACCTCAAAGCGGATACCGCCATTCAACTTCCCTACCGCACTGTGACCTTTCGCGGCAATACCTCGCAAGCCATCTTCATCTATTTCCCCAAAAACGGCTGCCTGCGCGTGCTCGATCCAGCCTTCGATGACGCAGAGACGTATTCCACTTTTCCCGATGAGGTCAGCGCTTCAATTCCGATTTCCAATCCATCGCAAATCATTACAGAAGCCCCGCCGTTAAAATTATCCAACCCTCCTTTCAGCAAAGAACCTTTGCGTACGTGGTGTTACTTTTATGAGCAGGCTGAATTGGCACGGCAGGCCGGAAACTGGAAACAAGCTGCAGATTTGGGGCGCGAAGCCGCGAAACAGAATTTGGTTGCGAGCGACGCGTTCGAGAATTTGCCCTTCATCGAGGCCTATGCCCGGACGGGCGATTTAAAATCCGCGCAGCAGATAACTGATCAGGCCTGGAAGGATGAACCGAAAATTCATAGGGGATTGTGCGCGCTTTGGAAACGGGTACAGGCTGACGGTCCAGATGAGGCGCGGAGTTTTTCGTCTGGCCTTTTGAATGCGCTGGGTTGCGCTCGATAGTCCGCTATGATTTTCTTAAAGTCCATAGTGAATTTCATTCGCTATTTGCTGCCTGTTTTTGCCGCCAAATTGCCGGGTGGCCGGAAAATCAATTGAAAGACATTCTTCTTCGCAGATTACAGAATTGTTAAACCAACGTAAGTGTTAGGAATACGGCTTGTCATTTCGGTTGAATTAAATATAATAAAAGCAACTCTCTGAATAGCCTGCAGAGAAATCCTCAAAAAAAGGAGAATAAATTATGTTATTTGCCCCGAAGGAAAAGGGCCAGGGTTTGGTTGAGTATGCGCTGATTCTTGTTTTGGTTGCCATTGTTGTTATCGCGGCCTTGATGGTGCTTGGTCCGATTATCGGCAACTCGTTCAGCACAATCAATTCGAGCCTCTCGAGCGTCTAGTTTTTATGCTCCTGGCAAGTCATAGGACTCTGTCGAATCGACAGAGTCCTACTTTTTTACCAACATGCTTTTGCTATTTTTCTTGTATAATTCGTATGATATAAAATTGTCAAAGTTCTTGCACGAGAGGAGAAATTTATGCGCCGCGGGCGAATTCTCATTTTTATACTTTTGATCGTGGTGGTCGGGTTGGTCGTAGCTTTTGTAGCTTTACGCACCTTGCTGCAGCCGGCTAAACCGCAGGCTCCCACGACCGTCCAGGTATATGTGGCCGGACAAAATATACCCCAGGGTGGAAAAATCACCCCGGAACTATTGACCACGATTACCTTGTCTCAAGATCAGGTGACGACTGTCGAATATACAACAGATGAGCAAGCCGATCTCTTGAACAACAAGGTTGCCAAGTTCCCGCTGGATCAAGGGGTGGTTATCACCAGTTCAATGGTTACGGACGCGTCGCAGGCTGTCGCCATTGCGGGCCCGCAATGGGCCGCGTTGATTCCGCCAGGGATGACCGCCATCTCGATTCCAACATCGCGCTTATCGCTCGCGAGCTATGGAATTGACGATGGCGCTCATGTAAACGTCAATGCCTGTTTCCTTTTTGTTGATGTTGACCCGGCTTTCCAGACCATTCTTCCAAACAAGTTTGATCCTTTGGACGGTGTAACGACTGGCCCCAATATTACGATTGGTGGCGATGCAGGCCTGCAAGAAGGTCCGATAGGACGCGCGGAACTCGATCCCTCGTTCTTGCAGCCTTTTTATATTGAACCGAACGAACCTCAGCGCCCGCGCCCAACCTGTCAGGCATTGTTTCAGAACGTTGTAGTTATGAAGCGCGGCAATTTCCTGCTTACATCAGTGGCGGATGCGGCCGCGGCCCAAACTGCCCAACAGCAACAACAGCAGGGCGCGACGCCTCCTCCCGATGTCGTTACTTTGATCGTCTCGCCGCAGGATGCGGTGACGCTTTCCTATCTGGTCTATACGGATGCAAAAATTATGATGACACTCCGTAATCCGAGCGACCAGTCTCGCATGGCAACCGAGGCCGCGACTCTGCAATTCCTTTTGAGCCAGTATAATATTCCGGTTCCGGCGAAATTGCCTTATGCATTGAATCCCCGCATTGATGCCCTTGCGGCTCCTGCACTGCCCAATGATATAGTAACGGTTCAGCCTGCGCCTTAATGAAAGATTTTTTGGCCGTTCTTTGATGTGTACTAAGGAGACTTATGGTCGCGGCTGACAAGATTCGGGTTCTGATCGTAGATGATATTGCAGATACCCGAGAAAATATACGAAAACTGCTGCAATTCGAGGCCGATGTTGATGTTGTTGGCGCGGCCCGTTCTGGGAAAGAGGGGATTCAACTTTCTCAGGAACTTGATCCGGATGTTGTTTTAATGGACATCAATATGCCGGATATTGACGGCATTGCTGCGACTGAATCCATTCGCCAAAAATCACCGCATATACAAGTAGTCATCTTATCTGTGCAGGGCGATCAAAATTACATGCGCCGCGCAATGCTGGCTGGCGCGCGCGATTTTTTGACCAAGCCTCCGATGGGTGATGAGTTAATTTCTGCAATTCGCCGGGCTGGTGAGATGTCGCGTCTGGAGCGAAGTAAAAGTGCTCAAGTCCGCATCAGTCCCATTGGCCCCGGCGGTATGACCGGCTCTTCTGCCCCCATGTTGGGGCTGGCGGAAGGAAAAATAGTAACGGTGTACAGCCCGAAGGGCGGAACTGGTTGTACGACTCTTGCTGTCAATTTGGCACTAGCTCTGCATAACGAGGATACGCGCGTCGTCCTGGTCGATGGGAATTTGCAATTCGGTGATGTGGCGATTTTTTTCAACGAACAAGGAAAGAATACGATCATTGATCTCGCCCCGCGCGTTGATGAATTGGACCCGGATATTGTTGAAGAGATCATGATCAAACATGAGACGTCCGGCATCCATATACTGGCTGCGCCCCAGCGGCCTGAAATGGCTGAGAAAGTTTCTGCCGACCAGTTTGGAAAGGTGCTCCAATATCTGCGCCGAATGTATGCGTACGTTGTTGTGGACACTGCGCCGATTCTGACAGATGTTACTCTCTCAGCGGTTGATGCCAGTGATACGATCGTGCTTGTTACGACCCAGGATATCCCGGCCATTAAGAACGCCCGCTTGTTCCTGGATCTATTGCAGACCATGGGCATAGATCGTGAACGGATTGTGTTTACAATGAACCGCTACGATAAACGAATTGCAATTACGCCGGAAAGAGTAGGCGAGAATTTGAAACAGATCGTTAAAGCGGTAATTCCCCTGGACGAACGAGTCGTCATCCCGGCTGTTAATCGCGGCGTGCCTTTCATGTTGGACAATAAATCACAACCAGTTGCCAGAGGTATCTTTGGGCTGGCAGAGGCAGTTCGGGCACAGTTGGCCGCGCTTGATGCAGGCGAAGTACCCGTCGGCAAGCATTAGGAGATAGTTCATGTCTTTACTTAAACGTATCGAGCAAGGGCAGGGCGGCGGAAAAGAACAGGGCGGTTCTGCTCCTCAATCCCAGCCTTCTGGCGGAGGAGCGGGGCAAGGCGGAGGCGATAGCTCGCGCCTCTCGTCTTTACAAGCCCGCCGTGTAAGCGCGCCAATCACTTCCCCGCAGGCTGGTTCGTATTTTGATCTTAAAACACGCGTTCAGAATAAACTGCTTGCCGAGCTTGATCCATCCATGGATATTACGCGCACGGATGACGTTCGCGGGACGATCCAATCCTTGTTCGAGCAAATCCTGACGGAAGAAAACATCGTTCTTTCCAGACCTGAGCGGGCGCGCCTGTTCGAACAGATCGCAGCTGAAATCCTGGGGTTTGGCCCGCTTCAGCCATTGCTGGAAGATGAAACCATTACTGAAATCATGGTCAATGGCGCCAAGAATATCTATATTGAGCGCAAGGGTAAACTGCACCGTGTGCCGGTCACTTTTGAAAATAACGACCATGTCTTGCGTATCATTGACCGCATCGTTGCACCCCTGGGGCGTCGTATTGACGAATCCAGCCCATATGTCGACGCCCGTCTGCCAGACGGTTCTCGTGTTAATGCGGTAATTGCCCCGATCTCCCTGGTTGGGCCTGTCCTCACCATTCGTAAATTCTCCCGCAACCCCATAACTGTTGAGCAAATGATCCAATTTGGATCGGTATCGCAGGAAGCGCTCCAATTCCTAAAGGCTTGTGTAGAAGCTCGACTCAACATTGTTATTTCTGGCGGCACCGGCTCCGGTAAAACGACTCTTTTGAATATTCTATCCAGTTTTATTCCCTCAGATGAGCGTATTGTTACCATTGAAAACGCGGCTGAGTTGCAGTTGCGACAGGAACATGTGGTCACGCTGGAATCCCGCCCGCCGAACATCGAAGGCCGCGGCGAAATCACCATTCGCCAGCTCGTAATCAATGCCTTGCGCATGCGCCCCGAGAGAATTATCGTGGGCGAAATTCGCGATGAGGCGGCACTCGATATGTTGCAGGCAATGAACACCGGCCACGATGGGTCCATGACCACACTGCACTCTAACGGTCCGCGCGATACTTTATCCCGCCTTGAGACTATGACTCTCATGGCCGGCATGGACCTGCCTTCACGCGCCATCCGGGAGCAGATCTCATCGGCCATCAATCTTGTTGTGCATCAATCGCGTATGCGTGACGGCACGCGTAAAATTGTCAACATTACCGAAGTCAGCGGCATGGAAGGGGAGGTTATTACCATGACCGATATTTTTGTCTTCGAACAGACGGGAGTGGAGAATGGGCAAATCATCGGGCGGCTGCGTCCGACCGGGTTGCGCCCGAAATTCATGGATGCTATCGAAGCCGCAGGCATTCATCTGCCCCCATCCATTTTTGGCATTGGCGAGCGTCGCCGCTACTAAATAAGCGCGCTGGCTGATTGATAACAGGAAATCGGTAAGAATATGGCCTTAATTATTATCATCGGTGGGATTGTCTTAATCATCCTTTTGGTTATTGGGTTAATTGTCTCGCTGTCCAGCGAACGGACACTGGTCGAAGACCGCCTCAACCAATATCTTGGCGATGATAAGCAATCGGTAGAGAAAGAGGCCCAGCGCTCCGCATTAACTGACTGGGTTTCTAAACGCGTCGAACGGACATCGCTTGGCGACCGTATCAGCCGCGATTTAGCGCGGGCTGACATGAAATTTAAAGTCGGCGAATATATTGCCCTGATATTTATTTCAACAGTGGCGGTTGGCGGTCTGACATATTTCATTGGCGGAAGATTATTCTTATCCTTTGTAATTGGAGCGGCTATCGGCTTTTGGCTGCCGGGATTTTACATGAACCGGCAAAAAGCCAAGCGCCTGAATAAATTCAACGACCAGCTTTCCGATATGATCAACCTGATGGTAAACGGCATACGCGCCGGTTATTCCACCATGCAGGCCATGGAAGCGATCAGCAAGGAATTGCCGCCGCCCATTTCAGACGAGTTCCGCCGTGTGGTGCAGGAAATGCAGATCGGTATTCCAATGGAGACAGCGCTGGAAAACCTTCTGCGGCGCATCCCCAGCGACGACCTTGATTTCATGATCACGGCCATCAACGTTCAGCGTGAGGTGGGCGGCAATCTGTCTGAAATCCTCGATACAATTTCATTCACGATCCGTGAACGCGTTAAGATCAAAGGCGAAATTCGCGTCCTGACCGCCACCGTGCGCGCCTCCGGCACCCTGCTGGCGCTAATCCCCGTTTTTCTAACCGTCATATTGTGGTTTCTTAACCCCAAATATCTATTGTCCTTTATGGACGCCGGTTTGGCGTGCGCAATTGGGGCGGCCATTTTCGTATCGTTTTTGATCGGCTTGGGCTATTTCGTTATGATGCGTATTTCGGATATCGAGGTGTAATATGGTGGTCTTTATTTGGACTATCATTATCATTGTCGTTGTTGTGGGAGCGGTTTTATTAATAATGGCCGGTATGCGCGCCCAGAATAAGGACGAGGGCGATCCTCTAATGACGCGCCTGGCAGAAGCCACCCAGCGCGGCGACGTAGTATCATCTCTCGAACAAATCGAAATGCAGCAACCCTTTAACCAGCGCATTATCCTGCCGTTCTTGCGCCGGGTTGGCGAAGTATCTACCAGATATACCCCTCAGAAAGCACTTGAAGACACGGCCCACAAACTGGAATTGGCAGGCAATCCCGGACGCATTGATGCCGCCACCTTTCTCGCCTCCCGTTTTGTTGTTGCGATCATATTCGGAGGCTTGTTATTGCTGGTTGCCACCCTCTCTCCAAACAAATGGGCGCTTGGACAGACAGTCCTGGTGGTTTTGATATTTACAGCTCTTGGCTTTTTCTTTCCTCAATTGTGGCTTCAGGGCCGCATCAATGCGCGTCAAAAAGAAATTCGCAAAGCCATGCCAGACGCGCTTGACCTTTTGACCATTTGCGTGGAAGCCGGTTTGGGGTTTGAAGCAGCCATGTCGAAAGTAAGCGAAAAATGGCAAAACGAACTTTCCGTTGCGCTCTTGCGCGCCATTCGTGAAATTCAATTAGGCAAAGCGCGGCGCGATTCTTTGCGTGACATGGCAGAACGTATCGGGATCCCGGAGATGACCAGTTTTGTAGCGGCCGTAATCCAGAGCGAAATTCTCGGCGTGAGTCTCTCTAAAGTTCTTCGTATTCAGTCTGACCAAATGCGGGTTAAACGCCGCCAGCGCGCGGAAGAGGAAGCGCATCAGGCGCCGATTAAAATGCTCCTGCCTTTGGCACTGCTGATCTTTCCGTCCATTTTCATTATTCTTCTGACACCTGCCGCTCTGCAAATGCGAAAGGCCTTCCTTCGCTAATCAATAAAGGGGCGCGTTGATGCCAGTTTCCTCCCCGGCATATTCGGCATATCGTCTTTTGTGGAGCGGGTTGGATTTGCTCTTCCCGCCCGTTTGCGGCGGATGCGGCCAAACTGGTTCGCGCTGGTGCGGCAATTGCCAGCAAAGCCTCCCAAAACTTTCTGAACCTGTTTGCGATGTTTGCGGAGTCCCGCTCGAAGCGGCGGGTCTGTGCGCGGACTGTCAGCGGGCGCGGCCTCGATTTAACGCACTCCGCTCCTGGTCCGCGTTTGACGCGCCCGTGCGGAACGCGTTGCATCGCCTCAAATATAGACGCGACATCGGGTTGGGCGATGCGCTTGCCGTCCACTTGTCGGAATATGTAGCGGGCTTGAACTGGCCGATCAACGTTGTCGTGCCGGTTCCGCTGGGGCGCGGGCGTTCACACGAACGGGGTTATAATCAAGTTGGCTTGATTGCGCGTCCGCTTTCTTTAGCACTGAGACTTGCTTATGTTCCCGGTGCTTTGATGAGGACGCGCGAAACACGATCTCAAGTTGGGCTGACAAAAAATCAGCGCCGTGATAATGTGAGTGGCGCGTTTCGGGCTGACGGGCAACTCGTGAAGAACAAAGTCGTTTTACTTATGGACGATGTCGCCACAACTGGCTCAACCCTTTCGTCCTGCGCCGAGGCGCTTTATGCCGCGGGAGCGCAGGACGTTTTTGCTTTGACGGTGTCTCGCGCATTGACGCGGCACGGTTTGCACAGTGCGTGAGCAGTTCGGTCTGCACTCACACCATTTTATCAAGGAGGCTGTATGGCAACCAAAGTGGACGTTCAGGCCCGTTACATTCGATTAACGGATCGAATCAAAGACCATGTGGAAAAGAAGGCAGGCAAACTCGATCACTATCTGCCCGCGATTGAAGAAGTGCGCGTTGAGTTGACTCACCTTAAGTCGGCTCGAGACGCCAATGACCGTAACGTGGCGCAGGTTACGGTGCGGGGGAAAGGGCTGATCCTGCGCACAGAAGAGCGCGCAGACGAAGTGTTGGCAGCGTTTGATACTGCCATTGATAATTTGCATCGCCAAATTGACCATTACAAAGGGAAGCACTATCGCGGGCGGGGCGATGGCCGGTCGGCGTCAGACGTGATAGAAGAGCCTGCGGTTCTTGATGATACGGGCGATCTGCCTCCGTTGGTGGCGCGCCGCAAACATTTCCGCATTTTGCCGATGAACGAACTGGAGGCCGTTGAGCAGATGAAACTGCTCGGCCACGATAATTTCTTTGTGTTCTTCAATGCCGATACCAACAAGGTCAATGTTTTATATCGCCGTCGTGATGGTTCGTATGGCTTGATCGAGCCTGAAATTGGCTAAAATATCACAACATGGATTTATAGCACTGGCCCGGCGACATGGCCGGGTCAGTCTTTTGGGAGTGGCGAGATGAATGGCTTGGATTTTGATGACGACATGGCCGAGGAAGGTTTTTCCGAAAGCGGCATAGACGTGCCCGAGGCCGAGAAGGCTGTTTTGCACTTGATTAACGCGCTGGGAGAGAAGCCGGACCGTGATGGATTGAAGAATACTCCCAGGCGGGTTGCCAGGATGTATTTGGAGCTATTGAGGGGTTATCACGATGATCCGCAAAAGATTGTAAACGGCGCGCTTTTTAATATCACATATGATGAAATGGTCATCGTCCGCGATATCGAATTTTACAGCCTTTGTGAACACCACATCCTGCCGTTTCTGGGCCGCGTTCATGTTGCCTACCTGCCAGCCGGGAAGGTGATTGGACTTTCAAAAATACCGCGTATTGTAGATATTTATGCGCGTCGTTTGCAAGTCCAGGAACGAATGACGCGTCAGATCGCTGATACGATTCAGGAACTGCTTGAGCCGTACGGAGTGGCTGTAGTGGTGGAAGGATTGCATTTATGTTCAATGATGCGGGGGGTAAAGAAGCATGGTGCGCGTATGACCACATCTGCAATGCTCGGCTCGTTTCGCACCAATCCCGCCACGCGGCAGGAATTTTTGGATAACATATCCCGGGGCGCCGGCCCGCTTAAGATCTAACTCGAGTATTTCAGTATTTCGGGGCGTTCGATGATCCAGACCTGTGAGCGTATTGACTTTGCTGTGCGGCTTAGTTTTTCGCGGGTAACTGGGTGGACAAACTCGGGTATGAGCTCTGCCATTGGCACTATCACAAAAGCGTGATCCCAGAGGTGCAAATTGGCCGGTGTTCCATCTGTCATGACGATGTCTATGTCAATCGTACGAGGCGCATTTTTGTTTTCGTTTCGTACGCGCCTCAGATCGGTCTCGACAGGGACAATGACCTGTTCTTTGAATTTATCTGGAAGTATTGATGTTTCCAATAGCACACAGGCATTCAAAAAGTTGGGTCCATTCATGCCAATTGCGTGCGATTCCCATGCGGTTGAAACTGCCTGCACTTGGCCATACCGGCGCAACAGATCAATCGCCTGGGGTAGATTTCTTTCCGGCTGAATATTCGAGCCGATGTTGAGAAAAATCCTGTACAGATCACTCATCTCGATTGCGTTCTATCTCCACGCCGACCGAATATGAAAACCTGACAGCTCCGGGTTTTTCCACCCTGATGATCGCCTTTTGTGCGCCTTTTTCTTGCAGGCATAATTTAGCCAGATCGTTCGCTAGCGCTTCAACGGTCAAGCGGGCGGCTGCCTCGGCGTGAGCCTGCATCTTTTTGGCCAGGGTTCGGTAGTTGATGCAATCTGCAATATCGTCTGTTTCAGCGGCGCGGCGCGTATCGCTGAACACTATCGCGTTGATGAGGATGTCCTGGATTTGTTCCCGCTCCCAATCGTTTATGCCGATAATGCCCCGTACATGTAAATCTTTGATAAAAGTTTTATCCATAGCGCCTCCTAAATTAAATGCCTGCCGCCGTCTATCTGTATGATTTCACCGGTGATATAAGCAGACCCTGCCAGCAAAAATATCAGGGCATCTGCGATCTCTTTCGGCCCGCCCCATCGCTTTGCCGGAATATCTTTCAGGATTTTTTCGTTGACCGGTTTATCTGACGGCGGCAAAATTGCGCCGAGCGCCAGCCCATTTACTGTGATGTTTGGAGCCAGCGCAATGGCGAGCGACCTGGTCATGGCCGCCAATGCGGACTTGCTCACCGTGTAAGGAAAATGATCCGCGCCGGGGCGCAGGGCGCGCCAATCCAAAAGGTTAACGATCCGCCCGCTCTCGTTTGCCGGGACTTGTTTTGCAAAAGCCTGGCTGAGCAGGAAAGGCGCGGTCAAATTGACGGCGAGATGGCGCTCCCAATCAGCGAGCGTCGCATCCTGCATCGTCAACGACTCAAAGATCGCCGCGTTGTTCACTAATCCATAAATGGGGCCCGCTTTTATGGCTTGCGATATCAACTTTTCGATTGAGGCTGGCTTGCCCAAATCGGCCTGGATCATCCACGCGCGGCGGTCCAGCGATTCGATTTCCTTTTGCAGTTCGGCGGCTTCTTCTTCCGATTCATTGTAATGGATGATGATGTTTGCGCCTGCGCGGGCGCAGGCCAGCGCCAGCGCGCGCCCAATCCGCCGCGCCGCGCCGGTCACTAGAATCGTTTTGCCGGGCAAAGACAATTCATCCATTGATTGAATTTTATCATCGTGCAGGAAAAGCATTAATCGGACTTTTCCTGTCAAGTTCTTGACGTGCGTTTTCGGAAGTGATAATATCTCATCGCTACGAAGCATTCCCCGATGTCAAAAATTCCAATGGTTGGAAAGGTGAACATATGACCAAGAAGCAGGAAGCGCCAATCTACACGGGTGATATTGCCGAGCAACATCTTGATCCGGGCCGGGAGTACACGGTTCAAACTCAAGAGATCGCTTTCACTGACGAGCAACATGCAGTTTGGGCTGATCTGTTTGCCGGAATTCATCAGCCTTATTTGTTGGAGCATATCTGCCGTGAATTCAAGCACGGCTTGACGTTACTGCAACTCGATCCGCTTCACATCCCAACCGTAGTCCATCTCAACGACCATATCACTCCCCGCACCGGATGGCGCATCGAGCGGACGGCTGTGCGTTACACGCTTGCCGACGATTGGTATAACAAATTTGCTCAACGTATTTTCCTGATCACCGATTACCTGCGCACGCGCGAGCAGATGAAGTTTACACCCGAGCCGGATATGTTCCACGACATCTTTGGGCACCTCCCTTATCTGACGCAGGAATTCTATGCCCGCATCGAAGATAAATTCGCTCCCGCGTATTTGAAAGCGACACAGGATGAAAGGGAAGTCATCAAACGCCTGGCGTGGTACAGCACCGAATTTGGATTGGTGATCGAAGATAACCGCCTTAAGGTATTCGGGGCCGGGACGATTTCAGGCCGCGCCGAACTCACCAACACGATCATGGAGTTCTATCGGCTTGGACGCGATGACGTGATTGATTATACCGATAATGTCTTTGAGCAAATTCAGGGGCATTTCCTCGCTCACAAAAACGATATCCACCGCGTCATTGATGGAGTGAACGGATTGCATCGGCAGGGACAAATGTCATCGGAAGACAAGGGATGGAATGTTGTCCATGCCTTATACGAAAAATTGGGAATCTCACACGAAGGATATTTCGGCGGTGAGGTCATCATCGCGCCGTTTGACATTGAAACGATTGCCATGATCCCGAAGACCGTCTATGCCTTCAACCCAATGTTCTTCGTTTGCGAGTCATTCGAGCAGATGGATGCCCTGCTGGATTCTTACTTGAAGCCGATTGCGTTGAGAAACTGACAAATGAGTCGTTGCGTTAGAATAGTGAAAGACTCGCCGCCCAAATAAGAGCGGTGAGTCTTTTGTTGCCGGTGGAATTCGTTATCGAATCGGTTGCATGAGTTCCCTTTTTCGGCTACACTGATATTATGCTTTCGCAGGTCATTCCTTCCACGCTTTTCACGGACTCGGTCTACGTTGGCATTGACCCGGTTTCGCGGCATAAATCGTTCGTTTATGCCGCGCTGGATCGCGGCTTGAATCTGGTTGCGCTGGCCGATGGTGAAATGGAAGAAGTGATGGCGTTCCTCGGCGGGCAGGTGTCCGCCATAGTGGCGGTCAACGCGCCTTCGCATGTCAATCACGGACTAGTGAAAAAGAATCTCGAAAAGCAAAGCCTGGCGCCGCATCAAATCCGCGGCGTGGATATGCGCGTGGCTGAACACGAACTGCGCGAGCGCGGCATCGCCGTCAGCCGGACGGCCTCCAGAGAATCGCTGTGTCCGGCCCGGGTCCAAATGGGATTCGAGTTGTATCGGAAATTGTCGAAGCTCGGATTCAAATCCCAGCTTGAAGAAGGCGCATCCCATCAATGGCTGGAAACGCATCCGCAGGCGGCTTTTTGCGTGTTGCTCGGCGAAAACCCGCTTCAAAGGTCAATGGTAGAGGGGCGGTTGCAGCGCGCGTTGCTCTTATATGAACACGGGGTGCGCATTAACGACCCGATGGATTTCTTCGAGGAAGTCACGCGGCACAAATTGATACATGGAGACCTGCCGATGGAGCTGGTGTATTTGCCGGAGCAATTGGATGCGCTTGTGGCCGCTTATACCGCGTGGCTGACGGCGGAGAGACCCAACGCCATAACGCGCATTGGGCACAAACAGGAAGGGTTTATTACTCTGCCTGTGTCTTCCCTCAAAGAAAGGTATTGACAGGCCAACGGCGTTGGGGATTTATTCTGCTTCTTCTTTCGGGTTTGACGGCATCCCGGACAGCATTTCTTCGACCCTGCCCATGCGCTGCAGTAACTCCTCGATTTCAACTTCGGCTTTTAGATTGACGCGATAATCAAGTTCGCTGCGGACGCGGTCTTTGGCGTCCTGGCGGTTCTGGCTCATCATGATGATGGGCGCTTGTATGGATGCCAGCATGGATAGGAACAGATTTAACAAGATAAACGGGTATGCGTCCCAGCGATAATTTGGGATGGCGATATTGATGGTTACATAAGCGATCAGGATAATAAAAAACGTGATCACAAAGCCCCAGGATCCGCCGAAGCGCGCCATTCCATCTGCCATGCGTTCGCCGAAAGTTTCCTGCTCTTCGATCTCTTCGTTGGGGTTGCGGGCCACGCGCGTCCGCATCAGGTCGTGGGCGGCGCGCAGATGCTTTTCGACAATGGTCATCATGTCCAGTCCCGCCAGGGGCTTGGCGGTCAAGAGCGCGATGATATCGCTCCGGTCAATTTCTATGGCGGTTGTATCTTCAACGGCAACCGCAGTGGTCAGGTGCGGTTCTTCTGCCAGCATGGACGACATGCCGAAGATGCCGCCTCGATCTGCAACATCTACAACGATAATTTCTTTATTGACATCTTGAATACTGATGTTTACCAGGCCTTTTTGGACGATGTAAGCCAGGCCGCCCGGGTCGCCTGCTTTGAAAACCACTTCGCCTTTTTTGAACTCACGAATGGAAACCTGTTTTGCAAGGACACGGCGTTCTTCGTCATCGAGTAATTCAAAGATCGGCACTTCGTTGAAAACATTTGGATTGATCATGGCGGCGCGCTCCTGGTATAAAGATGTCGAGTAATACGATAATTGAGGGTCGAAAAATTATACTTGACTACCTCTAAAAAACATAAATTTACGAGTGGTAAAATTGTTCTACTTGGAGAATTATGACAACAACCGATTTGCAACCTCGCGCCATCAATACCCTTCGATTTCTTTCAGCAGACGCCGTTCAACAAGCGAATTCGGGTCATCCCGGACTTCCAATGGGCGCGGCGGCAATGGCTTTTACTTTGTGGACGCGTCATCTGCAGCACAACCCGCGCAACCCGCGCTGGCCGGGACGCGACCGGTTCGTTTTATCGGGCGGACACGGCTCGATGCTTTTGTATTCGCTGTTGCATCTGACGGGTTATGATTTATCGCTGGATGAGATCAAGCATTTTCGCCAGTGGGGGAGCAAGACTCCGGGTCACCCAGAATATGGATTAACCGCTGGCGTCGAGACGACCACCGGCCCGCTCGGCCAGGGATTCGCGGCCGGCGTTGGCATGGCCATCGCGCAGGCGCACATGGCCGCTGAGTTTGGCAACGACTTATTCGATCATCACATTTACGCCATCGTCACCGACGGCGATCTGATGGAGGGTGTTTCGTCCGAGGCCGCCTCGCTGGCCGGGCATTTGCAATTGGGGCGCTTGATCTATCTTTACGACGACAATCGCATTTCGATTGACGGCTCGACCGATCTGGCCTTCACCGAAGACCGCGCCGCGCGTTTCGCCGCGTACGGCTGGCATGTCAACAAGATCGAGGACGGCAACAACGTTGACGCGGTGGACGCGGCCATTCAGGCCGCCAAGATTCATCCGCAGCCCTCGTTGATCGTCTGCCGCACGCACATCGGATTCGGCGCGCCGCACAAACAGGACACGGCCAAAGCGCACGGCGAGCCGCTCGGCGATGAAGAGTTGAATGCCGCCAAGCAAAATCTCGGCTGGCCGGTCGAGCCGCGTTTCTACATCCCAGAAGATGTGCTGGCGTTTTATCGCGAAGCCATTGATCGCGGAGGAAAGTCGGAAGACGAATGGAATAGTAAGTTTGAAGAATATCAAAAGGCTAATCCCGAAAAGGGCGCGGAACTTGAACGGCGATTGGCCGGCAAACTGCCCGATGACTGGGAATCTGCTTTGCCAACTTTTCCCGCCGACGCGAAAGGCATGGCGACGCGCGCTTCGTCCGGCAAGGTATTGAGCGCGTTATCTGCCAAACTTCCCGAACTCATCGGCGGCTCGGCAGATTTGACTCCATCCAACAACACAAATTTCGACGGTGCGGGCGATTTCCAAAAAGATAATCCAATTGGGCGTTATATTCACTTTGGCGTGCGCGAGCATGGCATGGGCGCGGCGCTCAATGGCATGGCTTTGTACGGCGGCCTGATTCCATACGGCGGCACGTTCCTGATCTTTTCGGATTACATGAAACCCGCCGTTCGCATCGCGGCCCTATCGCATATTCCCTCGATCTTCGTTTTTACTCATGACAGCATCGGCCTCGGCGAAGACGGCCCGACGCATCAGCCAATCGAACATCTGGCCGCGCTGCGCGCCGTTCCAAACCTGACCCTGATCCGCCCCGCCGATGCGAACGAGACTGCACAGGCCTGGAAGTTGGCGATTTCGAATCGCGCGGGACCGACGGCTTTGGCATTGACGCGACAAAGCGTTCCGACCTTCCAGCCATCGAACTTTCCAACTGTCGAGAAAGGCGCGTATATTCTCGCTTCCTTTGGCAAAAAGAAAGCGGATGTTATCTTGATGGCATCCGGCTCTGAAGTTTGGCTGATTTATGAAGCGGCGAAAAAACTGAATGAAGAAGGAATTAGCGTGCGCGTGGTTTCGTTCCCGTCGTGGACGTTGTTCGAGAAACAGGACGAGGCCTATCGTGAGTCCGTTTTGCCGCGCAGGGTCAAGGCGAGAGTCGCCGTCGAAGCGGGAGCCAGCCTCGGCTGGGAAAGATACGCCGGCCCGTCGGGCAGGATCATCGCCATTGATCATTACGGCGCGTCCGCGCCCGGCAAAATCGTCATGGAAAAGAACGGGTTTACCGTTGAGAATGTGATTGCGAAAGCGAAGGAGCTGCTGTGAAGATTGCCGTTGGATTCGATCACGCGGGTTTCCCGCTGAAAGAAATTGTGCTGGAGGCCGTGCGTGCCGCCGGACACGAGCCGATTGATCTCGGCACGCACAGCGCCGACCCTGTGGATTATCCCGATTACGCCGAAAAGGTCGGGCGCGCCATCCAAAGCGGCGAGGCCGGGCGCGGGATTTTAGTGTGCGGATCGGGGATTGGCGCGTGCATCGCCGCCAACAAGATGAAAGGCGTCTACGCTTCGATTTGCCACGACACATATTCTGCCGCGCAGGGCGTGAGACACGACGACATGAATGTGCTGTGCCTCGGCGGCCGTGTGATCGGGCCGGAACTTGCCAAAGCGTTGATCGCTGCGTTTCTCGGCGCGCGTTACATCGGCGAAGACCCCGGCGGCGAAAGGTTGGCGCGGCGGGTTGCAAAAATACAAGCGATGGAAAAATGATTTTGGTAAAAAAAGATTAAAGAGTTTTATTGATCAGGAGAAATAAGCCAGCCAGATGAGGTTTTGAAGGTCTACAGGTAATGGGATATTAAAGTTATATTGCCATAATTCAATACCATTTGTCTCGTTGTAGTTTACTATATCGTTATAGTAGTATGTTATCCCATCCTGTTTATAATAGGGCATATTCACTACAGCAGGATCATTGCCCGGGACTTGTCTGAGGACAAGGACCGAGGGCTGGTCTACCAAAGTGCCTGAGGCACGAATAGGTGCTTTATTAGGATCATATGTAGACGCAACCACCAATATTGGCTCGGCGTTTGTGTTATAAACCATATCAAGATATGCCAAGTTTTGCTCTTTGGTTAGTCTTTCTTTACCTATTCCAACGGTTGTAATTAATACTTGGCTTTTATCAGGTTTCTTAAGGTCAGTTGGATTTAAGACCTGAAAAGGCCTCAAGCCGATATTTTTACCATCAAAAGTGGTAACTCCAAAAAAATCAACCGGTGTTTTGTCTGAAGTATATAGAAGAGTTGCATTACCAGCGGTCAGGCCATTAGTATCATGAGATAACGCATTTCCGGTGAACTTAGTGTTTTTTGATGGGCTCATGGCTCCGCTTAGCAAGACCGACATCGCCCAGTCGCCGCTTTGCACCTGTTCGAGGGTGACTTTATTGGGGTCGTTGATGGCGACTTCCCTCTGCTTCATTTTTTCCGCCTCAGAGGCTTTCTGGTCTACGGGATGGTTGGACTTTATGACTTCAAACCAGTGGGCCGGGAAGACTTTTTCATTCTTTTCGTCAAGTTTGATGCTCGTCTGCGGAGCAAAGGCGAAGACTTTTCCCTCATTTTCACCCACTCCGCGGATGGTGAGCGGATTGGTATAA
>JACPYX010000018.1 GCA_016195815.1 Chloroflexota bacterium
ATGAAGGCATGGCTGGGGACAACCTGGGCTTGTTGTTGCGCGGCATCGAGCGCACGGACATCGAGCGCGGGCAGGTGCTGGCCAAGCCGGGCTCGATCACGCCGCACAAGAAATTTCTGGCGCAGGTGTATGTGTTGAAGAAGGAAGAGGGCGGCCGCCACAAAGCATTCTTCAGCGGGTATCGTCCGCAGTTCTACATTCGCACGATGGATGTGACGGGCAACATCACCCTGCCGGAGGGGGTGGAGATGGTGATGCCGGGCGATGATGTAAACTTGACGGTGGAGTTGATCGTGCCGGTGGCGTTGGAGCAGGGTTCGAAGTTCGCCATTCGCGAAGGCGGCCTGACCGTCGGCGCGGGTGTTATCACCAAGATCATCGAGTAAGTTGAAAGTAAGGTAGCAAGATGGCTTCCAAGAAAAAAGATGTCCGCCCTGTGGTTACGTTACAATGTGGAGACTGCAAAGAGCGGAACTATACAACTGAGAAAAATCGGCGTAACGATCCAAACCGGCTTGAGTTCAAGAAGTATTGTCCGCGTTGCCGAAAACATACGGTTCATCGCGAGACGAAGTAGAAGCAAGTGTCAAGTCCAGGTAATATATTGCAAATCGTTACGCGTGACGCCGGGCACTTGACACTTCATAGGCCAGTAGCTCAATTGGCAGAGCACTCGTCTCCAAAACGAGGGGTTGAGGGTTCAAGTCCTTCCTGGCCTGTAATGGCAACGCCGTCGACCGAGGCGGCGTTTTAGCCGTAAATAGAGAAGAAGGAGATTGGCTTTGGCTGAAAAAGTAAAAAAACAAAACAGCATACAACGTTATCTTAATGAGACGAGTGGCGAATTGCGTAAAGTCTCCTGGCCCAGTTGGTCAGAGGCCCGCCAGTTAACCATTCTCGTAATTATCGTTATGGTTGGCATGGGTCTGTTGTTGGGCCTGGTAGATCTACTTGGAACCAAGTTGATGGATTTGGCGCTGGGCATCTAATCAAACCATCGAGGTGTCATGGACATGCAGGGATCCGAAGAACAGTTCGAACAAGAACCGCAAGAATCAATTATGGCGGAATCAACCGAGGAGCCAAAGGCTGCTGAGGCGGATTCGGCGCGGGTGAACGAACCTGTTCAGGAAACGGAAACCAGCCAACCCGTCCAGGATGAAGCGGCGGACGATGCTCCTGTTATAGAAGAATCCGTACCGGCCGCGTCTATACCTGGACCGAACAGCGCACAGCCCTCCGAAACTGAATCGCCGGTTGAAGAGGCGGCTGAACCCGCCTGGTTTGTGATCCATTGCTATTCGGGCTATGAAAACAAGGTTCGCCATAATCTCGAGCAGCGTATCGAGACGATGGGGATGAAGGATAAAATTTTCGATGTTGTTATTCCTACTCAGGAAGAGATCGAAGTGCGCGACGGCAAACGGCGCACAGTCGAACGACATATTTTCCCGGGTTATGTATTGGTGAATTTGATCCTGAGCGAAGAGTCCTGGTATGTGGTGCGTAATACGCCGGGTGTGACAGGATTTGTGGGCATGGGAAATTTGCCTACGCCCCTGCGACCTGAAGAAGTTTCGCAGATTGTCAAACGCATGGAGGCCGATGCGCCGACGGTGAAGGTGACATTTAAAGTCGGCGAACGCGTTCGTATTGTGGACGGGCCGTTCAATGACTTCCGCGGCACGGTTTCCGAAATTGATATGGAGCGCACAAAAGTGCGCGTGATGGTGTCGTTCTTTGGGCGTGAGACACCGGTTGAGTTGGATTTCCTGCAAGTTGAGAAAGCGTAATCTGATTTGTAACTTACGCGGAACAGAAATGTTCAACGTTGAGTGGAAGGGCGTCTAGCAAAGCAAGCGTCCGCTAAAACCACACCTGTGCCTGTGTCCCAGGTGCAGGCAAAGGAGATATAGAAATGGCAAAGAAGTTTAAGGCAATTGTTCGTCTCCAGCTTGAAGCTGGAAAAGCCAATCCGGCGCCGCCTGTTGGCCCGGCCCTGGCTGGTCATGGTATCAATATCATGGCGTTTTGCAAGGAATATAACGCGCGCACATCCAATCGTCCGGGCGAAGTGCTTCCTGCAGAGATCACGGTTTATACCGACGGCTCGTTTACTTTCGTTCTCAAGACCTCTCCCGCTGCAGTCCTGATCCGCAAGGCGGCTGGCGTGGCGAAAGGCTCGGGTGTGCCGAACAAGGATAAGGTCGGCAAGGTGACGCGCAAACAGGTTCGCGAGATTGCAGAGTTAAAGATGAAAGACTTGAATGCAATCAATCTCGAAAGCGCGATGAAGCAAATCGAAGGTACGGCCCGTTCGATGGGTATCAATATTGTAGATTAATTTGTGGGAGGGCCTCCCGGCCCGTTTGCACCACGGAGGATCATATGCCTAAACAAGGAAAGAAATACAGGGCCTCTCTGGCCAAAGTAAATCTCGATAAGAATTATATGCCGCAGGAAGCACTGGCTCTCGCCAAAGAAACGGCGTATACCAAATTCGATGCGAGCGTAGAAATCCATATGCGCACCGCGCTTGACCCTCGCCAGGCTGACCAGCAAGTGCGTGACGTGGTTGTTCTTCCGCATGGACTCGGCAAGACAGTGCGCGTTCTTGTATTTGCGCAGGGTGACGGAGCGGCGAACGCCCGCGCTGCGGGCGCAGATTTGGTCGCCGATGACGATGAGACTTTGAAAAAGATCGAAGGCGGTTTGACCGATTTCGATGTTGCGATTGCCACGCCAGATATGATGGGTAAGGTTGGCCGACTTGGCCGCGTTCTTGGGCCGCGTGGCCTGATGCCAAACCCGAAGGCTGGTACCGTTGTTCCGCCGCAAGATATGCAACGCGCTATCAATGAAGCGAAGGCCGGCCGCGTCGAGTTCCGTCTCGATAAGACTGCCAATATCCATGTGGTCATCGGCAAGGCTTCGTTCGATGCAAAGAAGTTATATGAGAACTTCGTGGCGTTGATGGATGCAATTGGCAAGGCTCGTCCGGCAGGCGCCAAGGGTTTATACATCAAGCGTATCGTGGTTAATGCTACCATGGGGCCGGGAATCAAGATCGATCCGAGCGCGGCTCTTTCTGCGGAGGCTTCCGAGTAGAAACCCTTCGATAAACTCAGGGCGAGTACTCGTTACCTAACTAATAGCAAGCCATTTCACTGACCTTAGGGTCGCTTCGCTGATGACGGCGGGTGTTCTTCATTTGAAGGACTTAATTTCCTGCCCAGGTGGAGACTGAAAGCAAATTTCAACCCAATTGGGTTGATCCCTTCGTGGGGCTTAAAAAGTCTTTGCCTGCAAAGTGGTAGGAGAGTTTCCTGCCAGAAATGGCAAAGACTTTTTATTGAAAGGAGGTGAATACACATTGGCTCTTACTAAACAACGCAAAGATGAAGTCCTGGCAATTTATCAGGATTGGCTGAAGCGCAGTCAGGCTGTGATCCTTGTGGAATACACGGGCGCGAAGATGAAAGATTTGGATAGTATCCGCGCAAAGATCCGTGAATCCGGCGGAGAATTCCACGTTGTCAAGAACACCCTGGCCCGCCGCGCGTTTGCGGACCATGGAATGAATCTGTCCGAGGAATCCCTCGCCCGGTCAACAGCCGTCTCGTTTGCATTTGCAGACCCTGCCGCAACCGCCAAGGCGCTTTCCGACGCGACCAAAAGCATGGAATTCGTCAAGGTAAAGGGCGGCTTCCTTGCCGGACAGGCATTAAATACAGCGCAGGTCAAGGCATTGGCAGATCTTCCGCCGCTGCCGGTTGTCCGGGCACAGTTGCTTGGCACTCTGCAAGCCCCGGCTGGCAAGCTTGTTCGTACGATTGCTGAGCCGGCTCGTTCGCTTGCTTCGGTTTTCCGCGCATATTCAGAGCAGGCGCAGGCCGCGGCCTAGGCATTCTGCGGCGATATTGCAATACTTTAACCTTCAAATAAAATCTATCTAAGAAAGTAAGGAGTTTCTATACAATGGCTGCAAATCTTGAAAAATTGGTCGAAGAATTAAGCGTGCTTTCTGTGCTCGAAGCCGCTGAGTTGGTCAAGGCCCTGGAAGAGAAGTGGGGCGTTTCCGCCGCCGCTCCGGTTGCTATGGCCGCTGCTGGTCCCGCCGCCGCCGCTGAACCCGTCGAAGAGAAGACCGAGTTCGATGTGATCATTAAGGACGCGGGCGCCAAGAAAATTGACGTCATCAAGGTTGTTCGTCAGTTGACCAGCCTTGGTCTCGGCGAAGCCAAGGCGTTAGCCGAAACCGCCGGTGGAAAAGTTCTTTCCGCCGTTGGCAAGGATGCCGCAATGGATGCCAAGAAGAAGCTGGAAGAAGCTGGCGCTTCCATCGAAGTCAAGTAGTTCGAAAAGCCAAACAAAAAAGACGACTCGCTGGAGTCGTCTTTTTTGTTTGGCTTTAATCTTTGGCCACGAAGGGTTGATAAAAGAAGCCTGAGTTCGAATATCGTTATTCGATTTCAATTGCCATTGCCACCGCTTCGCCGCCGCCGAGGCACAGCGAGGTGATGCCGCGCTTCAAGCCGCGATCTTTCAGCGCGTAGATCAGCGTGGTCAGCACGCGCGCGCCGCTTGCGCCGAGCGGATGCCCCAATGCGATCGCGCCGCCATTGACGTTGACCTTGTTCCAGTCCCAGCCCTGATCGGCGAGAGCGTATCCGTCCGCCAGAACTTGCGCCGCGAAGGCCTCGTTGACTTCAAACAAATCAACGTCTTTCATCGTCCAGCCGATTTTCTTCAACAGTTTTGGAATCGCCTGTGCCGGCGCGGCGAAAAGATATTTCGGTTCGACTGCGGCCTGAGTGTAGCCGACAATTTTCGCAAGCGGCTTCAATTTATTTTTTTCCGCGTAGGCGCGTGATGCGATCACAACTGCCGCGGCGCCGTCGTTCATGGACGAGGCGTTGCCCGCCGTCACTTTGCCGTCGGCTTTGAAAGACGGTTTGAGTTTCGCCAGCGACTCGAGCGACGAATCTTTTCTCGGCCCTTCATCCGTATCGAACACATTCACTTCGCCTTTGCGCCCCGCGATTTCCACCGGCGCGATCTCGGCTTTGAATTTGCCCGCTTCTATCGCCGCGATTGCCTTCTGGTGACTCTCCAGCGCGAATTGATCCATCGCTGCGCGCGTGACTTCATATTCATCTGCGATAAATTCAGCCGCGTTGCCCATGCCCCAATTCTCGAACGCATCCCACAGTCCGTCGTTGAGCAAAGCATCGGTGAGTTGCGTGTTGCCAAACTTCAACTCGCCGCTTCGCCCGTTGACCAGGTACGGCGCGCGGCTCATGGATTCGAATCCGCCCGCCACGAATAGATCCGCGTCGCCGGCGCGGATGGCTTGCGAAGCCAGCATGGCGGCTTTCAAGCCCGATCCGCAGACTTTGTTCACAGTCGTCGCGCCGACTGTTGCGGGCACGCCGCCCCAAATCCCGGCCTGACGCGCCGGTGCTTGTCCTTCGCCAGCCTGCACGACGTTTCCCATAATAACTTCTTCGATATCTTTCGCGTCTATCTGCGCGCGTTCCACTGCGGCATTCACCGCAATTGCTCCGAGTTTCGTGGCGGGGATTCCGCTCAACGCGCCCTGGAATTTTCCGATCGGCGTGCGCGCCGCGCTCAAGATCACGGCTTCGTTTTCTTTGCTCATGCCTGCTCCTTGGCTGAAATATACTGAACCTATTATAGCCGCGACAAAAAGAAAAACGTCCATGATAAATTGCATGGACGTTTTGGATGTTTATCTTGCTTCGCCCTCCGGTGCGGCATAGCGGACGAGATACGCGCCGCTCTGTTGTTCCTGGAATATGCTAAAGGGTGTGACGATGATCACCCATGTGCGGCCCGGCTTGAGGGCGGCAGGCGAACCGTCTGCATTGACGAATTTGATTGGGCGCTGGAATCCGGTCTTCTGTTCGTATTCGCCGCCGCGTGTATTCCATCTGATCTTGAACATTTGCCCATTGCGAAATAAGAAAGCATAGCCCTGGTTTCCCGGGTCGAGTTTGATGTCAATGTTGGTCGGCGAAACAACTTCAGTGTCTGCCATCACGACGATGATATTTTCAAAATAAAGTTGGCGTCCGGTCAGGCGGTCGGTGTCCAAATGCAGAACGCCGGGATTGTTTTTATCAGCATTGTCCACTGAACGAAGCCAGGCCTGATACAGCGGATCGTACGTCCAGCCCGATTGATTCAAACTTGCAAAGAATACATTGATCTGCGAAGCAGGCAATCCGCCCGCGGGCGTTTCGTCTGAAAAAAGATTGCTCGTATAGTTGAATGGTTTGTCGGCTGTTTTACGCATGTTGTCTTCGGCGATGGCTTTCATACGCTCTATCTCCAGCATTGCGCCGCCGCCCGATTCTTCGTGCGCCACAAACGCACATTGGGGAATTTTTGCGAGAACTTCCTCAGACGCGAATGCGTAGATCAAACAACTGTTTTGAAAAAATCGTTGGATGTAAAGATACAACAGACGACCCGAACGAACCGGCCCGACCTGCGGCTTGGGATCGCGTTTTGGATCGGGCGTTGGCGCGGCGAACGCTTCATTCGGGAACAGTCCGGCGTCTGCCGATAAATAATCTTTTTCCACGCTGACGGTCTGAGTCTTCCCGCTGGATGGATCTGCATCGCTGTCATGATTCTCATCGCCGGCGTTTGGCTGTGTGAAGTTCAAATATGCCGGCCTGACGAATTCGACTGTGTAAGATTGTCCGGCTTGCGCGTTGAATCCATAATAGCCATTCGAGTCGGTTGTGGTTTTATCAACCAGTTTTCCGGCCGCATCATATAAATTAACGCAAATGCCGCCGATGCCCGGTTCGTCAACATCCTGAATGCCGTTCTTGTTTTTATCCAGCCAGGCTTGGTTTCCGAGAATAATTCCTGTCTGCTTGAAAAGGCCTTTGCGGATTTCGCAATCGCCCGTGATCGGAACTTCCGGCGCGGGGAACTTGCCGTAGAACGCGGCTAGAAAACGCGACTCGCCTCCCGTGATCGAAAACTCGAACACGAAAGGCGCGAATGAAAGTCCCGCCTGCGGGCGCGCAGTAGCGGGGAAGTGGGAAATCGAGATCAACATGGCGGGAATTTTCAGCAGTGAAGGGTCAGCCGCTGGTTGCCCGGTGAGCGGATTGATGCCCGCGGGAAATTCCGTTTGATCGGGGCCGTAGACGGCAGACGTTGAGGTGGGCTGCGGAGTTGGAGTAAAAACCGGCAGAGTTGGAGTCGCCGTGCTTGAGTCTATTTGCGGATCGCTGTTATTTGTCGGTGATTGTTGAGCCTGCGCCGAGGGCGCGCAGGCATTGAATAGAAACGCTGTGCCTGCAATCAAAGCCCATAAAATGGGCTGGGTGTGTCTCATGAAAATCCTCCGATACATCTCTGCAGTTTAGTCTATCTGATTCCCCAAAATTCTTACGCATACTTTTCAATTTTGGAAGCCTTCGCTCAAGCGCTTCCATGTATCTTCCAGCAATTCCGGTAAAACGCGCGTCTCGCCCAGCGACGACATGAAGTTCGTATCGCCCACCCAGCGCGGCACGATGTGAATATGGACGTGTTCCTTCACGCCCGCGCCCGCCGCCTCGCCAATGTTCGCGCCGATGTTGAAAGCGATTGTTTTATACACCGCGCTCAATACAGTCGTGGCGCGTGAAGTCAGTTCGATCATTTCGGCGCGCGTGGCCGCGTCCAGTTCTTCGAGATTGGGTTTGTGCATGAACGGCACAACCATGACGTGACCGCTGGTGTACGGATAACGATTCAGGATTACATAGGCCAATTTGCCGCGCTGGACGATCAGATTCTCAGGCCCGTCTTTCTTCGCAGGCAGGTTGCAAAATATACAGCCGTCTTCTTTGGAATTTTCGATGTATGTCATGCGCCAGGGTGACCAGAGTCGTTTCATTTTATTGCCTGATTTTAGCAGATAAATTTCAAACTTATGGTATCCTCGCTTCGATGCAACCCTCGCTTTTCGCCTCCGTCCAATGGACGGTCTCGTCTCTCACCCGCCACATCCGTGACCTGCTCGAGTCGGACGCGGAACTTCAGGATATGTGGGTCGAGGGCGAAATTTCGAATCTTTCGCGCCCGGCTTCCGGCCACATTTATTTCACGCTCAAAGACGCAGGCGCGTCTCTAAAAAGTGTGATGTGGAAAACGACCGCCGCGCGTTTGCCCCTCAAATTGCAGGACGGAATGGCGGTCGCGGCGCATGGCCGCATCGGCGTCTACGAAGTTAGCGGGCAATATCAACTCTACGCCGATCAAATCCGACCAGTGGGCGAGGGCGCGTTATATCAGGAATTTCTGCGGTTGAAAGCCATGCTCGAATCCGAAGGACTCTTCGCTGCGGAACGTAAACGATCCATTCCTGAATTTCCGAAACGAATCGGAATCGTCACCTCTGCAACCGGCGCGGCCTTGCGCGACATGCTCACGGCCATTCGGCGGCGATTGCCAATCGTCGAAGTAATTCTGTCGCCCGCGCCCGTTCAAGGCGAAGACGCGCCGCCCAAGCTGGTCGAAGCGATTGCATCGCTCAACGCGTTGAAACCAAAACCGGATGTGATTCTGCTGGCGCGCGGCGGCGGTTCGATCGAAGATTTGTGGGCTTTCAACGATGAACGCGTTGTGCGAGCGGTGGCCGCGTCTGAAATCCCGATCATTTGCGGCGTGGGCCACGAGACGGATTTCACGCTCTCCGATTTCGCGGCTGACTTGCGCGCGCCGACTCCCACGGCCGCGGCGGAATTGGCAACGCCCATTACTGTCATTGAACTTGCAGACAATCTGAAAACTCTCGACTCACAACTAACAACTTTTTTACTTGATCTTTTACAGCAACAGAGCAATTCTCTTTCATCTTTGCGCGATGGAATGCGTTTCTTCTCGCCCGCGCGCCGCATTCAATCGGACCGTCAGCGATTGGACGATCTTGTCCGCCGCGCCGATGCGGGACAGGCCCATCGTCTGATGCTCGAAGCGAGCCAACTCAAAGGGCTGGATAAACGCCTCGAAGCGCTGAGTCCGCTGAAAGTCCTGGCAAGAGGCTACGCGGTGGTCACGCGTCAGAAAGACGGTTTACTCATCCACAAAGTTGCGCAGGCCGAAGATGGAATCCGCGTGCGCGTCTCGGATGGCGAGTTCGATGCGGAAGTCGTAATTCGTAATTCGTAATTCGAATGGAGTCTTTATGCCAAAATCGTCCGCCCCAAAATCTGTTGAAAATCTAAGTTATGAAGAAGCATTCGCCGAGTTGGAAAAAATCGTGGCTGCGCTGGAGGGCGAACAAAAATCGCTGGACGAATCAATGTCGCTGTATGAGCGAGGCCAGGCACTGGTGAAGCGCTGCGCCGAACTGCTCGATCAGGCCGAATTGAAGGTCAGGCAATTATCGGGAAATGAATTGACCGGCTTCGAGGAAGCAGAATGAATCTTGGCGCGATCCTTCAAAACCGTGTCCTGATCATCGCCATGCTGGCGTGGACCGCAGCACAGGTCTTGAAAGTGCCGATGGAATATTTGCGTTCGCGCAAATGGAACTGGGCCATGGCTTTGGCCGCAGGCGGAATGCCGAGTTCGCACTCGGCTTTGATCGTCAGTGTGACGCAAGCCATCGGTTTGTATCAGGGCTTCGACAGCCCGCTCTTTGCGTTGGGTGTGGCGGTCACAATGATCGTGACTTATGACGCGGCGGGCGTGCGCCGCCAGGCCGGCAAACATGCAGAACGCATCAACATGTTATTCGATGAATTGATGCGCGGCCAGATGCCCGATGAAAAGGAATTGCGCGAGGTACTGGGCCACACGCCTCTGGAAGTGGCGGGCGGAATTCTGTTGGGCATTGTCATTGCGATGGCGATGTGGTCGTTATGGAAATAAAACACCGCTTCTTTCTCGACGCGAAGTAGCCCGCCGTTTAGCCGGCTCGCTTCAATCTGCGGGCAATTCCGTTGATCACCGCCGCGAGTTCAGGGACTCGCAAGGCGAACATCATCGCCGCGTAGACCAGTCCGCCCAGGGCCACGCCGCCCAACCCGCTTATCCAAACCGAAGATTCGATCTGCGACCAAAATATAATAACCAGGCTCATTGCCAGCGTTCCAAGCGCGGCCTGAATGAAACCGCGCCAGATGTTCATGCCGTCCAATCCTTTCAAACGGCGGCGCATGAGAATGAAGAGAGCGGTCATCTCCAGTGCGGTGGCGAAAGAATTTGCTAGGGCGAGTCCGCCGTGAGGAAGCCAGCCGAGTCTGCTGAATAAGGCCGAGAAGCCAAAACTGAAAAGGACGTTGAGCGTCATGGCCGCCGCGCCAACGAAGACCGGAGTCTTGGTATCGTGCAGGGCATAAAATGCGCGCGAGAGAATCTCAACCATGTTATGACCGATCAGTCCAGCCGCGTACCAGAGCAAAGCCCACGCCACGAGGTCGGTTGAGCGCGCGTCGAAACTGCCGCGCTGAAATAGCAGAGAGATCAACGGCTGGCGGAGCAGAATGATTCCCAGCGAAGCCGGAAGTGACAGGAACAGCACACCGCGCAAAGTCGCGGCCAGAGACGAGCGCATTTGTCCCGTCTCGCCTTGCGCGGCCTGCGCGGAAAATGTCGGCAGGGCGGCGATGGCAATCGCCTGCGCGATCACGACCTGCGGCATGGTCATGACCTGCCAGGCGTATTTGATGGCGGATAGCGAGCCTTCGCTGAGTCCGCTGGCGATGATGACGTTGACTACGAAATTAAGTTGGACAACCGCAACGCCCAGCAAGCGCGGTCCCATCAGTCTTCCCACTTCGCGAACAGATGGATTGTTGATGCCAAGACCCTCATCCCCCGCCCGTCTCCCATTGGGGGAGGGGATGGGGTGAGGGAGAATTTTGATTAGATCTGGAATTTGAACGCCAAGATGAAATGCCGCGCCTAAGGCAGCTCCCCAGGCCAGGCCGTAAACGCCCATGGATGGAACGAGGAAGATAAGTCCGAAGATCATTCCGAGCCAGTACATGCTCGGAGCCAGCGCGGGCAGGAGGAAGCGCTGATGCGCATTGAGGATACCCATCAACAATCCGCTTATGCCGAAGATGGCTGGCGTTAGCAATAGGATGCGTAACAGGGAAGCGGCCAGCGCCTGCTGGTCTGGGCTGAATTGCGGCGCGAGGATGTAACGGATGATCTGGGGCGCCAGCACAGCCGAGAGGATGCTCAGGGCGCTCAGGATGATCAAGATCAAATTGGCAATCGAAGACGCCAGTTTCCAGGCCGAGGCGCGTTCGTTTTTGGCAAGAAGAGTCGTGAATGTGGGAATAAATGCTGATGCCAGCGCGCCGCCTGCGACCAAGCTGAAAATCAAATCGGGATAAGTGGAGGCGGCATAGAACGCGTCAATGGCTTTGTCGGTGCCAAATGCGCGTGAGATCAAGATCTGCCGCACAAGGCCAATGATGTTGCTTAATGCAAAAGCCAGCATGATCGTCCCGGCAGCGCGGGCGATCTGGCGATTGGCAGTGTTTGGAATTTCAGACTCGTTCATGGGACGCGGGGATTATACCGTACTGTTTTAGTTGAAACGAAAGCTCATTAGAACATTAATGCTATAATTACGGCGAGGAGATTCCTATGCTAAAAAAAATACTTGGCTTGTTTTTTGTCGGCATTCTGCTGGCTGCATGTCAGCCGCTGCCTGAAACTTCCAGCCCGGCGACGATTGCTCCCCCGCCCGACACTTCAGTGCCGGTCACACAACCTCCCTCCGGCCCGCCTCCATTGACTGAAATTCCGATGCAGGTCGGCTATGGAGTGAGCGATTCGTGGTTTGAATTGTACTTTACCGACCCGACAAATCCGCTGGCAAAGCAAATAGCGGGCGGGCCGGATGGTCCGCTGGTAGCGGCGATTGATTCGGCGCGCGTCAGCGTGGATGCGGCCATGTACAGCCTGAGTCTTAACAGTGTGCGTGATGCGCTGATCCGCGCTCAGCAACGCGGCGTACAGGTGCGCGTGGTGATGGAAAGCGATAATATGAATCGCGCTGACCCGCAGGCGTTGAAAGATGCGGGCATTCCCATGCTAGGCGACCGCCGCCAGGGATTGATGCACAACAAGTTCGTCGTGATTGACCGCTCCGAAGTGTGGACGGGTTCGATGAACTTCACCGATACAGGCGCATACAAAGACAACAACAATCTGATGCGCATCCGCTCGACGAAAGTGGCCGAAGATTACGAGACCGAGTTCAACGAAATGTTCGTGGATGATAAATTTGGCACGAACGTTGTGGCGGCCACTCCGAATCCACGCGTGACGATTGACGGCACACCGCTCGATATTTATTTTTCTCCCGACGATAACATCCAGGCGGCTTTGGTTAATTTGCTCAACAACGCCCAATCGAGCATTTATTTTATGGCCTATTCATTCACCGCAGATCCGCTGGGCGAGGCAATTCGTCAGAGAGCCGCGGCCGGCGTCAAAGTTTCGGGCGTGATGGAGTCCGATCAGGTCGCGTCCAATGTCGGCACGGAATATGACCTGTTTCGCACGGCAGGGCTGGATGTGCGCCTCGACGGCAACTCCGGCCTGATGCATCACAAAGTCATGATCATTGATAATCAGATCGTGGTGATGGGCTCGTATAATTTTACCGCCAGCGCCGAGACAACCAACGATGAGAATGTGGTCGTGATCTATAATCCTGACATTGCCGCGCAGTACATGCTGGAGTATCAGCGCGTATACGCTGCAGCAAAGCCTTAGTCTGCGTTGATTGCGGCGATCCCCGTTTCTGTCCGTAAATGGATGGCAACGGGGATTTTTTTGTCATCTGCCCGTAACCTTTGTGTGCGGCCAGCGACTATTCGGATGAAACCAATCCAACATAAGGAGTATGAAGTGAATAAATCAATCCGTTTGTTCTTGTTATCGGTGCTGATGCTGGCCGCGCTGGTGTTGAGCGCCTGCAGCGGCGCGGTCCCAGCCGGCGCGGCTCCTCGTGTCCAACAGAGCATTATCTTCACCGGCACAATCGAAGCTATCAACGGCAATCAATGGACGATCAGTGGGCAGACCATTACTGTCGCCCCATCGGCTCTTAAAGGTCAGTTTGCAGTGGGTGATACTGTTCAAGTCCAGGGCGCGGTCGCAACAGATGGAACCATTACTGTCACTGGCATCGAAAAACCAAGCGCTGACTCTGCGACCCAGTCTCCAGAGATCGGGACGGAAACCCCGGATGTATCCAGTACCCCGGATGTTTCGGGCACGCCTCAAGTTGGCGAAACTCCGAATCCCAATGAAGTCGTCGGCCTGATCACTGCCATGGACGCGACAACCATTACCATTGACGGTGTAGTCTACAACCTGGCGGCTTTCAGCAAAATTGACGGCTCCATTCAGGTCGGCGATACGGTCAAGTTGGAATTTATTACCAATGCAGACGGTACGTTGACGGTCCGGGAAGTCAACATCGCATCCGGCGACAGCAACGATAACGGCAATGTCAACGGCAACGAGAATGGCAATGACAACAGTCACGACAACGGCAACAGCAACGATAACGGCAACAGCAACGACAACGGCAAAGACAGCGGCGGCAACAGCAACGACAGTGGCAGCAATGAGAACGGCCACGGCAGCGTCACTGCCGGCTACAGAATCTCATAAATAAATTTCCCTGTGAGGCAGGAAACCTGCCTCACAGGAGGATGATATACTGGGCGTGAACACACAACCCGCATTCTATTCCATCAATCGGACAGCTGTCACACCCATGCAGAACTTTGACGAAAGTCAAGCGCTGGATGGCCTGCGAAATCTTGATTCACAGGCTATCGGCGCGGTGTATGATCAATATTTCCCCGCCGTCTATCGCTATGTACGTTATCGCCTCAACGATGAACAACTCGCCGAAGATATCGCCAGCGATGTTTTCATGCGCCTGCTCGAAGCCCTGCAAAGCATGCGCGGCCCGCAGACCAATTTGAAGGCCTGGTTGCTTTCGACTGCATCGCACATTGTGGCTGATCATTTGCGCCGCGCATATCGGCGGCCGACTGAAGCTTTATCTGAAAACCAGCTCGATTCGGCTCCCGCTCCGCACGATGAGTTCGACCGCCGCGAACAGGCCCGTAATTTCCGGCAGGCCTATACTCAACTCACGCCCGAACAACAGCATGTTTTGGCCTTACGTTTCGGGCAGGGATTCTCATTGGAAGAAACTTCTTCTGTGTTGAAGAAAAACGTCAACGCAGTCAAAGCCCTCCAATTTCGCGCGCTGGCCGCACTCCAGCGCAGCATTGGGGAGGTGGATCATGAATAACAAATTATTCGAAGCCCTCGAAAATTGTTTGCAGGCCCTTGAGCAGGGACAGAATATTGACGCCGTATTGGCTCAATATCCTGACCTTGCACAGCAACTGCGCCCCATGCTTGAGGCCTCGCTTCAAGCACGGACGATGAGCGGCGAGGCCGTCCCAGGCGACGTTCAACGCCGCGCCCGCGCCCGACTGCTTCAACGCGCCGCCGAAATGCGCGAAGCCAAACGCGCGCCGCGCCGAAGGATGATCCCTGCCTTTTCGCGGCTGGCGATTACCCTTGGCTTGGCGGGCGCATTATTTCTCAGCAGCACCGGCCTTGTGAGCGCCTCATCAGGAGCATTGCCCGGCGATCAACTTTATCCGGTCAAACGTACATGGGAAGATGTGCGTTTGCTCTTCGTATTCAGCCCGCAAGGACGCGATATCCTGGAAAGCCAGTATGAACAGGAACGCCTCGACGAAATTGATGAACTGCTCGTGATAAGACGCAACGCGCCGATCTCATTCTCCGGTTTGGTGACAAAGCAACAGGACGGGCAATGGCTGGTTTCAGGCATCCCGGTCCTGGTCACAACTGAGACGCGTTTGCCTGCAACCGCCATTTCGAACGGGGCGCCGGTCACAGTCATTGGAATGACGCACGCGGACGGCGTTGTCGACGCGCAGGAGATTCGGCTTCTCGCGCCGGGAGTTGCCTTGCCGCCGCTCGAGCCATCCGGCGATAATGACCAAAATGGCGAGAATGATAATGAGAACCACAACTTCAATGCCGCGCCCACCCCGGTTGTAATATCTACGCCCGATACTTCCGCCTCTGCATCGCAAGAACCGCAGAAGCAGGAGCTTAATAGCTATGAATTTAGCGGCGTGGTCGAGTCGATGCAGGGCAATATCTGGAGCATCAATGGGCAGATTGTCACTGTGGATCAGGCCCAAATTGATGGCGCAGTGAAAGTTGGCGTTCTCGTAAAGTTTGAAGGCTATTATGACTCGAATGGAAAATTCATCGTCACAAAGATCGAAGTTAAATCCGGTGACGGCGATTCGTCCAAAGGCGATCAAAGCGGAAGCGGCTCCAGCGGCGATAATCAAAATATGAGTTCAAACACCAACGATCAGGCTAATGCCAACGACAACACGAATATAAATAGCAACGACAACGGCAACGAAAATGAACATTAACGCTTAAATGCCATTCGCGCCGCACTCGAAGAGTGCGGCGTTTTGTTTTGCGGGGTTGCCTTTTTCAAAAAACTCGATTACATTAAGCGGAATAGAACATTCGTGCCAATTACGAGGAGAGACGCAATGGCTGAAACAAATTTTTATATTGGTCGTTTGTTTGACCTGAAAAAGAATCAAGTTACCGCCGCTCGCGCCGAATACGACCCGGCTGATCTGACCACGCACGCGGTCGTAACCGGCATGACCGGCTCCGGCAAAACGGGTTTATGTATTGGCCTGCTGGAGGAAGCCGCACTGCAAAATATCCCGGCCATCATCATTGATCCCAAAGGCGACCTGACCAATTTACTTTTGCATTTCCCCGATCTTGTCCCGCAGGACTTTCAGCCGTGGATAGACCCCGATCTCGCGCGCCGCGCCGGTGAGACCATTGAACAGGCCGCCAGCGCCGCTTCGTCCGCGTGGCGCAAAGGCTTGCAGGAGTGGGGCATCAGCCGCGAGCGGATGCTGGCGCTCAAGAACGCGGCCCAGTTTGCGATCTACACGCCCGGCTCGGACTCAGGGATTCCAGTCAGCGTCTTATCGTCGCTGGCCGCGCCCAATTTGGATTGGGAATCAAATCGCGAAATCCTGCGCGAGAAAATCTCCAGCACGGTCACGGCGTTGCTCGGATTGATCGGCATGGAGGATGTTGACCCGATTCAATCGCGCGAACATATTCTGCTCTCGAATCTTTTTGAAGCCGCGTGGAGTCGTGGCAAAGACATCGAACTGACCGAATTGATTCTGCAAACGCAAACGCCTCCGTTCGATAAACTCGGCGCATTCTCCGTTGACACCTTCTTCCCGCCCAAAGATCGCATGGCGCTGGCGATGCAGTTGAATAATATCCTGGCCGCGCCCGCCTTCGAGACCTGGCGCGAGGGCCAAAGCCTGGATGTGGCTTCATTGCTCTTCGGCAAGGATGGCCGTCCGCGTCACAGCATTTTTTATCTGGCGCATCTCTCGGATGCCGAGCGCATGTTCTTCGTCACATTACTTTTCTCCGCGGTCGAAACCTGGATGCGCACGCAAAGCGGCACGGGTTCATTGCGCGCCATTCTTTACATGGACGAGATCTTCGGTTATCTGCCGCCCACCAGCAATCCGCCGTCGAAGACGCCGCTCTTGCGAATGCTCAAGCAGGCGCGCGCTTTCGGTCTCGGACTTTTGCTCGCCACGCAAAATCCGGTGGACGTGGACTACAAAGCTCTCTCCAATGCCGGCACATGGATCATCGGCAAACTACAAACCGAGCAGGACAAGAATCGTTTGCTCGACGGCCTGTCCAGCGCGTCGGGCGCGGCCCCGCGCGCCGCTCTCGATCAATTGATCTCCGGCCTCGGCAAGCGCGTCTTCGTGCTTCACAACGTCCATTCAAAAGCGCCGGTCTTATTTCAGACTCGCTGGACGATGAACTTCCTGGCCGGACCGCTGACGCGCGCGCAAATCCCGGCGTTGAATCAATTGGTCGGCGCGAAGCAGACCATAGACGATAGACCGCAGACCGCGACGCGGACGACGTCAGCCGCGCCGACGCTTCAATCGGCCGCGCCCGCCTCAAATCCGGACCTGGAAGCGGCCCCTGTTCCTGCGGCCTCATCCACACCTCAACCGTCCACTGTCAACCGTCCACCGTCTGCGAATGCGAATCAAACCAAGCCCACTTTGCCCGCCGGCGTCGCTGAATATTTCCTGCCGCAGACTCACAGCCTGCCTGAAGCGTTTGCCGCCGCAAATCAATCCATGCCCGCCGAGGCCGTGATTCAAAATGTTGTGTATCGCCCGGCGTTGATCGGCTCGGCGCAGATTCGATTCCTGGATCGCAAACTGGGCGTGGACAGCACAATGACGCGTGCCGCGCTGGTGGAAAAGCCGGAACGCAGTGGCGTCGTCCGCTGGGATGATTTTGCGTATCGCGGCCCGGCGCTCGATAAACTTGAGAATACTCCAACTCCCGGTGCGCGCTTTAGCATGATGGATGCACCGTTCAACGATTCAAAGCGCATGACGGCCATGCAAAAAGATTTCGCGGACTGGGTGTATCGCAACTCTTCGGTCAAGGCGCGCGCGAATCAGGCGTTGAAAGTTTTCGCGGGGCCGGATGTCTCACAAGCCGACTTTATGAAAGCCTGCGCCGAGGCGGCGCGCGCGGCGCGCGATGCCGAACTGGTGAAAGTGACCGGCGCGCTGGAAAAGAAGATAAAGGCATTAGAGGACAAATTAGCGCGTGAAGAGCGCGAACTGCAACAGGATCAAACCGAATTGAGTCAGAGAAAGGTGGAGGAGATCGGGACCGCCGCGGAAAGTGTGCTGGGTATGCTTGGTGGACGCAGGAGCATTGGCCGCAAAGTGTCCACTTCGCTGACCAAGCGCCGTATGACCGAGCAGGCCAAAGCGGATGTGGAAGAATCGGTGGATTCGATTGACCAATATAAAAAGGATTTGGCCGACCTGCAAGCGCAACGCGATGAAGCCGCGGCGGAAATCAACAGCCGCTGGGGCGATGTGGTCAACGACATCAGCGAGGTCGACGTAACGCCTAGGAAGACGGATATTTACGTTAATATTTTTGGCGTGGCATGGATGCCATATTACGTTGTTCAGTCTGGTGGACAGGCGTTGGAATTGCCAGCGTTCGGCGAATAATTGTTTCCAGGTTTTTAGACGTTGGCAGGTTTGAACGTTCGCGCGTTTCAATTTGCAGCGCTCACCAAGCGTCATGACGCCGCCCAAAATTTGTGACTTATTTGCCATTTTTCACATGCTCTAATTTCATTAACTTTTTGTTATAATCGGTTGTGCAATTCCTGACCACTGCTCATCAACGGCTTCCTTTGGCTCTCAAGCAACCAAATTATGCCTTATTTGATGAGCAGTAGCCTTTTATCCATTTTGTAGGGCAATCAGTACTCAATATTACCTTATGGGCATTTGTAGAGTAATCGAAATGAATAAACAATTATTCCGCCTGCCTGAAAACCTGACACCCCCGGCGCGCGACGCCTTTCGTTTAACGCTGATGTTCATAGGGGTGTCCTTCGCGTTTCTGGTTTTTTTTGGTTTCCAAATTGTTCAAACCTCCTCCTGGCATTCCTGGGTAGTAGCTTCCGAGTCAGTCATCCTTATCATCCTTGAAGTTGCCGCTCTGGCGCTCATGCGCCGCGGCCGGCATGAATTGGGCATCTGGATTGTATTTGTACCCTTCCAGCTGGTGCTGATCCTTACCTCGGTCTTGATCTCCGGTTTGGACCTGGTAATTCTGTCCAGCATAATGACGTTCAACACGCTGACGGCGGGTCAAACCCTGCCGCCGCGGCGGTCTCGCGCTTTGCTCTTCGCGGGCGTTTTTGCAGGCATTGCAATATTGCTGGTTGATTTGCTTATTCCAACCGAGCGTATCAGCCTGGGAGATTTCCATGTGATTATTCTGATCGGCATCGGCCTGCTCGTGGTGACCTTTAAGAACACGACCGCGCAACTACGCGGTCTGGTCGAGACACTGGTGGCCGAGATGGAAACCCGCAAATCAGCCGAGCAAACGATTCTGCGTCAAAACCAAATGCTACAAGTCGAACTCGCGGAGCGCAAGCGAGCGGAAGATGAGTTGGTCTATACCGCGTTACATGATCCGTTGACGAATCTACCTAATCGAGTATTGTTTATGGACCGCCTGCGCTACGTCATGGAACGCGCCAAACGGCATAGTGATTATAGATTTGCAGTCCTCTTCCTCGACCTGGATCGCTTCAAAGTGGTGAATGACAGCCTGGGACATAATATCGGAGACCTTCTGCTGATCGAAAGCGCACGCCGTCTGGCGGCCTGCCTGCGCAGTGAAGATACAGTTGCCCGCCTGGGAGGCGATGAGTTTGTTATCTTACTTGAAGATGTTCAAAACCCCATGGTCGCCACACGTATTGCGAATCGAATCGAGCATGATCTGGCTTTACCCTATGATTTGGAGGGTCACAAGGTATTCATCTCCGTAAGTATTGGCGTTGTCCTGAGCGCGGCCAGGTACGAACGGCCGGATGACATCCTGCGGGATGCCGATATTGCAATGTATCGCGCCAAAGGGCTGGGCCGCGGGCGACATGAAATATTCAATTCGACAATGCTTGCCCGCGCAATGACGCGTCTGGAACTGGAGACCGACTTACGGAAAGCCTTGGAGCGTCAGGAGTTTATCGTGCATTACCAGCCGATTATAGAATTGGGAGCCCGCCAGATCGTCGGGTTTGAGGCGCTGTTGCGCTGGCAGCATCCAACGCGGGGTCTCATCTTGCCGACAGAGTTCATCCCAACGGCCGAAGAAACCGGCCTCATCGTTCCGATCGGTTACTGGGTTCTCGCCGAGGCGTGCCGTCAGATCCGCGAGTGGCAGGTACAGTTCCCTGCAAATCCACCGTTGACGGTTAGCGTAAATCTGTCGACCAGGCAATGCGCCCAAATGGATTTGGTCCAAAAGGTTGCCGGGGTCCTGCAAAAGACCGGATTGGATGCCAGCAGTTTGAAACTGGAATTGACGGAAACCATGATCGTGGAAGACGCCGAGTCCACAGCGGCCATGCTTTCGAAGTTGCGCGCATTGGGTGTACAGGTGCAAATAGATGATTTTGGCACGGGATATTCATCGCTGGGTTACCTGCATACTCTGCCGATTGATACTCTCAAGATTGATCGAACCTTCATCAGCCGCATAGGAAATGACGGTAGCGGCTCAGAGATCGTCCGCACGATTTTGGCGCTGGCGCATGATCTGGGGATGAAGGTGGTTGCGGAAGGCGTAGAGACGGAAGAACAGCTGTCAAATCTGAAATTGATGGAATGCGAGTATGGACAAGGATATCTTTTTGCCAAACCGATCGATAGCCAGACGGCAAGTATCTTGCTTGCAGAGCCGCTTCCGCCATTAACCAATACTTTGCCCAAGCCAGCGCCAAATTCAAATGCAACTTATCCGGCTTAATCAGCCATGTTTCAGATGATAGACGGTTTATTTTGTTTTGTTGGCGACCTGCGGGACGTTCTGCGTAAAGTGAGCAATTAATTTTCGGTTACGTTATTAAGGCATCTTTCATTTGGATGTTTATAATCAAACCCATGAGTACACTATCCTTCCCTGTGTCTCAACGTGTTCCGGTCCTTGTACAAATTTTGGCGGCCTTGCTGAGTGGTTTGATCCTGTTCCTAGTCATTATCACTCTCTGGGTGGCGGGGTACCAACTCGTGTATGCCGGGCGTATCTTCCCGGGTGTTTCGGTTGCAGGCATTGATCTTACTGGCCTGGCCCCGCAGGACGCAGCAATGAAACTGAACCAAACTCTTTCCTATCCGATCAATGGCAAAGTGCTGTTCAGAGATGCGGATAAGGTTTGGGCGGCGTCTCCGGCGCAATTAGGCATGGTCTTTGATGCGTCATCCAGCGCGCAGGCCGCTTATCGCCTGGGTCGAAGCGGCGGCTCGTTCGGCGCGCTCAGCGGGCAGATCCGCGCCAGGGGTTTTGGTTATGATGTGGCGCCAGTTATTGTGTTTGACCAGCGCGTTGCTTATCAATATCTGCAGGGACTTTCGCAACAGGTGGATCAGCCGATGGTTGAGGCCGGTCTGCGCCTGGATGGAACAAATATTATTACTCAAGCAGGCCAGGCGGGGAAAATGCTCGATGTGGATGCGACGCTCGTTTATCTAAGCGCTCAACTGCAATCTTTCAGCGACGGCGAAGTGCCGTTGGTTGTGCGGGAAACCCAGCCGTCCATCATGGATATTTCGGCACAGGCGGATGTGGCGCGCGTTATTTTGAGCGAGCCATTGCGATTGGTCATTTCCAACGCGCAATCAGGCGATCCGGGCCCATGGGTGTACGATCCGCAAATACTGGCAAATATGATCGGTGTTCAACGCGTCCAGAATGGCGACAAAACTGAAATTCAAGTGACATTGGATCCCAAAGCCCTCGGCCAGACGTTGGCCGGGATTGAAACCCAGGTGAATCGCCAGGCTTCGAATGCGCGTTTTCACTTTAATGAGGCGACGGGTCAATTGGTCGTCCTGTCTCCGTCCACCACCGGCCGCTCCCTTGATATTAGCGCCAGCCTGAAAGCCATCAGCGACGCGTTGTTGCGCGGTGAACACACCGTTCCGCTGGTCATTCAAGAGACCCAGCCAGCCCTGCCCGATACTGCCACCGCGCGGGAACTGGGAATCACTCAAGTGGTCAGCCAGCAGACGACATATTTCTGGGGTTCCGGTGAACCGCGCATTCAAAATATCACAGTCGCCGCGCAGCGCTTAGACGGTGTGCTGGTCGCGCCGGGCGAAACTTATTCCATGGGCCAGGCTCTTGGCGATATCAGCCTCGACAATGGATTTGCCGAAGCGGCCATCATTTATGGCGGACGCACGATTAAGGGTGTGGGAGGCGGCGTGTGCCAGGTCAGCACCACACTGTTCCGCGCTGTGTTTTATGGCGGATATCCGGTGGTGGTGAGAAACCCACACGCGTATCGGGTTTCTTATTATGAACAAACCTCCAGCGGCGCGGTTGATCCCGGCAGGGCCGGTCTGGACGCGACCGTTTACTTTCCCCTGGTTGATTTTAAGTTCAAAAATGATTCGCCTTACTGGATTTTGATGGAAACGAACGTGGATTTGAACACACGCTCGCTGACTTGGACCTTTTATTCCACATCCGACGGGCGCTCCGTCACGGCGGATACCACCGGCCCGCAAAATATTGTGCCTGCACCTGATCCTTTGTTCAAAGAAAACTCCGATTTGAACCCCGGCCAGATCACGCAAACAGATTGGGCTGCCAATGGCGCAGAAGTGACTTGGAATCGCACGGTCTGGAAGAATGGCGCTGTTTATTTTCAGGACCAATATCGAACGATTTATCAAGCCTGGCAGGCTGTCTGCGAGTACGCACCCGGCCTGGAGAATCCTGAAAAAGTTGCCAAGCGCAAAAACCTTTGCAGACCGCCCGCTTTCTAGCATGGTAAAATTGCCACTTGCCCGCGCCAATGTCGCAGGCATAAGTGATTGGAGTAAACATGGTCAGTAAAGAATTACTTGAAATTTTGCGTTGTCCGAATTGTGTCCGCGAAAAAGACGGACTTCTAAAACTTTACAAGGATGCCTGGCTGATCTGTCAGGATTGCGGTCGTAAGTACCCGATCGTAGACGATATCCCGGTGATGCTGATTGACGAAGGCGATAAGTGGGTTAATACTGCGCAGGATAAATTACCTGTTCCGCCGCCTGCCAAGTGACGAGGCCCCGTGTCTTTGCTGGACGATATGCTGGCAGACTTGACCGGCGGAGATGAATCTCGCGCCGAAGCCGCCGCGTTGAAATTGGCGCAGTTAGGCGAATCTGCACTCCCGGCGTTGAAGGATTTATTGGCCTCCTCTAAGGCCGATCACCGCTGGTGGGCGGTTCGAACCCTGGCGCAGATTCCAGGATCAGATGCCAGCTTGTTTTCAGCCGCATTGAGCGACTCGTCTGTGGAAGTTCGTCAGGCCGCAGCGTTAGCGCTTGCCGAGCATCCGCTGGAGGAGGCCGCGCCGTTTCTCGTTCGGGCTTTGAGCGATGCAGACGACCTGCTTGGAAGCCTTTCCGCAAATGCATTGATAGCAATTGGCAAACCGATTATTCCCATCCTGCTGGGTGCATTTGAATGCGAATCGTCATCTGCGCGCATTCATATCATGCGCATATTGGCTGGGATAGGCGATTATCGTGCAATCCCAATAATGATGAACGCAATGGAATCGGATTCGGCCATGCTGCATTATTGGGCAAATAAAGGTCTCGAGCGGCTTGGCCTGGATATGGTATATATTAAACCTGAGTAACCCATGAAAACTATTCTAGATGTACTAAAAGATTCTCTAAAAAATGTAAAGTTCCCTAAATTGCAGAGACCATCTGTGCGCCAGATGATTTTCTGGGGTGTGATGCTGGTGTTTACGGTGGGCTTGTTTTTCTTTGCGCGCAGTTTTACTGCCTGCTGGCGGTTGACTTCTCTATCTGGAATTCCGCCATCTGCTTGTCCTGGCGCGGTTGTTGATCCGTTGGGGACCCCGATCGTCAATGATAAAGGGACTCCGGTTGATACGTCGAGTTTGCCGCCAACACCTGACCTTGCCGCTCCGGTAGTGCAATATCCGCAGTGGGATGGCGGTAGCCGCATCAATGTAGTGTTCTTCGGCCTGCGCGGCGGCGACATTGCCGGCGAAGATTGCCCGCAATGCACTGATACGATTATCTTATTAACTGTGGACCCTGTCACGAAAACGGCGGGCATGCTTTCGATCCCGCGCGATATGTGGGTAAATATCCCCGGGTTTGGCTTCAGCAGAATTAATACTGCCTGGACCGACGGCGAGGGAGCCAAGTTGCCAGGGGGCGGGCCGGGACTGGCGATGAAAACCGTCTCGCAGTTTATCGGTGTTCCTGTCCAATACTACATTCAAGTAGACTTTGAAACGTTTGTCTCTTTCATTAATATGATCGGCGGCATTGACATTTATTCTGACGAGAAACTGGTGCTTGATCCGATCGGCAGTGGGACCGATAAATTCGTCATTACCTGTTGCGGGATGCGCCATCTGGATGGCAAAAGGGCCCTGGCTTATGCGCGCACACGTAAAACATCAGACGGCGATGTGGACCGCGCCAAGCGCCAGCAAAAAGTGATCCTTGCCGTTCGCGATAAGGTATTCAGCCCCCAATATTTCCCCAAATTGATGGCCCAGGCGCCCCAGCTATACAATATGTTTTCGGCCGGCATCCGCACGAACATGTCGTTGGATGACGCCCTCAAGTTGGCTGTGCTGGCAAAAGATATTTCAATTGAAAATATCAAGCAGGGTGTGATTGATAACAGCATGGTCACGTTCGGTAACGTCACGCTCGGCGGCCAGAATGCCAGCATTCTTAAACCTATTCCTGATAAGATCCGCGTCTTGCGCGACCTAGTCTTCACTTCAGGCGGACCGGTCAGCCCGATCGCGCAAGGTGACGCAGTTGCCTTAATGAAGGCAGATGGCGCTCGTGTAGTCGTCGCGAACAACACATACACTGCCCAGCTCGATGCTCGTACCGCCAACTTCCTGATCGCGCAGGGAATGAACGTTGTCGGGCTGGGTCAACCCAGCGGTGTGTCTGATCAGACGACTGTGGTGATCTATTCCCCAAAGCTCTATGCGCTGCGTTATATTATTTCCACGTTTGGAATTGCGAGCAGCAATCAGATTATTTTCAAGAACGATCCAGCCTCACCAATGGATATTGAAATTCGAATCGGGAATAATTGGGTGAGCAAAATCCCAGCCGGGTATTAGCCCATAAAAAACTGCCGCAGTTTCAATGACTGCGGCAGTTTTTTATTTACGGCTGTTGGAAGATCAAATGCAGCCCGCCTGTATATGTCTGCCCGCTTGAGTCTGTGCAGGCAGGGGCTGTCAGGTTTGGGGCCGGAGTACCCGATCCCGCAATCCGCACAGTGTAAGTAATGCCGGCCTGCATAATGTAATCGGCATATCCATTTGCGATCTCGGGTTTCAGGCCGGTGAAAAAATGTTCCTCGCCACCGCTCCATGTAATGACAATTTCCACGCCGGGCATTTGGCGGCTATTTCTATCAACGACCGTGATTTGCATCAGGCCATCTGTCAGATTTGGATTACAGACCGTATCCTGCTTGGTAAGAGCATACGGCGCTCCCGCTGTTGGGATGGGAGTGCGCGTTGGGCGCGGTGTGGGAGTATCGAAGATACCCGCAGTGCTGACTGTTTCGCTGGCTGTCAAATCAATTGTTGCTGTGGGCGCCTCCAGGCTGGACCCGGGAGCGGTTGCCGTTTGTGTGGCTATTCGTGCGCTGACGGTTGCTATCGTCGTGGTGGATGGCGGGGCTTGCGCCACGCCTCTTTGCAAATCGGCTGCCAGTTGAGCGACTTGTTGAACAATATCGAAAGGCTCGCCCGCCGCCAACATGCGCTGTGCCTGCGCCGTTAATGCCTGGTTTGAGTCGCCATCGCCGAGCAGGGCAAGGCGCGCTTTGGCGCGTCCAAGATCACGCGTCGATGCATATGATGCGGCGATCGCGATCCGAAATTGGTCTTTGAAATCTGCGCGCAAGGTATTCGGTGTGGTGTCTATGTAGCGGACGGGGGCGATCACCCAGGCATAGATCAAGCCGAGCGCAAATCCGGCCAGGACGGCGGCCAGCGATACCCACGGAAAACGCCTCATGGGCTGTTTCCTGGCGCGGGGATAGGCTGATAGGCTTGCATGGCGCGCGTCAATTCCTGAAGCAGGGAAATGTCGCTTGCGGCGTAGCCGCTTGCTTGTCCGGTTTGAAGCGCTTGTGCGGCGATTGTTGCGGGTGCGTCGCTGCCGAAGACGGCGAGTCGGCGGGCCGCTATCCCAGCATCCTGATTTGCATGGTAAGCCTCGGCAATCATGAGAACGTAATCGCTGCGATAATCGGCGCGCAGGGAATCCGGGGTAGTGTCCACGAATTGGACAGGGTTAATGACCCAGCCGTAAATCAGGCCAAGCGCGATGCCAAGAATAATTGCAATAAGGGGGGGAAGCCAGCGTGGCATGGTTTTATTTTGCCACAGGAATGAAAAACCCGACAGGTCTTGCGGACGCCTCAGGTTTGTTTCTAAATATCCGGGCAGGAGACCGGCGGCACCCAGAGACACTTCCTTACCGTTGCTATCTTTCGATCCTGGCGGGGTTTGGCAGGCTCTGCCGCGCCGGGCCTGCCCGGACGCGCCGAAGCATACACGAGATAGCGGGAGATGTCAATCTAAGTTTGAATTTGTTATTGAATCTGGGCTGCAAGCTGTGGCAAAGATTTCTCCGGCTCGGCTATCACGAACAAACGTCCCCAGCTCGAGTTGCCGTTGTTTGCGATGCAGGTCTGGAACGTAATGTGCCGCGGCCCTTTGTAGACTTTGGCAAATAGATCATAGGCAGTCAGGTATTCGCGCGTGTCGAGATCTGTGAAGTTGCTTTTTGTGCTGAACGGCGATTCGGCCTGATAGCGATAGATGCCCGTCACGCGGAAATATTCGATGCGCCCGTCGCCGTAGACCAGTTGAATTCTTTCTCCTTGATAGAGTTGAAAGAAATACTGGCCGCTCAAGTCGTTGTGCGCCAGCAGGCCGACGTTGCCAAATTGACTCGCCAGGCTGAATTGGGTCACGGAATTTGGGTCTCTGGAAACGAAAGCCGCGTTGTAAGTGGGTTGTTGCAGGACCGGCAGCGCGAAGATGTTTTCAGCGTAAACTCCGCGTAATGTATTTGCCTCTCCGTTTTGAACCGCCAAAGCGAAGGCGTTGAGATCGGGTAATGAGGCCTCGTTTAACGTGCGGGCAGAAACCGGATGGGGAAGAAGAGTTGCAACGACCAGCAGAATCAGGCCGAGGCTTAGAATGAAGCGTCGTGCATTTGTTTTGGGTGCCATGGAATTGTCTCCCTGATAAGGGCACCCGAGTCAGCGCGGCGGCTGTTGGCATGATTTGGTTGCAGATGTGTTTGTGTGTTCATGTCGTTTTCGGCGGCCTGGCAATCGTGGTCACTTGCGTGACGGTAGACCCATTGGCTTTGCGTCGCCGGCTTTCGCCGGGTTTGCCCTTATCGTGAACGATAAGCAGATTTGGACCTCTTGAAAAAAATAAGGCGAGCCTGGAAATTTCCAGGCTCGCCGTGTGGCAGAATCATAATGGCATGATCTTCGGCGGCCTGGCAATCGTGGTCACTTGCGTGACGGTAGACCCGTTGGCTTTGCGTCGCCGGCTTTCGCCGGGTTTGCTATTGTCGGATATTTAACTCTGCCTGCATTCTAATACATTTATGTTGTTTTGCGCTTTGCGTTTTGGTAATTTTCGATTTCAGAAGTGCAAGTACCGCGCGCTATTTTTTCCTGCTGTTTTTCAAAAACCCAAGAAAAAGTTCCACCAGGCGCGGATCGAACAAGCGTCCCGATTCTTTCTCGAGATAAGCAATGACATCTTCTTCAGAAGGCGCCTTGCCATAGTCGCCGAGGGGCGGACCGCCGTGCTTTGGCCTTGCGCATTCTGCGTGATACCGATCACGTTGTATTACTTGATGATCTTCGCGAGACTATAGCATGATATGCCAGCATCAAGATCGGCAGGAGGACAATCACTGCGATCATCTCGCGGAGAAATTCGAGTCCGTATTCTGTAAAAAATGACACAATAATTATCACGGCCCCTATGATTGCCCAGTCCGGATCGGACATGATTTCGCCTGGCATGTACGATATGACGCTCCATTCATTACTCAATAAGAACAACACCCATTCGCAAAAAATACCGGCGCTAACGCCAAGCATGCCCGCGTAAACAGCGGTAGCAATATCCTTTCGCCGGTTATATTGCTTGACTCTTAACTTGAAGAGACCTGTGATAAAGCCTGTCAACCCATCACTGACCATCCACAGCAATGGGGGCGGAATAAAAAATCCGTTTTGGAAAGGAATAATAATTACGCCGTTGTTGGCTCGGGTAGGAGCAGGGGGCATCTATAACTCCCCATGGCCAAACGGCCGCCAAACGCGCCCACGATGCCAACGATCAAGCCGACCCATGGACCGAAGGCAATGCCGAAGAAAATCGGTATGGCCAAGCTGATGTAACCTGCCAGCATAGGCAGGTGGAAGGTGACGACGATCCATGCGAGTATGCCATGACATAGCATGCCAATAACGCTATACATGATCTGACGCTCCCCGAATTCCCACCGGCTATCCATATTGCGCTCTATTGCTTTTTGTTTTCGGCGAAGCATCCATAGGTCGTGTCACAGTTTCTTTTACTTTTGGGTCCATCGTTGCCATATCCAAATGATAGCGGCGACCGCAAGCGCTGCTCCAATAAGCAAAAGGATGATTGGGAGCAAAGCCGCAATTGGGCCATAACTATCCGGCATCGCACAACGCATTCCCCAATACGTTTTCATCCAAAAAGACACTTCTTGCAAATCATTTTGACAAGGGATTAAGATCTTCTTAGGAGTGGCATCGATTTGGCTAAGATTGAAAGGATCAAAGAAACCTCCTGAAGCTCCACCTGTATAATAGATTCCACTGCTGTCTTTTGCCCAGCACTGTATGTCCATTTTCTCAAAAGAATAAATTCCCACCAATCGATTCGATTCCATTTGGTAAAGCATCAGTTCTTCCGCATCGCGGTAAGTAGTGGCAGAAATTACAATGTACCATTTTCCGTCCGGTGAATATGCTGGAAATTTTGGATTCGGATTTTCTCCGCTCGGTGGCCAAATTTGCACAGAACCTTTGCACGCTTCCAGAAATAAATTAAAATTTGGAAGTTCTTTCACTGGCAGGGTGGACACCGGCATATAGCCGCTGAAAAACGCCAACGCATAGAACAGCGCGACGCAGGCGACAACTACGGCTATACAACCCCATGCCCAATTCCGGTTCGTCTTCGGTGCTTTTACTCTTATGTCATTGGTATCAACTGGATCAGTGGCTTTCGAATCGTTTTGCATGTCGTCAGGATTTCAAAATTAAGGTGCCACTACAAAACTGGTGCTTTGCATAGCCTGGCCAAAGATGGCAGCATCCACAGTATAGGTCTTTCCTGCTTGAAAAGGATAATCTTTCAGGTGCAGGTTAACGATGTATGTGTCATCTTGAATGCGAATCGCTGTGCTTTGGCCTTGCACACCTTGTCCAGTCAGTGAGAATGATGCAATCGCCTTTCCGGGATCCGATGGGTCAACAATCCATACTATCGCATTATTGTCTTGCACAAAGTCTCCTTGTGCATCGTGAACTGTGAACTTGAGTGGAATGGTTCGGTTGATATTTACGTTCAATGGCTGTTCCTGTGAGTCAAGTGGAGGTAACCATTGTAAAGAAAGAGGCGTGGCAGGCAATGTGTTGAGATTATAGTTGATTGTATATTGATAATTTATCCCCGGTGAGGCAACTCCTGTAAAACTGGCTACAGTTAATATTCCAGTTTCGGTGACTGAATCTGCTCCCACTATGTAATTCCCACTGCCGGTTCCAACCAGTTTGATGGTATATGCGCCTTCGATTGAATTATTGATGATAATGAAGTTCGGCTCTCCTGTGGCATTTGATCGCGAGACCGTGCTTCCGGGTATTTCAGATAGTTCTTTCCCAGTTGCAAAATCCACGCCCGCTCCTCTCCCCTGCGGATCGATCACTTGCATATCAACCGGAGAAAGCGCGAAAAAGACGAGAGAGTTGTTTACAGCAGTCTTAGCTATACCTGTGCCGAAGGGCAAACGCGTTCCTCCTATTAGCGGTTGAATGGCGGTCAATTGAAGCTGAGTGGGAAGGGCGATATGACTAATTTTACTTTTCCCATCATCTGCCTGATTCGCGATTATAGATGAAATGCCGAACTTCCCAAGATCCGCGCTGATTGCCGGTACTGTATTATCGCCTGGAACATATTTTATGAAATTGCCATTGGGAACATATCCATTTGCCCAAAGTGGCAAGTTCCACGGCAACGTGGGCATTACCTGAAAGTATCCCATAGTATCAGCACTTGGGCGTTGGCCCACAATTGGAATGATATTGCTACTACCCAAGCGGTGTACTAAAGCGCTTATGTTTGCGTTGAGCGATTCAAGGAAATTGTTTCTCTGCATCAAATAAGGATAAGGTTGCGATGTCTGATATTGTATGAGATAGCCGCCCACGTTATTCGGATTATACGCCGTGGTTGGATATAACTCTCGAGCAGATGGAACCTTATCAACAATATACCGATAGAGATCGGGATTTGTTACTTTGCAACCGTATTCGGTTTTTGTACAATACCCTGCCTCTAAAGCGGAAAGCGTAAAATAGTCCAATATAATATGTCCCAGCCAATCTTGCGGGTCCAATCCATCAGCAAGCAGATATGCCATAGGCGCACCGCTGTGGGGTGTGCCAAGTGTAACCAAGCGACGAACATTGTTCTGAGTACTCGACTGAATGTAGGAACGAGATATCAGTCCACCCATGCTGTGCGCGATGATGTCCGCCGAATCGGAAATTACATAAGGACGGCCGCTCGTTGAAGAGGCTTGCAGGAAGCCATTTATTGCGGTTCCAAGTTCATCGCCGCTATTCTCGTTTCTTTGCCGCCAATCATACGGGAAAGTAAATAGACTGATGCCGTCCTCGTACCCCGCGAACCGCAATTCGTTAAGCAGATTGTCGTACACAAAAGGGACGAGTTTCCAATTACCAAAAGGCAGCGAGCCGAAGATGCCTGGCACTACAACAACCGGGTGAATGCTGGCTTGAGGCACACTTGCCGATGCCGTATTGGAGTATTGCCCATAATTGGCTGTAACAGTGAATGTAGTCGCTTGGGATGGCTGTATCCAAACAGACCAATAGAGTGTCTTTGTGGATCCGGCCGGCAAGTCCAGCGCGCTAGCACCTGATCTGACGCAATCAGATACATAAGTTGTATAGGAATAAGATGTTGGACCTGCTGTACACGTCGCTGTTACTTCACTGGCGTTTTCGTTAGGATCAACCGAATATACATAGAATCGAGCGCTGTTGTCAGGAGAACCGATCGTCAAACCCAGCGAGCCAAATGATGGTGATGTGCAATCTGCTCCGCCTGCCGGGCAGGTCAAGGTAACCCTCACTGTCAGTGGATCAGGCATGGGCCAGCCATCGTTATTTAAGCCTATAGTGGTTACGGGGTTTCCTGTTGTGTCGTTGATGGATATTGCAACGTTGGAAGCCAGCTTAATCACCAGTCTGGCGGAATATTGATAGCCTGGGTACCAAACCGGCCGGTCGTAACCGATCACGCGGCGATGCCTGTTGACGCCGCTGGCGGAAAGAGATTTAGCGATGATCGAAAGCCCATTCCCGGAAGACCAATCATCCCGATTGATAATTTCTTGAATGACCGGAGTCAGATCGGGAGTGTCGCGAGTCTCGCCAAGCTGCCATTGGTCGGTAGATGGGATATTCCATGTGGCGAAATTCTGTGTCAATGCTGGCCGAGTGGAACTGCCCGGAGGGCTGTAGAGGCCAAATGTGCCGGAGTTTCCAATGGCTTCCCCATAGAAATCGACCGAGACTTGATCGGTGTACGGGCCATCTACCGTGAACTCTAAATACGCCTGTGCGATTTTTGTCCACGGTGGACTTATTGGCTTTGTGTTGCCAACTTTGACCTTTGTTCGAATATTTTGTTCTGATTACATTTTAGGTCATTTGTTTTGCCCTGCGCTTAACGATTTTGATATTTGGAATTCCCATATTGCATAAGCGGGCAATGGTGCTCGCGGCTCGAAAATGTAAATTCATCCTCTCATGATATAATTTTATCAATCTCAAGAAACCTCACTCTTAGACGGAGGACGATCATGGAAATCAGCATCAAGGAATTTAAGCACTGCAACATGGTCTCAGTGACGGGGCGTGTGGATAGCGCCACCGCACCGCAATTCAGCCAGACAATGGATGCCCAAATGGAAAAAGGTGTCTTCAAGCTGGTTGTGGATATGAGCGGCTTGGAGTATATGTCCAGTGCCGGGTTCCGCGCTTTGCTGGCGGCCCAGCGCAATTGTAAGCGCTATAATCGCGGCGAGGTATTTCTAGCCAGCGTCCCTGATCGTATTCGCGAAGCCCTGGAACTGGCAGGGTTTACTGAGTTATTCAAAACTTTTGCCGACCCGCTTGAAGCGGTTGGCGGTTTCTAGCTTGCGTTGGTGAGTCCCCATTTTATTGAACGGAGGCCGCCCTCAGTTTCGTGTGAGGCGGCCTTTGATTGTCCATGACTGCGATCAATTTTCCTGCCAGGTTTGAATATCTCGACGAAATCCGTGATTTCGTCGGCGAAAATGCCCGCGCCTGCGGCTTTAGCGAGAGGGATGTATATTCGATCCAGCTCGCTGCGGATGAAGCCGCGTCGAATGTTATTGAGCATGCCTATGAGGGAATTTCAAACGCTTCGTTCGAGTTTGTTTGTGACTATCGCGATGATCGTTTGGTGATTACAGTTATTGACCACGGCAAGCCTTTCGACCCGTCTAAAGTGGCTTTGCCCGACATCAAGGCCGATCTTTCTGACCGCAAGATCGGCGGCCTTGGAATTTTCCTGATGCGTAAATTGATGGACGAAGTTCGTTATGAGATTACTCCATCTGGGAACCGGCTTACGTTGGTGAAGCGGAAGGGTTAATCATGTCCGCCACACATTCGCCAGATGTTTGGGACTGGCGTGAGATTGCCAGTCTGGGGGAGCAATTAATCAATACCAATTCCCTCATTACACAACGCGACCGGATTGTCGCCATGACTGCCCGTCTCCTCGATGGGCGGGTCGAAGTTTGGCTGCACGAAAATCTTTTCCGCCTTCCTGATTGGAAAGAAAAGCGCTTGTTTCCTGCGCGGCCTCGCCTGGAGGGGATGCGCAGTGCCATTGAAAAACGCAAGCCGTGCGTCGTGCGAGCGGCAAAGAAGAGCGCCAGCAAAAAAGCCTGCGCGGCTGTCCCGATCGAAGATCAAGGCTTTGTGCTGGGGGCCATACAGATCACGCGCTCGAAAGGTCCCAACTTTCAAAAAGAAGAACTGGAAGTTTTGGAAAGCCTGGCCAGCGTTGTAGCGGTTGGCTTGTATGCCTCGCACCGCGCCGAGGTGGAACGTTTTCGCATGGAACAGTTGAACCTCGTTCGCGAAGTCAGTACGCAGATTGCCAGTGTTCTGCAGGTGGATGAACTCGCCCGCCGTGTGACTGAACTTATTCAAAAAACTTTTAATTATTATTACGTTGCCATCTTTACGCTTCAGCCCGGGACTTCAAGTTTGCGCTTCCGTTCCAGCGCGACTGCCCCTCGCAAAAGGCGCAAGAAGGCTGCGCTGGCCCTTGAAGTTGAAATGGGGCAGGGGTTGATCGGTGAGGCCGCGGCCTCGGGTGAGCGCATCATCGCCTCAGATGTTCGGGCGGACGCGCATTACCGACACTTTGCTCCCCTGCCCGAGACGCGTTCCGAAGCTGCCATTCCGCTCAAGATCGAGAATCGCGTATTGGGGGTCTTGGATGTTCAATCCGACAGATTGGCCGCGTTCCATCCCAATGACTTGCTTTTGCTGCAGGCGCTGGCAGATAATATTGCGCGCGCCGTTGAAAGCGCGCGGCTTTACAGCGACCTCCGCCGCCGCGCAGACCAATTGACTCTTATGGCTGAAGTCAGCCGGAGTGTGACATCCACCCTTGATTTGGGCGAGTTGATGGCTGAGACCGCCGCACTGATCCATGATAAATTCGGCTATCCCTACGTGCACCTATTCACCGTCCATCACAACCGGCGATTGATCGAATACGAAGCAGGCAGTGGCAAGCGCAGCAAGGCATTGGAAGGTTATGCCATCCCTCTCGATGATTCGCAAGGCATCATTCCAACGGCTGCGCGTGAGGGCTTGACGATTCTGGTCAACGATGTGACGCGGGAACCGCTCTACCGCACCTCGCCATTGCCGCCAAAAAATACGCGCTCTGAATTGTGCGTGCCGCTATTGTATGGGGAACGCGTTGTCGGCGTGCTGGATATTCAATCAGATCAGCCGAACGCGTTCACCGAAGACGACCGTGTCATGTTTGAAGCCGTGGCCGGGACGATTGCCGCCGCCATCCGCAACGCGGACTTGTATCGCTCCGAGCAATGGCGGCGGCAGGTCGCGGATAGCCTGCGCGAAGTGGCGGGTCTCCTCTCTGATAATGTTGGCGTTGAACAGGCGCTTGAAGCCATATTGATCGAACTTGAACGCAACCTGCCGGTGGATGTCTCTGCGATCTGGCTGTGCGACGATGATGATCTGTATCTCGCCGCGGTCCACGGCGCAGACGGAAACACCATTGAGCGTTTCCGCCTGTCCAGCCCGGAAGTATCTGTTGCACTGACCAGCGCCATGCTGGCCGAAGAGCCTGTGATTCGCAAGCCATCCGATCCGATTGGGCCTTCAGGCGCGGCCGCAGGATTTAAAAATAACTATTCATCGCTGGCCGCGCCTTTGCGAGTCGGCGATCAGCCGGTGGGCGTGATCACGCTGGCTCATGCAACTCCCGGGCGTTATGGCCACGAAGCGCAAGCCATGGTCACGACCTTTGCCAGTTATGCGGCGGTCGCCATTGAAAATGCGCGGCTGTATGATACGGCGCAGGTACAGGCCTATGCATCCGCGGCATTATTGCAGGTGGCGCAGGCCGTAGTCAGCCTGAGCGATCTCGATGAAATTCTTGGCACGATCATCCGCGTCATGCCGATTCTCGTTGGGGTGGAACGCTCTGCCTTGTATTTATGGAATCCAAACGAAGAAGTGTTTCATCCCGCCCACACGTATGGTTTTGAAGATACAACTAAAACGGTGTTGGCCGGTGATGATCTTGCCCGCGGCGCATTCCCATTATTGGACGCCACACGCGAATTGAACTGCCTGCTTGCCCAATCGCTCGACCCCAAAGACACGCCCGAAAATTGGATCTGCCTCGGCGAGCCGTGGCATCGCGAAAACGATGACATCATCCGCAGCAAAAACCAGCTTCTTTTCACGATCCCGCTTTCGGTCAAGGCAGATGTATATGGCGTGATCCTGCTGCAGGAAGCGCATGGCGGACATCGCTTCCGCACGCGCCGTCTTGAAATCATCAACGGCATTGCCCAGCAGGCCGCGCTTGCCATCCAGAATGACCGCCTGCAAAAAGAGATGGTGGTGCGCGAACGCCTCGAGACGGAAGTTCAACTGGCGCGGCAAATTCAGCAGACTTTCATTCCCGAAAATTTGCCCGAACATCCTGAATGGGAACTGGCCGCGCGTTGGAAGACGGCTCGTCAGGTTGGCGGGGATTTCTACGATGTGATCGAGTTTCCAAATCACAAGTTGGGACTCTTCATTGCGGACGTGGCCGACAAAGGCATTCCCGCCGCGCTTTTTATGGCTCTCACGCGGACCCTCGTGCGGGCCGCCGTTATAGAGACATCCTCTCCCGCTGAAGCCTTGCGCCGAGTCAACGACCTGCTCTTGCCCGATACGCGGCAGGGCATGTTTGTCACGGCCGTTTACGCCGTACTCGATCAAAATACCGGCGAGTTGACGTATGCCAACGCCGGGCACAATCCCCCGCTATGGGTACGCGCGAACGGACAAGTGGAGAAATTAACCCGCACCGGCATCGCGCTTGGAGTAACAGATAACAGCGCGATGTTCGAGGGAACGATCCGATTGTCTGCGGGCGATTGCGTCTTGTTTTACACCGACGGACTGACCGAAGCCTTTTCCGCCGATCACGCTCTTTTTGGCGAAGCGCGCTTGCTTGAGTCCATTAAAGGCGCCGCGTCTTCTTCAGCCAATTCCTTGCTTGATGCCGTCGAGTTGTCCGTCAATGACTTCATTGAATCCATGCCTCTCTCTGACGATCTGACCATGCTGGCAGTCCGCCGTATAACCCCATAGAGTTTACAAAGTTTTTACACCCTCGCCATATATCCGTAACTGGCTCAGCCTACAATCACATTCATAACTCGAACAAGGAGGTTCGAATGTCAAAGATTATGATGTGGTTCAGGAAGGCTTTGCTCGCGGCTGTGGTTGCCGCACTTGGATTATCTGCTTTGCCGACAGCCAGTGTATTTGCGCTCGGCTTGAATGATACGACCACACCCCCCGCGCCCGGCTGGTTTTCAAACGCAAGGCTGGAAATGAGTTGGACGCGTGAACAGGCAATCTACGCGCGTCTTGGCAGACTGTTTGATCAATCAGGCGAAATGATCGTCAACGCCCAAAAGCTGATTGACCAGGCGAAATCGAACGGCAAGGACGTTTCTGCTGTGCAATCCGCGTTGGACGCCCTGATAGCAGCGATTAAGCAGGCCAGGCCCGTTTACGATGGCGGTCAAAGCGTGATCACATCCCATCCGGGGTTTGACAACGCCGGTAATGTTACTGATGTAACTCAGGCCAAAGCGACAGTTAAGAGCGTGGGCGACACTTTGAAACAGATCCGCCAGATTGTCGAAGGGCCTCGCAAAGCCCTGCGTGAAGCGGTCAAAGCTTTCCGAGACGCCAATAAGCCCGTGGGCACGCCTGCCATCGATCCAAGAGGCGGATAATAATAGCCCTCTCGTTTTTAAACAGAGACATGGACAAAAGTCTGTGTCTCTGTTTGTCTCATGAGTCGGCGGAATTATGTATCGTCAAGCCCGCTATTGCCTGTACTGTTCCCAGGCTGTATACTGCTTGAAAATTCGAGATACAGACCGCGTTGGAAATTTTTTCTAAAAGGAGTCGCTATGTTCACAACCGAAGGCAAGAAAATTATTTTTACCGACAAAGCCCCGAAAGCCATTGGCCCTTACTCGCAAGCCATTCGCACAGAGTCGCTGGTTTTCACTGCCGGACAGGTTGGCATTAATCCGGCGACCGGCGAATTAGTGGAAGGCGGCATTGAAGCGCAGACGCGCCAGGTATTAACCAACCTCACGAATGTGCTTGAAGCCTCCAATTCGGGTTTGAATTTTGTGGTCAAGACGACTGTCTTTTTGAAAGATATGAATGACTTCGCCAAAATGAATGCCATCTACGCCGAATTCTTTTCCGAGAATCCGCCTGCGCGCAGTACCGTCGCTGTCGCGGGTCTGCCCAAAGGCGCGCTGGTGGAAATCGAGTCAGTTGCCATGCTCCCCGACGCGCACGGCGACTGATTACTGGATCGCATGTCGTCTGAACTGATCCTGCTTGTGGACGATCAGCCGCCCATCGTTCAATTGGCGCGCATGTATTTGGAGCGTGAAGGATTCCGCGTGCTGGATGCCGGCGATGGAGAAGCCGCCCTCGAAGTTGTGACAAAGTCGCGGCCCGCGCTGGTTGTGCTGGATGTGATGCTTCCAAAACTCGATGGCTTTGAAGTCTGCCGCCGTTTGCGCGCGGGCGATAATTCGGTTGCGATCATCATGCTTACGGCCCGCGACGAAGATATTGACAAGATACTCGGCCTTGAATTGGGCGCGGACGATTACCTGACCAAGCCATTCAACCCGCGTGAACTGGTGGCGCGCGTCAAAGCAATTTTGCGCCGCAGCGATGGGAAAACTTCCTCGACAGGCAAGCCCATCCATCTCGGCGACCTGACGATTGATCCCGCCAGCCGCGAAGCACGCGTCTCTTTCCGGACCCTTGACCTGCGTACCCAGGAATTTGACCTTCTTCTCACCCTGGCCGAGCACCGCGGACTCGTCCTGAGCCGCGAGCAATTACTGCAAAAGGCCTGGGGCTTCGATTTTTACGGCCAGACTCGCACGGTGGATGTCCACATCGCGCACCTTCGCAGAAAACTCGAAGGTGGAACAGCCCGGATCGAAACCGTGACAGGCGTCGGCTATAAACTGGTTGTTTGAATTTTACGAATTGCGTTGTTTGTAATTCGTAAACCGTAATGCGAAAAATGTTCTCGTCCCTTCGTTCCCGCCTCTGGCTTAGTTATACATTTCTCGTTGTCACAGCCCTTGCAGTTGTGGCATTTGTTTTGATTCTGTTTCTTATTCGAAACCCGCTTCTTTACCGCCAAACATTTGATCGTATCAAAGCCGCCGAAAATGTGCTGGTCGCGCAAGAAAACCAGTCTTTGCGGCTGCCTTCGGCGGATAAATTTGTCTCTGTGGCGCAAGCCTTCGATGTTCGTGTGTTGGTATTTGCCGGAAACGGTTCTGTGCTTCGAGATACAGACGCCGCAAGCCCGGCCATCGCGCTTCCGAACAAGCTGGCGGCCATGCGGGGTGTGCCTTCGGAGCGCGACGCGAATGGCAGAATTTGGCTGTATTCACTCCGGCCTTTGCAGGATGGAACCTGGCTGATGATCGCTGCGCCGCGTCCCAAGGCTCCTGTATTATCCATTTTGACAGATGAATTTTTACCGCCCTTGATCGAGGGCGGAGTTATCGCGTTGTTGTTTTCTTTAATACTGGCCTTCGTGATTTCGCGCTGGGTGGCCGACCCGTTACAAAATGTCATTGCCGCCGCGCGCACAATTCCCGCAGACGCCGCGCGGCCCGTCGAACTGAACGGTCCCCAAGAGGTCCAGGAATTGACGCGTGCCTTTAATGCCATGCTCAGACGCGTCCAATCGAGTCAAAGGTCGCAGCGTGACTTCGTGGCGAACGTCTCGCACGAACTCAAGACCCCGCTTACCTCCATTCAAGGATTCGCACAGGCCATCCTGGATGGTACAGCCAACACGCCTGAGACGCGCCGCCAAGCGGCCGAAGTGATCTATGCTGAATCCGGGCGGATGCACCGCATGGCTCTTGATCTGCTTGATCTGGCGCGCCTCGAAGCCGGAATTGCGGATTTGAAGATGTCGCCGGTGGATATGGGCGCTTTGTTGAATCGCGTGATCGAAAAATTTGTGCCGATGGCTTCTTCGGCAGGGGTTAAATTAAAACTGGACCTGTCAGGCGGGCCGTTGACTTTCATGGGCGATGGCGACAGGCTGGCGCAAGTCTTCACGAATTTGGTTGATAATGCCTTGAAATTTACCCTGCCTGGCGGCCTGGTGACTCTGCGCGCCGCGCAGGATAAAGGCGAGATTATGGTCTCGGTCAGCGACACAGGCAAAGGCATTCCGACAGATGCACTCCCGCATATTTTCGATCGCTTCTATCAGGCAGATTCGTCGCGAGCATCGCGAGCGGGAGGGGGGAAGCCCGGAGCCGGATTAGGGCTGGCAATCGTTCAGGAACTTGTCAATGCTCACGGTGGTAGAATTAGCGTCCGCAGTACGGAAGGGCGCGGCGCGGCATTCATCGTTCATCTGCCTCTGAGCCGGCCTGACGGGCATTCCCAAGCTTAGATATTGTCTTTTGCGTTCTGCAATTCGTAATGTACATGACCCCTAAAGTTTCAATTATCGTCCCATGTTACAATGAACAGGACACCATTCGGCTTTTGCTGGATGCACTCCTGGCGCAGACGACTCCTCTTTCGCTGATGGAAGTTGTAATTGCGGATGGACTTTCACAGGATAAAACCCGTGCCGTGATCGCGGCTTTTCAAGGCGAACATCCCGCGCTTGCGCTTCGCATTCTGGATAACCAGCAGCGCGGCATTCCATCGGCTTTGAATTTGGCTCTGAGCGCGGCGCGCGGCGAGATCATCATCCGGCTCGACGCGCATTCGATACCGGCGCCCGATTATGTCGAACGATGTGTAAAGGCGCTCGAAGCCGGAAAAGGCGCCAACGTTGGCGGCGTATGGATAATCCGCCCTGGCGGCAGTAGCTGGATTGCCGAAGCCATCGCGGCTGCCGCCGCGAATCCGCTGGGTGTGGGCGACGCAATGTATCGGCTCGCGCCAAACGCCGGGCCGGTGGACACTGTCCCGTTTGGAGCGTTTCATCGTGAATTGATCGAAAAGATCGGCGGCTTCGATGAGACATTATTGGCGAATGAAGATTACGAGTTCAACGCACGCCTGCGGCAATCGGGCGGAGTAGTCTGGCTCGACCCTCAGATCCGCTCGACGTATTTTGCCCGCGCAACACTCGGCGCGCTGGCGGCACAATATTGGAATTATGGTTTTTGGAAATTCAAGATGCTTAGCCGTTATCCCAACACCATCCGATGGCGGCAGGCTCTTCCGCCGCTTTTTGTGGCGAGTCTCATTGGATTGTTTATCTTGTCTTTCTTATTTGATCAGGTTAAATTGGTTTTGATTTTTGAGATCGTTATCTATTTTGCTGCGTTAACCCTGGCTGGCTTGCATCAGGCCTTGCGACAACACAAACCGCTCTTTATCCCCGGACTGCCTCTTGCCATTATGGTAATGCACCTCTCGTGGGGGAGCGGATTTTTATGGAGTATTGTTTCTAAAACATCAAAGAATGGCTGATACCCTGCGTTCCGGCCTGCGCTTGCGGCCCAATGAACATCGTGCCCTTCTGCTGGCGGGTGATCTGATTGCGTCCATTGCGGCAGTATTTTTTGCCTCATATACCTGGATACAATATTCGTTGTATATCTTGATATCAGATGGTATTAAACCAGAGCGCGCCGAGCAGCTGCTCAGGATTCAAATACCGATCTGGTTTTATCTTCTGCCGTTGGGTTGGCTGTTGTTGATGGTCGAACTTTACGAACCGCATACGGCCGCCAGCTGGAGGAAAACATTACGCGGTGTAGCAATCACTGCCTTCGTGGGGATTGTGGCCTACTCACTGGTCTTTATCATTAAGCAGGACCCGAACTCATTGCCGCGTATTGGCGTGGGAGCATTCATTCTATACGCTTCTTTCCTGACTTTGATCTGGCGCGCGTCCTATATCCGACTCTACACCTCATCTGGATTTCAGCGCCGCGTGCTCATTATCGGCGCGGGCAAAGCTGGGCAGACACTTGCGCAAATTTATCATCACCTCAGTCCGCCGCCTTTTGTCCTTGTCGGTTATGTGGACGACGACCCGAAAAAGGCAAAGCACTCCTACGAGGGATTTCCAGTCATCGGGCCCAGCAGGAATCTTCTTCAGCTTATGGATGATTACCGAATCTCCGATCTGGTCATGGCGATCCATGGCGAGGTACAAGGCAGTACCTTCCAAACCATTCTCGACGCCCAGGAACGCGGCGTGGAAGTGACGCGTATGCCAATTCTTTATGAAGAGATCACCCAGCGCGTTCCCATTCACCACCTTGAATCCGATTGGCTGATCCGCTCTTTCGTGGACCAATTGCGGGTGAGCGTTATTTACGAAGTCCTGAAACGTCTCATGGATATTTTGGGCGGGCTGGCCGGCTTGTTGATGTTCGCCATCATCTTCCCGTTTGCGGCGCTGGCTACTTTGATAGACAGCGGGCTGCCCATCTTTTATTCACAAAACCGTCTTGGGAAGGGCGGACAGATCTTTAAGATATATAAATTCCGCACGATGAAACAAAACGCTGAAGCGGATGGCGAAGCTAGGCTTGCCGCCGAAAACGATCCGCGCGTCACGCGCGTGGGCAATTTCCTGCGACGCACGCGCCTCGATGAATTGCCTCAATTCTGGAATATATTTCGCGGTGAGATGAGCCTGGTGGGGCCGCGCGCTGAACGCCCATCGTTGGTTGCCGAATTCCAGAAGCAGATCCCGTTTTATCGGGCGCGCCTGCTGGTCAAGCCTGGGCTGACGGGTTGGGCGCAGATCAATTATGGCTACGTCGCCACCGTGACCGAGACGGGCGTAAAACTGGAGTATGATCTTTATTATATTAAACATCGTTCATTGCCGATGGATTTCGCCATTATCCTGCGGACGGTCGGCACAGTGTTGAGTCGCAAAGGCAGATAATATGCGGCAATATCTTGTCACCGGCGGCGCCGGATTCATTGGATCGCATATCGTGCGCGCCCTGCTCGAGCAGGGCGCATCTGTGCGTGTGTTCGATAATTTTTCGAGCGGCAAGCGCGAAAACCTAAAGGGTCTGGAAAACTTGAAAAACGGTGGCCGACTCGAAGTCCGCGAAGGAGACGTGCGCGATGTGTTTAAAGTCGCCGAAGCAGTGCGCGGCGTCGAAGTCATCTTTCACGAAGCCGCGTTTGTGTCCGTCCCCGAATCGATGGAAAAGCCGCAGGATTGTTTTGACGTAAATATCACGGGCACATCGGTTTTGTTCGAGGCCGCGCGCAAGGCGGGCGTGCGCCGCGCCGTGATCGCATCCAGCGCGGCGGTGTACGGCGATTCGGACGCGCTGCCGTTGAATGAAGATACGCCGCTGAGGCCGATGTCGCCTTATGCCGTTTCGAAGCGCGTGGACGAAATGTATGCCGCGCTGTACACGCAATCTTTCGGATTTGAAGTTGCGGCGTTGCGGTACTTCAATGTGTATGGCCCGCGCCAGCGGCCCGACTCGATGTATGCCGCCGCGGTGCCGATCTTTATCCGGCGCATGATGGATGGCAAACCCGTCACGGTTTTTGGCGATGGCGGACAAACGCGCGACTTGATTTTTGTCGGCGATGTCGTGCGCGCCAATTTAATTGCCGCCGAACATCCCGCTGCGCCAGGACAAGTCTTCAACGTCTGCACCGGGCGGGAGACGCGTCTACTCGACCTGCTCGAGGTAATCCATAAGCTTTTTCCCAACTCGCCGGAGCATGTCTTTGCCGAGCCGCGCGCAGGCGATATTTATAAATCATTGGGCAGTCCGATGCGCGCCGAACAAACGATCGGCTTCAGGGCGCAAACAAAATTGGCTGACGGTTTGAAAGAGACTGCGGAGTGGATGAAGTAAAAGCCCGTCATCATCTTCGCAATCGCTACGTGTTGGCTGGCGATCTGGCTCTCATCATTGTTTCGGTGATGGGCAGTTTTGCACTGCGCCTCGATGTGGGTCAACTGCCGTTTTATTTTCCAGCCATACTTATAATGTCCGGCGTGGCGCTGGTTGTCAAAACCTCGACCTATTATTTCTTCGGCTTGTATCGTCGCTTGTGGGTATATGCCAGCACACACGAGTTGCGTCTCATTACTGTCGCGGTTACCACCGCCTCCGTTTTGACTTCGGGCGTGATGCTGATCTTGATCTCAGCCGGACTCGTCCTGCCGGGGATGCCGCGTTCGGCGCTTGGCATTGATTGGCTGATTTCACTCGTGTTGATTGGCGGATCGCGTTTTGCGCTTCGCATTTTGGCGGAACAATCTGCCGCTTCGCGCGGGACAAAGGGCGGACGCCGCGCCCTCATCATCGGCGCCGGGGACGCGGGCGCACTGGTAGTGCGCGAACTGCAAAAATCGTCCCAACTTAACCTGATCCCGATCGGCTTTCTCGACGATGACCGCGCCAAGCAAAAGCATGAGATTTATGGCGTGCCTGTGATCGGGTTTGTGCATGATATTGCAGATATTCTTGACAACCGGCGCATTGACGAAGTTATCTTTGCCATCCCGTCTGCGCCGGGGCGTATCGTGCGCCTGGTGAACGATGCCTGCCGCATCAAAGGCATTTCTTCGCGCACAATGCCCGGATTATATGAACTCATCGGCGGGCGTGTCAGCGTCAACCGTCTGCGCGAAGTTGACATTACCGATCTTTTGCGCCGCGAGCCTGTCACCATTGACGATAAACTGGTCGGCTCGAGTTTGAGCGGCAAGCGGGTTCTTGTCACGGGAGCGGGCGGTTCCATCGGCAGTGAGATCTGCCGCCAGGCCGCGCGCTGGAACCCATCTGAGTTGGTTTTGCTGGGGCATGGCGAAAATAGTATTTTTGAAATTCTCCTGGAGGTACAGGGAAACTACCCATCGCTTTCGATCCATCCCCTCATTGCAGATGTGCGCGATTCTGCCAGGATTCAATCAATATTTGACGCTTACCGTCCCGAAGTGGTGTTCCATGCCGCCGCGCACAAACATGTTCCACTGATGGAGATCAATATCGAGGAAGCTATTACTAATAACGTGCTTGGCACGCGCAATGTTACGCAAGCCGCCGTTAAATCAAACGTGCAGCGCCTTGTGTTGATCTCAACTGATAAAGCCGTGCGCCCCGTCAGCGTGATGGGCGCAACCAAACGCCTGGCTGAGATGATTGTGCTGGATGCCGCGCAGCGCGGCGAACATTCATTTACCGTCGTCCGCTTTGGAAATGTGCTCGGAAGCCGCGGCTCGGTCGTCCCGCTTTTCAAACAGCAGATCGCCCGCGGGGGGCCGGTGACCGTTACCCATCCGGATATGATGCGCTACTTTATGACCATCCCGGAAGCCGTGCATCTCGTCATGCAGGCCTCCGCCATGGGTCGGGGCGGCGAAGTCTTTTTGCTCAACATGGGGCAGCAGGTGAAAATCCTTGACCTGGCTGAAGACCTCATTCGCCTCTCAGGCCTTGAACCCGGGCGTGATATTGAAATCACTTTTACAGGTATCCGTCCCGGCGAAAAGTTGAGCGAAGACCTGTGGGAAGACGGCATGCGCTCACAGCCCACGGAACATTCCGAAATTTTCCGCGCCGTGTCGGATGAAGACGTTGATGGTAAAAAATTGGCTGGGGCCGTTGATGAACTTGCGCGGCTTGCTTCCCAGAGTGAGACAGACGCAATCCTTCACATGCTCGACGAAGTGATTCCCAGCGCGGCTGTGCGCTCGTCTCCTCCCCCAGGTTTGACATCCATCGTTTGATGGTGATCAAGCAGCGGAGCATATCGAGCCATGCCTGAAGTTTCTCTTCCCGATTGGAATAAATTTCTATCTCGATTTCCCGACGCGCACTTGTTGCAGATGGGCGAGTGGGGCGAGTTGAAATCTGCGTTTGGATGGGAACCCGTGCGCCTCGTTCTGGACGATGGGGCGGGCGCGCAAATCCTGTTCCGGCATCTCCCGTTGGGCCTGACTCTGGCCTACTTGCCGAAGCCAGTAATCAATAATCAGTCGTCAATCATCAGTGAACGGTTTTGGAAAGAAGTGGATTCGATTTGCAAAAAACGCCGCGCTGTCTTTCTCAAGGTTGAACCTGATTCATGGAACGAGCAAGTACCTGAAACTTGGAACTTGACACTTGAAACTTCGCCACACAATATCCAGCCTCCTCGCACCATTATTGTTGATATTCGTGGAACCGAAGAAGAAATCCTGGCGCGCATGAAGCAGAAGACGCGCTATAACATTCGACTGGCGCAGAAGAAAGGTGTGACCGTCCGCGCCTGGGACGATCTCGATGGCTTCTACAAAATGATGCAAGTCACCGGCGGGCGCGATGGATTCGGCGTCCACTCGCTGGAGTATTATCGCCGCGCGTATGAGTTGTTTCATCCAACCGGAACATGCGAATTGTTGGCTGCCGAATTTGAAGGCAAACCGCTGGCCGCGCTAATGGTCTTCGCTCACGGACAGCGCGCCTGGTACGTTTACGGCGCGTCAAACGATGAAGAGCGTAATCGCATGCCGACTTATCTTTTACAATGGGAAGCCATGCGCTGGGCGCGTTCCAAAAGTGCGCAGGAATACGATTTATGGGGTGTGCCTGATGAAGATGAAGAAACACTCGAAGAAAATTTTGAGTCGCGTCACGATGGTCTGTGGGGAGTCTATCGTTTTAAACGCGGCTTCGGCGGCGATTTGAAACGCACAAGTCAGGCGGTGGATCGAGTCTATAATTCGTTGCTGTATCGGTTGTATTTGACCTGGATACAATCTAGGGGTGCGGAGGATTGATGAGCTTGACAGGATTGGGTGGAAATCTGGGCAAACGCCTAGGTGTCGGCTTGTGCGCCCACCTGAAGGGAAAGCACTTTGGATACTTTTGTTCGCATTAACTTAAGCAACTTGATCCTGCCTTGATAGAACGGAGTGGGGGCGATAGTACTTTTTTCCTACTTGACTTTATATGCTGTAAAACGTATATTGTGTTTAGTTTGGTCTGACTACCATACCACAGGAAATCATGAAAATTCAACCCGTTTCCCATTTGTCGCTTGCAGAGACTACCGCAGGTAAATTAGTGGCATCCATTCTGGATGGCAGTTTGCAGCCTGGAACCCAGCTTCCGCCTGAACGTGAGCTAATGAGTCAATTGGGTATTAGCCGTTCTACGTTGCGTGAGGCTCTCAAGAGTTTAGAAGAGAAAAAGTTGATTGAATCGCGCCCGCATGTTGGCTGGTTCGCACGTGCGATTGATGCATCGAATATGACCCAGGCAAAGGAAATGGCGGGGAGCGCTGCACAAGCCGCTTCTCGCCGAGCGACGAGCGAGCCACCAACCGGACCGTTGCGCGTGCCAATTGCACCCGATAAACCCATCCACATCCCGAATTTGAAAAAAGATCGAGGAGGGACTTTTGAATTTATCTCATGGTGGGAACGCGAGAAAGTTCAGAATGCCAGGGTTTTGGTGATTGGGGCCGGCGCGTTGGGCAATGAAGTAATTAAAAACCTTGCGCTGATGGGTGTTGGCAACCTGTTCATTGTGGATTTCGATAAAGTGGAAGCGGCTAATTTGAGTCGCTCAGTTTTATTCCGTGAAACGGATAACAATCGCAGCAAAGCCGAAATAGCGGCAGCGCGGGCGAAATCAATTAATCCGGATGTGCATGTTCAATATTTGAATGGGGATGTGACCACTCAATTAGGATTGGGCGTTTTTCGCCGCATGGATGTTGTGATTGGATGTCTCGATAACCGTGAGGCCCGTTTGGCGGTCAATCGCTTTTGTTATTGGGTGAACAAACCCTGGGTGGATGGTGCTATTCAGGAACTGCTGGGACTGGCACGCGTCTTTGTGCCCGGACAAGGTGCTTGCTACGAATGCACGCTGACTGAACAGGCCTTGCGCGATCTCTCGTTACGTTACTCATGCCCGTTGCTTGCCCGTCAGAATATTTTGCTTGGGAAAGTTCCAACTACGCCGACTATTGCATCCATTATCGGTGGAATGCAATCTCAGGAAGCGTTAAAGCTTATAAACAAGATGCCTGTTGAACCTGGAAAAGTAATCCACTATAACGGCATGGTCAATGAAATGCATACGACAGCTTACGTTGCCCGCGATGATTGTGAAAGTCATTGGATGTATGGGGATATCACGGAATTGCCTGCGCGCGCCGAACATACCACTCTTGCGGATTTGCTTCGTATCGCTCGCGCCGACCTCGGACCGGATGCTATGATCGAGCTTGATCAGGAGTTGATCACATCTCTTGAATGCCCTAACTGCCATACCGTGGAGCATGTGTTGCGGCCTCTGAGCGAGGTCAGCTTCGAGGCTGGTCATTGCCCAACCTGCGGCATACTACGCGAGTCAACGCTGACCCATATCGTTTCAGGCGAGGAAAACTTTCTGCATCGCACGCTTGACAGTGTTGGCATACCGCCCTTGCACATTGTGCGCGCACATAACGGCGTTGAATATCGTTTTTATGAATTGACTGGTGATTTGCCAGAAGCCCTGCATTTCCGTCATTTTGAGCGATCACGCGTTGATGTTTCAGCCACAGCGCGTGGCCGGGTACATATCAAAGGCGAAGTAAAGTTGAAAGGTATCACAACCAAACCCACTCATGGGCGCGTGAAATTGCGTGGATGAAATCAGGCTTTATATGGCTTTGAGAATTGCTAATGCGATGAGCGTATATAACTCTGACAGAACACCCCAGCGATGGCACTTGCTGCGTAAATTATTTTTGCTGCTCCTGCTGATGGTTGCGCTTGCGCTCGGTTTGGTCATCGTATTTCGCCAGAAAAGCAATATTCCGTTTTTGTTGTTCAGCATATCGGCGGATGCCAGTTTGGGTCTGGCGGCAGGCTTTGGATCCCGGATTGTGTTGCGCGACCGAAACTGGATGATTCGAGGTATCGCATCGGCAGCCATGTCCGTAATCGGCTTGGCAGTGTTGGGTTACTTTACTGAATGGCGGGCCGGCATTGGTCCGCTGCAATTCGGACGGCCAGAAGTAGATTGGCTCGATCTGGCTCACATGGTAATTGGTATTGATATATCCTGGATTGCATTGCGCGCTTGGCATCAACCTGTAGGCGGTGTTGAACATCAACCAACCGGCTTGCTAAAGCGTGTAAGTGGCCGTAAACGAATTCGTTCATCTGGCGCAGTATCCGCCAATGCCCAGCCCAAGATTCATTTACCTGGCTCAAGCCCCACGCTTCAACCGAGGATAAAACGCAGAAAACCGGAACCTTCTTTAATTACCAAAGCGGTCAGGCCAGCTATGATCAAACCGGCCCGTGCCAGGCGATGGAATCCCCTGCGCCGCAGGCCGCCAGATATTCAGTTGTCGGTTTATGAAGAGCATCGCTGTCCGTACTGTCTTGAAGAGGTTAATCGCAAAGATCCACGCGGGGTAGTGGAGTGTGAAGTCTGCCACACATTGCATCATAAAGACTGTTGGGATATTACCGGTTCCTGTCAAGTGCCACATCTAAATACTTAATCCGGAGGGAACAGTATGCCTGATCTGAATGTAACGATTGTTTTGCCAAGCGGCGGCGCTCGAACTGCGGAAGTGCCCGATGACGTGAATGTTCATGACCTGTTGTCGGAATTCATATCTTTGTTGCAGTTGCCGACAATTGGGCCGGATGGACGGCCCATGGCTTATCGCCTAGACAGCAAGGCGTTGGGCCGCGAATTGAAAGAAGATGAGACCTTGGCCGCGGCGGGAATTCCAAGTGACGATCGTTTAATGGTGACCGCCGATATCACGGCGGGTGCTGGAACAAACGTGGTGGCCGAAAGCCCTCGCATGCGCCGCTTGCGCGCTGATTATGAACTAATGCAGGAAATGGCATCACGCACCGACCTGATCAGCTTCGTAGCCCAGTCACCGCGTCCGAATCTGCCGCCTGAGCGCTATATTGTCACCTTTAAATGCAAGAGCATCGCGACTGTTGATCGTCAGGGTAATCCGCGGTTTAGTGAAAATCATCAAGTGGAGATTTACCTTCACAACCAGTATCCCCAACGCTGGCCGGGCATGAAATGGCTTACGCCCATTTGGCATCCCAACATCAATCATTTGAACGGAAGCGTCTGCATTGATGCGGCCTGGTGGACGGCCAGCCGTTCATTAGACCGGCTGGTGATCATGCTGGGCGAAATGTTGCAATATAAAAATTACCATGATGACCCAACCAAACCGCCGTTCCCGTGGGACCCCGAAGCGGCGCGCTGGAGCCGGGAGTACCGCAAGACACATCCAAACATCTTCCCGCTGGATCATCGTGAGTTGATGCGTCCCGAGCGCGTCAAACTTAATTCAGGCAAAGATGATAGCAAAAAGAAACCTGCGATTAAGCTTGAGGCTAATCGGCCTGCTGCGAAGCCTGAAATTAAATCCAAGTCCAGGGTCCATATTAAGTAGCGATTTCCCGCGCGGCGTAAACCGGTTTTGTAAGAGTCGAGTTCAATCAGATTTAGAAAGGAGAATAAGCCATGTCAGATGTACCCGTCACAATTGTGCTTCCTTCAGGAGGCACCCGCAATGCGGAGGTTCCAAATGACGTACCGGTGAAAGAGCTGATTCCCGAGCTGACTACCTCGCTGGAGTTGCCGGTCACGGGTCCGGATGGACGCGCCATGTCGTATCGTCTGGATAGCAAGGCGCTTGGCCGTGAACTGAAAGAGGAAGAGACGCTTTCAGCAGCTGGCATCCCGCAGAATGATCGGCTGATGATGACTGCCGATGTAACGGCCGGATAGATTCGGTTCGATGTCTTTTCTCGCCGTGTCTGTCATCCGACAGACACGGCGAGAGTCGAAAGTATTTATGATATCCAGATTTGGTATTCGTCTATTGCCTTCCGATATGACTCAGCCTATCACCACCCCGATTCCTTTAAAAAAGGCCATTCGCTGGTACTCATCTTATGATGCTTCCGGTTTGACGCCGCTCGTATCGGCGTTTATGACGCAGCCAGCATATAGCCGTGTTTGCGTTCATTCAGTCAGCGATACGAGAAATGAGGTAGGCGGGATTCTCATCGGCCAGTGGTGTGTGGACGAAAATAATGAACAATTCATTGTGATTGAGCATGCTCTTCCTGCCCGTTACACGCGGCAGGGCAGTGTCTATTTGACCTTTACTCAGGATAGTTTGGTGGATATCCATGAGCAGATTGATACCAATTACAAAGGCCAGAAAATTCTGGGATGGTATCACACCCACCCAAGCATGGGAGTTTTTCTTTCCCATTATGATACATGGTTGCATAATCACTTTTTTCCGGAACCATGGCAGGTGGCGCTTGTGGTCGAACCTGTTTCATCAACCGGCGGTTTTTTCGTCCGCCAGAAAAATGGATTATTTGATCCAACCCGATATTTCGGTTTCTACGAACTGGATGGTAATTATGGTCGCAGCATGGTGAACTGGACCAACCTTTACCAATTTGAAGAAAAGGAAGGAGATGCTTCCAAATGAGTAGACGAATGCGTACATACTTTTATGCATTGCTCGGCGCTCTTGGCGGGCTGATCGGCTGGCAGGCAAGTGATTTGCTGGGCCTGTCTTTTGCCTCAAGCTTGTATTTAAGCGAGGCGGTTGTTGGCGCGTTGGTTGGTCTGTGCATTGGCCTTTTTATCGGGATCACAGAAGGCCTGATGACGCGTAACGCTGTTCAAGCCGCAAAGTCCGGCCTATTCAGCGGCCTGCTTGGGCTGGCGGCCGGCGCGATTGGCCTGCCGTTAAGCGAATTTCTGTTTCAATCTGTTGGTGCAGGCATGTTGGGACGCGCCCTTGGCTGGGGCGTGTTTGGCCTGCTGATTGGCTTCGCCGAGGGCGTGGTTGGAAAGAGCCAGATTTGGAAAGGCATGCTCGGTGGATTGCTCGGCGGGGCCTTGGGCGGTGTGTTGCTCGAGTCGGTTCATAACTGGCTCAAAGACCCGCTCACTGGAAAAGCCGCTGGCCTGGTCTTGCTTGGTGCTTCGGTTGGCGCGTTCATCTCGTTGATCGTTGTATTGCTCTCACGCGCCTGGCTCGAAGTTACTTCGGGCAAACTCAAAGGCACCGAGTTTATTCTCGATAAATTCATGCGCGCAGGTGGCCCGGCAATTGCCATTGGTAGTTCGCCGTTGAAATCTGAGATCGTGCTGCCAGACCCTGATATCGCCCCTCAACATGCCATGTTGACCGGCGACGGAAACCAGTTTAGCGTTAAAGATATAAGCCTCTCGGGTACGTATATCAACAACAAAAAGATCGAGCTTGCCAGGCTCGCCAATGGACAAAAAATCCGAATGGGCAATACCGAGATGGTTTATCACGAAAAGAGGTAGCCATGTCCAAGACCATGCGCATCATTCTGACCCTCAACCTGCTCCTGTTTCTGACGATCTGGTCCACCCCGGCCACATTTGCGCAGGATGCAGGCACTCAAGTGCACATAACGCAGGTGGACAATTCCAAATTCCCGCAAGTGACTGTTTATGTCTCAGTGACGGACGCGTCCGGTGAGCCGATCGGTGTTGATCCAAACACCATTCAACTTTCTGAGAACGGCCAGGCGCTCCAGGCAACAAATGTCAACAGTTCAGGCGATCAAAAGGGACCGGCGATAATCACAACGCTGTTGGTAATTGATGTCTCTGGCAGTATGGCGAATGGCAGCAAGATGGAGGGCGCAAAAACAGCCGCCAAGGCCTACATAGATCAAATGCGCCCAGGCGACCAGGCTGGCGTGATTGCATTTAATACTGATGTGAAAATAGCGCAGGATGTTACGACAGATCGTCAGGCGTTAATCACGGCGATCGATTCGCTTCAGCCATTGGGAAATACTGCCATGTTTGATGGGCTGCTTAAGTCTGTCGAGACTTTGGCAAATGTATCCGGTCGTAAGGCGATCATCCTCTTGAGTGATGGTATTGACAATCGTAGTAAAGCCAAAGAGGACGATGTTATTAAATCTATTGGCTCGGCCGGGCTTACTATCTCAACCATCGGCCTGGGCGACCCACAACAAGTTGGCAACAATTTTGGCTTGGATGAGCCCGCCTTGAAATCCCTTTCTCAGCGTGCGGGCGGCGCCTATAGTTTTGCAACCGATCCGGCGGCTTTGGCTTCTGTCTATCAACTTTACGGACGCACCTTGCAGAGTGAGTATGCTTTTACATATACTTCGCCATCTACCTTGCGAGACGGAGTCAACCGCACCCTGACAGTCTCAATTAATGGTGGCGCCCTGTCCGCAAATTCACGCTATAACCCGGGCGGCGTATTGCCGGAAGTTGCCAGCCAATCCTGGCCGCTCTTTGGGACGATCCTAATCGTCTTGCTGGCTCTGCTGGTTATCCCCATGCTTGTGGGAAAAGGCATGCAAATGATGGGAGCGGGGCGCCAGAAGGGACGCATAAAACTTGGCGGTCAACCTGCCAATGCCCAACCAAGAGGCCGCGTGAAAATGAAATGAATAAGAGCCCGTTTTCAAAAGAAAACGGGCTCTTATTATCACTATAAATTTATCGGGCAGTTACGACATCATTTCCACTTTGCGGATGACCATTACGACTTTACCTTTGATCTCCACCGGTTCATCCTTTTTGAGCATGATAGGTTTCATGGTCGGATTGGCAGGTTGAAGACGGAACCCATCCTTCTCTTTGTAAAAATATTTTAGAGTCGTCTCGTTTTTGTCCGGTAACCAGACTGCAACCATGTCGCCGTTCTTTGCATCCTGTGTGGGTTTCATGACAACAATATCGCCGTCATTGACCATGGCGTCTATCATTGAATTCCCCTGTACTTCCAGCGCAAAGAACTGTTTGCCTTTTTCGCGCGAGGGCATTAGCGATGAAGCGATCTCAACCGACTCTTCTGCATCGAAATAATTGAAATCAGAAGCAGGAACGGGAATCGGTTCACCAGCTTGAATTCGCCCAAGAACAGGGACGCGGAACATTTCGCCGATAGGGGATTGACCGGTCACGCGCAGGCCGCGTGAAATCTTCCGGTCACGCTCGATATGGCCTGTTTTTTCCAGTTGATCGAGATAGTAATTCACTACCGAAGTCGATGAGATACCACAGCTTTCGCCAATTTCACGAATTGATGGGGGATGCTTGTGTTTGCGTTGGTATTCCTGAATAAAATCCAGGATCTTCTGGTGGCGTTCACCCAGGCCTTTGCTTTTTCGAACCATCATCATTTAAGCCTCCTGAGCCAAAGTGATTCTGTGGCACAGAACCATAAACTGCTCATTTGTGCTAACATAATAACATGAACAATTGTTCTGTGTCAAGGCTCTCGTTTTTGAAATTCAGACAATAGAATTGAAAGAGGCCGGAATGCTACTGTGCTAAAATGCATTTAATGACTCGCGTTGTTTTCATGGGTTCTCCTGATTTCGCCGCGCCATCGCTGCGCGCACTGGCTCGCCGCTATGAAATTGTTGGCGTTGTGACGCAACCCGATCGTGCCTCTGGACGCGGGCGCGAACTTAAAGCGCCTGCGGTTAAGTCGCTTGCACTGGATCTCGGACTCGCGATCATTCAACCGGAAAAATTAAGACAGCCGGATGCGATCGATCAACTTCGCCTCTGGGCCCCGGACTTGATCGTGGTCGCCGCTTTCGGGCAGATTCTTCGCCCGGACGTTCTCGCGTTACCCTCGCGCGGATGTGTCAACGTTCATGCCTCGTTATTGCCGCGCGGACGCGGCGCCGCGCCGATCCAGGCATCCATTCTCGCGGGTGACGCGCAGACCGGGGTCACGATCATGCAAATGGATAAAGGCGTTGACACGGGCGCGATAATCTCGCAACGTGCGATCCCGATTGAAGCTGAAGACACCGGCGGATCATTGTTTGAAAAATTGTCCCAGCTTGGCGCAGACTTGTTGCTCGAAACTCTGCCGCGCTATTTATCCGGCGAACTAAAGCCTCGACCGCAGGACGAAAGCCAAGCCACGTACGCGCCGATGTTGAAGAAGGAAGACGGCCTGCTTGATTTCACGCGCCCGGCTGAAGAGTTGGTTCGCCGCGTGCGCGCATTTAATCCATGGCCGGGCGCATTCTTCGAGTGGGAAAGCGGGATGTTGAAAGTCCATCGCGCGCACGCGGAAGCGGGAAACGCGCCAGCGGGGAAGAGGCTGGTTTATCGGGGGCAGGCCGCGGTCGGCGCGGGAGGCGGGCTTCTCATCCTGGATGAAGTGCAGCCGCCCGGGAAAAAATCCATGAGTGGCAAGGCTTTTCTATCCGGCGCGCGTGATTGGACGACAACCCGGTAGCGAGGCGCGTACAGGCCGATGGGGTTATCAATTTCAAACCAATCCTCAGGAGGATAATATGTTCAATTCAAAAGTGTTCGTTGCCGAGTTGATTGGCACATTTGCCCTGACCTTCTTCGGCGCAGGCGCGGGCGTAGCCAAAGCGGGCTTGTTGGGCGTTGCGTTGGCGCATGGCATTGCGGTGCTGGTCTTTGTGTATGCGTACGGCCATATCTCCGGGGCACATGTAAACCCGGCTGTAACGTTTGGGCTTGCCCTTAACGGCGCGATCAAATGGGGACAGGCAATCTTCTATTGGATCGCTCAATTTTTGGGCGCGGTGATTGCCGCATTTGCGCTGAATACCTTTACGCCGGGAGGCGACATTTCCGGCGGCGCAACGGTTGGTAGCCTGACGGGTGCCGCGCCCTTCCTTGCGCTGACTGTGGAAGCGTTACTGGCTTTCTTCCTCGTCAATACGGTTTTACATACGGCGGTGGCTGGCAAGGGCGGGAACTTAGCTGGTGTGGCAATTGGCCTGACATTAACCTTGAACATTTTGGCAGGCGGCCCGTTGACTGGCGCGTCGTTTAACCCCGCACGGACTTTTGGCCCGGCACTGTTTACGGGCGCCGCCGCCAACCCGATGACTTATGTGATCTATTTCATTGGCCCATTGCTCGGCGCGGCAATTGCAGCCGGCGTTTTCAAGTTCCTTAATAGTTCCGAAAAAGTTGCCGTGCCTGTCCCGGCCGGGGCGGCTTCGACTTCTAAGCCTGCCGCAAAAAAGACTGCGACTCGACGCAGGTAATTTTACGTTTCAAGTTAACAGGACTGACAATCATGTCAGTCCTGTTTTGTTATAAAATACGAGTCGCAAATGGACGAATAGCACGGATAAGGGAGCAGGCTTATGCCAAAATACGTCGCCGCGATTGACCAGGGCACGACCAGCACTCGTTTTATTATTTTCGACCACGGGGGAAATATCATTACCGCTGACCAGAAGGAGCATCAGCAAATTTATCCGAAGCCTGGATGGGTGGAACATGATCCGCTTGAAATTTGGGAGCGAACTCTGCAAGTGATTGACGGCGCATTGAAGAAAGCCAGCGATCAGTATTCAGTAACCAGCAATCAGATTGCCGCCATCGGCGTGACCAATCAGCGCGAGACGACTGTCGTTTGGGAAAAAGAAACGGGACGCCCAATCTACAATGCCATCGTCTGGCAGGACACGCGCACGGATTCGATTTGCGCTGAACTCGCAAAGAATGGCGGACAAGACCGTCTGCGCTCGAAAACGGGTTTGCCGCTGGCAACTTATTTTTCCGGCCCGAAGATTAAATGGATTCTCGATAATGTGCCCGGTGCGCGTGCTCGCGCTGAAAGGGGCGAACTGCTCTTCGGCAACATAGATACCTGGATCATCTGGAACCTGACGGCTGGCGTGTACGTCACGGATGTGACCAATGCTTCGCGCACGTTGTTGATGAATCTCGACACGCTGGATTGGGACGATGAGATTTTGAAACTGCTGGATATTCCGCGCGCCATTCTTCCCGAGATAAAATCGTCATCGGAAATTTATGGCTCGGCAAAAGGCGCGTTGAATGGAGCTCAGATTGCAGGCGATTTGGGCGACCAGCAAGCCGCATTATTTGGTCAGACGTGTTATTCAGCCGGTGAGGCCAAGAATACGTATGGTACGGGTTGTTTTATGTTGTTGAACACGGGCGAAAAACCTGTGCCATCGAAATCGGGACTGCTCACGACGCTTGCATATAAGATCGGGAATCAAAAAGCCGTCTACGCGCTGGAAGGCTCGATTGCGATCACAGGCGCCCTGGTTCAGTGGTTGAGGGATAATTTGGGCCTCATCCGCCAGTCGTCCGACATTGAGGCGTTGGCGCAGACTGTCGAAGATAACGGCGGCGTTTATTTTGTTCCGGCCTTTTCCGGTTTGTTCGCCCCGTATTGGCGAAGCGAGGCGCGCGGCGTGATCGTCGGGCTAACGCGCTACGTCAACAAAGGTCATATTGCGCGCGCCGCGTTGGAAGCCACTGCATTTCAAACGCGCGAAGTTTTGGATGCGATGGAAAAAGATTCAGGCGTAAAACTTACCGCGCTCAAAGCAGACGGCGGCATGGTCTTCAATGAATTGCTGATGCAGTTTCAATCGGACGTTTTGAATGTGCCGGTCGTGCGGCCCAAAGTGACGGAGACCACCGCGCTCGGCGCGGCGTATGCCGCGGGACTTGCCGCCGGCTTTTGGAAAGACTTCGATGAATTGCGCGCCAACTGGGGCCGAGGCAAGGAGTGGTCTCCAAAGATGGATTCGGCTTCACGAGAACGGTTATACTTGACCTGGAAAAAAGCTGTGACGCGCACATTCGATTGGGCCGAATAAATTTTTGCCGCGATTTTCGCGAATAAAAATTGCAGCTATGTTTATTTTGGAGACATCATGGCGGAGTTGCTTCATAAACAGCTATCCTTTTCTATTATTGGCGCGGCAATGGAAGTGCATAATGTGCTTGGCTCCTTGGATTATCATCGCGTGGTCAAGTCGGAAAAACAAATCAAAAAATTTGCGCCAATTAGCGAAATTCGCGGCTAAATCTTTTGGAGTTGTATGAACAGAACTGAAATTCTTTTCGGACTCAAGAATAATCCCGCAATCTCCGTGTTGATCGTCGGCGGAGGTATCAATGGCATCGGCACATTCCGTGACCTGGCCCTCAACGGGCTGGATGTTCTGCTCGTGGATCGCGCCGATTTTTGTTCCGGCGCAAGCGCGGCTTCATCGCACATGGCGCATGGCGGAATTCGTTATCTCGAGAACGGCGAGTTTCGACTCGTGCGCGAAGCGGTGGCCGAACGCAACCGCATGATCCAAAATGCGCCGCATCTCGTGCGGCCTTTGCCGACAACCATTCCGATCTTCAAAATTTTTTCTGGTTTGTTCAATGCGCCGCTGAAATTTATGCGCCTGCTCGACAAACCGTCCGAGCGCGGCTCGGTCGTGATCAAGATCGGCCTGATGGTTTATGATGCGTTCACTGCCCGCTCCAGAGCGCAAAAAACCGTCCCGCCGCATAAATTTCGCAGCCGCGCTGATTCGCTTTCGCTGTGGAGCAAACTCAATCCGCAAATCATCAACACTGCGACATATTTCGATGGAGCGATTCTCAGCCCCGAACGTTTGGCGCTTGAATTGATTTTGGATGCAGAAGCAGATAACCCTAATGCCCGCGCGCTCAATTACATGAGCCTGACCGGAGCCGACAAAGATGCGGTTCTTCTGCGGGACGAATTAACGGAAACCGTTTACGAAGTGAAACCGCGCCTCGTCATCAACGCGGCTGGCCCGTGGGTTGACTTTACCAATCACAGCCTTGGCCTTTCCACGCGCTTCATTGGCGGCACAAAAGGCTCACACCTCGTCTTGAATCATCCCGAACTGCGCGCCGCCATTGGCGAGAATGAGTTCTTCTTTGAAAATAAAGACGGGCGCATTGTTTTGATCTATCCGCTCTATGACCGCGTTTTGATCGGCACTTCTGACCTGCCCATTGAAAATCCCGATCAGGCAAGCTGCACCGATGAAGAAGTGGATTACTTCATCGAGATGGTGGCGCGCGTGTTTCCGTCCATCAAAGTCACACGCCAAGATATTGTCTTCCGTTTCTCCGGGGTGCGTCCGCTGCCGTACACACATGTTAAAACAGCCGGGCAAATTTCGCGCGATCACAGCATCGAAGTTGTCAGCGGCGATTGGACGGGTTTGAGTTTTCCGGTCTATTCGCTGGTGGGCGGCAAGTGGACTTCTTTCCGCGCTTTTTCGGAACAGGTTGTTGATAAGACTCTGGCCTTCCTCGGCAGGACGCGCCAAAAACACACGCGTGACTTGGCCATCGGCGGCGGACGCGGATACCCGCACATGCCCGACGATATTAAACGAAGCGTGGATGGAATCGCCGCCTGGACAGGCGTACCCGCAGAGCGTGTGCAGGTTTTGTTTGATCGTTATGGCACACGCACTGACCAGGTCGCTACGTTTATCTCGCGCGGAGCGGATGCGCCGCTCAAATCACTGCCTTCATACAGCCGTCGTGAGATCGGCTTTCTCACCCAGCATGAGAAGATCGTGCATTTGGATGATTTGTTATTGCGGCGATCCATGCTGGCGATGCTGGGCAGGTTGACGCAGGATAATGTAGAGGAACTGGCCGATGCTTTGAGCGAATCGCTCAACTGGCCGGGGAAGCGGAAGAAACTTGAAGTGTCGCGTGCGCTCGAAATATTGGCAGACCGTCACTCGGTCCGTTTGTGATGCGGAAACAACGGGACGTTCACCGGTCCCGCCGTTTTTATCGCATGGTAAAATCATCTGCGATGAATTGTTCCGTTGTGATCCCTGTATATCGCGGCGAGGCCACGCTGATTCCATTGGTTGAACGTTTGACAAAGGTCTTGCCGACCATTTCAACATCATACGAAGTCATTTTGGTGAACGATGGCAGTCCTGATAAAAGTTGGGCGGTGATCGAAGGACTTGCAAAACAATATTTGTGGGTGCGCGGCATTGACTTGATGCGAAATTACGGTCAGCACAATGCCACGTTGTGCGGTGTGCGCTCGGCGCGCTACGAAGTTATCTTCACCATGGATGATGATTTGCAAAACCTGCCCGAAGAAATGCCGAAGTTAATTGCAAAATTGAATGAAGGCTATGATGTGGTTTATGGTGTGGCGCGCAAACGCCAGCAGGGATGGTTCAAGAATCTCGTGTCTGTTCTGCTCAAGCGCGGCATCGCATACGTGATGCGGCAACATGCTGTCCGTGACATCGGCGCATTCAAAGCCTTTCGCGCTAACCTGCGAAAATCATTCGAATCTTTCAACGGCCCGGATGTGCTGGTGGACGTTTTGCTTTCGTGGGGCACGAATCGTTTTGCTTCGGTGATCGTGGAAGAGTCACCGCGCGTGGCGGGAAAATCGAATTACAACTTAATCAAATTGATCAAAGTTTCATTGCTCGTGCTGACAAGTTATACGACTCTGCCTTTGCGTTTTGCCAGCATCATCGGTTTTGTCTTCACAGTGTTCGGCTTTTTTGTTTTGGCCTACGTGTTGACCACATACTTCTCGGCGGGTTCAATTCAAGGCTTTCCATTTCTTGCTTCGATTATTGCCATCTTCAGCGGCGTGCAATTGTTCGCACTGGGAATCATGGGCGAATATCTGGCGCGCTTGTTTGAGCGTTCCAGCGGGCGCAAAACATATGCCATAGGCCAGATAACTTTCGAGGCGAAGGAATGAAAGTCGGCATCATCCAATCCAACTTCCTGCCGTGGCGCGGTTACTTTGACTTTATCCGCGAAGTGGACTTGTTCATCATTCACGACGATCTGCAATATACAAAAGGCGATTGGCGCAACCGCAACAAGATCAAAACGCCGCGCGGCTCGGCGTGGATCACGGTTCCGGTCAATTACAAACGCACCAGTCAATTGATCGAAGAGACGACGATTGATTATTCCACAGCATGGGCGCAGAAGATGCTCAATCGGATCAGGGACTCTTATCATCACGCGCCGCGCTTTGACATCTATTTCCCTGAATTGAACAGTCTCCTGCCCGAACCTGCTACTTCCATCTCGGACCTAAATGTGCGTCTCATCCATTGGGCTTGTGCTCATCTGAAAATTACCACACCGATTCGCTTCTCGCGCGAATTTCATCCACAGGGAATGAAGACCGAGCGGCTGGTTGGAATCTTGAAACAAGTAAAGGCTGATGTGTATCTCTCCGGTCCCGCCGCGCAGGCGTATCTTATCCCAGAATTATTGGAACGCGAGGGGATTAAGTTGGAATATAAAAAATATAATTATGCTGAATACTGTCAACTCTACCCGTCGTTCGATCCATTTGTCAGCATCATTGACCTGTTCTTCATGATGGGAGAGAGTTCGCGATTGTATTTGGAACCTTCTGAGGAGTTGCAAGCGTGAGCATTGACGAGACACAGAGAAAATTGAACGAATATTTCACCGAAAAACTGGAGACCTTTGGCGCGACTGCCAAAGGCGTAGACTACAACGGCGAACAGGCGCAACAGATCCGCTTTGCGGAGTTGGTGAAAATCATTCGGCCCACCGGTAAGTTTTCGGTCATTGACTATGGAAGCGGCTACGGTGCGATGTTCGATTTTCTCCGCGTCCGCGGCTGGGACTTCGAATATTACGGCGTTGATTTCATCGAGAAGATGGTCATTACTGGGCGCGAGAAGTACAAGGATTTCCCCAATGCCCATTTCACCACGAATGAAAAGGAGTTGCCCGTCGCTGATTATCTGGTCGCGGCAGGCATCTTCAACATCAAACTTGATTCCTTGTACGAAGACTGGCAGAACTTTGTCTGCGAGACTTTGCCGCGCATGAACGCGCTGTGCTCGAAGGGCTTCGCCTTCAACATGCTCACGAAATATTCCGACGCGGACCGCATGGCGCAACGCCACGATTTGTTCTACGGCGACCCGCTGTTTTTCTTCGACTTCTGCAAGCGTAATTTTTCGCGCAACGCGGCGCTGCTCCACGATTACGGCCTGTATGATTTCACCATCCTTGTCCGCAAGGATGTGTAATTCCCTCACCCTTTGGGAGAGGGACGCGAAGCGTGGGTGAGGGATAATGCAGATCGTTCAGGCTCCGCGTGCCTTGGCCATTTTATACAGCATCCTGATCCAGCGCGCGGATTCGCACCCATGGCTTTTGCCAGCCAATATTTGCCCCATTGTCCCGATCACATTTCTAAAGGCACGCGTCCCGTTTGAGTTTGTGGATATTTCAGCCGCGACCCTTCACATGGACTTGGAGCAGGCAAAGGGGCGGATAAAGACGCGGAAGTTCGGGGGATTATTGTATGCTCACACATATGGAGAACCTTCCACCCCACACGACTTTTTTACATCGCTCAAAAATCTCGACTCGGAACTAATCATCGCGGACGATCGCTGTCTCTGCATCCCTGATTTTGAACCGGTCTCGCCGGCCGACGTGATTCTGTACAGCACGGGCTATGCCAAAATCGTGGAACTCAACTTTGGCGGTTATGCTTTCGTCAATGGTGATTTAAATTATCAGCCTGCGCATTTGCCCTTCAATCGGGGCGATCACGAAGAACTCGAAAAGTGCTACAAAGATTCCATCGAACATCGCTCCATTTTTTTCTACCGTGATGGCAACTGGCTGAATACCGACGCGCCACTGCCCACATGGTATGATTATCGCCAGAAAATTGAGAACGGACAAAAATCTTCGCTCGAACATCGCGCGGTGCTGAATCAAATTTATACTTCTCGTTTGCCGAAAGAGATACAACTGTCTGTGTCATATCAGACCTGGCGATTCAATATTCGAGTCAAAGACAAGATGCGGATTTTGAGCGCGATCTTCAAGGCAGGTTTGTTTGCTAGTTCGCATTACGCGTCCCTGGCTGGCATCATGGCGGAAGGCCGCGCCCCGCAGGCCGAGATGCTTGCCGATAAAGTTATCAACTTATTCAATGACCATCATTTCGATGAAAACAAAGCACGGCGAATCTGTGAAGTCATTTTGGAGAATGTATGATCAAGGTTGATTTCAATCGCCCGGTCACGGTGGGCAATGAATTTGAATATATGCGGCAGGCGGTTGAGAACGCACATATCTCCGGCGATGGCCCTTTCACCAAAAAATGTAACGCCTTGCTTGAGCGCGAACTTGGCGTTGCGAAGGCCTTGCTCACCACTTCCTGTACGCATGCACTTGATATGACCGCGCTTTTACTGGACATTGAACCCGGCCACGAAGTCATCATCCCGGACTTCACATTTGTCTCGACAGTGAATGCTTTCGTGCTGAGAGGCGCGAAACCGGTCTTTCTGGACGTTCGACCGGATACCCTTAATTTAGATGAATCCAAACTGGAAGCGGCCATCACCCCGCACACGAAGGCCATCGTCCCCGTGCATTATGCCGGCGTGGGCTGCGAAATGGATTCGATCATGGAAATTGCAAACCATTACAAAGTATCCGTCGTTGAAGACAATGCCCACGGACTCTTTGGCAAATATAAAGGTAAATATCTCGGCACGTTCGGTTGCATGGCCGCTCAATCTTTTCACGAAACCAAGAACTTTTCCTGCGGAGAGGGCGGCGCGTTGCTGATCAACGACCCTGCTTTGGCGGAGCGCGCCGAGATCATTCGCGAGAAAGGCACCAATCGCTCGCGTTTCTTCCGCGGTCAGGTGGATAAATACACCTGGGTAGATATTGGCTCATCCTACCTGCCGTCTGACATCCTCGCCGCGTTTTTATATGCCCAGTTTGAACAGCGCGAACGGATTCAATCTCATCGCAAACAAATTTGGGAAATATACTCAGTGGGCTTGAAAGACTGGGCTGCTGCACACGATGTCCAATTGCCGCACGTCCCTGAAGATTGCGAACAGGCATATCACATGTTTTATATGTTGCTGCCAAACCTTGAACTGAGGCAGAAGTTCATCATGTATTTGCGCGAGCGCGGCATTTACAGCGTCTTTCATTATCTGCCTTTGCATCTTTCTGATATGGGACGCAGTTTCGGCGGCAGACAGGGCGATTGTCCCGTCACGGAACAGGTCAGCGGCCAACTGGTTCGCCTGCCTTTTCATAATGTTTTGACAAGCTCCGAGCAGGAGCAGGTCATCGAGGCGATTTTGGATTTTGGATTCTGATCGGGGGTTGTTTATTTGAAGAGACAAATATGCCCATAACGTTTGCGGATGCCGCGCGTCCGATACGGCCATTTCCTGCGCATGGTAAAATCACTGGACGAACAGAAACCCATGCCGCGCAAATTCAAACCCTCGGTTGATATTGTTATTCCTGTTTATAACGAAGCTGGCGTCGTCGAGCAGACATTTGCCGGTTTGCGCGCGGTCGCTGATTCGCTTTCGTATGAGTTTACATTTTATTATGTCAATGATGGTTCGCAAGATGGCACCTCTGATTCTCTTGCCGCGCTAGCGAAGACGGATCACCGTGTGCGAGCGATCGAACTGAGCCGAAACTTTGGTCACCAGGCCGCGCTGACCGCCGGGTTGGACGCCTCGAGTGGGGATATAGTCATCACTATGGACGCAGACGGACAGCATCCGCCGGAAATGATTCCGCAGTTATTGGATTTGGTCAGGCAAGGCTATGATATTGTCCAGACCCAGCGCCTGGACGACGCGCAGCCCACCTCGTTCAAAAAATGGACATCCGGCCTATTTTACAGACTCATTAATCTGATCAGCGGCACGCACATGATTCCCGGGGCCGCCGATTTTCGCGCGCTGACCCGTCAGGCGGTGGATGCGCTCAAAGCCATGCCGGAATATCATCGCTTCTTGCGCGGCATGATTTCGTGGATCGGTTTTCGAATTGTCATACTGCCTTACCAGCCCGTAGAACGCATCAGCGGCAGGTCAAAATATACGCTGGGTAAAATGACCAGGCTGGCATTGGATGCGATTTTTTCCTTCTCTCTTGCCCCGCTTTATATTGGTTTGAGCATGGGGGCCGTCTTGTTATTTCTTGCGCTTCTCGAAATGATTTATGTGCTTTCATTTTGGGTCACAGGCCGTACGTCCAACCTTGCGCCCGGCTGGAGTTCGTTGATGTTCGTTATTCTTATCGTGGGCGGAATGCTCATGGTCCTGCTCGGTTTTATCGGCGTATATGTTGGCTATATTTTTCAGGAAGTCAAACGGCGGCCGGTGTATGTCATCAAAAACGGGGGTAAGAATGGCTGAGACGAAATCCTTTGATTTCGTTTTTTTGCGCCACGGCGAATCAGTGGGCAACGCCGAGGAGCGTTTTCAGGGCCAATCCGATTATCCGCTGACGGAGGCCGGGCGCGCCCAGGCGCAGGCTTTGGCGGAACGCTGGTTGAAGGAGCAGATGACATTCGATTTGGCGGTGACCAGCCCACTCGTCCGCGCAAAAGAGACGGCGCAAATCATCGCTGAAATGTTGAACATTCCGCTCGAGGAAGATCCGATCTGGATGGAACGCGACAACGGCGCGATGTCCGGCTTGACGCGCGATGAGGTGGTCAAACTTTTCCCCGAGCCGGATTTTAGAACGCCCTATGATTCTTTTGGCGAAAGCGGCGAAGGCGATTGGGAACTTTTTCTGCGCGCCGGAAGGGCTGTTCATCAATTGTTGAAACGACCGCCAGGAAAATATCTGATCGTCACGCACGGCGGCCTGCTCAATAAAGTGATGTATGCGATTCTCGGAATCCCTGTTCAGGCCAATTCGAACGGTCCGAGTTTTCGATTTCACAACACGGGCTTTGCTATTTTCAATTATGCGCCGTCGCGCCATCAATGGCGGCTGGTTAGACTCGAATCCCCCGCTTGAGGACTCAACATGGAAAAACAACATTTGCCTCAGCCGCCGCTTGCGCTTTGCTTTGCGAGTGTCCCCGGCGGCGGGGCCGCATCGAGAATATCGTTGTGAAGGATCAACATGGCTGACTTGAAAATTTTGTCTTTTGGCGCGGGAGCGATTGGCACATACATCGGCGGCTCGCTGGCCCTGGCTGGCGAACAGGTCGTGTTTGTGGAACAGCCCTCGATCGCGGATGAGTTAAGACAGCGCGGTTTGCGGCTCGACCTGACGATTGATAAAAGACGAAAGATGAAGGAAGCATCGGTCATCAATTCGTCGGCCTTTGTTGTTGCAGGTTCGCTCGAAGAGGCTTTGCGTTACGGCCCGTTCGATATTGCCTTGTTTGCATTGAAATCTTTTGATACCCCTGCCGCGCTCGAGGGCATGAAGCCGTTTGCGGAAAAACTTCCACCCATCCTGTGCCTATCCAACGGCGTGGATAACGAACCTGCAATTGCAAATTTGCTTGGCGTGGACAAAGTCATTCCCGCCACCGTGACCAGCGCGATTGGGCGCCGCGGCGCCGGCGATATTGTTCTGGAAAAATTGCGCGGCCTAGGCATCGCCGCTTCGCATCCTCTCTCGGACAAATTGCTATCTGCCGTCAATTCGGCCTTTCTTAACGCTGAGGCCTTTTCCAACGCGGCGGCCATGAAGTGGTCGAAGATGTTGACCAATCTCGTCGCCAACCCAACATCGGCGATCCTCGACATGACTGCTGCACAGGTCTTTGCGAATCCAAAACTTTATAAACTTGAGATTGACATGTTGCGTGAATGCGTGGCTGTGATGGCCGCGCAAGGTATCCCGGTGGTTGACCTGCCCGGCACGCCCGCCCGCGCGTTGGCGTTCGCCACGCGCCTGCCTTTGTGGCTGTCCAAGCCTTTGCTTGCGCGTGCTGCCGGCAGCGGACGCGGCGCCAAGATGCCATCCTTCCACATTGACCTGTATTCCGGCCGCGGCAAATCGGAAGTGGAATTTCTGCACGGCGCGGTCGTTCGGGCGGGGCAGAAATTTGGTGTCCCGACGCCGGTTAACAAAATGTTGACTGAAACGCTGATGGCTCTGACGCGGAAAGAGATTCCACTTGAAGAGTTCGCGCATCAGCCAGAGAAACTTCTCAATCGGTTAAAAAGTTAGAAGCTTGGCAAGCTGGCATGTTTCAACTTTGGGTTTGCCACCCCTCGAAGCTGTCAACTTAATAAGTGGTGATACAATACGCTTCCTCATAAGATAAATCCATGAACATAAAATCAAAATTTAATCTTGTTACCCCGCGCCCGGAAGTGGAGATTTATCTCCCTGACGGGCGCGTTCTATCCGGCCCGCGCGGATCACAAGTCGGCGGCTTTCTCAATGCCGTCGAATTTTCCGTGCCTGTTGTCGCCGCCATCGTGGGCGATGAACTGCGCGAGCTGACTTTTCCCATTGACATGGACATGCCTGTCCGGCCTGTCACCATGTCCGACCCCGATGGTTCGCTCATCTATCGGCGTTCGCTAAACTTCCTGCTCGAAATGGCCTTTGCGGACCTCTTTCCCAAAGCGCGCTTGACGATTGACCATTCGATCTCGTTCGGTGGTTATTATTGCCAGGTGAGCGGGCGCAAGCCGTTATCTGAGAAAGAATTGGCCGCCCTAAAGTCCCGCATGAACGAACTCATCGCGGCCGATCTGCCTTTCGAAAAAAAAGAAGCTCCTCTGCAGTCTGCCATTGATTACTTCAAAGCCGTCGGCTATGAAGATAAGGTCCATTTGCTCAGTTATCGCCGCAAAGATTATCTAACGCTTTATCGTCTCGGCCAGCGCATGGACTATCATCACGGCTACATGGTTCCGTCCACCGGCTACCTGAAATGGTTCGATCTCTTTGCAACCAATGGCGGTTTCACATTGCGTTTCCCGCGCCGCCACGCCGCGACCGAATTGCAACCGGTGGCTGAATATCCCAAATTGCTGGCGGCTTTCCGACAATATGGCAACTGGCTCACGCGTCTAGGCATTGATAGCGTTGGCTTGTTGAACGATGCCATTCAGGAAGGACGCGCCAGTGAGCTTGTGCTTGTCTCTGAAGCCCTGCATGAACAGAACGTGGCCGAAATTGCCGGTCAAATTGCCAAACGTGAATCGCAGATCGTTTTAATCGCAGGCCCTTCCTCTTCAGGCAAGACCACGTTCTCGCGCCGCCTCACGGTTCAACTTCTTGCGCTCGGCATTTCGCCATATCCACTCGAACTCGATCATTATTTCCTTGACCGCGATAAAACCCCGCCCGGCCCCGATGGCCTGCCCGATTTCGAATCTCTCGAAGCCATTGACCTGCCGTTGATCGCCGACCATCTCGAACAATTGCTGGCGGGCAAAAAGGTCCAATTGCCGCGCTATAACTTCAAGACCGGACAACGCGAAGCGGGCGCGCACCTTCAATTACGACGCGGCCAGCCTGTCATCATGGAAGGCATTCACGGACTCGATCCCCGCCTCCTGCCCTCGACTTTGGCCGGGCGCGCGTTTAAGATCTATGCCTCGGCCCTGACCCAACTCAACCTCGACCGCCACAACCGCATTTCCACCACTGACACGCGCCTTATCCGGCGCATCGTGCGCGACGCGCGCGAGCGCGGCTACTCCGCCACACAGACCATCTCACGCTGGGAATCTGTGCGGCGCGGCGAAAAGATACACATCTTCCCATACCAGGAAAACGCCGACGTAATGTTCAACTCGGCATTGGTCTACGAATTATCCGCGCTCAAACTGCTGGCCGAGCCTTTGCTTCGACAAGTCCCGCACGGCACACCTGAATTCATCGAAGCCAAACGCCTGCTGGCTTTTCTCGAGTGGTTCCTGCCGATTGAGGCAGAACTTATTCCTGAGAATTCCATCGTACGCGAATTCATCGGCGGTTCGGTCTTGAAAGATTTCACGGTTTGGAAGAATAAATGAAAAAGGATTCCTTTCGGACTGCATTATTATCTGGCAGTTAAACGATCAAACCTTCTCTACCCTGAACTGCGTTTCATACAATTGACTGTATAACCCTCGCGTCGCGAGCAGTTCCTCATGCGTGCCGCGTTCGACGATCCTGCCGCGATCCATCACCAAAATCAACTCCGCCGCTAATATCGTTGATAAACGATGAGCAATTACAATCGAAGTTCGTCCTGCCATGACGCGCTTCAGCGCTTCTTGAATCAGGGCTTCGGATTCGCTGTCGAGCGAACTTGTGGCTTCGTCCAAAACCAAAATGCGCGGGTCTTTGAGAATTACGCGCGCCAGGGCGATGCGTTGTTTTTCGCCGCCGCTCAGCCGGTAGCCGCGCTCGCCGACAATGGTATCGTAGCCGTCGGGCAGTTCCATGATGAAGTTGTGGATATTGGCCGCTTTGGCCGCGGCTTCGATCTCGGCCTGTGTTGCGTCGGGTTTGGCATAAATCAGATTCGTGCGAATGGTATCGTGAAAAAGATAATTCTCCTGCGTCACCATGCCGATCTGCGCCGAAAGCGAGTCGAGCGTGACGCTGCGCAGATCATGGCCGTCAATGCGAATGACTCCGCTTGTCGGATCATATAATCTTGGGATGAGATACGTCAGCGTGGTTTTGCCGGCGCCCGATGGGCCGACTAGCGCGATTAACTTTCCAGCCGCGGCTTTAAACGAGATTCCTTCCAAAGCGACCTCGCGCGCCTGGGATATTGAGTCCGCTTCGGGGGAGTCTGATGCGTTCACTTTCTGACCGTTGACGGTGGAACGTTGACCGTCTGTGGTTTGCGGCCTGAGGCCTGAATCCGTTAAAGATAAAACTGCGCCGACGTTTTCCATCTTGCCGTAACGTTTGACATCTTTCAGCAGTTTGGTGTCGTCCACTTTGTAATTGAAAGTGACATTCTCAAAAACAAGTTCGCCTTTTGAATCGCCGAGGGTTAGGGCATCGGGTTGTTCGATAATATCCTGCGGCAGATCAATGACTTCAAAAACGCGTTCGAAGCTGACCATGCTTGTGCTGAAATCAACCGGCGCGCCTGCCAGTCCCTGAAGCGTGCCATAAAGTTGACCGAGATACGAACCAAAGGCGACGATGGTGCCGATGGTGAATGCGCCCTGAATGACGTAATATCCGCCGAGACCGTAGACGAGCGCCGTGCCCACTGCGCTGACGAGTCCCATGATGACAAAGAAGCTTGAGCCAACCACCGCGCGGCGGACTCCGATATCACGCACGGCCGCGGCGCGCTGGCGAAAGCGGGCTTCTTCTTCGCGGGTGCGTCCGAATAATTTAACGAGCAGCGCGCCGCCGATGTTGAGAGTCTCGTTCATGTGGGCATTCATCTGTGCGTTGAGTTCCATTGATTTGCGGGCAATATCGCGCAGGACGTTGCCAAGCCTGCTGGCGACGAGGATGAAGAGCGGCAGGATCAGTACGCTGACGAGAGTCAGTTTCCATTGTAAGGTGAGCATCACGGCCAGCAGGGCGATCAACTGAATGATGTTGGTGATGATGTCCACGATGGTGCTGGAGATGGCATTCTGCGCGCCGACCACGTCGTTGTTGAGGCGGCTCATCAATTCGCCCGATTTTGTGTTGGTGAAAAATCGAAGCGACATACCCTGGAGGCGGGAGAAGAGTGCCGAGCGCAGATCGTAAATGACGCCTTCGCCAACGGTTGAGTTGAGCCGTCGCTGAACGACGCTGATGCCGCCTTCGAGCGCGGGAATGAAAAGCAACGCCACACCCAACCAGATGAGGCGGGTCAGGTCTTTGGCAGGGATGACCACATCTATCATGTTGCGGAAGATGAGCGGGGTCAGCAGAGACAAGACCGTACTGAGCAGAATGGTTACCAGCATTCCCGTGATTTGAGTCCAGTAAGGTTTGGCGTAGTTGAGGACGCGCAATAATAATTCTTTGGTTACCCTGGGCTTTTGATCGCCCGAACGCATAGATGAAAACCAATTGTAACCGTGCATATATTTAGCCTCCCGGCAGATTAGAAGTTGGCAGTTGAAAGATTGGTAGTTGGGTGACCAATTTACCGAATCACAATCTGCCATTTTCTGCGTAGTCAATTGTGCCCCCGCGTGCCCGATTCCGCAACTGGACGAGTGGGGAGGTTAATGAAAGTCTATGATGGGGGAGTGTAATGTGAAGATGAAACGGAACCTGAAATGAAAAATGGCGGCCACCTTCGCAGGGGAAGCCGCCATTTTTGAATTGAATGATTATTTGATCGGAGATCCCTTCGGCGTCAGCGTGAACCAAACGCCGCCTGCTCCCTGGCCGTTCGTGTCGCCGGGCTTGGCGTCATTTTTGTATGTATAGAGCGGATGTCCGTTGTATGTGACTTGCGTGGCGCCATCTGCGCGCACAAGAGTTCCGAACAAGGCGGCATCCACGCCGTCTCCGGCTGTTGGCGCGCCGGTCACGGTAAGAGGTGGCCAATTACTCGCACAGCCGCCTGAACAAGTACTCGTGGCGGCAGAATCGCTGGTCAACAGGTAAAGGGTCATGCCTTGCGAATTCACCAGATAAGGGCCGAGCTCGTTATTCTGTGCGACCATGACAGTTACACCACTAGACGGATTAGATTGGCTGGCCGGCGTTTCTGACGGCGATACCGCGTTGTTGCCATAGCTATAGTTATAATCGTTTGTCGGGGCGGCTGCGGTTGCGCCGCCTTTTGAATAAGGTGCTTCGGTCGGCGCGGGCGCCGCAGTGGCTGCAGGCTCAGCCGTGGATTGAGGCGCGCAGGCGGCAAGCAAGATGGCAAGTGCCAGCAAAGCGCTCAGAGCTAACTTGTTTTTCATTTTTTACTCTCCTCCATAAGAGTATGTTAGGCATATGTGCCTTCACTGTTGAATACGTTATTGATCAGATAATCGGATTTGAAATGTCCGATTATGGTGTGCGAAAAAAAAGCCCGTCATCTGAAAATGACAGGCCTTCACGAAAACGATCCGGGCTAGAAGTTGACACTCAATATCCTCGGCCCGGTTGGCTGCGGACTACCTCCCCTGGGTTCGATGGTCACTCCCATGCTGGTGAAATTGCTTAATGGTTTGGGAGAAGATAATTCAAAGATGGTGATTGGCCGTCCCGTAACTGCATTGAAGAGTCCGGCACTGATACGTTTTCCTTGCGGGTCAATCAGCCAAACTTGATAGGTTTGGTTTGGCGTAAGTAATGGGAGGTCCCAGACGAACAGCACGGCGGCATTTCGGTCGCGGTCAAGGAGCAGGGAGCCGGTGAGGCCTTCGCCGCTGACCGGCAGGGATTGCGTGCCTGCGTAAGCAAGAATCGAAAGCGCGGTCTGTTCGGTTTCCTGTTGGCGGGTCATTTCGGCTTGTTGATCTTGAAGACTTCGTACCTGGAAGAGGGAAAAAAGATTGATGCCCAGCAGGAGTACCACAGCACCGGCCATTGCAAATTGAGCAAGCGACCATGATGTGAACCTGGCGCGGACGTTATTTGCGTTGCCCGGCAACTGCGCGGCAAGAATCCGCTTCAAAGCCGGACGGGGAGGCCGGGGTGGCAGGCCCGCCAGCAGTCCGGCGCTGACGCGTTGATACTCCGTCAGTGTGGCCTGGCACGATGCGCACGTCTTTATATGAGTCTCCAGCGCCGGTATATCGTCCGGGTCCAAAGCATTCAGGGCGTACGCGGCCAGGTTGTCCTGGAGTTGATTATGTTCGTTTATCATACATTCTCTCTAATTCTAAATACGATAAAAATCCGGCTGATGGATTTTATTGGTCGTCATCTCTTTTCCATTCATGGCGCAGGGATTCCAGGGCGGCGCGCATGCGGGTCTTGACTGTGCCCAGCGGCCAGCCAAGTTCCTGTGCGATCTCGCTCTGGCTCAATCCCTGATAATATGCCAGTTCAATTACTGTTTTTTGATCAGGAATTAAGGCTTGCATGGCAAAATACATGCTTCGCCAGCGAACTTCGTCTGCGTTTTGGTTTGTATCAGCAAGCATCGGCCAGAGAGAGTCGGGGTCGGTGGAATCGGAAAGCAAAGGCCGGCGGCCTTCCGCCCGCAGCCGGTCAAGCGCGGTGCGGTGTGCGATGGTTAGAAGCCAGCTTAGAAAAGGGCCGCGTTCCGCCAGATATAAACGGGCGTGGTTCCACAGTTTTAGGAATGTATCCTGTGTGACTTCCTCTGCCAGCATTGTGTCGTTGAGGATGCGCAGAGTCAAGGCATGGACGCGGGGAGCATAGCGGTCGTATAACGCCAGAAACGCCTGCTGGTCGCCTTCTTTCACGCGTTGGATCAGGTCAAGTTCATTTGAAAGCGGTTCCACAAAATGATTCTACACGCTTTCAGTGAAAGGCGTTAAAGTGAAACGGCGAGAAGGCGGAATCAGCCGTGGAGCAGTAAAATAGGCTTATGAATCAAAATGAAATTATTGAAAAGACTGCACGGTATATCCAGAAGGAATTCCGGGACGATAGCTCAGGCCACGACTGGTGGCATATTTATCGGGTTTGGAAAAATGCCATGAATATTTGCGGGCATGAACAGGCCAATCGGTTTGTCGTCCAGATGGCGGCGTTGTTGCATGATCTCGATGATTGGAAATTCAATCCCGACGGGGACGAGTCACCGGCGCGTGCAAAAGCCTGGCTGGAGCAATGCGGCGTGGACGAGGCTGTGTCCAAACAGGTGGTCGAAATCATCGCACATCTTTCGTTCAAGGGCGCTGGCGTGGAAAATAAGATTGATACCATCGAAGGGATGATTGTCCAGGATGCGGACCGGCTGGACGCTATTGGCGCGGTCGGCGTGGGGCGGGCATTTGCATATGGCGGCTATAAGGGCAGGCCGTTATACGATCCGGATTCGCCGCCACAGGCGCATCGGAGTTTTGAACAATATAAGAACAGCCGCAGTGCGACCATCAATCACTTTTATGAAAAATTGCTCCTGCTCAAAGACCGCATGAATACACCCGCGGCAAAACGGATGGCGGAAGAGCGGCACGATTTCATGCTAAAGTTTTTGGATCAGTTTATGCGCGAATGGGACGGAAAAGATTGACAACAAAAGTTTAAATATGCTGCTGAATATCAAGCCTGTTCGACCTGCGCTACATCCAGGCGGCTTTCCATTCTGACAAAGAAATTCCAGCTGATTGCGATTGCCGCAAAGTATAAGATTGCGGTTGTAATAAAGAGGGGTGTAAAGCCATACCGTTCCTGCACAATTCCCGAAATATATGGCCCGACTGCCCAGCCAATATTCCATGAAAGACTCAGGATGCTGTTCACAAAGCCTTGTTGATTCTCAGGCGTATGTTCCATGCAAAAGGCAGTGTAAAGCGGTGAAGCCATATTCATCAGGGCCGAACGCATCAGGAAGCCGATGGACGAAAGCCACAAGAATGGCGTGAATCCCATGATCAGCAGGAAGATCAGGCTGGCGAATTGCGAAGCGACCACGGCCTGCACCTTGCCGCCCAGCCGCGTTGCAAGACGCGGGCCCAGCAGGTTGCCGATGCCAATCAGAAGCGCGGACAGGCTGAATAAAGTCCCAAGCGTGGAATCGCTGACGGCGAAGCGGTCTTTGAAGAAGACATTCATATAGGGGATCAGGATGGCCGCGCCGAGGCCGATCAGAATCTGCGGGACGGTCATTTTGGCGGTCAATGCAACCAGCGAAGATGAAAGCTTGTTGCGCGGCGCCCCGTTTGACGGTCCGGGTCGAAGCGGGTTTGCTTCGGGCATCGAACGCGGTTCATCCATCATCCAGATCGGAATCAAAGAGACCGTCCCCAGCAAAACGCTTGAGATCAATACCGCTTGATAGGCGGTTGCGCTGTGAGCATCGACGCGGAACATCGTTCCGAAGATAGCCGGGAGCTGCCCGGCGAATAAACTGCCGACGGCCCCGGCGATGGTTTGCAGGCCATAATTCAAGCTAAAGAGCATCGTGCGGTTTTCGGCGTTCGAGAGTTTGACCATGAGCGGCGCCTGGCTGACGATGAAGAGCATGTTGAAAACGCCTGTCAGAAATGCGGCCGCGGCGATGATGGCCGGTTGGCGGAATGTAATTTGCGCCACCATAAAAACGCTGGCCATTGTGATACCGATCAGGATGGATGCTTTACGCCCGATGCGGTCTGAGATGCGCCCAATAAAAATACCGAAGATCAATCCGGCGGCGGAGGGCATGGAGTTGACCAGGCCGAGGAAATCGCGCGTGAAGCCGCTTTCAAGCATGTAGAAATTGAAGAACAACTGCCAGCCGCTCAAGATCACGCCGTCGAGGATGGTCATGAGCAGGAATAGTCGCGCCGGACGATTGAAACTGCGGATGGGTTGGATGTAGTGTTGTGTGAGATTCTTGAACATTTGAATGAAGGGGAGAAAAGCGATGCGGGGTCAGCCCTGCGCCGCTTTATTTGCCGGGATTTCCGCGTTTGCTTATTTCAAAAAAGATTTTAATTCGGCGAGTGTTTCATGCGGATCATGGAACAGGATTCCGCGCATTCCGAGCGCATTGGCGGCTTCGATGTTGGCGGGCATATCGTCCACAAAAACCGCCTCGCTTGCCCGGACATTGGCCTGTTCCAGAGCAAGTTGATAGATCTTTGGCTGAGGCTTCATCACACCTATCTCTGCCGAGATCGTGATGCAGTCGAAGGCGTCATCGAATTTATGTTCGTGGATATACGCGCGCAAGTCGGGCCACGCGTTGGAAATCACGCCGGTTTTATAGCGCGGGCGGAGCGAGCGGATAAAATCCAACAGGTTTTTGTCAATAACATCGCCGGCGAAGAATTCGTCATGGATGGCTCTGGCTTCGGAAGCGGGGCGTCCCAATGTGCGCGTGACTGCGATCCAATGCTCGTCTACGCTGATGGCGCCGAGCGAGGCCCTGCGGCTGGTGTCACTTTCGAAGACGGCCTTATACACTTCTTCATAAGTCAGATTCAGGCGCTCCGCGAGATGCTCGCGGGGCGCCTGATATTCGGTACGCAGAATGACCCCCCCAATGTCAAAGAAAACGGCTTTAACAGACACAGTGCTTAATTATTTTCCCTTCGACTTTTTGACCGCGCCCTTCACTTTCTTGTTCGAGGTTTTGCTGGCCGGTTTGGATGGGGCAGGTTTCGTTTTGGAAGCCGCCGGTTTTGCGGCCTTCGGCTTGGCGGCCGCTTTCGCTTTTTTTGCCGCGGACGAATGTCTTGGCTTTGAGGGCGAAACAATCGGCGCCGGGGCGCTCTCGATTTTTGGCGTCACCGCTGCGGGAGCATCTGGCGGTGCGGATTGCGCCGGGACGGCGATAGCCTGTTGCCAGCCGGGCGTGAACATCTCCAACCGCTCGCGCGAAACGGAATTCGCGCGGCGGCAGCGCGGGCAGTACGCATCATAATGGTGCATATTTTCCGCGCGCATCTGCCGCAAGGCCCCAATTTTTTCATTCATGCTCAGGGTGAAAGGAGTTTGACAGTATAAGCAGTGCAGGTTCATGGATTCTCCTTGTGTGGATTTATCTAGTATAGCCGATTTTTAATTTCGTTTCATCCCTTCATCTCAAGCAGGGTTCAGCTCAAACTGGAAGGCTTTTTGCCTAAGAAAGAAATTCATTCCCCTTCCGACACGTGCTTATAGTACTGCGGGGGCAGACCCTAATTTGTTTGCGCGGCTACTAAGTATATAGAATATAAAATAAGGATGTTGACATGACTGCCCGGATAACAGAATTTGACGCCTCTTCTTCACAAACCATTCTTGTGGTAACGGATGATGTTGAAACCGCAACGTTGTGGGTCTCACTCTTTGAACAAAAAGGATGGCTGATTGTGAGCGAATCGTCAGCACATGCTTTGCAGACAAGCCGGTTACTGACTCCGTGGCTGGTTTTGGTGGATGTGAAAATCGCGCATGCCGAGCGATTGGCTTTGTGCCGCGGATTGAAATCCATCAACCGCGGGGTCTTGCTGATGCTTGTCCCTTTGAACCAGCAGGAGATCGCAGAGTCTTATGAGGCTGGCGTAGACGAATGTATTGTCCAACCGGTGAATGCGGCGTTTGTGCTTGTGAAAGTCATGTCATGGATGGTGCGTTTACAACTGTTGGGTTCCAATAATTTTGCACTTGAAGCGTTCATATAGATTTATCTCTTTCATCCCCTCCTTGCGTAAGCAAATATCCCGCAGTTGCCTGCGGGATATTTGTACTAATGTTCCGAAGTGGAATTATGGGGTAACGCCGGTTGATATGCGGCCTGCTTGTAGTTCGCCTAGAACTTGCTGGACAAGGCGTAACTTTCCGGGTGTGAGAATTGACGCATCAACATCGCCCAATCCGAGCGGCGCTTGGACGCTTTGCCCGCCCTGGCCTGCAATCAGACCTGGCCATGCGCTTTGAATGGCTTTGATTTCGTCGGGACGTAGTGTCACAACCCAGCCAGACGGCTTGGGGTTTGGAAGAGAGACGCCGATCACCTGCGCGCCGCTCGTCCCGATATAATCAAATAACTGCTGGGTGGCAATTTTTGAATCCGGGTAAACATACAGCGTGTAGGCTTTGCGATCAACGACCAGATAGTTTACCCAGCCCCCGAAACGATTTGGATCTTCATCAGCTGGGATCTCTGCAAATTGTGGAAAAGTATAAGGCACATAATAAAAGGGACGGCACAGACCGCAATAAAAGGTCGTGCCATTGCTGAAAGCCGCCATGGCTTTCTGCGCATTGGGATCATCTTTTGGAACGATCATGCCGGTGCGGTAATCGTCGCTGACCAGGGCCGCGATATAGCCAGCCAGGAAAGCAGTGATATCCAGCTGAGTGGTGCTTGCCAGAATGCTTACGTTGCCTCCGGCGCTAATTCCGGGAATGTTGATTGCCAGGAATTGCACCTGGGGTGCGGCCGCGGCCAAGGCGGCAATGCCCGGATCGGGCGGCAGGGCGATCACAACTTGCAGGCCCGGCTCCAGGTCCGCGGGTGAAAGCGAGTTGCGGACTTGAAATCGCATCCCCGCCTGTTGGGCGAGTTCATAGACTACTTTTTGGAACGCATCGGATTCTGCCTTATCCATATCGGTGGGCAGAACCAGGATTGCCAGCGGGACAACCGGAGTTGGGGTGAGAGTGGGGAGGGCGGTAGGTGTATCGGTCGGGACCGCCGTCGGTGTGCCGGTTTCTGCGGCGAGTCCACAGGCGCTAAGAAGGGAGGCAATTAGAATCAGGAAGATGAAAATTTTTGTGCGCACTTGTTTACTCCATGATCAGAATGCGCGAATTATACATCCCCTGATTGCATGAGAGCCTCCCAATTAGAAGGCTCTCATATTATTCGACCCTCAGTTATTTCGACGCGATTTTGATCGTCTTGGGCCGGGCAGATTCAGCTTTGGGCAGTCGCAGGGTTAATACCCCATCGGCGATCTTTGCCTCGACCTTGCCCGCTTCAAGCGCGGAGGGCATCCGCAGTTCGCGGTGGAAAGATCCACTGGGAAGTTCCTGCAAGAGATATTGATTCTCGTCCTGCGGGAAATCTCCTTCGATGCGGACGATATCTTCCATAACCTGAATGTTCACATCCTCCGCTTTGAGACCGGGAACCAGCGCGGTCAAAACGAAGGCCTCATCCTCGTCGCGGATGTTGACGGCCAGGAAGCGCGTGCTCTGCGAGGGTTCGGCGGCGGCCATCCAGCGGCGAGCCATGCGATGCGGGAACGGATAAGCGTAGAAATTCATTTTGGTTTCTCCTTGTTTTTGTTGTCTTTCAATTGCGTTTATCTTATCGCCCGTCCGCAAGAAATATAAAAACGAAGAATAGATTTTTTGTAAGAAAAAATCCGCCGCAGATTTCCTGCGGCGGATTTTCGTGATTGAAAGATTCTTGGCGATGGATCGTTTTGCGGAGTCTACTTGATGAACGTATAAACTGCCGCGTGAGCGACTTCCGTTCCGTCGTTGCTGATCGTCAGTGTGGCTTGATGATCGCCTGCGGCCGCGCCTTTGATTGAAGACATGGTGATCGTGAAGACGCCGGCCTGACCCATGCCCAATGACAAACTCGATGGGCTGACCGAGTATGTGACGCTACTGTCACCCGCGCCAACCGCGACATCCAACGTGGCCGCGCCGCCGCTTAAGTTGGTGAGGGTCACGTCAAAGGTCGAGGTCTGACCGGAACCGGAGGGCACCGCGCCAAAGCTGACGCTGACCGGATCCAGCGCGACCGTTGCGTTGACCGCCGACAACAGATTCTCGCGTCCCGCGCCGATGATGTTTGCATCCTGCTCGAGCGCGGTGCTGGACGATTTCTTCAACACACCCTGATCGGCGGTGTTGACGATGGCCGAGCGGATTTGCGCGGCAGACCAATCGGGATGCAGCCAGCGCACGACCGCGGCGGAACCGGCCAGATGCGGTGTGGCCATCGAGGTGCCCTGGAAGAAGGCAAAGCAGGGCGGGGCCGCGCAGAACTGATACGGGATGGAACTAAGCACGTTCACGCCGGGCGCAACAACGTCGGGTTTGACGCGGAAGTCCACATCTGTTGGGCCCTGGCTACTGAAGCCGGCCATGAAATCATCGTTGCCCGTGACGAGATATGCCGGAGTTGCAGATATGGTAGTTGCCTGTGTATCGTGTGTCTTTAGGATGCCTGCATCCGTCACTGAAACCATATAGGCAAAGATGGTCGGCTGATTGGGAGTGCCATCCTGTCCCATCGCGATCGGGTCACCCGCCACACTGTTTGAAACGACCGCTGCAACTGCACCGGCATTCTGTGCGTTGCGGATCTTGGTTGAAAACGAACAAGTGCCGCGGGCGATCAGGGCGATCTGGCCATTCAAACTGTTGGCAGGCAACGCCGAGCATGCAGTATTCAAGCCATTGATTCCGGTGCCGCTGACGGCCGCCAGATTCGCCGTCAGGTCGCTGGAAACTGTTGCAAAATCTCCAGACGCGCCGGCCGCAGTGTCACTGCCGCTGGTGATCGGAGTGCCGATGAAATGCCCAACAGTTGCCGCGCCGGCCGTCAGCGCGTTTTGCGCCGAGCCGGGGGATTGAACCGTATAGTGACCGGGTCCGCTGTTGCCTGCCGCGACGGCGACCACCATGTTGGCTTCATCGAGATTGTCCACTGCGATTGTCAGCAGATCCTGAATGCCGCTGGCTCCGCCGCCCAGGCTCATGTTGGCTATATCAAAGCCATCGGCATAGGCGGCCTCGAGGGCGTTCAGAATATCTTCACTGCGGGCATTGGAAGTCTCACCGGGGAAGATGTTGTAATTGCCAAGCAGGGCGCGAGGGGCAACGCCTGAAATTCCGTGAGATATGGCAACGCCATCCACGTTTGCGGGCGTATTGTAATTGCAGGCGACTGTGCCAGCGACATGCGTGCCGTGTGCCTGGAGGGCTTCGGGTGTGTAACGCTGGCTGGGAGTCTTGTTATTAAAGACCTTTGCCGAAATTACTTTATTGTTGGTAAAGCTGGGATCGCCCAATTGAGTCTGGGCAGGATAGCCGGCATCCGAAAAACACGGATGAGTGATATCAATGCCGGTATCAACAATGGCGACTTTGACGCCCTCCCCGGCGTTCGCCGGGCCGCCGCCGACGTTCCACGCATCGAACGCGGAGATCAGGGACAGATCAGGGTCATCATTGGTGGGGTAATACAAGCCCTCATACTCAACGCGCTGAACCATCGGCGCGCTGGCAATCTTATTCAGGGATGTGCCGTTTAACTGTACAGCCACTGCATTCAGCGAAATGTCAAACTGGCCTGTAATTTTCGCTTTGGGCGCATTGGCCTGCAGCCATTTCTTGAAGTCGTTGCGCTCGGCTGAAAGTTGCGCGCGATATGATTTTACGGTGTTACTGTTCAAGTCAATCTTCTTGCCTTGCGGCGGTTTGGTCTTGACATAGGTCGCGAGCGAATCACCCTTGAGTTGCACCAGGGCGCTGGATGTATCTACGCGCGGCCCGTTGTTGGTTGAATCTGAGTTGCCTCCCCCGGTGCCTCCCGAACCGGCCCAGGCGGGTCCAGCCAGACTTAACGTCAGCACAAGAATTGTGGCGATAACCAGGAAATTGAAAATTCTTTTGTTCATATCTTATCTCCTCTTTGGTTGGCCTGACGATTGGATAGTAGATGAATCTGAAACTGCGATGTATGTTTTTCTGTGCACCTCCAAATAAAAAACTGCCGAAGCAAAATACTTTCGGCAGTCTGGCGATCTGCGTCTGTTTCACTTGCAGACCCATAACTTTGCGCCCCCACCTCACGATGGGTTTGCCCTTTCGATTGATGAAACAGCGGCCTAAATCCATAAACATAATAGCAAGTTTCCGACATGATTTCAATAGCTAACGAGGCAGGGCTTTTTCCCTGGAAGGGTATAATCCTGCTCGCGGACTGAAAGCTTCTTCCTGTGGTCGAATCGAAGCGATGATTTCAACGCGAATTTCGCGAATTTGCAAATCGAGCAATCTATGATAAATGATTTCGAAGGCAAAGTAATCCTCATTACCGGTGCGGGAAAAGGCAAAGGCCGCGTCCTGGCCGAAGTCTTCGCGGCGCGCGGCGCTTTTGTGGCGGCCAACGATATTTCACCGATCAATCTCGATGAACTGGTCTCTCGAAGCAGGGGAAGGATCAAAGCCTATGTTGACGATGTGGCCAAGAAAGTTGCGGCGCAGGCCATCGTTAATCAGGTCGAAGATGATTTTGGCAGGATTGATATTTTGATCAATCATGCCGCCGTCGAGCCGCGCGTCGCGTTGCTCGATATGGACGAGTGGGACTGGCATCGTGTGCTGGATGTCAATCTCACCGGCGCGTTTTTAACGATGCAATCTGCCGGGCGCGTGATGCGCGAGAAAGGCCTGGGCGTAATCATCAATTTGATAACGGCGGCCGGTCCAGATTCCAAAAATGAAGCGGCGTATGCCGCCAGCGTCACTGGCCTCATCGGCCTTACGCGCCAGGCGTCGCTTGAATTATCCGAATACAATGTCCATGTTCACGCGCTGGGAGTGGGCATTGCCGAATTTCAGCGCGCTGATGCAGGCGTCCCGAAAAAATTTGTCGAGGCGGTCATGTATCTTTGCAAGTCTTCGTCGAACGGACAGATCGTCAATGTGGAGGAATAATGATGGAACTTACCGAGTACCGAATACAACTGATCATGAATCTGGAGACATCCGCACAAGATTTTCGGAATGTATGCCTGGCGGTCAGTGATCCTTATGCGCCTATTGAACAAGGCGGTTGGAATACGCACCAGTTGGCGGCGCATACCCGTGATGTGGATAAGTTGGTCTATGGGATGCGCGCCCGCCGTACATTGGAGGAAAACAATCCTCAGTTCGATAATTTCGATGGCGATGCTTACATGGCCGAACATTACGACTCTCGGGAAGATTTACGCTCAATGTTGGATGGGTTTGCAGCGAATGTCTCTTCTTTGGCGAATATTTTACGCGGCTTGCCGGCCCAAGCCTGGGCGCGTGAATCGCGTCACCTGATCCAGGGCACCGGCATGACTTTGCAAACCTGGGTCGAGCGTGATTTGGGTCATATTAAAGAACATTTGGAAAGTGTGAAGAAAGCGAAGTAATCATCAAATCAGGAAAAACCTCCGCAATATTGGATGGACTGCGGAGGTTTTTCCTTTTTCTTGTCTTACCAAAGTGGGAATTGAATGAACGATGCAAGCCAACTCAAGAATAGCGGATAAACTTCAAGAACAACCAGCCCCATGATCAGGCCGACCACAAGTCCGGCCGCGATATCGGATACATAATGGACTCCCATTGCGACGCGTGCCAGCGCTACGAGCGGCGCCCAAACCCATAACAGCAGCGCAACCCAGCCCGGACCCAGGCCGGCCGCGGCGACCGCGATCATAAACGCCCTCGCCGCGTGTCCCGACGGGAACGAATGCGGGTCGGTGTTCCGATAGATGTTTCCCCATTCGCCCTCGGGCCGTCTGCGCCGGATGATGAATTTGAGCGTCATCACCAGCGCGGCCAGAATGGAAATGCCTGCCAGTATGATGATGGCCCATTGTTTCCAAAAAGAATCGCCGCGCCACCAAAGGATCAAAAGTCCGAGTCCCCAGAACCATGAGTCTCCAGAGTGGGCGAAGAAAATGGAAACGTTGCGCAGCGCGCCGGGTCTTTCGGCCACGCGCAGTTTGCTGGAAAGATTTGCGTCGAATTGCAGGATGGATTTGAAATTCATATTCACCTGAAATAAAAAACAAGAGCGGACAATTGTCCGCTCTTGTTAGCGGGGTTCTATTTCCTTTTGATTTTTCCGGCAGGCTTTGCCTTTGAGGCCGCCGCCGTTTTCGCTGGTTTTGATTTTGTAACAGGTTTCCCGATTGCGGGCTTCAATACTTTTGCGGCCTTGCGGGCGCGCTTTTGCAGATCTGCGCGCATTAGTTCAAGCTGGTGCGGCTTGTCCACATCCATGCCGACCTCCGCAAACGGGCAGACGATGGCGCGGCCTTTCAAGCCCAGTTTATCAGCCACACGCTGGATAACATTTTCAATTGTCAATTGGCGGAAAATAAATTTGAAGATAATGTCCGGGCCGATTAAGGCGGCTTGCGCGGCGGGGTTCTTGCGGGCTTCGATCAGTTTGTTCCAGAATTCCGAATTCTGATTGACAATGGAGGCGCGCACAACGTTCATATCGCCGCCGCACACTTCCAGTTCCTTGAGAGGCGTGTAGGTGCGCTTCGAGCCGGGGAAGCGCGTTTCCATATCTTCGCGGCGGACTACATTATAGTAAAGATCGTCCTTCGTCTCAGCGCAGGTATTGACCACCCAGTCCACCATCTCTCCGGTGATGCTGGGAATATCCGAAGAAACGAACAGCACATATTTGGCTTTGGGGTTAAGCTCCATCACCTTTGCGGTTCCGGCTTTCAGGTTCTCCAGCATCTTGCCCTGATTAGACATGTATGTGAGCGGTTTTTTGCAGGTCAGGTTTAATTTGGCGGAGAGCCCAATCACCACCACACGCTCAATGGTTTTGGCTTCGCTTAATGCATCCAGTACCCACTGGATCATTGGCTTGCCTGCGATGTCAATTAAGGCCTTCGATCCTCCTTTGGAATATTCGTAAAGTGGTTCATTCGGCTGTGGGATTCCACCTGCGGTGACAACTGCGTCCATAAATTCTCCTTCGGTTCTGTAAATGTTTCAATGCAATTGCTATTAATTTAATTCCTGAAGTTGCGGCTCGAAGCCAAGCTTATCCAACAGCTCGGTCAGTTCAGGCCAGGTCAATGGGCGGCCTTTGCCGGAGACAGCTACCAGCGCGGCTTCCATCATGTTTGTGCCGAAAGAACGGCCGTCTATGACCGGTGTGGTGGTGACAAGATATTTCACCCCGCACTTCTTGAAAAGCGCCACGTCTTCGGGCGTGGTGGTATTGGTCACGACCACTTTGCCCTGCATATCGTCCGGCATGTTGCGTTTGATGTAGAGACAGTCGCCAGCCACAACCGTTGCCCACTTGTACCATTTCTCCCATTTGGGAGTCCGCACTTCCTGTTTCTCGCCCGTTGGATAAAGCCATTCAAATGGAAAACGGGTAACGATTGGGATCATAATGGCGGCCAGCGTTTTCAACCCGCCGATACTGCGGATGGGGATCGGCACATCCAGCGCGAACATCATGTCGCAGAAGACGGTTCCGTATCCGGCCTCGACGAAGGATTTGGAGAGGCCCCAGCGGTCCACGCCCACAGTGACCATGACTTTGCGTCCGCGCGAGTTGATGTAATCGCCGATCTTTTTATCGAGGAAGGCCGGCGCTTTATTCTCAAGCGTGTTCTTCAAGCCGCCGCCGTCCACAAGGGGAGTATTTTTTACAAAGCGAACAATTTTTTGCACAGAATGGAACGGATAAAATTTCCCCTCGATGATTGCGCCCAAGTCGGCGCCGCCGACGCCGAAGGCGTCCACTTTGCCGTCCAGTTCCTTGTATTTTTGGGCGGCGGCTTCCATATCACCGTCGGTGCCGATGCGTTCGATGCTGACCTTTTCGCCGAGCAGTGTCACCTCTACGGCCTTGTCGCGCTTCGATGAACCAATACTAATGCTTACTGCGCGTTTCATTAAGTCTTCCTCCTTGCGAATGGGTTGGAGCGAGTATACACCGAAGTCAAAGGCGTGAGAATGACCCTTCGACAGGCCCAGGTTTGGGGGTCGGTTGGAAGCGTGAAGTAAAAAGCCGGGCCTTTGCTAATACGGCCTCGCCAGCAGATCGTCCAGCACTTTCTTCGAACTCTCATCAATCACCGCGTGCTGACTGCCTCCGTGCGAATCCATCGTGACCACGACCGGAAAATCATTTACTTCGATCACCCACAGCGCTTCCGGCACGCCGAATTCCATTTTGTAAACACCCAGCACTTTCGTCACGCGTTGAGCGATGAACGAAGCCGCGCCGCCGATGGCGTGCAAGTAAACGCCCGGCGTTTCCTCGCATCCCTTCAATGTCTTCGGCCCCATGCCGCCTTTGCCGATCACGCCTTTGACGTTGAAGTGTTTCATCACATCGGCTTGATACGGCTCCTCGCGAATGGAGGTGGTCGGGCCGGCCGCGACGAATTTGTATTCCTTCGTGTCCAGCCCCGAAACGACCGGCCCGCAGTGATAGATCGCCGAGCCGTTCAATAATTTCTTCAATTCATCATACACTTTCAAATCATCGCCCTGCGGCTGGCGTGTTTTCTTTATGAAGGTTTCGATCAGCCATTTGTGCGCCGCGTCGCGCCCGGTGACCATCACGCCGCTCAACGTCACCGGCTCACCGACTTCCAGACTGCGGATCACATCATCGCTGATGGGTAATTTAATTTCGTGCATGGTTTCCTCCGAAAACGATCGTGGACAATGGGTGATTGACCATGTCCATCATCATTCGTAAATTACTTCCTCGCCCTTCACCGTCATCCTGCGGCGGCGATAGGCCCAGCACATGTACGAGACCGAAACATAATATGAGGCGGGCAAACGATGCAGGCCAATGATCTTGGTATCCAGCACGGTCGTCTTGCCGCCGAAGCCCATCGGGCCGATGCCCAGCTCGTTGGCTTCGCTCGTCAGGCGCTCTTCCAGTGCGGCCAGTTTTGTATCTTCGTTTCGCGCGCCCATTTCGCTGAACAACACTTCTTTTGATTTTGCGTATGATGCACCGCGGTCGCCGCCGATTGCGACTCCCAGAATGCCCGGCGCGCAACCCTGACCTTGCGCCTTTTGCACCGCGTCCAAAACAACTTTTCGCACCCCGGCCAGGTCGCGCCCCGCGCCGAGCGTGTTATCGGGCATTGAGTATTGCCGCCCGACGTTTTCGCATCCGCCGCCCTTGAGCATCAACTCGACGACCAGCGGCTGGTCGGAATCTACTTCATCAAAGTGGATGGACGGGAAATCTTCGCCGCCCAGATTGTTGCCGGTATTTTTATCGTAGACGGCATCCACCGCGTTCGGCCGCATGTAGGACCGTTTGGTGGCTTCCGCCAGCGCGGACCGAATCTGCTCCTTGAGTTTTCGCGTGGACCAACCTTCGGGATAGTGGACGTAAAAAATCGGCGTGCCGGTGTCCTGGCAGATAGGCGTGGAATTGGCGCGCGATAATTCCACGTTCTTCAAAATCGTTTCCAACGCGCCGCGCGCCGCCGAGCCAGGCTCTTCTTTTTCAATCGACTCACGCAAACGCTTCTCCACATCCGGCGGCAGGCTGCTGGACGTGCGGCGGATAAGTTCGAGGATTTTTTCAGTTAGATCAGGTTGCATGGTGCCTCCATAACAGCGTTTATGATAATCCCAAACTTGAAAAATGCCATTAAGAAATTCCGGCCTACGGTTCGCCCGCGATTCCCCTACGGCAGTAAATTTTCTTGGCCTCCAAAAATAACTGTGTTAGCATACCACTATGAGCAAGGAGGAATCAAAATGCCGATCTCTCCTCAAAAACCCATCACTATACTTTTGGTTAACGATCATTCTGTATTTTGCACGGGAATTCTCGCTGTGCTTGCCCGGGCAGGCGATATGACAGTTGTCGGCGAGGCGCAAGATGGCTTCGAGACGCAAAAGCTGGCTGCGAAGCTTCGTCCGCAAATCCTGTTGCTTGGGATGGAAACGCCGGGGCCACACCCTATTGAACTCCAGGAATGGGTGCGTAAACATTCTCCCAAAACCATTACACTGGTGTTGAGTGCCTATGATCGCGATGATTCTCTGGCGGCGATGATGGAAGCCGGTGTCGCGGGCTACTTGTGCGAAAACGAACCTCCCGAACAACTGGTGAATGCAATCCGGCGCGCGGCGCAGGGCGAAATCCTTTTCGATCAGGCTCAATTGGCAAGGGCGAGGCAATGGCAGGAAGAAGTAGAGAGCAGGCTAAAGCAATTGAGCCACCGCGAGCGTCAGATTCTTGGATTGCTTGGCAAAGGATACGATAACAAGATGATTGCAGGCGAATTGGCAATCGCTATCAAGACAGTCATGTATCACATCACGAACTTGTTGAGAAAACTGGGACTCAAGAATCGCCAGGAAGCCGCCCTTTGGGTCTTGAAACATTTGTCTGACGACCTCGATAAATACCCAGGGTAATACCTCGATATTTCCCCAGTGTCAAAAGAAGGAAACGGGCATAGGATTCTCCTTGTAATGTACGCCTCTTTCTAAAAAATGCTGTTGGCCAACCCAAAAGGAGAAACTCATATGAATAAGCAAACCGCCTATACCCAAAAATTGGTGTCCATATTGGCAATAGCTCTGTTGCTATCAGCCACTTTTGCCAATGTAGTCTATGCCGATGATAAAACGCCGCCTCAGTCGACGCCGGCCCCTGGAACCATTGAGGCAGTTAAGGCCTTCGTCGGAAACAATGTTGCGATAACGTATTACGGAAAGGGCATTTCGTCTTATGCTCCGGCAATTGCCACAGACGTATATTACGTGGGGACAGACCAGTACGAGGTTGGCATAAGCCCTGTTCGGGTCATCCAATTTGGCCCTAGGCCCTTATTGACCACTGAACAACCAAGAGAATACGATACGACTGATCGCTACACATCAGGCGAACTCGAGGCGATGGCAATCTCGTTTATCTCAACACATGCTCCGGGTGTTGACATAAAGGCTCTTATTCCAGCATATGGCAACAAGGAAGAGGTGAACTACTTTTTCCGATGGGAAGATGTCTCAGGGAAGACCCTGGTAGGGATGCGCCCATTTATCCAAGTAGGATTTTCACGAGGAGGTGACTTATTGAGCTATACTAACACACTTGGATTACCAGCCCTAGCACCAACCATTACTGGTGATATCGTATATTCAAATGGCGGCAATTATTGGCGCCAATATGGGCCGTCCCAATATTGGTATTATGTAAACGGTCAAGGCTGGTGCGGCAAGTATTCCACGTGTACCCCAGCTTATATGCAATACACATGGGCAGGGAGCACTAAAAGTAACTATGCAAGATGGGATAATATCGATTATGCCCAGTACGCAACTCTAAAGGCTTTTATACCCATAGTTAATTCAACCAGCACCCGTGCGCCATACTATGTGCGTGCAAATGGTACGACTTACGGGCCTTACCTCTTAAATCAATTCAATTATAATGATCAATGGGTCCCCATTGTTACCCTCAATAACATTCAATGGGTTGAACTCGATGATAATACAGGTGAAACCAATAAACAGATCGGTTTCGACGAAATAGATTTGATATATTGATGTATCCTCAGTAAACCTGCCTGCTGAGAGGCGAAAGAATAGGAATAGAACCTCTCAGCAGGGAACAATTTCTTTTGCAAAGCCTGCAAGAGTATAATGGTTTTCTCAGGAAAGGAGTCTTTCATGCGGCGTTATATTATTTTGATAATTGTATCCATTGCAGTTTTGGCTATTACTGGCCTTGTCTCCGCAGGTCAGTCCACAGCGTCTATCCGATCTTTGCCAGTCCACGCAATCAGCCAAACCAAAACTGGACCCGTTGCGTCACCCGTATCCACTCCAACGATACCTCCGAGTCCTACAGCAACCAATCCATCCTGTCTGCTACATTCTGGCGTTCAATTGTGCATCAAGAGCGTCTCGACGGATAATAAAGGAACTCATGTTTTGCTAGAAACTCAGGTGAAGGAGCAGGGTGTTCGGCTCGTGCCTCGCTCACATCTTCCGGATGAAGCTCAAGAGAAGCCTTTCTTCTTAGTTGACGATCAAGGGCGAACTTTCCAGATGGTTCAGCGACCGGACAACTCATTGCCGTTCGACATGCTTGGCGAGGGCGAGACGGGAACATTACTGCAAACTTTGGATTTTGCTCCTGTTCCTCCAGACGTGAAATCAGTGACACTGCATGTGCCAGCGATCGCGGTTCAGATTCCTCTCTCGCAGAGCGTGAGGGCTAATATAGGGTCTGATCCTAAAAGCGGAGACAGATTCCAAATAAACAGTCAGATCCAAGTCGGCGGGCAAATGATTGATTTTGTGCAAGCCGAGATTTCTGCTCCGCCTCTTAGCGTAGGGACAGCTGTGGCCCAAGGTGATGCAGCGGGCGGGCAAACTTACATTGACGCGAACCAAATCAATCAGTATACTGCCCCATCTTTACGGCTGAAGATACTTAGCGCACCGGTCACTGCTCAGAATCAACCGCAAATTATGACTTTGCTGGTGAATGGAGAAGGCTTTCCCGTAAGCGGCGCAGGTTTCAATCCGAGCACTGGCCAGTTCGCAGTGGAAGTGGAACTGCTTAGTCCCAAAGGCGAATTAATAAAGACAGGCGCGATTGATGTGCCGATAATTGGCGCACATCTGTTGTGGCAAGATGTCCAACTTTCGTGGGAGATGCGGTAGTATAACGAAAGTTGCGTAAAAAGTTAGAGGGAGTCTTGGTATCCTTGTAGGTAGCCATACCTAAACAAGGAGAAGGCCATGACTCCCATGCCGAATCATAAGCGGCTTGAAGAAGGTCAAGCAATGGCAGGAAGAAGTAGAGAGCAGGCTAAAGCAATTGACCCACCGCGAGCGTCAGATTCTTGGATTGCTTGGCAAAGGATACGATAACAAGATGGTTGCAGGCGAATTGGCAATCGCTATTAAAACAGTCATGTATCACACCACGAACTTGTTGAGAAAACTGGGACTCAAGAATCGCCAGGAAGCCGCCATTTGGGCCTTGAAACATTTGTCTGACGACCTCGATAAATACCCAGGTTAAAACCTCGATATTTCCCCAGTGTCAAAGGAAGGAAACGGGCATAGAATTCTCTTTGCATGATATCCCTATTTTACAAGGAGAAAAAAATGAAAGTAGGCAAAAAAGTCACGTTTCTAGTTGTTGCGATTGTAGCAATCGCGGTAGTTCTATTCAGCCAGGGTTCCATGCGAATAGCAGCAGCTCAAGCGAGCAAGTTAAAAGATATATTAAATCTTGATCCAAATGCTCAGCAGGCAAAAGCAGAAGTGCAAACTGACCTCAGCAACTCAAAAAAGATTGAACAAAAACAAGCCGACAAGAATGTTGATGCAATCGCCAAAGTTAAACAACTGATTAGTAAAGCCGAAAAAGAATACTTAACTGAAGGCTGGTTGCACATGTCGTCAAGCACCAAAGCATTCTCTACCGCACAACAGACTTTTCCAGATGGTTCACCAATCCCGACCGAGTGGACAACTGAGACTTGGATATTGTTGGATAAACATGGTGACGCGATTAAAGCTGTTACCATCCAGGATACAGGCGACCCAAGACTTATGCAGATCAGCGTTTACGAAAATGGGGCTTGGACAAACACATCGCTGGGAATGACCAACGAACCGGAAAAATATCATCCAACATTGGATGGCGGCCTCCTAGACACTGCAAGCACTTACAAAGACATCGTGAAATTTTCAACTGAAGCCAGTGTAGTAAATGGGCAAAACACGTTTGTTTTCACAACTGAGGAGAATCTAAACACGCCAGTGAGTCAAGGGAACAATAAGCAAATTTACGGGAATGCTGTTAAATACTATTTTGCAGAATCTTCGGGTTTGCTTGTACAAATAGAAAATTACAACATTAACAGCGAAGGCGCCCTTGAAATTTCGCAGCGTATTTTAATGAATGTTACGGAGAAAGTAACTGAGCCGCCCGCCGATATTTTAGCTTATTTCACAAAGTAGGAGAAAATCATGAACAAGAAACTAATCTACGCCTTGGCTTTGAGCGCGGCGGCGATATTGCCGACAAACGCATTGCGCCTATTTTTCGATTTATGCACCAAAACCGCATCTACTCGTAACAACTCATTCTACATGCTGCGGCATAGTTCGGCCCAATAGACTCGAATAACGTGCCGCCGAATGTCTGACACAAGACTGCGGCTGTCTTACGCTTAACAGCGTTACCTCATGCAGGCCGGCAGACTTCAGGTCTGGCAGGCAAGCCAAAACTACATCGGAGCAGGCGGAATGATCGGTCCGGGAAAAGGACGCGGGCGAACATGCTCCGTTACTTTTTGTTCAAAGCTTTCGCAGGCTGGGATACTTCCTGTGCCGCCGCGACCCGTTGCGGGTGGGACGAGACCACCCCACTGAACATGCGCTTCTGAAGCGCGAGCGCCACATTCACCAACCCGATCATCACCGGCACTTCGATCAGCGGACCGATCACCGCCGCGAAAGCCGCGCCTGAGTTGATTCCAAACACGGCCACTGTCACCGCGATGGCCAGCTCGAAGTTATTACTGGCGGCTGTAAAAGCCAGTGTTGTCGTCTTTGAATAGTCCGCGCCGATGGCTTTTCCCATCCAGAACGAAACCAGGAACATCACCACGAAATAAATGATAAGCGGAACAGCAATACGCAGCGCGTCGAGCGGGATGCTTACGATAAGATTTCCCTTGAGAGAGAACATCACCACAATCGTGAAGAGCAAGGCTGCCAGTGTCAACGGGCTGATCTTGGGCATAAAAACTTTGGTATACCATTCATTGCCCTTTATACGGCGCAGGATCAGGCGCGTGAGGAAACCTGCAATAAATGGAATGCCCAGATAGATGAATACGCTTTTGGCAATTTCACCAACTGTCACCTCCACCATACTGCCCTTCATCCCAAACAGCGGCGGAAGGACCGTGATGAACACGTAGGCATACACGCTGTAGAAAAAGACCTGAAACAGGCTGTTGAACGCCACCAATCCCGCCGCATATTCGCGGTCACCTTTTGCGAGTGTGTTCCAGACGATCACCATTGCGATACAGCGCGCCAGCCCGATCATGATCAGCCCGGCCATGTAGTCCGGGTAGCCGCGCAGGAAAATGATTGCGAGCGTAAACATCAAGACAGGACCAATCACCCAGTTCTGGATGAGCGACAAGCCGAGAATTTTCCAGTTGCGGAACACATCCCCCAGTTCCTCATAATGCACCCTTGCCAGCGGCGGATACATCATCAGGATCAAGCCTATCGCAATTGGGATGTTGGTCGTGCCAATCGTCACCGAAGCGTTGAAGGATTTAACCGTCACAGGAAAGAGATAGCCCAGCCCGACGCCCACTGCCATTGCAAGAAAAATCCATAGTGTCAGATAGCGATCAAGGGTGGAAAGTTTTTTTGTAGTGTTGGCGTCTTTTGTCATCATGTCTCCGGATTAATATTGTGAAAGTAATTTGATCATTTCGCGTTCAATATCATCGCGCACTTTGCGAAAATCATTCATATCATCCATCAATGCCAGGTCGGGAAAACTGTGGTGTGCGCGTTTTCCTTTTCCAAGCCATCTAAAGAGAACTGGCAGGAATTAGAACAGGCGCACACTGCGGGCATTCGCACGAGGGATTGTTGCGGGTGTTGATGAGCGCGGAAACGGTTTCAGCGGGGAGTCCGCTCAGGCGGGCGGAGGCAGCGATCAGGTCCAGGAGAGAGGCGTCTTTTAGTCGGTAGAAAATATAACGGCCTTCGCGCCGGTCCTGCAAAATATCTGCTTTGCGAAGAGCCATCAAGTGCTGTGAGATATATGCCTGCCGCCAGCCAAGCGCGACTTCAAGATGGCAGACACAGGTTTCACCGATCCCAATGGCAAGCAAGATGGCAATGCGCTGCGCCGAAGCGATAGCTTCGAGCGGGGCGGTGATCTGTTCGGCAATTTGAACAAGGGACTGTTTCTTCATATTCATAAACCTGAATATATAGTAACGACATATTCAATTTTCTGAATGTAACAATCGTCATGTTTTGCCGCGATGAATGTCGTTGCTATGTAGGGGTTTCCCCGACAATTTTTGGAAAACTATCCAACTTTTCCTGCTATGCGGACAAAAGTGAATCCGATAAAGTAAGGCCAAGGAAACTGTCGGATTCTTCCGCAACTCAATCTCATAAGGAGAAGAATAATGTCCAATCCGAACGAAGCATCTTTGCCCCCTACGGGGATGATACTGGATAAGTATGCTTCCGAGGCGTTCGCCGGGCTGGTCGCTCCCGCGCTGGATGGCGTGAATATTTCCGCCGCCCCTGCCAATGGCCCGCTGGCGAAAGAGGATACCCTGGTGCGTATGCAGAAAGATATGAAACGCGCACTGGAAAAACCCGTCTCGGAGCGCCGCTGGGTCATGGTAATTGACCTGCGGAAGTGTGTGGGCTGCGCGGCTTGCACAATTGCCTGCGTTGCCGAAAACAAACTGCCGCCGGGAGTGGTCTATCGCCCGGTGGTGAATCAGGAAGTGGGAACGTATCCCAACGTGACGATGAAATTCCTGCCGCGCCCGTGTATGCAATGCGATGTGCCGCCCTGTGTGCCGGTCTGCCCGGTGAGCGCCACGTACAAAGACGAGAATGGCATCGTCGTCATTGATTACGAGCAGTGTATCGGCTGCCGCGCCTGCATAGTGGCCTGTCCTTACGGCGCGCGCACGTTCGACTTCGGGTATACCTATACTGAGACAACGCCTGTCGCAGAAGGCCTGGTCATCGGGCGTACTGGCGCGGAAAGTTATGAACGCGCCGCATCCTTCGAATATAGCGAAGAGTGGCCGCGCACAGACCTGAGGGCTTCGCCCGTTGGCAATGCGCGCAAATGCCATTTCTGCCTGCATCGTCTCAATGAAGGCATGCTGCCGGCCTGTGTCACGACCTGCATTGGCCGCGCCACCTATTTTGGCGATGCCAACGATCCCGATTCGCTGGTGTCCGAACTGATTGCCAGGCCGAATGTTATACGGCTCAAGGAAGAACTTGGCACTCAACCGCGCGTCTATTATGTTGTGTAGGAGGACAACATGACAAAGAAAACTTCAACCAGTTTGTTTGACTTCAAAACCATGAACAATGCGACCCGCATCACTTTGCTGATGGGTGTGGTGGCGTTTATTTTTGGCATCTCCGGACTTTACACCCGCTTGTTTATCGGCGAGCGTGAAGTAGGATACGGCTCCTATGTTGTGTGGGGATTATGGGTGGCCATGTATCTTTTTCTGGCAGGTATTGCCACTGGCTCATATATGCTTGCCACACTGGAATACATCTTCAACGTCTCGATATTCAAGGGAACCGGTAAAGCCGCATTGTGGGCTGGCCTGGTGACCATGCCTGCTGCGCTCGCGACAATTGGTATGGACCTCGGACGCATGGAACGCATCATCAAGGTTTATCTGCGGCCAAACTTCTCCTCGCTGCTTGCGCAAATGGTTTGGGGATACACTTTATTCCTGCTCATTGTCGTTGTAACGCTCTGGCTTGCGTTCAAACATAAAGAAGGTCAACCCACGAACGCGTTCTTCAAGCTCATACTTTGGATTGGCTTCTTCATGTCCATTTTCCTGAGCGGAGGTGTGGGCGCTTTGCTCGGTGTCAACGCCAGCCGTCCGTACTGGACCGTCGGACTGCTTTCGGTGCAATTCCCGATCTTCGCTTTTGCATCGGGCGTTTCCCTGATGCTGATCATCATCGGGTGGTTCATGCACTTCAAGGATGAAGAGCAGCGCTATCACCTGTTCCGCTGGCTGGGGTGGGTGGCAATTGCGCTCTCCCTGTCGAAAATCTATATTCTGTGGGCGTATCTTTCGCAAGCCTGGTACACCCAGATTCCCGATGTGATGACGGCGTTGAATGAAATCCTCTTTGGCAGATATTGGTTTTCCTTCTGGGTTATTCAGATTGCCATCGGCACGATCATTCCGCTTGTCCTGCACATGATCCCCAAGCTGGCTCACAATGGAACCTGGGCTGGTTTGATTGGCTTGATGGTACTGGTCGGTTTTGCGGCGGCGCGCACCAATATTGTTTTCCCCGCCATGACGGTGGAAATGCTCGATGGGCTGCCAACCGCATTCTTTGGGCCACATCTGGACATTAACTATACTCCCAGTAATCTGGAATGGTCTGTAACTTCGGGCGTGATTGGCGCAGCAATTCTGGCTTTTGTGCTGGGCGCTGAAATTCTGGCCGTCTTCAACAAGCCCAAGATGGAGGTAAAGTAATGAATACCAAACAACCTGAAAACTGTCAGATCTCGCGCCGCGATTTTCTGAAAATCTCCGGCGCAGTGGGCGCAGGCGCGGCTTTTCTGGGCGCGCTGCCCAAAGCGCAACGTGCTCTGGCTCAAAATGCGTCACCCACAAGTTATCCCTTCTCGAAGCCCGAGAACATCATCTACAGCGCGTGCCTGCAATGCAACACGCAATGCGCGCTCAAAGCCAAGATCCAGGATGGCATCCTCGTCAAGGCGGATGGTAATCCCTATAGCCCGAACACAATGCTGCCGCCCATCTCTTACGACACACCCCTTACCGATGCGGTCTTTTTGGATGGCAAATTTTGTCCCAAGGGACAAGCGAACATCCAGATGCAGTATGATCCCTACCGCATCGTCAAGGTGCTCAAACGCGCCGGTGCGCGCGGCTCGAACAAGTGGCAGGTGATCCCCTTCGAGCAGGCGATCAACGAAATCGTCAACGGCGGCAAGTTGTTCGCCGACTTGGGCGAAGACAGAGTGGTGCCCGGTTTCAAGGACGTGGCTGTCACCACCGACGCCAAAGTGATCTCAGCCATCGCGGCAGACGCCGCGGCAGTTGCAGGCGGCAAGCTGAAATTGGACGAGTTCAAATCCAAACATTCCGACCACCTCGACCTGCTGATTGATCCGGATCACCCCGACCTCGGTGTCAAAAACAACCAGTTCGTTTTCCTGGCCGGGCGCATCGAACCGGGACGCAACGATTTTGCCAAGCGCTTCACGCTCAACTCCCTCGGTTCTGTCAACTGGTACGATCACACCGCCATCTGTGAACTGTCGCATCACATTGCTTATACCTACACCACCGCGCAGTACAGCGGCGGCAAGTGGGCTACCGGTCCCAACCACATGAAGCCGGACACGCTTAACGCCGAGTTTGTGATCTTCTGGGGCACCAGTCCCTTCGAGGCCAACTTCGGCCCGACAATCATGACCGAAGCCGTCACCAAGTCAATGGTGGAGCGCAACTTCAAGTTTGCTGTGGTAGACCCCCGTCTATCGAAGACAGCGGCAAAAGGCTGGTGGATTCCGATGCTGCCGGGCGGCGATCTGCCGTTGGCGCTCGGCATGTTGCGCTGGATGCTGGATAATCAACGCTACGACGCCAAATTCCTTGCCAACGCCAATAAAGGCGCAGCCGTCGCTGCGGGTGAGAAAAGCTGGACGAACTCGACCTGGCTGGTCAAGGTGGACGATAAGGGTCACGCTGGCGCTCTCTTGCGCGGCACCGATCTGAAACTGGTCGAGAAAGTGGATACGACCGATGCGGCCACGAATAAGACCACCAGCAGTTGGAACACGCCGGACGGCCAGTCGTTCACTCTCGACCCGTTCATCGCCCTGGTGGGCGGCGCGCCCACACTTGTGGATCCGACCAATGATAAAACTTCCGTCATCGGTGACTTGTTTGTGGATACCGCGCTGGATACTTTCAAGGTCAAGAGCGGTCTGCAAATTCTTCTTGATGAAGTCTCGGCTCAGACCGTTGAAGAGTGGGCGCAGACAGCCGGAGTGGATGTACAGACCCTGACGGCGCTTGCTCAAGAATTCACCTCGCATGGCAAGAAAGCGGCCATAGAGTTTTATCGCGGCGCGGTGCAACATACGAACGGATATTACACCGCCCAGGCCATCATTGCCCTTAATCTGCTCGTCGGCAACATGGACTGGAAGGGCGGCCTCAGCGCCGGAGGCGGCGCGTGGAATGGCATTGGCAACAAGGACAAACCTTTCGACTTGAGTGCAGATCATCCCGGAAAGATCGGCGCCTATGGAATCAAACTCACGCGCGAAGGCTCGACCTACGAGAAGACCACGCTGTTCCAGGCTTATCCCGCCCCGCGGCCGTTCTATCCGTACACCTCGAACATCTACCAGGAAGTCATCCCAGCCGCCTACGCCGAGTATCCGTATCCGATCAAAATTCTCTGGCTCCACAAAGGCACGCCGGCCCTGGCAACTCCCGCCGGAACCGAACAGATCAAAATGCTGATGGACACAGACAAGTTCCCGTTGTTCATCGCCGACGATATTGTGATTGCTGAAACCTCGATGTACGCAGACTATCTCTTCCCGGACGTGACCTCGGTCGAACGCTGGGCGTTCATCGGCTCGCCGCCTCCTGAACCCACGAAAACCATCCGCGTGCGCCAGCCGGTTGTTGCCCCGTTGACCGAAATCGTCACAGTGGACGGCGCAGAAATGCCCATCTCAATGGAAGCCATCATGCTGGCAGTTGGCAAGGCGCTCGCCTTGCCGGGCATCGGCAAAGGCGGATTCGACAAACACGGCGACTTCAACCGCCCCGAAGATTACTATCTGCGCGCGGTCGCTAACATTGCATTCGGCGATGCCAAAGACGGCGCGGACGCGGCCCCTGAAGCGGACGACGCCGAACTCGAACTCTTCCGCCAGGCGCGGCGGCATCTGCCTGCGGTTGTCTTTGATGAAGCCAGGTGGCAGGCCGCGGTCGGCGACGAGATATGGCGCAAGACGGTCTATGTGTTGAATCGCGGCGGCCGCTTCGAGGATTCCAGCAAAGCCTATTCAGGGAATTTTGTCGGGCATCCGTATGCGCGCCAACTCAACTTGTACATCGAGCCTGTGGCGACCGGCAAAGACAGCATCACCGGCCAGTCGTTCGTCGGCGTCGCGCACTACGAACCCATTCGCAACAGCACTGGCACGCCGGTGGACGATAAGGATTATCCCGTCTATCTCATCACCTACAAGGAAGTCGTCGGCACGCAGACTCGCACCATCAGCAATTACTGGACGCAGGGCGGCATGGGCGTTCTGCCGGTGAATTCTGTACTGATGAATCCGAAAGACGGCGAAGCCCTTGGCCTCGGCGAGGGCGAACTCGTGAAGTTTGCCTCGCGCACCAACCCGAATGGAACCTATGATCTCGGTAATGGACAGGTTGAAACCGTGCAGGGCAAAGTGAAATTTACCCAGGGTGTGCGCCCCGGTGTAGCCCTCGTCTCGTTCCACTTCGGCCACTGGGCCTATGGCGCCCGCGATGTGATTGTGGATGGAACGCTGATCAAAGGCGATCCTCGCCGGGCTGGCGGTCTCTGCTCGAATCCACTGATGCTGCTCGATGAAGGAACGAAGACCACTTGTCTGACCGATCCCATCGGCGGCTCCGCCTCATTCTATGACACGAAAGTGAAAGTAGAGAAAGTGTAAGCTTTTCTTCTCACCTCAACCCCTCTCCTAATGGGAGAGGGGCAAGGGGTGAGGGATTGGAGTAAACATGTTTCGACTTGGCCCTACAGAACTCACCATCATTCTCGTGATAGTTCTCCTGCTCTTCGGCGTCGGGCGGATCGGCAAAATCGCGAGCGAACTCGGCTCCGGCTTGCGCGCCTTCAAATCCAGCCTCAACGGCGAATCCGAAGAAAAAAAGCAAGACTGACTGATCACTGAACACAGACAACTGAATACTAAAACTCCGAAGCCTGCCTGCCTAAACATCCCTGCATGGCAACAGGCCGATCACAACCGTGATCCACGGATAAAGCGGAAACGCTCTATCTCCCCGCATTTGGAAAGGAGACCAATCGCATGTTTTGTGAGGCTGTCTCTTTTCCATGAGACAGCCTTTTTGTATGTCATTGCGAGACGGCGTTCTTCCGTCGAAGCAATTTCCTTTTGTGCGAGGAGTCTGCTTCGCCATAGGCTCGCAGTGACATGTGAGGAAAATCGCCCATGAACATCCAACCTCTCCTTGAAAAATCCTCCCGCGGCCACTCCCATCTCTGCCCGCGACAAATCCTCGGCGTCCGCATCGGACTCGCTGGGGCCTGCTCACTAAACCTTGAGCCGAATCGCGCCGACAAGCGCCTGCTCATCGTCTCCGAAACAGACGGCTGCTTCGCGGACGGTCTCTCCGCCGCGACAGGCTGCGCGGTCGGTCATCGCACCCTGCGCGTGGAAGATTACGGCAAAGTCGCCGCAACGTTCGTTGATGTGAAAACAGCCCGCGCCGTTCGCGTCGCGCCCGTTTTGGATATTCGACAACGCGCTTATGCCTATGCTCCCAATGAATCGCGTCACTATTTCGCGCAAATGCAAGCCTATCAGATCATGCCCGCTGACGAAATGTTCTCCATCAGCGAAGTGCAGCTTGCCGCGCCCATCGAAGCCATCGTCTCGCGTCCCGGCCTGCGCGTGGACTGCGATGTGTGCGGCGAGGAGATCATGAACGAACGCGAAGTCCATCAAAACGGACTGACCCTCTGCCGCGCCTGCGCGCTCGGCGGCTATTATCATGTGGGACAAAACGCCATTTTGTCCTGCGCCATCCAACAGGAAGCCGCGCTATGAACCTCGATGTCAAACTCTTCGCCACCCTCAAAGACAGGGCGCAGGCCAGTCGCCTCGCGCTCGAACTCAAACAGGAACAACCCCGCGTACAAGATCTGCTCGCCGAAATCGTCGTGCAAAAACCTGTTCTCGAATCGTCCATGAAATCGGTGCTGGTCGCGGTCAACAAGGAATTTGCCTTCCCCGAACAAATCCTTGCGCCGGATGATGATATTGCCCTCTTCCCACCCGTGAGCGGAGGCTAATTTCCGCATGTCGCTTTTATTCGTACTTGTTCCCCTCATCGCCTTTCTCTATGCCAGCGTCGGCTTTGGCGGTGCGACCGGCTACCTGGCTGCCATGAGTTTTTTCGGCATCCAGCCGCAGGTCATGGTAAGCACCGCGCTTCTGCTCAATATTCTCGTGGCGGGCATTTCGTTTGCGTCCTTTTACCGCGCGGGACACCTGCGTCGCGCTCTGTTATTTCCATTCATCCTCGCCTCCGTCCCCGCCGCGTTCATCGGCGGCTCCTTCAAACTCAGCGACCAGGCGTATTCCATCATTCTCTACACCGTGCTGACCTTCGTCGCCATCCGCCTGCTGTTTTTTTCCAAAACCATCGAAACGCAAAACGGAACACGGGGCTCGATACCCGAAGAACGCTACTCGACCACCAAACACGCAACACGCAACACGGAACTCGCAGCACACAACGCACCCCATTTTTCTCTCGCGCTCCTCATCGGCTTCCTCATCGGCCTGCTCTCCGGCGTGGTCGGCATCGGCGGCGGGATCTTCCTCTCGCCCGTCATCATCTTTGCGCGTTGGGGAACACCCAAACAAGCCGCGGCTGTCTCTGCCGCGTTCATTGTGCTAAATTCGTTCAGCGGTTTGATAGGACGCTTGGCTGGCGGAACCTTCCAACTGGACACCTTCAGCCTGGCGCTAATTCCGTTCGGCTTGCTCGGCGCGCTGATGGGCAGTTGGTTCGGCGCGCGGCAATTGAGCAGTCTCAACCTGCGCCGCGCGCTGGGCGTCGTCATGTCGTTCGCCGTCACAAATTTCTGGTGGACGCTTTTCAAATAACATGTTCATTGATCCTTTTGGCCGCGCCGTCACCTATCTTCGCATCTCGCTCACCGATCGCTGTAACCTGCGCTGCGTCTATTGCATGCCGAAGGAAGGCTTGCAATGGCAGCCGCGCGCCGATCAACTGTCAGTGGAGGAAATCGCTCGTGTCGTGGAAACAGCCGCACAGGGCGGAGTGAAGCGTATTCGTCTAACGGGTGGTGAACCGTTGGTGCATCCGCATATTGTTGAAATTGTGCGCCGCATCGCATCCATCCAAAATATCGAAGAAGTGAGTCTGACAACGAATGCGATGTTGTTGGAACGACTCGCCCAACCGCTTGCGAGCGCGGGACTCAAACGCGTCAACATCAGTCTCGATTCTCTGGATCGCGACAAATTCAGACGCATCACGCGTGGGGGAGAAATTGACCGCGTCTGGCGCGGGATCGCCGCCGCCGAACGAGCGCATCTCGCGCCGCTCAAGCTGAATACCGTTATCGTGCGCGGCCTCAACGCGGACGAATTGCCTGCGCTGACGCGTCTGACCATTGAAAATGACTGGCACGTACGCTTCATCGAACTCATGCCGATCGGCAACGCGCAGGATTGGGGCGAAGGCTTCCCCGCGCCTGATGAAAGGTATGTGCCCGTGCAGGAAATGCGCTCTCAACTTTCAATGTTCAACCTTCAACCCGAAAATGCCCCAATTGGTAATGGCCCCGCGCGGACATTCCGCATCCCCGGCGCGCCTGGCACAGTTGGCTTCATCTCGCCGCTTGGCGAACATTTCTGCCAGAATTGCAATCGTCTGCGCCTGACCTCCGACGGGAAATTGCGCTCGTGTCTGGTTGTCCCAAATGAAGTTTCCCTGCGTGGCGCGCTGCAAAGCGGAAAACCGCTCGAAGAATTTTTCCGGCAAGCCATCACGCAAAAACCCGAACATCACAACATGCTCGCCGCGACGCCTGCCGATTCACAGCGCGGCATGAGTCAGATCGGTGGATGATGATCAGTGATTGGTGGTCGTCTTCAGTTTGGTAATCAAGCGGCGAGTGATGCACGTTCCCTGGCTGCATGTCCACCTGTGTACTTTTCCATGATATTCATCACTGGACATTCATTATCCAATTTGCTACATTCACTGAGGAAAAGGATTGCCATGAAGAAAATCATTCTTCTGTTAACCACCGTTCTACTTGCCGCGTGTTCTGTTGTTCCCGAATCCAAAGTGGCAGGCAAGGTTGACCTGGACAACCTCCAGCCCCTGCCCACGCCCGAAAGATATGATGCCGTCCCCTTGCGCGTGGCGGTCGCCGCGGTGATCTCACCCAAAGGCACGGTCGAATCCTACGCCCCATTTCTAAAATATCTCGAACGCAAACTCAACCGCCCCATTGAACTTGTCCAACGCCGCACCTATCTTGAAATCAACGATCTGATCGAACATGGCGAAGTGGACCTCGCCTTCGTCTGCACCAGCGCCTACGTGCAGGGACAGGCCGCCTTCGGCATGGAATTGCTCGTCGCTCCGCAGGTGAATGGCCGCACAACGTACAATTCCGTGCTGATCGTGCCGGCCGATAGCAAAGCCCAAAGCATGGCAGACTTGCGCGGAAAAAATTTCGCGTTCACCGATCCGATCTCGTTGACGGGGCGTGTCTATCCCACCTACCTGGTTGAGCAACTCGGTTCCACGCCCGAACAATTCTTCGCACGCGCCTTCTTCACCTACGGCCACGACGAAGCCATCCGCGCGGTGGCAAACAAACTGGCAGATGGAGCCGCAGTTGACTCGCTCGTGTACGAATATGCCGTGGAGCGCGATCCATCGCTTGTGGAGAAAATCAAAATCATCCACAGCTCACCTGATTTCGGCATCCCGCCCGTCGTTGTTAGTCCGTACATCCGCCCGCAGGTCAAAGAGGAATTGCGGGCGCTGTTCCTGGGCATGGGAGACGATCCGGCCGCGCAGGCAGCGTTGTCTACCATTGGGGTTGACCGCTTCGTGCTGATCGACGATGGCGCGTACGACAGCGCACGCGCCCTGGTGGACAATACCCACATGCCTCAAACGCCATGACACTTCAAACATGGATTCGCCGCTTTTGGGATTTCGCAGGCGCGGTCAGCGTTCGCACCAAAATCCTCGGCATCGTGTTGGGATTCATCATCCTGCTTGGCGTAGGCGTCACGGTTCAAGCGCGCTATGCCCTGGCTGCCACCATGACCGCGCAGTTGGAGGAACAAAGCGTTTCGGTCTCGCGGGACCTCGCAGCGCGCGCCACCGATCCGATCCTGCTCAACGACCTCCTGCGTCTGCAGGATCTCTTGAACGAAACACTCACCAACGATCCCAATGTACGTTATGCCTTTCTCGTTGACCCGCGCAACCAGGTAATTGCCAGCACCTTCGAAGGCGGCTTTCCGCTCGATCTCCTCTCACTCAACCCCGCCCAGCCAAACAAACATCATCGAACGGTTTTGATCCAGACCGATGAAGGTCTGGTGTGGGACACGGCCGTGCCAATCCTCGATGGAAAAATCGGTTCGGCGCGTATCGGACTTTCAGATACCTCCATGCAAGCGGCTTTATCCACGCTGACGGCGCAGCTGTTTCTCACCATCCTGCTTGTCTCGGCAACCGGAATTTTGGTCGCAGTGTTTCTCACCTGGGTTCTCACCCGCCCGATCCTCGCGCTGGTCAACGCGACGAAATCGGTCGCCAAAGGGGACTTCACACCGCGCGTCCCGCGCTGGGCAAACGATGAGATCGGTGACCTTGCCGATGCGTTCAATATGATGACCGAAGAATTGGCGCGTACCGATGAACTGCGCCGCGAGCGTGAAGCTTTGCGACGCCAACTGCTTGAAAAAGTGATCTCGACCCAGGAAGATGAACGCCGTCGCATCGCGCGAGAACTGCACGACTCTACATCTCAGAATCTCACTTCCTTGATCGTCGGCTTGCGGATCATGGAAACTTATTGTGCTCACTGCGAGGCGCAGGGCAATGCAACTGATTTGCGCAAGGTTGCCTCAACAACCCTGGATGAAGTCCACGACCTGTCCATGCGCCTGCGTCCGCGCGTCCTCGACGATCTCGGTCTTGCTGCCGCGCTGGAACGCCTGGCGCATGAATGGCAGGCGCGTTTCAAGATCCCTGTTGATATTGCGATTCAACTGAATGAACGATTGCCAGGCGATGTGGAAACTGCAATCTATCGCATTGTGCAAGAAACCTTGACCAATGTTGCCCGCCACGCACAGGCGAAATCTGCCAGTATTTTCGTCGAGCGGCGCGGCGATATCGTCCGCGCGATTGTGGAAGATGATGGTATCGGTTTTGATGTGAACACGAACCACGGCGAACGACATCTTGGTTTGCTGGGTATGTGCGAACGCGCCGAGTTGTTGAATGGGACTCTAACTATAGAGTCCGCGCCTGAACATGGCACGAGCGTGCTCATTGAAATCCCGCTCCATTCCCCTCTCCTGACTATCGGGACTACCCTGGCATCGCCCGTCAAGGCAGGTGTAGTGAGCGGAGCGACTGCAAGGAGCAAAGTCGAAGGGTCAGGAGAGAGGCCGGGGGTGAAGTCATGACTACCAGCGTCCTCCTGGCCGATGATCATGCTGTCTTGCGTTCTGGTTTGCGACTCCTGCTTACCAGTCAGAGCGAATACGAAGTTATCGGCGAAGCCTCCAGCGGAACAGAAACCCTCTCTCTCGCTGAGAAACTGCAACCTGACTTGATACTACTTGATCTAAGCATGCCCGCACTGAGTGGCTTGGATGCCCTTCCCACTTTGCGGAAACTGGTTCCATCCGCGCGCATCCTCATCCTCACCATGCACGACGATCCGCAATATTTGCGTCAGGCGCTCAAGTACGGAGCAAGCGGATACGTGCTCAAGAAAGCCGCTGATGCTGAACTCCTCTCAGCCATGCGCGCCGTCTTGCGCGGCGAAGTGTACGTCCACCCTTCGATGACGCGCATCCTGCTGGAAGACCTGCTTCCGGAATCGCAATCTGCTGAGAAAGAAGATACTTGGGACAGTTTAAGTGAACGTGAAAAAGAGGTGCTCAAAATGGTGGCGCTTGGTCACACCAGTGCCGAGATTGCAGATCAGCTTAGCTTAAGTGCGAAGACGATTGAGACTTATCGAGCACGCGGTTTGGAAAAACTGGGTTTGCGAACGCGCGCGGCATTGGTGAAGTTTGCATTACAAGAGGGCCTGATTAAGAGGGATTAAGGTTTGCAAATCGTAACAAGGCTCGCAAGTCATGGACCATATTCTCGAACACGCCTGCTGTAATCCAACCTTGGATTGTTGACACACGGTGTACCATGGTGGCAGATCGTTTGGCATCATCCACCATTGTGCGCCTGTGCAGATAATCCAACGCAGACCATTGAACACCGCTCGGGTATGGTTTTCTGCCTAACCATGAAATCAATACAAAACTTGGGAATTTTCGCCACCGCTGGCTTGACTTGCTCAACCAGTTCAATTAATTGCTCATGCGAAATCGGCTGGCCATTGACACGAATCCGCTCGGTGTAATCCAGCAAATGCGGCGAAGTGTACAGGCCAACTTTTAAACCTGCGACCTTCAAAGCGGAGGCGCATAGGGCGCTGACCGAACCTTTGCCCTTTGTCCCGGCTATGATTTTAGTCTAACAGGTCTAGTAGTCGGGTCTTCAAGAAAAATTCTTCATCAAAAGGATAATGACAAATGGATTTCACAGCTTTAATCATCGGCCTTTTTGTGGGTTTAGTGCTTGGAGCATTAGGCCTTATTATTATTTACTTCATCATGCAAAAACAAATGTCCGATTTAAAATCAAAACATCAAAACGAAGTAGAAGCAGCACGGAAACAAAGTGTTGATCAAAGTCGTAATACTCTTAAAGGGAAAATGGCCGAACAAATGGCGCCTCTTCTTCCTGGATTTAAATTTCTTCCCGCAGACGCGAGATTTTTAGGAGACCCGGTTGATTATGTTGTGTTTCATGGATACACAGCCGCAAGAGACGATGGAAAAGACCCAGATGCAATGGAAGTTGTAATTCTTGACATAAAACAAGGCGGCGCAACTCTTTCAAGATCTCAACGGGCAATTGCAAAAGCCATAGAAGACGGCAGGATTCGATTTGATGTTGTGAGGATTTTTGACGATGGCGAAATAAAATCTCACACTTGGCATTCAAAGCAGAAAACGAACGTTCTCAGAAATACAAATATAGAATAATGCTCGCCACTCTGACCATTCACCTCCATCTCCCCGCCTGCGCCTCGCTCAAGGAAAAGCGCGGGCGGATCAAGCCGCTCATCTCGCGCCTGCACCGGGAGTTCAACATCTCAGTAGCGGAGATGGGTTTGCAGGACAAATGGCAGGAGGCGGTCATTGCTTGCGCGATGGTCAACAGCGACAAAGCGCACCTTGCGCGCTCCCTGCAGGCGGTGGCCAGGTGGGTGGAAGCCAACTGGCCGGACGGAATGGTCGCGGACGAAAAAATCGAATTCCTGTGATTCCCGTTAAATCACCTATTGACATTTCCCTTTCTAGTAATACAATAAATGCAATCCATACTTACAGATCGGAGATCGAAAAACGGAGCGTTAACGGGTATTTTGTAGTAAAAGCCCCTCAGCCATGATTCTGCAATTGACTGGCTACCTTCCAATAGCAATCATATTCACGACCTGGCGAATTTGGATCGCCCTGCCGACAGGATAGTATTACGCCAATGAGCATTCTTTGCTCATTGGCGCTTTTGTTTTAGGAGTAGAAAATGACTGAACCTCTGCTGGTAGAGATCATCGCTTATGCGCCCACAGCCTTTTATCACTGCACGCACTGCGAAGTGGCCTGGCGCGAAATGGGCGCGACCAATCGCATCCACGAAGAACAGATGGAGAGCAGTTTACCTAAAGACCTCATCGCCGAATATCAGGTCGTATCTGATTGGGTGCAGAAAGCCTTTCGAGTCCACTGTGACCGGATCACCGTCAAAGTAATTGGTGCGGCCTCCCTTGAGGGCTTTTACAAATCACTTAAATATAATGCTCGCCGCTATCCTGCGATCATCGTTGACCAAAAAGCACGCTTCGTGGGAAGCCAAAGGTTGCAAGCTGCGTCCGATGAAATTGCCCGCCTGCTGGCCGGCCAAGTTGTGCCAGCATAACCAGTGTCTCAATTGGAAAGGAGGCGCCCTGCCCGCGAATAATTTTTCTCGCACTGAACATAAATTGCCATTGAAACTGATCTGTTCTTCATTAATTCCTGCTAAAGGAGGAACCAATTATGAACACTCTCTGGGTCGTGATCATCGCAGCGGTCATCATCTATCTGATTTACAACTTCTATGCCAAGCCGATTGACCGCGAAGTCATTCAGGCAGACGTCAAGAAAGCGACGCCCGCCAAAATGTATATGGACGGTGTGGACTTCATGCCCACCAACCGCAACGTGCTGTTTGGTTATCACTTCAAGTCCATCGCCGCAGCCGGACCAATAGTCGGCGTGATCACTGCCGCGAATCTGTGGGGCTGGCTGCCGGCCTTATTATGGCTGATGATCGGCGTGTCTTTCATCGGCTGGGCCAGCGACTACAGCGCCATTGTCGTGGCGGTCCGTAACGATGGCAACAGCCTGAGCGCCATCAGCCATAGACTGATTGCGCCGCGCACTCGAAGCATCATGTTCATATTTATTTTCTTCTACTTGCTGCTTATCGCCGGTGCGTTTATGGGCATTATGGCATCTCTGCTGGCCGCTCGCCCTGATGTGCCATTCGGCATTATCATACTGGCCATCATGGGTTTCCTGGCTGGTCAAATGCTCTATCGTTGGAAAATGGATTTAATTCTGGTGACGGCGATTGTAGTGATCGTGACTTTGGCCGCCATGATCTTTGGTCCAATCGGAGCGACACCGAAACTGGACACCAGCGGTAAACCCACAGGCGCAATAAGTTGGGTTGGCCCGATTAACAGCGCCATGGTGGCTTTCAATGGCGCCATTGATAAAATCAGCGGTGGAAACGCGTTGTTGACCGTCACTGATCCAACGGCAGCCGACCCGCGCGTTCCCGCTCCGGGCGCAGACGGCAAACGCGTAAGCACATCAGTCTATGACGCCGCCACTGGCACAATCAAAACGCTTCCATCCTACCTGTTCTGGGTTTTGTTTCTGCTGGTTTTCGCCTACCTTTCAGCAACTTTACCGATCTGGCGATTCGCGCAGCCTGTCAACTACATCGGCTTCTGGATCACATTGTTGACAATTGGCTTTAGTGCGATTGGCGCTGTGTTGGCGCCCTTCATCAAACCGGCGATTGGCGCTTTCGCGCTCGACGCAGTCAAGCCGCTCACTTGGGTACCGGTAGCAAGTAAAGCCTGGCAACCGCTGTGGCCAATGCTGTTCGTAACCATCGCTTGCGGCGCAATCTCCGGCTGGCATGCTCTGTTCGGCTCGATTGGCACAGCCCGCCAGTTGGAATACGAAACTGATGCCTTGCCAGTTGGTGGCGGTGCGATGTTCACTGAGAATACACTGGCCCTGCTTTCACTGGTGGCCGTCTCCATCGCCGGAACAGGCGGTGGCGCAGGCCGCTTCGCAGCAGGCGTAGGAAGTTTGCTGACGGTGGTCTTCGGCGACGGTTTCAAGTTGTTGGGCACAGCGCTCGGCTTTGGCGCCTTCATGGTCATCGTATTGACAGTAACCCAACTGATTTTCCGAGTCATGCGCGTGACTTTGTCTGAGTGGGTCGGCGATGCACTCCCGGCGCTCAAAAACATGCACGTCTCCACTATTGTTTCAATGGTGCTGACTGTAGCCCTGGTATTGACCGGTACATGGGTCTACTTGTGGCAGATGTTCGGCGCAGCAAATCAGTTAATGGCAGCGCTTAGCCTGCTGATCGTCACGGTTTGGTTGAAGCAGCAGAAACGTAATCCGGCCTTTGTATTATGGCCGATGATCTTCATGTATATCACCACACTCGCGGCTACACTAATCACAGCTCGAAACCTTTATGTCACTATTGTCCCGCTGGGCGGCGTAGAGGCAGCCGGAGCTTGGGCGATGGTGATTATTTCCGCCCTGCTCTTTGTGGCCGCCATTCTGATTGGTTGGGATGGATATCAAGCTTATCAAGGTTTCGCCAAAGGCGGCGGAAAGGCCAAGAAAGCCGCCCCAGCCGCGGCAGATTAACGCGTTACGTATTTTTAAACAAAAGAGGAGAGGCACGGAGTTTGTGTCTCCCCTCTTGCTGAAACCCGATAATCAGTTTTGCTCGCCAACGGCGCGGGCAAGATTGCGTAATGCTCCGAAATACTGTACCGCATCTGTATTATGAGTGTCTGGGAAGGGAATGTGAATTTCGAGGTTGGGCAGATTCTTGCGCAGGCTCAATCGAAAGTAGCGCGGGGAGAGTTTCTGCATGGGTATGGAAAGTCGGTCAAGTGTTGTGGTTGCCACATCCATAAATCCCTTCGGAGCCATTAATTGCAAGCCGTGATAAGGTTTACTTTCCCAGCCGCGCGCTGCAACCTGACTGAGGGCAGCGCGTCCGCTCCAGGATTTTGGGTTGGCCAGTTCAAGGTCAAGGAACGGAGGCGAACTGAGGACAGCGCGAAAGATCAAAGTGTCGCGTCGGCCTTGGAAGGCAGAAACAATCATCATCCAGAAGACGTCACGAGGAGCCAATACCAGCAAAGTTTCAAGACGGCGGAACGGATTCTTCGCTTTGGCGATTGCCAATTCAGCCACTGAAGTCCCAAGCCAGCGAAATGTGGTGCGCGGACCAATATCTGGAAGGCCGGTTTGCATCCACTTGAGAACAGCGTCGCCTCGGCGCAAATTATAAATCAAGCCAATGGCAAACCAACCCATGACAACTATGACGACAATGACCAGAATATATTGTGGATTCACGCTGCGCCTCGTTAATCGTCCAATGTTAACGGTGAGTATAATATGAAACACGATGAAGTTCAATCAAGAGAAAAGCCAAACCGCTGGCAGGCCATTCGGGATTTTATGTATGGAATGTTTGGAATGGAAATCGCCAGTCATGCCATCGAAATGCGCGCGAGCATGGAGAGTTTGTTCATGTTAACAACGGTCGGAGATATGATCGGGATTCCTGTTTTACCCCCCTACTACAGTTTGCGTTTGTTGCCTTTTGTATTACCCCAGATCGCAACCTGGAAACGCCGCGTTCTGCGTGAACGCGAATTTACCGATGAGCACGATTATCACCTGGACGGACTTTAGATATCATTCAAAGAAATTCAAATCCATTACCGAAAGGATTATCCGATGAGTCAAGAAACCCCTGAGAAAAAAAGTTTCTGGCAGAACGCGAAGGAAGTGCTCTACGGCATGGCTTCACACGATATGAGCCGCTATGCCCTGCGGACGCGCGCCAGCATGGAGCACCTTTTCATTTTGATCACGATGGGCGACATGATCGGAGTTCCGATCCTGCCGCCATATTACAGCCTGCGTCTGCTGCCCTATGTGGTTCCGCAAATCTCGACCTGGAAGCGGCGCCTGCTTCGCGAGAAAGACGTATCCGACGCCATGTTTTAGGAGATTCCAATGTCGCTAAAACAAATCTTTGAAGAACATCCCGAGCGCCGCTACATTATGTTCGGCGGAAAGGGCGGGCTGGGCAAGACTACATTTTCAGCGGCCACCGCTTACTGGCTCGCCAAACAGGGCAAGAAAGTGCTGGTGTTTTCCGTTGACCCGCAAGCAAGTCTTTCGGATATTTTCCAGAAAGATATCTTTGGAAAAGGCCCAGTCAAGATCATGGATAATTTGTGGGCGCAGGAGATTGACGCCGACTCGCACATCAAGAATTATCAGAATGAAATCCGCAAGAAGATTTTGGATATGTACGGTTTCGAGCAGGTGCCTGAAGAAATCGAGCAGTACATCCAGGCCGCTTCCGCCGAACCCGCTATGGAAGAGAGTGCCATCTTCGACGCAGTGGTGGATATCGTGATCGGCGGCGAATATGATTACTACATTTACGATCTCGTCCCGCTCGGCCATGCGCTTTATTATTTGAGTATGGCAAAAGTGTACGACGAGTGGATCAACAAGATCACCAAATTGCGCGAAGAGATGCGCGAGTACGAGGAGATGGTCTCACGACTTAAGCGTCAGAAGGAAACGGAGGAAGACCAGATACTCACAGAACTTCAGTACATCCGCACGCGCATTAACGCTTCGTCGAGTATCCTGACCGACAAGGAAAAGACCGGCTTTTTCTTTGTCGTCATCCCCGAAGAAATGATCCTGATTGACACCAGCAAGGCGGCGGAATTGTTCGCCAAGTTTGACGTGCCAATTATGGGCTACGTGGTTAATCGCGTTGTGCCGCGCGAACTGCTCAAGGAAAACATCCCATCCTACTTGAAGAACCGCATCGGTATGCAAGACAAATACCTGGCTCAGATTAATACCATGTTTGGTCAACAGGTGGCGGCGCATGTCCCTGAATTGGAACGCGATGTGACCGGCTTGGATATGATCAAGCAACTTGCAGAAATCATGTACGGGAAGTAGGAGGACGCCGTGACAACCTCAATTGAAACCTCCATGAAAAAATATGTCAGCGATCACCAGCGCTTGAAGTACCTGTTCTTCGGCGGCAAGGGCGGTGTGGGTAAGACCACGCTGGCAGGCGCGACAGCCATCTGGCTGGCGAAGCAGGGCATGCGCGTCATGCTGGCATCCACTAATCCCGTCCACAGCCTGAGCGGATTGTTGGGACAAAACGTCTTCGGCCAGCCGACAGCGGTTAACGGCGTCCCAAATCTATGGGCATATGAAATTGATACAAAAGAGACCATCGAACGTTCCAAGCAGGAAATCCGTGACAAGATTCAATGGTTCTTAAAGTTTGCGGATATTTCCACCAAAGCCGAAGAGTTCGTCGAATCAGCCACAATGAATCCGGCCTTCGAGGAATCGGCCATGTTCGAAAACATGGTGGACTTGATGATAGGCGGCGAATATGACGTGTATGTTTTCGACACCGCCCCGACCGCTAATGCCCGCCGTCTGTTAGGTATGTCTCAAGTCTATTCGTTGTGGGTCAACAAGATGCTCAAGAGCCGCGATGAAGCCCGCTCCCTGCGCGAATTGCTGTCTTTCACCAAGAAGAAGGAAAAAGATCCGCTCCTGGATTACCTGGTCGCCTTCCGCGACCGCATGGGTAAGGCGCGCGAAATGCTGACCGATCCCGCTCAGACCGCCTTCTTCTTTGTCACCCTGCCCGAGGCTCTGCCGATTGCGGTCATCACCCGCTTCATCGGCTGGTTCCACGACTTTGGCATTCCCGTCGGCGGCGTGATCGTTAACATGATCATTGATAAAAAACAGGTCAACAACAAATCGCCCGACTTCGTCAAGAACCGCGTCGCCATGCAGGACCGCTACATGACCGAGGTCTGGGAGAAGTTCGACGGCATGGTGCGCGCCAACCTGCCGCTCTACGAAACGGAAGTACGCGGCCTGGAAACACTCAACACTATGGCAAACAACCTGTTTGTCTGATACGCGCGGCATGAAAAACGAATCATCGCATCCCGTCCGCGCTTTCAGAGAAATTATGTATGGCATGGCGATCCACGATCAGGTGCGGACCTTAGCGCGACAGCGCGGCAGTCTGGAGCATCTCTTCGTATTGATCAGCTTTGGCGACCTGCTCGGCGTGCCCATCCTGCCGCCGTATTACAGTATGCGCTTGTTGCCGTTCGTTGTTCCACTCATCAACAACTGGAAGCGGCGCATGTTGCGGGAACGGGATTTGATGGACGCGATTTTCTAAACGGAGATAAACATGAAAGTTGTGCGTGTGCACCAATACGGCGGTCTCGAAGCATTGAAGTACGAGGATGTTTCCCTGCCCGAACCCGGCGCGGGCGAAGCGCGCATAAAGATCGAGGCAAGCGGAGTCAACTTCATTGACATCTATCATCGCCTCGGACGTTATCAAGGCCCGCTGCCGCTTACGCTTGGACAGGAGGCGGCGGGAACAGTCGACGCGATTGGTTCAAATGTGACCGATGTAAAGCCGGGCGAGCGCGTGGCTTTTGCCAGCGTTCAGGGCACATACGCCGAGTATGTAATCGCTCCGGTATGGAGGCTCGTTCCGATTCCTGCGGAGGCGAAGGCTCAACAAGCGGCAGCGGTGATGCTCCAGGGGATGACCGCGCATTATTTGACTCAAGACACCTATCCGATCAAGAAAGGTAATACGGCTCTGATCCATGCGGCGGGCGGCGGTACCGGGCAACTGTTGGTACAGATTGCGAAACTGCGCGGCGCGCGCGTCATTGGCACAGTTTCCACAGAAGAAAAAATTGCTCTCGCGCGCGAGGCTGGCGCGGATGAAGTTATCAATTACACTCAAAAGGATTTTGAAGTCGAAGTCAAAAAGTTGACGAACAATGCAGGCGTAGATGTAGTTTACGATTCGGTTGGCAAGGATACGTTTGACAAGAGTCTGAATTGCCTGCGGCGGCGCGGCTACATGGTTCTCTTCGGCCAGTCGTCCGGCTCCGTTCCGCCGATTGATCCACAAATTCTGAACGCGAAAGGCTCGCTCTTTTTGACGCGTCCTTTCCTCGCGCACTATACCGCCGACCGCGCCGAGATATTGAGCAGAGCAAATGACCTGTTCAAATGGATCGCGGCTGGACAACTGAAAGTCCGGATTGACAAAACCTTCCCCCTGGCAGAAGCTGCCGAAGCGCAGCGCTACCTCGAAAACAGACAATCGAAGGGCAAGATCGTTTTGATTCCATGACCTGGCGGCAGATTGCCAACGCGGCGGCCTTCCTGCTTTCGCCTGCCGCATCATACCTTACCGGCGTGATGCTGACCGTTGACGGCGGACAATATAAATCCACGTTGCTGATCTTTTGATGAACTCTAAACTAAGTGTTTGAAAATAAATACAATTAGAAAAAAGTGAAAAATAGACCCGGCTTAGAATCCGGGTTTATTTGTGGTTAAATATCGTCCATGAAGAAATTATCATTTCTCACTCGGATTTCGCTCCTGCTCGGATTCTTTTTCACGTTGGACAAAGTGCTGGCCTTTGCGCGCTCGATCATCATCGCGCGCACATTCAGTCTTTCATTTGAACTCGACGCCTTCAACGTCGCAAATAATTTGCCCGACCTTTTGTTCGCGCTGATCTCCGGCGGCGCGCTGGCGATGGCTTTCATTCCGGTATTGAGTTCGACTCTCACATTGCAAGGCCGCGCCGCCGCCTGGGATTTATTTTCGCGCGTGGCAAATCTGGCCTTCATTGTCACGGCATCGGCGGCGGTCGTTATCGCGGTTTTTTCCGGGCAGATCGTCAAAGCGCAGATCGGCATCGCGCCCGGCTTCGACCCGGAACAACAGCGCCTCATCGCGGACTTGATGCGGCTCAACCTGATCGCAACCGTCATCTTCTCGATCAGCGGACTCGTCATGGCCGGCCTGCAAGCCAATCAGCATTTTCTTTTCCCCGCCCTCGCGCCGACTCTTTATAACGTCGGTCAGATCTTCGGCGCGCTGATTCTTGCGCCGCGTTTCGGTGTACAAGGCCTCGTCTATGGTGTGATCATCGGCGCGCTCCTGCATCTCGGCATTCAAATCCCGGCGCTCATCAAATATCAATTTCGCTGGACACCTTCGCTTAAAATTGATCCGGCTGTGATCGAGGCGCTCAAAATTGTCGGGCCGCGCCTGCTGACCATGTTCATGATCCAGGCCATGTTCATCCTGCGCGATAACTTTGCCTCGCGGCTGGATCAAGTCGGCGCGATCTCATCGCTAACCTATGGATGGATGATCATGCAAGTGCCTGAAACTTTGCTCGGGACCGCGATTGCCACCGCGCTTCTGCCGACTCTTTCCGAACTCGCGGCGCGCGGCGACTGGGCCGGCTTCCGTCAAACGATCGAGAAAGCCATCCGAATTTTGGTCGCGTTAACCCTGCCGGCCGCGGCGGTCATCGCGGCGGGAATCCAGCCGCTGGCGCGCGCCGCGTTCGGGTTCGATGAAGCCGGCACGAATCTCCTGACGTGGACCACCCGCGTTTATCTGCTGACGTTATGCGGTTATGCCATTCAGGAAATCGCGGCGCGTTCGTTCTACGCGCGCAAAGAAGCCTGGATTCCGTTCTTCGGCGCCACAATCCGCATAGCAATTTATATTCCCATTGCATTGACCGCGCTGGCCGCTTTCCGTTCCATCGGCGCGCCCGCCATCGCATTCGCGGAATTGTCGCTCACAGTTGAGGCCGCTTTGATGTTTTTCTGGTTGGGCAAAAAAATGCGCGAGCCGTTGAAAGTTGACGGAGCCATGCTCAAAGGGCTGGCCGCGGCCCTGTTTGGCGGAGGCACGGCTTACGTCCTGGCGGTGATCGTGCCTGGCTCCGCAGTGTTGACCGCCATCTTTGGCATGGTCGTCGGCGCGGGCATCGCGCTCGCCATCGTCTGGAAGGAAGCACGTCTGCTTTTCAATCTCTAAGTCACGGTATAATTGCAATCATGTCTGAAGAATCTGAGACCACGCAAGAAATCCAGCCCATCAAAGAAGATGATACCCAGCCACTCAAGCCGGTTAAACCGGCTCCGCGTTGGCGTTCCGTTTTATACACCGTACTGGGCGTCATCATTCTGCTGGCGCTCGGCCTGTTGGGCGGTTACAAAAGCGGCATTGGCGACCGGACAAACGCAGCATCGCAAGTGATTAGCAAGCAACTAACGGAGCAATATCAACTGGCGCTGGTGGATGAGCAATTTGGCCGCTACGAGGCCGCCAAACAGCGGCTTGAGTTTATCATTCAAAACGATCCGGGTTTTCCCGGCGCGCAGAACGAGCTGGCAAAAGTGCTGGTCTTTTTAACCGTCCCGACCGCCACGCCGACACTGGCCCCCACGCCAACAGCTGACATCCGCGGCGTCCAGGCTTTATTCTCCACCGCCCAACAATTGATCACAGCCGGAGATTGGCCGAACGCGCTGGCCGCCCTGGATCAACTCCGCAAGCAAGACCCGGCTTTTAATACTTCGCAAGTGGACGGGATGTATTACTTCGCCCTGCGCAACTACGGCGTGAATCTAATTCTCCAGCAGGGTAACCTGGAAGGCGGCATTTACGAGTTGACTCTGGCCGAACGTTTTGCGCCTCTCGACCGCGACGCCGACGGTCTGCGCGAAGGCGCGCGGGCTTACATTCAGGCGTCCAGCTTCTATGGTGTTGACTGGAAACAATCGGCCGCCTTCTTTGCAGATGTCGCCGCAGGCTGGCCTTCCCTGTGGGACGGAACCATGACTGCCGCCCAGCGTTATCAGGTCGCGCTCATGCGCTACGGCGACCAATTATTCGGACAGAAGAGTTATTGCGACGCAGTCGTGCAATATCAGGCCGCGCAAAATATCGGCAACTTAGACCAGCAGGCATCCAAGAATTTCAACCAGGCCTACCAGACCTGTTACCCGCCGACGGAAGTCCCAACTGATACGCCGGCCGCTCCTCCAACTGATACACCCGTCCCGACTCCATAACCCCAATGCCAACCATTCCATCCTGGGTACTGGCGCTGATCTTCTGGCTCCATTTGCTCGCAACTGTGACCTGGGTTGGGAGTCTGGTCGCGATCTCAGTGCTGGTCCTGCCCGCCGCGCGGACACTCCAACCGGTTGACCATTTAGCCTTTATCGAAGCCATGCAACGCCGCCTGGAACCAATCGCATGGTTCAGTCTGAGTCTCTTAATTGTGACCGGGTTGTTCCAGATGAGCGTCAATCCCCACTATGACGGCTTTCTTTCGACCAGCACGCAATGGTCATTATCCATATTGATCAAGCAAGTACTGGTGGTGATCATGGTGGCGGTCAGCGCGGTACAAACCTGGGAAGTGCTGCCTGCCATCCGCCGCACGCTGATGAGGAAGAATAAATCCAGCCAGGAGCAACTGCTGAAATTACAACGCCGGGAGACCTTGCTGTTGCGGGCGAATTTAACGCTCGCGATCCTGATCTTACTGGCGACGGCATTTGCAAGAGCAGCATGAAATACAAACCAACAGGGACCCGTCCCTGTTGTACTATCGGGGCGATTTGAAGAATTGATCCGGCTGGTCAGTATAATAATGGATCACGCGGCGGTTGGGATAATCCCGCGCCAGGGCCTCATCTGCGCCGGGGCCAAGTGAAAGCGCAAAGACAAAGGGCGAAGATAAGTCTGCATTTTGTAATTCCAACAAACCACCATATTCCGTCCACGTTTTTCGAAAATGCACAATGACCAGCGCAGGCGTCAACTCTCTGGCCTTTGCCGTTTCAAAAGGCGCCAGCATGGCGCGGTTGATTCCGTATAAATTGGTCATTTCATTCAAACGTTTCGGCAGATAAACGATCAAGTTATAACCAATCAGAAAGATGCCCAGCAAAATTGTCGCGGCCTGTATCCACCTGCGCGCGCGGCCTTCGCTCACTGCGCGTTCCGCCAGCCAGAACATACCCGCCGCGCTGACCAGCGTCAGGCCGAAGAAACCTTCATAATAATAACGCGGGCCGTATAAATTCGAGCCGATCCAATAGGTTGTATATAACAAAACAATCGCGGGGAAGACAGATGCGACCAGCCAGGCGCGCGCGTTCCGCCCCAGCGCCCAAACCCCAAAAGGCAGAAATAACCATGAGACATTCCCCCATCCAAAGAAATCGCTCCAGCCCGATTTAAAACTGATCTTCAGATTCACCCACGCCCAATAGAGACTGTGTCCGCCCGCCTGCCGCCCGAAGCCTTCGCCAAAACCGATCTTGTCGTATTTCCACCATAGCGTGTACGGATTTAACATTAGATCGCCTGCGACGGCAAACTGCCAAAGCGGAACCAAAGCCGCGGTGAAAGCCGCCAGCAGGCCAATCGTCAGGATTTTGATGCGGATGGATTGGTCACCGCGCATGAGCAGGATCAAACCATGGATAAAGAAAGGCAGCCCGACACCGATAGCTGTCAATGGGCGCGTCAGGGCCAGGACTCCGAGGCTGAGTCCCGCGACTGAAACTGTCAGCCACGCTGGAAGTTTTTGCGCCGCGTCGAAAGTATCCAGCCACGCCAGCGCGAAGGCCAGACTCAAAAACAGCGACCACGGATGCGAAAGCAGCGAGCCTGAATTGATCAGAAAGAAGGGCGATGTAATCGTGAGCAGTGCGGCCAATAAAGCCACGCGTTCATCGAAAATTTTTTTGCCGAGCAAATACGTCAACCAAATTCCCAGCCCTGACAAAATGGGATTAACCCAGGCGCGTGCGCTCAGCAAAACACCCAGCGATAACATCAGCGGCCAGCCGAGCGGGTACTTGCCGAAACGCTGGCCGTTGTAATCCACCACAAATGGAACCATGATGCTTTTCGGGTCAGCCGGAGATGGCAGCGCGACCTTGCCCTGCGCCAAAACCTGCGCTTGCCAGGCGTAAGCCATTTCATCTTCGATGTGAGGGATTTGTTCGTAGACGCGCGCAGAGACGAGATAAGCCGCGGCAATTGCAACGAGGCTGAGGCAGAGGGCCATGCGGTCAATGCGGGACATGTTGAAATTACGCATCACATAACGCGTAATATGTTTTGAGTGACAGGTGCGCCTGTCAGATCGTACGCCATTGCGCCGGTAATTTTTACCGGCACAATTTCTCCGATCTCCGTCCTGCCTTCAACAAAGACCATGCCGTCAATTTCCGGCGCGTCTCGGTAGGAACGGCCAATCGAAATTTCCTTATCGCGGCCTTCGATCAAGACATCCAGCGTCCTGCCGACATACGATTGGTTGATCTGAAGCGAAATGTTTTGTTGAAGTTCCATCAACCGTTCATAGCGTTCCTGCTTGACCTCAGCCGGGATCGGATCGCCGAGCGGTTCGGAGGTTGTGCCCGGCTCGAACGAGAATTGAAATGTCCCGACGCGGTCGAAACGGATCTCGTTTACAAAATCGAACAGCGATTGGAATTCCGCCTCCGTCTCGCCTGGATAGCCGACGATGAACGTGGTGCGGATGGAAAGATTCGGAATTGTCGAACGCATCTTGCCGAGAGTCTTGTAAACCCAATCAATATTGGAGGGCCGTTTCATGCGATATAGTGTTTTCGGGGCGGCATGTTGGAGGGGCATGTCAAGATACGGCAAAACCTGTTTGCGCGTTGCCATCACTTCAATGAGCCGGTCGGTCACATAACCCGGATAGGCGTACATGATGCGAATCCAATCCATGTCTGGCACGGCGTCGGTTATTTGTTCGAGTAAGATGGCCAGCCCGTCTTTGAGTCCAAGATCGTGGCCGTAATCGGTCGTATCTTGCGCGATCAGCACCAGCTCGCGCACGCCGCTATCGCGCAATTGACGCGCTTCGCTGAGTATCGCCTGAATGGGGCGGCTGATCGCCGTGCCTTTGATCAGTGGGATGGCACAGAAGGCGCAGGGACGGCGGCAGCCGTCGGCGATCTTGAGATAGGCCGAAGCGCCCGCCACACTCGCTCGAACGGTGTCCGCCTCATCGGTCCCGACGGTGGCGGCTTCTGTCGGCAGATGATAAATCGGTTCGGGGTGAGGTCCTTTGCGAAGTTCGCGCACGACTTGCACAATGTCCATCCAGCGGCGGGTGCCGAGGATGCCGTCAATACCCGGCACTTGTTGGGCGACTTCCGCGCCGTATCGTTGAGTTAAACATCCGGCTGCGATCAAGAGCTGGTCATTTCGCTTGCCTTCGGAAAGTTCTCGCAAAACATCAATCGACTCTTGTTTGGCGGGGCCGATAAATCCGCAAGTGTTGACGATCAGGATATTTGCTTTGGCGGGGTTTTCGACGGCGCGATAACCATCGCGCATCAATAATTGCGCCATCGAATCTGAGTCAACAGTATTCTTGGCGCAGCCAAGTGAAACAAGGTGGAATGTATTGGAAGCCAAAATTATCCTCCGGCTTTCGGGGTGGGGGTCACAGGCGGCGTGCGCGTTCGCGAGGGCGTAGCCGTAACAGTCGGCGACGGGGTGAGTGTGATGTTCGGCGTGGCGGTGGCCGTCGGCGGTTGAGTTCCGGTCGGCGTTGCGATACCCTGCGCCGAATAAACGCGGTCAATCACTTCGCCGAAGTTGCCCATCAGGCCAAGATCGCGCCCATTATATGTAACTTTAAGAGCGGCGGCATTCCCGACCAGAACTTCGATTTGACTTTCCGCGTCAAACGGATACGCGGAGCCTGGTTCGACGCGTCCATCGAATTTTACTTTCCCATCAACCGTCACACGCAGATATGTGCGCGCGGTCGCAACCAGATTGATCTGAACGGTGATACTGGACCCCAGCGTAGGCGCTTCAGCAGTCGCCAGAATTTCCTGGGTGGCGGCGATGAGCGTATCCTGCGCTGGAATAAGAGTCACTTCCTGCAACGCGGTCGGTGTTCCGGCTACGAGAATTTCAGATATGGAAGGCGCGGTCGCTTTAGGGCGTGGCGCGGATTGGGCCAAGATTACAAAGCCAATTCCCCAGATGGCAAAAAGCGCCAGCAAGATCGCCACGCTGCCGCCGAATAACAAATCAGTGCTAATAAAGGCACGCCACGGCGGGAGCACAGTGCTGACCGTCATCGGCGCGCGCTTCCGAACCGGCCTTTGTGCGCGCCGCTCACGATGCCGCGCCTGCAGTCCATCCGCAAAACGCAACAAAATGGTATCCACATCCAGATCCAGAAAGACGGCATAATTGGCAAGGATGCCGCGTGTCTGCACCGGTGAGGGCAGGCTTTCCAAAGCGCCATCTTCGAGAGCCTTCAAGAAGATAGCCCGCACGCGCGTATTACGTTCAATCTCATCGTACGTCAGGCTCAACATTTCGCGCCGCTTGCGCAACTGTTGTCCGATCTCGACGAAAATCTCTTCGGAAGAAAGAGCCGGCTTATTTACTTCAGCAGGCAGCGGAAAGTCCGCTGTTCTTTGAGGGTCGAAATCCAGGACATTGGATTCCGGTTCGAAGCTGGATTCAAATTCCGCTGCCTGCCGCGTCTCTTCGGCTTCGCTCTGGGCGGGCTTTCGCCGGTTGGCCGTTATCGTGAATTTCGCGGCAACTGAATCCAACCAGGCGCGCCAGACAGGCGCGCGCATACGCGCCTCAACAGGCGTTTCTTCAGATACAGATTCGGTTTGAGGGCTTTCCTGCGGAGTTGAATCTAAACGCGGTTCTTCGGCTTGCGACTCTGCGTCTTCTTTGAAACGCGGCGCGTTGGGGGTGAATTCGGCTTGCGCAACGATAATCCGCGCTTCGTGTGAGATTTCGATGTCTTCGGGAGTAAGTTCGTTACTTTTTTTTTTACAACCGATTTCCTGCCGGGTTTTTCCCTTGAAATTTTGGCCGTCTTGGATGCGGGCTTTTTATTATTAGTTGAAGCCGTCTTTTTAGCAGGCGAACGTTTTTTCGTGATCGGCTCTACAACCGGGATGGATTCTTCAAGAGCAACAGGCGCGGGCCTGGCAGGTAATTCTTCGGTATAGCGCGCAGGCTCAAATTCTGGTTCAGGGGCAGGCTGCTCGGGTTCGGCGGATGCAACCGGGACAATCGTCTCTGAAGCCGAGCGGCGCGTGAAGCGTTCACGCAGATTTGTCAGCAGGTTGGGACGCGCAGGCGCAGGCTTGGAAACGGACTCTTGAACGGGGGCTGCCGGAAGGTCTGTGCTGGGCGGTATCGAAACATCCGGCGAAGAGACGATTGGTTGAGAGTTAGATTGGCGCGGCATCGGGGTTGCGTTCAAACCGAGAAAGTCGGCATAGATTCGCAAAAATCCGCGCGCCTGTGCAGCGGACGGAATAGCAGAGAGATCATCGCGCTCAAGGGCTTCGAGATAATGCGGACGAATACGCGTCGCCGCCGAGACTTGCTCGATACTGAGGCGTTTTTGTTGGCGGGCTTGCCCGAGTTTTTGACCAATGGTTTCAGACATAATTCGATATTTATTTTAACACAACATCACCGGCCTCTTTGAGCCGGTGATGAATAGAAGACTTTATTATTCGGCTTTGGCTTCCTCAGCAGGAGCTTCTTCCTTTTTCTTGCCGCCGCGTGGCTTCCTTACTTTTTCTTCCGGCTCGGCAGCTGCTGCATCGGCAGATTCGCCTTCGCGATGGACGATGATTTTAACTTCAGGAACCAGGTCAATCGTCAGGCGCACGTGGGCTTTGAACTCGCCCAACTCACGGATCGGCTGCATATCTATCTGCTGGCGCTTGACTTCGTACTTGGTCTGTTCCATGATGGCCTCAGCCACATCTTGTGTGGTGATCGAGCCATACAACTTTCCGGTTTCACCGGCTTTGGCGGCAAAAGTCAATGTGACGCCGTTAACGTGATCGGCCAGGTCCTTGAGTTCGCTGTTGAGCTTGGCGCGCTGCACCTCGCCTTGCGAGCGAATCTTCTCGGAGGTCTTCATTGCTCCGGGTGTGGCCAGCACGGCCAGTTTCTGCGGGAGCAGGAAGTTGCGGCCAAATCCATCGGCAACCTTTTTCACATCGCCGGCGCGGCCTAATTTGTAAACGTCCTTGATCAGCAATACTTTCATTTCGTTCAAGCCCTTTCTGGCTGAATATGGTATGCCGCACCGTTCTGCGCTTTGTGCAGGAAAAACGCGGCACTTCGACCATCGCCGTGCAATGGTCTCAGAGCGAAGGGTACTACGCTCAACGGGCGGAGATTGTACCAGATGCTGCGGTTCTTGCCAACCGCGGCATCTGCGGGTAAGATAAAGACATGGATCGCTGGCCGATTAATCCCCGCCGAATATTTATCTTTGTTGGTATTCTCCTGCTCGTTCTAATGGTCATGGATTTCAATGCGCGTCTCGAAGAACTTAACCGCCTCAAGAAACAATCCAGGCTCATCGGCGCTCAGGCAACACAGGCAATACAAACCCAGGTTGCATTACAAACACAAGTTGCATACGCCGGCTCCGATCAGGCTGTGCAGGATTGGGCATACAGCGAAGGTCACTACATAAAGCCCGGCGACCAGCCCGTAGCCCCGGTTGGACAGCCCGGTACGCCTGCCATCGAATCGATTGAGCCAACGCCCAGTCCCACGCCGATGCAAAACTGGCAGGTTTGGTGGGATCTGTTCTTTGGCGACCAACAATGAATTCCCATTTTTGATTTCAGACCGACTGGCACTTTTCCCCGATTCAACCCGCGTTCATAACGGCAGACTGTCCATAGCCGGACACGATATCGCCTCGCTCGCGGACTTATACGGGACACCGTTATATTTATACGACCGCGCCACCCTCGACTCTTCCGCCGCCAAATACAAAAGCGCGTTAAAAGAATTTTATCCCGCCGCATTTGGCATCACCTATGCAGGCAAGGCCTTTCTCTGTAAAGCCATCGCCAAATGGACACAGGCGCACAACCTGGATGTGGACTGCACCGGCGAAGGCGAGATCGGTATCGCGCTGGCGGGCAATGTAGCGCGCGAAAAAATATTGGTTCACGGGGTAAATAAATCCATGGCAGATTTGAAATCCGCAATACAAAATGCAGGAATTATCGTCGTTGACAATCTCACAGAACTAAATCGAATCGCGAATCTTTTTACCGATTCCCAATTTTCCAACCTGCCAAATTTATGGCTTCGCCTGCAGCCAGGAATCGCCGTCCGCACACATCACGCGCACACACAGACGGGCCAGCATGACAGCAAATTTGGGATGACGCCCGATGAAATTCTTCGTGCGGTTGAGCTTTGCAAATTAAACGACCTGCCATTACATGGCATCCACTTTCATCAAGGCTCCAACTTCCGCGACCCTGAGCCGTTGATCCCGGCCATTGACATGGCATTGGACCTGGTCAAACAAATTAACCTTGCAAGCGACTGGCATTTTTGTCCCGGCGGCGGCTGGGGCGTGGCTTATCACGAAGATGAATTGCCAAACCCACCCGTTGAAAGTTATGTGCGCGGCATTGCCGAGGCCGTGATCGAAGGCTGTCAACGGCGCGGACTCGATTGGCCTCACCTGCATCTTGAGCCAGGCCGAAGCCTGGTGGCGCGCGCGGGAATTGCTGTTTATCGCGTCGGCGCGATCAAGCGGCGCGGCCAGCGGACCTGGCTGCTGATTGACGGCGGCATGGCGGATAATCCGCGGCATGCGCTCTACGGCGCAAAATATTCCTGTTTAACGGTGGCCGGCTTGGGCCGGGAAATGAGCGAGCGCGTCCACATCGCTGGGCCTTATTGTGAATCGGGCGATGTCGTCATTGAAGATTTGCCGATGCCAAAAGTCGAAGAGGGCGAGTTGATCGCAATCCCGGTCAGCGGCGCGTATCATTTGAGCATGTCGAGCAACTACAACGGCGCGCGTCGTCCGGCGGTGGTGTGGCTGGAAGAAAGCCGCGCCCGGCTGATCGTCGGAAGAGAAGCGGTGGATGATTTGACTCGGCGCGACCTGACTTAATCACAACTCAAATCGTCCATGAGATGTTTCTTATTCCGGCCTCATCTTTTGCATCGAGGGCCGGAACGGCTCTTTTTATTTTCCGGTTACGAGTTCGATTTTGGTGTCGGTGGTTCGGTGGTATTGACGATTGTGTTGAATGTGATCGTAAGGCTGCTCAAAAAAAATAGAAAATTTTAAAGTTTTACTTCTTTCCTGAATTGAATCGAACCAATTTATCCCAATCGATTCGCCCATTTACACAAAAGTCATCCATGAACTCTTGAGTAAAGAGATTTAAGATTCGAGAATATTCTGCAAAGAATTCTTCGTTTCGTTCTTTTGCTCTAAAGCCTAGCGGTTCTACAATATCCACAAATAAGCGGTCGTTACCAGAAATAAATTCCCAGAATTCTTGACCGCAAAGTTTTAAGTAATCACCTTTATCAGGCTGATTTTCCTGTCCGTAACAGCAACCATTTACTGCCTGTGTATTTGCTTTATTGTTACCTGTTCGTAGAATGCGTTTCGCCTGTTTGAAATTATCGACCATACGTTTGATTTGACTGCTGTTTCCCCAGTTCGGCCCAGATTTCACCGAGACAATATAAAGAATATTATCTCGCTTAAATTCCAAATCAATCCCTTCGGCGGATGATTTTCTGCCACCAAACACTTTTTCGCAAACAAATATTGCAAGTTTTTCCAGGAACTCTCCAAAAACGGTTTCCTCCTGAGATGACAAATGAGCGTCAAGAATTAGTTTAATCAAATCATGAGCGTCGTTTATATTTTTAGCCTTGAAAAGGTATGGGTTTTTCCTTTTCAATACCTGAGTCAATTTCAAGTTTTGAAGACTACCCGCACGTCTCTTGTGGAACTCTCCAATGTTTCCTTCAACAAAGTTGACAACGTCATTTAGATTTACCGGCCTCATATTTTCCCTTCCTTTCAAGCAATGCAAGTTGTGCGGGACGTGCTTCAACAACAGGCTTTACATTTTGCTGCGCCGCTTTGAAATACTCAGGCAGGAGTTCAATTCCTACTACATTTCGTTCCATACGTTGAGCGACAAAAATAGTAGTGCCCGAACCCATAAATGGGTCTAAAACAAGATCACCTTTTTTTGTAAACAACTTGATAAACCATTCTGGCAAGTCTTCTGGGAAGACAGCACTGTGGTTTCTGTTTTTTGTTTCTGTTGCCATATGTAACACATTGGTGGGAAATGCCTTTTCTCGACCTACCCAGTTTGAAATTTTTTTTCCAAAACCACTGCCAACGCGAGAAGGGTCCCGAACCTTATCTGTTTCACTTAAGTTTCTAAGCCGCCTGTTTGCCCAATCTCCCATTGGAACCATAACTTCTTCTTGATACATATGAAATTGTCGATCTTTATTAAACTGCAATAACCTTTCCCATGAATCTCGAAAACGATTCGGCCATTTGCCAGGATAGGAATTTTTCTTGTGCCAAATAAACTCTTCTGTCCAAAGCCATCCTTGTTTACGCATTTCCAATATAAGCTCAATTACGTATGTATGACGCTCTCCATTTACAACCTTTTCTTTTATATTCAAGACAAAGGTCCCGGTTGGCTTTACGACACGCAACAACTCTGCAGAAATGGGAAGAAACCATTCCACATACTTATCTGGGCGCACTCCACCATATGTATGCGAACGGCTATCTGCATATGGTGGTGATGTAAATATCAAATCAACCGAGTTATCTTCCAGTTTTTTGAGTTCTTTACGGCAATCGCCAAGTAATAAACGGGCTTCAACTTGTTTCATAATTCTAAATTATACTCGTTGCAATGCTGAATATATGAAAACCTCCGACTTCGATTACCACCTCCCCGAATCTTCCATCGCGCAGACTCCCGTCGAGCCGCGCGATTCTTCGCGCCTTTTGATTCTCCATCGCGATTCGGGGCAGATCGAACACCGCATCTTTCGGGACCTCGGCCTTTATCTGCGCCCGAACGATCTCCTCGTCTTGAATCAGACGCGCGTCATTCCGGCGCGCATCTTCGCCCGCAAGCCCACGGGCGGACGAATCGAATTGCTTTTGCTCCGCCGCCGCGACGCGTTAACGTGGGAGGCTTTGGTGGGCGGGAAAGGTTTGAAAACGGCCAGCAGGTTCAAGGTCGAGGAAGGACCCGAAGCCGAAGTCGTGGAAATCCTTGCAGGCTCACAGCGGCTGATCAGATTCTCTGATCCGATCGAGTCATATTTTTCCAAAGTGGGGAACGTCCCGCTTCCACCATACATCCACGAAAAATTGAGCGACCCGGAGCGCTATCAAACTGTCTATGCCCACGAGCCGGGTTCCGCGGCCGCGCCGACGGCTGGCTTGCATTTCACGCCGCGTTTGCTGGATGAGTTGAAGTCGAACGGAGTGAAGATTGCTTACGTCACGCTCCATGTTGGGCTGGATACCTTTGCGCCCGTCACCGAAGAGAATCCTGAAGAACATAAAATTCACACCGAGTGGTGTGAATTGAGTCAGGAAACAGCAGAGGCGATTAATCAAACAAAAAAATCGGGCGGCAGAGTCATTGCGGTTGGAACCACATCAGTGCGAACGTTGGAGTCGGCTATGGTAGGGCGGGATGCTATCTTGCCCTACATTGAATCAACTTCTTTGTTCATTTTGCCAGGCTATCAATTCAAGATCGTGGATGCGGTAATCACGAATTTTCATCTACCCAAGTCCACGCTGATTATGCTGGTCAGCGCCTTCGCGGGGCGTGAGCGGATTTTGCAGGCGTATGAGGTTGCGAAGAGCGAAGGCTATCGCTTTTTTTCGTTTGGGGATGCAATGCTGATCCTCTAAGTGCCATGTGTCGCGCCAAGTGTCAGGTACAATTGCATTCAACTACTTGACACCTGATACCGGATCACATGACACCCGATTCTCTCACCAAACTAAATCAAGAAATCATTACCTGCCGCAAATGTCCGCGCCTTGTGCAATGGCGCGAGGAAGTGGCGCGCACAAAACGCAAAGCCTATCTTGATTGGGAATATTGGGGCAAGCCTGTTCCTGGATTTGGAGACCCGCAGGCGCGCGTATTGGTTGTTGGGCTGGCGCCCGGCGCGCACGGTTCGAACCGCACCGGGCGACAATTCACGGGTGATGCCTCGGGCGGTTTTCTTTTCCCGGCGTTGTGTCGCGCCGGATTCGCGAGTCGACCAGACGCAACAGGACGCGCTGATGGCTTGATTTTGCGCGATATGTATATCACTGCCTCGGCCCGTTGTGCGCCGCCCGCTAACAAACCTGCGCCCGAAGAACTCAATAATTGTCAACCTTATCTCGAACGCGAAATTCGTTTGCTTCAGCCCAAAGTGATTGTTTGTTTGGGACGGGTTGCATTTGAGCGCGTCTTGAAAATATTTTCCCAACCACCGACCGCGCATGGTAGACAGTTGACCGCCTTCAGTCCACGGTCTATGGTCTTTGCTCACAGTGCGGTTTACGATCTCCCATCTTCATCTTTCAATCTTCATCCTTTGTCCCTGCTCTGTTCCTATCACCCCAGCCAGCAAAATACGTTGACCGGCAAATTGACAGTTGCCATGTTCGATGAAATTTGGAAGAAAGCAAAAGAATTGACCAATGGCTGAATTATTACACCCAGGCGAACCTGCGCCCGAATTTGAACTCGAAGATGCCAATGGACGTCTCGTCCGCCTTTCGGATTATCGCGGCAAACCGGTTGTATTGGTTTTCCTGCGCGGCTTTCTCTGACCATACTGCCGCGCGCAGTTGGCGCGCCTCAGAGATGAATATGGTTTGTTCACTGGCCGCGGCGCGGATGTTCTCGCCATTGGCCCAGACGGAGCGTATGCTTTTCAAGCATATTGGAATGAACAGAGAATCCCTTTCGTTGGCTTGCCTGATCCAACGCATGTTGTCGCCAGGCGTTATAAACAGAAGGTGAATATCTTCAGGCTTGGGCGCATGCCGCTTGTGTCCATCGTTGATCAAAACGGAATCATTCGATATTTTCATCAAGGCGAGTCCATGTCGGATATCCCTGAAAACAAAATTTTGCTTGAGGTAATAGACAAGTTAAACGCGGCATCCAAATAGCATGGCATTAGGAAAAATCGCTTTTCTTGGTTCCGGTGAAACGTCGCTGGCTGGCGGGCGAATCTTTGAGACGTTAGCGCGCTCTTTGCCTCAGCCATTGCGGGTCGCCATTTTGGAAACCCCCGCGGGCTTTGAGCTTAACTCGCATCAGGTCGCGGCGCGCGTCGCAGATTTTCTCAAGGCGCGGCTTCAAAATTATTCTCCCGCGATCGACATCATCCCGGCTCGCAAGCTCGGCACGCCTTTGAGTCCCGATGATCCTCAAGTTGTCAAACCGCTGTTATCTGCCGATTTGATCTTCATGGGTCCTGGCAGTCCCACATACACTGCCCGGCAATTGCGCGGTTCGCTCGCCTGGGATATCATCCGCGCCCGCCACCGGCTCGGCGCGACTCTCGCGTTTGCCTCTGCCGCGACCATCTCCATCGGCGCGTGGGCCTTGCCCGTTTATGAGATATATAAAGTGGGCGAGGATGTCCACACCAAAACCGGCCTGAATCTTTTCGGCGATTTTGGACTGCACCTTTCTTTTATCCCACATTGGAATAACGTGGATGGCGGTGCGGAACTGGATACCAGCCGTTGTTTTATTGGTAAAGAACGTTTTGACTTATGGCAAAAAGAATTGCCGGACGAGAACATAACCATTGGCCTCGATGAGCATACCGGTGTCATAATAGACTTTGCGACAGGCTGGTGTGAGGTCGGCGGCGTCAGTTCGGTTTCGATTGTGCGAAATGGGAAGATCGATATTTTTCCAACTGGCGCAAAATTCGCATTAAGTGAGTTCGGAACGTTAAGCATACCTGAACCACTGGAGCGCAGCATTCCGCTCGAGATCTGGAACAATGTGATCAACGCGCCGTTGCTAGGTGAAGATAAGCCCTCGGATGATGTATTAGCCCTGCTTGAGCAACGCGAGCAGGCGCGCGCGGATAAGAATTGGGCCGAGTCAGATCGCCTCCGCGACCAGATCGCGGCACTGAGTTGGGCCGTGCAAGATACGAAAGATGGGCAGAAATTGGTGAAAACCGATCATGGGCCATAGCCCATAAACCCACATTTATTCCCATGTTTTTTCTTTTCTGCGAATATTCATCCATCACCGCGGCTCATTGTTTTTTTGCGATAAAATGAGGGGAGGAGAATTGTATGCGCGCTGTGGATATCATTATAAAAAAACGCGAAAAAGGGGAACTGACCCAGGAAGAAATCAACTTCTTTGTACAGGGATTTGTCAAAGGCGACATTCCCGATTATCAAGTCTCAGCTTGGGCGATGGCCGTCCTGCTCAACGGCATGACGCCTCAGGAAACCACCGATCTGACTCTGGCTATGGTTCTTTCCGGCCGGATTCTTGATTTAACCGGCGTGGTTGATATAGCTGTGGACAAGCATTCATCCGGCGGCGTCGGTGATAAAACGACGCTGGTGGTTTTGCCCATCGTTGCGGCTTGCGGCCTGCCCGTTGGAAAAATGTCCGGCCGCGGACTGGGCTTCAGCGGCGGCACGCTCGATAAAATGGAATCCATCCCCGGCTATCGCGTGGACTTGAACACCGATGAATTCAAGAGACAACTCAAAGAAAAGGGCATTGTGCTAACCGGTCAATCCCTGGACCTGGCGCCGGCGGACGGCAAACTATATTCCCTGCGCGATGTGACGGGGACTGTGCCGTCCATTCCATTGATCGCTTCATCCATTATGAGCAAAAAAATTGCGGCTGGCGCGCAAGCCATTGTGTTGGATGTCAAAGTCGGTAACGGCGCATTCATGGAAACGCTGGATATGGCTCGTGAGCTTTCGGCCTTGATGGTGCAGATTGGCGATTTGGCCGGACGTAAAACGATCTGCCTGCTCTCAGACATGAACCAGCCGCTCGGCCATGCTGTTGGCAATGCGCTGGAGGTGAAAGAGGCAATTGACACGCTCAAAGGCGACGGCCCGGCGGATTTTCGAGAGCATTGTCTGCACGTAAGCGCTTATATGCTGGTGGTTGGCAAACGCGCCAAAGATTTAAACGAAGGCCGTGGAATGGCGGAAAAGGCCATCGCGAACGGTTCGGCTTTCGAGAAGTTTCGTGTGCTGGTGGCGGCGCAGGGCGGCGATGTCTCTTATGTGGATGATTCTGACAGGATGGCGCGCGCAAAATTCGTCGAGGTGGTGAAGGCGCCTTGCAGTGGATTCCTGTCTCGGGTCGATGCAAGAGGCGTGGGCGAGGCTTCTGTCGCGCTTGGGGCTGGCCGCGCCAAAAAGTCGGACGCGGTGGATCATGCCGTCGGCTTTATCATCCATCATAAAGTCGGCGAGCGGGTCGAGCAGGGCGAGCCGTTGTTCACGATCCATGCCAATGACGAGAGGAAGCTGGCTGAGGCGCGTGCAAGCGTTTTAAGCGCGCACATTATCGGTAATGCAATTGTTCCCCCGCTTCCCCTGTTTTACGAGTAGAATATCGTATCGGCTTGCATATTTTTTAAGAATCAGGCATACTTGTAGCGGAGCGCTCTTTTATGGCAAAAGTTTCCCTGCGTATTTATAACCGCGAAATCGAGAGGCTGATCGAACAAGGTCAGATTGATCAGGCGATCGCACATTGCCGTCATATTCTCAAGACTTTTTCGAAACATCTTGAGACATACCGCTTGCTCGGCAAGGCGTATCTCGAATCAAAACGGTATAAGGAGGCGGTGGATATTTTTCAGCGTGTGCTGCTGTCGGTGCCGGATGATTTTGTTTCGCACGTTGGTATGAGCATTATCAGCGATGAACAAAACAGACTGGACGATGCCATCTGGCACATGCAAAATGCCTTTGAAGTTCAACCTTCGAATGCCGCCATTCAAGGCGAGTTGCAGCGCCTGTTTGGCCGGCGCGACGGCGTCGAGCCTGCGAAGATCCGGCTGACGCGCGGCGCACTGGCGCACATGTATGTTCAGGGTGAACTCTATACTCAGGCCATCGCTGAAATCCGCGCCGTGCTTGACGGCGATGCCCAGCGAACAGATATGCAAGTGCTGCTCGCCAAGGCGTATTTCCGCAACGGTCAGAAGACCGAAGCGACCGACCTTTGTTCGCAGTTGCTGCGTCGTTTTCCGTTTTGCTTCGAAGCCAATCGAATTATGGTGGAGATCTTGCCGGGTACGCAACGCGCAGAATCTACGCAGGTGTATCGTCATCGCGTCAGTGAGCTCGATCCTTATGCGGCCTTTGCGCAAGATTCTATTTTCCGTTCGGATGAGGTGGCTGACGCTGCCGTAAGCCTTGAACGTTTCGAATATACAGGAGACGCCAGCGATAGCGGTCCGAATTGGGGTCAGACGCTTGGGCTTGGTTTGGAATCCGACGCGGCGGTTATGGAGTCTGCCTCTTCTTCTCAACCTGATTGGTTAAAAGCCGCCTCAGCCCCGCCCCCCGAGCCGGCTCCCGCTTCACCGGCTCAAGAAAATATTCCCGATTTTATTCGCCAGGCTGGCTGGTCAGAGTCGAGCGGGCAGTTCGAAGAAACTCCCGCACCTTTCGATAACGAATCAGATTCGTCTGAGGCGGTGCAAGCCGACCTGCCCGATTGGGTCAAGGCCATGGCCCCGGCCAATAGCGCGCCTTCAGTTGAATCATCCCCTGCGCCTCAGCCTGCTCCTTCGCCGGAAACGCCCGATTGGTTGAAAGATTTGGGCGCGCCGGTTTCATCTGGTGCAGTGCCGGCAGCCCAGATGTCTCAAGATGTCCCTGACTGGCTCAAAGGGTTGGATGAGCAGGGTGCGACGCCAATTCCAAAGCCGGTTGACAACCAGCCAAAATCAGAGAACCCCGCTCCGCCTCAACCTGCGCAAGATAATTCCGATTTTGTTTCATCTTCCACAACGGGTTCTACGCCGGGTACTCTTGGCGATCTCGGCACGAGTTCGAAAGAGCAGGATGATGCAATGGCCTGGCTTGAGGGCCTGGCCAGCAAGCATGGCGCAAAAGCTGAAGAGCTTGTTACTGATCCCAACGCGCGCACGGAAGTTGCGCCCGATTGGGTGGATAAAGCCAAGGCGATAGGAGAAGCTCCGCCTGTGGAGCAGCCCGCCGCGCCGTCCGCGGATGAGACGGGGATGTGGCTCCGCAGTCTGGAACAAAGCGAGGCCGATGCTAATGTTGCAAAACAAAACGAGCCCGCGTTCAGCGAAACGCCTGATTGGTTGAGTGGGCTGTCACCCCAGGATGCTTTCACCAATATCGAGGCGGCGCCTGAAATAGAAGAAACTCCGATGCCCGCCCCCGATTCTGCGCCTGATTGGTTAAGTGAGCTTGGCCCTGTGCCAACTGACCCGGCTGGCGCGCGCGAAGATATGCCTGATTGGCTGCACGGCAGTTCTTCACAACCTGCCAGCCCGGAACCAGCGGCCTCACAAGATTTTTCTTTTGACCCGAATTCTGCCGCGGCCCTGCCCGATTGGCTGGCCGGGCTTGATAAAAATGAAAATGAACCGCGCCCAACCGAACCAAGAAATGATCTGCCTTCGTGGCTGCAGAATGATGCCGAGCCTGAAACGACAGAGCCTGCCAACCCGGCTGATTGGCATCCGGTAGAGGCAAAAGAGCCATTGGCAGAACCGGTGAATTCGCCCAGGCCTTCCATTCGAGAGATGGACTTTGCTTATGAAGAGCCAAAGCCATCACCGAAACCTGCTCCGAAGCCCGAGAAAAAAGCTGCGCCGCGTTTGAAACAGACGAGCGCCCTCCAGCCGAGATCGGTTGATTCGCTTTTCAGCGCGCAGGCCGAAATGGGCCGCGGCAATATTTCGACTGCGTTGGAAGTTTATTCAAAATTGATTCGCAAGGGTAAATTTCTTGAGGAGATCATCCGCGATTTGCGTGATGCGCTCTATCGTTATCCGGTGGAAGTTGCGATCTGGCAGGCGCTCGGTGACGCGTACATGCGCGGCAATCGTCTGCAAGAGGCACTGGACGCATACACCAAAGCCGAAGAACTGCTTCGCTAATTAAACGGGGCGACCGAAAAGTCGCCCCGTCATTTTGTATATTGGAGAAAAGAATCAATGGAACGAACTCTCGTGCTTGTAAAACCCGATGGCGTACAGCGCGCACTGGTGGGGGAAGTCATTGCCCGCCTCGAGCGCCGCGGACTTCGGCTGGTCGCCGCTAAATTCATGCAGGTTGGTAAAGAACTGGCCGAGACTCATTATGCCGTTCATAAAGGCAAGCCGTTTTATGATGGATTGATTTCGTACATCATTTCTGCGCCGGTGATGGCGATGGTATGGGAAGGCCCCAACGCTGTGGCCGCCGTGCGGCAGACGATGGGCTCGACGAAGCCGACCGAAGCCGCGCCTGGCACACTACGCCACGATTTTGCCCTCGAAGTGGGCCGCAACCTGACCCACGCTTCGGATAGTCCTGAGAATGGCGAAAATGAAATCAGGCTGTGGTTCAAGAAGGAAGAGCTGGTCGAGTGGAAGCGCGAAGTTGATAAATGGGTTTTTGAGAAATAAATAAAGAATGACGGAACTTCCAAAGGTTCCGTCATTCTTATTATGCACCGCGGGGAATCTGTAAAACCGGCTACATTGAAGAAAGTTTTTCGTGAAGCTCTCTGGATTGACTGCGCAGAGTCTGATAAATGTTCAGGCTGTTTTCCTGGGCATGGATAATCGCATTGACAAAAAGAGTCACATCTGGGTTATTCATCCGGCTAGCCAGATCCAGCAGCGCGGCGCGGCGGATTTTTTCTTTGGGATGTGTCTCGCCTTTTTCGCCAGCCGCTTTCAATGCGTTGGTATATTCCCTGAAGGCAGACGAAAGATCATCATCCAATCTGTCTGCGTATTCTTTAATAGAAAAATCGAATCCGACCCAGCCGGCGCCGATCGTGTCTGATAGAAAATCTACTGCTCCCAAAAGCGATTTGGTGATTTCGCGGTCTCTGTCGTTTTGTAAATTTTGCATGGAATATGCTACTGCACTCTCACCAGAACCTTGCCTTCGTTCCAGAGTTCTTCGAGATCATAATGATCGCGCTGGTCAGGCGAAAAAAGATGGACAACCACATCGCCGTAATCCACAATGACCCAGCCTTCGCGAGATTCGCCCTGCTTCTTACCCTTTTTGCGGTGCTTCGTGCGGACGGCATCCATGGAGCCTTCGGCCAGCGCATCCAACATGCGGTCGCTGGTGCCGTTGCAGATTACAAAGTAATCAGTAAATGAGGCGATCCCTTTGATGTCAAGCAGAAGGATGTCCTCGCCTTTTTTATCTTCGAGCGCATCTACAATCGTATGGGCTAATTCAAGTGCATTCAGTTTTCACCTCGTCAGTTGCTTGGACGCGTCCAATTCGGGTGGCATTGAGAGTATTATCTTCTCAATGGCGCTGTGAATAAGCGGGTGTAGACAGAGCCGCCCGGCTGGAGATCGCTTTTAAAAAGATGGATCGCGTTGATATGGCCCGTACCCAGGCTGCCAATCTTCGTATCTTCAAGCGCCATGTGTATCTTTTGTAAATCGGCGCTGGACGGATTTTGGCGGACGCGGCCAATCGTCAGGTGGGGAGAGAAACCGTGTTCTTCGGCTGGATAACCCAGCCTGGCCGAGGCGGTTTCGATGCCGCGCTGCAAGGATGCGAAGGAGGCCGGCAGGTTGAGTCCAACCCATAGAACGCGCGGCCGCCGCGGGGTCGGAAATGAGCCGATGCCTTCCACGCTCATGTCAAAGCATGGATATTGAGCGGTCTCTATCGCCAGCATTTCCTTGATGATCTCTATATTGGCCGGAGATACGTCGCCTAGAAATTTCAATGTCAGGTGAATGTTGGTTGCAGGCGTCCAGCGGACCAGGTCGGAGCCAAGTGTTTTACGAATCTCAGCCGTGGCTGTTTGGATCGCGTCATGAAGAGGGGTGGGGACTTCAAGGGCTATGAACGCGCGCACAAGATTCATGGCGTGCTTACAGGCTTTGGGTTACGCGGTCCACCGCGTTCTTCAGGTCAACATAGCCGACAGGTTTGGTGAGATAGATTGATGCGCCTGCATTCAGTCCATCGCGCACGTCTGATGGCATGCTTTTGGCTGAAACCACGATGACCGGAATCTGCGCCAGTTCAGGTGCGCCGCGCATGTATTGAAGCACTTCGATGCCGGAGACGTCGGGCATCATAATGTCGAGAATGATGAGGTCGGGCTTTTCCTGTGCGATCAGAGTCATGGCCGGTGTGCTGGTGTACGTCTTGATCACGCGGAAGCCGCTGACTCGCATCATTTCTGCGAACAATTCAGCGGCATCCGGCTCGTCCTCGATGATCATTACTGTTTTTTGATTATTTGCCATTGTTATCCTTGTCGTATAAAATAGCATAAGATAGGCGAATTTGCAAGGGGAGTGATAATATTAATCCTGGCTTCATTGTATATAACCAATTCTTTTGTCTTGACTACCTTGCGATTTTGTATAATATGGCTGTTGGTTTCTTAATAATGTCTATCAGGAGAGATTCCATGTCTGACCAATTTAATTTTGGCGGTGAGATCGTCTGGCGGCCAACGACGGAATATATCGAGCGCGCTCATTTGACTGCGTTCATGCGCCGGCATGAGATCAAGGATTTCAATGAACTGATGCGGCGCTCCACAGCAGACGTGGCCTGGTTCACAGATGCGGTCATCAAATATCTCGGCGTCGAATTTTATAAACCATATTCGCATGTGGTGGATCTTTCGGCGGGCATCCAGTTCCCGAAATGGTGTGTGGGTGGGAAGATGAACATCGTCCATAATTGCGTGGACAAATGGCAAGCCACAGACATTCGACGACGCAACGCGCTGATTTGGGAAGGCGAAGAAGGCGCGGCCAAAACGTTGACTTATAGAGAACTCTACCAGGAAATCAATCGCTGCGCCAACGCGCTCCGTTCGCTGGGACTCGGCAAAGGCGACTCGATCGGTCTGTTCATGCCGATGACACCCGAAATCGTCATCGCACTATTGGCGATTGCAAAGATCGGCGGCATCATCCTGCCGCTCTTTAGCGGCTACGGCGCGGGCGCGGTCGTGAGCCGCCTCAATGATGCGGGGGCAAAAGCTTTGTTCACCGCCGACGGTTCATTTAGGCGCGGAAAGGAAGTCGAGATGAAATCCATCGCCGACGAAGCCGCCGCGCAAGTTCCAAGTTTGAAGCACATGATCGTTTTGAAAAGAACTGATCAGGAAATCTCGATGAAACAAGGCCGCGATTACTGGTGGCACGAATTGGTCGCCAGGCAGGACGCGCAAAGCGACACGGAAAAAATTCCGGCGGAAACACCGTTGATGCTCATCTATACTTCGGGCACCACCGGCAAACCAAAAGGCGCGGTTCACACGCATTGTGGTTTTCCAATCAAGGCCGCACAGGACATGGCGTTCGGCACCGACGTGCATCCCTTCGACGCGGCCAATGCCCGCCCGAGTGACGTGATGTTTTGGATGACTGACATGGGTTGGATGATGGGTCCGTGGCTGGTGTTCGGGACTTTGCTTTTGGGCGCGACGATGTTTATCTATGACGGCGCGCCAGACTTTCCCGCGCCCGATCGAATCTGGGAAATGGTCGAACGGCACAAAATTACCCAACTCGGACTCTCGCCAACTTTTGTGCGGACGATGATCCCGCACGGATCGGAGATGGCGACCAAACACGATCTATCTTCACTGCGCTTCTTTGCCTCGACGGGTGAGCCGTGGAACCCGGACCCGTGGCTTTGGCTTTTCACTGACGTCGGACTCCGCCAACGCCCGATCATCAATTATTCGGGCGGCACGGAAATCTCCGGCGGCATTGTGATGGGCAATCCGCTCGTGCCGCTCAAACCGTGCGCCTTCGCCGCGCCTTGTCCCGGTATGGCCGCGGACGTGGTGGATGAAGATGGAAAATCAATCCGCAACGCTGTCGGCGAACTGGTCATCAAAGCGCCATGGATCGGGATGACGCGCGGCTTCTGGAAAGATCCTCAGCGCTATCTCGATACATACTGGTCGCGTTTTGAAAACGTATGGGTGCACGGCGACTTCGCCGCCATTGACGCGGATGGCTTGTGGTACATTCTTGGCCGCTCGGACGATACGTTGAAAATCGCAGGCAAGCGGCTGGGCCCGGCGGAAGTCGAATCGATTTTAGTGCATCATGATCATGTAATTGAATCTGCCGCGATTGGAATCCCGGATGAAATCAAAGGCATGGCGCTGGTTGTCTTTTGTGTGTTGAAGAAAAATGTCGCGCCTGATGAAAAATTGCGAAAAGAATTAAAGCAAATGATCGTGAATGAAATAGGCAAGCCGCTGGCGCCGAAGGCTGTTTTATTTGTCAGTGACTTGCCAAAAACGCGCAACGCGAAAGTGATGCGGCGCATGATCCGCTTGGCGTATCTTGGGCAGGAATTGGGCGATATGTCCTCGCTGGTCAATCCCGAAGCTGTGGAAGAGATCAAGATGGCGATCTGATATTCAGATGGATCGAATCGTTTCGTTATTAATTAAAAAAAACAGGACACCGTCATCAGACAATGTCCTGTTTGCTTTCCGTGAGCGTATAAAATTACACGCTGGAGAGGCTGCTGTTGATCGTGCTGAATGAGTTGCCGATGATCGGCCCCAAAACCATCAGAGCAGCGATAACAACGATAGCAACTAAAACGAGGATCAGAGCATATTCAACTAAACCTTGGCCTTTTTCTTTCGGTGCGAATAACATGGTGTTTTTCTCTCCTTTCTTCATATTTTTTCGGAAGCTTGTTTCCGAAACTATTTGTATTATATTCAAATGACATCATCTGGCAAGGGAAGCCTCTTAACACTTACGTTAAGTCGAACGGCGATTGGCGAAATATTTTGTTCCTATTGTATGCCTGCGCGCCTTTGGCGAATGGCGGGCAGTTCTCTCGTCCCTATGGGGGAATGGTAGCCGGATGAAACTGCATATAATATTGAGTGTGCGTATGACATGCGTAACCATCTTTAGAGAGGAGATGTTATGAAACACTTGCGTTCCAGTTTTTTGATCAGCATAGTGTTTTTGATTCTGCTGGCTGCCTGTGCGCCGCAGACTGCGCCGATAGCGTCGCAGGCGCCTGTGACGAGCGCACCCGCCGCGACAGAAACACCTGCGCCAACCCCAACTGAAGCGCCAATCACTCCATCCCTGGCGCCGGTTGTCTTGTCCGGTCCGCCGATGGAAGTCGGCTCGATGTGGCCGTATGTTGACGGCAGTATTTTAGTGGCAGTCCCGGGCGGGCCGTTCACCATGGGGCATGGGGGATCGGATAATCCCGAGCATACGGTTACGTTGAGCGATTTTTGGATCTACCAGGCCAAAGTCACGAACCAGCAATATGCTTTTTGTGTAAATGCTGGAAAATGTAAGCCGCCGGATTTGATAGACAATTTGGGCTACAACGATGTAATGCGCGCCAATGACCCTGTGGTCGGCGTGAATTGGGATCAAGCATCATCTTATTGTTCGTTTGTGAATGGCACCTTGCCGACTGAGGCTCAATGGGAGAAGACCGCCCGCGGTCCGGATGCAAATATTTATCCATGGGGTAGCGGCGCGCCCACCTGCGATTATTTGAACTTCAACAACTGCGTGGGCAAGACCACGAATGTGACTAAATACCCGCCGGGTCAGAGCTATTACCGCGCGTTGGATATGGAAGGGAATACCTATGAGTGGGTTAATGATTGGTATAACGCGTTGTATTACAAAAACGCTTCGCTTCAGGATCCGCTTGGCCCGGATTCTGGTCAGCAGCGCTCAATACGTTCGTCCAGTTACAAGAGCAAAATTGACCAGATTCCGGCATCGACGCGTTTTTTTGATTTTCCGAACAGCCATCGCCGCGATCTGGGCTTCCGCTGTGTGGTTGTTAATCCAACCTTCTTTGCGCCAACGTGCCAGGCAATCGGACTATTTGGCACAGCCCCAGCCGGCGGCTCAAGCGCGGGCGCGCTCCAGTCAGATTGTCCGAAGGTGGGCATCGGTTTGACCTCGATATGCAAGGCGGGTGTTGTTCGCGTTACTTTCACCGATGATCGTCCCAATGATCCAAATGCTGTAATCAGCGGAGTTGGTTCCTGTACTCCGGTTTCTGTAACGCCGGGAGTTTTTCCCCAGGTCTATGATTGCAGTTCCACAACTACTGTGGCTATAGAATCCAAATGCACCTCCACGGGCGGAACCATCCAGTGTGCCTCTAACTATAATTTGAATCCAAAAACCGGCGTATGCGAATGGGATGGAACTGGCACGCAGGGGAATCAATGCCTGCCGGGATATACGTATGATTCGGCCAACTTGTGCTGCACATCTCAAACAAGCAGCGGCTTGAACTTTTGTCCAGTGGGTACAACTTTAGGGTATGATTCTAATAGCAATCCAGTCTGCGTGCCCAACGATCAGGCAAATAATAAGCCTTATAAGAGCGAGTTGGTTCTGCCTCCCGATCCGGCTTCTTGTACGGGCGGTGGAAATCCGGACGGTGGAACTCCCTCCACAGGTAGTTGCAGTCAATATGCTTACCCGTCTTGTCCGACATGGTGCCGCGCTGATCCTAAAAACAAAATATGTGTTGGACCATAAAATTTATTTCGCCGTTGCAATGAATACAGCCCCTGCTATGTTTATCAGGCAGGGGCTTTTTGTTACGGGGTATAATTTTAAGCCAACAGGAGAAAACGAATGAAACGCTTAACCTGGATTTTACTGGGGGTTGTGTTGATTCTGGCAGCCTGTGCGCCCGCTTCAACTCCAATATCGGCTCCCACTATCGGGCCGAGTCCGACTTCAGAGCCGCCGACCGCGGTTGTTCCACCGACTTCGATTCCGGTGTCATTAGCCGGCCCGCAGGCTGGTTCCACGATGACCTGGCTCGACGGCTCACAATTGGTCTATGTTCCGGCTGGGGACTTTGTGATGGGATTGGGATATGGGACTACTCCGCAAAAAACCATTTCACTGGACAGCTACTGGATTTACAAGACCGATGTCACTAATAAAATGTATGCTCAATGCGTAGCCGCCGGCAATTGCGCCGCCCCCGCGCAGGAACTTGGCACGCCCGATTATATAAACCCCGATTATGGTGATTACCCAGTCGTCGGCGTGACGTGGGATATGGCTTCCAATTATTGTCAGTGGAGTCAGGGTCAGTTGCCGAGCGAGGCCCAATGGGAGAAGGCCGCTCGCGGTCCGGGTGGAAACGTCTATCCATGGGGTAATGACAAGCCGGCCTGCGATCTGCTCAATATCCAGGGCTGTCTTGGTCACACCAGCGGCGTCAACGATTATCCCGCGGGAAAGAGTCCGTATGGGTTGTTGGACATGGCAGGCAACGTCTTTCAATGGGTTAATGATTTCTATGCCGAGAATTATTACGATACTATGCCTGCACTCAATCCCACCGGTCCGGTCTCTGGCGACATGCGCGTGATCCGCGGCTCGAGTTTCGAAAGCGAGGCATCCCAAACTTTGGCCGGCGTGCGCCGTCCTGCCGCGCCTGCATATACCAGCCGCGATGTGGGGTTTCGTTGCGTAGTGCCGCAGCCCAAAGTGATCGCTCCTTATTGCCAGACCAGTTCCTACCTGCCGATTGGCGGAGCGCCTTCGGCCACCTGCCAGGCACCCGACGCGAAGGTCAATGGCAACTATTGCGCGGGCGGTTCCGGCTTTACCACTATTGATATTCCACCGGGCGCGGTGTATGAAGTGCAAACCAAAGGCTACACCTGTAGTGAAGCCGTGGTTAATGGACAGCGCGTCCTGACGTGCAGCGGCCCAAACAACTCCAGCGGCGAAGTGACAGTCTGTAACTCAACTTGCAGCGGCGCGCCAAATACAGCAAACGCTACGCCGGTCTGTGATCCTGGCTATTCGCTGAATCCTTCCACAGGTCAATGCGTTTATGCGCCCATCGCCAGCCAGCCTGGCGCGGCCGGTTGTCCGGCGGGATATAACTTAATCGAGCGCGGCGGACAAAAGGTTTGTGCGGTGGGGCTGAATCAAAACGGCCAGTGCCCGGCCGGACTTTATTTCGATACTCAATATGGCGCGTGTGTCCCGCCTTCGGGCAACGTTGATGCGCCCTTTGGCATTGATAATTCCGGGCGGGCGGCGCAAACTTATCAAGGTTGCGCGCCGGGATATTCTTATGATCAGAATTCTCAGTGCTGTACGGCCCAAACCGGCGCGGCCTATCAGGGTTGTCCGCTCGGTTTCAAGTTCGATTCAACACAGAATACCTGTGTTCCAACTCAAGTGCGGTTGAGCGGGCCGGGCTGTGTGACGGTCTCGCTCAATATCGCCAAATGCAGCCAGCCTGTTGATGTTTGCAGCAAGATCACCCAGGAAGCAGTCTGCCTCCGCAACTCTTACGCCTGCGAGTGGAATGATAAAGTTGGCATTTGCAGTTTGAAGAAGAAGTAGAAACAAAATAATACACAGCCTCCGTCGCCGACGGAGGCTGTGCTATCCTTGTAAAACAGTTCGAATTTGACGATAGGGAGATCGGTGCGTTCTCTTATGCAGTTCATTCGAGCGATGGCGATTTTCTTTCTGCTCCTGTTAGCGGCTTGTGGGACCTCGCCTTTGACATCAACTCCCGCGCCGACTGCGACTCTTGCGCCGATTCCCAGTTCAACCCTGGCGCCAACGCTTCTTCCCACGCTGACTCCGACTGCGCTGCCCCAGGCATTCTTCTGTGTGGCGCCTGTCACGCCGACACCTGCGCCTGGTTGCAGCCTGCCAACCGGTCAGGAGCGCGATCGCACTTGTGTTCGTAAAGTGCCTTATACACTGATCGCCATACCGCCTGATGTGACCTATCAGGTAATATCGCCAAATTTCTTCTGCGCGGATGGCGGCATACGCGGCGGCAGCCGCTTGTTATCATGCAGCGGGCCGCAATCATTTACTTTCCTGGTCAAGGTCTGCCGGCCGGGTTGTGTGGCCGCCGCCCCGCTGCAAAGCGGACCGAAAGGCTATTGTACGTCAGGCTATAATTACGACCCAGCCAATAATTGTTGCCAGTCAGCCGCTACGGACCCGAACGGTTGCATTACACTTAAATTCGATACCCGATCTTGTGGGAACTAGACGATAGGCGGGCGACGCGCGCCCCAATTTGTTTCCCGTTCGTAAGCCAGGCCCGCGCGCAGCACAGACGATTCATTCCACGCCCGCGATACAATCTGCAACCCGATTGGTAAACCATCTTTGCTGAAGCCGCCGGGCAGTGAAAGAGCCGGCAGGCCTGTCAAATTAAAGGGCGCTGTAAAACGCGTCAATTTGCGTGCCTGTTCGACGGCGTCGCTGCCTTCGATCAATGGCGCTGCGATGGGTGTGGATGGCAAAAGCAGAAGATCGTACTGCTCGAAGAAATTTTCCATGCGGCGTTTCATTTCAGTTTGCGTGTGGCGCGCCAGGCTGTATTCTGTGGATGTGGAATTGCGCCCGGTTTCCAGGCGCTGACGAACGTCTGCACCGAAGTTTTCGGGTGCTTCGGACAGGCGTTCGCGATGATAAGCTGCCCCGTCTGCCTGCACCATCACGCCGTTGGCAAACGCTGCATCGCGCAGGAATGACATATTCACCTGTTCGATCATTGCCCCCGCCTTTTTAAATATTTTTGCGGCCTCATGGATTGCCTGCAGAATATCTGTATCCGAGTCTTCGATATATTCTCCGACGGCCAGCACGATTCGCATATCTTTGACGCCCTCTTCGATGCGCAGCAGATAGTCGTCTATGGGGATGTTTATAGACGCCGCGTCTTTGTCGTCGTAGCCTGCCATTACTTGCAGAAGCAGGGCCGCGTCTTTGACTGAACGAGTCAACGGGCCGGCGTGGTCCAGATTCCACGAGAGGGGAAAGATTCCGCGCAGGCTGACTCGCCCGAACGTTGGCTTGAATCCCACCACGCCGCACAGCGAAGCCGGAATGCGGATCGAACCGCCGGTATCCGTGCCGAGGGCGGCCAGCGCCATGCCGGCTGCAACAGCAACCGCCGATCCGCCGGATGAGCCGCCGGGGATACGCGTTATATCCCACGGATTGCGCGTGATGCCATAGTGCGGGTTCACGGTCGTCACACCCAGCGCGATTTCATGTGTGTTGGTTTTCCCCATTACAATTGCGCCCGCAGATTTGATTTTTTGCACGGCGGCGGCATCTTCAGTTGGGACATAGTCTTTGAAGAACAACGATCCGGCTGTTGTTTTTATTCCAGCGGTCTCGAACAGATCTTTGACGGCTATGGGTATGCCAGCCAGCTTTCCTGCAGATAACTGACCGTTGACGGGCGGCTGTTGTATCGTAATGAACGCATTCAACGTCGGGTTGAGACGCTCGATTTGACGGAAGCAGGCCCCGGTCAAGGAATGAGGCGGGAGCGTCCCGTCATGCAGAAGCGGGGCGGCTTCGTGAATGGAGAGAAAATTTAGGTCGGCCATGCAATCCATTATAATGGCTGTCTATGTTCAAGAGTCTATCTGCTGAAAATAAATTTCGGATTTACCTTTCCCTGCTGTCTTTCGCGGGGCTTGCATTTATTTGGTTGACCACGTCGAAATATGGCGCGGGCGTTTCGTCGGACGCGGGGCGTAATCTTTCTACCGCCGAAAACTTGTTGAAGGGCGCGGGCTTCGTTGATTTTGCCGGTTCTCCATTTGTTTTGTGGCCGCCGCTTTATCCGCTCGTCATGGCGGGGCTGAGCCTGCTGACAAAGTGGAGCGTGTTTCAGTCGGCGTGGTATTTGAATGTGGCGTTATACGCCTTGAACATTTGGTTGTCTGGCTGGCTGCTCTATCAAACTTTCAAAAGTAAACCGGTATATGCCTGGGTCGGCGCGTTGATGTTCCTGCTTTCGCGTTCGACCCTTCGTATTTATGCCAACATCGCTTCGGAACCGCTGTTCGTAACTTTTATGTTGATCTTCTTCTTCGCCGCGGCGCAATATTTGCGCGGTGATTCGCGGCGCGCCTTGTGGTTGATGTTCATCATGGCCGGGCTGGCAACATTCCAGCGTTATCTCGGTGTGGTGTTGTTTGGCGTGGGTGGGATAGTCGTTCTTTACAAGGCAGGCCGGCGCGGTGTCAGGTATGCAATTCTTCCGGCCCTCATCTCGGCCATGCCCATCGCCGCATGGGCTTTGCTCCATAACTATCCGATCAGCGGCGCGCCCTTTGGTCCGCGCATTTTTGGCGACATGTTTCCGCTCCAGAACATTAACCTTGCGTTGACAAAAATGTTGTGGTGGTTTATCCCCCGGCTTTCCTTTCTCGACCCGCTTCTTCTGCGGCCCTGGATCGCTCTGATCGGTTTGATTTTATTTCTGGTCGCAATAAATAGAAGGACGAATTGGCTCAACTGGCTGAAGGAACTCTCCGGTATTTATGTTTGGCCTGCCTTGCTGTTTTCCGTCGTTTACTTTTTCCTGTTGGCCTTTACCGTCGTGACTGCCGATCATCTCGACCTGACGTCTGATCGCTATTATGTCATCATCCTGCCGGTTATATTGGTTCTTGTTTTCATTACTTTGGATAAATTGGTATTCAGTCACTTCAACTTCAATAACCGCATTGTCTCATATGGCCTGGCAGCCCTGGTCGTGATCTGGTTTGTCTATCCGGTTTACAGTATACAGGAATATATTCGTTTAGCCCTGGTACAGGGCGAGCCGACCAATTACAACATTGCCAATTCGGCTAACTTCCGCGAGATGAGCGTGGTCAAAGCTGCGCAAAAAATATTGGATGCCGACCCTTCGGCCGCTCTTTACAGCAATTACCTGAACATCGTCTGGTTCATTTACCAGCGTCCGGTCACGACGCTTCCCTTCGTGGACGCAAGCCTGCCGCGTGATCAACAGATTTTATCCCTGCCTTCGAATTACCCTGCCTGGCCGCCGCAAAGCGGTTATATCATTTGGTTTACGCCCAATCAGTATCGTCACATTGCCGCCCCGGATGAACTGGCAACAATTGCGAATTTGAAACTGCTATATCGGGATAAAACCGGACAGATATATTATGTTCAAGCCAGGACGCCGTAATCAAAAGGCTGGAAGAAGAATTCCTTCCAGCCTTTTGATTCTACTCTTCAACCGATCTAGAATAATCCAACTACTTTGCCTGTCTTCAAATCCAGGTCAACATCGTAGAACACAGGCCGCGTTGGCAGGCCGGGCATGGTGCGCATTTCGCCCAATAATGGATATAGGAATCCGGCGCCCACGCTTGCGCGAATATCGCGGATCATCACGCGGAATCCGGCTGGCGCGCCCTTGAGCGCCGCGTCCGTGCTGAATGATAGGTGGGTCTTCGCCATGCAAAGCGGCAGGTTGTCAAAGCCGAGTTTGGTATAAAGTTCGATCTTGGCTTCAGCCTCGGGGCTGTAATCCACGCCATCGGCGCGGTAGATTTCGCGGCAAATCGTCTCGATCTTTTCCTTAATTGGGCGGTTCAACTCATAGAGGAACTTGAACTTACTGGGTTGTTCTGCCGCTTTGACAACGGCTTTGGCCAGCGCCAGCGCGCCCGTACCGCCGTCGGCCCAGTGGGTGGACACAATGGCATCCATCGCGCCGAATTCGAGCGCGGATTTGCGGATCAGTTCCACTTCGGCGGGCGTATCCGTCGCAAACGAGTTGACCGCCACGACCACATTCACACCATACTTGAGCGCGTTTTGCACGTGGCGTTCAAGATTCGGCAAGCCCTTGCGAAGCAGATCGAGATTTTCGTCGGTGTATTCAGATGCGAGCGGCTTGCCGGCTACAACCTTCGGGCCGCCGCCGTGCATCTTGAGAGCGCGCACAGTTGCGACCATCACAACCACCTGCGGGATCAGGCCCGAGTAGCGGCATTTGATGTCGAAGAATTTTTCCATGCCTATATCCGCGCCGAAGCCCGATTCCGTGACAACGTAATCTGCCAGTTTGAGCGCGATCTTGTCGGCGATGATGGAAGATTGCCCATGAGCGATATTGGCAAACGGTCCCGCGTGAACGAAAGCCGGGGTCCCTTCGAGGGTCTGCATGAGATTCGGCTTGATGGCGTCTTTCATCAAAACGGTGATAGCCCCAGCCACGCCCAAATCTTCCGCGGTAACGGCTTCGCCGCGTTTATTGGTGGCGACTACCATGCGGCCAAAGCGTTCGCGCATATCTTCAAGGCCGGTGGTCAGCGCCAGCACGGCCATGATCTCGGATGCAACCGTGATGTCATAACCGGAGCGATGCTCGAAGCCCGCTTCATCCTTGCCGAGGCCGACCTGGACTTCGCGCAGAAATCGGTCGTTGATATCAATCACGCGCCGCCAGCTGATTCCGTTCGGATCAATATCGAGACGGGCAAAGCGGGTCCGTTCTTCGGGTGTCAGATCGTTTGGGTTGGTTTTGTTGATGCCGAGTCTTTTTAATCGGCGCAGCATGGTGGGAGCAAATTTGCGATTGCCCTTCTTGTCGGGCGGGCAAAGCGCATCGAAGAGCTTTCCATCATCCGGGGTTAGGGTCTCGTGCATCATGCGGGCGTCCAGCGCCGCCGATGTTAGGTTGTGTGCGGCGGTGATGGCGTGAATGTCGCCGGTCAGATGCAGGTTGAAATCTTCCATCGGAATGATCTGCGAATAACCGCCGCCGGCCGCGCCGCCTTTGATGCCAAAGGTCGGGCCTTGCGATGGCTGGCGGATAGCTGTGATGACCTTCTTGCCCAAATGTGCACCCAGTGCTTGTGACAGGCCAACCGTAGTCGTGGTTTTGCCTTCGCCGAGCGGAGTGGGAGTGATGGCTGTCACATCCACATATTTGCCGTTCGGACGTTTTGCAAGCCGCTCCAGGATTTCAAGTTTCACTTTTGCCTTGTACGGCCCATAGAGTTCGAGCTCGTTTTCGCGGATGCCAAGTTCTGCGGCGACTTGCAGAATGGGCTTGAGTTTGGCTTCCTGCGCGATCTCGATATCTGAAGGCACGGGCCGGCGCAGTTTTAGTTTGGTTGGCGCGAAGCCAGCCACAGCCTTTAACACTACTTTCTTTTGGACTGGTTTACCTGTTTGGGCTTTTTTCGCTGTATTTTTTTTTGCGATGACTTTCTTCCCCTTGGTTGTTTTTGTTGCTTTTACTTTGGTGGCCATTTCATCTCCTTGTTGTCGTTAAGATGCCAGTTCATTTTCGGCTATTTTTATTTTTTTGGCAATAGATTTCCATCCCCGGTTTTTTGTATTTAATCACTTGCAATCAACGTGCCCAATTGCCTGCCCTGCAAGACTTTTTCAAGATTCCCGGCTTCTTCGCCCGAAAATATTTGCACGGTCATTTGTGGAAATTTTCCGACAAGTCGCAGCATCTGTTCGACTTTGGACTTCATCCCGCCGGTGACATCTGCCCCATGCGACCCGCCGACTTTGCCTGCGATGGCATCGTACGTTTTCGGCGTCACTTTCCCGACCATCTGCTGGCGGGCCGGAAAATCGGACCATACCCCCGCCTCTAGCCCCGCCAGTAAAATGCGGGCAGGTGCTAGCTGGTGTGCGAGATATTCAAAAAGATCCTCCGTGGAAAGGATTGTCCCGCCGCGCAGTTCATCGAATATTGTGTCGCCATAGACTACGGGTGAAATTCCATTCGACAGCGCCTTAAGGATGGGAGCTACATCCCATGTCAATACTTTTGCGTCGTGTGCAATCGCGCCAGCCGATGGTTGAATTGACATTGCGGGAATATTTGCTTTATGTAAAGCTTGCATCACAAAGTGATTCAGCGTTCCCGCCTGAAAGCGGACTTCTGCAAAGCCGCGCCACTCTTTCTCATTATGAACGCCATTACGCGTCCCGTGCAAGTTTGCGGCGGTGTGCCCAAAGGAGCCGGCTCCATGTCCCAAAACAAGGCGCAGATTCGGGGTCCGGGTTTGAGCGGCGTGGATTTCGTCCACGAGCCGGGCTAGTTTATCCGATCGAATTTTGTACGGCGTTGTTTTATCTGTGATAAGTGAGCCGCCCAATTTAAGAAAGACGAGTTCGGTCATGTGTCTGTTTTACCATGAAAATGTTTGAACCGTCTAGCCGCGATAGGCGGGCGTCGAAACCCCAAACGTTAATGCTATAATCCCGCGCATGGATATTCGTTCGGGAATTATTGCTACCATTATTTTGTTGGCGTTGTTTGCGGTTTTCAGCTTCTGGCGTGGCATGCGCACGCTCCAATCAGCCCGCAAGATGACCTTTTATCGCCTGCGCCGTCAACGCGAAGCCGGCGGCTGGCGTTTATTGGGGTTGGCGATTATTCTGGTCGCGCTGGCCATCTGGCTGCCTCTGTTCGGCGAGCCGATCGCTTACGATTATTTTCCGCCTTCTCCCACACCGTCGCTGACGCCAACTGTCACCATTGTCCCAACGATTACGCTGTCTCCAACCATCACGCTGACTCCGACCATTACCGATACTCCGGCGGTGACCGATACGCCGACCATCACACCGACGCCTTTCCTGCCGCTTGCCATGCAAGCCTTGTTCCAAAGTTCCGTTACACCCAACCCAGGGGCAATCTTTTCGCCGCTTCTTTTTTCCACCAAATTGGATAACTCCCAGGCCGTAGATCCAACGACAGTATTCCAAAATCCGGTCGGCCACATGTATGCGGTATTTTCTTATGACCAGATGTCGCCTGGCGCGCAATGGACTGCGCTCTGGATCCGCAATGGCGAGATCGTTCATTACGAGACCAAACCATGGGATGGCGCTACCGGAGGTTTTGGTTTTACTGATTGGAATCCAACATCCGATCAGTGGCTGGCAGGGAAATATGAAGTTCAGGTTTTCGTTGGCCTTGAATGGAAGGTTGTGGGGCGTTTCCTGGTGCAAGGCGACCCCCCGACCGCCGTTCCAACCATCACGCCGACTGCAACGGCTACGCCTTCGCGAACTCGCACGCCTACATTGACAGTCACTCCTTCATTCACTCCGACATCAAGTAAAACGCCTTTGCCAACAAAAACTTCTTCTCCAACCAAAACTTCGGCCCCGTCTTCAACGCCAAAGCCGTCTTCAACGCCAAAACCGAGCGCAACACCTTCGCCTACGAGGACACCCTGACCATGCCTGATTCGTCCTTTCAAGATTATTATCCCGACCACATGGCGCATTGTTATGGCTGCGGACGATTGAACGAATTCGGACATCAAATCAAAAGTTACTGGGATGGCGAAGAATCAGTTTGTCACTTCCAACCGGACGCGCATCACATCTCCATTCCCGGTTATGTTTATGGCGGGCTACTGGCTTCGCTGATTGATTGCCACGGCACAGGCACAGCCGCCGCGGCGGGTTATCGCGCCGAGAAGCGCGCCATGGATTCCGAACCCGCGTTGCGTTATCTGACCGCTTCGCTGCATGTGGATTATCTCAAGCCCACGCCGCTCGGCATCCTGCTTGAGGTGCGCGGCAGGGTTAAGGAAGTCAAAGGCCGCAAGGTGGTTATCGAAGAATGGATCAATGCCAACGGCGTGATTACCGTGCGCGGCGAGTTGGTCGCCGTTCAAGTTCCCGATCAATTGGTGCTGGAATTATTGGGACAGAAAAAATAAATCGTGGCACAAAATCTTCTTGCTTCATTATCCGACTCGCAGCTCGATTTGCTTCACCGCCTCGCGGACGAATCTGCCGCGCTCGGATTCCCCATCTATATCGTCGGAGGCTTCGTTCGGGACCTCGTACTGGGCCGTCCAAGCCTCGACTTCGATCTCGTCCTCGAAGGGGATGCCATCTCGCTGGGGCGTTCTCTCGTTTCGAAATTCGGCGGCAAGCTGACGGTGCACACAAAATTCAAAACCGCGAAATGGTTCCCCGGCCTTTCGGCCTTTCGACCTTCCAACCTTCCGACCTTTATTGATTTAATCTCTGCTCGTTCTGAAACCTACAAACACCCCGCCGCTCTTCCGACTGTGAAATTGGGAACTGTGGCTGATGATATTCGACGCCGCGACTTTACACTCAACGCTCTTGCCATTTGCTTGGACGGCGAATATTTCGGCGAACTGCGCGATGAACTCGGCGGCCTGGATGACCTGCAAAACGGTCTGGTGCGCGTTTTACATCCGCGCTCGTTTGTAGATGATCCAACGCGCCTATTCCGCGCGGCGCGATACGAGAAGCGTTACGATTTCAAGATCGAGCCGCAGACGCTGGCCCTCATCCCAGAAGCGCGGCCGTTGATCGCGAAACTCTCCGCACAACGCATCCGCCACGAATTGGATTTGATCCTCGGCGAACCAAACGCTTTATCCATACTGGCGCGGCTCGGTGATTTGGATCTGCTCAAGCCCATCCATCCCTCGTTGACCTGGGACGTGACCACCTGGGCGCGCTTTCAGCATAAGGTCAACTCGGCTAATGAGCGCTGGCTCTTGTGGTTGATGTCGCTCACCGAAACGGAAATCGCTTCTTTAAACCAGCGCCTGAAATTCACAGCATCGTTGTTGAAATCTCTTTATGCTTCCTCGAAAATATTTGCGGCGCTATCAGCCTTCGAGGATTTGAAACCCAGCCAATGTGTGGAGCGGCTCAACGGTTTTCCGTTAAACGCTGTTTCAGCCGCGGCTCTTATCGCGCAGGGAAAGTCTCGTCAGAATCTCGAGAAATATTTATCCGAGTGGCGACACATCAAGCCAAAAACAACCGGTGATGATTTGAAAAATCTTGGCATCGCGCCAGGCCCAAAATACCAGGAGATTTTGTCGCGCTTGCGGAACGCATGGCTGGATGGGGAAGTGGACAGCGAGAATGAAGAAAAGAGATTAATAGAAAATTTTCTAAAGGAAACCGGATGAATTATCAACCCTACCTTAACTTCACAAAACAACTTGCTTACCGCGCCGGGCGGATTACGCTCAGTTATTTCGATAAAGGCATTCGCGCCGATTTCAAATCGGACGAATCGCCCGTCACTGCGGCGGACCGCGCCGCGGAGGAATTCATTCGCGGCGAGATCGAGAAGACATATCCGGCCCACGCGATTGTGGGGGAGGAGTTCGGCGAAAAAGCGGGGAGCGGCAATCCGTTCCGCTGGATTGTTGATCCGATTGATGGGACCAAATCTTTCATTCGCGGCATCCCGCTGTATTCGGTGTTGATCGCATTGGAGGTTGAGGGTGTAGTGCGCGCCAGCGCCGTTTGTTTTCCCGCGCTGGACGAACTTCTCTACGCGGCAGATGGACTCGGTGCGTGGAATAATGGCCGCCGCGTGCATGTGTCTGAGGTCCGTCGGTTGAAAGAAGCTGTTTTTACTTTTACAAGCTGGTCTGGTTTTCGCACCCGCAAACGGCTGGATGTGTTTGAAAATTTGCACAAGGAATGTTTCTTCTGCCGCGGCTGGAGCGATGCGTACGGTTATTTCCTTGTGGCAACCGGCCGCGCCGAGATAAATCTCGACCCCGGCATCAAGATTTGGGATGTGGCTCCGTTCCCGGTCATCCTGCGCGAAGCGGGAGGTTTCTTCGGCTCATGGGAAGGCAAAGAGGGTCACACGTTCGGAGAGGGATTGGCCGTTAACGCCGCGCTCCGCGCACAGGTTCTGAAGTTGACGCGCAGTAAAAAAACTGCAACTAAAAAACGATGATCAGAAGCCATGCCAACGAACAACCTCACCGGCATTGCATGTTGATTTTCCTGCCCGCATGGCCTATAATTTTCACATGACAGATTCAGGGTCGAAATCATCGGTAAAAACGGAGAGCGAATCTCTCCCTTATCGTTTGCGCGAACGTTTTCTTTCAACGCCGGAGATTGCGTTGTACCATGCCCTGATGGAGATGGCGGGAGGACGTTACGTTGTGTATGCCAAAGTGGCACTTAACGATATTTTTTTGATTGTGCGTCCCAATGAGAATGTTCACTTCTTTAATAAAATATTTCGCAAGCACGTTGACTTTTTGTTGTGCGAACCGCTCTCGCTCAAGCCGGAGATCGGCGTTGAATTGGTGAAGCCGGTCGGCCGCAGTGAAACACGCGCGAACGACCAATTTATGGAAGACCTGTTCCTGACGGCCGGTTTGCCCCTGGTACATATTCCATCCAGCGAGCATTATGTAATCTCGGATCTCATTTTGCTTTTTCAACTGGCTGTGACCAAATCCAAAAACGCGCCGAGCGTGGATGTTTCGCGCGACTCTGTTCCCATGTGTCCGGTCTGTGGAAAAATGATGGTGCTTCGCACCTATCGTAGCGGGCCTCAGAATGGACAACTTTACTATGGGTGCATGGACAACCCTCATTGTCCCGGCACAGTGCCGATCTCGAACAAAAGCTCCGGTTGATTTATTCCCGGAGCTTTTGTTTTTTTACTTGAAATGTCTTTCCAGTTCGGAAGCATATCGCCTGCCGACGCGCCCATTATTCGCTTCCAGCCAGTCGCGCAAGCTGGTCTTTCCACGCGGCGGTTCTTTTGAAACCAGCAGATCCGCCATCAGGCCGTCTACTTCTTCGGGCGTGAGCAGCACATCGCCCAAAAAGAGACTCAGAAACTGCGCGGCCAGCAGCGCTAATTTTGGCGGCAGGGGAATCAATAATCTTTTTGAGCCGGTTTTTTCTCCGATCAATTCCACCATTTCCTTGAATGTGAAAATATCCGGCCCGACCGCATCGGTCACATAATTATTTTTTGCGTACACGCCTTCAACAATCAGGTCTGCCAGGTCGTCCACGCAGATCGGCTGCAGGCGATAGGATCCATCGCCGGGCAATGCGAATATAGGAAAGCGCCGCATCAGAAAAGCAATGTTGTTGATCAGAATATCTTCCGCGCCAACCAAAACCGTTGGCCGCAGAATCGCATAAGACATTCCCGACTCGATCACGGCTTTTTCGTTGGCGGCCTTTCCCCAGAAATAGGGCAGGGGCGAATCTGCTGACGGGTTGGTGATGCTGATATGGACGATGCGCTTCACGCCCGCGGCTTTTGCGGCGTTGACCAGTTTGCGCGTATTTTCCACGGCGCGCGGCTGAGTGTTCGCGCCTTTATCGAAACGCACCCAATAAGTGTTCACGAATACGTCTGCGCCTTTCAACGATTCAGTCAGCCCGCGCTCATCGTTGAAGTCCAGCGGGCAGGTTTTCACTTTGCCGTTGAATGGATCGGGACGATTCGGATGGCCCGTCAGCGTGATGATTTCTTCGCCGCGCGCCAACAAACGCTGTGCGGCATATTTTCCCGAATAACTAAAAGCGCCCGTAACTGCAATTTTCATTTTGACTCCTATTTCAATATTTTTAAAATATTCTGAACGGTTGATATTCCCAGGCTGTCAAGTTTCGAGACGGCGCGCGACAAGGCGTCAATCGCGTCGAAGAAATCCTGCAAAGCCTGCACGCGCTCGATCAGGAATTTTCTTTCCGCCTCCTGCATGGACCCTTTAGCGGCTTGCAGTTTCTCCAGCGTTTCCTGCACCGACCGCACCGCGCGGTCGAACTCGCGGTTCTGCCGTTCGCCGAGGATCGAACGGATGGCTTTATAGAAATCCGTCTCGGCTTCGTAATAATCCTTGCGGTCGCCGAGCTTTGCCGAGCGGCGGACGAGTCCCAGGCGCGCCAGGGCGCGCACATTCGTGCTGACCGCGCCCTTGGTCAGCCCGCTTTGCGTGACGAGTTCGTCCAGCGAGAGCGGAGCAGGGGAAAGATACAGCACGGCGAACACCGCGCCGACGCCTTTTGGGAATCCCCAGAAATGGCTGATGTGACTCAAGCCCTCGGTAAAACTTTGTTTGATCTGCGCGGTTTCTTTTGTCATTGTCTTTCCTTTAGAACGTTTAGTATTTACTAAACGAAATATATGCTAGAAGCTTCATTCTGTCAAGGTAAAAAACAGCCCCGGCCGGGGCTGTTTTGGGAATCTCGCAACGGGATTTCTCACGGATTGTTGTAAAAATATCCAAACAGTTCCGCACCTTGCAAATCCTGCGCCTGCTTTCGATATTCGTCCAGTGAAACGTTCAAGTATAAATTTTCAATTTCGCTCTTGACGAACTTGAATTGCACCATGCCGGGTTGCCCGCCCTGGATTTCTTCGGGCGGGAGGTTTTCGATGACTTGCAGGATTTTGTACATCCATTCCCCGAGGGCCTTTTTGTTTTTGATGTCTGCAACTCTTACCTCGACGCTGAAGTCGGTTTCCATTGCGCCAAATGTGGCGCGGCCGTCTGCGTAAACGCAATTCTCACCGTAAGCATAGGCGCGGCCCGTTGCATTTTTGTCAATGGCTTGCAAAGCGTCGTTGAATTTCTTGGAGAGTTCAGGCAGGTCCTGCGATGCCCAAGCGAAGTAACAACCTTCATAAATGGGCGTGCCTTCCGGGGTGCCGGTGGATTCTGCTGGAGTGTTCGGTTTTGAGATGCTGTCTTGCGGTGTGATCGGGCTGTCAGTATATGCGGGCAGGTAATTACAAGCCGTAAGCAGGGCAAGATAGAAAATGAGCAAGATCGCGAATATCGTAAAGGTACGTTTGGTCATAGGGCCTCGTATCCTATTTTACCTTTTTCGGTCTCCAAATTCCCCATGCATAATCTGGCCTGTAGCGACCCCCAAAAACTGGACACTACCTGTAGGGTAGAGAATTGATAACAAGGAAAGATGTCTCCGATGGTCAAGAGACGAAACTTTAGTGGCGAGTTCAAAGCCAGAGTGGTGCTGGAACTGATCAGTGGGAAGAAAAGTCTGGCGGAAGCCAGTCGCGAATACAGCATCAAAGACAGCGTGCCATCGCGCTGGAAGCAGGAATTTGTGGAACGAGCGGGCGAGATCTTTGAACAGCCGAAAGAACTGCCAAAGCTTGGAACAAGCCTCGAAAAACGCGCCGAGTCCCAGCCGTCCGGTGCACGCTTTGTTGGGCGGGAACGGTCATTCGATTTCTGCAAGCGAAATTAGATCGAACATAAGCAGAGAAATGAGCATCATTCCAATTTTGACTTCCACGTTGGTACGAAATGGAGAACGAATCGCAATCCTTTCGAAATTGCTTAATGTTGTTCCAGTACATTCCAAACAATACCTGGCATGTCATCAGCAAAGCGCGATCCACTTTACTTGGAGTTAATCAGTTGTCCATTTTGCAGGCGAAACTGCAATGTTGTCAATTGGCTGGGACAGCATAGCGGATCATTCGGTCCCAAGGTACGCACGGTGATGATAATCTCTCCCGATTGAATTTGGAGACCTTCCACGGCTACCGGCGACCCGATATCCACGGTCGAGACGTTATAGGGCTGACCGTTCTGGTTGAGAAGCGCTGCTAATTCTTTCGTATCTCCATTGCCTCCATTGTGAGTTTGTAGAATGACCACGGCGTCCTCAATTCTATCCGTATTCAAGTCTCCATAGGCGACAGAATCGAAAAGTTTGGTGGAATAGACATCAGGAGAAGCGTTGGGCTCGTTCGGAGTGCGGTAATAAATTCCGTTGGTTAAGTGAAATGTGCCCCAGAGAGGGGAATTAAATTGCGCATTTTCGATCAATAACATCGAAAGCCTTTGCACATCCGGAGGCAAAGTCGCCGTTGGCAACTCAGAAGAGGGGATGAACTGTACAGCTGTGGGAGTCCACTCGAGTGGATCTGAAGACGCCGGTAGCGTAGGTGTACTGTCGAGGCCTCCCAACTGGAATGACCCCTGGCATGCGATCTGCAAAAGAAGCGCTACAATAAGCAAAATAAATTTTTTCATGATTGTGCGTCCCTTCGATGTAATATATTTACATGCATCTAGGCGTAGAGGAATTGTTGAATCCGGAACGTTTGCAGTGCCTTTAGGAAATAATACGCTTCAGAAAGGAAATTCGTTCCTCCAATCTTCATCTAGCAGATACGGCCGCCCAACGGCTGGCGTTAGCCGCAGGTGGGCGGGCGTGGATTCTGTTTGGGAGCAGGAAAAACCTGAAGCCAGAAAACTGCCTGAAAAACGCGGCGACTCCCACCCGTCAGGTGCGCGCCGTGTTGGGCGACTTCGATTTTATAATCACTGCACTTCCTTGTACATGAATATTACATGCTCAGCCACTGTATAGCCGTTTTTCTCATAAAACAACTTTGCAGGATGATATTTGTTGGTTAGCAGAGTTACTCCTCCCAGGCCTAATTCTTTCGAGAGTTCTTCAGCTCGGTTCATCAACATTTTTCCATAGCCATGACGCTGTCGATCTGGCTTTATGAATAATTCATCAATGAATATTTCATCGTTCGTCCACCATGTTTTTCGGTGAGCAAACATAGCCCCGACGATCTCATCGGCCTCGATGGCTACATATCCTATGAAATTGCGGTTCGATATAAAATCTGACAAATACTTTTTACCCGTTTCCTTAGTCCAATGATCGTTCCAGGGAGGCGGGTTATAAGCTGCTCTCAACACTTCTACACACGTATCAATATCTTCGGGAAGTAGTTCTCTGATCTTCAATTCAGTCCTCCTTTTCTTTTCATGCTGATTGATGCGAAGTGCCCAACGGTGTGCGTTACCCGCTGGTGGGCGGGACGAGAGAACGCCACTTTGCCGGGACCAACTTCGAGCCACGCAAACCGCCTGAAAACGCTGCGACTCCCACCCGTCAGGTGCACCACGCTTTGTTAGCCACTGCCATTGCCCTGAAAGGCTTTGCGGATAGGATGTGAGTTAGTTATTTTTCAGGCTTCCCAGTTGAAAGAGCCTGATTGTAAACATAACCATCCAAGCCATGACTAAAAGTCCGCCTGGCATAGCAAAGGCTGTAGCCATATCTTTTATGTCAGGCGCAAAAGTTACCAGAACAATATAGAGTAGTATTAAGGCGCTTCCCACAATTCCTAAATATGACGTGATTTTGCTAAAAACCTTTCCTGTTAGCATAGTGAGCGACATGATAAGACCTGCAATATTTGGCAATACAAAGCCTATAAACACTGCCAAACTGCCATGTGTACCCCTTGCAAGCATGGCTTCACCTGCGGCAGCAAGCAAAGTTTTCTGGGACTCTGTTGTCGTGGTGGTGTATTTCTGACTCAGTTCAAGCATGGGTAGAGCTGTATTTGTCGTGACAAAAATCGTCGTCCCTACCAGAAAGACAATCAGGGCAAGCAGGGCATAAACAATGTTTGTTTTGCGATGGGCAGCATAAAGCGCAAAGTAAGCAGGAATCAAAATTATTTGATTGATGATATTCAATAGGTCGAGGGTGTAAAGACCGAGCAGGGGATTCTCTTGAAATAGAGCGAACCTATCTATGGCTGTTTGTGGCAGGGCAGATAAATTGCCGCCCGTCACGATGCCAAAGATTACATCAAGCAAAATCCCGATTAGTCCGATAATGGTGGCAATACCGCCAAGAATATAGACGCTATTCCATTGGGCTTCGTTGCTTATATTTTTTGTCTCAGACATTTGCATTGCTCCTTCTTGGAAAAAGGCGGTTATTTCGACAGAAGCAGTTTCAATTGAACCGCCCATTCTTTAATGGCATTCCAATTACGATGGTCGCCTTCCTTCCACACGCCAAACATCACACTCACACGAAACATCAATCTGTCGCTGAACGATTCGATTTTACTGATATTCAATCCGCCTGCAAAGAATTCCACACTGACGGGCTTGACCAGCGTGCGTACAGGATCAAGCCATGTGGATATGTGCGAGCGATAATTTTCTCCGTTTGGCATTGCCAGAGTCATGCAGACTAAAAATGCGGCGAAGGGTTTGCGTTTCAATTCGTCTTGGTGTGTACGGATGAATTGCACTGCTTCGGGCAACCATGTTTTGTTGCGAACGGCGCTTCCCGCCACCACTGCGTTATATGTTGAAAGGTCTTTTACTTCTTTCATGGGAATTACATCCGCTTGCATGCCGTTTTCAGCAAGCGTTTTTCCAATTGCTTCTGCCACCCCGACTGTCCAACCTGTTCGACTGGAATAAGTTACAAGAACTTTATTATTCATCAGATTTCCTTTTTTGAAGACATACTTAATTTTCAACGAGGTGGCTAACAGTGTGCGTTACCCGCTGGTGGGCGGGCATGGACTCGGTTCGAGAGCAGGTAAAACTTGAAGCGAGGAAAATGCTTAAAAACCGCAGAATCCCCAGCGTCCAATGCACGCTTTGTTGGACAACCACGATGAACGCAAGACTCGCCGCCTGAAAAAAGGCACCATCGCCAACTTGACTAGATTTTATACTCAGCTCAATCTTTGGCAACCACTTGATCCCCAAAGATGTCGTTAATCTTTAGGGTCTATCGATTCATCCGTGATGATGTTTTCCTTCTTCCTCGCGCCCTTTTGCCGTTGCGGTGAGATACACTTTGTGCGACCACACCTGCAATCCAAGCATGGATTCAACGTACTCGCGCGCCATATCCACGCTTTCATCAGTGTGTCGCTTTAGATGTTGCATGTGTTCAAAGCGCTTCTCGACTTCACTCCCAACAAAATCCATGAGGGTCTTTTTCAGCTCATCAACGGAACCTGTCTCGATGGCTTTCTCTGCAATCGGGATGACGGGACCTTCGTCTACACCAGCAGGTTTGAGTCCAGTGTAGGGTGCGCCTTCGCCCGCGCGGTGCAGACGGACGACTGTTTCAAAGAAGAAGGTATCAGCGATTTCGTGTGCGCCGTTTGGCTGTTGATGCAAAGGCAGTACTTTTTTGAATGCCGCGATGATTTCACCTTCGCTTTCCTTCGGAACGTACGGAAGGATAAAGTTGACATTTCCGGTTTCAAGGGCTTTCTTTGCCATCCTGACGACTGGTCCGCTAATTGAATCACAATGCGGAGGCATGATATTTTTTCCTTTCCTTTTATCATTTACATCCTTGCCAAGTGTGTAAGTTACAGCCTTGAGTTGCTTGGCTTTTTATTTGTTGGAACTTTTGTTTTCTATTTATTTGTATACTCCTTTAAACCGTGAACAGGTTATGAACCTCCTAATCTTTGTATTCACTTTACTTATCGTGATACAGGCAAGGTTGCCCCAATATAGAATCAAGGCGGCTATTAGAACTAAAACTCCGCTAGCCCTATAGTGATGCCTTTCACAAGTAGTGTAGCATTTATTTTTGGTGTTTTCAATAGGTTCCTAAAAATGAACTTGACCAACCCCCAGAAACTGTGATTCGGAAATGACTTTGATTTATGAGACAGGTTGCTCAACGGTGTGCGTTACCCGCGGGTGGGGCGGGGTGAGATAAAACTCCGAGAGCAGAATTCTGTTCGGGTGTAGAAAAGCCCGAAAATGCCGCAGAATCCCCACCATCCACTGAGGCGCGCAGCGCCGAGTCGATTGCATGCCGTTGTTAGCCCGCCTACAAAGAGCACCTAAGGTATACAAGACGCAAGAAATTTTACCGTGGCATCCGTTGTTTGCTGCCATTGGCTTTCCGCGGAAATCATGGCGGCCTTATCCCCAGGTTGAGGCCCATAATCACCAAACTGCCCATGGTTACCACCTTGAATAACGACAAATTGGGTATCGGCTGGTTCAAAGGCTTTGTATTGCTCGATCTTTGCCCCGTTGTCCAAACTGCCATCCTCCGTGCCGTAGATGGATAGCATCTTGATACCAGAATATTTTAGTCGGTCATCAGCTGGATAGGATGCCCAAAAGACTATCCCTTTTATCTCCGGATGATTATAGGCAAAATAGGCCGATGCCACACCACCCAGAGAGTGTCCCCCGGTAACCCAACAGGCAACTTGAGGATAATCTTTCAGAACCGGCGCCCCTGCTTCAATATCAAAAAGCGCGAGATTGAGATTCACGCGTACCAGGATAACCAGATAGCCCTGTTCGGCAATACGATGCAAGATGGGGGAATAAGCACGAAAATCCACATGGCCACCGGGGTAAAAGAGGAACGCTGTCGCGGTTTTTTGTCCAGTAGGTTCAAAGGAAATGTAATTGCCATGATCAATAACGTGTACCACGCTATCAGACTTGAGTGCAGCAAGAGCATTTGTGCCAGCTTGGGAGGGCGTCTGCGCCCAAACGACAAATCCAATGGCAGATATAACGAGGAGGGCAATCAAACCTAAGACAAAGCGTTGGATAAATCGTCTCATTCTCAATCTTCCTTTTTTGGCTATATAAAATTGCCTTTTTTCTATCTTGTTCTTGCAAATCATTTAATGCCTTTTCACCGCCCCGCCCTCTGTGACTTTAATGATGAGACACTTGTGCTCAACAATTTAGTGTGCAGGGCGCGGGAGAAGGTGTAGATGTAGTTGCAGGCGTGACAGGCAGGGACGCGTCCGCGCTTCCACAGGCAGTAATCAAAATGAAAAGTACTGACGAGAGAAGTAAAATCTTTTTCATATTATTTCTGTCTTCTATCATCAAGTGCTATTATTTTCTCGCAAAAGAAAGAGGTAGTAACATTTTTTGAAGCCCTATATCTATTGAAATATAATATTCTGAGCCTATTAGATCAGTCTGAGCTTTTTCCAAACCAACAACATCGTCTCGATTTATTATGGGGCCAATATTTTTTAATGTTCCTGGATCATTTCCCGGCTGGCTAAGAAGTGCGTCAAGGTTGGAAACAGGGCCAAAAGGAGGGACTCCTACTTTTTCAAAATAATTACCTCTTGATGCAAACTGTATCAATGGTAGAACTCCGTCCCATCCCCCTGCTTCAGGTAAGAAAAAATTTTCAAGCAAAGCCCCATAATCTCCATGTTTTCCATTTTCATCATTTCCTATCAACACTCCGGGGTCTCCTGTCAAAATCATTGTCTCTTTCCCGCTCACTTTTTTTGAATCGGCTGGATTCAAAAGTCTTAATGATAACGATTTACTAACGATTCCTTCTTTTATTGTCTTCCAAATAAGTGGATTTCCATCCGGGCCACGGACTATTTCGATTTGATTTAGATTTCTTGGTTGGAGCTGTGCATGACTGCTATCAGTTGCTTTATTATATTCAAAGAATATCGAATAACCGGCAAAGTTTATCACGGCATCACTGTCATCGGCAAAAACCTTATTAAGCTCAGGATTTAGAAGGATCGTTTCTAGAATTAAGTCTTGTCTACCTGGGGGATAAAAGCTTCCACTTGCCCTATCAGTATTAACCGATAGCGAAGCGACCCATTCTTTGCCTGTTTCATTCCAGTGAAGAACTCTTCCCTGCTTATCAACTACAGTTGCTACGCCATTCACATAACCGAGATTATGGATATCCTGTGAGATCGGTTTGCCGTTGGCGTCTTTTAAGATATTGCCTTGAAAGTCCGTCTGAAAGTTTATCCCTGAGGCAACAATCTTGACATCTTTTTCAACTATAGCTGTCCCGTCGGGATTATAGCCCACGGTTACTGACTTGATTGTCCCATTCTCGTTGAATGATTTATTAATTCCCTCTCTGTCTAATTTCCGAGCAAATTCAGGAGAAACACCGACAAGTGTACTGGTAAATTTTGCGGGGGCGGGAGTGGCAGTTTCGGTGGGGCTTGGAGTCGAACCGGGCGCGGGAGAAGGTGTAGATGTGGTTGCAGGCGTGGCAGGCAGAGACGCGCCCGCGCTTCCGCAGGCAGTAATCAAAATGAAAAGTACTGACGAGAGAAGTAAAATCTTTTTCATATTATTTTCCCATACCAAACGGTTTTACATTTGCTTCCACCATACGCCCGTGCATTCGGGCAGAATGACAGACTGTTTCTCGCGAACCTGATTAGCCATTTCTTCACCGAAGAAGGATCTTGCCAGATTCAAACAGGACAATATAACTGTTTGCCGCAGGACGCCAAGACAGGACTGGGAGTAAATGAATAAGCCAATATTACCAGTCCGGTGTGCGTTTTGTTGGGTGGCAGTTTGAGTTTAACCGTCGAGTCTGACTTCCTGCGGATTTGCCACTAACAATATTTTCCCTGCACTCATATGGTTGATGTATGTTTCAAGCGCTTTTTGCGCTTCCCCTAATGCAAAATGTTTGTAGATTGGAGATTGCAAGTCGCTTGCCACAAGGGATTGCGCTTGCTGAGAGAGTTGTAGAATCTGGATGAGATTCTTTTTGCCCACCCAGTTTGAAAGAAACCAGCCATCAAAATGCAAACCTTTGACTAACGCAGTTCGCGCATCAATAATGCATTCTTCATCTGACAATCGCGAATATAACAGAATGGTACTGCCTGCCGGCGCCGCATCGGCAAGTTGCTGTGTCATACTGCCGCTAATGGCATCTAGCAACAAGGTTGCTTTTAATTTGTGCGCCATTTTCTGCAATTGCTCAACAAAATCTGTGTCGCTGCTGTTTAAAATATATTCGCCTCCAAGCTTGCGCACTGAATCTACCTGAGCTTGACGTCGCACGACATGGATAATCGGAATATTGAGTTTCTTTCCCAAACGCAAAATCATGCCTCCCAAAGCGCTTGCGGCGGCGGTGCTGACAATAGCACGATGTTTGCCGCGTTGCGCAATGTCTAAAATGGCAAGTGCGCTTAATGGATTCACCACAAGCATTGAACCTTGTTCTAAACTCACATTTTTATTGAGTGGAATGCATAATTGCGCAGATGTGACCATATATTCTGCCCACGTTCCATTTCCTGTCAACAATGCAGAGCATGCGACGCGACGTCCGTTTAACAAACGCGGCATTATGCCGTCACCTGCTTCAACGACGGTTCCACTTCCTTCCAACCCTGGGGTAAAAGGAAATTGACGTTTGCCGCTATAACTCATGCCCGACAGTGCGCCAAGGTCTGACGGGTTAATTGGCGCAGCCGCCATGCGAATGAGAACCTGTCCTGCCTGCGGTCGAGGCGCAGGAATTTCGCGCAACGTTAAAATACCATTTGGTTGATCTAATTGAACAGCGTGCATTGTGGATGGAATAGCGTGATTCATTTTATGCTTGTCTCTCTGCCTGTAATTAATATGCAGGCTCTCCATATCTATAAATGAGCCGCCTAACGGAAAAAAGCTGAGGTGCGGAAAATGCTTGAAAACGCGCAGACTCCCCAACGTCGGTTGCGCGCTGTGTTAGCCTGCTTTTTGTTTTCAAAACTCTGCATGCTTGAATAACCTAAGTCCATCAAGTGTAATCCACTTGCTTGGTTGGTTGCGTTTCTCAATGGGCCAAGTACGGGAAACAGAGCCACACAACCATCGTCCTTGTCTATCTTGACGACTTAGAAATAATTCAAGCAGAGGCGCGAACCGTGGGTCGCGGGCATAGTTATGAGCGGCAAGAGCCTTGAGCGCACTCAGCAAGTCCCATGCACGAGGTACGCCGAAAGTAAGCCAACGTTTGTGTTCGGCCTTGAAATCATATTTGGCGTCCAGCAGCACATTCGCGAGGCGCTTCACCACTCGTTTGGACTGTGCTGATCGCATGTCAGCGGGAAGCACAGCCAAGCCGGTGAGCGCTGCAATTGCGCCCCACAAGCAATCTCGATGCTGGTAGCGTCCGCAATCGAGAGCGTCTTCACTAGACATTTCTTCGATAAGAAAAGCGAAGGCAGACTGCACACGGGGATCGTCGTCCAAGCCGTAGTAAATCAAAAAAGGAAGATGCAGACTCGTGGTACAGGGGAAGATCCCGCTACGAAGAGTCTTGGTCATTGAAAAGCCGCCGCTCTCATGCTGGCAGAATTTCAGAAAGGAATCACAGCCTGCAATAGTGCGTTTATCGGGAGGAACGCCTAGCATGTATAGCAAGGAGAGCACAGTTCCGGTTCCCTGGGCGGTGTGCGGTTTTGTTTCCTCGCCCCAAAAGCCTTTGGCGTGTTGAAGGGCAAATAACTCCTTCACCAACGGTTGTTGAACGATAGCGGCCCTGGCTTCTTGCACTTCAGGGTCATTTGCAGGTCGATCAAGAATATCAACCAGTGTCCAGTAGCGGACGGATGGATTTTCTGGATTGAGTAGCCAAGGAAGTGAGGCGGTAATCAGATTTTGCATTGCGAACCTTTTGTCATATGCAGTATTGCTTTCAGCGAAGCAGGCTAACGGCGTGCGTTACTGGCGCTGGGGCGGTTGTCGGCCTGAAACCAACTTTGAGACAAACACCACGCGAACCCTAAACGCCCGTTCGCTGAGGCGCGAAGCGCCGCGTCGCTGTGCAGGCGGTTGTTGGCCCGTTTTGCCCGGGAAAACGCTGATATTTGCTCAATCCTTTGTACATCGCTCTCCAAATTGAACTGTCGTGGGCTAGAATCAAAGTCGCGGAATTAATACAGGAGTTTTCTTTTTGTAAGATTCGTAATCTTCCTGCCCGCCCCATTTTTTATCCGCTTTTTTCTCAAGTAAAGGAACTCCACTGACGCGCGTAAGAAGCAAGGTGACAAAGACGGGAGAAATCAAAGCAACCCACTGCCAGCCTTGCAGAATCGGTAAAGCGATGATGGCTACACCGACCCAGAGAACGATTTCGCCAAAGTAATTGGGATGACGGGATCGAGACCATAAACCGGCTTGAATGAACTTGCCCTTGTTGTCCGGATTTGCATTGAAACGACTCTTTTGGAAGTCGGCTACAACTTCAATGGTAAAGCCGAAAGTCCATACCAGAAAACCGACCAGGGCAAATAAATCCAGTTCTTTTCTGTTGGCGGTTGTAATGGCGACCAGCGCAGCAGCCATGGTGAACGTTACCCATAAACCCTGGATCGTCCAAACGCTTAGGAACCGGACAAAAGAAGGTTTGATTTCATCGAACCGGTCATCTTTTCCTGCTTTTTTGATGCGACTGAACAAGAAAGTTCCCAGGCGGATTGCCCAGATTACTACCAGCGCCCATAGAAGAATTGATCGAGCATCAACACCGGTACTAAAAAAAACTGCGATTGTGATTATAGAAATATAAGTGATACTTCCCGTCAGATCAAAGAATTTTTCGGTTTGTAACACATATGCGGGGATAAAGGCCAGCCACTGAATTGAAAAAGTCAATCCGACCAATAAAGCAAATAATGGAACCCCAGCAATCAGGGTCCCGTTTTGACTGCCGGCTAAAGCGAACAGGAGGCCAATCAATATCAAAATGGGTATTGCAATTAGTGAGTTGCGATCTGTTGTTTTCATGAAAACTTGTCCTTGTATAAACTTCTATCGAACGTAGATTAAAACCCGCATCACCGACCTTGCATCGAGACTGGCTGTCGTTGCGGCATTCTTACAGCCGTTCGCGATACTTGTCAGGCATGCTTCCCCAACCAGAATTTGCGCCAGTCGTTTCCACTGGATTGCAGGGCAATGAAGGCATACAGACTGCCAGCGAAAAATCCCAGCGTCATCATGGCAATTGCCCACAGGATAGCAAGGGGCAGGGACTTTTCGCGGTAGATGATCCAGCACGAGAATAGAATGAAGCCCGTGTACAGATCAACGAGCGAGACAATGCCCCAGGGCATGGCAAAGAGTTGGCTGCCTTCGCCAAAGAAGTCGCCACGTGTGAAGCCATTGACAAGCACGGCGGTCATAGCGAGGACACCGAGAATGGAAATGAGTTTTGCAAATTTCATGAATTTACTCCTTTGAGATGCAGGCAAACCCGAGCGCGCCTACGCCAAGATGCACGCCGAGGACAGGTGTGATTTGCGCAATAAGAACTTCGCCTTGCGGAAAATAAGAGAGCACCTGCTGATACAAGGCTTCGGCTTCTTCCTGAACACCCGCGTGCAGGATGGCGAATTTTTCGTAGGGTGCATATTCTGCCAGCCATTCGAGCAGGCGGGCCGTGGCGCGCTTTTGTGTGCGCGTGCGGTGCGCGCTGGCTTTGCCCATATTCATGTGAAGCAAAGGCTTGATTTGCAACGTTTCGCCAAACTTTGCCAGCGCAACATGCATCCGTCCACTGCGGCGCAGATATTTGAGCGTTTTCAGCGAAGCGAAGACGTAGGTGCGCTTCATCAGATCATTCAAGGCGGAGATAATTTCCTGCACTTCTTTTCCCGACTCGGCCAACTGCGCGGCGCGTTCGACGATGAACCCCAGCCCAAGACTGAGTTGGCTTGAATCCAGCACGGCGACAGGGATACGCACGAACTGTTCCGCCGCAATGCGAGCCGAGTTGACAGTAGCGCTCAAAGTCTCCGAGATGTGAATGGACAGAATGGCTTGCGCGCCTTCATGTGCGAGATGCTCGAAGACTTGCGTGAAAACTTCGGGGCCAGGCGCGGCAGTTTTAGGATGCGGATTGAAATCGGGTAGTCGGGTGTAGAACTCACTGCGCGTCAGGTCAACGCCATCTAGGAAAGATTTGTCGCCCACATTGATCGCCAGCGGGATGACAGAAATGGCATGTCGGCTGACAATCTCTTCGGGCAAATCACAAGTGCTGTCGGTAACAATGCGAATGTTCATTTTTTCCTTTTACGTTCCTGGCTGGCTTATGTTTTCAACCAATCTTTTGCAATGAGGCGACTAACGCATACCGTTAGCCGCAAGTGAGCGTGGACAAGGCTTGGAAGCAGGATCCTGCTGAGGTGTTGAAAACTGCCAACAAACGCGGCGCATCCCACTTGTCGGTTGTACGCTGTGTTAGGTGCGGTTTTGTTAAAAGACTCGCCTGCTGTAGGATGGACTCACTAATAACTTACCAATGGCAATTTTCCGAGCCACTTCCTTTCGGTCAATTCCTTCAACACAAAATCAGCCCCATCGGCGCGGGAAAGTTGTGTACCTGACTCTTTGCCAACAAAACCAATTTGATATTTGCGCGTGTGTTTGCCATCTATCAAACGCGGATAACGTACAATCGTCCATTCCAAATCAGAAGCTTGAATTACTTTTGCATTCTCGGCGGAATCTAGTATTACATCTTTTGCCAGAAGATTAAGCGAGAAACCAATAAAATGGTCAATAAATTTTGGCTTATCTTCGGGCTGACGAACACCTGCGCCCGTTGTCGAAACCAGACGGCGTACTCCATGCTTTTTCATCCCCGCCACAATATTTTTTGCGGATGTTTCCATCATGTGGGGAATTGGCGGACGCGTCGGTCCCAACGCGCTGATTACCGCTTCTTGTCCCGCAATTGCATTTTCGACTGCGGCGGCGTCCATTGAATCGCCTTTGAACACGATTAGATTTATGTGTTTGACCCCGAATTTTTCTGGCGAACGGACAAATGCAGTTACCGTATGTCCTGCTTCCAACGCTTGCTCCACAACTTTCAATCCAACTCCGCGAGATGCTCCAAACACAACGATTTTCATTTTCTTTTCCTTTTTTGAATTTATTGCGACAATAACACCTTGAGGTATTTTGCTGCTGTCCGCAAGGGATTACCCGAATGATATGTGCGGCTCAATATGATGCCGCCTTCCACTGTGGCGGTGATAAACGTGCCTAATTCTTCCGCCTTTAATTTTGTAAACCCGCTTTCAAGCAATTTTTCTTTGAATGCTGTTTCCAGCAAGGTGTATGCTTCTCGGCAGGCTGAATTAATGCGTTCGGATTTTGTAGCAGTTTCCATCGCCACTGCGGTTAGTGGACTGCCCGCCGCGAATCCTGACGATTCCACATGGTCAGCGATATTCAATATAAAGTCATGGATTGCTTTTGCCGCATTGCTGTTGCTGCTTAATCCATTTTGTATCCGCTCGGCAGTCGCTTTTCCTGATTGCAAGACCGCTTCAGAAGTGATTTGTTCTTTGCCTTCAGGGAAATAATGGTACAGAGAACCTTTCGGAGCGCCGCTCTCTTTAACGATTTCATTCAAGCCTGTGCCGTAATAGCCTTGTTTTTCCATCAAGTCGCAAGTAGTTTGTAGGATATGCTCGCGGGCGTTGCTCATTTCAACCTCATTTCTCTATCTGAATAAACAATGTCATTTGTCATCTTTTCAAAATTGCGCGACGATGTTATTATAACGACTGGTCTATATAACGTCAAGCACAGGAGAAAAGGGAATGTCAGTCCCAATTTTAGTTATCGGTGCGCTCGGCAATGTGGGCACGGAGGTTGTCAAGCACATTTTAGCCAAAGGCGGCACAGTTCGCGCGGCAGATATTGATGTGAGAAAAATCAAGGAAAGATTTGGCGATTCGGTGGAATCGGTTCGCTTTGATTTTACAGACCCCACTACTTACGTGGCGACTTTTCAAGGCGTAAAGAAAATGTTCTACATGCGTCCGCCACACCTAACGAACATACAGCGCGATATGAATCCATCTATGGACGCGGCAAAACAGGCGGGCGTAACGCATGTTGTCTTTCTTTCATTGATTGGTATTGAAAACGCGAAGTATGTTCCCCATTACAAAGTAGAAACATACCTGCATAAAATCAACCTGCAAACCACCTTTCTGCGGTGTAGTTTTTTTATGCAGAACTTGAATACCACTCACCGCAAAGAAATCAAAGAACGAAATGAAATATTTGTCCCTGTGGGAAATGCCAAAACCAGTTTTATCGACGCCCGTGATATTGGTGCGGTTGCGGCTATGACATTGACCGAGGAAGGACATGCAGGAAAAAATTATGATTTGACAGGTAGTGAGGCTCTTGATTATTGGGAAGCAACAAGAATAATGAGCGAAGTACTTGGGCGCAAAATTATTTATCGCAATCCCAATCCCTTTTATTTTCTCATTGAGACCATACGCAGGGGAACGCCGTTTATGTTCGCTCTCGTGCAGATGGGGTTATACACATCTACAAGATTCGGAATGGCAGAAAATGTAACTCGTGAAGTAGAAAATTTGACGAGGCGTAAGCCGATCGTGTTCAGGCAATATGTGATTGATTATAAAAATAACTGGTTTTGATTGTGGTGATATGCAAGCCTCTCCATTATGGAGAGGCTTGCTCTTGTTCTTGTATTACTCTTGGTTTTCAGCGAAGCACCTAACGGTTTGCGTTAGCCGCAAGTGGGCAGGCGCGGATTCGGCTTGGGAGCAGAAAAAACCTGAAGCTAGAAAACCGCTTGAAAACGCGGCGCATCCTACTTGTCCGTTGCGCGCGGTGTTAGGCCCGTTTTCAACCATGAAGACTTCACTTGAACTTACTCGGATGATTTTGCCGTTAACTTGTGCTTTTGACGACAAAGATGAGCCAGTTTTCTGTAGCTCTACACTTGCTTTCATAGCTTATAGCTCAGCATAAGTTGATAAAGGCTACCTGGCATCGTCTGGTACCACTTTCTCCCATGCTTCTACTTCTCCTCTTACTGCTCGAAATAACGGATGTGGCTCTGGTACTTCTACCGAAGCAATCTTCATATATAGCTCTCTATTCCGTTCCTTTAGTTTTTCCTTCAAGTGCATCAACTCATACTCAAGTTGTCCATCCGTAACTTCTATCTTTTCCTCTGCGTTTCCCACTCCTATCTTATCTCGATTGAAGCGATACCCACGTTTCTTCGCTTCTTCATACACACCCAACAAATATGCATCTATCATCCTTACCGGATCAATTTGCCTTTTGAAACGCTCCAATTGAGGATGCCTCCGATAGCCTGTAGTTTCGCCTCGCAATACTTTACGTGCCAGCAAGCCTTCCCGCCAACATGCTACTAACCCTTTTGTATCGAGGTAACCGGGGTGAATACTCCACAATCGCATTTGTTTTTTGCTCTCTTAAGTTTTTGTGAGTTCGGTAGTTAAGAACAATGACCCTGTCATCAAATTATATCGCCTGAGCCTTCATAGGGCCTTGCGGAGAATCAATTATCTCAACTCTCGAGGGCCTAACGACAGGCGTTAGCGGCAAGTAGGCGGGACTGGATTCGGCTTGAGAGCAGTATAAACCCGAAGCTAGAAAACCGCTTGAAAACGCGGCGCATCCCACTTGTCGGCTGCACGCTGTGTTAGGCGTTTTTGTATCATTCGCCAAAATGAGTGATGACTCTCAATGCTCGCAACGTATTCCAGCGGCTTGGGGCGCCTGTTTTCTCCATGTCAATATGGGTTTGCCCTGGATGTTTTGCTTGAATGACCCATTTGCCATCTTCCCGCCGTTTCTTTTTCAATATATCCAGCGCCTCCCGCATCCGTGGATCGTAGCTGATCCCAGCGAATTGAAAATGATCTAGTGCGCGCAGTATATCGTATTTCCAACGCGATGGATAAGAAAGCATCAGCATTTTTTTATCGATAATATTCCCAGTTCGATGAGATCGAAATAACCGATGCTGCAAAATGAATTCTCTTGCTCTATCCGCCGCTCTTTGCAGTTCCTCAATCCTGTACCTATAGCTATTATTTGTGTATTCCAATATTCCTTCCAGAACGGATATCGTAGAATGAAGTGAGCTATGTGTAGCACCTGTCATATTAGAATTGCAATTGAAGCCTCCATCCTGCATATGTTCTTTGAGGAGGAAATCTACAATTGATTTCAATTTGTCCTGATGGTTTCTGAAATATGCAGCATAATTTAAAAACATGCCGTTTACGCAAACATCACTTTTCTTTGCTGCTCCACTACACAAAATTCCTCCATCGGGACCTTTTAGGTTTTCTAGTACTTGTGAAATGGATTGCCTGATTTCGGCGTTTTTGGGCGATATGGCGAGGTTCTTTAGATCTAGAATTGTATAATGTGTTGAAATCCATTTCGGCTGATAAAAACGATCTCCCCAGTGTCCTTCTTTCTTACGGTAACTTAGAAACTGAGCACCCCATCCTTCGGTTGCGATGCGGTCTTGCAAATCTTGCTTTTTGATTGCTAGCAAGTCACGATGAACCTGATACTGAATCGAAACATCCCCTTCCAGCAGCCAATCGATGAGTTGAGGGTCATATAATGCGACTGAAGATTTCATCGTTGCTTTCCAAACGCCCAACGGCTTGCGTTACCTGTGTATGGGCGGGCGTGGATTCGGCTTGGGAGCAGAAAAAACCCGAAGCCAGAAAACTGCCTGAAAATGGCGCAGAATCCCACTTGTCGGCTGCACGCTTTGTTAGGCCACCGACATTGAACGCCAGACTCGAAGCCTAAAAAAAAGACACCACTGCAAGCTTGACAAAATTATTGCACGAACCTTTGAATTTGGCAACAACCCAAAAAACCTGACCTGCCAAGACTTTGGAAAAGCAAAACCTTTGCTTGATGCGAAACTTACTTTGCCAACGTGACTTGGCCGAAAGAAAAGCCGAATACTCACAAGCCGAAATTAGCCAGAACCTTGACCAACGGCAAAACGAAAATTGAAAAGGCAAAGCTGATTGAGAACCGAAACGAAATTGAACGAAAAAGGAAAACCCGCGAACGGCGTGACGGCTCGCTATCTCTCGGCTAACAAATTCCCATCGATCTGTCCGAACCCCGAAGCGCTGGGAGCGGATTGTCGAAATTGCCGCGGATCACAAGTTCAATCTTCCGACCGACCCGGATTCAAAAGCGTTGGAGGAGTTTCTGGTCCAGCAAAAAGCCGCGGATCCGGTTCGATTCCCCGATTTATCCCTGGCGGTGATTAAACTTTTGGGCGCTGGCGAATACATCGCCGAACTTCCTGATGGAGATGTCCCGGGCCACTTTGGCCTGGCGGTCAAGGACTATTCCCACTCAACTGCCCCGAATCGCCGCTATTCCGACTTAGTGACACAACGCTTGTTGAAGGCCGCCCTGGACGGAAAGCCGGTCCCCTATAGCAAGGAGGAGTTGGATGCCTTAGCCACTCATTGCACGGAAGCAGAAGATGCCGCCAACAAAGTGGAAAGAAGGGTTGAAAAATCCGCGGCCGCGCTACTGCTCGAATCGAGAATCGGAGAGCAATTTGATGGAATTGTCACGGGTGCATCCGAAAAAGGGACATGGGTTCGTCTGCTGAACATGCCGGTTGAGGGCAAACTCGTACAAGGGTTTGAGGGCATGGATGTCGGCGGGGTGCAAATAATATTTCTTGCTGAGATCAAATCAACGCTGGTTTATTTCACAAAAAAAACTGGACATGCATCTTATCTGTCCAGTTGAATATAAAAAGTTTCTTTTGTGTTATGCCGCCTACGTGACGCCTACGGAATTTATACCCGTATACCAGATATGTAACCCGCAAAATGGATTTTTGTAGCGCTTTAGAGGAAGGGCATTTAGCCAACGCTGACGCAATGTTATACGTCGGACAAATTTGATTCCGTATGAGTCTGCGGTTGGAATTTGATTTCTTCATACCACAAACAATTTCGATTATAGTTAATCCATGTCTCTTCGCAAGCGGCTAATCGTCTTTGTTCTCCTTTTTGGCTCCGCAGTCCTGACCAATATTTTCGCGTTGGTGTATCTGGCGCGCTCGATCTCCGTATCATTGGATGCCATTGAGAATATTCGCCAGCGGCAATTGGTGGCTGTGCAAATGAACGCAGATTTGCGTGATGCCGAGGCCGCATTGTATCGTTACCAGATCAACGGAGAGATTGGATTTAAATCCCAGTTTACTGAACAACTGAATAATTTCGTCAACGATCTGGAACAATATCGCTCGCTGGCTATTGAGCCAAATGAACAGCAATGGGCTTCCACGCTCGAGATGGCATATCAACAAACATTGACCACAGGCAATGAGTTGATTGAATTGCGCGATAACCAGACCAGCCGCCTCGAGGAATTTCTGAACGCGCAATCCCAACTTTCCATTTTTCTGTCCAATGATGTAATGCCAAACCGTTCTGAAGACCCGGAATACCAGACAATCGTTACAGAAATGCAGGATTCTTCGCGCGCCATGTTGTCTGCTGTGACAGGTTATCTGGCATCTCCTGATGAAACCAAGCGCGTGCAATTCACCGATGCCATCGTTGCATTGCAGCAGGCGGTGAATAATTTCCGCGGCATTGCGCAATCGGAAGATGAAAAACGCTGGGCGGGAGAGACTCTCGCCATCTTCAATCAATTAAAAGAGCTTGGCACCCAGTTGATCAGCGGACGCGATTTACAACAGTCTCTTTATGCTAATTTCATTTCCATTATTTTTAACGCGGGACAGCAAACCATCGTTGGACAGATCGAGCCATACGAAACCGAAAAATTCACGCAGGAACAACAAGCCTTATTGACCGCGGTCAATACTGCCAGCGTTGCAAGCATTCTCGCGGCGGCGGTCATCTCGGGTTTTGCAATCCTGTTCATGTTCCATCTTTCACGGCAAATCAATATGCGCGCGACGGCCCTGCTCGATGGCGCAGAGCGTGTGACACATGGAAATCTCGAAGAGCCAGTTGCGATCATTGGCGAGGATGAATTCGGAAAACTCGCATCTTCTTTCAATACGATGATGCTCGAACTCGCCAACCGCGAAGACCGCCTGCGCGCCATGATCGGCAGGATGGCACATATTCAGGATGAAGAACGACGTCTCATTGGTCTGGACCTGCATGATGGTCTGACTCAATTGATCATCTCTGCCAACATGCATTTGAATACGCTCAACTCACAGATCGGTTCGCGACTGAACGCGCAGACGCTTCAAGCCCTGGATGTGAGCAGGACTCTGATCAAACAGTCCATTGACGAGGCCCGCAGAGTGATCTCTGAACTGCGCCCGACGATGGTCGAAGACCTGGGGCTGGAACGCGGACTCCGTCAATACGTGACCGAAGTTTGCGAGGAGCAAAATTGGGAATCCGAGATCGTCACCGACACGCAGGGATTGCAAATCGAACGCTCGATGGAAGCCTCCATCTTCCGCATTGCGCAGGAGGCGTTGACCAACGCCCGCAAACACGCGCGGACTCAACGGGTGCGCGTCGAACTGTCGGTGGCGGATCAAAGCCTGGTGCTGCGGGTGCAGGACTGGGGTCAGGGGTTTGATGCGTTGTTAATCCAAAAAGATGAATCCCAACATCTGGGATTAGTCAGTATGCAGGAGCGGGCGCAGATGATTAATGGAGTCTGCAAGATCGAAAGCCAACTGGGGAAAGGGACAAGCGTCGAGGTGCGGATTCCGCTGGCGTCGCTGGCGCAGAGGAGCGAAGATGGAAAGTGAAATCACGTTATTGATCGCGGACGATCATCCGATGGTGCGCGCGGGGTTGAAAAGCATGTTAAGCGATTCGCGGATTAAGATTGTGGGCGAAGCGAATAACGGACGCGAAGCGATTGAGATGGTAATGAAGCTCAAACCGATGGTGATCCTGATGGACATTCGTATGCCAGATATGGACGGCATTCAGGCGCTCGAAGCGATCAAGGCTGCGAAGTTGGACACGCGCGTCATCATGGTGACAACGTATCGCAGTACCGCATATTTGCTGCGCTCACTTTCTGCGGGCGCGGCGGGATTTGTGTTGAAGGATATTTCGCGTGAGGAACTGCTCGCGGCGGTCTATTCCATCGCGCAAGGGACATCGCTGGTGGACAGTCTGTTTTTGCGGGATGTTTTGCGAAACCTTGAAAGCGCGGAGAAGACGAACGAATCTCCGGAAAATTTGGTGGAGCCGCTGACCGCGCGTGAAATGGATATTTTGCGTTTAATAGTGGAAGGCTTGACCAATCAGGCGATTGGCGATGTGTTGGGACTCAGCGCGGGGACAGTGAAGGGCTACGCTCAAACGGTCATGCACAAATTGGGGACGAATGACCGCACGCAAGCGGCAGTCAAGGCGATACGGTTGGGGTTGGTGAAGTAAACGCACAATCACAAAACTTATCCGCAGATTTGGCAGATTGAATTAAAAAAATCTGCGTAATCTGTGGATCGCATTTTCCACTCCCAAACGGGGGGACAAAATCCAGCCGTTCGGGAGTTTTGCATTTAAACCCCAAGCTGTATCCTTTACCCAGGATGACAGCTAAAGTATTTCGTAATTTACTTTCCCAGCCAGAGATTCTGGTTGTGCCGGGCGCGGCGGACGCAATGTCTGCGCGCATTGTTGAAGATGTCGGTTTCAGCGCGGTGTATGCCAGCGGAGCGGGGATTGCAAACGTGCAATTCGCTTTGCCAGATATCGGCTTGCTGACCATGACCGAAATGATCGAGCCAATTCGCCGCATTGTTGAATCAGTCAAGATTCCCGTCATCGCGGATGCGGATACTGGGTACGGCAACGCCGTCAATGTGACGCGCACGACGCAGGTCTATGAAGATGCGGGCGTCGCCGCCATGCAGCTCGAAGACCAGGTCACTCCCAAAAAATGCGGTCACTTCAACGGCAAGGAAGTCATTTCCACCGAAGAAATGATTCAAAAAATCCATGCGGCTGTCAAGGCGCGCAAGGAAATGTTGATCATCGCCCGCACTGACAGCATTGCCACGCATGGGATCGATGAAGCCATTGAACGCGCAAATTTATATGCCCGCGCAGGCGCGGACATCATCTTCGTCGAAGCGCCCACGCAAAAAGATCAGATCGCCGAATTGCCCAAGCGAATCAAAGCGCCCCTGCTTTTCAACATGACCGAAGGCGCGAAGACACCGATCATTTCTCACGATGAACTTCACGAGATGGGCTATCGCATTGTGATCCATCCCAACCTTGCCATGCGTGTCGCCGCCCGCGCCATGCAAAGCGCCCTGGCTGTTTTGCAAAAAGCGCGCAGCAGCGAACTGCTCATCCCCTCGATGCTCGAATGGAACGAACGCCAGCGATTGGTGCGCCTGCCCGAATGGGAGACGCTTGACAACGAATTGAGCCGCTTCGGAATAGCGGATTCAAGATAACCACATTCCAAAGGAGAAGAAAACATGAATCGCAAGCTGAACGTATTTCTTTCATTGACGCTGGCCCTGGTATTCGTACTTGCCGCCTGCGCCCCCGCTTCAACCCCGACCGAAGCGCCTGCCACTGAACCCCCAGCCACAGACGCCCCGACGGAGGCTGTCGTCGCCACCGAAGCTCCAGCAGTTGACCCGTTGGCTGCGCTCGCCGAAGAATCCAAGAACGAAAAAGATGGCTTGTTGGTCTACTCCATCATGGGCGAAAACAACTGGGCGCCCGTCATCAAAGCATTCAACGAAAAATATCCTTGGATCACTGTCACCGCGTTGGACCTGGGCACCACCGAAACATTTGAGCGCTACTACACCGAATCCGCGGGCGGCGCGCGCACTGCGGACATGATCATCACCTCCGCGCCTGGCGAATGGCAGGAATTCATTGCCAAGGGCGAACTCGAAGTCTACAAGCCCGTAAATCTGAAAGGTCTGCCAGATTTTGCGACTCTTGCCGACGGCATTTACGCTGTCTCGACCGACCCGTTCATCATCATCTGGAACAAGCAGTTGGTTTCCACGCCTCCCACTACCATGGCCGACATTGCCGCGCTCGCGGCTGATCCCGCCTTCGCGGGTAAGATTACCACCTACGATGCCGAGAAGAACGGCACTGGGCACGCCATCAACTGGTTCTGGACTAAAAAGATGGGCGACGCTGGTTGGGCGACGCTCGAAACGATTGGCAAATCCAATGTCAACATGCAGACCTCCGCCGGGAACATGGTGAAAGCCGTCCTGTCTGGCGAGGCCGCTGTTGGTTACTTTGTCTCTGGCATCTCGGTCTTCCCTAAATTCCCGGATGCCGATGCGGTCTTGGGTTGGACGTATGACAAGAGTGGCCAGGTCGTGATGATCCGCGGCATGGGACTCACCAAGAAGGCTGCCAGCCCCGCTTCCGCGAAATTGATGATGGAGTTTATCCTCTCATCCGAAGGTCAGCTTGCGTGGTCTGAAGGCGGTCTCACCGCTTACCGCCCCGATGTTGCCGACAAGGCTAAATATCACCTGCAAAAAGTCATCGATGCCGTCGGCGCCGACAATGTGATCTACTTCACCTTCGATCCTGAAATAGCTGTCGCTGCCAACCGCCAGGCTTTCGTGGACAAGTGGAAGACCGCCCTGGGGCGCCCGTAATTTCTGATTGGAATTAGAGTAGGTGACAGTCACTTTGTAAGTGACTGTCACCTTTCTTACAAGAGAGCCGAGGAAAGATAGATGACATCTGCCCCGCTTACAAAACCACGCTTTTCCTGGGATCGCGTTGTTCAGTGGAGCATGGTCGTGTTGACCATTACGCTGGTCGTGTTCCCTGCCTGGCCCATCGTATATCAAAGTTTTCTCGCCAAGCCGCTGTATGATCAAGGGCGCAATTTTACGTTTTCCAATTACACCAAAATGCTGGCGAATGAGAAGTTCTGGCATATCCTCGGATACACTGCCGCCTTTGCCATCGCCGCAACCATCCTTGCGCTGGCCATTGGCATTCTGCTCGCGGTTTTGATCAATCGCACCGACCTGCCGCTTCGCAAGTTTTATTTCAATCTTGTCACGATCCCATATTATGTTTCACCGCTTGTGCTTGCCTTCGCATGGATGGAGATGTATGGACCCCAGGGTTTTGGAACCATTTTAGTTCGCGCGCTCAAGTTACCCACCTGGCAATTATATAGTTTTTGGGGCATCGTTGTTGTGTCGGCGATGTATTACATTCCCAACACATTTCTCTACGCCACCTCATCGCTCGCGCTGGCTGACCCGCAACTGGAAAGCGCGGCCCGCATCGGCGGAGCGACTCCCTTCCAAACCATCCTGCGGGTGACGGTTCCCCTGCTTCGTCCCGCCATCCTTTACAGTGCGCTGCTGACTCTCGTCTCGGCATTGGAATTGCTTTCCATTCCACTGGTGCTGGGAAATGGCGTCGGGATTGACACACTCTCCACATATATCTATGTTTTGGGCGTGGTCGGCGTCAGCAAGGACTACGGCGCGATTGCCGTTGTCGCTATTTTTGTCGTCCTGCTGGTCACTGTGTTGGTATACCTGCAAGGAAAATTAACCACGCTGGAGCGCCGCTTCGTCACATTGGGCGGCAAGGCGACCCGCCCTAAATTGCTCGAGTTGGGGAAAATGAAGGGCGTGGTTTCATTCATTGTCGGGCTTTACATTTTGTTGGGCATCATCCTGCCTCTGGCTTCCATCGTGCTGGAATCCTTCGTGCCATTTCTCAGCCCGTTTGCAAACCCCCTCAAAATGCTGACCTTCGAAAATTACCAGGGCATCTTTTCCTCGCCTGCTTATCGCCAATCTGTGACCAATAGCATCTACATTTCCATCTTCGCCGCTGGGATCGGCATCCTGTTCATGGCGTTGGTCTCGCTCACAGCCTACCGTTCCACGTTCAAGGGACGTGGCGTGGTCAAATACATGGCGCTTTATCCGCGCGCTTTTCCTGGCATCATCGTGGGCATCGGTTTTCTCTGGGCATTCCTGCTCGTTCCGGGAATTGGCTCGCTGCGAAACACATTGATCGCCATGTCCATCGCCTTCATCATGCGCTATCTCCCGCTTGGATTTAGCGCGGTCAGTCCTGCCATCATGCAAATATCCGATGAACTGGATCGCGCCGGGCGCGTGGGGGGCGCGACCTGGCTTGGAACAATTCGCCACATTCTCCTGCCCATCCTGCGTCCCGCGCTTTTGTCGGGATACATCATCCTTGCCATTTCCTTCCTGAAAGAATATGCTGTTGCGCTGTTCCTTTTCTCGGAAGGTTCGCGCGTCATCGGCACCACCATGATCGAACTGTGGAAGCAGGGTGGGGCGGAACCTGTCGCGGCGCTCTCCACCATCCAGATGGCAATCACCGCCTTCCTCATCTTTGGCAGCACCCGCCTGTTGGGAGTGAAACTCCATGGAAAATAATCTCATCATTCAGAATTTGACCAAGCAATTCGCTGGGGTCAGTTCGGTGGCAATCTCAAACATCAACCTGACCGTCAAGGAAGGACAGCTCGCCACCTTGCTGGGACCTTCAGGTTGCGGCAAAAGCACTACCTTGAATTGCATCGCTGGTCTCGAAGAACCGACTGAAGGCGTGATCCGCGTCGGCGATTTTACGATGACCAACACCGCCAAGGGGCTGCTCCTGCCACCCGAACAGCGTCAGTTGGGCATGGTCTTCCAATCCTACGCGCTCTGGCCGCACATGAAAGTGTTCGACAATGTGGCCTTCAGTTTGAAACTGCAAAAGGTCAAAGGCGACGAATTGAAAAAACGCGTGATGGATTCCCTCGACCTCGTGGGACTCGCCGATCTCGCCGACCGCTACCCCTTCCAACTCTCTGGCGGACAACAGCAACGCGTCGCCCTGGCGCGCGCGGTCGTGACGCGCCCGCGCCTGCTTCTGCTTGATGAGCCTTTATCAAATCTGGATGCGAAGATCCGCGAGCAGGCGCGCGTCTGGGTGCGTGAACTGCAACAGCGCGTGGGCATTACCACCGTCTACGTGACGCACGACCAGTCCGAGGCCTTCGCCATGTCCGATATGATCGCGGTGATGAACAAGGGCGAGTTGCTCCAGTTCGCACCGCCCGAGGAGATGTATTCACATCCCGCCACGCAATTCGTGGCTGAATTCATCGGCGCGACCTCCTTCCTCAAGGGTGTGATCGCCTCAATGGACGGGAGCAGGCTCACGGTCCGCGTGGCGAACGGCGATATCCTCAAGTTGACCGACCGAAGCAGCAAGTCATGGAACGTCAATCAAAATGTGACCATCGCCATCCGCTCAGAGCGCGTCGAAATGGCTGGCGCGCAGCGCGACGGCAACATCCTCAACGCGGGCGTCAAATCTTCCACGTATCTCGGCTCGAAGTGGCAGCATGTAGTGGATACGGGTTCGGGCAGTCTTAAGGTCGAGACGGTGGACACCGCACCCAGCGAGCGCATGAGCCTGTACCTGCCGCCCGATTCGATCTTGCTCTTCCCCGAAGAAAAATAATTTCAATTGGGTGGTTTATGCAAACTGCCCCAATTTGCTTTTAATAAACCCGTCATTGCGAACCACGTTCTTTGCGGCGACGACATGCCGCCGCATCCGTTGATCACGGTCAATGCCATTAAGCCAAACGGCAGGATAATTAAATTTACAGGTAAAGCGTTGCTCAATACAATGATCGAAGTGAACTATTACCGCAATGGCGGAATTCTCCAGTCTGTATTTCGACATCTGATGTCTCCTCATGGAATGGACAAACCAATTACGTGACACACAACAACTCCTCCAACCGCCCATCTCCCGATAAAGAACTCGTCCACATCGCCGAGTACGTGACCGATTACCAGGTCACCAGCGACCTCGCCTACGAGACCGCGCGTTACTGTCTCATGGACGCGCTCGGCTGTGCCATGCTTGCGCTCAACTTTCCCGAATGCACAAAATTACTCGGCCCGATAGTGGATGGAACCATCGTCCCCAACGGCAGCCGCGTCCCAGGCACGGGTTACATTCTTGATCCCGTCACTGCCGCGTTCAACCTCGGCTCCATGATCCGCTGGCTCGATTACAACGACACCTGGCTCGCCGCCGAATGGGGACATCCCTCCGATAATCTTGGTGCGATTTTGTCTGTCGCCGATTATCTTAATCGAAATGAAAAACCGCTTCAAATGAAAGATGTATTGACCGCCTCCATCAAAGCCCACGAAATCCAAGGCATCCTCGCGCTCGAAAATAGTTTCAACCGCCTGGGGCTTGACCATGTGGTTTTGGTCAAAGTTGCATCCACCGCAGTTGTGACTCACATGCTCGGCGGCGATAAAGAGAAAATCATCAACGCGCTCTCAAACGCGTGGATTGACGGTCAATCCCTCCGCACATATCGTCACGCGCCCAACACAGGTTCGCGCAAATCATGGGCGGCGGGCGACGCGGCGGCGCGCGCCGTCTGGCTTTCGCTGATGACGATGAAAGGCGAAATGGGTTATCCCTCCTCGTTGACTGCGCCGAAGTGGGGATTTTACGATGTGTTGTTCAAAGGACAGCCGTTTAAATTCCAACGTCCGTACGAATCTTATGTAATGGAAAATGTGTTGTTCAAGATTTCCTTCCCCGCCGAATTCCACGCGCAGACCGCCGCCGAGTGTGCAATGACTCTTCATCCACAAGTCAAGGATAGAATTGAAGACATCGAGCGCGCGGTCATCACCACGCACGAGTCTGCGATTCGAATTATTGATAAAACGGGAGCGCTCCATAACCCCGCTGACCGCGATCACTGCATCCAATACATGACCGCCGTGCCGCTCATCTTCGGGCGTTTGACTGCCGACGATTACGAAGATAACGTCGCATCCGATCCGCGCATTGATTCGCTCCGCGCCAAAATGCAAGTCGTCGAAAACAAAAAATACAGCGCCGATTATCTCGACCCCGAAAAGCGTTCCATCGCCAACGCGGTGCAAATCTTCTTCAAGGATGGCACGTCCACAGAGAATATCGTTGTAGAATATCCCGTCGGTCATCGCCGCAGAAGGCAGGAAGGGATTCCATTGCTGGTCGAAAAATTCAAATCCAATCTCGCCACGAGTTTCCCGGAAGAACGCGTCGCCGCCATCCTCAGACTTTTCTCCGACCCGGAAAGGCTGGACGCGATGCCTGTACATGAATTCATATATCTCTTCGTGCCGGAGAAAACCGCATGATAGATTTCTCCGGCAACATCGAACGCTTCACCGGCTTTGCAGACCAGTATGATAAACATCGTCCCGCGCCGCCCACAATACTAGCGGAGGTTCTTACAGGCCTGGCGTGTGTACCTCGCCCACGACTCGTGGTTGATCTGGGCAGCGGCACCGGATTGTCCACGCGCTACTGGGCAGACAAAGCGGAGCAAGTCATTGGGGTGGAGCCAACGCTCGATATGCGGAAACAGGCTGAGGCGCAGACAGAGGCGATGAACGTCGCGTATCGTGAAGGTTTCTCTCATCAAACAGGCTTACCCGATTCATGCGCGCAGATTGTCACCTGTTCGCAAGCACTGCATTGGATGGAGCCGCAGTCTACGTTCGAAGAGGCGCGTCGCATTCTTGTCCCCGGCGGCGTATTTGCCGCGTTCGATTATGATTGGCCTCCCACGACATCACATTGGGAGGCCGACGCCGCGTATGAAGTTTGCACGCAGAAGGTCAATGCCGCTGAAGAAAAATATCAAGTCGCACACGGTTTGCGGCGCTGGCAAAAACATGAACACCTCGCGCGTATGCGCGAGAGCGGATGTTTTCGTTATGTCAAAGAGATTGTCCTCCATCACGTTGAAACTGGAAACGCAGAGCGCTTGATCGGTTTGCTGTTCAGTCAAGGCAGCGTGATGTCGCTGCTCAAAAAAGGCGTGACCGGGCAAGAATTGGGTATTGACGTTTTTCGCCAAACCGTCCAGCGTGCGCTTGGTGATACGCCGCAAATTTGGCATTGGAGTTCGCGCGTCCGTTATGGAATTGTTTAAGCCTGATAGAATACTCGCATGACTTTCGACACATCTCTGTTTTCAAGAACTGCGAAACAGACGCGGATGATTCTGCTGGCGCTTTTGATTCTCGTTTCGGCATGTTCATCCAATTCAAACAGCGCGGCGCAGACTCCGCCCGCGCCTGATTCTGTTACGATAGACTCATCCTCTCCCAAAATCATTCCTTTCTTCACCACCGAGAACGATCCGAATCAACTGGCATTCTTGCAATCCATGATTGCCAAATACCAATCCCAGCACCCCGATGTGGAAGTGGATGTCACCATCGCCTGGTCTGCCGAGCGTGGACGTCGCTTGTTAAGCGCATTAGCATCCGGTTCCGATCTTGGGATTTTTGAAGTGGAACCTACGTTGATGCCGCGATGGGTGGAGGCTGGTTACCTCCTGCCGTTGGATGATGTTGTTTCCAATATTGGACCAGATGATTTTATGGAAGGCAGCCTCTACCAACAAAATGGACAGGTGTACGCGGTGCCGTATGCCGTCAGCGTGTATGGGCTGTGGGTACGCAAGGATCTGCTTGAACAGGCTGGCTTGCCCATTCCAAGAACGTATGATGAGGTGTTAAATGCCGCCCGTGTTTTGACCAGGGATGGCATGTACGGTATTGCGCTTCCAGCCGGACAGAATATCGCCACTGTCAATTATTTTTCGGTCTTCCTTTGGCAAAATGGCGGAGATTATTTTTCCTGCGACGGCAAGGTGGTTTTTGGGCAGCCGCAAGCTTTGGAAGCGGTGAAGCGTTGGGCTGAGTTGGCGCAATATGCTCCGCCCGGTTACAGCACGTGGAGTTACCGCGAACAAATTGACGCGTTCCTTAATCAACGAGTGGCAATGTCAATGTATGGCGGGCGCTTGGGCGTTCAACTGGAAGAGACTCATCCTGAGTTATCTGATAAAGTGACGGTGATCTTTCCGCCTTTTGGAGCTGAAAAGGTCACGCTTGGGGTGTGGAATCGCTTCGCTATTGCAACGGCAACGAAGAATAAGCAGGAAGCAAAGGATTTTTTACAATGGTTGATCAGCGACGATCAATTGCTGGGATATGATCTCACCGTGCCGGGGCAGATGATCCCCCTTTTGAAATCAATCCGTCAAAAAGCGCTCACCAGCCCGGATCCGTTCACTAGCAAACACCCGGATTGGATCCAGTCGTTTTACGATTGGTACGACTACGCCAATCATCCAGCCATGAATATGGGCTCGGTTGTGAATGGTCAATTCCAACGCTCCGATGTGGTTCCGCCCTGGGCCTGGGAGGTTTTCGGCATCCCCGGCATTGTGGATACCATGCTGCAAAATGTGGCAAACGGAAATGATCCCGAACAAGCCTGGCAGGCGGCCGTGACTGAAATGGAACGAACAGTGCAAGCATGGAAATCCATGCGCCCTGAGTGGAAATCGGCGGGGTGCAAATAATATTTCTTGCTGAGATCAAATCAACGCTGGTTTATTTCACAAAAAAACTGGATAGGCATCTTATCTGTCCAGTTGAATATAAAAAGTTTCTTTTGTAGTTATGCCGCCTGCGTTCGTTTACGAAACTTATACCCGTATACATGATATATGCCGCGCAGGGCAGATCCGATTGATGTTATGAGACATGGAAAGCAAAATATTCACCCCAAGGTGAATGTTATAATCTGGCAACCCATGATCCACCGTCTTCAAGTTCAACTCACCATTCTATTTACAGCGTTCGTTCTCCTTGTGCTGGTATCTGTTGGCGTCACCTATTTGGGGCTACAGACCCAGCAACAGGATGCACTGGTCATAAACCTGGCGGGGCGTCAGCGTATGTTGATCCAGCAAATGACGCGGCTGTCGTTTCAATTACAAGATGGGGATGAATCTGCCTCTGTCACCTTGAAGGAATCGGAACAAACCTTTAGTCAGACGTTATCCGCCTTGCGGAATGGGGGAAGCGCTCCCTACCTGACAAACAGCGTGGTCAACCTGCCGATCACGCGTGACCCGCAGTTGCTCGCCGCATTGGACGAGGTGGGATCGTCCTGGAATCAATACCGCTCCACTTTGGATGCGATGGATACTTCCGCTGATTCCGTGTCATTACTAATTACCCTTGAAAAACAATCCGATAATCTGGTGCAAGAAGCGGATGCAGTGGTGCGTCTATATGAAGTGACTTCCACTGCCAAGGTGAATCGTTTGCGCTTTATTCAAATTGTGTTTTTGGTTTTCGCAATAATGTTGCTCGCAGTAGGCGCATGGATGACACGTCGCTCTCTCCTCAAGCCATTGGACGATTTGGGGTTGGCGGCAAAAAGACTCGGCGAGAATCAGCTTGATGCGCCGATACAGGTCGAAGGCCCAGAGGAGATGCGGACGTTGTCACAAGCGTTTGATGAGATGCGATCCCGTCTCCACACGGCGCGTGGTGAACTCATCCAATGGAATGCCGCGCTCGAACAACGCGTTGCCCAACGCACGCACGAACTCGAAACGCTCAACGAAGTCAGCCGTGAAATTTCTTCGCGGCTCGATATTCAACAGGTGTTGAACTCGGTCACCGAAAAGGCGCGCACATTATTGGGCGGTGAAGTGGCGTCGTTGTGCCTTGTGGATGAAAGCCAGCACTGGCTGAAACTTCAAACATTGAGCGGTCCGAAACATGCGGTCGTTGGCAACACGATGCGTGCCGATAATCAATTTGCCAATGCTGTATTGGAGAGTGATGGCGCGATGATTTGCGGAGTAGATGCGTGCCGTGGCGGTTGCCGCATGTTATCGGATGAATATCGTGTCAGTCATCTGGCGGCACCGCTTCGTATTGGTGATCGCACGATCGGCGCGTTGTGTGTGGGAAGCCCCGCGCAAAATCAATTCGCCGCAGAGTCAGCAGATATGTTAACCAAGCTCGCAAATGTCGCTGTGATTGCATTGGAGAATGCCCGCCTGTTTGCGCAGGCTGAGCGTGTGGCGACTCTTGAAGAGCGACGCCGTGTTGCCGCAGAGATGCACGATGGACTTGGACAAACACTCAGTTATCTCGGCTTGATGACCGACCAGGTTGTGGAATTTCTTTCCGATGGCAAGGAAGTTTCGGCGCTTCAGCGTTTGCATAAAACACGCGAGACGATCAGCAAAGCCACGAGCGATGTGCGCCGCGCCATCAACAGCTTAATGGATGAGACACCCGCAACCAAGGATTTATGCACACGCCTGCGCGATACATTGGATGAAGTCGCATCACAACATGACCTGGAATCGGTCTGGCGTTCTGACGCCGACGCTGCCCCTGATTGCTCTCCGCAAACAGCCGAGCAGGTATACAACATCACCCGCGAGGCGTTGACCAATGCGGCGCGACATGCAAATGCAAAACAGGTCAGCGTGCAGGTAGGGCGAAGCAATGAAAATTATTTCGTGACTGTCGAAGATGATGGAAACGGATTCGATATAACTCAACCCGCGCCAGGCGGACATTTTGGTTTGCAGATCATGCAGGCGCGCGCCAAACATATTGGCGGCGAAATCGAAGTTCAATCCACGCCTGGAAGTGGGACGCGCATTACACTAATGTGGCCGATAGAGGAGAGAGAGTAAGATGGAACAAGTCCGTGTGTTACTGGCTGACGATCATGCCCTCTTTCGCGAAGGCTTGGCAGGCATTATCAACAACCAGCCCGATATGCAGGTGGTCGGCGAAGCCAACGATGGATTGGAAGCTTTTGTCAAAGCGCAGGAATTAAAGCCAGACCTGATTCTCATGGATGTGCAAATGCCAGGCATGAATGGCATTGAGGCGGTGACGCAAATTAAACAGGTTCTGCCCGAGGTGATCATTGTCATGTTGACCGTCCGCAGCGATGATGACATGCTTTTCGAAGCTCTCAAGAATGGCGCGCAGGGTTATCTGTTGAAAGAAATCCGCTCACAAGATTTATTGGAAATGCTGCGCAGCGCTTTGCGGGGTGAAGCCGCTCTGTCGCCAATTCTGGCAGGTCGCGTGCTTTCCGAGTTTCGGCGGTTAAGCAAAGGCCGAATTGCAGAGAAGGAAGATGACAATGGTCTGACAGAACGGGAGCAACAAGTGTTGGTACGGGCATCCAATGGAGCAACGGACAAGGAAATCGCCGCCGCTTTGAACATCAGCCTGAATACAGTCAAGACTCACATACGGAATATATTGTCCAAACTTCATGTCCGCACGCGGCGCGAAGCGGCAAGAGCGGCAAAAGCCAAGGGCATTTTATAAAGCAGAAGAACTAATTCTTTTCAAAAAAGAGTGATTTAGAAATCACTCTTTTTTCATTCCAATTGCAGGATGGGGGAGGATGGGATTGCTCATCGATTCCAAGTATCCTGTGACAAGACTTTGTTCCATTTATCACATACGATCATGTCCAAGCCACGTATCCTGTTGATCAGTTCCCAGCACCTCTTCGGCGAAAGCATGGAGACGATTCTGCGTGCGGATAAAGATGTGGAGTTGGTCGGTCCGTGGAGCCTGGGCGACAAGGATATTTACGAGCGTTTAATTGAGGCAAGCCCATCTGTGATCGTCATTGCCGATGAAAATTTGCAAAGCGAGGCGGCGGCAGAGTTAACAAAGACCATCATCGAGAAAAGTCCAGAAGTATCGGTAATACGTACTGGGTTGAATGAGAACACCTTTCGAATTGTTTCAACACATACCCTGCCTGCCCGAGGAGCAGATCTACTCGAAACGATACACGATTGCATTGTTCGTACACAAGACTAAATAGCCACAATCTTTCATAAACCAGTGGGAGAGCATTCCCGTGTTCGCCCTCATCAAAATCAGGAGTTGGCAAAACCTATGATAAATCACAATGGTAAATACAGAGAGCGAACAAATCTCTTGTGGATTGTGTTGCTCGCATTTTCCCTGTTCGGGTGCGGTTCGACGCCTGATGTGAAAACCGCCCAGCCACCTTCAGTAGAGGCAATTGCCAACGGGAATGTGGAGAACGGACGAAAGTTGTTTATGGGCTATGCCCACTTTCAAAACGATGGACCTCCCTGCATGGGTTGTCATAGTGTGGGCGAGAACGGATTACTCGGCGGCGGGGTGATGGGTCCCAATCTGACAGATGTTTCCAACAAACTGAGTCAGGATGAAATTGTTTCCTTCCTCTCGAACAGTGGAACAAAAATCTCACCAGTCATGCAGCCCATCTTTACCGAAAATCCCCTTACCGAAAGCGAGCAGGCGGATTTAATCGCCTTCATGAATGCATCCGTTGGACAACCAGAATCCAACAGGGAGATTGTAGTATTCGGTATAAGCCTGGCCGGGCTTGCAGCGGTAATTGCATTTCTTGGGTTTGTCTACCGAGATCGTTTACGGAGCATCCGCAGGGCATTGGTGAATAAAGCACAAAAGGAGTTGTTATGAGTTGGATTCAAGAGATCTCTAATCCGCAAGCCCGCCAGTGGGAGGAGTTTTACCGCAATCGCTGGCAACATGACAAAGTGGTACGAAGCACACACGGCGTTAACTGTACCGGCAGTTGTTCGTGGATGATCTATGTGAAAGATGGAATTGTCACCTGGGAGTTGCAGGCGTTGGACTATCCAAGCTTGCAACCGGGGTTGCCACCTTATGAACCACGTGGCTGCCAGCGCGGCATATCCTTTTCGTGGTACCAGTACAGCCCGGTGCGTGTCAAATATCCGTACATGCGCGGTGTGCTGATGGATTTGTGGCGCAAAGCCAAAGAGGAGCACGCGGACCCGGTCGAAGCGTGGACAGCCGTCATTGAGGATGAAGCGGGGCGTAAGGCTTTTCATCAAGCGCGCGGCAAGGGAGGCTTTCGTCGCACAAGCTGGGATGAGGTGCTTGAGATCATCGCCGCCTCCACCATGTACACCGTCAAAAAATATGGACCGGATCGCATTATCGGTTTTTCGCCGATCCCAGCCATGTCGATGTTGAGTTATGCCGGAGGCAGTCGCTTCCTGCAAATGCTGGGCGCTGTGAGCATGAGTTTTTATGATTGGTACAGCGACCTGCCGCCCGCCAGCCCCGAGACGTGGGGTGAGCAGACGGATGTAGCCGAAAGCGCCGATTGGTTCAACGCGAAGTTCATTGCTTCGGTCGGATCGAACATGAGCATGACGCGCACGCCCGATGTGCATTTCGCCGCAGAAGCGCGTCACAACGGGACCAAGCTGGTGGTCTTTGCGCCCGATTTCAATCAGGTTGCCAAGTATGCGGATTGGTGGGTTCCTGTTCATGCAGGGCAAGATGGCGCGTTTTGGATGGCGGTCAACCATGTCATCTTGAACGAATTCCATCATCAGACCCCGACGCCTTACTTTATGGATTATGCGCGCCGCTATACGGACTCTCCCTTCCTTGTTGTGCTCAACGAGTCAAACGGCAGTTATGTGCCGGGCAGAATGTTACGCGCTGGACAAGTGGAACGCACTCGAGATGTGGAAAATGGCGAGTGGAAGTTTTTGGTTTGGGATGAACTTAGCAATGAGCCGCGCATGCCGCAAGGCAGTTTGGGATTCCGCTGGCAGAAGCAAAAGGGACAGTGGAATCTGGAACCGAAAGATGGTCTGGATGGAAGCGAGATCAGTTCCCAGTTGAGTTTTCTCAACACATCTGAAGAACGGCTGACGGTTTCGTTCGCGGAGTTCGGCGAAGGCAAATCCTTCCAGCGCAGTGTGCCAGTGCGTTATATAGAAACGACTGATGGTAAAGTGGCTGTTGCCACTGTGTACGACTTGCTCATGTCTCAATACGGTGTGGGGCGTGGACTCGAAGGTGATTATCCCGCTGACTACGATGATGAGAATCTTTCGTACACTCCCGCCTGGCAGGAACGTTATACGGGTATCGACCGCCAGACCGTGATTCAGTTTGCACGTGAGTGGGCGACGACCGCAGTCAAGACCGAAGGCAAGTGCATGATCATCATCGGCGCGGGGGTCAATCACTGGTATCACAATAACTTGATCTATCGCGCCTGTATCGGAACCCTGCTGTTGACTGGTTGTGTGGGACGAAACGGCGGCGGATTGAATCATTATGTGGGTCAGGAAAAGTTAGCCCCCGCGGCTCCTTGGGCGGCGATGGCATTTGCCACAGACTGGCAGAAACCGCCACGCCAGATGAACTCACCTTCCTTCCATTATGTTAATAGCGATCAGTGGCGTTATGAACACACCTATACCGAACCTCAACCTGTTCCACGTCCCGATGATGAACAAAATCGGGATATGCCGCAGGAGCACACGCTGGATGCGCAAGTCCGCGCGGTGCGGATGGGTTGGTTGCCGTCGTATCCGCAGTTCAATGTCAGCTCGCTGGAAATTGTCAGAAAGGCGGAGCAGGCTGGGGCGAAGTCGGATGCGGAAATTCGTCAATGGGTGGTGGATCAACTTAAGTCAGGCGAACTAAAGTTTGCGGTACAGGATCCCGATGCTCCCGAAAACTGGCCTCGCCTGTGGTTTATCTGGCGTGGTAATGCGCTCAATGCCAGCGCAAAAGGTCAGGAATATTTCTTCAAGCATTATTTGGGGACGCATCATCAGATCATTTCGGAGGAAGTGGATAAGAGTCACTTCCATGAAGTGAATTACCGTGACGAGGCGCCCGAAGGCAAACTTGATCTGGTGGTGGATATCAATTTCCGCATGGATACTTCGGCGTTGTATTCGGATATTGTGTTGCCGACGGCGAGTTGGTATGAAAAAGATGACTTGAACACGACCGACATGCACTCGTTCATTCACCCGCTTGCCGCCGCTGTGCCGCCCTCGTGGGAATCGAAAACAGACTGGGATATTTTCAAAATCCTGGCAGGGAAGGTCAGCGAATTGGCGGAGACTCATTTGCCTGAACCCGTGCGTGATTTGGTTGCCATGCCGCTTCAACACGATACGCCCGCTGAGATGGCGCAGGCGCACATCCGTGATTGGGCGCGTGGGGAATGTGAACCCATCCCTGGCGTGACAATGCCGAACTTTGTGGTAACCGAACGCGATTACGTCAACCTGGGTAAACGCTTCATATCCTTTGGCCCGAAGGTGCAGAAGGAAGGTCTCGCAATTCACGGCATTCACTGGGATGTGGATGACTTGTATCAGCAATTACTGGATAGCAAACCAACTACTACATGGAATGGACAGACCTATCCTTCACTGGAGGTTGCGCGAGATGCCGCCAACATCATCCTGCATCTGGCTCCCGAAACCAATGGCGAAGTGGCGTACCGCGCCTTCCAAGCCGAAGAAGAACGCATGGGACTCAAGCTAACTGATTTGGCAGAACCCACACGCGCCACGCGCATGACCTTCAATGATTTGACTCAACAGCCTCGACGTTTGCTCAACAGCCCGATTTGGACAGGCATTGTTACCGATGGTCGTCCCTATTCAGCATATGTCTTGAATGTGGAACGACTCGTCCCCTGGCGCACGTTGACGGGACGGCAACACTTTTATTTGGATCACGAAGGGTATCTGGCGTATGGCGAACATTTGCCCACTTACAAGCCGCGACCTGATCCATTGGCTTTTGGCGATTTGGATAAAAGTCACAGCGAAGGCAAGACCATCCAGTTGAATTACCTCACACCTCATGCCAAGTGGCATATCCATTCCAACTACTTTGATAACGACCGTATGTTGACTCTTTCACGCGGACTCGAGCCGATGTGGATCAGCGAAAAGGATGCTAAAGAAATCGGCATTGTGGATAACGACTGGGTGGAAGCCTACAACGATCACGGTGTGACGGTCACACGCGCGATTGTCAGCGCGCGCATCCCGCCCGGAATTTGCATCATCTATCATGCTCCGGAAAGGACGGTGAGCGTGCCCAAGTCACCGATGCGCGGCAACAAGCGGGCAGGCGGGCACAATAGTCCCACGCGCATCCACCTTAAGCCTTCGTTGATGGTTGGCGGCTATGGTCAGTTTACTTATGCGTTCAACTACTGGGGTCCGACTGGCGTCAACCGCGACACATTCATATTGGTACGCAAACTGCCAGGGAAACCTGAGTTCTAAAAATATTTACCATGAAGGGCACGAAGTGTCACAAAGGAAAACCAAAAGCATTTACTTCGTGTACCTTCGTGAACCTTTGTGGTGAAAAGAGGAAATCAATTATGAAAATCAGATCACAAGTTTCAATGGTATTCCATCTCGATAAATGTATCGGCTGTCATACATGCAGTGTTGCCTGCAAAAACATCTGGACCGACCGCGAAGGCGCGGAATATATGTGGTGGAACAACGTAGAGACAAAACCCGGCGTCGGCTTTCCCACCCAATGGGAAGACCAGGACAAATATCACGGCGGCTGGGAACTTGAGGACAAGCCCAAAGATCCTACCCTAAAATTAAAACTCCAAAACCGTTTGCAGACCTTTACCAATTTATTTTCCAACCCAGCCATGCCTACGATGGACGATTACTACGAGCCGTGGACGTACAACTACAGCGATCTGTTCAATTCACCGCTCGGCAACGATCAGCCGACGGCGCGTCCCATCTCGCGCATTGATGGCAAACCGATAGACATCGAATCGGGTCCCAACTGGGATGACGATCTGGGCGGCTCCAACATCTATGCGGTCAATGATCCGCTACTCAAAGACATGAGTGCAGAGGAAAAACAACGCCTCTTTTCGATCGAGCAACTCTTCTACTTCTACATGCCGCGCATCTGCAACCACTGTTTGAACGCGGCTTGTGGGGCAGCGTGCCCATCGGGTGCCATATACAAACGCGCTGAAGATGGCGTGGTGTTGATCAATCAGGATAAGTGCCGCGGCTGGCGCATGTGTGTCTCTGCCTGCCCTTACAAAAAAACTTACTACAACTGGTCAACGGGCAAATCTGAAAAATGTATTCTCTGCTACCCACGCCTCGAAACCGGACAAGCCCCCGCCTGTTTCCACTCCTGTGTTGGACGTATTCGTTATCTCGGGGTTTTGCTGTATGACGCGGACCAGATTCCAGACGCTCTTAAAGTGCCGGATGAACAACTCGTTGAGCGCCAGCGTCAGATGATCCTCGATCCTCACGACCCGAAAGTTGTTGCGGCGGCGAAAGAAAGCGGCGTACCCGACGGCGTGATTACCGCCGCGCAAAATTCACCGGTCTATCGCTATGTCAAAGAATGGGAATTGGCTTTGCCTTTGCACCCTGAATATCGCACACTCCCCATGCTGTTCTATGTGCCGCCGCTTCTGCCTGTTCTCAATGCAACCCAGTCAAACGGCACGCAACGCGTGGAAACAGACCTGTTCAGTTCGCTGGAAAGCGCGCGTGTGCCCGTCCGCTATATGTCACGTACATTGTCCGGTGGTAACGATGAATTGGTGATCAAGTCGTATCAGAAGATGATCGCCGTCCGCATTTACAAACGCGCCGAAACTGTCGGTGATGTGACTGCGGAAGAAGCCGCTGCCGCCCTCGCCAAAGCTGGGATGACCGCCGAGGAAGCCGAAGCCATCTATCGCCTGACATCCCTACCCACGTATCAGGAACGCTTTGTTATCCCGCCCTACAGCCGCGAAGGCGACATCGAGGAAGTGTACGATCCGCAACAACGCAAAGCAGAGACTGGCTTTGGCAAACGCCAGGGTCCACAAAGAGGTTTGTAGCCATGCTCAAAGATTCAATCGGAATTCTGTACGATCTGTTCGCCGACCTGTTGGCGTATCCCGCTATGTCAATCACGCAAAAGGCTGAAGAGTGCCTTTCACAATTGCAGGAGTCCCAGCCTGATGCAGCCAGCGCATTGGAAAAATTCCTGCACGGTTTGGGACAACATCCGTTGGCAAAAATGCAGGAACTGTACACCACTACTTTCGATATGCAACCCGTTTGTTATCCCTATCTCGGTTATCAGTTGTTCGGCGAAAGCTATAAGCGTGGAGCCTTCATGGCGCAACTCAACGAAGCCTATCACACCATCGGTTACTCTGCGGTGCAGGAACTTCCGGACCACGTAGCGATTGTCTTGCGTTACCTCGGGCTGGATGCAACCAACCGACAGAATGATTTCTGTCAGGCGTTGATAAACGAAGGTCTGAACCCCGCAATGGAGAAAATGCTGAAAGTCTTCGGCGAGGGATCTGAAAACCCCTATTTTGGACTCCTCTCTGCACTTCATCTGTTTCTTGTTCACACCCCTGAAAAGGAATTGAGTCATGGCTGATATTCTTCTGTTTATCGTCTTCCCATATGTAGCGGTTGCCCTTGCCGTGGGGGGCACTGTATATCGCTACCTCACCAATCAATATTCTTTTACGAGTCTTTCGTCGCAGTTCCTCGAAAGTGAACTCCAGTTTTGGGGTTCAACGCTCTGGCACTATGGCATCATCCCAACCTTGCTGATTCACATGGCAGGTTTCACTATCCCCAAAGTGATGGCGGCTTTGCACAGCACACCTGAAACACTTTACATGGCGGAATTGGCAGGCAAGATTCTGGGACTGATGGCGTTGGTCGGCGCGGGAGCGATGATCGTACGGAGACTCACGTTCTCAAAAATTCGGGCAGTGACCACGCCGGCCGATTGGGTCGTGTTGTTTCTGCTGTTCATGCAAGTTTTCTTTGGGATGTGGATCGCCTTTGGATACCGCTGGGGCGCCGTCTGGTTCCTTCACGCTGCCACCCCCTGGGTGGTTTCACTGGCTACGTTTCAACCTTCGGTGGCATCGGTTACCGCCCTGCCATTGGTCATCAAACTCCACTTTTTGAACGGCGTCTTGTTGATTACAATTTTCCCATTTGGCAGGTTGGTACACATGGTCAGTTTCCCCGTCAGCTATCTCTGGCGGCGCTTCCAATTGGTGATCTGGACACGACGGAAAGTCATTTAGGAGAATCCTATGTGGAATAGAATAACCAGCATGGTTCAGAACGGGGTGCGTGACTTGTTCCCCGCCTACTTTGCTCTCGTCATGGCAACGGGCATCGTTTCCATCGCCTGTTATCTTTTGAAGATGGATTTTCTTGCCTTCCCATTGTTCTACCTCAATCAATTTTTCTATATCATACTTTGGCTTCTCACTATAGCCCGCATCTTCCAACACCCATCACGGCTCATCGGTGATCTATCGAACCACCGTTTGGGTACGGGCTTCCTGACCCTTGTCGCTGGGACGAATGTGCTGGGCAGTCAGTTTGTTATTCTCAGCTCAAATCAAACAGTAGCGTTTATCCTCTGGATTTTGGGATTGGCGCTCTGGCTTTTGCTGATCTATGCTCTGTTCACCATCCTGACCGTCAAAGAAGAGAAACCGCCGCTGGAGTCAGGCATCAACGGCGCGTGGATGCTGTTCGTTGTCTCCACTCAATCCATTGTTGTGCTTGGCATGTTGATCGCTTCCCGTTTCTCACCCTGGGATGAAATGTTCGCCTATGCCATGCTGGGGTTTTATCTGCTCGGCTGCATGTTCTACATTCTGATCATTTCACTCATCGTATATCGTTTCATGTTCTTCAAAATCGGCGCAGATGAAATGGGACCTCCCTACTGGATCAACATGGGCGCGGTTGCCATCACCACGCTGGCAGGTGCGAACATCCTACTCAAAGGCAATGCGCCATTTCTAAACGATCTAATCCCTTTCATCAAAGGCTTCACGATCTTCTTCTGGGCGTCGGGAACCTGGTGGATTCCGCTTCTATTCCTCCTCGGCGCGTGGCGGCACATTTACAAACGCTATCCCCTCACATATCATCCCGCCTACTGGGGTTTGGTCTTCCCAATGGGTATGTATACAGTCTGCACGTTCCGATTGGCTCAGGTGATGAAATTGGATTTTCTTTTAGTCATACCCAAATTCTTTATCTACCTAGCCTTGATTGCCTGGGCTGCTACTATCTTCGGGTTGGCACGTCAGTTGATCACCACTTTCATAAAAACAGAAGCGGTGGAACAGATCAACAAGAAGATTACTAAAGATGCAGGAAAAATATAGGTGAAGTTTGAACACATCTTCGATGTTGACCACACCCGATCTGGATGCCCTGCTGGAAGTCGGCGCAGTACATCACCACAAAGTTTGTCCCCGTCAGGTGCTCGGCGTTCGTATCGGACTTTTAGCAGGGAGCCTGCTCGAGATTCCTTTGCCTCAGCCCGAGAAGCGTCTGCTCGCTATCGCTGAAACAGACGGCTGTTTCATAGACGGACTCTCCGCAGCAACAGGTTGTTACGTCGGCAGACGTACTCTGCGGATTGAAGATTATGGCAAGACCGCTGCAACTTTTATAGATACACTCACCGAACAAACCCTTCGTATCGTGCCACAAAATCACGCTCGTGAACTGGCATGGGAATATGCACCTTCCGCACGCAATAAGTGGGAAGCGCAACTCATAGGCTATCAACACATTCCTGATGAATTATTATTTCATTGGCGACGAGTGGAATTAAAGATTCCCGTGAAGCAAATCATCGGTCAAGCGGGTAAGCGTGTTATATGTGAAGCCTGCGGGGAGGAGATCATCAACCAGCGGGAGATGGTCTGCGAAGGGTCGGTTTTGTGCAAATCCTGCGCAGGCAAATCATATTTTTGTTTTGTTGAACATTCAGCAGCCAGTTGGAACTTCATGCAGGGTCTGGTACATTGTCCACTTGATGAATGATTGGTAGTAAGGCAGGTTGTTTCCCCAATAAACTTTGCGGACAGAATACGCCGTCATTTCGATAGATAGCAGAGTTACAGACAATTGATCGGCACACACCGAAAATGGTCAGAGGGTAAAGTCAACGAACACGATGTATAGAGTCGCTTGATTTGAGGATTGTTATAGCGCTTTCCGCGCTTGAAAGAACATCAGCGCCAAAATGGCAAGCCAGGTGATCAGACGAAATATCATGGCGGCGAGACTTTGGTTAGCAACTGTGTTGCGAAAGGCGGTAAAGAGAATCAGCAAAACAACCGCGTGAACACCGAGGGTTGCAATAGTGGTGATTAGCGCGTAGTGGTGATTCGTCCAAATTAAAACTGCGGGGATGAGAGACAGAATTCCCATTACAAAATTATATACGGGAAGCCACGTGAGGACGGAGTAGCCAGGATTCCAGCCGCGCATGGCTTTTCCACCCGCAATAATGGACATGACCCCGATGATGAAAGCGAGAATGGATGCGATTTGATTCATGTTTCTCCTCCTTTCTGTTCCTGCTTTTTGGCATTTGCGCGATTAAGGATTTCGAGAAATTCATTCAACGGCACGCGATGGATGCGCGCCGCCCATTCGACTGTCACCGCTTTTGCCGCAAGCATTCGCAATGAATATCGTCCCACACGCTTCACGCCGAACACTTCCATTACATCAGCGATGTCGCCGTGTTCTTGAAGGACGGCAGATACGCGTGTATCTTTTGTAATTTTCATTTTATAGTTCTTCCAGCGGCAGGTCACGCTCGTGCCTACCGCTTTTATGGTTCTTTATTTATCTGCCAGTTTCTTGCGAGCATCCGCGCCTTTGAGCGGATATCCCATCGCAAAACCGATCAGGCAAAAGTCGAATATGCCGCCTGAGATGGGAATGAGCGCCACCACCGTCAAAATTGTGCCGAGCGTTCCATGCACAACGAATTGTCCCAGACTCATGATTGTGAGACCCAGCACGATGCGCGCGCCGCGCCCTGTTCCACTGGTCATAAATTTTATGAATTGCATTTTGTTCTCCTTTGATTGAGATTTCAATTTAATATGAAGGAATATGCCTACTTTAATGTGTGGATGTGGGAAATAACCTGCCAGATCTGTTCATCCGTCAATACACCTTTCCATCCAACCATCGCAGTACCTTGCCGCCCCGTGGAAATGCACCAGAACAAATAGTCATCTCCAGCAACTTTAACCAACTCTGGTAAATTTTTAGGAGCAGGATCGAGAGCTGCGCCCGCAGGTCCATCCCCGTGTCCCTGCGGACCGTGACAAGCGGTGCAGTTTGTGTCGAATAAGTCTGCTCCCATGTTTGCGGCATCGGATCCCAACGGATTGGTTTTACCCGCATACTCAACTGGGACAGGCGCCAGGGTGGTGGTTGATTCTGTACTTTCACTGCCGCCGCAAGATGCAAGAGTCAATGCGACCAGGGCAAATGCAATAAATATTATTTTTTTCATTAACTGCTCCCGCTAAGCCAACTCATGGTTTTGCAAACCCGTCCGCGTGATCTCGATAAGTTCTTGCAATGGATGGATCAAGGCGATGGCGTACATTGCGAATCCGATTCCATACAACACGCCTCTTGCAGGGACGATGAAGATGCTCACCCACACAAGCAGACTCCCCACTGTCGCAGAGGCGAGACTCAGCCAGCTTCCGCCGAGTTGTGGATGCTCCTCCTTAAGGAAGTATTTGCGGGCAATGTATGGGATGAAGGCAATGCCAAATTGCAGCACCCAGCCATAAATCAAAGCCTGAGGCGCAATGGATTCAATCGCTCTGCCGTCTAAAAATCCAAGCAAAATGAATGGCGCAACCAGGATCGGTGCGGTAATCCAGGCGTAGGAGGAAACCAAATGCCATGCGCCTACGCTGTTCAACTTGTTGCTTTCTTTGAAGGCGCGAATCATCAAGACCACCAACCAGATCGTTGAACTCAAATGCAGGATTAAACCTGAAACGGTGGGAGGCAGACTGCCGCCCAGCCACGGACCCAATACGAGACCGAATGCGCCGAGGGTCATACCCCAGTAAATGAGCGAAACATTTTTTGTGCTGCTAAGCAGACGCCCCGTGATCATCGGCACAAAATCCACGAGTAAGCCTGCGAAGACGAGCGACATGAAGCCCCATGAGTTGGCGTGGATGTGCGCTTCGAGCGGCACTTTGATATATAATGCCGCGCTCCAGTTTAGATATATGCCTGTGCCAATGATGATGCCGACCAGTAAATAGAACATACCCGTGATGTAGAACTTTAGGCTTTCGGGCGCATCGCCTCCGCGCACATTCCATAGTTGAATGAGCAGCAGTACTGCAGAGATGAAAATAAGCATGCCGCCCGTCAAGATCATTGGTTGATTAACGCCCGCGAAGCCCGCCACAAGAGCGACAAAGCCGACGTTGAGGGTCAGCCAAATGTCCCAGCGCATGGCAGGGCGTGGTTTTTTGGAAAGCGCCGCGACCAGCAACGGCAGTAATCCGAAGATGACCTGCGAGAGAATCCCCAATGTGATGAAATGCACGCGCACCCAACGCAATGCGGGAAACGCGCTGATGAGATTGATGCTGACCAATGAAGCATCCGCCGCGGCAAGGAATGCCACGAAGGTGAAAAGCAAAGTTGTGAGTAAATATGGGATGGGCATTTTATTTTTCTCCTTTTGAGCCGAGAAATACAACGCGCGTTCTGGCGTTTATGCCGCGCTTCACGCCGCTCGGCACAACAATCGTTACACCAGGTTTGATCTCAAAGGCTTCATCGCCAACAGTCATCAAGCCTGTGCCTTCGAGAAAATGATACATCGCCGCCTCCGCAGGGTGAACAGGGATTTGTCCGCCTGCCTCCAACCCCACGACCAACGCCTTGAAATTCGGCGTGTCAAGCAGAAATTGCGGCTTGGGACCTTCCGACGAAAAGACGGCTTTTGCTTTTGTATCCGTGAAATAGATTTGTGCAGTTGTGTCAGACATGTGGACTCCTTTTTGAATATGCCTGACTTTAACCTTTTTTCCTGCTTCCCGCCCCGACTTTTGTCGGGTTTCTGAACCCAATCTTTCTCCGCCCCGATTCATTGCCGCTCTGCCAAGCCCGTGCGATTCAAAATATGGATTTGGTGCCTGTCCATTTCGATCAGTCCCGCCTTCGTCTAAATGGGCGTCCCATTCCAAATATAAATATGAAAAGGAGCATTACACAAACCCATTAACCAAATAATCTCCATTACAATAAGTCTGTATCCATAATGTGTCAGCTCACCTTATTGATTAAAATCGGCTGATAAAATTACAGAACATCCTCAGAGCAGCCGAATCTTGAAATTGAATTTTTATGAATACAAATAATGGATAAAGCATGAATCGCAAACAACATAGTCGCACAATCGTTTCCCGTGATCCGGGATTGGCTGTGCTTGATAAACTAATTTCGACGACGCATACATGGATCGACACACAGGCTGTCTTATCCACGGCATTGAAGCAAACTGCAAAACTAGCTGCATCTGATGGGGCTGAATGCCATCTGGTTAATCCGTCTGGCGAATTGCAACTGACAGCACAGTACAACATGGACCCTGATTTCATGTCCGGCTCCTTGGATATTCGTTTCCCCGCTGGAACGGGCATTCCCGGTCTGGCACATGCAAGCCAAAGAGCTTTCTTAATCCCTGATATTGAATCCGAAGAACATTATCAACGGCAAATTCTGGCGAAACAAGCGGGTTACCACTCGCTGATCTGTATCCCGCTTTCCGGCATGGATTCACTTCTGGGAACAGTTATGCTGTATTTTAGGAAAAGGAGTCAGCCATCTGATGGTCTGCTAGGGACCTTAACTACTGTTGGCAAACAACTGGGCATTGCAATTGAGCGGGCGCTCCTCTTTCAGCAAACCACAGAACAGTTAAAAGAATTGCAGATTTTACAAACCGTGGCAAATGCATTGAATCGTTCCGCCAATATTCAAGAAGCACTGGAACGAAGTTTGGAAGCGGTCATCACGGCAATGAACATGCGGTGTGGCTGGGTGGTATTGTTGGACGGCTTCCGAAAAAATCGACTGGCAGCCTCCTATAACCTGCCGCCTGAATTAAATCCCGCCGACTGGTCCGCCATGCAGACCCCGTGTCGTTGCATTGAGTTGTTACAACTTGGAAAACTGGATGCGGCGATCAAAATTGTTGAGTGCCAACAGTTGAAAAGAGTGACGAGTCCCGATTACCCATACCATTCCCACGCCAGTATCCCCGTTCGTGCCGGAACCGTGCTTTTGGGGAACCTCAATCTTGTGCCTTCATCTGGTTCTGCTATCACGGTCGAGAATTATCGATTATTCAATTCCATCGGCGATCAGATTGGCGTGGCGATTGAGCGTGCCCGCTTATATGAGCAGGCAAGGGAACAGCACAGTCACGAACAACAAATCCTGCTCGGGCATGGACAGATGCTATTGGGGGAACGCAACCTGCAAACCATCGCAGACCAAACCATGAAGGTGGTAGCTGATGTGTTACAGGTCGAATACGCCGTGCTGGCTTTGGTTGCCCCAGGCGGCAAAATGTATTCCATCAAAACTGGTTTGGGCTTTCCATCCGAAAAAATACGGGAGACTGTTGATGTTCCGATCAGCGGCAATTCTGCCATATCCCAATCCATCCGTACGAAAACGCCTGTCATTATCCCGGACATTAATCTTGAAAAGCAATTCAAAACAAACTTGACCGATCCAAATGTAAAACTGATGTCATCATTGGTTGTCCCAATGTTGATGGGTGAAGAAGCGCTTGGTGGCATCATGGTGTATTCGCAATTCGCCCGTCAATGGAACGAGGATGAGATTCGTCTACTCTCCCTGCTCGCCAACCAGACAGCCATTGCAATTGAGAATACCCGCTTGTTCAAAGCTGAACACACTATCCGCAAGCGTGCCGAGTCATTGCATTTGCAAACAATACAACAAGCTCAGGATCTTACCCTTGCTTACGATGCGACCATCGAAGGCTGGTCACGCGCACTTGACTTGCGCGATAAAGAGACCGAAGAACATACTCTGCGCGTTACCAACCTGACCTTGCAACTGGCACAAGCCGTTGGAGTCAGCGACTCAGAATTAATACATATACGCCGCGGCGCATTGCTCCATGATATTGGAAAGATGGGCATCTCCGATGATGTTCTGCATAAATCAGGAGAGTTAAGTGATGAGGAGTGGACGATGATGCGCCGTCACCCGCAACTCGCCTACGAGATGCTGTCTCCCATTGCCTATTTACTGCCTGCGCTGGATATTCCATATTGTCATCATGAAAAATGGGACGGCAGCGGTTACCCGCGTGGACTAAAGGGAGAGGAAATTCCACTGGCGGCGCGTATCTTTTCCATAGTGGATGTCTTTGACGCGCTGACAAGTGATCGTCCCTATCGCCCTGCATGGACGATGAAAAAAGCCGTAGCGTATATCCGCCAACAGGCTGGCTTGTACTTTGATCCGAAAATTGTGAACGTCTTTATAGAATTGATCAGGAAGAAATAAATGACGGACTGCTCTTTGCCTGAAGCAACCAGAGCGAATTAACCGCCTTCCGCTTCCCGCCCCGACTTTTGTCGGGTTTTTGACTCCAATCTTTAATCGCCCCCAAGCCTTGCCCGCTCCGCCAAGCCCGCGCGATCCAGAATATGGATTTGGTGCCTGTCCATTTCGATCAAGCCTGCCTTCGTCAACTCACGAATGACACGGCTTAACACGTCTGGTACGGTGCCGAGGTGCGATGCCATTTCTGTTTGATTCGTCCAGCGGCGACGTTCGATCACGTCCCCTTCGGCTTGCTCCAACAAAAGTTTCGCAAACCGCGCTTCGACCGTCTTCAGCGACAAATCCGCCGCAAGCGTGACCAGATTGATGATCTTATCGGACATGTTTTCGATGATCTGAAATGCCGTTCGTGGATGCGCCAGCATGATCTCCTCCAGTGCGTGGCGCGGCAAGAGCCAGATTCCTGATTCCTCCAATGCAACCGCCGTTGCAGGGTTGGGACGCCCAGCAAACACACCCACTTCATTGAATATCTCGCCCGTATCCAGAAAACGCAAAACTTGTTCGCGTCCATCGGGTGAAGTCTTCAATACTTTCAATGAGCCATATTGTAGATAATATAAATTCGTTTCGGTATCCCCCTCCCAAAATACAACAGCATTGGGTGGAAACACCTTCCATGCTGCGCTCTCTGCCAGAGTGACCAGAGTCTCATGATCGAGTCCGCATAGGAATTCAAAGTTTTGTAATCGGTTTAAGAGAATTTCGGTTTGCATCATAGCTCCGATCATACTTCTAATGGTTTGACTCTTCGCCAAGATGTCATAATAAACAGCAGGATAGCGGAAGTTTCCAGAATGCGCCCTGTCAAAGAAAGCCAATTCGCGCCAATCAACGGTTGTATCGCGACCATCACAATTCCTGCGTTTAAAAGAAACAGTGCGCCCCGTACATAATTAACATTTCCGCGAGATGGGCTTGATCTGAAGCGCGGCAGAATCCAAAACGCTACGCCCATTGCCAGTTGCACAACCCAGCCGAGGAGCAGAAATTCCATGTGAGCGGGTAACAGGCTCCAAGTCCAGGGTGCGAACGGGATTCCCTTGTTCGCGAGGATGAGTCCGCCGAAGGTTAATCCCAAAAAGAGATGGATCAATGAACAACGCACAAACCAGACACTCAAGCGCGGCATTTACTTTTCCTTGACCCGCTGCCAGGTATTGGCGATAAATGCAACACCCGCCAGCCATTGCAAAATTGCTGAAAGGACAAGCAGCGTGCCAAACAGGTTGCTTGCATGTGAAGTTTGAAGCGGTTCAGCGATGGCGCGCAGGATCAAACCGATATTCAATGCGGCATAAGTGATCCAACTTAATGCTTCCCATCCGCGTGGATGTTGATTTGAATATTTGGGAAACATCCAGTAAACTACGCCGAATATCAATTGTGTCAACCAGCCGAAGACCAGCAAATGAATATAAACGGGAAAGAAACCGTTCGGCACACCCAGGGTCAACAAAATGCCAAGTAGAAGCGCAAGCATAAGATAAACCAGCGCGGTCTTAATTAACATGCGGGTGGGGAGTGGCATGATTACTTTCCTGCAAGACTTTTTCGAATGGATAAAACGGTCATAACGATAAACATCAAAATCGCAACTTCATTTAAAAGTCCGCCCCACATGCGCAGCGTATGCCAGTTTGCATAATCTGCGATCACGCGCAATGCAAGCGATGTGTGCAACAAAATCAGTTGGATATAAAAAGCAGGCTGGAAATTGATCGGCACGCCAAGAATGGCAGGGAAGATGATCGGCGAGTGACCGAAGATCATCGAAATGACAAAGCCAATGAAGACGACATGCAGGATCGCGTCATATCTTGGACCTGCAACCTGCGCGCCAAAGACGAGGCTTAATACGCCGCCGACGCCGAGCCAGGTCAGCCCAAGCGCCAGGCACCACGCAATGTAACGTGTCAGCGGAAGTTTATGTTTGAGGTTTCGCCATGCAAGATCGTTCCGCACCGACCACAGCGACAGAAAAAGCAGAGCCGCGCCGTTCAAGCGCCAGCCAATCTGCGGATTGAAAATGGAAATGAATATACCCGCCAAAAAGATGACAACCATTGCCCCGAATTGAAGTTGGCTATTACGCGATGGACGCAGAACGCGGCTCAACTCCAAGCGTTCGCCAGTGATGGTGAGAATCAAAAATGCCTGCCAAAAGAAAACTACCTGGAAGATCTGCCATCCAAATAACCAGAGCAGGTTGCCTGTGAACCACGCCAGCATACCGAGCAGCATGGTGAAGGTGTGTAGTGCAAACTCGCGGCGCGTCATCTCTATCAAGATCGCGACTCCGCCCAGGCTTGCAAGTGTAAGTAGAAAAGGTCCGAGGGGCAGAGTCGGGCTCAGTAACGTGACCAGCCATCCCAGTCCTGCAAGAAGCGGAGAAAGGTACATCCATTTTTGTCTCATTGCCACCGCCCGTTCGAGCGGTATCAAAACCCCCAAAAATCCTGAGATCATTAGGGGACCGTGTAACAACGCAAGTGAAGGAGTCAATGCGGGTAGTTGCCATCCGATCCGCATTAAGCCAGCCCAGAGCGCGGCGAGCAATGCGAGAATGGCAAGAAAGAGAAATGGCAGCGGAAAGCGGTTGGGAAATGATTTCATGGCATCATTCTATCGTTTGTCTCGTAATAAGTAAACTTTTCGTTTATGGCTGGTTGAGCATTTTGTGTGATAATTCATTGCAGTGGAGAAACATTTATGGAAAAGATAAATACTTGGTATTCCGTAGCACTTGGCGATGGGATGTGGTCGCCCACAATATCCGCGCAGATCGAAGAAACATTCCTGCCGTTGTTTGATGAGGCTGGCAAGCCCGTGGATATGGCGGTTTTCACGCGGAGCGAATCGGAAGGAAGATTACATTGTGAGGTAATAGCTTATTTCTCTCCTGCAGCTGGAGAGGTTGCTGAAGTATTTGATGCGGAACCTTGTGAAAAACCTTTCCGTGCTGGACTGGGGCTGTTGGCGGGTGACCCGAATTGCTGGGGATTCTTTTTCCCCGAAGCCAAATGAAATCAGATGTTTTCTTTTATTTCCGCATATCCTTGAACTGAATAATGCGAGTTCTATATGAAAATCAAAGCCGTGAATACGATCTTATACTGCAAAAAATGGGGTGAAACAGTTGCATTTTATAAAGATGGATTGAAGTTGCTTGTCATTTCCTCCAATGATTGGTTCGTGGAATTCAAACTCAACGAAAGATCCCGATTGAGCGTTGCTAACGCTGCTCGAACATCCATTGACAGCGGCGCTGGAAAGGGAATCACGATCAGTCTCCAGGTGGACGATATAGAACAATTGCAGGCAGAATTATTGGAAGCACAAATCACCTCAACGCCGATCAAGGAAGTATGGGGTTCAAAAGCGATATATATTCACGACCCTGAAGGAAACAGGCTTGAGTTTTGGATGGGGCGGGCAAAGGCTTAGTTTGGCAATGTTAAGTTTGATCTCAGAAGAAAGGAGTCCATATGGTGCGTCCAAAATCTCCCCTTCGTCTTGACTGGGTAGATCCCACGGTTTGCTCGTTGGATTACCGCTTGAAGATTATCGGGCGTTTACCGTTCTTCAAACATTTGCCTGCTGACGCGATTTCAAAAATCAATGATCGCTTCCATGACCATGAAGTTTCCACCGATGAACGGATTTATTTCGAAGGGGACGAGGCTGAATACTTGTATCTCGTGGCAATGGGAAAAGTGAAATTGGTCCGCAACACCGATTCAAGGCGTGAAGTATTACTGGATATTTTGCGCGGTGGTGAATACTTTGGTACTTTGACCGTGTTCGGCAGGAGCATCCACACGGAAACTGCCATCGCCCAGACGGATTGTTGCATCCTTCAAATTTCATCCGAGAGTTTTGAAACGGTTCTGACGGAGTACCCCGATGTAACTCGCAAGGTACTTGAAGCCGTCAGCCAGCGACTGACGGAATCACAGGAAATTGTCAAGCAGTTGAGCGCCTATACCGTCGAGCAACGGATCGCGTCCGCGCTGCTGCGGTTGGCGGGGAAACTGGGTGAAGCACGCGGACAGGGTGTGCTAATCCAGTTGCCGTTCTCGCGGCAGGATCTGGCAGCCATGACCGGTTCCACAACGGAAACGGTCAGCCGTGTGATGAGTCGCTTTGGAGAGGCGGGAATGGTTAAGTCGGGGCGCAAGTGGGTGACAATCATGGACATGCCGCGCCTTGAGAAACTGGCAGAAAAGGGTGCAGTTAATTGATCTGCGTCATGTAAATTTCCGATGGGGATAACTATACTCAGGGTATAAATTTCAAACCAAAAGGAGAAACACCATGAATACCCTGACCCAACCCTTGCGCGATGAACACAAAGAATTGTTCCCTCAAGTTGATCGTATCCGCCAGGTTGCAGAATTGGTCGGCGAGGCGTCTATTGGCGATATCCGCAGCGGTGTGGATGAAGTCTACGATTTCCTGGCAAACCACCTCAAGCCGCACGCGGAGGCAGAAGAAGCGGCGCTCTATCCCGTCGTGCAAAAAGTTCTCGGTAGTCCTGACGCAACGAAGACGATGAGCCGTGACCACGTGGAGGTCGGTCTCTATATTGATGAACTGGCTTTATTACGGAACGGACTGACCGACAATGCGCTGACCGCCGCGCAAGTCACATCCCTGCGGCGTGTTTTGTACGGTGTGTACGCACTTGTCAAAGTCCACTTTGCCAAGGAGGAGGAGGTTTACTTGCCAATCCTTGACCAGCGCCTCACACCCGAATCTGCACAGGAGATGTTCGAAGCGATGGAAACTGCGGCGCACAATGCCAAACATGCACATGCATGATTAGTGAAGAAGACCTGATGTCACATCAGGTCTTCTTCACTAATGGAGTCGGAGCGGAAATCCCGTCTGCAGCTAGCTGCTCAACTAGCTGTCGAAGGCCGGGCAGGACACGGCGTAATTCCTCCTTGTGGACAGCAGATAGTTGTTCAAGGATCGCCAATCCTTTCGAGGAAAGCATTACATAAACCTGACGGCGGTCAGTGGGAGATTGTTCGCGCACAAGCAATCCCTGCGCCATTAACCTGTCAGCCAAACCAACTGCGCTATGATGACGGATTTGCAACTGTTCAGCCAATTCTGTGATGGTGATCTTGTCACGACCAGGGAAGCCCTTGATCGATAATAATGCCTGATGTTGCTGAGGCGCCAAACCTACTGATTGCGCAGCTTCCTCACTGAAATGTAGGAATTTCCGCAAAGAATAACGGAAAGCAGCCAGAGTTTCATATTCTGATTTTGTGATACGCGCCATCTACTTCTCCTTGATCCCTGTTTGAATATTTTCCAAATCAATTATACTATTGAATTATATCGTAATACGATATATAATCTGGCTATTAAATTTGGCTGAGGTGTAGAAAATGGTTGAACGAAATAGTCTGGATTACAAACACATGAACGTTAACCCTTCAGGAGGGTTCCGCATGCTGTTGATTTCATTGTTGGCTGCATTGATTGGGATCCTTGCTGGTTTTGTGGCATTTGGTCTTTATTCATTAATTTCCATCATTACAAACCTGGTGTTCTTCCAACGTTTTGGACTCACCCTGCCGAGTCTGAATGACAATCCGTTGGGATTATGGATCATTATTGTCCCAATGATCGGTGGATTGATCATCGGTGTGATGGCAAAGTATGGGTCATCAAAGATTAAAGGGCATGGGATTCCGGAAGCAATGGAAGCTGTGTTAACAAACCGAAGCCGGATTCAACCGCGCGTCGCGATACTCAAGCCGATTTCTGCGGCGATCGCAATCGGCACCGGCGGCCCTTTTGGCGCGGAGGGTCCAATCATTCAGACCGGAGGTGCAATAGGTTCGTTAATCGGCCAATTAATCCATACTACTTCATCAGAACGAAAAATTTTATTAGCTTGTGGAGCAGCGGCTGGTATGGCTGCTACATTTAGCACCCCAATTGCGGCGGTCATTCTTGCCATTGAACAGTTGCTTTTTGAGTTTAAATCACGCTCCTTCATTCCGCTGGTGATCGCCAGTACATTCGCAACAACGATTCATCTTTGGCTAATGGGAGCCGGACCCATGTTTACAGTTGCCATTGCGGATTTCGGCATCCCAAATGCGTTGCCTTATTACATCCTGCTTGGGCTTATATGCGGCTTGGTGGCAGTTGGGTTTAGTAATTTGCTTTATTGGGTTGAAGATTTATTCGAACGGCTTCCTTTTGACTCGGTGTGGTACCCGGCGATTGGCGCTCTTGGGTTGGGTATCATTGGCTATTTTTTTCCGCGTGTGATCGGCGTTGGTTATGACACCATATCCGACATACTAAATGCCCGCCTTACATTGACAGTCCTCCTGGCTATTATGATATTCAAAAGTTTGGCACTCGTTATTTCGCTCGGGTCCGGGACTTCGGGCGGATTGCTCGCCCCAATGTTCATGGCCGGAGCGGCTCTGGGTGGAGCGTTTGCCATAATCGTCAATCAAATCATACCCGGTGCGAATCTATCACCAGCAGCCTTCGCGCTAGTGGGAATGGCTGCTGTATTCGGATCGGCTGCGCGCGCTACTTTTACACTCATCATCTTTGCGTTTGAAATTACCCGCGACTATAGTGCCATCCTGCCTCTCATGTTGGTCTGTGTTATCGCGGATGGCGTGGCAATTCTGTTAATGCGAAATTCGATTATGACTGAGAAATTGGCGCGGCGCGGATTACACATTCATCTCGAATATGAGCCGGATATTTTGCAACAAATGCGAGTCGGCGAAGTCATGGATTCCAAGCCGGATGTGATCCCTTCTACAATGACAGTGAGAGAAGTTGCAAATCATGTTACGCACGGCGACCCGGCATTTATCCGCCATCAGGCATTTCCAATTGTGGATAAGCACCGCCTGGTCGGAATTGTTACTCGGGGTGATATCTTCCAGGCATTAGCTGCGGAAGGTAATGAAGACAAAACCGTACTTGAAGCTGGTAACGATGAACCAATTGTCACTTATCCAGATGAGTTGATTCATGATGCAGTTAGTAAGATGTTGCGCAATGATATAGGTCGCCTGCCGGTTGTGGATCGTCACGCCCCGCATGAATTAGTGGGCTACCTAGGCCGTGCGGCGGTGATGGAAGCACGTCTGTATCGTTTACATGAAGAGCATGTCCTTGAACCCGGTTGGCTGAAACAAATGTCTCTCTCCAAATCATCAAATACTTCAAGAAGCCGCAAGCGTTCCAGTGTTCCTAATAAAGATGATACGCAGTGAAAGATGAGGTTCATATATTTATCAGTGTTTCATTAGGAATTTTCTCTCTTCCTTGTTCAACGACAAACAGCAATAAAGAAAGGAATCAAAAATGAAGGTTACAGACTTATTAAAAAACATGAAATTCGGAGATAAAGATCCCCACGCTGAACCGCTGCATGTCGACACACAGGGTCGGGCGATCCTTTTCACACTCAAGCCTGATCAAACGATTCGTGAACACAATGCACCCAGTTCACCCTTTTTTGTGGTGGTCTTGAAAGGACAAGGTGTATTTACCGGCGGCGATGGCATTGAGCACACCTGCGGATCGAATACACTCCTGGTATTTGACGCGGGTGAACAACATACGATCCGTGTCGTCGAGGAGTTGATCTTTGTCGGCTTTTTGCACGGGGCGCCGCTCGCTCAAAAATAACGTGATCTTTTCGAACCAATTCCGATTCACATTTGCAATTGCAATCGCGATGTTGAGGATGCCTTTGTGTCGCTGAAACGCATGTCATACATGATTACAATATATTCTATGATGAATATCTGATTCGACAAAAAGTCGGAATATCTATGACCAACCTTAACTATTAATGAGAAGGGCTTGGAAAGAATAATTGTTGCCGATGGCACTCTTGTATCGGGGCGACCTTCGCTGTCCAGGTAAATTTACAGATTGGAGTACCCATGAATAACTATCGCCAAACCCAACTGCTTCAAAAGCCACTAGAAAAAAGCCTAAGCATTGCGGAAAACCATGTCAAGCTGAACTCCTGGATGCCGCCACAGAACGGCATTGTGCCTCGCATTCGTGTGGGCCGGCGCTGGATAAATATATTATGGGCCATCCCGGCAATCGTTGTTTTGTTAATTCCCGCAATTGCCTTCGCTCAACATTTGCGCACAATACCTGCTGTGCAGGAATTCATCCTGCGCTACCCAGGCGACACATCTTCACGGACGATCTACTCAGGTTTCCCATTGTGGCTGCGGTTACAGCATTTTTTCAATTTGTTCTTCATGATGTTTATCATCCGCGCCGGCATCCAAATTCTTGCCGATCACCCGCGCCTGTATTGGCGACGTGACTCCACCCCGGGATCTGAGTGGTTTCGCTTCCAGCACGATGTCCCACGAGACCGCATTTGGACATCCAAAGACGATTCGGTTTCCATCCCTAAATGGCTGGGCATTCCGGGCATTCGGCACTCGGTGGGACTCGCTCGATGGTGGCATTTTTCTTTCGATCTTTTATGGGTAATTAACGGCGCGATCTTTTATGTGCTGCTATTCACCAGCGATCAGTGGCAAAGACTCGTGCCTACCGATTGGTCAGTTTTTCCTAATGCGCTCTCTACGGCGCTTCAATATTTATCACTGCGGTTTCCGGTTGATCATACCTGGACAAACTACAACGGACTGCAACAGCTCACATATTTCATCACCGTGTTCATCGCCGCTCCGCTGGCGGTGGTTACCGGGCTCATGCAGGGACCAGCGATTTCCAACAAGCTTGGCTGGTTCGCAAAAATCATTAACCGTCAGGCAGCCAGAACTATCCATTTTCTGGTACTGAGCTGGTTTCTTTTTTTCATCTTTGTCCACGTGACTCTCGTGTTTGCGAATGGGATGCGTCAAAACCTAAACCACATGTTTGCCGGCGTGGATAACGCTTCCTGGGCAGGGCTTCTGATATTTATCCCGGTTCTGGTGGTCGTAGTCATTGCCTGGTTGCTTGCCTCCCCCTTCACCCTTAAGCACTCCCGTCTGGTTCAGAAAGCCGGCCAAGCCCTGGTCAACCCTATCAAGATTATCGCCGAACAATGGGAACCGAACACTCAATACACGGAAAAGGATATCTCGCCTTATTTCTGGGTTAATGGCACGCTACCAGCCTCTGATGAGTTTCGCACACTGGAGGAGGATAACTTTATGAATTATCGCCTGAGTGTGGGCGGGCTGGTTATGAATCCGCGCGAGTTTTCCTATGCTGAACTCAAGTCAATGCCAAAGCAAGAGCAGATTACCAAGCACTTCTGTATACAAGGATGGTCGGGCGTTGCAAAATGGGGTGGTGTCCCCATGCGCAGCATTCTGGACATCGCGAAACCAACACCCGAGGCTCGCTACGTGGTCTTCTACTCCTTCGCCGAGGGTGCCGAAGGCGGCATTTACTATGACGTTCACACAATTCAGAACATGAAACACGCATTAACCCTCCTCGCCTATGAGATGAATGGCGCGCCGCTCAATGTGTCTCATGGGGCTCCATTGCGATTGCGCTGCGAGAACCAGTTGGGCTTCAAGATGGTCAAATGGATCCAGGCTGTCGAGTTCGTGCATGATTTTGCCCACCTAGGCAATGGTCAAGGTGGCTATAACGAAGATCACGAATTCTATGGGAACCGCATGCCAATTTGACGCCTTCGCCAGATCGAGAGTCTCGCTACTCCATTGAAGACCGTCGAGCCCCAATCTCCGCAAGGTATTTTGCTCGGCGTATACGGACTTCATCAAGCTCTACTTTCCTAAGGCGTGAGGAAGTCTACCTACCGATACTCAACCAACGTCCAACGCTGAATCTGCGCAGGATTTATGCAAAGCGATGGAAGTTGCTGCGCACGAGACTAAACACGCCGCGCATGCTTGATAAACGGAGAAAGCTCAAATTCACATTAAGCCTTCTTGATTACAAAATCGAAGCGGCAATCGCTGCCAGCGCAGCTGCGGTGGCATGCCATTTGCTGAAAGGAGAAAAATGACAATCCCGGATCGCCCTCGTGTGGTCATCATTGGAGCCGGGTTTGCGGGACTATGGGCTGCCCGAGCTTTGTCACATTCACAAACCGACGTGCTTGTTCTAAACCGTAACAATTATCATACTTTCTTCCCGCTGCTTTATCAAGTTGCCGCAGGGGAGCTTGAAGCGGAGGATATTGTTTATCCAGTGAGAAGTATCCTGCGCGGGCAGGAGAATATTCGCTTTCTCATGAACGAAGTTACTGAGATTGACCTTGCCGCCAAACAGGTCAAAACTACCGATCACGTTTTCCCTTACGACTTTCTTGTCTTAGCCCTCGGCAGCGCATCCCACTTCTTTGGGGTGACAGGCGCAGCCGAGTATGCTTTCCAACTGAAAACGCTGGAACAGGCAATCGCCCTGCGGAACCACATCCTGTTTCGCTTTGAACGCGCACTGTGCGAAACCGACCCTGAGCGGCGGCGGCAAATGTTGACCTTTGCCATCGTCGGCGGCGGGCCAACCGGAGTGGAATTTGCCGGCGCACTTGCCGAACTGATCCGTGGTCCGCTGGTAAAAAACTATCAGGCTCTCGATCCCCGAGAGATGCACATTCTATTGCTGGAGGCAAATGATCGCCTGCTCGCCTCTTTCCCGGAACGTCTCGAAAAATATGCCTTAAGGCGGCTGGCAAAAATGGGAGTGGAAGTACGCTTGCAGGCAACGGTCAGTCAAATCACGCCGGATTGTATACGGCTTAAGGATGGGGCAACGATCCCACTCGAAACCGTGATTTGGACATCGGGCGTGCGCGGCGAGTCTTTCAACGCAGAACTTCAGACAATCCGTAACGGACAAGTGAAGGTTCTTCCGACGCTTCAAACCCCTGACCACCCCGAGGTCTATGTAATCGGTGATCTGGCTTTCATGGAAGAAGATGGACGTCCACTTCCCATGCTCGCCCCAGTCGCTACCCAGCAAGGGGAAGCCGCCGCCCGCAACATCATTCGTCAGACAAACGGACAAATACCTGTGCCTTTCCACTATCACAACCGGGGCACGATGGTGACCATCGGTCGAAATGCCGCTATAGCCCATGTGTGGGGGCGTGCTTTCGCTGGCTTCCCGGCCTGGCTTCTGTGGTTGAGCATCCACCTTTACGGCCTGATCGGATTTCGCAACCGGTTGCTGGTATTAATCAAGTGGGCCTGGGATTACCTTTTTTTTGAGCGCGCCGTGAGTTTGGTTGTGTCTTTGCCTGTCTCACAAACACATTCAAAATAATATGAGGAGGCGGAAAACAAAGTGAACATTCACAACGATCCGGATGATATTGAGCACCTTGCGACAATGAAACTACAGATATATTAGATATCAGACAAGCAGTTTCTTAAAGGGGCAGAAAAAAGGATAAGCCGCATTACAGATATGTTCCTGTGCAAAGTCAAACGAAAATATTATCAAAGGGGTAACGACCGTATGATAGATATATATAATATTTATGAGAAATATCATAAATATTATGATATAATCGATTTTGGATAGTTTCCTCTCCTCCTAAAGCTCTCGGGAAGGGCAAGCCTCTGGATAAAATTCGATGCAAGCTGGAACATAAAAGGAGTATAAAAAATGGCAGTTACGGCAAACCTAGGTTATCCGCGTTTAGGCGCAAAACGTGAATTAAAATGGGCCTTGGAAGGCTATTGGTCGGGGAAACTTGGCGCTGTAGATCTCCTGAAGACTGGCAAAGAATTACGGCTTGCGCACTGGAGGGTTCAGCAGGAAGCAGGCATTGATATCATCCCATCGAACGATTTTTCATTTTACGATCAGGTATTGGATACAACCTGTATGGTTGGCGCCATACCCCAACGCTACTCCTGTCTCGAAAACCCGGCCGACCTTGATCTTTATTTTGCGATGGCAAGAGGGACTCAACAAGGCAGTCTTAATCTTCCTGCGATGGAAATGACCAAGTGGTTCGATACGAATTACCATTACCTTGTCCCGGAGATCGAAAAGGATCAGGTCTTTCGGTTTGCCTCCGCGAAAGTGATCGATGAGTTCGTTGAGGCAAAAGGTCTGGGCATTCACACCCGGCCCATATTATTGGGACCTGTGTCCTATTTGTTGTTGAGCAAATCATCCTCTCCAGAAGGTGTCCCTCTGGACACCTTACCAAGTCTTATTTCTGTTTACACCGAAATTTTACAACGCCTCTCAGCCGCCGGGGCAGACTGGGTGCAGATGGATGAACCCTGCCTGGTTTTGGATCCTGATGAAAATACCCGCGCCGCCTACTCTTACGCGTACAGCCAATTAAGCCAGGTCACGGACGTGCGCCTGATGGTGGCAACTTACTTTGGTGGTCTTGGGGAAAATCTATCCCTGGCAGTTCATTTACCCGTTGCCGGTTTACATATTGATTTAGTTCGCGCACCGCAACAACTCGAAAACATACTGACAGTTCTGCCAGCCGAAAAAATCCTATCGTTGGGCGTGGTTGATGGGCGCAATGTCTGGCGGAATGATTTGGATGCAACCCTCGCCCAGATTCAACAGACCGTTTCTGCTTTAGGTATGGATCGAATCCAGCTTGCGCCCAGTTGCTCATTGATGTTTAGTCCGCATGATCTGGATTTGGAGACCGAGTTGGATGCCGAACTACATTCATGGCTGGCGTTTGCCCGTCAGAAACTGGATGAACTCGCGGCGCTTAAGCAGGCAGTCGATGATGGAATTGAAATTGTGGCTGAGGCGTTTTCAGCGAGTCGTGAAGCAGCCAAAAGCCGCCGCGAGTCGCCACGCACGCATAATTTGCAAGTGCGCAAACAACTCGACGCTGTAGATCAATCCATGTTGCGGCGCGAGAATGAATACAAAGTGCGTAAATCCGCTCAAGCGGAAAAACTCTCTCTACCCTTGCTGCCAACCACTACCATTGGTTCATTTCCACAGACCCCTGAAATACGCGCGCATCGTTCTGCCAAAAATAAGGGCAGCCTTCCGCAGGATGAATACGATGTATTAATGAAGATGGAAATCGCTCGTACGATCCGATTGCAGGAAGACATGGGGCTGGATGTTCTCGTTCACGGAGAATTCGAACGCACCGATATGGTTGAATACTTTGGAGAGCGTCTCACCGGGATTGCCTTCACCCAACATGGCTGGGTGCAAAGTTATGGTTCGCGCGGCGTGAGACCTCCAATTATCTTTGGCGATGTTGCCCGCCCTGTTCCAATGACCGTGGAATGGTCTGCGTATGCCCAATCCCTCACCAGCAAACCGATAAAAGGAATGCTCACCGGACCAGTCACTATACTGGAGTGGTCGTTCGTCAGGGACGATCAACCGCGCGCCTTGACCTGTCGGCAAATCGCATTGGCAATTCGCGAGGAAACGCTCGATCTGGAACGCGCTGGGATTCACATCATCCAGATCGACGAGCCTGCCTTCCGCGAGGGGTTGCCCCTTCGCCGAACAGAGCAGGAAGCCTATCTTCAATGGGCGATTGAGTGTTTCAGGCTGGCATCCAGCGGGGTGCGTGACGAAACACAGATTCACACTCACATGTGCTACGCCGAATTCAATGACATCATTAAAGCCATTGGGCAAATGGATGCGGATGTTATTTCCGTTGAGGCATCCCGTTCGAAGATGGAACTATTGGATACCTTTGAACAATATAAGTACCCTGGGGATATAGGTCCCGGTATCTATGATATTCACTCGCCGAATATACCTTCGCAGGCTGAAATGGAAATATTGATCGCGAAAGCCGCACAGGTTGTGCCAATTGAACGTCTCTGGATCAACCCTGATTGCGGATTAAAAACAAGACAGTGGGATGAGGTTATCCCTGCGCTAAAAAATATGGTGAACGCCGCCCAAACCTTTCGGCAGCAACAGGATGTGTAAGAAACATCTTTCTGGATATTCAAGAACTTTTTACTCGAAAATCAGTAAACCAGCTTGTGAAAGGAATGGAATATGAAGTCATATAAATTCTTAATCGTTGGAAGTGGCATGACTGCTGATGCCGCGGTGCGCGGCATCCGTGAACTGGACCCGAACGGTTCGATTGGCATGATCGGCTCTGAAACCGATATGCCTTACGCTCGTCCTCCGCTCACCAAGGGAATGTGGAAGGGGCGTCCGTTTGAAAAGATCTGGCGCGGCACCGATAAATTGAATGTCGAATTTCATCTCGGAAGACAAGTGACCGAACTCGATCCCAAGTCAAAACTATTGCGCGACGATCAGGGTGAAGAATACAGCTACGATAAACTTTTGCTTGCTACCGGCGGTTCGCCGATCCGTTTGCCGTTTGGCGGCAATGAAATTATTTACTACCGCACGCTTCAAGATTATCAACGCCTGCGCGCCCTGACCGAACAGGGACAGCGGTTTCTTGTGATCGGCGCTGGCTTCATTGGTTCTGAAGTTGCAGCGGTATTGAGTACGCTTGGCAAACAGGTGACGATGATTTTTCGGGAGAATTCGATCGGTGAGAATATTTATCCGTCTGAGCTTTCCAACTTCCTGAACGATACCTATCGGAAGAAAGGGGTGGACCTCGTACTTGCAGACGAGGTTGCCAGCCTCGAGAAAACCGGTACCAGTTTCAAGGTCCAGACTCGAGGCGGACGCACTTTCGAAGTGGATGGAGTCGTGGCTGGGATTGGAGTCCGCCCCAACGTCGAGCTGGCAAAATCCGCAGGTTTGAAAGTCGAGAATGGCATTATCGTGGACGATCATCAGCGCGCGTCTATGCCCGATATTTTTGCGGCGGGTGACGTGGCGATGTTCCCTCATGCGACGCTGGGGAAACTGGCGCGCATTGAACACGAAGACAACGCTCTGCAAATGGGTAAACAGGCCGGGCGCAACATGGCTGGCGCGGATGAGCCTTATACGCACACGCCGTTCTTTTATTCAGATCTGTTTGAGTTTGGCTATGAAGCGGTTGGAGAGCTGAGCAGTAAGCTGGAGATGGTTACTGACTGGCAGGAACCTTTCCAAAAGGGCACGGTGTACTATCTCGATGGCGGGCGCGTACGCGGCGTGCTGTTGTGGAATGTATGGAAAAAAATAGAAGAGGCGACTGCCTTGATGGCCGAGCCGGGACCCTTTAAGGCGGCTGAACTAAAAGGCAGGTTATAGCAAGGATGAGTATGGCATTTCTATATGTTGTGCCGGGAGAAAATATTATGAAAAATAACACTTTATTGGATCTTGAGGCTTTTGGACAGAGCATCTGGATGGATTTTATCAGTCGAAGGACAACATCTTCGGGCGAACTCCAACAGCTGATCGAGCGGGATGGCATAAGCGGCGTCACTTCAAATCCCTCCATTTTTGAAAAGGCGATTGCGGGGAGCCATGACTACGACGAAGCGATTCATTCTTTAACCCGGAATGGGATGAACAGCGATGAAATTTATCAAGCGCTGACGGTGGAAGATATCCAAAATGTTGCCGACCTCTTACGCCCCACTTACAGTCGAGCGGAGGGTCGGGACGGGTTTGTAAGCCTGGAGGTTTCTCCCGGGCTGGCACACGATAGCGACGGAACGATTGCAGAAGCCCGCCGGCTTTGGTCTCTGGTGGATCGCCCCAACGTGATGATCAAAGTTCCAGCCACTGCGGAAGGACTTCCAGCCATCCAACAACTCACTGGGGAGGGGATCAACGTTAACATTACCCTGCTCTTCGGTCTGCCTCGTTATAGAGAAGTGGTGGAAGCATATCTCGCCGGGTTGGAAACCCTGGCAGCTAAGAAAAAACCTCTCAACCAGGTTGCCTCCGTCGCTAGTTTCTTCCTCAGCCGCATTGACGTTCTTATTGATCCGATGCTTGAAAAAAAGATGGCAATAGATGGGTCACAGGTTGATATCGCCGCACACTTGCGCGGTCAAATAGCCATTGCCAGCGCCAAAGCGGCTTACGAAATATACAAAGAGATTTTTGGCAGTGATCGTTTCCAGAAACTTGCAAATAAAGGCGCACAGCCGCAACGGTTGTTGTGGGCCAGCACGAGTACAAAGAATCCTGATTACAGCGACATCAAATATGTGGAGGCGCTCATCGGTCCCAACACCATCAACACTTTGCCCATTGAAACACTGACTGCCTATCGGGATCACGGGCATCCGGAACAGAGTTTGGATCACAATGTACCTGACGCCTATCAGGCGTTAAAGGACCTTTCATCGGTTGGAATTGACCTGGATGCGGCAACTCAGCAATTGGAGGATAACGGCGTTGAAAGTTTCATCTCAGCCTTCGACCGATTGATGGCTTCTCTAAAAGAAAAACAAGCTGCTGTGCCTAAGCTGTCTGAGCGCTAGAAACTCATGAGAATTGGTTTTCTTTTGACGAACCTCAGAGTGAACCGATAGCAACCGATTCTCAAAACAGTATAAAGGAAACCAAAATGAATATTCATGACGATCCCGATGATATCGAATACCTTACAACAATGAAGTTGCAAATGCGCCAGATATCCGACGAGCAGTTTCATAAATTCGAAGGCTATGCCGCTGAAATCTTCTCTGCGTTCGGACTCGACTTGAACACAGCGGCGACGAAAGACACGCCCCGTCGTTTTATCAAGGCGCTCTTTGACTCAACGGAAGGCTATGATGGCGATCCCAAACTTCTGCGCGTCTTCGACACGGAATGCCACGGCGAGCCCGATTGTCGCCTGAGCCAGGTCGTTGAGGGTCCCATTCCATTCTTTGCGCTTTGTGAACATCATGCCCTGCCCTTCTATGGAAAAGCTTATGTTGGTTACATTGCCCACGAGAACATCATCGGTATTTCCAAGTTGACGCGCCTGGTTCGGATCTTCTCCAAGCGCTTTGCGGTGCAGGAACGGATCGGTCAGCAAATCGGCGATACTCTGGAAACCATGCTTCATCCGCACGGTGTGGCTGTATATCTTGAGGCTCATCATCTGTGTATGGAGATGCGCGGCGTGCGCGAAATCGCCCCGATGACGCGCACGACCGTCTGGCGCGGTTTTTACGCAGAAGATCCGACACTGCGATCCGAATTCTTCACCGCCTGTGGATTGCAAAGGAATGAAAGGTGAGTAAATACCATGACCGACAAAAATATCCCCGAAATCTGGGAGTGGGCGGAATATTATTGACCCTGGTGCTATGTTGCGGCCGTGCGCCTGCAAAAAATCGCGCCTGAATATGAAGGACGTGTCCGTTTGGTGGAAAAGGCGTTTCCGCTGGAAGTATATGGCGGAGGTCCGCCTGACCGAGAGGAACTTGAATTGGAAATTTGGCTCGCGGCACTACAAGAACCTGCGGCAGTTTTCAAACCCTTTGGCGCGGACTGGCCCACGACCACGCTTCCCGCCTTCGACGCGGCTTGGTGCACGATTCAACAGGGCGAATCCTTCGGACGGGATTTCGATCTGCGAATCCGCCGCGCATTCTTTGCCGAGGGACGCAACATCGGGAAACGCGAAGTGATGCTCGATCTCGCGCGCGAAGCGAATTTGGACATGGATCATTTCACTCGTCTCTTCAACAGCGATGTACCTCGCGCCGCTGTGTTGGAAGAAGGCAAACTCGGCAAGGAAAAATTTGGCGTGCGCGGCACGCCGACCATTATGTTGAGCAACGGCACGAAACTCCGTCACAAGATGTCGTACCCGAATATCAAAGATGGGAAGATTATTTCAGTCGGAAAACTGCCCTGTTGTGGCGAAGGTTGCTACCAAGCCACGCGCGAATTATTTGAAAAAGCGCTCACACCTGAAGAAAAATAAAAAACATTTAATCACAAAGGCTTGTACTGAGCCTGTCGAAGTAAAACAAAAGGTCACGAAGGAAAATAAAAAAAATAGAAAAAGACTTTGCGTACCTTTGTGACCCTTCGTGGTAAAGAAAAAATCAAAATTAAAAAGGATAAAAATGGAACCGCGTCTCAATTATTCCGAAGTTGCGCCCGAAGGCGTGGAAGGCTTGAGCAACCTCGAAGGCTACGTCCGAAAATCGGGGCTGGAACACAGCCTGCTCGAACTGGTCAAACTACGCGCCTCACAACTCAACGGATGCGCCTACTGCATTGACATGCACACCAAAGACGCGCGCACCAACGGCGAAAGCGAACAACGCCTATATGGAGTCAGCGCGTGGCACGAAGCGCCGTTTTACAGCGAGCGCGAACGCGCCGCCCTCGTCTGGACGGAAGCCGTGACGCTCATCAGCCAGGACCATGTGCCGGATGAAGTCTACGCCGAAGCGCGCAAACATTTCTCGGAAAAGGAACTCGTGGACTTGACATTGGGAATCATCGCCATCAACAGTTGGAATCGGCTCGCCGTCAGCTTCCGCACGCTGGCGGGGTCCTACCAGCCCGACCATCCAGCCGCGAAAAAGGGTTCGTCCAAATAGAGGATTGACTTGCCCCCTCACACCGCTTCTTTCGCGCTCGAACCTGCTCCGCCCTTTCGGCTGGACCTCACTGTTTGGACTCTGCGTCGACGCCTCGATAATCTGTTCGACCGCTGGGATGGCAAAACTTATCTGCGTGTTTTGATCGAGGATGATAAGCCGTTTGAAATCGCAGTGATGCAACTCGGAGAATCGAAAAGCCCGCAGTTGCGCGTTGCGTTGACGGGTAAGACATTAACTTCCAAAACGAAGGCATTCGTCACCGTAGCACTGGAGCGTTTGCTCGGAATTAAAATTGACTTGCAAAAGTTTTACCGCTTGAGCAAAAAAGATCAATGGCTCGAACCGTTTGTCAGTCAATTTCAAGGTATGAAGCCGCCGCGTTTGCTGACTCCGTTTGAAGCGTTGGTCAACGCAATCGCTTGTCAGCAATTGACTCTCACGATGGGCATCCGCCTGCTCAACCGCCTGACCGAAGCGTATGGCATGGCGCTCAAAACGGAAGCAGGAATCGTCCACGCTTTTCCACGTCCGCAAGATTTGGCAAATGCCGACATCGAAGACCTACGCAAGATGGGTTTCAGTTATCAAAAAGCCCGCTACCTGACAAACATCTCGCGTTTCATCGTGGATGGAGAACTTAATCTGGATACGATCGCTCAATTAGATGATAAAGAAGCAGTTGCCCGTCTGTGCGAACTGAAAGGTGTGGGACGCTGGACAGCGGAATACGTTCTCCTGCGCGGGTTGGGACGCACGCACATCTTCCCTGCGGACGATGTGGGCGCACGCAACAATCTGCAACGCTGGCTGGATTTATCTGGAACGATGACTTATGATAATACACGTGAGGCGTTAAGTCGCTGGGACGGTTATGGTGGGCTGGTTTATTTTCATCTATTGTTAAAAAGCCTGACAGAGAAAGGCTGGATAGGAGGCGGTTATGTTGAAGATCAAGCGCGTGTATGAAGCCGCTGAAAAAAGCGACGGTAAACGTTTTCTGGTCGAGCGGCTATGGCCCCGTGGGATGAAAAAAGAAGCCTTGAAAATGGATGCCTGGTTGAAGAATGTCGCGCCCAGCACCGACTTGCGCAACTGGTTCGCACACGATCCGCTCAAGTGGGCTGAATTTCAGAAGCGTTATCAAGCGGAACTACGCGCCAACTCTGTGGAATGGCAAATCATTTTAGAAGCCGCCCAAAAAGGCGATGTGACCCTGCTCTATAGCGCGCACGATACGGAACACAACAACGCGCTGGCGCTCAAATCCTTTTTGGAGAAGCGTTTGAAAAGGTAGGATCATGGAATGGTTAGAAACGGTTGATTCGCAAAGATAGATCGCCGATTTATAAAAACACATCAAAAGGAGATATACACAATGTCCGAAAGCACAACCACGTTAGATGTACGAGAAATCCCGCCGCGCGAACGCCACCCGAAGATCTTCCAGACCTTCGATGCGCTGAAAGAAGGCGAGTTCTTCACGCTGGTCAATGACCACGACCCGAAACCGCTCTTCTATCAATTCTCGCACGAGCGCGAGGGCTTGTTCGGCTGGGAATATCTGGAAGAAGGTCCCGAAACCTGGCAGGTGAAGATCAGCCGCGTCGCCGCGTCAGCCTAGGTAACGGAATAACTGCGAAAAACGTCCCGAAGGTTTTTTCAAAAACCTTCGGGACGTTTAACGAAAGGAAGATGATCATGTCTTCAAACCTCAACTTGAATACAGAAGAACAACATAAGAAAGCCGAACGCTTTCGAGCGTTACATCACGGTTTGCATATTTTGGTTGCCCCAACGCCTGGGATGCCGCATCCGCCAAGGTGTTCGAACGGGCGGGGTTCAGCGCGATAGCCACAACCAGCGTGGGGATCGCGTCTGCACCTCGCGGTATTGCAAGATTTATCTTGCCGCAATAAAGCAACATAAATCCCCATTCGGGGATGATGTGTTACGATACCATAAGCCGCGTACCATCAGTTTCTATACCATAGTATCTCGCCGTGAAACTGTTGCATCTACCTGACAGACGGCGCAAAAAATATGGGTAGAAGGAAAAAGGAGTAAAAAATGAAAACCATAGATTTATTTGAAAACTTACAATTTGGAGATAAGGACCCTCGTGCTGAACCACTCCATGTTGACAGGCAGGGACGTGCGATCCTTTTCACACTCAAACCGGAACAATCGATTCGTGAGCACAATGCGCCCAGTTCACCATTTTTTGTGGTGGTCTTGAAAGGACAAGGTATATTTACCGGCGGCGATGGTGTGGAGCATACCTGCGGACCGAATACGCTCCTTGTATTTGATGCAGGAGAACAACATGCGATCCATGCCGTTGAGGAATTGGTTTTCGTCGGCTTTTTGCACGGCGTACCGAGTGCTTAAGAATTACTCACCACACATTTTTTCCATCCTATTAATTCGATGCGAACATAAATGTGGGGTGCGTTATGATAACCATAAGCAAGTTGGAAAGACAAAGGCGGTAGAGACACATCTCTACCGCCTTTGTCTTTTGGCATAATTTCCACTTATTTTCTGCAAAATGTTCGAAAAGCGAAATATTTCTGCCGCCTACGTTGCCGCCTACGTTCGCAACCGAAACTTATACCCGTAAACAATAATCCCTCGTTCATCGCCGTCGTTCCTCATCTTGCGCGTTACCATCTCGACCGGCATCCCAATTTCAACGGGCGTGCTATCAAGATCGGTCAATTGGGCCGTGATGATGGGGCCTTCCTCCAGTTTTACCAATGCGACCGTATAAGGTGCGTTAGCGTCGAAGCCGGTTGGGGCTTCGTAAATCTTCGTATACGAGTAGACTTCACCTTTGCCGCTAAACGTGAAAAGTTCTTTGGCCTCGTCGCCGCAATTGGGACATATGTCGCGCGGCGGAAAAATCTTATGATCGCAATGCGGGCAGACTTCGCCCACGAGAGAATATCGTTGTTGTTTCAAGCGCCAGTGTCTTGGGATTTCCATTCTCAAATTCCTTTCGTCAGGCCTAATTCTACGCCCCCAGACTCTCAAACCCTATCAGGCTTCGAATCTCTCAAAAATATGAGAAACAGCCGTGGAGGCCGGCCCGCCCAGGCTTTGAATTAATGCGATCTTCGCTCCCGTCACCTGGCTCGCTTCAGCCTGACCTCGAAGCTGGATCGCGGCCTCGACAGCTTGATACACACCCGCCGCGCCGCCGGGAAAGCCACGCGCTTTCATGCCGCCCATCGTCGCGCAGGAGATTTTTCTATTTAGGCTTATCTCGCCATCCTCGGCGAGTTTCCAACCTCTGCCTTTAATTGCAAACCCAACTGCTTCCAAAGATAGCGCAGCGTAAATACTAAATGCATCGTGATATTCAAAGAAGCTCACTTGATCTAAGACAATCCCTGCCTGCTTCATAGCCTTGCCTGCGGAGATTTGCGCGGTGTCAAAGTACAACATGTCTTTGCGGTCGTGCAATGCCAGCGTATCTGACGAAGAAGCAGAACCAGCGATCCTCACCAGCGGATGCGGAAAATCTTTTGGCAATAGATCCCGCCTTGTCAAAACGACTGCCGCGGCGCCATCCGCATTCGGCGCGATGTCGAACATATTGAGCGGCTCGCTGACCATTTCGGCTTTTGTGTATGTTTCAGGTTTGATCGCCTTGCGGAACATCGCACATGGATTATTCGCGCCGTTCGCGTGCGCGGTCAATGCAAATCCGGCAAAGCCATCTTTTGGAACATTGTATTCGTGCATATAACGCTTCATCAACAGCGCGGCTTGCGCGGCGAGAGTCATGCCCTGCACGGCCTCGAAATCGGAATCGCTTGTTGTGGCCAGCGCGGCATCTACACCGGCGCCGATTTTGTCGGTGAACTTCTCCACGCCGACCACGAGCGCAACGTCCACCATTCCGCTGGCGACCGCCAGATAGCCCTGTCGCAGCGCCGCTCCGCCGGATGCGCCTGCGGCTTCAATGGTGACGGCTTCGATGCCGGTGAGACCTGCATAATCCGCGAGCAGCGCGCCGAGATGCGCCTGATTGGACAGATTCGGCGCGAGCATATTGCCGACGAATAACGCCTGCGGTTTGAGTCCGCCGCTATCTCTGACCGCGTCTTGAATAGCGGCGATAGCCAGCTCGCGCAAGCCAATCTCCCAGTGTTCGCCGACTTCGGTTTGGCCTATCCCAGCAATGATGACTTCAGACATAAATAATTTCCATATCCTATTGAGTGAAGGTTGTGATTTTTCGAAATTGGGAATCGGGAAAGCCCATGTCCGATTCCCGAATCACGATTCCCGTTATTACTTCATCTGTAACTTCCCTCGATACCTCACATACATTGCATAATCAATCTCTGTGCGGCGTGAAATATATTCTTGAGTCTTCGTCGCGAGACCCGCGCGGAGCGGAGCGGCGTCAGTGACGAGAATGTCGAAGGCGTCGGAGCCAGCCCCACTTCCGAAAGAGACGACGAGAATCCGATCGCCGGGCTGGGCGATGTCGAGAGTTGCAGTCAGACCGATCATGGCCGCGCCCGCGTACGTGTTCCCGATGACAGGGACGAGAAGCCCGGGTTCAATTTGTTCGGGAGAGAATCCGAGTTGACCGGACACGCGTTGCGCGAACTTGGTATTTGGCTGATGGAAGACCGCCCACTTGTAATCTTTGGCGGTTGTGCCGCTGGCTTCCATCAAATGCGTGGCGGCTTCGGTGATGTGTTTGAAGTAGGCCGGCTCGCCCGTGAAGCGCATGCCGTGCTCGGGATATTTTTGATTTTCGCGCCGCCAGAAATCGGGCGTGTCGGTGACGTACGAATACGAGGCGTTGATGATCGCCAGAGACTCTTCGGCAGGACCGAGGATGAACGCGCCGCCGCCCGCGCCTGCGGTGTATTCGAGCGCGTCGCCGGGCTTACCCTGCGCGGTGTCCATGCCGATGGCCATGGCGTAGTGACCCATGCCCGAGCCGACCAGGCCCATCGCGGCGACGAGCGCTTCGGTGCCGGCTTTGCAGGCGAATTCCCAATCCGCGGCTTGTGTGTTCGGGACCGCGCCAATCGCTTCCGCGACTAAGGTGGAGGTGGGTTTCACCGCATAAGGGTGGGACTCAGACCCGACCCAGACCGCCCGCAATTCTGTCGGGTCAATTTGTGCGCGGAGCATGGCGTTGCGCGCGGCTTCAATAGACATGGTGATCACGTCTTCATCCAGCCCAGGCACGGCTTTCTCCTTGATGGGGAGTCCGCCTTTGCCACCGGTCCATACGCGCGCGACTTCCTTGGCAGGCAGGCGATAGCGCGGCACGTACGCGCCGTAGCCAACGATGCCGACAGGCTTGACGGGTTTGAGCAGGGTGGGGGAGTGAGGGTGAGGGGTTGTCATAATTTATCTTCTTTCATTATGGTAAGGGAATTGGAGATTCCGGTGCATTGTTGTCCACAACTATCGAAAGTCGAAAATCTCTGATTTGCAAAAATCCTTTGCCTTCCTTTACTGCTTCAAACATGATCGGATAGCATTGCGGCCCTCTTATCGAACCGTTGGAAACATAGCCGATAATTTGTGGGACTGAATTCAATAAGTCGCGCAATGGATAAATCCTATCATCGAGATATATCCAAAAACGGGAAGTGACATGGGCGATAAAAGTTTTTCCATTATCTTTGATTGTAATTGAGCGGTCGATAAAATCATTTGATTCTTCTGGTGCTGGAGTCACACATGGTCCGGGCAAAGGAGTAAAAGATGGTACAGATGCAAGGGTTTCCATTTCCAATGTTTCTAACAGTAACGGGGTTTGAGTGATGTTGCGAGTGGAAATAGGCATCGGAAGAGAATCTTTTGTCGGTTGGAAAGTGACTTGAGAATTTCCACAGGCTGATAAAAATAAAACCAGCAATATCGAATAAATGGCAGCACGTTTCATAAAACTCTTCGTATCAAGTCAAAGGGTTGTTCTTTTTTCAAAAGCTCTTCCGCTTTTACATATACCAAAACTTTGAGGTCAACCCTGCCTGGTTGATAATCTCTGCAACCTGTTCATTGTTTGTTGAACGGTCGTGTAATCATGGCATAGATAAAAGCAACCACAAAAAAGGCTGCGCCAAAAATAATATCGGGGCGCAGGGCAAAGGACGTCAAAAATGGTGCACCGAACTGAGGTCCGCTAGCAGTGACCAGTGTGATCGTTTTAGGAGTGCCGCTGGCATCTTGTAGCTTGCAGTCACCATCACGACCCAGATTGGTTTGCCCGGAACCAACATAAAAAATCGCCGGTTCGTATCCAGTATATGTCAGACCCTGAGACGTGGCATATGCACGGCAAGTTGGCTCAGCATATGAGGTCACTGCCCATTGGAATACGAAGTAGGCGATCCCAGCCGAAATGGCAGAGACAAAAATTAAATTGAACCAATGTATGGGTTTCATATTGACTCCGTTATCTATAAGAACCAAAACTTTGAGTTCAAACCTGCCTGACCTCACCCCCGCCCCTCTTCTGAAAGGAGAGGGGAGAGTATACGGCTATTTCACCACGCCGCGATCATCCAAAAACTCAACTGGTTCTTTCTCCTTGCCATGTTCCCACATCAATGAGAAAAACCAGATGCCGCTTTCGCCGATCCAGAAATCAGCAGGGGTAAAGGTCATGTTTGAGTCCAAAGGCTTTTGGTCGCTTTGAGGTGTGTACTCTGCCTGCCAGCCGAAAATTTCTCCGTGCCAGTGTTTGCCAAGCGAATGCAGGTGATTGGCAAATGAGCGGACTTCATTCAAGTCGGGGATGGCAAGCGGCAGGGTGTAATCCTGGATTTTAACTTTAACCGTGGACATGTTTGCCTTTCTCCTCGTCCCATGCGTTCAAGAGGAATTCGAGGTTGTCTTTAATCAATTGTTGATCTCACGCAGATCAACTGGGCGAAATCGCCCCTCGCGCGCAACCTTCACGGGTTTGAGCCAGAACTTGGCTTCATTCCCGTCTTTGCCCACATGAACATGCGGCGGTTCTGCCACATCGGCCATGTAGAACCAAAACTTATAGCCGCGAACGCGCAAGACAACTGGCATGGCATTCTCCGTAGGAACGAGATTTATTCAAAGTATACAACAGACGCAAGAGCAAATAAACCTGTCTACGTGTGTACTTGTGTACCTGTGTACTCCCTCACCAACTCCTCCGCCCGATCGCTCCGCACCACCTTTTCGGCCACCATCTGCGCGGCGACCTTTTCGATCAATTCGCCGGATGCGCCTGCGGCGATGGCAACCTGCCGTGCGTGCAGGGACATGTGGCCCCGTTGAATCCCCTCGGTGGCGAGCGCGCGTAAGGCCGCCATGTTTTGAGCGAGTCCCACCGAGATAATGATTTCTGCCAATTCGCTGGCGGTTTTTACGCCCATCAGTTTGATAGCGGCTTGCGCGGCGGGGTGCACTTTTGTCGCACCGCCGACAATTCCCACCGCCATCGGCATTTCGAGTGTGCCGACCAGATTGCCATCTTTGTCTTTATTCCACGTTGATAATGAAGTGTATTTGCCTGAGCGTGCCGCGTAAGCGTGTGCGCCGGCTTCGATGGCGCGCCAGTCGTTGCCGGTGGCGATAACTACCGCGTCCACGCCGTTCATGATGCCCTTGTTGTGGGTCGCGGCGCGGTAAGGATCGGATGCGGCGAAGGCATAGGCGGCGATGATTCCATCACGGACGGATTCCCCGGAAAAATCGGCAAACGCCAATTCTTTGACGGGGATCATACAACGTGCGCGGGCAATTCGTCTATCCGCTAAATTTGAAAGGATGCGCAGATGAACATGTCCGCCGGTAATGGATTCGACATGCGGCGCGAGTTTCTCGCAGGCCGTGTTGACCGCGTTTGCGCCCATCGCGTCGCGCACATCATAGATGAGATGGATGACGAGGAATCCGCCGATGGGGGAGTCGTCAATGATGCGAACTTCCAAATCTCTTGCGCCGCCGCCGAATTTTTTCAGCACCGGGTCGATCGAGTCTGCTTCGGCTAACAGTTCGGCTTTGTGTTCATATAACTTCAACTTTGCTTCTTCAAGATTCACAAGATTGATGACCTGTATTTGTCCGATCATGAGTGGATCGGTAGTCGTGGCAATGAATCCACCGCCGGCGCGGGCCAGTTTTGCCATGAAAGATGCGCCCGCCACGACCGACGGCTCTTCGATTGCCATCGGTACTAAAACATCTTTGCGGTTGACTTGAAAATTCAGTCCGATTCCAAGCGGCAGGGCGTGAGTCCCGATGGCGTTTTCGACCATGTGGTCGGCGGCTTCAGCGTTGAGTCCGCCGTTCGTGGCGTAGACCGCTAGCAGGTCCGGTGAGAGCGAAGCAGATTCGGCCAGTTTGGCGCGGCGTTCATCCATAGTCAAATTATAGAATCCAGAGATGCGAGATGAAGTCATGGTTATCCTTTGCGTCCATTCTATGTTGGTCTTCTGCCAAATCCTATCAGGTTTTTACGATTATAATCACGGTGAGGTGTCTGTTATTATGCTCCTGACCCGTGAACAATTACAGGAACGTCTTATTGCGTTGCACATTGCCAGCCTGGAGTTGGTGAAGGATGTTTCCCTTGACCACCTTTTGGAACGGATTGCAACATTGGCTTGTGAACAAGCAGAGGCGCGCTATGCCGCCCTGGGGGTACTCGACAACGCGGGGCAACTCAAGAACTTTATTTCTGTTGGTTTGGCGGAAGACCAGATCAAACGAATAGCCCATCCGCCGGTGGGGCTTGGTTTGATCGGCGAATTGATGAGTATGGAGGAGCCTTTGCGGGTGCCGGTTATTCAGGATCATCCGCATTCGGTGGGGTTCCCGGCACATCATCCGGCTATGACTTCGTTTTTGGGTGTGCCAATCCGTGCCGGCGATCATCAATTAGGTCAAATCTACCTGACCGATAAGCTTGACGCGCCCGAATTCACCGCTGACGATGAAAAGATTATCCAAATGCTGGCGGCTTATGCCGCGGCGGCCATTCAGAATGCCCGGCTTGTGGAGCAAATGCGTGAGCGAGACACCGTTCTGACGCGCCGCAGTGAAGATTTGATCCTGTTGAACGACATTGGCTCGGCTTTGACTTCTTCTCTCGAACTCGATGAGATTTTGAACAAGGCTTTAGCCCTGGTCATGAATTACATGAAGGTCGAATCGGGGGAAATATTCATGCTGGAAGACGACAAGGAAACGCTTCGAATGGTTTTGCATCGCGGCGAAGCTGCTGAAGCGTTTTGGACCCGCAATCGTTTTAAATTGGGCGAAGGATTTATAGGGATGGTTGCCCAAAAAGGCGAATCTGTTCTCACTACCGACCTAAAAGCGGACGGCCGTTTTGCCCGCGAGGCCGTGGTCCAGGCGGGATTCCGTCAAATGGCCGCTTTGCCACTGCGGTCCAGCGAAAATATTATGGGCGTGATGACGATTGCGACCCGTTCCGAGCATCCACTTGAACAACGCAGTCTCCAAATGCTCGATGCGGTAGCCAATTGGGCCGGACTTGCAATCGAAAATGCCCGCCTGCATCAAAATGTGCGTCGCTTGGCGGTGCTCGAAGAGCGTGATCGTATTGGCATGGACTTGCATGATGGCATCATCCAGTCTATTTACGGGGTGGGGCTTTCACTGGAAAGCGCATTGCACACGGTAGATGAAGATGCCGACCTGGCAAAGGTACGCATCAAGCAATCCATTGAAGGCCTGAATCAGTCCATTCGCGATATTCGCACTTATATTCTTGATCTGAGGCCGCGCCAGCTTGGCAATGACGGGTTGATGAATGCCTTGAAACGTCTCGCGACCGAATATCGCGCCAATACTTTTGCAGAAGTATCGCTAAAGGGGCCGCAAAAAACACTGGAGAACCTGCCGCAAGCACGCTCATTGGCACTTTTCCATATCTGCCAGGAGACTTTGGCGAATGCTGCCAAACACGCCGGCGCAAAAAAAGTCGATATCAATGTGTGGATTACTGCTGAGCGTGTGATCATGGAGATCCACGATAATGGCAAGGGCTTTGATGTAGATAAAATGAGCACCACCATTGGTCATGGATTATCCAATATTCAAACGCGGGCGCGTTCTGTGGGCGGAGAAGTGGATATAACCTCCATAATCGGCGAAGGAACGACGGTTCTCGCATGGGTTCCGCGTGATGTTCGCTCGCATGAGTGATTTGTTGCGATTCTTTAACATTCGAATCACTGGAGTCCGTTGTTCATTTGCTGCGAATCAAAAATAATTTGCATTGAGATTCTTTAACACATGTTTATTCGAAAAATGCAGAAAAGGATGCCGATGCCCATATATGGGGGGCAACCGTGTTTTTTATCGTGCGCTTGGCTGAAACAGGTGTTCTGGCAAGTTCGATTATGTCCCTTGTTTGCATATTGATTCTTTAACGTTGAGTAACCTTAAAAAAGCAGATGTTTTTAAGTTAACGTAGGTAAAAAGTGTTGTTATCTGCATTGATTATCTGCTAGAATGAACACACGCTGAGATATGGATGTGAAGCAGGTTCGCATCTAAAGTCCCGAAGGCAAGTTGAAATAAACAGAATATTTGTATCCTCGCTAAGCCGCGGACAACTGGCGGGTTAGTTTAATCTACCCTATTCATTTTCATTGAGGAAGCAATTTATGAACGCAGCGCAGGCGTGGCATTCGGTACTCGGACAACTTCAGATGGAAATGCCCAAGGCATCCTTCGATACCTGGGTACGCGATACGCGTCCATTGTCTTATGAGAACAATACCCTGACGGTGGGTGTGCAGAATGCCTATGCGCGCGACTGGCTTGAAAGCCGCCTGGCAAGTACAGTCAGCCGCTTATTAGTGGGCATCCTTAACTCCAACGTTGCCGTAAATTTCGTGGTATCGCAAGGGGATGAGACAGAAACTGTCGAAACGGAAGCCGCCGCGCCCGTCCAAAGCGAGGCGTATGAGCCGCGCCCGCGCAGTGTGTCGCTGAATCCGCGCTATACATTCGAAACGTATGTGGTTGGGGCGGGTAATCGCCTGGCTCACGCCGCCTGCCAGGCTGTGGCCGAGAAACCGGCGCGCGCTTACAATCCGCTTTTTCTGTATGGGGGCGTCGGGCTTGGAAAAACTCATTTGTTACATGCAATCGGTAATTCATGCTATGCGCGCGGCTTGAATGTCCTCTATGTATCTTCTGAAGAATTTACGAATGACCTGATCAATGCCATTCGCACGCACACCACCCAGGCATTTCGTGAGAAATATCGCTCAGCAGATGTATTGTTGATTGACGATATTCAGTTTATTGCCGGCAAGGAAAGTACGCAGGAAGAATTTTTCCACACTTTCAATACCTTGCATGGACAGGACAAGCAGATCATCGTTTCGTCGGACAGGCCGCCCAAGGCGCTTTCCACGCTCGAGGAACGCTTACGTTCCCGCTTCGAATGGGGACTGGCGGCGGACATCCAGCCGCCGGACCTTGAGACTCGTTTGGCAATTCTGCGCGCCAAAGCTGAACGCACAGGCCGTTTTATTTCAGACGAGATTCTGGATTCCATCGCTCAGCGCGTGCAATCCAATATCCGTGAATTGGAAGGCGCTCTAAACCGCATCATTGCTTTTGCAGACTTGAGCGGTTCGGCTCTGACGCCAAACCTGGTGGATGTCGCCCTGGCTGACCTGCTGCCACAACGCCAGAATATCCTGCCATTAAAAATCGTAGAACTGGTTGCCCGAGAATGGCAGACAAGCGTGGAGGCTCTGATGGGCCGTGACCGTTCGCAGAAAATCGCTGAACCGCGCCAGGTGGCAATGTATCTGATGCGAAAGGAAACAGATGCGTCGTTACCGCAGATCGGCGAGGTATTGGGTGGGCGCGACCATACCACTGTCATGTATGCCATTGACAAGATCACGAATGAACTTGCGACAAAACGCGAGCTCGAGAAACGCGTAAGAAATGTACGCGAACAATTATATGGACAACTTGTGGCCGCATAAATACCGAACGAATTCAAAAACAGCCCCGATGAATTTCATCGGGGCTGTTTTTGGCTACATCAGAGTCTGGTCGCGCTAAGGAGCACTGACAGTGATCGTTCCAATTGTCGTATTGCTTGATCCGTAATTCAGAAGCGCGTTGTTGCAGGAATATTGAAGATCGTAATGTACGCCGATGGAATATGTCCCGGGCGTTGTGGGCGCAGTAAGGGAATTTGTGTCATGCCCGGATGCGCCAGGATAAATCCCGGGAATGCCGTTGTAAGCGCAATATACGCCTGAGCCTTCGAGTCCAATCGCTAGCTGGTCAATACAACTTGGGCATTCCACAGCACTCCATATCTGATAATCCAAATCCACGGAAAACTGCGCGCCGGGAGCTACTGTAATGTTGTTGCTTGTATTATTGAACAGAACATTTGAAATGGTGTAACCATAACCCTGCGTCGGATCAGTGGTAGCTGTAGGCGTATCAACCGGAGGGCGCTTCTTTTTGGTCGGCGGGGGAGCAGGAACGTAGGAAGTGGCAGTTGGAGGGATGTTCGTTGCGGTCGGCGCGCTGGTAGCGGTTGATGGAACATCGGTGGCTGTTGGCTCACTGGTGGCAGTCGATTCGGTTGTGGCGGATGGCGCCGGAAGTGTCAACGATGGGACGACCAAGGTCGCTTCGGGATTGGCGTTTAACCATTCCTGGACTTCCTGCTCGCTCATTTGCTGGACAAAAGGCGGGGTCTGCGCGTTCAAAACAAAGGCGCTTTGGCCTGTGACCAACGGAAAGTCGCCGCTTTCGTTTTTGATGTTGCAGCTCCCTTCGAGACAAGTTAATTTAATGCCGCCGCCTTCCACGACCTCCACCATTAAATATGAGCCAAGCACAGATGCTACGCCGGAGGGCGTCTGCACATTGGCCGAGCCGCTGGTGAGAACGATCCAAATACGCCCAATATCGAGTTTGAAAGAAGAGGCCAGGCTGTTTCCGGTTGGTGTGTTGGAGATGAGACTAAACAAGGAAGACGGGGCAATTCGAATAATGGTACCGGTTGAAAGGTCGAGTCTGACGCGGCCATCATCGCCAGTCTGGATTTCTCCATTTTGTTCAAGGATGAAGCCGTTGGAGACGCGGGTAAAGTCGGCCTGTCCTGTTTGTTTCGCCATGACAGTGCCTTGCAATTCGCTAAATGCGGCACTCAAGGGCGGGATGGCCGTGGCCTTTGGGGCGCAGGCAGTGAAGATAATGGTAAAGGATAGTAATATGCAAATAAAAACAATAGGCTTCCTTTTCATTGCGGCGTCGCTCCTCTTGGATATCTAAATAAATTCAAATTGTCCTACTTTGTGCTCTATAAAGAATAGAAAGTGCAAGTATAGCATAAAGATATTCATCCATGCTTTTATGGTATAATCCCGCCGCTTCAAAAGAAGCACATCTTGCCTGGGACGGGCATTGAGCGTCCCTGAGCGGGTCATTGCCTTCTAAAGAGGGCATTATCCCCGCTAAACTCACTCCGTTTGGCGCCAGCATGACTGCGCGTTGATGAGCGGAATATCAAGGAGAAAGAAATGGCCGTCATTTCCATGAAGGCCCTGCTTGAAAGCGGTGTACATTTTGGGCATCGCACAAACAAGTGGGACCCGCGCATGAAACCGTATATCTTCACCGAGCGTAACGGTATTCATATTATTGACCTTCAGCAGACTGTGAAGCTGTTGAACCAGGCGTATAACGTTGTCCGCGATACGGTGGCGAACGGCGGAACCGTGATGTTCGTTGGTACAAAACGCCAGGCCCAGGAAACCGTGAAGGAAGAAGCAGAGCGTTGTGGTATGCCTTACGTTACCGAGCGCTGGCTGGGCGGTATGCTGACTAACTGGTCTACAATGCACGCCCGTATTCAAGAGCTCAATCGCCTTGAGGAACTGCGCGACAGCGGGGATATTGCGCGACTGACCAAAAAGGAAGGCCTGTTGATACAGCGTGAGATTGATCGCCTGCTGATACGCCTGTCTGGCGTCCGTGCGATGAAGCGTGTTCCTGAGCTGGTTTTTATCGTGGATGTAGCTCGCGAAGATGCGGCTGTCCACGAGGCAAACGTGCTGAACATCCCTGTGCTGGCCATGGTTGACACGAATTGCAACCCCCTCGGCGTTGACTATGTTGTCCCGTCGAACGATGATGCCATCCGCGCCATTAAACTGTTGGTTGCCAAGGTCGCCGACGCTGTTCTCGAAGGTAAAGCCCTGCGCAAGGAAGATGAATCCGCAGAAGCCGCACCTGCCGCCTCGAGTGAGGCTAAATTTGAGAAGCCGCGCACTCGCAAAGGTCCGAAAGTTGTGGATGCGGATGAAGTTACCGATGAAGGCGCTTTGTTGGGCGAATCCACGCTGGCAAAGTTGAGCGCAACCCGCGCCCCCGAGCCGGAAAAAACCGAAGAAACCAAGGCGGATGATGCCAAGCCGGCTGAGGCCGCCGAGTAATCAGCCTTTTGAACGAAGGAAATAGATATGGAAATTACCGCCGAAATGATCAAGGAATTACGCGCCGCGACCAGTGCTGGCATGTTGGATTGTCGCAAGGCGCTCCAGGAAGCGGATGGCGACTTTCAGAAGGCTGTTGATTATCTGCGCGAAAAAGGCATGGCTACGGCCGCCAAACGGGCTGACCGCGATGCTTCGAATGGGACGGTGGAGCTCTACTCTCACGGCGGCGGACGCGTTGGCGTGATGGTGGAAGTCAACTGCGAGACAGACTTTGTGGCGCGTTCCGAACAATTCCGCAGTCTGGCGCATGAAATTGCTTTGCAGATCGCGGCCAACGCGCCGAAGTACGTCAAAGCCGAAGATATTCCGGCCACTGAACTGGAGCACGAAGCCGAGATCGCCCGTGCGCGTGCCAAAGAAGAGGGCAAGCCCGATAAAATGATGGATAAGATCGTCGAAGGCCGTCTCGAGAAGTTCAAGGATGAAGTAACTTTGCTTCGTCAGGCCTATATCCGCGACGAAAATCTTACAATCGAAAAGCTCGTAATGCAGAATGTAGCCGCCATTGGCGAAAATGTCATTATCCGCCGCTTTCAACGTTGGGAACTGGGCGAGGGCACGAATCAAGAATAGACGAGAAGGCCAACCGGCATCGGTTGGCCTTTTTCTTAAACAAGCGATTCATATCCAATCCTTCTTTATGAAGAGAAACGAGTGAGAATATGAATAACCTCAAATACAAACGCGTCCTGCTCAAGCTTAGCGGCGAGGCCCTCTGTGGGAAATCGGGCTACGGCATAGACGTTGACGAGGCCGAGTCGATCGCCAGCCGCATCAAGGAAGTATATGACTCGGGCGTTCAAATCGCCGTTGTGATCGGGGCGGGAAACCTGTGGCGCGGCAAGCAGGGACTGGAGCGCGGTATGGATCGTTCGACTGCCGATTACATGGGCATGCTTGCCACAGTCATGAACTCAATGGCGTTGATGGATGCCCTGGAACGCATCGGCGTTCTGACTCGTGTGATGTCGGCTATCGACATGCGCGCCATCGCTGAACCTTATATCCGTCGCCGCGCAATTCGTCATCTTGAAAAGGGACGTGTCGTCATTTTCGGCGCAGGAACAGGCAACCCCTTTTTCTCAACCGATACGGCCGCGGCCCTGCGCGCCTCCGAGATTGATGCGGATGTCGTCATCAAAGCCACCAAGGTGGATGGCGTCTATGATGCCGACCCGAAGAAAAATTCGGACGCCAAAAAATTCGACCAGTTGAATTATATTGAAGTGCTTAATCGCCGCCTTGAAGTAATGGACAGCACCGCGATTACACTTTGTATGGAAAACAATTTACCCATTCTGGTGCTCAATCTTTGGGATAACCATGCGTTGATGGCCGCGCTCAAAGGCGAAAAAGTTGGAACTTTGGTGAGCGCTTAGTTTGTTTTACTCAGAAGCAGATGAACGCAGATACCATCTGCGTTCATCTGCTTATTTGGCAGGCTCTCAATTTTCTTCAAAGTCTCTCTGCTTTGCTTCTCCCATAGCATAAATTGAAGTTTTAGTGTATCCTTAAACCGACTAATCCCACCGGAGGCCGAAGTGATTAAAGACCTTCTGAAAGACGCCGAAACCCGCATGTCGGGCGCGATCAAATCCCTGGCTGACGATCTGGCGGCCATTCGCACGGGGCGTGCCAACCCCTCGCTCGTTGAAAGATTGATGATCAACTACTATGACACACCGACGCCCCTGATGCAATTGGCGTCTATCAGCGTGCCTGAACCGCGTTCGTTGATGATCAAACCTTTTGATGCCACCACGCTCAAGGAAATCGAAAAAGCAATTCAAGCCTCGGACCTGGGACTGAATCCCAATACCGATGGCAAAGTGATCCACCTCAACCTGCCGCCACTCACCGAAGACCGCCGCCGCGACCTTGTGAAGCAGGTGCATGCGCGGCTGGAAGAAGCGCGAATCGCCATTCGCAATATCCGCCGTGATTCGCACAACGATATGCGTGACTTTGAGAAGGAAAAACTAATTTCTGAAGATGACCTGGCGGGCGGCGAAGAAGATCTGCAGAAACTCACTGACAAGTTCGTCGAAGAAGTCAATGAAACCGGCAAGAAAAAAGAAAACGAGATCATGGAAGTCTGATCGGCTGAATGGGTCTAACAAGTCTTACCGGTCCGACTGATTCCTGGCAAAACTTGTTGGACTCGCAAGACTTATTAGACTTATTTGATAAAAGCATGTCCGACCGGCCCTTCACCATCCCTGTAGATAAAATCCCACGGCACGTTGCCATCATCATGGACGGCAATGGCCGCTGGGCGCTTTCACGCGGCCTGCCGCGTATCGCCGGTCACAAAGCCGGAACCGAAAACCTGCGCCGCGTCATTCGCTCGACAGTCGAGTTCGGCATTAAATATCTCACTATTTATGCCTTTTCCACTGAAAACTGGGGACGTCCGCCCGAAGAGGTGCAAGGGCTGATGAACATCCTCGAGGATGTGATTGACCGCGAATTAAACGAACTCCACAAAGAGGGCGTCCAGTTGCGTCACATTGGTAGGCTAGAACGCCTTGCGCCGACGCTTCAGGGAAAAGTGCTCGACGCGGTTGGCATGACCAGGAATAATGACCGCCTTATCTTGAATATTGCTTTGAATTATGGCGGACGGGATGAGATCGTTCAGGCGATCCAAAAGATGATGAGGGATGGGGTGAAACTTGAAGATGTGAATGATGCTCTGGTCAGCCAGTATCTTTACACCGCAGGCATACCGGATCCTGACTTGATCATCCGCACATCGGGTGAATTGCGCGTCAGCAATTTTTTGATCTGGCAGGCGGCTTATTCAGAGTGGTATATCACGCCGACCTATTGGCCCGATTTCAATAAGGAGGAGTACCGCCGCGCCATCGAGACCTATGTCCAGCGTGATCGCCGCTTTGGCGGAGTCTCAGAAGCGGTGGCAAACAAAATCAATGGGTAGGCGAACAATTACCGCTTTAGTACTGCTGGCAATTCTCATGCCTGCCATCCTGTTCGGGGGAGTGCTGTACTTTATGTTCATCAGTTTTTTTGTTGTAACCGCTTCGTGGGAATATGTTCATATGTTCCGCGCCATTAAATTTGAACCATCCATCTACCTTACGGTTGGAGGAACATTTGTCATTTTGGCTGTGCGCGCCTTCTGGCCTCAGTTCATCGAGTTTGGCTTTCTGGCCCTCATCCTGTCAGCCATGACATATCATCTTTTCGAATACGAGCGCGGTCGAAACGAGGCCGCGCTCGATCTCGTGATCACCCTCGGCGGACTCGCCTACCTTGGCTGGGTCGGCGGCTACATGATCGATCTGCGTTCCCTGCCCAATGGCGGCTGGTGGGTGATGTTCATCTTTCCTGTTGTCTGGCTGGCCGACTCGGGAGCTTACAGCATTGGAGCGCGCTATGGCAAACACCAAATGTTCCCGCGCCTTAGCCCCAGGAAATCCTGGGAAGGGTATTGGGCTGGCGTCTTAATGGGCACTTTATATGGTGGATTTTTTGCTTTCGCTTACACAAAATTTGGTCCGCTTCATGTACAGATCTGGCAGGGCGTTCTGATTGGTTTTGTATTAAGCACAGTCACCACTCTGGGTGATCTTGCCGAGAGCCTGTTCAAGCGCGAGGCCCTGATTAAAGATTCGGGCAACCTGTTCCCCGGTCATGGCGGCGCGTTCGACCGTATTGACTCGTTGATCTGGGCGGCTGCCATCGGCGTTTACATTGTTAAATATTTCTTCTAATAAGCCTGGAGAGGTTTATGAACCATCAAAGCGAACCAACTCGTAATCTTGCGCTTGAACTGGCGCGCGTCACCGAAGCCGCGGCACTCTCGGCTGGACGCTTCATGGGGCGCGGCGACAAGGAGGCCGCCGATGCGGCCGCGGTCAATGCCATGCGCCTTGTGCTTGGCACGGTTGACATGAATGGCATCATCGTGATTGGCGAGGGCGAAAAGGATAATGCCCCCATGTTATACAATGGCGAAAACGTGGGCAACGGCTCTTCCCCCGACGTGGATGTGGCTGTGGACCCCATTGACGGAACCCGCCCTTTGGCATTTGGCCGCACCAACTCGCTCTCGACGGTTGCCATTGCCCCGCGCGGCACAATGTTCAACCCGGGGCCTTTCGTTTATATGAATAAGCTGGCGGTCGGGCCCGAAGCCAAAGGCGCGATCAACATCGAGAAATCCATCACTGAGAATCTTAAGGCAATTGCGAAAGCCAAAGGTAAAGCCGTCGAAGATCTGACAACTATCATTCTCGAACGCCCTCGTCACGATGCCATGATTGCCGAAATTCGCAAAGCCGGCGCGCGCATCCGCATCATCCCCGATGGCGATGTGGCTGCGGCCTTGATGACATCCATGCCCGATACCGGCGTGGATGTGTTGATTGGCATTGGCGGCACGCCCGAAGGTGTGCTGGTAGCTTGCGCCCTGCGCGCCATGGGTGGAGAGATCCAAGGCAAGTTGTATGCGCGTGACGAAGATGAACTCCGCCGCGGACGCGAAGCCGGCTATGACTTCGATAAAGTTCTCACGATGGATGATCTTGTCTCATCTGAAGATGTTTTCTTTGCCGCCACCGGAATCACCGACGGCGAATTGCTCAAAGGGGTGCGTTACTTTGGCGACGGCGCACGCACTGATTCCATTGTTGTGCGCGGCCTGACAGGCACCGTTCGCCAGATCACCGCCACGCATCGTCTCGATAAACTGGATCATCTGGGATCGATCCACTACTAGCAAAATGACCGTCGCTTCCAAAGCGACGGTCATTTTGCTAAATTGCTTGACACATCCCTGCCTTATACGTATAATCCCCGTCGCCTTCCTCGCTAGCTCAATGGCAGAGCGGGCGGCTGTTAACCGCTAGGTTCGAGGTTCAAGTCCTCGGCGAGGAGCTAAGCCCTGTCACGGGGCTTTTTGTTTAAGTGTGATGCGTGTTGCGGGCATGGTATTCAATGGACTTTATCGGGAATAGCGCGCGAACCATCCTATCCACTACTGTCTGCTTCTTCGTCGAAGAGCTTTTTCTAATTTCAAGCATCTCAGGGATTATAATTTTCCCGGTATGGACTTCCTCCGCAATGTCTTCGCGCTCAACCGCGAGATCATCTACTTTGTTTACGGGCTGGTCTTTTTCGTGCTGGGCTTGGCCATTAGCCTGCAATCCCGCTATACATCGCGGCTCGAACTTGCCCGCAATTTGAAATGGCTGGCGGCTTTCGGTTTTACGCACGGCTTTCACGAGTGGGGCGATCTGTTCATCCCCATCCAGGCGGAATATTTGCCGGCCCCGGCGGTGCTTTTTCTCCAGCACATTCATCTGATCCTGCTGGCCGTTTCCTTTGCGTTCCTGTTCGAATTTGGGCTGTCCCTGCTCAGCCCGTTTGGCAACTGGCATTGGCTGCGCCTCATTGTAATTGGTGTCACAGCAGTTTGGCTGTTTGTGATGTGGTTCCCGCTCCATCTCTGGCTGACGGACGCGCAGGCATGGCACAGCACCGCCAGCGCGCTGGCGCGCTACTTCATCGGTTTGCCCGGCGGAGTGTTCGCGGCCTACGCCTTGCGCAAATATGCCATTCAACGCATTGCCCCGATGAACGTGCCGCGCATCTTCAATGCCATGCGGGCGGCCGGCATTACGCTATTCTTCTATGGCGTGATTGCAGGATTGATTGGGCCGCGGGTTGATTTCTTTCCGGGAAACTGGCTGAACGGCGAAACTTTTACAGCCTGGTTCGTCGTCCCGCCTCAGCTTGTGCGGGCTGTTATTGGATTGACGCTGGCTCTCACAACCATTCGCGCGCTTGAAATTTTTGATATCGAGACCGAACAACGCTTCGAGACCTTGCAGAAACAGCAGATTCTCTCCTCCGAACGCGAACGTTTCGCCCGCGAACTGCATGATGGCACGATCCAGAAAATGTACACGGCTGGATTGCTGATCCGCTCGGTTCGGAATCTGACCCGCGCCGGTTCGCGCCTGACCGGGCGTCTCGCGACCGCCTTGGATGTGCTGGATGACGCCATCGGCGACCTGCGGCACAACCTGGGCATATTGAACGCCGCCGGGGAATCTCAGCAATCACTGGATGTTGCTTTGCAGGAACTGGCCTCTGATCCGCGCTTCGGCTCGCTCGTCACTGTGACTTTGGACCTGAGTCTGCCCGAAGCGGCGGAGATTTCCCCCGAGCGCGCCGCGCACGTTCTGTCCATCGTGCGCGAGGCGCTTGCAAACATCGTCCGCCATGCGCGCGCCCATCATGCGCGCATCTTCGTGCGCCACATTGAGGATCGCCTTCACGTCGCGGTCACAGACGACGGAGCCGGTATTCCGCTTCACGTCGAGGAAGGATACGGGCTTCGCAACATGCGTGACCGCGCTTCATTGCTGGGCGGCCGCCTCGACATTCAGAACACAGGCAAAGGCACGCGCCTGACCCTGGATGTTCCCTGGGGAGTCTCGAAATGAAAAAGATCCGCGTCATTCTGGTGGACGATCACGCGTTGGTTCGGCTGGGGCTGATGACGCTGATCAACGATCAGCCGGATATGACGATTGTCGGCGAAGCCGGCACAGGTGCGGAGGCGATGCGCCTCGTCGAAAGATTGAAGCCGGAAGTGGCGCTGATGGATATTCGCCTGCCCGGCGAGGGAGGCCTGGAAGCGACGCGCCAGATCTCGGAACGTTTTCCGCAGACACGCGTCATCATGCTGACCTCGTTCGCGGATGAGGAACTGGTGGTGCAGGCCATACGCGCCGGCGCGGCGGGTTACTTGTTGAAGGAAGTGGGCAATGATGAGGTCCTGAACGCGATCCGCTCTGCCGCGGCCGGTAAGGCCGTGCTGGATGCGTCCACCACGGCGCGCCTGTTCCAGCGCGTGCTTAAATCTGAACGCCAGGCGGATAAAGACGCCTTCCGCGATCTTTCCGTCCGCGAGCTGGATGTGCTGCGCGAAGTGGCGCAGGGCAAAACCAACGGCGAGATCGCCGCTTTGCTCCACCTGAGCGAAAAAACCGTGCGGAATCATGTCAGCGCGATCCTGGATAAACTGCATTTTTCCAACCGCATCGAACTGGCAACCTATGCTACCCAGCATCATCTGGATGAACGATACAGGCGCGAATAAAAAAACGGACGGCGAAATTTCGCCGTCCGTTTTTGTGTTAGCGTAACTCGTTCAATCGGCCGCGGCGGGTTAATCTGCGCCGGACATAACTTGCGAACAGGTGGAGTCATTGCAACCGCAGGCGGCGGCTGAGGCAGGCTCTCTCCTGCCGGATAACGCGCCGATGGTTCTCCGCCGGTCCGCCCAGAATGCGACGCGCGGCAGAACGAAGTAATCCACGCCGAGATAACCGGCCACTTTCCATGCCATGAAAAGAACCACTGACACAACCAGGAACATGCCGTTGACGCTGGCCGATCCGGCCATGATAAAGTTCCAGTTCATAAAGCCGCCAAAGAAAGCGGCCGCGCCGACGAACAAGCCGATGATCAGCGAGATGCCGATGAATAGCTCGCCGAGCACGATCAGTTTGGCGAACCAGGTGTAGGCCTGCGCGTCCAGCATAGACTGGAGGAAGGCGCGGTACCAGTCGAAGCTGATGGCCGGGCGGCCCTGCTCCGGCACCAGCACGGCTTTGCTCCAAAAACCTTTCAAGGCCTCGCCGCTTTGCATCCAGGCTGGGTTGCTGAATTTTCCCAAACCCGATTCGAGCCATTGCCAGCCCAGCCATAGGCGAAGGACCAGCCAAATTACAGATGCGCGTTTATCGTTCAACAAAGCCGTGATGAACGATGGATTGCGAAGTGCCGCGCCTTTGAGGGTGGTAACAGAGGTAGTCATTTTATCTTCTCCTTTGCTTGAAACTCGATGAATATGACTGATTACGTCTCCAATATACGACTTTCCTGTGCGGCGCGGCAGGTGCGGGTGTCCCATTAAAACAGGGACACGTGTACCGATTTATCTTGTTTAGGGAATGTTGTGGTGAAGGTCTATGTTCAAAGCGAGTTGCATTTGCCGCAGTATAATCACGCCATTCGCCAAAGGAGACCATGAACAACTTACAATCCATTGCCCGCAAGATCACCGCAATTCTTTTCGCGCAGCAAAGCCTTGCCTCGGCAGGTTTCATTGCCGCCGCTACGCTCAACTCCATCGTCGGCGCAAAACTCGCAAACAATGCCGGTTTTGCAGGTGTGCCGACGGCAACTTACTTATTGGCCGGCGCGTTCTCCGCGTTTGGTTGGGGCTACGTCAATGACGCGCTCGGACGCCGCCTCGGCCTGACGATGGGACTATCCATCGGCGTGATCGGCTCGGGCGTGGCGTTCTTCGCCATCTCGAAAGAATCGTTTGCCATCTTTCTCATCGGCATGATTTTGATGGGCGTCGCCAACGCGGCTGTCCAACTCGGACGCTTCGCGGCCGCGGAAGTGAATCCGCCTGATCAACGCGGGCGCGCCATCTCCAACGTGGTCATTGGCGGGACGATTGGCTCGGTCATCGGTCCGTTCGTGGCTGGGCCGGCCGGGAAATTTTTCCTGCCTCTGGCGGGCGATGAACTGGCCGGCGCGTACGCGGTCAGCCTTGCATTGTTCGCGATTGGCGCGCTGGTCGTCTTCTTCGGCCTGCGGCCTGATCCGCGCGAGGTGGGGCGTCAGCTGGCGGAACAATTCCATCCAGCGGTGGCCGCTAACGGCGTCGTGCGAAGCGTGTTCGAGATCTTTCGTCAGCCCGCGGCCATCGTCGCGTTACTCGCCATGGTGCTGGGTCAAATGGTCATGGTGCTGATAATGGTTATCACGTCGCTTCACATGAAAGATAACCTTCAGACGCTCGGCAATATTTCCATCGTGATCTCGGCGCACACGTTTGGCATGTACGCATTCTCGATTCTTTCGGGACAACTCGCCGATCGCTGGGGGCGCGGGCCGGTTATCCTCGCAGGGTCTGGCACGTTGATCCTCGCGTCTCTCGCCGCGACCATCTCGCCGGATGTGCTGCCGATGGGTGTGGCTTTGTTTTTGCTCGGCCTCGGCTGGAATTTTTGTTATGTGGGCGGTTCGACTTTGTTGGCCGATCAACTTTTGCCCGCCGAACGCGCGCGCACGCAGGGCTTCAATGATTTGCTCGTCGGATTCGCTTCGGCCATTGGCAGTTTATCGAGCGGATTTATTTTTGCCGCGCTGGGTTACGCGGTGATGGCCTACATCAGCGCGACGGTGGCGATCCTGCCATTCGCCGCCGCTTCATTCTGGACCCGAAAACGGGCGCGCCTTTCAGAAGCCGCGTCTTAGTTCGATACGTCATTGCGAGGATGGCTGTTTTCCCGACGAAGCAATCTCGTGTTTAACGAGGAGATTGCCTCGCTTCGCTCACAATGACGTGGGCGATGAATCAAAATCGCCGACCGCATTGGCCGGCGATTTTAGTTGATGATCGAAGCGCTACTCGCTCTTTTCGCTGGGTTTGGCTGACGGCTTGCTCTCGGACTTGCTTTCTTCTTTTTTGCCCGATTTTTTGGAAACCTCACCGGAAGGAGACTTGTGATCTGTAGCGTAAAACCCCGAGCCTTTGAAGATGATCTTGGTGGGCGTGATGACTTTCTTGAGGGTTTTCTTGCGGCATTCGGGGCAGGTCTTCAAAGAAGCGTCGGTGAATGATTGCTGGCGTTCAAATTGCACACCGCAGTTTTCACAACGATAAGTATAGATTGGCATGGACTTTTTCCTTCTTTCTTAACAGCGTAGTGGATTATAGCGCGGCTGTTACCACGTGCATAGCCTTAGACGCCGCATGTTATAATTTTCTAACGTTTTGCAAGTTGACCAGGAGGCTGACATGCTAAAAATCGAGATCGTTTACTGCGCGGTCTGACACTACACCGAACGGGCCGTGAGCCTGGCAAATGACCTGCTCAAGGAATTTGAGCATATGATCGAGTCGTTGGCGCTCATTCCCTCGGACGGCGGCCGCTTCGAGGTCAGCGTGAACGGGAAGTTGATTTATTCAAAACTCGAGACCAAACGTCACGCCGCAGCAGGTGAAGTTGTGGGTCTGGTTAATAAAATGGTTGAAGGATAAAGAATGGCAAAAAAGGGACGTGTTTTTTCCGGCGCCCGTCCAACGGGACGCCAACATCTCGGCAATTATCTCGGCGCGATCCAAAATTATGTGGCTTTGCAGGACGACTACGAGTGTGTTTACTGTATCGTGGATATTCACGCATTGACCACTGTGGAGGATACGCTCGACCTCAAGCAAAATACATACGAGATGGCGCTCGACTGGCTGGCGGCTGGCATCCGCCCGCAAGAGACCATCATGTTCATTCAGTCGCACGTCCCCGAAGTGATGGAATTGCACACGCTTCTGTCCATGGTCACTCCGCTTGGCAAATTGACCGACCTGCCGACTTTCAAGGAAAAAATCCGGCAACAGCCCGACAATGTGAACTATGGCCTGGTCGGCTATCCCGTTTTGATGACGGCCGATATTGTGCTTTATAAAACGGATGTTGTGCCGGTCGGCATTGACCAGGCTCCGCACATCGAGTTTGCGCGCGAGATCGTGCGTTCTTTCAATTATCGTTATAAGACCAATGCGTTGGTCGAACCGCAGATGAAGAACACCAAGATTCTCAAGGTGTTGGGCATTGACGGCAAAGAGAAGATGGGCAAGAGTCTCAACAATCACATTGAGTTGGCGGCCACGCCCGAAGAAACCAAAACGCGTGTCCTGCAAATGGTCACCGACCCGGCGCGCATCAAGCGTACAGATCCGGGCAACCCGGATGTGTGCAATGTCTTCACCATGCACAAGATTTTTTCGCCGCAGGATGAAGTGGACATGATCAACGTCGAGTGCCGCCGCGCTGGGATCGGTTGCGTGGATTGCAAAACGCGCTTCGCCGCGAATCTAAACAAGAACCTTGAACCTTTCCGCGCCAAGCGCGCCGAACTCGATGCCAAGCCGGATGTTGTCCAGGACATTCTGAACGATGGCGCTAAACGCGCCCGCACCATTGCCCAAAAGACGATGACCGAAGTCCGTGAGGCCATTCAACTTCCATAGATATTTTGCAGGGACACAGCGACGCTATGTCCCTGCGTTTTATTCAAATATGCGAGTTCTAATTCAACGCGTTTCCCGCGCCAACGTTACAGTCAATGGACAGGTCATTTCCAAAATCGGAAAAGGCCTGTTGATTTTATTGGGCATCGGTCACGGCGATGGGGAGCAGCAAGTCCAATTCCTGGCCGAGAAAATTGCGAACCTGCGTGTCTTTGAAGATGAACAGGGCAAAACGAATCTGTCCGTGTTGGACGTAAAAGGCGAAGCGATTGTCGTCTCGCAGTTCACGCTGTACGCCGATGCCCGCAAGGGACGCCGCCCCTCGTTTACCGATGCGGCTTTGCCCGAAGATGCCGCACCGCTCGTGGATCGGTTCGTCGAGTTGTTGAAAAGTTATGGCGTCTCGACCCAGACCGGGCAATTCGGCCAGTACATGCAAGTTGAAATACACAATGACGGTCCGTTTACGGTCTGGCTGGAACGCTAAAACTCATGCTTGACTTTATAAGGCATCGCTGATAAAGTTGACTCTTGTAGGATGCAAGTAGGTTTTCGTTGGAACTGAAGGCGACGGCTCAAAGCAAAACTGCTCTGAGCCGTTTTTTTGACCACCGATGAATGACATACTGTGCGTCAATCCAATTTTTTTCTTTTTGTCTTAGGAGGCAAAAAATGTCAGAACGTGTAATCGGTACGGTTAAGTGGTTCAACGGAGAAAAAGGCTATGGTTTCCTCGCGCGCGAGGGCGGCCCGGACGTGTTTGTCCATTACTCTGCGATCGACAGCGAAGGCTATCGCAATCTCCAGGAAGGCCAGAAGGTGGAATTTGTCATCGAAAAAGGCCCCAAAGGTTTGCAGGCCGCCAGCGTCAAGATCGTGTAATTGATCTTTGACACTAAAAAGTCCCTCGTCAAACGACGAGGGACTTTTTTTATCCTTTGGGAAGCCACAACTCCGCGTCTGCCTGGACCGCGAGTGCGCCGGCGGTTAATAAATCTTGGGCGGCATCCTGAGTATACACGCCTCCCGCGCCGATGATGGGCAGTCCAAGCTTTACCGCCGAGTGGACAACTCCAAGTGTTTGCGGGAAAAGTGACGGACCGTATAAGCGGCCAGTAATCAGCGATGAGTGATCAGCGACCAGCGTTCCGCGCCGCGCGGACAAACTGATTGCCGCTGCGCCGCCCTGAATCAATTTCGGTCCGAGACTCAAAACTTGTTCCGCCGGCAGGGAAAGAATCAACGGCAGTTCGCCCAAACACATTTCAAGCGCCAGCGAAATAATATCGTCGGCGAGTAATGGCGCGAAGCCCAGTTCAACGGCCATGACGTTTTCAATATTCTCCAATTTTTCGACCATTCGCTGAGTCTCTTCAGGACGGTCGGCCATCAAATGCGCGATGATTGGCAGGTTCGAGTCCTTCCAGCGATGCGCGTATTTTTTCAGCGCGGCATCAAAGCCGGGATTTGGCAGGCCGGTGTGCAGCAGGAATCCGCCGGGGTATTCGATCAAGGCTGGGTGGGCCGCGCCCGCTCTGGGTCGTAGGGAGAGCGGGTTGGTGATAAACGCGCCGAAGTCATCCCACGGCACAGGCGCGCGCAAGTCGGGCGCGAATCCAAGAGTCCCGGCCGCGTTCATAAGTGGTTTGCGAAAAATCAAATCCTGTTTGGGCATCTCAGTTCAGGACATTTTACATTGCTTTAGTTCCATTGGGGCATTTTCATCGCCCGGTTTAGCGATCCACCGACGGGCAATGGTTCTTATCGGTAAGTGGATGCCGTCACGCGTACCGAAGCCGTTGAATCGTTGGTTTGTCAATAATTGCTCTATGGGTTATCAAAAAGCCGCGAATCGCTCGCGGCTTTTTGATTCTTGTTTTGTCATGCTGTTTCCGTCACGCCGATAGCCTGCAACATCTCTTCATTGCTGGCGAACTTGAATTCTTCCAGTCCGCGCTTTTGGGCCTCGGCGGCCTCAATTGTTTCCAGTTTTTTGATGTCGTTCTTTGTGATGACTGCCTTGTCGAAATTTTTGAACTTCGCGGCGAGTGCCTCTGGGTTTACGTTGATGGGTTGCAGAGTCTGCAAATATTGCCAGACCGCCTTCGACGCGTTGATGCCGTCTTTGCGTGCATATCCCACCAGGCCTTCGCTGGCCTGGCGCGACCATCCGCCGACGAAAACGCCATCTATGGAAGACTCATACGAGATGCCCTCCACTGGAAAACGCGGCGTTGTGGATTTTACAAATTCATTGGAGGCGACCGGCAGACCGAACGCATCGTCCACTTTATCGCCGATGGCGAAGATCACTGTTTCGACATCCAGCGTGCGTTTGTTGCCGGTGCCGCGCGCTTTGACTTCGCCGTCTTTCAAGGTCAAAATATTGTCTTCAATTTCGAGTTTGGTTAGCGATCCGTTTTCTCCGAGCATTTGAACGGGTGAGGCTAAAAATTCAAAGCGGAAGCGCCCTTCGGCGGTTTTTGGATCCGCTTTCGGCAGGGCATCCAATATTTTATGGCGGCCCAGTTCAGGGTCCTGATCGATCGCCTGCAAAGCGGGCGGGACGCGCGCCATTTCCGCGTCGAAGGCTGGCATATCCAAATTGGCGATGATGTGTTTCATCTCCTCTTTGGTGAAGTTGACCTCGCCTGGTCCTCGCCGCACAACGGCAATGACTTCATCTGCTTTTCGGTTTTGAAGCAGATAACGCGCAATATCCACCATCACATTGCCTGCGCCGACCACAACACAGCGTTTGCCAATGCGGAAATTCTTCTGGTTATAGGGTGGTAATTTGTTATAGCCATACACAATTTCCTTGGCGTGATATACGCCTTCGAGGTTTTCTCCGGGCAGGCCGAGCCATTTGGTGCCCTGCGCTCCAGCCGCGACCAGAATGGCTTGAAAACCAAGTGCGCGCAAATCGCCGAGACTTAGATCGCCCTGTTCGCCAATCACAACATTGCCGTAATAATCAATGTTTGGATTGTCGAGAGCGGCGCGGAATTGTTTGCGCAACCCTTCTTTCATTATATGCTTATCGGGGTAGATGCCGTATTCAGCCAATCCACCGGGTTTGATGTCGCGGTTGAAAAGCGCCACGCGCGCGCCCTGTGATGCGAGCTCGCGTGCGCCAAAGAGTCCGGCGGGCCCGGCTCCGATCACTGCGACAAAATATGCGCTCTGTTCAGACACAACTTCCTCCTTGAATTCAGACAAAAACAGACTGTATTATAGTGGAGAAATTTTAATCGGACAAGCAATTCTTATAACAACTATATACATCAGTCGTTTGACGCTGCAAAGCGTTACTGTGCACGGGTGAGAGTTGCCTGAGAATCTTAGTGAGCAGATACCAGATGCGTTAACCGAAAACTTCCGAAGTCCGCGGACTTCGGAAGTTTTCTTTCTATTTGCCGGTCACAGCCGCTTACGCCGTTTCCAAATATCGTTCGATCTCGTAATCGCTGACGCGCAGACGGAATTCGTCCCACTCTTCCCACTTGGCGCGGGCAAACGCTTCGTAGGTTGATACACCCAAAGCGGACTTCACGACTTCGTCTTTCTCCAATTCGATCAGGGCTTCAGCCAGCGAACCGGGCAGTTCCTGAACGCCCATCTTCCCGCGTTCTTCCTTGTCGAGATGATACAGGTTGACGTTGTTGAGCGGCGCGGGCGGGGTCATCTGTTTGTCAACGCCGTCCAGGCCGGCGGCCAGAATTGCGGCGAAAGCCAGATATGGATTCGACGACGGGTCGGGGAAGCGCAGTTCGGCGCGCACGGCCTTATCGCGGCCTTCCGTGTAGCGCGGAATGCGGATCAGCGCCGAGCGGTTCTGCTGCGCCCAGCCGATGTAGACCGGCGCTTCGTATCCGGGCACGAGACGTTTGTACGAGTTGACGGTTGGGGCTACGACGGCGGCCAAGGCGCGGGCGTGCGCCAATTGTCCGGCGATGAACGCGTAAGCCGTCTTCGAGAGATGCACTTCATCTTTCGCATCGAAGAACACGTTGCCGCCTTTTTTATCGAACAATGACTGGTGACAGTGCATGCCCGAACCGTTGATTCCGAAGACCGGCTTGGGCATGAACGAAGCGGTCAGTCCATGCTGGGCGGCGATGGCCTTGACCGTGTACTTCAAAGTCAAAACATTATCGGCGGTCTTCAACGCGTCTGCAAAACGAAAGTCAATTTCGTGCTGACCCAAAGCAACTTCATGATGGCCTACTTCAACTTCCAGTCCCATTGCATCCAGCGCTTCCATCAAAGCGGTGCGGACGATCACGGCTTCGTCATCGGCGGAGAAATCAAAATAACTGCCGGTGTCGTGCGGCACGGGATGCACGCCATGTCCATTCGTACCTTTGAACAGGAAGAACTCAGGCTCCGGGCCAACGTTGAACACCCAGCCGCGCTCATCCAATTTGGCGAGCATCCGCTTCAAGGTCCCGCGCGGATCGCCTTCGAATGGGTCGCCTTTCGGTGTGAAGATGTCGCAGAAAATGCGGGCGCGGCGCGAATCGACGGGTGTCCACGGTAACACTGCGTAGGTATCCGGGTCCAGGATCAGGCGCATATCGCTTTCCTGAATGCGGGCGAAGCCCTCCACCGAAGACCCATCAAACCACACGCCATCGGCCAGCGCGTCCGAGAGACGGCCAACCGGCATGTCCACACTCTTCACGGCCCCGGTCACGTCCGAGAACTGCAAAGAGATGAACTTGACATTATCTTCCTTTACACGAGCGATCAAATCTTTTGCGTTCATTTCCTTCTCTCCTTTAATTAATGGGTTTTCCAACTGCGTACGCACGCAGACGATGGATGATAGGGTTTAAATTTCTTCAATGGGCACCTGCCCCGGCTCTTTTTCAGACTTCGAGTTGCGCCCGCTATTGATAATGAACACCGACCCAATGATGATTCCCGCCGCGATAAGGATGCGCGCTGTGATCGGCTCACTCGCCAGCCAACTTCCCAGGAATACAGCCACGACCGGGTTGACATAGGCATAAGTAGACATCAATGAGATGGGCGCATTCTGTAACAACCAGCCATAAGACACAAACCCGACCAGCGATCCGAATGTGATCAGATAAGCCAGCCCCAGCCACGAACGCATCGAAACGGACGCGAAGCTGAATCCGTTTAATTCGCCGGAGCCCGCGCTGACAACGAACAGCGCCAGCGCGCCTGCCATCATCTCCATGCCTGTAGCTTGCAAAGATGATTTTGGCATATCAGCCGTCTTGCTGAAGATCGAACCGAGCGACCAAAGCAGCGCGGCCATCAACAGAGCAATCGTGCCGAGTGTGTCGAATTGTGTCGCAGAGGTCCCGTTGAAGTTTTCAGGGCCGATCAACAGGAACACACCGCCGAACCCGATCAGCAATCCGATAATTCCGCGCCAACTTGGTTTTACTCCGTTTGGACGCAGGGCCTCAAACAATACCAGCCACATCGGCGACATGCTGACCATCAACGCGGCAATGCCGGAAGGTACCTTCTGTTCGGCCCATGCGACCAGTCCGTTGCCACCCAGCAGGAGGGCAATGCCTACAATCGCAGTAGAACGCCACTGGCTTTGGGTGGGGGCAGGGTCACCTGCCATGCGCCGCCAGATCAACAGGATGATGCCTGAAACGAGAAACCGTATCCCGGCATGGAAGAATGGCGGAATCGTTTCCACTGCGAATCGAATCGCAAGATAAGTTGAACCCCACACGATGTAAAGGGCGATCAAGGCTGTCCAGATTTTTGTTTTCATTCATCTCCATATATTATTTGCCGCAGAGACCCAGAGATTCTTTTTCCGGTTTTTCTTTGTGTCTCAATAAGACTGGGTGACTGCTAATCTTGTACACTCGCAAACTCGCGCGCCAGCAATGCCATCTTGCGCGGCGCGCCATAACGGTAATTACCGAACTCTCCAAGTTTGCGTATCACCCGATGACATGGGATCAAGACCGCGATGGAGTTGCGGCCAATTGCAGTGCCGACCGCGCGCGAAGCACCCGGTTGGCCGATCTGTGCCGCGAGGCGTTCATAAGTGGTCAGCGCGCCGGCCGGGATGTTGAGCAGTGCTTCCCAGACTTTCAATTGAAAGTTGGTACCGTGTAAATACAAATGCAACGGTGTTTGCCTGCGCGCGTTCAAAAGAAAGATGGGCGCTATCAGAGGGGCGGTGGCTCGCTGGTCTTCGATCATTTTGGCTTCCTGCCAGTCCGAGACAAGCGCGTCAATCGCGCCGCCTTCGTTTGCCTGTACAAAGCCGAGATGACAGATGCCTCGCTCGGTTATTCCGATCAGGCATTTGCCGAAGGGAGTCGGGTGAATGCCGTAGCGAATGGTCAGTCCCGCGCCGCGCGATTTGTATTCGCCGGGTGTAACGGCCTCAGTTGTGACGAAAAGATCGTGCAGGCGGCCCAGACTCGAAAGTCCGACTTGAAGCGTGGTGTCCAGCAGATTCTCCGAGCGCTTGAGTAAACCCTTGGCGCTTTCCTTTGTCAAAAATTGCAGAAAGCGTTTCGGGCTGACCCCGGCCCAGCGGGCAAACAATCGCTGGAAGTGAAATTCACTCAGCCCAATACTGGCCGCCATATCTTCGAGACTCGGCTGGTCTTTATAATGGTTTTCAAGGTACAGAATGGCCTGCTCGATGCGCAGGTAATCTTCCGAGACTTGTTTGAAATGCGGAGAGTTCATAGTTTTCCTTTCTATTGTTGAGCTTATTCTATGAAACTCTCAGGCTGCCAGCCACCCGATTCTTGCTCATTTATCCTATCTTTTTTCGCAGGGATGTAATGAAATACTGGAAGCCTAAATTGATTTCCTGTTTTGTTTGCCCCTGCGTTGGCATAACAAAACAGGCATGCCGGGCATGCCTGTTAATTTAAAAAAGACAGCCCTTCCAAATGCAATCAGACGGATTCCGCCTGGTTCACCGCGTCCACCTTGTCTCACACGTTGCCGCATGGTTTTCGGTGGCAAGCAACAGAGTTTTTTTAAACTCGGTTACTCCTTGCGCTTGCTTTGGAAGGGAGAAGGAAGTCTGTGACAGACTTCAGAGGCATCCGCTGATCAATCCGATTTTTCTGCTCTCACTCCATCTCCCGTTTTGGAAGAGAGTGGGGTGATGCAGTTAGCGCGTCCCTCGCAGGACGGAACCTCCACCTCGTGATCCCATAAAATGGGACCCAGCCGCTAAATCTCCGTTATTCAATTGTTAACTTGGGCGTGATTTTACTCGCGGGTTGTGAACTCGTCAAGCAGGTAAAATGGACGGGATGCTTGTGATGGCGGCTGCGCTAAAAAACAGAAAAACATCCAAAGGCTGTACACCTTTGGGTGTTTGTTTGAATAAAATACCCCGCAAGTGCCGTGTACTGCTAAGTTTTGAACCTGCTTGCGCAGGTGGACCCCGACCCAGAAACGCCGCCTTGGCTCAGGCCTATCGCGTTATTTCTGTGAGACAGAAGTCCGTTGTGTGAATGTTGGCTCAAAACCAGAGGTGCAATATCACGAACACAGCAGGGCATGATTTTTATACCATAAAGCCAAATGCGAGGATAGGGGAAAATTAAATCCGTCGCTATTGCGCTCGCGACAAGTTTGTGCTAACCTTTAACTGTTGTCAATAAATCAGCCAACCCAGGAGACAGTATGCCAACCGTACCAGGAATTGATGTTTCATATTGGAATTCAGGAATTGACTGGCCCAAAGTGCGCGCCACAGGACAGCGCTTTGTCATGATCAAGGCCACAGAAGGCGAGACCTATACAGACCCAACCTTTAACGATCACTGGATCGGCGCCAAACCGGCTGGACTTTTACGCGGAGCTTACTGTTTCTTCCACCCGAACATGGATCCGAAAAAGCAGGCCGCCCGCTTCATCAGCGTAGTGAAGGCTGTGAACGATAACGGCGAACTTCCTCATGCGCTCGATCTTGAAGTGCCGGAAGGCGCTTCAAAAGACAAGATCATTGCGAATGCCAAGATCTGGCTTGATCAGGTCGAGCAGGCTTTCGGGCGGAAACCTTTTATTTATTCCAGCGTTTCTTTTCTTGAGGCTAATTTTTCAGAGTTGGGCGGCGGCCCGCCCGCCTGGGCAAAGGATTACCCGTTGTGGCTGGCATGGTATCCAAATCAATATACGCCTGGCATGAATCCACTTTTGCCGCGCGGCTGGTTCCAGTGGACAATATGGCAGTACAGCGATAAAGGCAATGTCAATGGCATCAACGCCAAAGTGGATATGGACCTTTTCAACGGCACACTGGATGATTTGTATAAATTTGCGGGCGCGCAGGCTCCTGCCCAGGCGCCGGTTTCGCACAGTGTTGCGGCCGGAGATTCGTTTGAAGCCATTGCGAACAAATATGGCCTGACTGTCCGCGAGTTGGTGGGAGCCAATCCGCAGCTGCTTAAGATCGGAGACAAGTTAACGGTTCCGGTTCCGGTGGCGATTCCGCAGGAAAGCGGAGGCAGTTCCGGGTCGGGCGGCGGAGGCGGTTCTTCATCCGCCCCGAAGCGTACTTACACGGTCAAGGCCGGGGATACACTGACGGTGATTGCCGTCAAGTTCGGTGTGACCGTTCCGGCGATTGTGTCTGCGAACAACCTGCCTGATGCAAACAAGATTTCGGTGGGGCAAGTGCTGGTGATACCGTAAATGAAAAATTCCGAAGTCTCAAAGACTTCGGAATTTTTTTGTTGGTTTATGTCATGTGAGGAGTGTCGCCAGCGCCGCGACGAAGCGATCTACTCTTCATAAGAGACTACTTCGCTCCGCTTGCAATGAAGGGATCATGGCAATAACTTCAGCCGTCCTTCGCTGTTGGCAATGACGGCAGATTGATCCCAGTACATCGGATAATATTTTATGTTCGCCCACAGCGGGGACATATCGGCATAGTGTTTATTGTACGCATGGCCGGACTGGCCGGTGGTGTGGACTGTGACCGAGTTGTTGAGATTGCCCATATCCACGATCATGCGCATGGACGGAAGCCAGTTGGTTTCGTAACCGTCAATTACCGACCAGCCGGTCGCGTCAATGATGGCTTCGCCTCCGCCGGTGGGGAAGGGGCCGCGGTTGAACAGATCTTCGATCAAGCCCACGCCTGATTGGCCGAGAGTCTGGTTGCGGAAGGTCGCGGCGTGCATCGTGCCCCAATTCCATTTGGACGGGTCGTTGCCGTAGGATTTTTGCAATTCGCTTACGCCGTCGGCAAAGGATTTTTTGATGATGTCATCGCGCGTCTCGACTTTATCTTTGGTGGTCCTATCATCCCAAAACGGATCGTTGGGATTCCTCGCAAGGTTGCGCATGACTTCGTTCCAGCGGGAGCCGCCGTCTGCGGCGTAACGTTCGGGCAGGTCATCGTTGAAAGTGTTCTTGATGAGGTTGCGCCAGAAAGCATTGAAGACAGCCGCTGCGCCTGAATCGGCGCGGGCCTGAAAATCCCATTTGCCGACCATATCGAGCGCGGCGGCTTGTGTGGAGTCGCCTGGTTGCCCAACTGCTTGTTGAAGCAGAGGCACATAGACCGGGCCGTTGGCATCGAACATATCGCCCTGCATGGATTGGATGTAGGCGATGTCAATTTTGCCAGGCGCATTCTTGATCATATCCACGATGCGGTTGGCGCGGAAGCCATAATCCCAATCGGTGGTAACGAGATATTTGTAGCCGGCTGGAGGGACTTGATTGTTGGCAGTGGCGATATAGCCCTCAGCCGGGTTGAACGTGTATGGCAGTTCATCGAACGGAATGTAGCCCGTCCACTCGTATTCGCTGTTCCAGCCGGGGACGGGATAACGTCCATCGCCTTTTTTGCGGATCGGAATATCGCCGGGCATCTGATAGCCGATATTGCCCTCGGTGTCGGCGTAGATCAAATTCTGCGCGGGGACGTGGAAGTTTTTCGCGGCGGCGCGGAAGTCGCTCCAGTTCTGGGCTTTGTCGAATCCCCAAATGGCCTCGAATGGAGTGGAGGGCGTCAGCGCCGTCCATTGCAAAGCGATGACGTAATTGTCCGGCAGGGCCAGCGCGGCGCGATCTTTGAATGGCGAGAAGGTTTTATCGTTGGGATCGCCCTTGTCTTTTAATTGGCCGAACGTATCCGAGATGACCGGGCCATGCCGCGTGGAGCGCACGCTGATTTCCAGCGGCTTGCCGCCGACCACATTGATGGTTTCCTTGCGCGTTGTAAAGTCAACCCATTTGCCGTCTACTTCGTATTGATTGGGATTATCGGGGTTGACTTTTTCGATGAACAAATCCATCACGTCCGGGCCGACGTTGGTGAAGCCCCAGGCGATCTTATCGTTGTGGCCGATGACGACGCCCGGCACGCCCGCGAAGGAGAAGCCGCTTACTTCGTATGGACATGCCTCGCTCTTCGGTAAACAGTGCAGGCCAACCTGGTACCAGATCGAAGGCATTTGAATTGACAGGTGCGGATCGTTGGCCAGGATGGGCAGACCGGTCGCGGTCAGCTTGCCGGAAACAGCCCAGGAGTTGGAACCAATTCCGTCGCCTTTCGGCCCCAGCGCGGCGTCTAGAAGCGAAGCGTTTTGTTGGAGCGCATCCAGCGGAAGTTGTGATGTGTCAAAAGTTTGAAAGCTTGAAGGTTGGAAAGTTGTCCCGCCGTCGCCGATTTTATTTACGATGACCGGATGATCGCTCGGATAGGGCGGGTAGAGTTGGTCCACCTGTTGGGCGGTGAGTGTCTTGAGTAAAACTGCGCGCTGAATTTCTTCATCCATGTTGCCGCGCAGATCCCAGGCCATGGCTTTGCCCCATGTCAGGCTGTTGACCGGAGTCCACGGCTCGATCTTGTAATCGGGGCTGAGCAAACCGAGCACAGCGTATTCAAGGCTGAGAGCGGCCCCGCTGCGATCTTTCAAATAAGCGTTGACGCCCGCCGTATAAGAATCGAGGATGGCTTTTGTTTCGGGACTTAAAGCGGCGTACTCTGCCTCGGCGGTCTGGCGCCAGCCAAGCGTGCGCAGGAACGCGTCGGTATCGGTCTGGCCTTTGCCGAACATTTCAGACAGTGTGCCTGAACCGATATGCCGCCATGCGTCCATTTGCCAGAAGCGATCCTGCGCGTGCACGTAACCCTGCGCGAAGAAAAGATCGTGCGGGGTGGACGCGTAAATGTGCGGGATGCCCATGTTGTCACGGTAAATATCCACCGGGCCATCCAGTCCCTGTAAACGGATCTCGCCGTCAATTTGTGGGAAAGATTGCGGCGCAACTGTGTTTGGCAGATAACTCTTGAAATAATACAAACCGCCTGCTCCCGCCAATAACGCCAGAATAACAATGGCGATCAGACCCTGCCCCAGCCACTTCCAAATTTTTTTCATTGCTCCTCCAGGACGAAAAATTTTGCAGATTATACAGCCGATGGATACAACACAAACTTAAATGAAAAGAGACGTTTGGAAGAACGCCTCTTTCGCGGACCTTTCGACTATGCTCAGGCAAGCTTTGAGCGGGCCGCCGTTAAATTTTGCATGGTCTGCAAAATTACTTCACCACACCGGTCAATCTTGGGAACCAATACCATAGCAAATCTGCGGCAGGCTTGCCATGCACGGAGGCGGACTTATCCTGCAACATGGCGGGCGGATAATAACCCCGGCTGACAATGCCTCCAACCCACGGGCGCGTGTTGATGGCATTCAGCATCACTTCATAAATATCGGCCTGCGCTTGCAGATCAAGCGAAACCGAGCCGGGGTTATTAGGTTGATTTAAAGCTGTCCAATCGAGACAGCCGCCTTTGCCATCGTTCGCCTGTGCCTGCGGCACTGGCGCAGGCAAGCACCCGGTCGCCGCGCCGCTGGCAGATGGATAAGCCAGCGCAATGATGAGCGGTTTATTGATCAGCAAAGGCAGGGCCGAGACTTCGTTATCGAGCAATTTGGCGGCTTGCGCGGTCATGTCTTCTTTTGATGCGCCTGCTTGCTTGGCCAATGCCGCGTTCCATAATAAGTAAACACCATCCGTGTCTTGCAGGAAGACCAAAGATGTTTGGAATTTGCCGGGCGTGTATGGCAATGCCCATAGAACCTTGCCGTTGAAATGCTGGCGGACTTCGGCCACGATGGCTTTCCAACGCGCATCTGCATCAGCAGGCACGCCAGACGATGTGCCGTCTGCCAATAAACCGCCGGGCATGGCCGGGTCGAGCCAATCACCGCCGAGGATGAGGGCCTGCGCGCCGGACTGAGCCGCCAGGTCCGCGTAGTTGATCGCGAAGGCTCTGTAATGATCGAACCAGTTTTGCCACCAAGCCGCGTCGCGCGGAGCGTTCTTCCAAAAGTCGTTTGGTGAAGCATTAAAGCGCGGAATGGGGAAGAGTGCCACATTCAGGTTCATACCGCGCGCCTGGCTGACCATAATGGCTGAATCCAGCCAGAAGGGATCCTGGCCGGGGTTAAGTCCGAACTCAAGAGGCGACGAACGCTTAAATGTCCAACTGGGAGTGAAGATCACCCAGTTCGCGCCGAGCGCTTGGATGTTTTGTACGGCCTGAGGGTTGTAGTAAGTCCAGTTTGGCTGGTACGTTGACTGAAACTCGACGCCGGTCATGAATCCGGCTGGACGCGCCGTGATTGCCGCGCCGACCAGCGTGGTAGGATCGGTACGGTCAAGCCAGGCCCAGTTTGCGACTGTATCCTGAATATCCTCTGCGACGAGGCTGGTCGCCACTTCGCGCCCTGCGGCGGAATCCCCGGCCGTCGCGAGATCATCGGCGGCCCCGCATTGTCCGTTGCGGCAATAACGATAACGGAATGTCCCAAGCATGTTCAATGGGCCGTAAAGTTTATATGCCCATTTATTATTTCCCAGCGGCCACATCGGGATCGGCTCTGTCCAGCCATAGGGATTGAACTGGATATAGACGATGTCTCCGGGCTGCGTGCTGGCTGGAACTGTGACTTCAAAAAGGATGGGCGCGGAATTTCCCGCCTGCCAGGTTTCGACTTTATCCTGGATAAAGATATCTTGCGCGGGTACGATAAATTCGCGCAGCGCAAATTCGCCTGTGGCTTTGTGTTCGGCATTCCAGAAGCCATCGCCGAGTGTGTACTTGTATTGCACGTATGCGCCGACTGGAAGGTTGACCGTGACCTGATAACGCCCATCATTTTGCAGAGCCATGATCGGCATTCGATCTGCAATGGTATTTATACCGGCCTTCATATCCGCGAAGATGTTGCCCAGTTCGATCAGGTTGCCCGCGATGCGGACGGGCGCGCCCTGCACATCGTTCGGCGCAGTGACGTTGAAGGTCACGCGCACCAGCGGCGCGGCCCTGACCTTTAATTCAACTGTCGTGTTTAGTTTGTCGGCCACCAAAGCGCCTTGCTCGAAAGGTTGGAACGTCCCATCGAGCGAATACACAACCAGGTTGTGGGTGCCGGTCGCAAGTCCCTGGAGATCGAAGCGGCCGGCAGAGTCGGTGATGGATTGCACACCGCCTGCGGTCACCATCAGGCTGGGGATGGGTGCGCCCGTATCGTTATTCAAGACGCGCCCCTGGATACCGCCGGTCGGGCGCGTATAGGTCTTATCTTCCCAACTGCCGAGGATGTCCTGCACTTCAGCTTGTGCGGCCACATAATAGAGCCGATAGCGGATTGGCGCGTCCAGTGCGGTGTCTTCAAGAATGGGGCGGCTGGTTTGGCGGATGTAGCGATATTTGATAACTGCATTAACTGGCAGTGCCACAGTTGCGGTATATGTGAAAGAATCTTTGGCTTGCATGGGGTAGGTTACGGCGTTGAACGATAGGCCGGTGACTTCATCGAGAATACTTAATGCAATGCTTTCGCCGCCAACCAATGGCTCAGGGATAGATACAGCGAATGTCGTCTGGGCGCGCGGCTGAGGCGTGGGGGATGGCGACACTGGGACGGATGGTTGGGTTGGACCGCCGATGGGTGGAAATTGAAGTAACGTAATCTGGCAGGCTGTGCTTACCAATATCAAGAAGCACACGGATGCGAAACGTGCGATTCCGGTTTTGGACTTCATGCGGCTCCCTCTTCAACGGGTTTTTTCTCGTCTGTATTTTTGCGGCCAGTGTAGGCGATGAAACTCAAGCCAATACTAATGAAATACAACAATGTCATTGGCAGCATCACCAGCCCCATGTTGACCGGGTCCACGGTGGGCGTAATGGCTGCCGCCGCAACAGCGATAATGACCACTGCAATGCGCCAATTTTTTGCGAGCGGTTGTGGTTTGACCAATCCAATAGCGGTCAATACATAAATTACCAGCGGAAACTCAAACGCTAGGCCGATCCAAAACATCAGGCCTGTCACGAATGAAAAATACGATTCCGGACGAAGCGCGGTCTTGATGCCGAGGAAATTAAGCAGGAAGGGCAGGGCGCTTGGCAGGAGCATGTAATATGTAAAGGCCATGCCGCCGACGAAGAAAATGGCGGCCATTGGAATACCGGCCAACCCGTAAACCCGCTCGCGTTTTCTTAAGCCGGGCGCGGCGAATAACCAGAATTCGAAGGCGATGTAAGGAAGTGAAACAGCAACGCCTCCCAGTAAGGCCACTTTCATGAACACGCCGACGGATTCAGTCACTTCGATGGCCTGCAACGCGCCCAACCCGCCGACCGGGATGGCGAGAAAATCAACCATTTGCTGGGTAAAAATGAAAGAGATGCCAACGCCAATTGCCAGCCCAAGCACGGCGCGCAGAAGATGCCCGCGCAAGGCCTCGATGTGGTCCCATAGCGCCTGGCGCGACTTTTCATTTTGAGCCAAATCGAGGAATGCTTCGCCGAGCGGATGTTCATCCGGTTCGGCGTTCATGAAGCGGTTTATTGCGCGGACAGCGCGAAACGGGAGGGTCAGAATCCACCAGGCGGCGCGGAAAGGGAAGGTGATGACGCGCCATAGGCCGCGCAGGAATTTACGCATTTTGATCATCGTCCTCTGCCGCGCGAGTTAGAGTCGGCAGGATGGTATTCTCAGGCTCGGAAACGGCGGGCCGGTTTGGGGTCAGGCTGGAGGCGGGTTGGGATGGGCGCAGGTTTTTCTGTACCGAGTCGAGCGACTGGGTTACGTCTTTTTGAATATCTTTCAATTCGTCTATGGCTGCTTCGCGCATCAGGCGGTTGGGAAGTGTTTGGATCTCGCGTGAGGTTTGTTGAAAGAGTTTCCAGCCGTCTGAGGTCATAATTTTTCGTAACCATTTGCCGAGAGTGCGCCCGGCCTTCTGCATGTCTTTGGGACCGAGCACGATCAATGCAATGATAATGATGAAGATAAGTTCAGAGGGGCCGACGCCCAGGATTTCCATAATTAGTTTTCTTTCGCTACAGACTGAAGCTGCTGTTTGATTTCATGTTGATGTTCAACCAAACTACCCAGCACGCCATTGACGAAGCGCGGTGCGCTGTCTGAGCCGTACATCTTTGCCAGTTCGACCGCTTCATTGATGGCAACTTTGACGGGCGTCTCGCCCTGCACGGCAAATTCCCAGCAGGCCACGCGCAGGATATTGCGGTCAATGGCTGCGATTTGGTCGAGCGGCCATTCGGGCGCATATTTGGCGATGATCTGATCGAGTTCGTGGGCGAGGGGGAGAACACCAAAGATGATTTGGCGGGAGAAGTCTGCCAGTTCGTTGGGCAGCGGGGATTCCTCCAACCGTTGATTCAAAATATCGGCTGGGGAGTGGTTGGCGATATCAATTTCGTAAAGTACTTGCAGGGCGATACTACGCGCCCTAGTGCGGGGCTTCATAAATGTCAGGCCTCAGTTTCCTCATAATTTATATCTTCAATGTGAATGTCAACCTGACCGATGTCCATTCCAACCATTTCCCGGATGGCGCGCGCAACACCTTGCTGGACGTTGCGGCTTACTTCGCGGATGTTAACGTCTTCTTTGAGAATAAGATAGATATCCGCGAAGACTGTATTTTCATGGATGTTGATTTGCACACCGTCGTTCGCGCCGCGGCGGAAGAGACGATTCACTCCGCCCGAGACGGGCGCCAGGGCGCTGACGCCAGGTACGCTCAAGGCGGCCATGCGCGCGATGCTGGTCAATACTTCGGGTGCGACGGTGGTTTTGCCTGCAGGGCGGTGCTCATTGCTCATGCTTGCTCCTTTTTAGTAGTTGCCAGTGAACAGTAATCAGTTACCAGTATCCGGTTTGACTGATCGCTAATCACTGATAACCGAATTACATCATTGCCATGCCGCCGTCCACGCCGAGCACCTGGCCGGTGATATACGCGGCCTGGTCCGAAGCGAGGAAGGCCGCCGCGAAGGCGATCTCTTCGGGCTTGCCTTTGCGTCCAAGCGGTACCATTTTGATGGCGGCCTCCAGCGTTTCGGGCGACATCTTCTCCAGAATTTCAGTATCTACAAAGCCCGGCGCGATGGCGTTGACCGTGATGTTGCGCGCCGCGATTTCACGCGCCAGCGATTTGGTGAAGCCGATCTGCCCGGCTTTGGAGGAGGAATAATTGGTTTGTCCGGGGTTGCCCATTTGTCCGGCCACCGAAGCGATGTTGATGATGCGCCCGTAGCGTTTTCGCAGCATGTGTTTGACGGCGGCCTTCGAGCAGTTGAATGTGCTTTTTAAATTGGCGGCGATGACCGCGTCCCAGTCTTCTTCCGACATCATCATAATCAATGTATCGCGCGTGATGCCCGCGTTGTTGACCAGAATGTGCAGGTCGCCGAATGTATCCACCGCAAACTTCACCAAATCCTGCGCCTGCTTAAAGTTGGACACGTCTGCTTGAAAGATGGCGGCCTTTCCGCCTGCGGCCTGGATTTCTGCCGACAAAGATTCAGCGGCCTCGGCGGATTTGTTGTAATTCAAAACGACAGATGCGCCGCGCCGCGAAAGTTCAAGGGCGATGGCGCGTCCAATGCCGCGCCCGGCCCCGGTCACGAGGGCGATGCGATTTTCCAATGATAAAGTGTCAGGCAACGTGGTTTTGTGGTTTAGAACCATCGTGGGCTCCTTGTTTGAGATTATACATCATGGTTTAGTAGTCCGAACCATCATGCGTTAATGCGTCGCGGCCGCAACCCAAACACGAGGCCCAGCGCGCCGAGCGCGGCGATCAGGCCGATGTACAGAATCGCATCCTGCCAAAACTGAAGCGGATACAAGCGGATCAATGTGTCTGAGTAAAGGAAGAGCCACGAGTTGCCTGTGAAGAACAGGAAGTGAAATCCTGAAAAGAATTCCCAGAACAGATCGCCGGACCCGCTCGCACCGAACGTTGCAATGATGCCGACGGTGAACGCGAGAATGAGGGTCAGCCATCCGCCCCGCCTCAATCCCTGACGGAAAGCGGCCAGCCAGTCCCCGCGCCAGGCCCACACTCCGAGCAAAAGCAGGATCAGCAAGTCGAATCGCCAGACACGCAGGAGTCTCTGCGTCACATTTTTGACGTCCTGCATGTGACTCAGTTCGCGTTCGGTGAAGAGCGGCGTGCCGTCATTGAATTTCAAATCGCCGAGATAGGAAATGTCCGCGTTGTTCACCAGATAATCAATTCCCTTTTGTCCCCATTGCAGGCGATCTTGCGTGGTGAAGCCGTAATCATCCGGCGGAAAATAAGGCAGGCGATATTCGATGTTTGGAAAAAGCGGCGTCATCAAAATCCGCGCGCCGAGACCAATGAGGGCGAGAGGGGTGAGAAGAGTGACGAGCCAGGAGAGAATAGGAACCAATTGGATTTTCATATTTTTCTTTTCAGCGTAAATTGCGTTTATGTAAGATCTTATTAAGGATTTGGAGCCTGTTTTGAAACCGACTAAGGAATATAATAATACTGCATTCGAGATGGAATAGATTGTAACAGAAGGAGAATAATCAATGATACCTTCCAATCTGGAATTCACCCAACGAGAATTGGCGGTGGTTTGCGCGTTGATAGCGGGAAAAAGCAATAAGCAAGTCGCCTTGCAGTTAGATATTTCCACCCGTGCAGTGGAATATCATTTAACTCATATTTATGAAAAATTGAGAGTAAGTTCACGAACACAGGCTATTATAGAATTGATTAACATGTTCAAAGAATGATGCCTTCGGGAATCCGTAGTTGACAATGGCTTTCGCTTTCATTAATCTATTTTTGAAGTCGCTAGGCTTCCTTGAACCAATAGCCCAATTTTTAAAGCGATGAATATGAATAAAAGATTTCTTGTAGTGATTCTGATTTTGGCCTTGGCATCGGTGGTTCTAAAATACTTTTAGGAGGCATATAATGAGCGAAGCACCTATTCAACAATGGGATAAAAAGCCGGGACCTTTCCATGCTTCAAGTGTAGAAGCAGCAACCGTTACTTATTATTATGGCCTTGACATATCGGGTTATCCTGGTGACAGCCAGATGAGTGCATTTTGGACCAATACTCCATTTTGGTACACAGGATTCTATCTTGCTCCTGCCCCTCATCATCCTGATTCCTCATGGATGACAAAGAGAACGTATCTTAAGAATCTGGGATGGGGATTTCTTGTAATTTATGTTGGGAGGCAAGAAGGGGATGGGGGGCTCTTAACCTATGCCCAAGGTCAGACAGATGCTTTAAGTGTTTCCAACTTAGCAACACAAGCTGGCTTTCCGGCAGGTACTACTATTTTCCTAGATGTGGAAGCAGGCGGAGGTGTTCTATCTTCACAGCTAACCAGCTATATACAAGGGTGGGTGAATAAACTGGACTCGTCAGCCACTCCCTTCTGGGCAGGTGTATATTGTAATTTCTATAAAATCGCCGACTTAATTAAAAACGCAGTTGGTACTGATCGATGTACATTCTGGTGCGTCAATGTTAATTGCACGCCATCTCCGGGCTGTAATCTTCCATCTCCAGCTCCCAATCCAGCAAATTGTGGCGTTAGTTATGCGGTAAATTGGCAATTTGCTTTATCCCCGAAACCGGCTGGTATAAACTGCACCGGATATACCAGCGGGCAATGTAAACAAACTTATGGCGGGTATTCCCTTAACGTCGACCTAGATACAGCGACATCTCAAAACCCATCTAATGGGTAATGTCACGTTATAAGTTAAAACTACCAGCGGTATTTTATAAATGTCACTGGTAGTTTTATACAAGGCAAGATATAGACAGCGGGCAACGCTAAACAAAAGAGAAAAAATATGCGAACCCAAACATGGAATCAAAATCAAATATCATTGAAGCTAATCTTGATATTATTTGCCTTTTTTAGTGGTTGTTCTCCTGGCTCACCAACTCTCATATTTTCTGCCAATCCAACACAAATAACAAGGCCAACTAGCGTAACACCTGCCACCCAAAGGACAAATCCGCCCCTTGAATCTTCTCTCACATCAGTTAATAGTAGGAACATTTCTCTTGATTCCATTCACATGATTGATGACAAACAAGGCTGGGCATTTTCACAAACTTCATTGTTAAAAACATGGGATAGCGGGAAGGATTGGCTAAATATTACTCCAGCAGAAATACAAACGATCTTATCGACAATCCCCGCCCAAGGAGTCAGCACTTTTGAGATCAAAGGATCATTTTTGAGTGATCAAAACGCATGGATAGCTGTACCTGGACTGAATCAAATCACTATTTTTCATACACTTGATGGCGGCCAAACATGGCGCGATGCGAAACTAGCTGTCTCTACTCCCCAGGAAATTTATCCCATCCAAATTAGTTCGTTTACTTTTCTGAACCCTCAAACAGGTTGGTTATTAACATCTACAGGCATGGCCACTGGTCATGAGTTCGTTGAGTTATATAAAACTCAAAATGGCGGGACGACATGGGACTTTGTTGCACAAGCCAACCAGAACGCTTCAGGAGAGTCAATAGGGTCAATAACCACGATTGGGCAGAAAACCGGTATCAGTTTTCGTGACCCCATGGATGGTTGGTTAACCGGCTCTACTGTTGGGAATGTAATATTTTTTTATCGGACGAAAGATAGCGGGTTGACTTGGGACCCCCAGCAATTATTCATTCCTAATGGGTATACTGCGTTGGGTGGTTCATCTAGTTCTTACCCACCTGTATTTTTTAATAGTAAAGTCGGGAGCTTACCGGTTTATCTAGGAAAGGCAACGCCATCTGTCAATTTATTCTTTTATATTACTATAGACGCTGGAGAAAGTTGGACGCCAATAGCACCGCTGGTCTCTCAAAGCAATAGTTTTGTTTGGGATTGGGTAGACCCTTCTCACGGATTTGCAACAATAGATGGGTCAAATACTATCACCATCACAACTGATGGTGGAAAAAGCTGGTCAGAAGTATTGGTAAATGGGGCCAAATTCCATCAACTGGATTTTGTTTCTCCTATGATCGGCTGGGCAATTTCTGATAAGTCTCTGCTACAAACGCTAGATGGCGGAGAGAACTGGCATACTATTTATCCATAAGTGTAACGCTAATGTCGTTCTCTGTAGTCACAAAATTTTGGTTGAAAAAATATCTACCTTCTTATGCTTGGATTGACAGTAATGCTTGCCATTGGTTTTGCTTTTTTGATCAGAGCTTTGTTTAACAACCATAAAGGCGTTGCGCGGGTTACTGAAACCTCGGTTATCGTTGTGGGAACAAAACAACTATTCCATGCAACAACGAGTTTATCAATCGTCAATACGCCTTTGCCAAATTACGAAGCTCTCTCGCCTACTAAAATCAAAAAAGGTGCAGTGATTTTTGACATCTATGCAACCTGGTTAACATGCACAGAGCTTGACTTTGAAATAGCTGGTACATTCCCGCAAGATTTCCCTTTAGAAAGCAATGGTACGTCTATATTTAAGAGCATGGAGTTAATACCATCTCCCTCAAATGTATCCCTAAAATTAGACACTCTTTTGGGGGTGGAGGCGGTTTTGATGTAAAAAATTTTCATATCAGGGGTCAAGGATTGGCTTATTATGTTGATCCCCCATTAACTGTGGGGCAGAGAATTCAATTTAGATGTTATCCCGCAACAATGCCAATGATGTAATTTTGCTGCTCAGAGCATATTCTGATTGTTATTGTTGCAATCCACTCAGCCCGCCGCTCAACGCGAAGCGAACGACCATGTCGTTGACGATCCACTCGATGGGCGCGCGGTCGTCGGTGAAGACTTGCGTGGTTTCGTAGCCGGGTTTCATGTTTGCGAAGGTGGTTTGCATGGCCGTCAGCAGAAGCGGATGAACATCTCCTCGCTGGGAAAAGAGCGATAGATTGGCGGCGAAATTTTCCGGCGCGGTTGCCTGCTTGGTGGCATAGATCATGGTGTTCAATGTGCCGGGGATGTCCATGATGTAAATGGACGGGAAGATCGTTGCCATGGTGGTTGCCAGCCCGTTGATGAGTCTGCGGTCGCCGGGCGCACTGCCCACGTTAATGGTCAGCACGCCGTTGTCGGTCAGATGATCGTAGGCGATCTGATAAAACTCCCGCGTGGTCATGTGCGGAGGAATGTACGGCGGACGATAGGCGTCCACGGCGATGATGTTGTATTTGTATTGACTCTGGCTGAGATTCCAGCGCCCATCACCAATGATGACATTCAGGTTCGGAAGATTCTCGTCGAAATATTTTTTCCCGACCTCGATAGTCTTCGGGTCGAGTTCATAGCCGTCAATCGGGATCGGCCCGTAAACAGCCGTGGCCTGTCGCGCGGTGGTCCCGGCGGCGAGGCCGACAATGGCAATTCGTTGGACTTGCGACGGGTCGGCGTTTGCATAAAAATACGGCCCGACCAAAAATTGTTGCCAGGGCCCGCCGTAATTTAAAGTGTCGGGTTGGTAGATCGAGTGTACGCCTTCGCCGTCGTTCAAACGCAGCAGCGTGAAGCCATTGACCTGCTGCACTTGAATGTAGTTGTAAGCCGACTCGGTTTCATAAATTTGTCCGGTATTGTTTTTCAGCGATTGCCCCGCTGAAAATACGGCGAGAATCGCCAAGACGACCGGCATCCACAGATGTTGAAGTAGAAGTTTGCGCGAGCCGAATTTTCCGAGTCCGGCCAGCGCCACAAAAAGCAGGAGCAAACTGAAAACCAAAAATGTATTGCGCGTACCGATGGTTGGAATTGTCACTAGCACGGGCAGGAACGTCCCGATGAACGAGCCAAGAGTGGAGATGCCATAGATCGTGCCGGATGTCACGCCCGCGCTTTTTGTGTCGTCCACCATCAAGCGGATGGCGTACGGTGAGATCGTGCCGAGCAGTGTAACAGGGACGCTGAACAGGATCAACACGGCCGCGAACGAACCGAGTAAAACGGCCACATTGAGTCCTTCAAAAGCTTTGGCCGCAAAACTCAGGACAGGATTGGCGATGTAAGGCACGACGCCCAGTGTGAAAGCGCCCCAGGCCAGGACATGGTACATCGAGGCCGCCTCCGGCCAGCGGTCTGCCCAACGACCGCCGAGAAAATATCCGAGCGTGAGGTAGATCAAAATGAGTCCGATGATGCTGGCCCACACAAGGTTGCTCGTCCCGAAGACGTTGCCGATCAGGCGCGAAGCCGAAAGTTCGGCGGCCAGCGTGGTCATGCCGGAGATGAAGACCGTGAAGTAAATATATTTTTTCATGTCTGCTCGCTTGTTAAGAGATGGGCGTTATTATACCGTCAAGATTGCAACATCGCATTCAGATGATGTTATATGTGTTGCGGGATGTTTGTGAGGCGGCGCGCTCGAAGCAGCAGGCCACCTTGACGAAAGACACTTGCCCGGCTAAAATCCTGTTCACTGAACTTGCGCCTCCGCATGGAGGCGCATTTTATGCCGCTCGCTTCTTAACCTGGACCGATATGACTGATCCCGTTTCGACGTTTGACACCGACCCCGACCTGCCGCAGGCGACCAACCTGGCGCAGTCAAGTGCCGATTTGGTGCAAGCCGAACTGGTGCGGATGCACCAGAGCGCCGCGCAGGAGATCGATGCGGATGAGGTGGAATTCCATCTTAGCGCCGCGTTAAATGTGAAAGCTGAAACAGTCTCAGCCCACGAAACGGCGATAGGATTGGTCAATGCCAAAGAAGTTTCTTTGACGAACAGCAGCGCCGCCGCGGTGCGGGCCGAGACTGTCAATATAAATGGAATGGCAGGGATCGTGGCGGCAGGAACAGCCAACCTGGGCAACACATACGCAGGTGCGGTCGCCGCTCGCGAAGTCCGGGCAGAACGGATCGAGACGTTCATGTTGTTGAGCAACCATGTCGAGGGCGAAATCCATACGGTCATGGGCAGTCGTCAGGCCCTGCTGGCCGGGTTGACCGGCGGATTGTTTGCCGGCCTGGTACTTTTGCTGGGACGCGCGTTGTTCCGCCGCGATTAAATTTGTTGAAATGCAGGACGGCTTGTCGTTCCTGCAAAATTTATTCTAAAGAGCGAAGGTAATCATCCCTGAACGGGATGGTGAGAGGCGCTCGAGGAGATAAGATGGACAAAGTTGTACTCAAAGCATCCAAACGTGATGTGATCGGCAAACAGGTCAAGGCCTTGCGCCGCGCCGGAAAACTCCCGGCAGTGATCTATGGCCGCCATACTGAACCGATCAATATTTCCCTGGATGCCCACGGCGCGAATATTGCGCTGGCGAAAGTTACCTCGTCAAGTTTGGTGACCATTGACCTGGATGGCAGGGAGTATCCGACCCTGGTGCGCGAGAAACAACGCAACTATATCAAGGGCGTTCTCACTCACGTTGATTTCCTGGCAGTCTCGTTGACCGAGAAATTGCGCGCCGAAGTCAGCATTGAGTTGACGGGAACTTCGCTGGCCGTGAAGGACTTCGACGCGGTGCTGGTTACCGGTCTGCATACACTGTCGGTGGAATGTTTCCCCGCCGACCTGCCGGATCGTATTGTTGTGGATATTTCGCCGCTGGTCAAAGTTGGAGACAGCATTCACGTTCGCGATATCTCGCTGGGTGATAAGATCCGCATTTTGGACGATGCCGATAATATGATCGTCAATGCCACCTACGCCAAGATCGAAGTTGAACCTGTGGCCGCACCTGCCGAAGGTGTTGTTGCTGCAGAAGCCGCCGAACCTTCTTTGTCGGTCGAACGCGGCAAGAAGGAAGAAGAAGCCGCCGAAGGCGAAAAGAAGAAGTAAAACATCAAGGCGCAAGCAAACTCCCCGCCAAAATCTTGGCGGGGAGTTTTTTTGTTTTCCCATGTTATTGCGAGCCGCGCTTTTGCGGCGTGGCAATCCAAAGCGACATTTCATAAATCCACTACCCTCAAAAAATCCACCGTCATTCTGGCGGTTGCGCCCCAAAGTAATTCTCCATCGTATGGATGATATGCGATCAGCGAGCGGTTTTTGCCCGGCATAGTGAATTCCCAACGGTTTCGTTTGTCTGCCAGCCACATCAGCGGGATGGTGAAGACGCGCTCCACTTCATGTTGGCCCACTCGAAAAACCGCCGGCCACGGGATGACTCCCACCACAGGCGTGACACGGAAACTGGTGATGGTGATCATGTTTGCCAGCTGCCCCAATACGCGGACTGCGCGCGGCTGAATTCCGATCTCTTCCTCGGCTTCGCGTAAAGCGGTTTCTTCCGGCTTCGACTCGCCTTCGTCGCACGCGCCGCCAGGGAAGGAGACCTGTCCCTTGTGGCTTTCGACGCGCTCGGTGCGGCGTGTGAACAACAAATGCCACTCCTTGTCCTGCCACACAAGTGGAACCAGCACCGCTGCATGTTTCAGGCGGGTTTCATGCGTGAGATCAATTTCAGCGTAACCATCCGAAGATGGGTCGGCAGTTTCGATGGCCTCATGTAGTTTTTGAGCTATATACTCTTCGGTCAGTTGCATTGTTTATCAGTGGGCAAACAAAGGCTATTTGGTTTTGGTCTCTTCTTCAACTATATATCCGGCGCCAATCTCTTCGATCAATTCCCTGCCGCGGTTATCATCACTCGGTTCTATTCTTCTTGCAAAAATCAGAAATCCGGTGTGGGCCACCATGCGGTCGGTAGGGCGGATGCGCGCAGGCTCAGGTTTGTAAAAACGCAGGAGAAGCTCGCAGACATCAATGAACGCGAAATTATTTCGGCGCAGGGCAATCAGCAATTTTTCAACTTGATTGAAGGTGGGGAGCAGGCTGCAAAAGAATGCTCCTGGTTTGAGCGCGGCGCGAACTTGCGGAATATAATCCCAGGGATTTGGCAGGTCGAGAAAGAACGCGTCGGCGTCAGTTTCGTCGAAGCCGTTTTGAATGTCGCGCAGCTTGAAGTCCACACGCGAAGCGAGCCCGACGCGTTCCAGATTCTTGCGGGCCAGATTCTGGTTATCCGGTTTTTGTTCGTACGAAACGATGTGTCCATCCGCACCGACGGCATACGATAGTGCGATCGTCATGGATCCGGAGCCGCTTCCAGCTTCGATGACCTTTTTCCCCGGCCCAACTCCCATCGTGACCAGGATGTAACCGATGTCTTTTGGATAGAGGATTTGCGTTGTGCGCGGCAGGTCGTTCAATAGATTTGCCAGCGATGGCTGTAGTAAAAAAAATGGCGCGCCCATGTGACTGAAGACCTGCGTTCCCCAGGCTTTGCCGATCAGCTCGTCATGCAGAAGCACGCCGCGATGTGTTTCAAATTTGGCGCCCTCTTTGAGCGTGATAATGAAATGCTTGTGGCGCAGGCCGACGAGTTGAGCGATGTCACCTGCGCGGGCGTGTGAGGAAACGGCATTGAAAAGCATGAAGTTATTTTACTCCCTCTGGATTGATCGCATCTGCGAGCGGCAGGGAGGATGGCTCTTTGCTTTTCAAAACCTGGTTGAAGATGCCCATTGAAATCGGGATGCCAAGACTTAAGATGACCAGGACCAGGATGCCGAAGGCGATCATTGCCAGTCCGATCAGGTCTGTGGGCTTCGTGTTGTTGAGAGTCAGCGCCAGCCCTCCGAATACAATCGTGACAACAGAGGCGTTCCATAAACTATGCAGGGATATTGCCAGCGCGTACATGCCAATCATCCGCCCGGGACGTTTGCTGAGGCGATAAGAGGCGATGCCCCAGCCCGCCAGGCTGGAGGCCAGGATGTGCATCATGGTGCTCATGCCGCGCACGAGCAGTGTGGCTGACCAGCTCGAGTCAGGGGATGCTGAAACCAGCAGGCTTTCCAGCAGGCCAAAGCCTGCGCCGCTCAACGCGCCCGCTATAAATCCCTGTGCGGGTGAGGCGAGACGGCTGAACATCAACCACACCGTCAACGACTTGGCCGTCTCTTCGATGAAAGGCGTGAATACGGAGAAGAAAAGCAGCGCGCCGAAAAATGTCAGCGGAGAAATCGCCCAGGGGCCGGCCGCGGCCGCCAATTCGTCGAGGGAAGGCGCGTTTCTGAGTTTGTCTGCAAATTGTTGGAAGGCGGATGCCTGCGCGGGATGAAGGGCAAGATATATTCCAATGCCCACCAATCCTAATATGATGAGTGCAAGCTCGGCCATGAACGAGAGCAGCGGGCCGAGCGTCATGCCGACGGAGAGAGTGCTCCACGTACGCAGCCGCGAACCGATATTCAATCCGCCGCTTGCCAAATGCAAAAGAAAATAACCGGGCAGGATGACGGCCAGTAAATAGAAGGGCGGCGACAGCCATTTCAACGACTGGCTGTTGAATAGGATCTGTGCCAGTATGGCCGAGAAGACCCATGCTGTGATTAGCATAAAGCCCTGCCAGATGTGTAAAGGCTTTGGCGTGGGATTCGGTATATTCTTTTCAAACATGCGCCGGATGTTGTAATACGCGGCGGGGATAAATCCGGCACTCATCATTGCCAGCGCGCTGGCAAGCAAGATTATCTGAAATGCTGTGGGGCCGTCTTGCGTATCCGCGCCTGAAGCGCCGCGCAGTACGCTATAAATTGCCAGGAGCGCGGCCAGCCCCAATGCCACCAGAGCGCCAAACAAATCAACGATTGCCAGTAGAATGAAGCGCCAGTCAGGGCTGCGGATTTGCATTATTTTTCCTCAATGGTCACGTTGAGGATTCTGTCGCCGGGCGGCAGGCCTGGCGTTTTTGAAGGATCGCGCGGTGTCAGGCTTTCGACTACATCCATTCCTTGAATCACCTGTCCGAAAATTGTATATGATCCATTGATCTTTGGCTGGGGCGCAAACGTAATAAAGAATTGACTCCCGTTCGTATCGGGGCCGGAGTTTGCCACGCCCACCAGTCCGGGTCTGTCATATTTCAGGTCGGTGATTTCATTCTTGAAGAAATAGCCCGGCCCGCCGCGTCCGGTTCCGCTGGGATCGCCGGCCTGCGCTATAAACCCAGGGATCACGCTGTGAAAGGTCACGCCATTGAACCAGTTGTTGCGGGCCAGAAAGACGAACGAGTTCACGGCCAGGGGCGCTTTATCGGGAAACAACTGCATGACGATATCGCCCTTCTCCGTACGCACGGTCGCGATATATTGTTTGGCCGGGTTGATCACAAAAGGCGGGCAGGATTTGAACTGGCGCGCTCCCAACGCGATCAAGCTGACCGTGGCATCAAGATTGGTGTAATCGAGGACATACGCTGGCTGAGGATTGCCATTGACAAAGACGATTGGAATCGACGTGATGCCGGCCGCCTTGGCCGCATCTCCCATTGACTTTGCGCGGGCCGCCGTTTCGACGCTTGTCAGATCGGCTTTGAATTTGGCTCCGTCAAGCCCCAGCCCGGCGGCTTGTGTCACAGCCCACGGCTCGAAAGTGACCGCGCTCAGATTGATCCACTCATTATATTTCGAGCGCAGGATGGCGCGCATCTCCCAAAACTTTCCCTGATTGCCGGCCGCGATGACGGCTTGCACCGTGATCTGCGATTTGTCCAGCAGGCTGGCGGCGGGCAATGGACGAAATACAACGCGCGCATCATTCGGGTGATTCGCTTGCAGTTTGTCGAGAATATCGCCCAGCACCTGGCATTGTCCTGATTGAAATTCGCAATAGACGATCAAGGTGACAGAGGCATTGTCTGGTCCGCGCACATAATCGGCGGATGTGATGGCAGGCAATGCGGACGATGGCTTCGGGGTCGGCTCGGCGCTGATGACGGAACAGCCGACTTCCGGCAGGGGAGTCGCTGGGATGGCGGTGGGCGCAGGAGTTGGTGTCGGTGTTGAGGCTGGCGCAGAAGAACAGGCTGTGAGAATTAGAAGGAAAAAAAATGCGATGATGAAAAACAAAAAAGTTTTTATGCTCATAAGTTCTCCTGTGACATATCCTGGCGAAGGTCTTTTTCTCTGAACCAATTTTCTGCCCATAAGGCGTGAACGCCGCACGAGGACATTAATCTTATTTCCCCACTGCCTTCTGTAACTCTTCGAACGAAGTCATCCAGGCAATCCGGTTGATGAAGTCTGCCAGCGATTTGCTTTGCTGGCGCAGTGCGCGCACTGCCGGACCAACCGGGTCTTCGCCCGCCGCGCCGCCGACCGCGTCTGCATAGGCGCCGTAAAAAGCAAAATAGGCCTGATTGAGTTTGCGAATGGTGTATCCGTTTTTTACAAACAACTGCCGGCGCTGTTCCATATAAGCCTCGGCCTCAGTGATCTTGCCAGCGGCCATGAGCGCATCGGCCGTGACGCGCGTCACGCGCATCTCGGCGCGGAAGTCAAAGGGCGGACGTTCGAGATCGCCGGGGTTGGGGCGGAATTGAGGGAACGCGATCAGGTTCGGGTCCGGAAGAGAGGCGCTCTGAAGTTCGGGATAATATCGTTTGATGACTTCTGCTCCGATCTCGGCGCCGGAAATGTCGGCGATTGTTTCGTTCATTGTTCGCAGTTCCGGAGTGCGGTCGTACAGCAATCCAAGTGGACGAATTTGAAGGTAGTTGTGAGTCCATTCGTGTGCGATGGTGCTGATCAACCACGAGAGGTCTGTGGTGCGCATGATCATGGTTGGATAAACGCCCACGCCGCCAATTGGTACGACCAGCGTGGAAACGTCCATGCCTTTTTGCGCGCTGTCCTCCAGCGCAACTTGTTGATCGAGCGTGAGATCGGGCAGGATGGATATATTGGCGATCTGTTCAATGCGATCACGCGGCGAGATGATTAGTGCGTTGGGAACCGGCGTTGAATGAAAAAGAATGAATGGAATTGGTTGACCCAGTGTGGCGAGACCGAGCTCTGCGGCCGCTTCACTGACCTGTTCCTGCAAAACAGCTTCGGCGATTGGCGCGAGATCGGCTTGTTGTTTATATAGCCCGGCAAGCTGGGCGCGGATGGCCGCAGATGCGGATTGTTTGTCCGGAATGGACGCATCGGCATAGAGGCGATTAAGCGCTGCTTCGCTTTGTATAATCTGTTGAGTTACAGACAGGAATGTCATGACAGCCATTTTGCCTGACTTGCGGTCAAGATAGCCTGGGAGTCCCAGCGCGCCTTGTTGGATTTTTTCGCCTGCCGCGTTCAGTGTCCACGCGACGTAATTGAACTCGATGTCACGCGTATAAGCGCGCACGCGGTCCGCTTCGTCGGCGGGACGCGGCGTGCTGGCTGTCAGTATTATGAAACTAATCAGGGACAGTAACAACCATTCCAAGAGTTGATTAAAGCGAGATAGCATGGCAGGATTATAACCATAATTGTTTAACCCCCGATAAGAACAGATTTAATCAAGAAGAGGCACAGCAAGGCTGTGCCTCTTCTTGTAATACCCTCCCCTCAGGAGGTTATTTTTTGTTTCGCAAGTATTCGTCAATTGCCAGTGCGGCGTTGCGCCCGCCTACCATGGCTGTGACCACCAGATCCGGGCCGGTTACACAGTCGCCGCCGGAAAAAACGCCTTGACGCGAGGTCGCGCCGGTAGCTTTATTCCTGACCGAGATCAAGCCCCAATCATGGACTTCGAGGTCGGGTGTGGTCTTGCCGAGAATTGGGTCAGGCCAATAGCCGAGCGCCAGAATGGCGGTATCGCAAGCGATGCTGAAGTTGGAGCCTTCCAGCGGGACAGGTCTGCGCCGGCCTTTGGCGTCCGGTTCACCGAGTCTCATTTCAATACATTCGACCGCGGCCAATTGTCCATCTTCGCCGGCGATGAATTTCACTGGCTGGGTCAGGAAGCGATACTTGGCGCCTTCTTCGCGCGCCATCTTGCGGTCCTTTTTCCCGCCGGGCATTTCTTTTTCTGTGCGGCGATAGAGACAGGTTACTTCTTCAGAGCCGAGACGCAGGGCGGTACGCAGGCAGTCAGATGCCGTATCGCCGCCACCGATGACAACCACGCGATTGCCGACCTTCAGCGGTTCTTTCATGTTTTCAGGAAGCAGATTTTTTTCCACATTGCCGCGGATCAAAAAGTCGGTGGCTTCGTAAACACCGGGCAGGTCAGTGCCGGGCGCATCTTCCATTTTGGCATCAATTTCAGAGCCGACGCCGATGAAGACGGCCTCAAAACCTTCGGCGAAAAGTCCGTCAATGGTTTTGTCTTTGCCGATGTAAGTGTTGGGAACAAATTTGACGCCAGCGCGTTCAAACTCTTCCCATTTTTCGATCCACACATCTTTTGGAAGTTTGAAATTGGGGATGCCATATACAAGCAGACCGCCCGGCGCGGGTTTGGATTCGAAGATGGTCACTTCGTATCCCTTCTGGACGAGCAGGTCGGCGCAGCCCAAACCGGCTGGCCCGGCCCCGATAACGGCCACCCGTTTTCCGGTCGGCGTTCCGAGCGGGATCACATATCCGGCAGTGCGGCGTTCATGGTCAACGGCAAAGGTTTCAAGTTGGCCGGTCAAGACAGGCTGATGGTGTTTATTAAGAACGCAGGAACCCTGGCAAAGTGCCTCGTGCGGGCAGACGCGTCCGCAGATCTCCGGCAGGGAACTGGTTTGATGATAAATGTTGGCCGCCTCGACGAATTTTCCCTGCTCAATCAACCACATGGCTGATGGAATGTCGTTGCTGGTGGGGCAGGCTACCATGCAGGGCGCGGGGTCGGGACAATGAATGCAACGCGCCGCTTCCAGCATGGCGCGTTCAGGATCGAAGTTGATGACTACATCGTCGAAATCGCAGGTGCGAACTTCGGGCGGGCGCAGATCAAGATCAAAAAATGGTTTATTGGCGCGTGCTTTTCGGTCAATATCAAGAAATTCGCTTGGAACAGCCTGCATACGTCCTCCGAAGGGGGCTAAAGGTCTTTCATTTCATCATACCTAATGCTCTTAAATGGACACAGGCTCTAATGTCACCAATGCGGACGACAATCATCACAATTTTGCGGCTCTGATTTCACGTTCATTTATTGGTCCGCGTTTCATTCACACTGAATTCATATTCGTAGTTTATACTTTGCCAGATTTTGGGTGCGCTCTGTTCGTATGTGAGGCCAATGGACGAGCGGAAACGTATATAAATTGTATAAAAGGCACGGGTAACCTTGCCGTTTGTTTTCTATCAAGTAAAATCATTGTTGCGAGGCAGCTCCTCGCGGAGGAATGTTAATGCTAAATCTCTTCAATCGTATATGGGATTTTCTAAAGAAGAATCGGAAGATCACAATTCCCGTTGGTGTCGTTTTATTACTGGCTGTCATTTTTGTTGTAACCAGTAGTCGAGGCAAATCTCAAACCACATACCAGACATATAAGGTAGTACGCGGCGAGTTGACTGCAACGGTCGGCGCGACGGGAACTGTGCGCTCCAGTCAAAGCGCCACATTGATCTGGCAGGCTGCCGGTACAGTGGAAAATGTTAATGTGAAGGTTGGCGATCAAGTTAAAAAGAACGATGAACTTGCTTCGCTTTCCAAGACTTCCCTGCCGCAAAGCATCATATTGGCTGAGGCTGATCTGGTGAGCGCACAGAAATCTTTGGACGATCTGAAAAATTCTGATACTGCCAGGGCGCAGGCTGCCGTTGCGTTGACGAAAGCTCAGGATGCCTACGACAAGGCGCAGACCTATCGCGAATCCCTCAACAATAAAATTGATATTCAAAAGGTTACTTTTGAATATTTCAACGGTAAACAGATTCCGGTGGTCAAATATTCCAAGGGCTATGCCGATGCCGAGACGATTGCAAAAGCTGATAATGATCTGGCGCTTAAGAAAGCCCAGTTGGATGATGCTCAACGCACTTATGATCGTGTGAAAGACGGCCCGAATCAAGCTGATCTGGCCGCAGCGCAGGCCCGCGTTGACGCGGCGCAAGCCACGATCAATATGGCACGCATTGTGGCGCCCTTCAATGGAACGGTGACCCAATCCAGCCCAATACCTGGCGATCAGGTTGCTGCCGGTAAAGTTGCTTTCCGTGTGGATGACCTCGCCGATTTGTTGGTGGATGTTCAGGTATCCGAAGTGGACATCAATAGTATTGCGGCCGGCCAGCCTGTTACTCTTACCTTTGATGCCATTGCCGGGCAAAGCCAATATCGCGGCGAAGTAATCGAAGTTTCGCAAGCGGGGGATGTGGTCTCAGGCGCGGTTAACTTCACTGTCACGGTCAGGTTGAATAACGCTGACGCGCAGGTCAAGCCTGGTATGACTGCCGCTGTCAATATTGTGGTGAATCAGGTCAAGGGTCAGTTGCTGGTTCCGAACCGGGCTGTCCGTCTTGCGGATGGGAAACGGGTGGTGTATGTTTTGGTAAACGGCAAGCCGCAGCGAGTCGAGGTTACGCTCGGTTCTTCATCCGATACGATGAGCGTTGTTTTGGATGGCAGTCTCAAGGAAGGCGATCTCATTATTTTGAATCCGCCGGCGCAGTTCATGGGCCCGGGCGGCGGTGGCGGCGACCCCTTCGGCGGAGGCGGATAATGACGGATTGGGTTGTTGAAGCCAAGGATCTGACCAAAGTCTATAAAATGGGTGAAGTTGAAGTTGAGGCGCTGCGCGGCGCTTCGCTCAAAATCAAACGCGGCGAAGTGGTCGCCATTATGGGGCCTTCGGGTTCGGGCAAGTCCACCATGATGAACATGCTGGGCTGTCTTGACCGCCCGACTTCCGGCGAATATGTTTTGGATGGCGAATCGGTCGCCACGCTCAACGATGATCAATTGGCGGTCATCCGTAATAAAAAAGTTGGATTTGTTTTTCAATCGTTCAACTTGCTCTCACGCCAGACTGCGCTTTTCAATGTTGAATTGCCTTTGCGTTATGCCGGTGTTGTCGAGAAGCGGAGTGATATTGCAAAAGCCGCTCTCGAAGCGGTTGGACTTGGCGATCGTATGAAACACCGCCCGACCGAACTTTCCGGCGGCCAGCAGCAGCGCGTGGCAATTGCGCGTGCGATTGTCAACGATCCGGCCATTATCATGGCTGATGAGCCGACTGGCAACCTGGACTCAAAGGTCGGCAAGGAAATCATGACTTTATTGCTTAACTTAAACAAGGATCGCGGTACAACCCTCATTATTGTGACGCACGATCCCACGGTGGGTGAACAAGCCCAGCGCATCATCCGTATCCGCGATGGCGTGGTGGAAAAACCGGCGGAGGGTAAAAAATGAACGTAACGCAAGTTTTTCTGGAGGCGCTTGAAAGCCTCAACTCAAATAAACTGCGTTCCGGCCTGACTGTGCTCGGCATTGTTATCGGCGTGGCGGCGGTCATTGCCATGCTGGCGGTGGGGAATGGGGCGACTGCCTCGATTACCGGTTCAATCAATCAGGTTGGCACCAATTTGTTGTTTGTTTTTCGCGGCGCCAGGAATAACACGGCGGTAAAGAATCCGCGCCCATTAACCGTGGGTGATGCCAATGCCCTGCTGGACCAATATGCCGCGCCGAATATTCAAGCGGTGGCGCCTGTTGTGCAGGGAAATGGCAGCGTGGATTTTGGCGGCCAGACCATGACTTCCGCGATTGTCGGCGTGACGCCATCGTATAAGTCGGTTCGCAATATTAGTTTGCTCGAAGGCGACTTCATCGGCGAAGATCAAAACCTTGGGCGGGCTTCCGTTACAGTAATCGGTGTGGACGTGGCTGATAAATTGTTTGGCCGCCGCGATGGTTTGACGGGCGAGACCGTTCGTATTAACGGGCAACCCTTCCGAATTATCGGCGTGTTGACGCCGCAAGGCGGCAGTTCATTTGGTTCCGAAGATAGCGAAGTCATTGTGCCGTTGACCACTGCTTCAGCGCGACTGCTTTCACGTTCCGGCGTTGATACGGTGGATATTATTTATGTCCAGGCGACAGATTTTCAAACCGTTGCGGCCGCTTCAGATGAGATTTCACAAATTTTGCGAAACCGCCATCGCACGGCCATCGGACTCGACGACTTTACGGTTTTCACTCAGGAAAGCATTCTTTCCACAGTCCAAACCGTTACGGGTGTGCTGACTATTTTCCTCGGCGGCATCGCGGCGATATCATTATTGGTGGGCGGTATCGGCATCATGAACATCATGCTGGTATCGGTCACAGAGCGGACGCGCGAAATTGGCTTGCGAAAGGCACTTGGCGCGCGCAAGCGCGACATCCTCATTCAATTCCTGGCAGAGTCATCTTTGCTCAGTTTGCTGGGAGGCATTATCGGTATTATCTTCGGCTGGTTGATCGCCTTCGTTGTCGGGCGTATTGCGGTTGCCACTGGGAATAACTTTACTCCCATTGTCGGAATGGACGCGGTTTTGCTGGCTACTGCCTTCTCTGCCGCAGTTGGATTGTTCTTTGGAATTTATCCTGCCAACCGCGCCGCTAATCTCGAGCCTGTGGAAGCGTTGCGTTACGAATAGATGCGGGCCCTTGGGCTGGCGAATTAAACATCAGCAAAAGGGCTTAATAGAGTCAAGATGCCCAATAGATTTTCTAAAACCTTTTTCTGGCTGATAGCGATCGCTTTTGTTTTCGCTGGTCAGGGTTGCGCAGGGCCGGTTTCGCCGATCAGCGCCGAAACATCAACCTCGCAAGCAACCACGGCCTTTGTGCCTGCTTCGCCGACGCCAATTACCCCAACGCCGACAGTTCAACTCGAAACTGCCAGCCCAACAGCATTGCCTGTTTTTACGCCGGATATAATTTCTGTTACGGCCGTAAATGGCAACCTTTTCATCCGACGCGGCCCCGGCCTGGGATACAACCCGATTGCAGTGCTCGCGAAAGGCGAGAGCGTAACCGCTTTGGCCCGCGATCCTCTTACTCGCTGGCTGCAAGTTTCCATTCCGGGCCAGGCAGGGAAAACCGGTTGGGTATCCATCCAAACGAACTATTCGCTCATCAACGGCGATGTGATGAAGCTGCCGGACATATTACCCACAGAATGGCCGGTGGGGGCCTATCTGCGTAATTGCACAAATCATCAGATGATCGTAAAACCCGGCGATACGCTCATTCCGCCGGTTAGCGGTTACCCTGATAATGAAGTGGCGATCTATCCGGGCCGTTATTCTGTTTATGATTACGATCTTTCCGGCCAGCCCGAAGTTCTGGTCGTTGACCTGAGAGAAGGGATCGAAATTGATATTCGTGTGGACGGCAGTGGCGAACGTAGAAAATGCCCGTAAGAATTTCTTGCTGTAATTTTTTTGCCGATAAGGTAAAATCAACTTATGCCTGACTTCAATATTTTGATCACAGATGGACTGGACGATGTGGGACAGTCCATCCTTCGTACCGCCTCGCGCCTGGACGATAAAACGGGCATCTCCGCCTCAGACCTGATCCAGGCTGTTGGCGTTTACGACGCGCTCATCGTGCGCGGCCGAACCAGAGTCACAGCCGAAGTTTTTGACGCCGCGAAAAAATTGAAGGTTGTTGGACGCGCCGGCGTCGGCGTGGATAACATTGACCTTGAATCTGCCAAGAAACATAACGTGACCGTTGTGAACGCACCCGTCTCGACCACGCTGGCCGTCGCTGAATTAACCTTTGGTTTGTTGCTGGCGGTTGCGCGCGAAATTCCGCGCGCTGACGCCGCAATGAAAAAAGGGGAGTGGCTGAAGAAAGAACTCGAAGGCGTGGAACTCAACGACAAAACGCTTGGCATTATCGGTTATGGACGCATTGGACAGGAAGTGGGCAAGCGCGCCGCAGCTTTTGGCATGAACGTCGTGGCTTATGACGCCAACATCCCTGAACATGAAATCAAAGAACTCGGCGGAGAGCCGGTTTCGATGCAGGACCTCTATAGCTGGTCGGATTTTATTTCCGTGCATACGCCGTTGAATATTCAAACACGGGACCTGATCGGCGCGCTGGCTTTTTCTGAAATGAAAGATGGCGTGCGGATCGTATGTGCGGCGCGCGGTGGCATCATTGACGAGACTGCTTTGTTGGCCGCTCTCAATTCTGGCAAAGTGGCTGGCGCGGCCCTGGATGTATTCGGCAACGAACCTCCCGGCCTGACGGAGTTGATCGAACATCCGCGCCTGATCGCCACTCCGCACATTGGCGCACAAACGGTCGAAGCGCAGTCGCGCGCTGCCGAAGATATTGCCAATGAAGTTCTCGCTGCCCTGCGCGCTGAGAAACTAAGGTGGAAAGTAGCCTGAAATTTTACGTTCGAGAATTTGAAAAGAAGGAGATATCATGCATGAAAAACTGAACGAATTCAAACAAATCATGGCTGAAATTGCCGACTTGAATACCGCCGCATCCGTGCTGGGCTGGGATCAGCAGGTCAACATGCCTTCCGGCGGGACAGAAGCGCGCGGAAATCATCTGGCTACGCTGGGGAAATTTACCCATGAATTGTTCACTTCGGAGAAGGTTGGCAAATTGCTGGAGGAGCTCAGTTCGGACGCGTCCGCTTTAGGTCCGGACGATGCGGCGATGGTGCGAGTTGCCAAACGCGATTACGACAAGGAGACACGCGTCCCTGGCGAATTTATCGCCGAGATGGCCATGGTCAGCGCGCACGCGCATGAGGCCTGGTTCGAAGCGCGCGCCAAATCTGATTTCTCTATTTTCCGCCCCAACCTTGAAAAGATCGTCGAGATGACCAGGCAGTACGTCCAGTTTTTTCCGCCCGCCGATCATCCTTATGATACTTTGTTGGATAACTTTGAGCCCGGCATGAAGACTGCGGATGTGCAGGCCATCTTCAACGCCTTGCGTCCCAGGCAGGTGCAGTTGATCAAGAAGATCGCGGCCGCCAAACAGGTGAACAACGCCTTCCTGCACAAGAAATACAGTGAAAAGAAACTATGGGACTTTGGCGTGGATGTTGTCACGCAATACGGCTACGACTGGAGCCGCGGCCGCCAGGATAAGGCCGCGCATCCGTTTGAAACCACCTTCAGCATTAATGACGTCCGCATCACGACCCGCTTCGAAAAAAACAACCCGATTGCCATGTTGTTCAGCACCATGCACGAGTCGGGTCATGCCATGTACGAGCAGGGTGTGAATATCGAGTACGAACGCACGCCGCTTCAGCGTGGAGCGTCTTTGGCCGTGCATGAATCCCAATCGCGCATGTGGGAGAATTTGGTCGGCCGTTCTTTGCCGTTCTGGGAGCATTTCTATCCCAGGTTGAAAAAGATATTCCCGGCGCAGTTGGATGGCGTCAGCCTGCGCAACTTCTACAAAGGCATCAATAAAGTTGAGCCTTCGCTCATCCGCGTCAATGCAGATGAAGCCACCTACAATTTACACATCATGCTGCGCCTTGAACTTGAGATCGGCATGGTCGAAGGCAGGATCTCGGTCAAAGACCTGCCCGAAATTTGGAATGCCAAAATGCAGGATTATCTCGGCGTCGTTCCTCCAAACGATGCGTTGGGCGTCTTGCAGGATATTCACTGGTCGGGCGGCATGATCGGTTACTTCTCCACCTATGCTTTGGGCAACCTTGTTTCGGCTCAATTATGGGAGAAGATCAACAAGGATATTCCCGATCTCGATGAACAATTCCGTAAAGGCAAATTCGATTCCCTGCTGGGCTGGCTGCGCGAAAACGTCCACAGGCATGGACGCAAATATGATCCGCAGGACCTCGTCCAGCGCGTAACGGGTTCGAAGATCACAGCCGAGCCATACGTCCGTTATCTCACGGCCAAGTACAGCGACATCTACGGGCTGTAAAATTTCGGCCTGACACGTTTTACACAAGTCCAACAAGTCTGTTCGGCTGGAAGATTTATGCAGGAAGCAGCAGGCTTGTTGGATTTTTTTTGGATAACACAATTCTATGTTGCGAAAAATTCTTCTTATCGTCTCTCTTTCCGGACTTTTGGCCGGGTGTGCGTTACCCGATTCCAAGCCTGCGCCGACACCGTATCCCGCCGATTACCTGCCGACGGTAATCTACCTGACTGCCGAATCCATCAATGCCACCATCTTGACGCAAACTGCCGCAGTAACCACTCCAACTGAAACTCCGACCGAGACGCCAATCCTCGATACGCCTACGCCGCTGCCTACGGCCACGATTACGCCCGCGCCAGATATCCCACTGGCGGCGATTCAGATCAAATCGCCCGGCCCGGCATCGAAAGTAGCTTCGCCGCTCGAGGTCCGCATTGTGGCCGTTTCGGGCAAGAGCGACAAAGTGGAGCTGGCCTTGTTTGGCGAAGATGGGCGTTTGATCGGGCGTACTGTCAGGGCTTTGCCGGGTCCATCAAGCGGGATATATCTGTTCGTGAAGATTCCATTTGAGATCCGCGCCGCGGCAGAAGTGGGTATCCTTCAAATAAGCTTAAAAGATCAGCAGGGACGATTGCAATCGCTCAACACGGTTCGCGTGTTGTTGGTCTCGACGGGAGACAGCCAGACCAACCCGCCAGGTAACAACATCTATGAGCGCGTGACCCTGCTCGGTCTTCCTGCGCGCAGTACCGTCTCAGGAGGAGTCTTGAAAATCGAGGGGCAATTTCTTCCCTTTAATGATCGGCAAGTTGTGGTTGAATTGGTTTCCAACGATGGCAAAAGCCTTGGCTTGCGTGTGTTGAACTTTTCGAGTCTTGGCCCGCAAGATTTTAATACCACTATTTCTTATAAAGTCAGCGCGCCGACGCAAGCGCGGCTCTTCATCCGCCAGCCGGACAATGTGTTGGATGGCCCCGTGTATGTTTATAGCCAGGAGCTGACGCTCGATCCGTGATTTTATCTTGTCAAAAGCATACCGCGCAGGTATAATGCCGTCTGCTTTCGGGGTGTGGCTCAGACCGGTAGAGCGCACGGTTCGGGTCCGTGAGGTCGAGAGTTCAAATCTCTCCACCCCGACAGTTATGAAATGATCACCGCCTTACCGGAGGCGGTGACTTGGCAAACACCTTGTACCAGTCAGGATTGTTGAGTCGCGGCTGGCGCAAGGGATAGTGTCTGGTTCGCCGGAACCAGACGGCAAAGGATTTTATACGATGGCAGTTGCCTCAATGCCCAACTACATCCCAATAAAAGAAGCCGCGAAGCGTTTGCGCGTTAGCGTCAAGACTGCACGCGTCATGTTGAAATCTGGTAAGATACAGGGAGGAGTCCTGCCAGACGGAGAGATGATCGTGGTCGCAGATAGCGTGCCTACATTGCCTGTTATTAAAAAAGAAGATCTGCCGGAATATAAAAAGTTTGATAACTTAAAGGATTCGGAAATTAGTATCAACGAAGCAGGTCGCAAATACAAGATCTCATCAGCGACAATCACACGCTGGGCGCAAAAAGGTATCATCAAACGTATAAACTCTGATGGCTATCGCACTTTTTTGGCCGAACAGGATGTTGCCTACTGCGCCAAAATCTATCACGATAACAAGGGTCAAGGCAAATGGCTTTTTGATAAGGATGGCACGCCGCACAAACCAAGGACCGGCCCGTTGACATTAGCGGAATAACAAAAAATACAATACTGTAAACCGAAACGCGCTTGAAAGCGCGTTTTTTTTGTTTCACTAATTACTACAAGATACTTGACTTAAACATGAAGTAAGTGATAAACTCCCGCCGGATCAACATCTGCACCTTACATCACAAAAAAATAATAACGCCCTGAGGTGTGCGCACACCTCAGGGCGCAGTTGCTGACAGGCGCACTGTCAGCGAGGGAATTCTAACACAACCCCCGCTGGTAGAGAAAGCCTGCCAGCGGGAGTTTTTTATGGATCGCTTACAACTGCAACACCTGCTCCAAACAGTACAAAAGTATGACATCGCATCCAACCCAATCTGGTGTACGCCAGCCGACAATCCGGGCGGAGATTGGCTCGCGGTCGCAAATCAGATGACACAAGGTTCCTGGACGAAGCCCTGTGAATTCGTTGCCACCGTATTCGCCGCATGGGATGACGAGATCAAGAACATTACCCACCTTTCCCTTTCCACATACAGATCGGCGATCCGGAAAGATAACCGTAAGCTGATTTTCAACCTTCCCGCCGATATTGCCTGGGCGGGACAAAAAGCCGAATGGATATTTCAGCAGGCAGGCCTTTCGGATCCAGTCATCGTTGTGGAGGAAGAATGAGGCCTCAGCTTGGCGATGCCGTGCGGGTCTGGCGCTGGGAAGGACAAACAAGGCGCGAAACAACTGGCGTCATTGAGCAGATACGAAAGCTGAATCCAATGCGCCGCGAAGGTCTGGTGAATGGCAACTGGTACATCTTGCGCAGTGATCTCAGGAACGGTGTTGAGATCATCAAAAAGGCAGGCCGAAAACGAACGCCACCGATGTAAAGACGCTCCCCCTACCCACTCCCGGAAGGGTTGTCACGGTCCCGCTCTCGCTTCTGCCTGAATACATGGCGTTTCACGCTATCGAACTCAAATCCTATCACCAACAGCCAGCGCCCGGTCGAGGCGATATTTTCAGGGCAACACGAAACAATACTATTCTGGAGACACAGAAATGAATACTCAAAGCAATTTCGATCTGTCCGACTTGACGAATCGCCTGAGCGAGATTGGCGGCAAATTATCTGCGGATCAACGCAACCTCATCGAACAGGTATCGAACAATAGCCATCCTGATTGCGGCGTAGAGAACTACGCAGAGAACTACGCAAAGATATGGGATGAATTGCAAGCAAAATCAATCCTGATGGCACAGATCAAACTCAGGCGTGAGGAGATTGACGCTGAGTTGCTTGGGAAATTGGGAAAGAAAGGTTTTGCGCGATACCAAAAGGAGCGGGCGTCCCGCCGCCAAACGCATGGCGTTGATTATCGACCTGATCCTCAATTGAATGAGTTACAGAACATCCTGCACGATATTCGCAATGGCGCAATTTCGTTCCGCCAATTGCTGCCTTTCCTTCTCTCGGTCATCAGCCGAAAGATCAAGAACCGCTATGCCCTGCCCGACGATGAATGCGGCCCTTTCCACGCCGCGTTGAGCTGAGAACGCCGTTGGACAACATGGAAAATACAGCCTCGCGCCTGCAAAAAAAGATCGCAGAATTAGCCAAGACCTTAGTCGCCTTCATCAAGGTGCTTGTCCTCGGCATTGTGGCGGCCATCCTTTACGCCATCCCCTGGCTTCTTCGTGCGGCGGCGGTGGTCGGTTGGTTGGTTGCAGGCTATGCTGGCATCACAACAGTCAAAGCCATCTACGCGCCCTACTCCCCCACCTTCCCGTTGCTTGCCCTGCAATTTGCAATAATCGTCACGATGGTGGCTTGGACCGGAGCCACGCTCTTATTGAATCCCAAGAACATCTGGGGCGGGCTGGCGGCGGGTGGTCTGGTTCTCGGCGGTTTCTCGATACTTGCCAATTGGCTCGCATCCCGCTGGCAATATGCCGATCTTTTCTTCCGCATCCTGCCTCCCGCCCTATTCTCTGTCTTGTTGATATTCGAGACAGTCCGCCTGCGCTCGATGCGGCAGAACGGAAAAGCCACAATGTCAGTTCCGGCTTTTATGTGGCTGCGAAAATCGAAAGGAGGTGACGTTCGATCCCCCGGCGAAAAATAAAAAGCCACCACCTCGCGGTAAGCATGACGGCCACACCGCGAGGCGGCAACCAAACGCATTGTATCACTGCCGCCTACTGCTTTCAAACCAACAAGAGGTAAAGAGACATGACCAACAACAATTCAATCACGAACGAACTGACCGGCAGTGCCAATAATGGCATCGAGACTGATCACGGCGGGCTGGGCTTTGGCGATCTGGTCGTCCTGCTGCTCGACGCGGTGCTTCTGATTTATACCGCCTGGCGCAGTTACGATTTTCTGACCACCACCGTCCCGGATGGCTTTCAGATGCTGGCCCTGGTCGGGCTGTGGGGCCTGGACATTGGCGCGGTGGCCTGGTCGCTGGTGTGGATATTCGGCTCCAGCGCCCAATACCAGGACTGGACTTCGATGGCGTTCTTCATCATCGACCTCATGGGCGTGATCCTGACCAGCATTACCGACTCATTGATGTACGGTCAGAAAGGCGGAGCGCTGACCGGCATCCTGGCTGGGGTGGCAGTCGTGGCGATCCCGCTGATCGTGGTATTCAATGTCGTGGCTGGTTTTATCTATCACATGACCAGCCCCGAAACAAAAGCGCGCCGCGCGGCTCGCAAGTCGTCTGCCGAACACAAGAGGAAGATGGGCGAGATCGCCGAAATGGAACGCGACCTGATCTACGCCGAACAATATCTATTGGCAAAACAGGAGACTCTGGACAAAGCCACCATTCTGGCTGAGATCAAGACCGCACAGGACGCAGTTGAAAAAGCCACTCGTGCGAAGTTGCGCGACCAGCTTGGCATTCAGCAAAACGCCAACACGCTCAAAGCCAATGACGCAGGCAGCGACAAATTGGCAACCCTGAAATCGCACCTGGCCGACTTGAGGAACAAACTCGACATAGCCAGCGCTTCAGTCACACCTGTCCCGCAAGCCGAGAGTGACACTGCGACGACTCCTGATCTTGCGCTCATTGAGTCAGGCGCTCCATCGCCGGAGGCGATAAAGGGAAACGGTCACGGTAAGACGGACCCTATATAGGCCGGACAGCGGAGCACATTTTCCGTTTTGACCTGGACGCGCTAAGACAGATCAAATGGCCCAACGCGATCCAGGTCCAACGGCGGGGAGCCAGCCGCCTGCCTCACCCCAGCGAGGCGCTGGCATTGGTACTCGGAGCGCTGGGAACGCTCAACCGCTCGTCCGGCGTAAAAACGATCAACACGGAAATGAACGGCCAGCCGGTTGCCCTGGCAGTGATCGAGGGTGCGCGGTTCGGCGAAGATCACAACGGTAACACAACGCTGAACGAAGTCAGCCACGCGGCGGACCCGGAATAGGTACTGCGCTATGGATACGGAACAACTCAAACGAACCCTTCAAGATCAACGCAGCCGCAGGGCGGCGAAATCACCTGCCTCGCAGCATGGCAAAGGCGCGAGTTGGAAAACCTTCTTCGCTTTGCTCGGTGTTGCGCTGTTCAGCTTCATCGTTCTGATCGGGATGATCTATCTTGCCAGGCCAACATCATCCCCCGCTCAGGAAGCATCGCCATCGTCGCTGCCTGCGGCAGTCGTATTGCCATCTGCAGCGGTAACAGATTCCGTAAGCGCATCCGCGAGGGTCTGCACCAGTATTCCAGACGGACGATTGCGCGTCCACTTTAAACCGGGCAACGGCAGCGAAGTACGCGGCTACCTGGCCGAGGGCGAAGAAGTCCAAATCGTCCTCGGCCCCGGCGGCCAAATCGAATCCCAATCCATACAAGGCGGCCAGTGGGAGCTTCTCTCATCCCCGGTCTCAGGCTGGGTCAACGCCGACTATATTTGCGAGACAAAATGAAAGCATATCTTTTCAACAACCACGCGACTTCGTACTTCAATGCCCTGACTGGAGCGCAGACCGTCCCGACCGCCTGGCAGAAGAATCTAAAGGACGGAGACTTCTACGAGATCGCCCCTGTTGACGGCTCCGCATTTCCCACGATCTACGGCAAGATTCTCGAAGTTCGGGACGAGGGATTCTTTTGGGTGAAGGCGTACAGCGCATGGTGTCCGCAGGGCGAAGAAGGATTGCTCTGTATTGTGGAACCGACCCGCAGAATCACCCAGGAAGAATTTCGCGCCGCGGCGGAAAACAACTTTACAAAAGGAGAATAAAACCATGTCTCAAGTCACCATAGTTAGAAAAGGTTATTACTTCGAGATCAAAGGGAGCTTTCCAATCATCACGGGCGAAGCTCTGACCGACTCAAAGAACGGCTCTTTCAAAGCGCAGATTTTCAGCGACCTGTTCCCGCTCGGCAAAACCCTGACGGTCAACGTCACAGCGCCTGACCGCGAAATCTCGAAGCGAGAGTTCGACAAAGCCAAAGCCGAATTGAAGGCAAAAGCCGAGCGCGGCCAGGCCGGATGGCCGGAACAACAATAAAAAAGGATCGCATCATCATGATGAAGATAATCACCATAGCGGCAGACAAGGGCGGGACCGGAAAGACCACAACGACCCTTTCCGTGGCCGGGGAAGTATCCCTGCGCGGGCGGCGCTGCCTGATCGTGGACTTTGATCCGCAGGGGCAATGCGCCGTAGCCCTCGGCCTGACCCAGGAGTCGGGCGTGTTCAACCTGCTGGTCAACACCACTTTTGATGCGCGCCAGTGGATTCGTCCCACTGGCCGGGAAGGGCTGGACATCATCCCTGGCGACCGCATGACTGCCACCGCGCAGATCGTAATCAACGCCGAGAATCGCGGGATCGACACCATCCGCAAATTGCTCAATCCGCTAAAAGCTGAATACGATTACATCTTTCTGGACACTGCCCCATCTGTTGGCGGCATCCAGGAGCGCGCGATCTTCGCGGCTGACCTGGTGCTGATCCCAAGCGCCACTGAGTTCATGTCCACCAACGGCCTCGGCCAAACAATGGACCTGCTCACCACCCTGCAAAGCAAGCACAACTGGCCGGGCAAACTTCTTGGTATCCTGCCGACCTTCTTTGACGAACAGACCAGCGAATCGAAAACGACCCTCGATGAATTAAAAAGGAATTTCGGGGATGCCGTTCTGCCTCCGATCCACCGCGCCACGATTTTGCGCGAAGCTCCCGCGGAGGGAAAAATAGTTTATGAACTCGATCCGCAGCACCGTGCCACTCGTGAGTATTACGCCCTGAGTCAACACTTGATCAAATATTCGTGAGGTTTCTTATGGCCCGACAAAACGCCCTGCGCCCTCAAATCACCACACTGCCAACGGATGCTACTGGCATGGTCCAGCCCGTTGATGTGACGCTCATGATCCCCACCGCGAAGCAAGCCAAAGAGTCGCGGACTGGCCGCGACCGCAAATGGGAAAAGAAGAACCCGGCGAGCAGTTATCGCATCCCGCCCGACCTGCATATTCAAGCGAAGGATATTCGCTCTTTCATTCTCGAAAGAGCGAATGACAAAATGACCAGCGCATCCATGATTGCAAACGCTATGATGGTCTACGCCCTGGCGCATGTGCGTGACGGCAGCCTGACGATCGAGGCGCGTCCCAAGCCGGAACGTCGCAAGATGGCATTGGTGTTGACCGAAGTCAATGAGTGGCCGCGTGAAAAGACCGCAAAAATCAAAGCCGCACCCAAGATCAAGGCCGAAGCGCCCAGCCTCGTCATCACATATCGTTGGAGTCGTGATGTGAACACGCAAATCAAAGCTCTTGCTGGTGATGCGATCTCGGAGGGGGAGATAGTGGTGTTCCTCTTGAACTTTGCGCTTCAAGGCTATAACAGCGGGAAGCTGCAATTCAAGGAGGAAACAACCAGGGCGAATCAAATAGTGGGCGCGACATGGTAGTGAGACTCAAAATCCGGCTCATCGTTTTGTCGGAAAAACGCGCGCATTTTTCAGGGCAAAAAAGGTATGTAAGCGTCACCGCTTACATGGCCGCTACAGCCGCTACAAGCCGCTTACTTTTGACGTTTACGCCGCCGCTTACATTCTCGCATCAAGAACCCTGGGAAGCCTCCTGAAAAAGCCAAAAGGCTTGGTGATATGGGTACGAAAACATCCCCCACTGTAGGGCTTCCTGTGGGTTTTTAGAAAATCGTCATAGAAATTATTTTCAGGGCTTTTGAAGCCCGGAAAGCGGAGAAAAAAACATGATCATCGTAAGCATCACCATCAACGCAGACAGCGCAGAGTTCCTCTGTGCCGCTCTCGAAAAACTGGCGCGGAAACTGCAAGACCGCGATCCGAGCGACCCAGACAACCGATCTCTCACGGCCGTTACCGAACACGCCATCGCAACAATGACGTGGAGCGAGGAGGAATAACATGACCATCGCAGACAACACGCAACAACCTCTTCCCGATAACACGGTCGAGATCACCGCTCAGGAATACGACTCGATCTACGAGCAGGTCGTTCGTCCCGACCGCGCGGTGTATCTGCCCGGATACTTCCGCCGCTGGCTCAAGGTCACTGGCCCGGATCTCGCTTGGATGTACATCGCTTATCGCCAAGCCGCATACAACGCTGGTAGTCGCAAAGACAGCGCATCCAGCCGTTTCTCCGGTGATGTTATTGCAAATCTGTGCGGTACGTCCGAGCGCACGTATTGGAATCGCCTCGGCAATCCAACTACATGGCAGAAGCTGAACGGCCTGGTCAAGATCATCGACACCGGCAAGGAATGGGACTCCAAAAGCGCAACTCCCAAGCAGCTTCCTCGCCGCTACACGGTGGCGATGACCCTGCCTTTGACGCCTGCCGATGCGGCCTCGCTACGCAAATGGATCAGCGGCAACACCGAGTCTCTCGGCGGGCCGGAAGCGGCCCTGCGCGCGGCCATCGAAACACCGCTTGACGAACTGATCCCGTTGGATGCTGTTCCCGCCGAAGGTGAAAAGCCTGTGACAATTCGCGCCCTGGCGCGCGAATTGTTCAAAGACCAATTGGATGTGAAACTTTTAGACAGTCTGGCGTCAGCCATCCAGAACCACATCATGCCATCCAGCGACCTGATCGTGATCCCGCTGTTTTTCCTCGAAAACATCCTGCCGCACCTCGGCGCCGGTCCAGCCTGGATGCTGACCATCCTTCGGGATATGTGCTACGCCGATTCCAGAACCGGCGAGTCTCGCAACCGAGTGACCGTCCAGGGCGGATACGCCGAGATTGCTGGCTGGCTTGGAATGACGCGTCCGTTGACAATCTACGAATGGCTGCACGGGAAGAAGGGGAATGAACCCATCCTGCCGATCTACGTCCGTGAAGTAATCAAAGACGAAAAACAATTGGATTTTGCAGGGCAGCCGCGCGCCTTCGATGTATTGACCGATGACATTCCCCGCGAACTTCTTGAGATTGCCGTTACGAACCCCAATTACGCCAAGTTCAGTCTCGCGTTTACGCGATTTGCACAACCCGATTACGCCAAGTTCAGTCTCGGGTTTACGCGATTTTCAGTACTTGATTACGCTACTTTCAGTCAGGCATTTACGCGATTTGCAGACTCTGTTTACGCTACTTGCATAGTTAAAGCTCTTAAGCTCTTAAGTACTAGCTCTTTAACTCTTAAAACCACCACCACCACCTTAAGCGGCGAACCCGAAAATGCGACCGGCGCGCCCATCGCCGAAACCAGCGAGACCGACGTTCCCGCGCCCGAAGCCAAATCCCAAAAGATGGCGGCGGCGGTTGATTCTGATTTTTGGAAACTGGAAGATCTGTTCGCAATCAACAACGTCAACGCCAAAGTGCAAAAGACCATGCGCGAAGTCAGGGCCACACCGCAGGCGTTCGTGGCGCACCTGCTGTACGCTTTCGGGAAGCAGAGCAGGACCATCCAATACCCCTTGAACTTTGCCTTGAAGGAGTTGCAATCCAAGCCCGCCAGCGGCCCGGACGAGAAATTTTTCGCGCTTGCGTGCCTGCCCAAGCCTGTCCTGATTGCCATGCTCTCCGGCGAAAGCGCGGAGGACCACCCGCTTGCATCCACCTGGCGCAAACTGATGGGTGCGGAAGGCAGCAAGGCTCCGCGCTACCGCGAACTCCTGCCGATTCTGCTGGGTGATGCCGCGCCCACGCCCGAAGAACTGCGCGAACGCAAACGCCAGACGCAGTACGCAGTTAGCGCCGAAGAACATCACGGCGTTCCCAATCCGTTCCCGCGTCCCGCCTGGATGCCGCCATCCAAACCCCAACCGCGAAGGAGATTCTAGAATTATGCCCGACCCAATGCTGACCCCAACCGCAATCCCGCACAGCCGCGAAGCCGAAGAAGCCGCGATTGGCTCAGTGCTAATCAACCCCAATGCTTTTCATGATGTCCGCGTGATCCTGCCTGCCGAAGATTTCTACATTGACCGCCACAAGTTTATTTGGCAGGCATTCGACGCGCTGGTTGAAAAACAACAGCCGATAGACCTGCTTACAGTCACAGACGAACTGGATCGCATGGGCAGGCTGGCGGAGATTGGCGGCGCGGCGTATTTGACCTCACTCATCAACCAGGCGCCAACATCCATCAACGCCGAAGCCTATGCCGCCATCGTTCAGGAGCAGGCTGTCCGCAGGCGAATGATCCAGGCCGCCAATCGCGTGGCAACCCTGGCATACAGTTCGGATATTCCAGTTGAAGAAGCCGTTGAGCAGTCCTGGAACGAACTCGAAAAAGCCACCGCCAGCCGCGACAACGAAGTCCACGAGATCGGGCAGATCATGGCCGAAGCCTTTGATCGCGTAAGTGAACTCGCGCAGTTGTCGCCCGAAGAGCGCCATGGCATCGACACCGGCCTGCGGGATCTGGACAAGCTGCTGCGTATCCGTCCCAAGAACCTGATCACCATCGCCGGTCGTCCCGGCATGGGCAAGACCGGTCTGGCCTTGACCATCGCTTTGCACAATGCGATCAAGCGCGGAAATAACGTGGCGATCATCGAACTCGAGATGGACAAGGATGAACTCGCGGACCGGCTGGCTTCGCAGCATGCGGGCATCAATCTCAAACACATTATCGACGCCACGCTCACCGAAGACGAATGGCCGCGCTACACCAGCACCATCGAGACGACTTCCAACGCCAGGATTTTCATCAACGACAACGCCGACCTGACCCTGCCACAGATGCGCTCCTGGTGCCAGAAGCTGTGTAACCGTTATGGACTCGATCTGATCATCCTGGATTATCTCGGCCTGATGGAAGGTGTGGGGGAGACCCGTGAAAGGCAGGTCGCGTACATCAGCCGCGGCTTGAAGAAAATGGCCAAGGCTTTGGGCGTGCCGGTCATCGCCCTGCACCAGATGAATCGCGCCATCGAGCAGCGTAACGATGGCGTGCCGATCCTGTCCGACCTGAGAGACTCAGGCTCTATCGAACAGGATAGCGACGCGGTCCTGTTTCTGTACACGACCGAGGAGCCGGTCGGCGGCGCGGCAAGGCAATTGGTAAATGTGTCACTGGCAAAGCAGCGTAACGGACCAAAGGGCAAACTCGAACTGGCTTTCCTTCCCGCGGTAACAAAGTTCGAGAATGTATAACGCAGCCGAAAGGACAGCAACAACCATGTGGCCTGCTAGATCTCGTCGTATCAAACCCGTCGTTTTTTTTGGCTATAACTATCTCCGCGCCAAAACCAGTTACTTACACCCATGTTGAATGTTGAGCTATTTTTACGGGGAAAAACGTGGATATAAGTAACTTTTGAAAAGGCTGTGTAGTAAAAAAATGGGTAAACATAAAAGCGCTCTTGAAAAGCTGAGTAACAGTAACCTGCTCTCGGCGCTCGAAGCAATTCTGCCTTATGGATTGACTTCGCGCAATGTACTCAAAGCGGCCTGTGGCATGAACGAAAAACAAGCAAGCTACGCTCTCGTAAGATTGCGACTTTTGGGAATGATCGAGCAATTGCAGAGCGCCAGTGTGTACGCTGTAAAAAATGGCCGTCCAGAACAACCTTATGCCTTGACGCCGATGGGTGCATCTGCCTTGCAGGAGATGGGCTACAAGAACGCCGCGCGTCTCGACCTGGACGGTGCGCTGGATGTCTCGCATCGCTTCTGCATGGCGCTGGTGGGATCGCAATCGGCCAAGCCGGTACAGATCGAGAAGGTCCTCCCATATGCACCAGGTTGCAACGTGCGGACCGATGTGTATGTTCCGGTGGGTGAGGGACTTGCCCGGTTGGTCGAGATCGAGCAGGCGCTGGACAGCAACCACAAAAGCCGCGCTGTCGCCAAACTAAAAAACTACGCCGATTTGTTTGCGACCGGGCCTTCCGGTATCGTCCCTGAAATGATGATCGTCTTCAACCTGCCCGAAGCCAGTCTGCCGCGGACGATGAAAATATGGCAATCCGCCCTGCGCGATGCGGGCGATCTGCCGCTGACCGTCTATTACTCGACCCTGGCGGACTTCCTTGCCGCTCCCAACTTTGCGGACTGGAGCGGCTTCGAGCGCCTAACGCCCTCCGAGAAGAAACGCGGTCGGAGCGAAGAAGCCGAGAAGGTTTTTGAGGAACCTCTGGGCAAAAGTCTGCGCAACGAGATTCCGATGGCCGAGCTGGTTGGAATGATCCAGACTGACGCGCCGCTTGAAACGGACGACGAGGATGCCATGCGCCTGTACCATCTGGGGGCGCTGGCGTATGCCGTCCATCAGCTTGACTTCGGCGAGAATGGGCGGACTTCGATGTACGCCGCGCATCCCGTCAATTCGCTCGGAAGCCTGCGCCAGTTCCTGCGCCATCCGAACCATCTTTGCCTGCTTGAACTGATGAAACGCGAGATGCGCGTCTTCAACAAACAAAACGGCATCACCATGGTGAGAAACGCCGCCACGCGCCTGGCCTGGTCTTTCCTGCGCTATTTTGGTTTTGGCCGCGGCGGGCCTTTGACGCTGTATGTGCGCGTGCCGGAGATGGGCGACAACATCAGCGAGATCTATTTTGAACTGCGCCTTATCCAGACAAAAAACAGCAGTTTGACAGTTCCCCAGCCGTTGGAAAAATCCATGCAAGCCATTTCCTGGCTGTTGTCCGCGTTGATCATTCATTCCGAAGAATTGGGATTGGTTGACGAGTAGGAAAAATCACATTACAGGAGCGTATTCATCATGATCACAATCTTTTTACAACGACGGCGCGTTCTCAGTGCGTCGTCCGAAGCATAACGGGACCGGGTAGCCCCATGCCAATCACTTACGCAACATCGCATATTGACGGCGGCCTGGATTGTTCCCGCCTGTCCATCGGAATTTTGAAGTCCACGCCTGATACGCCCATCGCCAAAGCGGTAGTGATCGCCGGTCTTCAAGCGCATACCATCTGGGCGCTGGACCGGCTGGCCATAGTGATCTATTGCTACGCACAATCCGCGAAGAAGCATTACCAATACCATCTTAATCCGGTGCAGGTGAACATAAGCGGCGCGCTGGTCAGCGATCGGGACAACTGCATTGTGGTAGCGCGTTCGATCACCTGGCACACGTCTGAGGCGATTCGCACAGACGCGGAGCGGTTGATCGCCGAACTGACAGCGGGGGCGCGCCTTACGACTCTCTGGCCTGCCACAAACGAGATGGTCTTGCCGGTCAACGGCGACACCGCAGACACTGTTCGGAGTTACCCGCGCAGCCGCGGCGCGGAGGACTGATCCAGCAGGGGCGGGCTTGACAGTTTTCTCTTGCGGTTGTATTATCGGAACAAATGTTTCGATAGGACAGGCGCTTTGACATGCCAAGAATGACCCGCTCCGAGTACGGCAAACTGAAAGCGAAAATTGAGCAGTGGATCGAGGAAATTGGAACGGTTCCGCCGATCCGGGACATCAGCGAGAGGCTGAACTGCTCTTCCACGACTGCCTGGCGGATCGTGAAATCGCTGGGGTGGGAGGCCAATTACCGCCACCGCTGGACCAGGCCTGAAAAGAATTGAGATAGGCGTGTTGCATCATCTCACGACCCTGCCCTTTTGGGAACTGAAACCTGACGACACTACACAAACACCGAAAGGAACACTAACATGAAAATCATCTTCAAACTGTTTGCCGCTTTATCCAAGGCCGTGCTAGCCTTGTTGATCGTTGCGATCCTGGCCCCCATCGCGTACTTTGCCTGGCGCGCAGGCCAGCCTCTTCCGCAGCCGGAATTCAAAGGCTTGACCTATTACCAGCTTGTCGAGTGGCAACAAATTGCGTGCGAGAAAAAATTTCAGGAATCGCGCCCGGAGATAACCTCGACGGGCTGCTTTTGGCGCCCTGTCGCGGCAAATGCAGCAGCAGTTTTCCCGCCGCTAATACTTATCTTGATTGAGAAGAGAGATGCGTTTAAGCTCATCACCATTTCCAACTTTCTGCCAGCAACATGGGATATAACAGAATATATGCTCTGGTTTTTCGCCACGCAGACCGAGGTTGGAAAAGCCGTGTTGGCGTCTTTCGGAGGCGTGCCAACGCCCGCGCAACTGGAGGCGATGAAACAGAATCGCCAGCAGGCCGTGACGAATCCGTAGATGCCTCTTGACAATTTCCGCATCATGCGGCTAAAATCCCGTTTGCCTTGCTGTGAGAATTGACAAGGCGAAGCTGTCTCTCAACGACAAAACCCCTTTCATACGAAAGGGGTTTTTTGTTTATTTTTTTCACGACTGGAGGACGTTTGATCATGTTCAGGAAAATGCAGCTCTTTGCACTTCTGCTCGCGTTCGCTCTATCGGTCCCGCTGACGCCGGTTCGCGCGCAGTCTCAATTGCCGGTTCTGCCGAAAGAGGCGCTTGTCGGAGCTTCGCTGGCGGCCATGTATGCGCCAGGCGGCGATGAGTCCTTCTGGCAGAATTCCATCTGCTCCGGGATGACTGCGGGCGGATGCGGCTTCTTCAAAAGCAGTCAGGCAGGATCGTTGTGGAACGCAGGCCGCGGCGCAATCGGCGACAGCGTAACTTTTGCGGAGGTCGCCGCGCAGCTCAAGGACGGGTCGCAGCTCTGGAGGATGTCCGTGACCATCTACATGGGGCAGGGCAAAGCCCTGACGCGCGAGGCGTATGCGCAGGTTGTCTACGACCAGGCGCGGGGACAATGGCTGCTGAACCGCGTGCTGTATGGCCCGTACATCGGACTGTAAGGCGGGATCATGGAAATCACATTTTCAAGAAGAACCATCATATTGATCATCCTGGCAGTCGCGCTTCTGCTCGCAGGAGCAGGCGGATATTACGCGTGGAGGAGCGGCCTGTTGAACTTGTGGTCGGGTACAGCCGCCGTAAGCGCGGCTCCCGCCTCGGATGAACCTGCCCTGACCGCAATTGGCGCGATCTATTCCCCGGACGTAAAGGCTGGCCGCGATGCCTGGGAGTCGCAGGTCTGCGCGAACATGACAGCCGACGGCTGCCAGTTGTTCCAGAAGGTATACGCCTCCGCGATCTGGAACGCAGCGCAGGCGGGCGTGATCCCCGCCAATCTTTCGATCAGCTTTGTCGGTATCGCCGAGGAAACGCAGGACGGACAGCAGGTCTGGAAATTATCGACATCCAGCACTGCCACACCCTGGATTTACGCCCTGGTCGCCAGGGAGAAGACAACAAAGAAATGGATGCTGGTGCGTTTGCTCTTCGCCCAGGAAGAACAAGCGCTCTACGGAAACTAAGGAGACCGGAATGTTTTCTCGATTACGAAATCTGCTTGCTTTGCTGTTAGTCCTATCGCTTCTGGCTCATGCGATTCCCGTATCTGCCCAGGAGGGCAATCCTCCTGTTGATCCAAACGGCGCGTGGGGAGAGGTTATCAATCCCAATGGCTCGATCAACTATGACAACCTCACGGATGGGGGCGTGGTTTCCCAGCCCGCGGCCTGGATGCCGAGCATCCCGCTTGTGGGTCCGCTCAATGCTGAATACCGGGTTTATTACACACCCAGCGGAAACACGATTGTGCTGCCCACCGCCACCACGTTGTTTTTCATGGCGGCCAATTCACAGGAGTCCGGCTTTGACGCGGCGGCATCCACGCTGGGGACAAGCGGGCTTTCAACGGCGGAGGGGACCAATGTCTTTACAGGCATCGCCGGGCTTGGCCTGTTTTTCGGTTCCTTATTTGGCAACGGCAGCGAAGTTAACATCTCGCTCCCAAGCGGCCAGCAAATTCTATCCGGCACATTCTTTCAACAGGTGCTGTCGGGACAACAGAACCTTTATGCGCTGGGCCCAGGCGGGCTGTTTAATTTTTTACAGAGTCTCTCCCAGGCATCCATAGAAGATAGCTCCCTCTACACCTACCTGCTGCTCTACACGCCAGGCCAGTGCGCTACGGTGCCGGGCGGGTGTACGCCTGAGCAACTGGCGCTGCTCGCCACCCCTGTCCCGACTTCCACGCCTCCGCCCAGCGCCTGTCCGGCGCCAAGCGTGAAGCCCGGCGAAATCTCTGCGGGCGGGCAGGACGACTGGCCTCCGTACCCGCTGGTGGTGGGACAGGATCCTGACAAAAACGGGGTCAACCTGACCTTCAACGCTTCGGTGGCGCCCACCATCTATACCTACTATACCCAGGAGCCGATCGAGGAATGCGCGGCAGGGCCAAAGGCAAACGGCAGTTACGACTGCTACAACAAGGGCGTTGGCGGACATAAAGTCGTGACCGGCTACGAGTGTGTCCAGCGGACAAAGACCTACCCGGAGTGCATCGATTTTGCGACCGGCTCGATCCGCCTATCAGATGAGTCGCGCGATTGGATTTTGAATGAGTTGTCCATTCGTTACCCCGGAGCCTACCTGCATCGCCCGTCCTTCAGCTTTAGCGGATCGGGATGTTCGTGGTCTGCGTCGAAGAAAAACGTTCAGGTGGAAGATCCGGGCATCTGGAATATTTCGGTCAGGGGACGCACATCAGGCACGCCTGTGTCGGCGCCGCGCGGTTTCAATCGCGCTGGGACGGACTTCAAGGTCTGGCTGAAAGAAGTTGTGATCGTCAAATGAGCCAGGTTTGGACGGACATCACCTGGGTAATCAACGGTTTTCTTGCGATCGTTTATTACGCCGCCGACCATACCCTGATCATCGCATTGACCATTTCCGCGGCGTTCTTCACGGCGTACACACCGAAGGAACAGAAAGCATGGTCGGCGGGATCGAGCGCGATGGCGATCCTTGCGTCGTTCTCTACGCCAACGCCGGTTCCTCTTTTCCTGCTGGTCATATCCCTGGCAGGCTGGGTCGGGCAATGGCTCGAACAGTACAACCGGCCTGCCCAGCGCTGGAATACGATTCGGGGATTGGGAATGTACGCCCTGGTTGGGCTGGGATTCGCGGCCTACCGCAATTTGGGATTTGGCAATTCGGTTGTATCCGATCCGATGATAGCGCAGGGGGCAGGCTACCTGAATGCGATCATCGGGATTGCCATGTATGTGATCCCGCTGGGGTTCCTGGCCATGCTTGCTCAATCTGTTTGGGCGCATCCGCCCTCCGCCACGCCCGAAGATCTCATCACGAAGGTCCGCACGAGAGGCAAGCAATAACATGTTGACCATCCTAAATAACGGACTTGCGATCAAAAACGGGGGCCTGCGCTATGCCTGGTTCGATGTGCAAAAGGATGACCAGCGGTTTTTCCGCTGTGTGGCTTTGCGCGAGTTGCAGACCATCCCGGTATCCGAGCGGGCGGACTACGATCTGCTGGGCAAGCAATGGACGGCAGTTCGCGGGCTGTACAACGCGGGCGTCAACTTCGTCTACACATCCATGGGCATCTACAATCCCGACCACATTGGGATCGTGCAGTATTTCGGCGCGGCAGGGGAGGGAGCCAGCGAAGACGAAGCCGCCGCGAAAGCCATGATCGGCATGTCCACCGTCACCGCCGTTTTCGCCAACTATCCGCAGTCCAGGCTGCGGGACCCGAACCAGGACTGGCTTCAATGGTATCTCGATTTCATCACATCACGGGCGAAGAACATATCCGCCGTGCTGGGGCATCCCGATCCACGCGAAGCGAAACTCGGAGCAGCCAGCGACGGCTCGGTCAGCGACGATTCGCAGTCCGACCTGGCCCTGGAACAGAACGAAATCCTTTTCCGGGGACTCTCGAAACTGCGGCAGAATTTTGTTTTTCAGGTGCTTGCCGAACACATTTCGCGCCCGCTTATAACAAAAACATTGATAAAGATCAGCGAGGCTGCGTCCAATGTCGCCTCGCGTCGTAAAGGGTCCATCGGCATCGGTTTCAATCTCGGCATCCCGATCATGGCCGCGCTTACACAGGGCAGCACGGCGGGCGTGGGCGCCAGTCAGGGCGTATCGCGCACTGTGCAGGACGGCGTTACGCAAGGGCAGGGGATAAGCCACGGAACCAGCGTCGGCAGCTCTCAAAGCCATTCCGAGAGCCAATCCATGACCGACGGCACGACGCGCACTGTTGGCAAGGGCACAAGTCACGTTGATACCGAGTCCCATACCGAATCGTCAGGGTTCACCAAGACCAGTGGAAGAAGCTCCGGCGGCGGCTGGTCGAAAAGCTCAGGGTGGAGCGTGGGCTTTGATGGCGGAAAAGCATTTCAAGCGGCAGGCACAACCGTTCCGCTTTTGGGCGGCATAAGCGCAGGATACAACAATTCGTCATCCGTATCCGGTTTTAGCAGCACATCGTCATCTACTTCCACGTCCAGCGGCAAGGCGCACTCAACCGGCACGGCGGATGGCGTTTCCACATCGGAGTCTGACGGCACATCGCATTCAACAACGCGCGGAACAACGGACACACAAACTCAAAGCCAGGGCGAAAACTGGGGAGACAGCCAGAACTGGGGCAAGAGCCATATAGAGGGATCGTCTGCGACCAGGCAGCAATCCCAAAGTACCGCCCAGAGTTTATCGGGAGGCTTGAGTACGGGCCTCCTGCCGGGCATCAGCATCAACCGCACCTGGCAGACCGAGGATGATGTGGCGGAGCGCCTGGCCGATGTCCTGCGGCGGCTCGAGTCGCTCGTCAACCAGGCCTCGATGGAGGGCGGGTTCATGACCAACACTTTCGTTTTTACCGAAAACAATGAGGGAGAGGCGGCGGCGTCTGCTCTTGTGCCGCAGGCATTTCACGGCATCAACGTGGCAACGCCTGTCCTGACTATTCCTCCGCTGGAAAACGACGAGGCGGAATTGCGCGCTCACGCATTCTCGTTCACGCCCTGGACCGTCATCGACGATAAGGATCCGTTCAGCGGCGAACTCTGGACGCGTTACGCCACATTGTTAACCGCAGGTCAGCTTGCGGCTTATACCGCACCCGGGCTTTTCGAGGAGGGTTCGGCGTTCACGACCATGGCAGCCATACCCGTTGGAATGGGCTTTTACCCGGAAATGCCGGGAGATGCGGTATTGGGACATCAATACAGCCCTGAGACCGGTGACATCACGCCTGCCCAGGTACGCCTGCATCCAGACAGCTTGATGCACACGATGTTTACAGGCGACACAGGTTTTGGAAAATCGGTGGCGGCCATCCGTACCGCCTACGAAACCACATTGAGGTGGAAACTTCGCACGGTCGTGCTGGACTTTGGCGCAGGCTGGCGCTCCCTGCTCAACGCGCCCGGACTCGAAGGCCATGTTGAGATTTTGCAGCTCTGGCCGGATGCCGTTCGTCCCCTGCGCTGGAATCCGATGCAGATCGGGCGCAATATCGCGCCTGAGACACAATGGCGCGCGTTTGCGGATGTGTTTGGCGGCATTGCCCAGCTTGGCGTGAAGCGGCAGAAACAGGAACTGCTGGAAGCCATGCGCAGGATCTACATCCGCGCGGGCGTGCTGGTGGACGACCCGGAAGTACGAAGCGATACGCAGTGGGGCAGGGTTCAGCCAGCAGAGGCTGCTGTTGCCGCGGCGGTTCCTGGTACGCTTCTGAGCGACCTGAACAATAGACAGCGCCAGGCGATTGCGGTGCAGCGCAGCGTGCTGATCGGCCTGCTCGACCTTTACACGGAAATCGAAGAAAAGCTCAAGTCCATCCCGCCGCGCGATGTGATGCTGACGGGAGTGCTCGAAGGCATTTTATTTCGTCTCAATCCGCTGGTACAGGGTTCGGCGGCGCGGCAGTTTGCGCCCGGACCGGGCACGGTGCCGGTGGAGGATCTTAGCAAGACCGGCGGCTGGGGCATTACGATCATTGAGGGCGGCATGTTCCTGGACGATTTTGGCAAGGCGTTTTTGCTGGGCTGGACCGGCTGGCATCTGTACATGGACATGGTTGCGCGGCGGGTGCACGAAGTGAATGCAAATGAGCAGCCGATCCTGCAAATCTTTTACGAAGAGGCCAATAAGATATTCGTCAAGGATCAAGGCGGCGGGGGGGACGATTCCTCCGGCGGCGTCTCCGCCACCCAGCGTTTCGCAGATATGTTTCGGGATGCGCGCAAATACAAATCCCGCCTGCACGTCATCACCCAGGCTCCGCACCTGATCGCCGACGACATCATTTCTTCCTGCAACAACCTGATTGTCGGGTATCTCAAAAACCCGAAGGACAAGGACCTGATCTTGTCCGCGCTGGCGCGTTCCGAAAAGGGTTTTCGCGACGAAGAGTGGCGGCGCTTCGTGGACGACATCCCGATCAGCATGGCGATTGGGCGCTTTCCGTACACGAGCCGCCGCGAATTGCAGAGGCCATTCCTGTTCAGGCCGCTCATGCTGGACGTGCCAGAGCCGAGCGACGAGGAGATAGAAGCAATGCTTGGAAGGATAAGCCTGTGAAGAAGACGCAAACGATTGAATTCTCAAAAAAGAATGCGCTGGCGCTGTTGATCGTCTTGTTTGCCTGTGTCGGCATATTTGTATTTGCCTGGCTGGGATCGAAGAAGCCCGGCGACAAATGGAATGCCGCCGCGACTTTTTTGCCTTCCACGCCGACCATGACCCTCGCACCGGCCCAGGGATGGTGGACAACCCCATCGCCTGCAATTCCAACGCCTTAAGAATAGACCCACAACATGGACAACAACAAAACCTACAACAGCATTGTATTCATTGACCAGGATAATCCCATGTCGGCCGCGAGGCTGCAAGCCGCCCTCTCCGACGCGGGCGATATTCCAGTGATCGGCATCGTCGTCAAAATCGAAAAAGAGCAGGACGGCAGGGAGCGAATTGTAAATTGGATGTTTGCCGACGCCAATTTTGTCAAATCCCTGGCTCTGGTTTTACCGTCATAAAAAGGCCTGGCCTGCATGGAAACAAAACGAATCAGTTGGTCTGCATCAAACGGTCAACACGGAGATATTGTTACTATAAATGGACTTGAGTATTGGTGTCCCGTATCCGAATATGATCCGCTTGCATGGTCAACGACGGGCTTTTTGGCAAAGCGTGAAACGGACAGTCTTGCCGCCCGCATCAAATCATGGCGGGCGGCGATTGCGCGCCGCTGCGCGCAAATCATAATCAGGAGTAAATCATCGTGAAGAAAATTTTCCCCATCATCCTGGCGGCGATTGTGTTCGTCGCCGCCCTCATTCTGCTTCGTCCCGCGCCGTCGCGCGTGGTGGTTGTCGCCGCATCCGACCTGCGCGCCGGGTACGTACTTCAGGACAAAGACCTTGCGCTGATGTCTGTCCCCGCCAGCGCGCTTGCCTCGGACGTGATCGTTAATAAGGCGATGTTGATCGGCCAGCCTCTCCGCATTGACCGCGGACAGGGCGACGTGATCCGTGCTTCGCAGATCGGCAATCTGATCAAAGTCGAGGCAAACGAACGCGCCATCGCTGTTCGTGTCACAGACTCCACCGGCGCGGCGGGCCTGCTTGTACCCGGCCAGTCCGTCGGCGTAATTGCATCCATTCCCCAGCAGGATACCCAGCAGCAATCCGGCACGTTCTCGAAGGCCACCATCGAGGGCCTGCGCGTGCTTTATATCGATCCTACTTTTGCGGCCAACATGGAAGCGAACACAGTACCCCAGGCAACTCCGGGTCCGCTGGCGGCGGGATTGAATACCAAAGAGCGCGCCCGCGAAGGTTCTGTGCTTTTGGCAGTTCCAACCGGCCTGCAAACGGTCTTCTATGATTTCTCGGCGGAGGGCGCTGTCTCGCAAACGCGCAACGTCAACGCGCTCGAATTGCTGGCCGCCCTCTCCGGGATGGACGGCGCCACCATTACACTGTACCTGATGCCCCAGGATGGTAATGCGGCCAAGTTTACTTCGCCCGGACTGTGGCTTCCCGATTTGATTACCACGCCCTTCCCGACGCCCACGCCGACTGCGGCTCCGGCGCCCTAGAGGTGGATGATGTCCTGGAACAACACCAACCAATCTCCCCAGGGAGGCGGACAGGACACTCCTGTCAGCATCCTGCTGGCCCACAAGGATATGGACCGCACGACTGCCTGGTATCAAGCGCTTCAGGTGGATGCGCGCTTCCGCGTTATGTCCATGGCCAACGCGCCGCAGGATTTTCGCGCCAAACTTGCATCGTCGCCTGAGATTATCCTTTTGGACGCGACCGTATTCGATGGCCCATCGCCCTTGATCGATGCGCTGACATCCGTCACCGGCGCGGTGTACCTCATCGTGCCTGGCGGGGTGGGAGAGGAATTGATACAGCAGTTCAAATCCATCCCGTCCGTAAAATCTGTTTCAGTGGGCGATCTCAATATCGCCGACTTTACGACGCGCGCCTATTCTGACGCACTGGCTCTGCGGCGGACGATCCCAGTCTCTTCGGCGGTCTGGTCGGGCGTCGGAAATCAAAGAGGCGGGGGAACCGGCGGACTGCGTATCGTTACCGTATGGAGCCGCTCAGGAGGCACAGGCCGCACAACGATTGCGGCTGCGCTTGCGCAGTCTGTTGCCCGCCGAGGCCTGAAGACCCTGTTGATTGGCCTTGGGTCTCCTGACCCGCTTCCGCTGCAATTGGGACTGCACCCTGAGCCGAATATTATTTCCTGGATGGCAAACCCGACCGATCAGGGATTGCGGACAAGCATCCAGACATCTGGTGACCTGCATGTCCTGGCAGGATTTTCAGACATCATTTCCGAAGCCCAGGGCAGCCGCTCCGCTGATTCGCAGGGATCGATCAACGAACTGGTCACGTCCGCCGCGTATGGCGGTTACTCGGCGATCTTCCTGGATACGCCCTCGGCGGGCGATATCGTACCGCGCGCCCTGTCCGCCGCGAACACATGGTTGATGATTGCCAGGCCGACGGTCAGCGACGTATGGATGGCGGTGGAGGCATTTCGCACTGTGACGCAAAAGATGGCCGGGCATCACCGTATTACCCCCGGAAATATTTTTGTGGCGCTCAATCAACGCGCCAATGGGCAGTTGACTGCGGACCAGTGGCACAGTGCGGCAGACGCGGCCTGCCGCAAGATGAATCTCAACGTGGGTTTTCCGCCTGTCATGGCAACGATCCCGTACTCAGTGGAAGTCCCGCTGGCGCAGGATAACGGCCGCTCCCTGTTGGACGCATCGGATGACGTTGCGCGTCCCGTTCACCGCCTGGCAGAGATGTTGTTCGGCGGAGCGGCGCTGCCGACGAATCAAAAAAGTGATGGCAGCGTGATGCAGTTCGGTCCGTTGAAGATAAGGACGAAGAAATGAGTTGGGTTTCGGTAGCCGCGCCTCTTGATGAAGCAGACCGGAAACGGGTAGTCGCTGATGTTGCGAGCCAGCTTCAAGACCTCTCACTTGCCGAAATGCGCGGAGATCGGGAGAAACTGATCGCGCGTGTTGCGCCGCTCGTTCAATCGTCCCTGTCGCGCCTTGGATTGCAAACACCGCCGGAACAAGCGCTTGAAATCTCGCGCGAAGTTGTTGCGCGCGTGGGCGGCCTGGGCTTCCTCGAGCCTTTCCTGCGCCTGGACGCCAATCTATCCGAGATTGTCGTCACTCCCGATGGGGGCGTGTGGGTGCAGCGCAAGAGCGCGCCCGCATTTGAAAAGCTTTCCATCGCCCCGTCGCTTACAGATGTCTGGCGGGCAACGGAAACGCTGCTTGCGCCCCTGGGACGCGCGGTCACGGAAGCGTCGCCCTCGGTGGACGCCAAGATCCCGCGCCAGGAGGGATTGCCTGGCGGGGCGCGCATCAAGATCATCCATCCGGTTGTGGCGCCGGGGCTGGGCTATCCCAGCATCAATATCCGTCTCTTTGAGCCGAAGCCCGTTCCGCCAGAGCGCCTGGTCGAATGGAAGGTAGCTCCCTCGAAAGTCATTGACAGCCTGGTCGGACTCGTCTCGAACGCATTGCGCATCCTTGTGATCGGAGGCACTGCATCCGGCAAGACGACACTGCTCTCCGCTCTTTGTCACGGGATTCCGAAGGATGCGCGCGTGGTGAAGATCGAGGACCCCGAAGAAATATGGCTGGATCATCCGCACGTTGTCACTCTTGAAGCGCGGCCCGCGCAGGTCGGATCGAGCATCCTTCCGTATTCGCTGGCTTCTGCCGTGGACGACGCGATGCGTATGTCGCCCAAGTGGTTGATCGTGGGCGAGATGCGCAGGGGCGACGCGGTGGCTGCGTTGTTCCGGGCGCAGATGTCCGACCACCCAGGCCTCTCCACGTTCCACGCCGAAGGCCCGGAGGCGGCGGTCATGCGCCTGAACCTGCTGCTTGCCGGAGACGTTGGCATTCGCGCCGAGGCCGCAAAGGAAATGTTTGCGCAGGCAGTGGACCTGATCGTGCAGGTGGGCTGGCATTCAGGCAGGCGCGCCATGGTCGGCGTATGGGAGGTCGAAAAGACTCTTAAGGGCGGCAATGTGCAATTCCGCCAGGTGTACAAACCGGGTGACGAAGACCTGCTGCCCATTTCGATAGAGCGTCGTGTATAGGAGTTCTTGCGTGATTGACACAAACTTAATTGAAATTCCACTCAATACCACACCGGCCGTTTTGACGATCCTGCCGTTCATCATTCGCGGCCGCGAGATCACGGCCAGCGAACTGCTGTACCAGAGTCGGGATGGCAGGGTTCAGTTCAGTTATCCTGATCCTCGACCGCTGCTCAATCGCATCGTTCTGTCCGATCCTGTTCAACTCCAGCGTGATTTCGCAGGCGTTTCCGTAAACGAGATCATCGAGTTTCTCTCCGAAGCTGGCAAAGCCATGACTCTCGATAACGAACGCATGCAGATGGCCTGCGAGTTCAGCACGCCATTCAGCGCCCTGCCAGCCTCCATCGTGAAAGGCAGCTACGATCTGATCCCGATCGTCTTCTCGAAGATCGCACTGCGGGCGATGGTTGAAAATGAGATTGGCTCCAAATATCTGGATGGCTGGGTGGAGATGCCCTATGCGGACAAGATCGCAAGACGACGCGCTTACGGCGCAAGGACTCTGCACTTCATATCCGGCAATGTTCCGACTGTTGCGGCCCTGAGCATCGCGCGTGCCGCGTTGATCAAAGCGGACAATATCGTGAAGATCGCACCCAATGATCCGCTCACGGCCTGGGCAATTGTGGGTGCGATGATGGATGTGGATCCCAACCATCCCGTCACCAAACATTTCTCGGTCGTGTACTGGCCGAAGGATATGCGCGACTTTGAGAATGAATTAATTCAATCGCGTTACATCGAGAAGATCATCTCGTGGGGCGGCGCGCTTGGCGGAGTCAACTCAGCGCTCGAGCATGGCAACCTGCAAGCCTCTGGCATCGACGTGCTTTCGCTTGGCGCGAAATTCAGCATCTCAATTCTTGGATCGGATGCTTTCAAGACTCCGAATGAAATTGATCGTGTCGCAAAGCTCACCGCCAAGGATGCCGGATCGTTCAACATGCAATCCTGCGGCTCGGCTCGTTTCCATTTCGTGCAGGCCACACCCGATCAAGCAAAGAAGTATGCAGAGCGTTTGTATCTGCGCATGCAAGCGCAGGATCCGGCATTGAGCGCCATCCCGAAAAACTTCCCAACCGAATTGCGTGATGAATTAAATGCCGCCCGCACACAGGATGATCTCTATTACGTGGTCGGCGGGGAAAAGGATGAAGGTGCGGTGGTTGTGAGTCTCACGGGCGGGACGCCGGACTTCTTCCCAACAGACAAGGTGGTGATCGTCATCCCGTTCAGTGGAGACCTGGCGCAGATCGCGGAGCGCATCCACCCGTCTACCCAGACCGTTGGCATTTACCCGGCCTCATTGAAGGAGCGGCTGCGGGACATACTGGTCGCGCGCGGTGTGTGTCGCTTCATCGACATCGGTCACACCATCGATTACGCCATCGGCGGACCGTTCAACACCTACGAGATCATGCGACGTGCTGTGCGCTGGGTGCTCGACGAATCGTATCCATCCAAAGCCTCACTGCCCTGGTTTTATCTGCGTAAAGCCTGGCAGATTCTCAGTCATCATATTTTTTAGGAGACCATCTTCATGACCACATCAACTTTTCCAGGCGCACCCGAAACCTGGACGCGCCTGTCCACCCAAACCCTGTTCTCCCTTTCAAAGAGCGAACTCGAAGAACTGCAACTTAGTTGGGCGAAGCATCGCTTTGCCGATCTGCGCGAGCGCATCCCGGCATTGAAATCCCTGGCCGATAAACAAGGCGTGAACGAAATTGCCGACTTCGACACCCTGGCCGCCATCCTGTTTACGCACCAGGTCTACAAAAATTATCCATTCGCCTTCATTGAGAACAAACAATTCGCCGAATTGACTCGCTGGCTGAACAAGCTCACGACACATGATTTATCCACCGTGAACATGCAAGGCGTGAACACCATCGATGAATGGCTCTCGCGTTTGGACGAAGCGGGCATGTTTGTCTTTCATTCCACCGGCACCAGCGGCAAGCTCTCTTTCTTTCCGCGCAGCCAGACCGAAAAGAAAGCCTGGGTGGACGGCACATACGCATTTCTCGAAGCCTTCGTGCCTGACATCCACAACACGCACCTGCCTGTTTTTTGGCCTGCCTATCGCAGCGGACGCCAGGCGGGTATGCGCCTAATCTCGTACTTCGGCCCAACTCTCGCCGGAAATAAAGCCGAGTATCACAGCCTGTTCAACGCGCCCATGTCAGCGGATTTCATGTCACTGGCTATGCGTTACAAACACGCGCGGGAGCGCGGCGACTTGAAGACGACGGATACCATCAAGGCCATCTTCCAGACCAAGGGCGAGATCGTCACGCTCTCGGCGCGCAAAGCAGGCCTGATGAAAAAATTCTTCGGCAGAATGGTGAATGATTATCGCGGTCGGCGCGTGTTCCTGATGGCTCAGGCCACTGACCTGCTCGAAGTCGCACAGAATGGATTGCAGGCTGGGCAGAGTCATGTGTTTGCGTCCGACTCCATTCTTCTAACTGGCGGCGGCTTCAAAGGGCAAAAGGAAGTGACGGATTGGCAAGAGATCCTAAAAAATTTCTATGGCGTCGATCAAGTCTTCATGTCCTACGGCATGACCGAACTCAACACCTACAACCCGGCCTGTCCGAATGGCGGCTATCATGTCTTTCCCTGGAATATTCCGCTGGTGGTGAGTAATGACGGCGAGCCTTTGCCTCGCACGGGCATTCAAACCGGAAGAGCAGGCTACTTCGATCTGCTGGCGCAAACCTATTGGGGCGGCATCCTGACAGGCGACCGCGTCACTGTCCATTACGACGGCGAGTGCGGCTGCGGCTGGCAGGGACCCTGGATCGAAGATAACGTGCAGCGCTTCGCCGAACTCATGGGCGGCGAGGACATCATCTCCTGTGCGGGCGTGCAAACGGCATACAGTGATTTCATGGAATATGTTGCGGCAGATGTGCCGGAGGGGGAGTGATGGACATACCCGCGCTCACCATGATGTTCTTTGGCGTTTTGATAGTTGGGACAGGCGCAACAGGCCTGGCGGCTCCGCAGCTTCTGCTCTCCATCCTCGGCCTTTCCTCGTCACCCTCAACGCAAATATTTGTGATGGCCTCCTCGCAGGCCTCACTTGCGTTGGGGCTGTATTACATGCTGGCTGCCGTTTATAACACGCGGGCGTTCTTCAAGTGGAGTGTCCCGATCAGGATAGGGAACTTCGTTGTATTCGCGGGCATGGTGATTTTCGGGACAGCTCCAGCAAGCTGGCTGCTCGTTGCAGGCCTCGAATTAACAGGGGCGCTGGCAACCGGGCTTGCCTTGCGCTACCAGAAGGATGGCGGCGCAAGGCTTAGTCATTTCGATGTCATCCGAATAGCAAGCGCAGCGCTGGCCCTTATCGCCGCCGTCCCTGCCTTCAACTGGCTGGGCATTTACGGAAGCGCCTCGGCGTTTCTCGTTGTAAGCAGCGCAGGTTTTGTCTATGCTTACCAAAAATTTCCTTCGCTCGACGAAATCCACAATGAGATTTCGGAAGAAAGGAGACAAACGGAATGATCACCACAAGCTTATTCGATATTCCAGCCAGCCTTTCGGCGCTTCTGCCCTTCGTCGGCGCTGGCGCGCTGGCATGGATTGCCTGGCGCATTGGCGGAAGGTTTACTCCTCGGATTGGAAAACCCAGGAACATTGCGCGGATCGAGATGTTCGCAGCCAGTAAGGGCGGGGCAGGGAAGGTGTCTGCCGCGCCGGTCGGGAGTTTCGAGCATAGAGTCAGAATTGCCTTTACCAAGCTCGGCATTAATGCGGCAGGCAGCGAAGAATATTACCTGATGGTATCCCGCATTGTAGCGGGCGCAGGATTGAGCCTCATCCTGATGCTGGTTGGACTTCCGTTCTTCACCAGCCTGATTGGTTTGGTCGCAGGATATGTTTTCGTGAACGGCTGGATCAAACGCTCATGGAACAAAGTCCGCACCGAAATCGAGGCCGAGCTTCCGTCTCTGTTGATGCGTTTGAGCGCAACCATTCAGGCTTCGCCGAACGTGCCAGCCGCGCTGGAAACTGTAGCGAAGACCCTGCGTTCCAACGGCCCCCTGCGTGCGTGGACGCTGGAGACTGCGGGCAGGATGCACAGTGAGGGGCACGGCGCGATGGAGTCCATCCGCGAAAGCGCGGCAGGTATGTCCACCTCGCTCTCGATCGCGGCGGATCTAATTGGGCGCATGTGGACCACCGGCGGCGAGGGCTATACAAAAGCGTTTGGAGCTGCGGCGGACAACCTCGAGTCGGTGCTGGATGCGCGCGTGCTCGCCAGGGCCAAGGGTGGCAGCGCGCAAGGCACGGTGAACATCCTAACCGTGATGACCTTTGCCATGATCGCGTTCATGAGCCGCTCAAACGCCCTGGCCGATATTGTAAAGCTGCCGCTGGTGCAAATTCTGTACGCGCTGATCTCGCTGGTGATTGTGTATGGCCACAGCCAGGTCAGTGACATCATCGATAACGCGGTATAGGAGGCAGTATGGTTATCGTTCCTTTTCTTGCGGCAGGGGTGATAGGCCTTTTGTTCCACCAGTTCTTTCGAGGGATCGAGTTTTCGAGCGGCTCATCCGCATCCTCGCGCCTGGAACGTTTTGCTTCTGCGGATCGCCGGGGCATTACCGAGCGCGTGGGCGATTCGCTGATAGACCGCCTGGGTCTCAGTTTCGAGTCCTGGGAGCACGAACTGCTCTGGGCGCATCTGGGCGGTTTCTACGAGGGCAAGACGGCTGGAAGCGTGCTTGGAAAGTCGATATTGTTCGGAACGGTCGGGATTGCATATCTGTTGATCTTCAGGTCTTTCAGCCCAATGTTCGTGGCTGGCGTTGCGGTTGCCGCATATTACCCATATCTCCAATTGCACGGACGCGCAAATGATGTGCGGGATGCGGTCAAGCGCAGCCTGCCTGAAGCGGCGGCCCTGATTGCCGCGGAAATGAGCGCGGGATCGTCTGCTGAAACGGCGGTAGCGCGCGCAACATCACTGCCGGGACCGCTTGGAAACCTGCTACGACAGGTGACGCAGAACGCCCAGCAGTCGGGCCGCCTGATCTTCTCGCGCGATATGCTGGATGGCGCGCTGGTCGAGGAATCGACTCGTTACAAGATGCCGCACCTGGAGGCCTTTGCGCAACAGGTTGACCTGGTTGCGTCCAAAGGCGCCGAGGGGCCTCGCCAGATGGGAGAGGTGGCGCGCGGCCTGGCGCGTGAATATCGTTCGGATGTTGCCAGGTCCGCCGAGACGCTGGGCAACAAACTGCTTGCGCCGATCTCGCTTTACATCTTTGTGCCGTTCATGCTGGCGATTTTCGTTCCGCTGATGGCAAGCGTCTTCACATCATTTTAGGAAGAGCAATGTTGATCAACGCGTTCGGCTCATTGCTTTTTGTCATTCTCTTTCTTGTGCGCGTGAACCAGGGATTGCAAGGCAGCCTGGCGGCCTGGTTTCTGGCGGCGCAGTCAGGGCTGGCGGCTGTCCGAATCGTTTTCAGAAAACCAGCATCGAAGACAGCGCCCTGGCCTATCCAGGCGATTGCGTGGCTGTCTGCTGTGACGCCGCTGGCAATGACCATTTCAACAACAGCGCCCTACCTTGCGATACCAGGCCTCGCGCTCTCGATCTGGTCGCTGGCGGCGGTCGGAGATTCGTTTTCGATTGCGCCTTCCGACCGCGGCCTGGTGCAGCGCGGACCCTATCGGTTTCTTCGTCACCCAATGTATGCCGGTGAACTGTTGTCCCTGCTGGGCGTACTCGTGTCCAAGCCTCTGCTTTGGAACTGGATCGTCCTCGCAGCCTTTGCCGCGTCCGTCTACATACGGATCGTCGCAGAGGAGGCGCTTCTGGAAGGCTATTACCGATATACAAGAAGTGTGAAATGGAAACTGATTCCGTTGGTCTGGTAGGGCCTGCCGTATTGACAAACAGCATCATCGCCAGGCAAGCCGCGCGTGAAATCGTTTGCAGTACGCAGGGCTTGGACGAAAAGCAGGCGGAGAGGTTCTTTGCATGGCTTGCGCGCCGCGCCGGGCAAATCCCGCCCTGCGGGTGCTGCCAGAAGCCAAGACTGGAATCCTTTCTGTGCGGCTGGCTTGGAGTACATGCCTCTTCTGTTCCGGCCTTGTTTTTAGAATACACGCTGATTATGGGCGAGGTCGAACACTTCTGCCTGAATGAGCAAGAATGAAACAGTCAAGGAGCTTTTGTTTATGAGCGCATTTATGAGCGCAAAAAAGACTTTTCTGTTATTTACAGCACTGACCATGCTGGTTGTTCTGGCCGCCTCTCTTGTTTTTCCGCAGCCTGTTTTAGCTGGAGCCAACCCCTGTAACGCTTCGAATGAATGGTATGGGATTTCCGGGACGCAGGCCGCAAACGGAGCGTACATCGGTCAGGCGACGCTCAGTATGGCGAGCAACTGCCAGTGGGTGGTTTTACTGAGGTTTATCGTCGACGGCCAATTCGTCTACAGCCCCGTCCGCAACGGGAGCAATACAGAGTATTACACGATCTCTTCCGTTGGGGCGCACACCATCACCTTTTTCTTCGATACCGGCGCAAGCGGACAATATTACGGTCCGTTTGACACCACGCTGGTTATTGACCAGCCGCCAACCATCAGCGGGAGCGCGGCCTGCAATCAATGGGGGCAGAATGGCTGGTGCAGAGACAACGCCCGGCTTGTCCTGGCCGCATCCGACCCGCAGGGATATGGCTTGACCATCACCGGCAGCGCCGGAAGCGCTTCGATCTCCTGCGGCGGAAGCTGCACAGTTTCGCTGCCGCCAGGCGCAGGCACAGCCAATTACACAGTAACCGCCGCCGCGTCCGGCATGACCGCCTCAGGCAGCACGGCCTGGAGCTACGACCCCGGTCCTCCCATACCCTCTTTAAGTCTGAGCGGAACGAGCGGGGCGAACGGCTGGTATACATCAGCCGTAGGCGCAACGGCTGGAGGTTCGGACGCGATCTCTGGATTGGCGGGCGCCACGCTCTCAGTGGATGGCGGGGCGGCGTCTCCATCGGCGACCGTCGCCACAGATGGAGTTCACACGGTCAGCGAAACAGCCGCAGATAAAGCGGGCAACTCTGCATCCGCGAGCGCATCGGTAAAAGTGGATACGAACATGCCGCAGGTCAATGCTGGCGGCGCGACAGGCACGCCGGGCTTGAACGGCTGGTATATCTCGCCAGTGCAATTGAGTGCCACCGCCTCGGACGCAACCTCCGGGCTTGCGTCTTTCAATATCAACATCGATGGAACATGGCAGCCATTTGCCAGTCCTGTTGCCCTGGGGGAGGGGCAGCACGCAGTACAGTTCCAGGCAGCGGACAACGCGGGCAATGTCTCTGCCACTGCCGCATATCAATACAAGGTGGACACAACCCTGCCGGTTATTACTTCGTCTGCCGCAGGCACAAGCGGATCGAACGACTGGTACACATCCAGCGTGCAGGCGGGCGCAACGGCAGCCGATTTGGTTTCGGGCATCAACGCGCTGAATATTGCAGTGGATGGCGGCGCGTGGATTGCTTACACCGCGCCCGTTTCTTTGCCGGACGGCCAGCATAGCATCAAGTTCCAGGCCGCAGACAACGCCGGGAATTCCGCATCAACGGCTCTCTCGATAAAAGTGGACACAACCGCCCCGACCGTTACTCCGGCGATCAGCGGGACGAGCGGAACGAATGGCTGGTACGCCTCATCGGTGCAATTATCCGCCGATGCAGCAGACAACGGTTCGGGCGTTTCGTCAACCCAGGTCTCGGTGGATGGCGGCGCGTGGCAGACCGTACCCGTAACAGTATCCGCCGAAGGACAGCACTCGGCTGCCTTTCGCGCATACGATAACGCAGGCAACACATCCTCTTCGTCTGCGTCCTTCAAGATCGATCTCACTCCTCCGGCGGCTGTGCTGGCCCTGTCTGGCACACCAGGCAACAATGGCTGGTATGTTTCCACTGTTGCCGCCAGCGTCACAGCTTCAGACGCAGGGTCTGGGATTGCGGGTTTCCAGTATCGAGTGGACGGCGGGGCCTGGCAGGGCGGAGATACAGTTACCCTGGACAACGGGATACACGCGATTGATTTTCAAGCCTCGGATCAGGCCGGTAATGTTCAGCTTGCGTCCGAGACTGTCAGGGTGGACACCGCTCCGCCGCAGATCGACTTCTCCAGCGCCTTGTCCGGCGCGGCGTTGTCGGGGGACGTTGCGCTTTCCGGGCAGGCGATAGACGAGGTCTCAGGGTTGATCTCGGCAGATGTCTCGACCGACAACGGCCTGGCCTGGCAACAAGCCGTATTTAAGGGCAGCGGGTGGAGATCGACATGGCCGACCGGAAGTTTGCCGAACGGCGCGTACACCGTTCTCTTGCGAGCAAGCGACAACGCCGGGAACCGAGGTTCAACCAGCACAGGGTTGATTGTTGATAATCAGGCGCCGATCGTTGGGTTGTCTGGCTGGTCATTCCCCGGGGCTGGATATGTTGAGGCTGTTCCGAACGTATGGCCCATCGCAAGCGTAAAAGTGTCCGTCCGCGATTTTGCCGGTTTATGGGACGATCAGATTTATTCATCTGCCGGTTCAGGACCCCTGGCATGGAGCGGCAGGTTCTTCCTTCTTCCTGGCGCTTATCCGCTCAGGGCGGAAGTCTGTGACATCTACGGTCTGTGCGCCAAAGCCGAGAGTTCGATACTGGTGAGTATCTCGCCGACCGCGACACCCACAGCGACTCCAGCCGCAACACAGAAGCCAGCGCAGTTTACATTCCAGCGTCCGCCCACGCTCGTCCCAACCAAAGCCGTTCCTGCGCCTCAACCTCAAATTGTCCAGGCGCCGCCCCCGGCGCCAATTTCAGTCCCAGCCCCGCCAGCGGAGACTCCCTTTGCTCCAATCGCAGTCGGCTTCCTGACGCTTCTTTCTTCGGCTTTGCTTATTCTTGACCCGCGCCCGCGCGCCTGGCGCAATTTTACCCTGACCGCGAGGCAGGGAATCAAAAAACAAGAGGACAATAAAAAATGATCGCTGCAATTCCCGTTACCGAACTTTCTGTGCTGTTCCTAATGATCCTGCTGACCGTTATCCTGACCATCTATAACCATCGCCAGGCCGCCGCGTTGCGCGGCGTCGAACGCCTGGTGCAGGACTTTGTCGCCATGCAGATCCGCGACCGGCGACGCAAGGCGCAGGATGACCTGCCAGGTCGTATCGATCCATTCGCGTGGATCTCCAAACAAGTCAATGCGGAATTGGAAGGACAGCCCCTGGTTGTTGCAGACGTAACGCGTGTGGTTCGCGAAGTCTCGGCTGTGGAACTGCTCACAACGAGCGGCGCGCGCGTGGTTGTATCCACGCTTTCCAAGTCGAATATCCTGCGTTTCGATAACCGCCTGCGCGCAAACAGCCGGAAAAGGTCCGCGGCCGACCGCGTTGCATCCTTCGCGTCCCGGCCTTTATTGGGCAATTCGCGCTGGGGCTGGGGAGTGATCACCATTGAAAGCGTGATGACGCAGGCCAACGAATTCTTCGACATCGAAGCGGGCGCGGCAGGCGAAAGGCTCGGTCTCGAATGGGACAACCCTTCGCGATTGTGGTTTTATGTTGTCAAATAGCGCATTGCCCTACGTTGCATATGGTCTGTTGACCGCGCTGGTGTTTCTTGGCGGCATCCAGGACTGGAGCAGGGGAGAGGTAAGCAACTGGATCAGCATACCGCTTTTTGCGGCAGGGTTGACCGCGTCCGTTCTGCGCCTGTTTTCGCGCGGCCAAAGGATGGCCGGGATCGCGATCGGGATGATCGTGCTCGCCCTGACGCTCTCTGCGCTGAAAGGCTGGATGGGAGGCGCCGACTGGAAAATACTCGTCGGTCTTTTCGGCCTGTGGCCTTTCGCCGGTCTTACAGCGCTGGCAGCGGCCGGGGTGTGGGGCGGCGTTGAAATGTTGAGGACGCGCAATCCCAATGCGCGCTTTCCGGGCGTAACAGCTTTTGCCTTCGCGACCGCCTTGACATTTTTAGCCCAATTCTTTATAATGCCATTGAATTGAGGTGTGATTTTCCACTGGGAAAATCGCGCCTTTTTTTGTTGCAATTTTTCAGACAAGGAGATCTCTTATGTTCGCAACTCGTATCAAACGCATTGCTCTTCGCGCTTTCGATCTGATCGTCAATCGGCGCGGCGATGATTACGCACAGAAAGCCGTGATCCTGGTGCTGGTGGTCCTGGCAGGCGTGGCTGCCTTCGCCGCCTTTGGCGGAAAAATCGTGGACTTGATCAATCAGGCAACCAGCGGGATATAAACCGTGTATCGTCTTCTGCGCCTGTTCCGGTCAAATAAAGGCGATGAGTTCGCCGAGACTGCGATTGCCATGCCGGTGATCGTGCTGATCACCATTGCCTTGTTGAACCTGACGATGGCAGGGTTCGCCAGCGTGAACGCCAACAATGCCGCCAACTACGGAGCGCGTGTTGGAAGCGTCAACCAGCAGGGACCGGCAGGCACCGCCTACGAGGCTGCCCTGCAATCCATTTCCTACGCAAAGATTGGCGACTACTCTGTTTCTGTTACGGGCGGAGGATTCCCCGGAGCGCAGATCAGCGTTCAGGTGGATTGGAGCGTTCCAAACCTGATGGGCGGCCTGTTGAGTTTCGTTGGCGGGAACAGTCTTGGCGCCGACCTCGCAGGTTCGGCTGTATCCGTCTTTCGTCAGGAGGGCTGGTGAGATTGCTCTTCTCCCGCAAAGGCGATGCGTATGCGTGGTTCGCGGCCTTGATGGTCTTTGTCGCCATCCCGCTGTCCAGCCTGAGCATAGACGTGACGCGCATGATGTATGTGCGCGGGCATCTTCAAACGGCGACCGATGCGGCCTGCCAGTCGGCGGCGGACGCGCTCGACGTTCCGCTGTTCATTGCCACGAATGAAAAGAGGATCGATGCGGGCCTGGCTCGCAGGCAGGCGGCGCGCGAATTCTCGGCGACGCTTCGGGACGCAGGCCGGGTTCGCTACACCATTGAGGGGCTTGCGATTGATTTCCCTGCCCCCACATTTGCACATTGTGTTGCATCCGTAACGGTGGAACGCATCATCCCGATGACTCCGACCATGAAGGTTGTCGTAGAAACCACCTCCGAAATGCGCGCCCAGGCTGTCACTACTCCATAAGAGGCATCCGTCCGTGTTTGAGTTTGAGATTGATTTCCAGAAAGACAAAGGCGTGATTTGGGCGACCGTGCTCATTGGCATTCTGATTGCCGTGATCATTGGCATGGCGCAGATCGGGCGAGGCGTCACGCCGGTGGACGACGCGGGCAGCCCTCGCGTCTTGTCATGGTCGGACTGGAGATTGCTTCAGGCTGAACGCGCATACGCCGAAGAACTTTCGGTTTTACGCGGCGATGCCGTTCAACTGGTGACAATGCTCCAGCAGCGGCAAAATCCAGTTGCCGCACAACTGCTGGTTAATGCAATTGCGCGCCACACGTCCAGCGGTGATCCCTCCCTGGCGAACGCACGCAGCGCGCTTGCCAACGCTTCGCTGAATGTTCGTGATTGGGCCTCCGGCGTACTGGACCGCAATGCGGCAATCCAATCCATACAGGAAACCCTGGCGCTTCTTCAATGACTGCATCTATTATGATGACGACACCCCTGGACCTTTCACATCAACGCGCCCTCGGCGATTTGTTGCAGGCGGAACGCGATCTGCGGCAGAAGAACGAGGGCGCCCTGCGCGAGCTGCGGCAGGTACTTCTCGATACGGCGATTCGCCTCGACGGAGAACGACTTGAGTCGCTGCGGCGGGAGAATCCATCGGTGCCTGACATTTGGAGCGCCGCAGACTGGAGAAAATTTTTCAGCAGCGCGCCGCGGCTCAATGGGTGGGGAAGCGTCGTTCAGCAGGATGTTCGCGCTCAGCGCGAACTGATGCAGCAGATCGAGGGATTGAAGGCCAGCCTGATGCTGGTCGAAAGCCAGTTGGAGACCGAACGGTCGAAGCAGCCGATGGCGGCGCTCAATGAAAGCAGGACTGCGGCGCCAGCATTGGACCTCGCCGCGCTTCCAGACGGCGCGACGCCTTCTGCTGCTGCGCTGGTCGAGGACACCCAAAAGGCAATGCAGCTATTTCCTAAAAAAATTCCGGCGGCCTTCTCAAATGTGTTGAACGGAGGCGGGCGCGTTGGAGGCGATCTGTTGCGCGTTTTTCGGCGGTACTTTATTGCGCTGTACCTGATTGGCCGCTGGAGATTGTCGGCGGCGCTTGAGATCGAGGAAATTCTGGCAGGCGCGGACGGCGTATCGGCGGGTTCCGGGTCGCTCCGGCGCGTATTCGACGACCTGGGCAGGGCCGCCATCATTCTATCGGAGACTCTTACCCTCGATTCTCCGCATACCACGCTGAAACTTTACCGTTTGTCGCCGAACGGAGAAAAGTTGTATCAGGCCCTTTTTGGCAAACGCCCTTACGAGAACGAGTGGTCTCGCCTGATTCGGCTGCGCGAGGGAGCGCAGTTTCCCGACCATACGATGGCTGTGATCGCTTTTGCGATGCACGCGCGCAAGCGCGGCTACGCCGCACAAGTACTGCCCGAAGCAGACAACTTGAAGACCCTACCGCACATTTGGGTCGCGCGCGAAGACGAAAAATTCTATGTTGAAGTCGAGCAGGAGGGCGGCCAGGAGCGGGCGTCCAGGTGGCACAGCATAGCCGCACTGAACGGGGGCAGGCTGGCGTTATGCGCCGCGACCCAAAAGAGCCGGGCGCGTCTCGCCTGTGATTGCAAGCTCGAAAAACTTCCCGGCCTTGCAGCCGATCTTGAGTCCCTTGTGGGTATCAAGTTCAAGGAGATTTCACAGAAGACGCCTCTTTGGCTGGAAAGCTGGTAGAGCGATCTGCGGGAGGTCATCTGTGCGCACGCCTCAGGTGATTTGCCGCAGGCTACTCGCCTGGCCCTCTACTGAGGGTAAACAGAACCTTACAAACTGAAAAGCGACGGACGGATACTCTAAATACAAATACGAGTACCAGTATTTCCGTTTTCCGATCTGCGCTTTCCAGCAAACACCAAGACTCGCGTCCTGGTGTTTGCCAGGACGCGCATTTCACGGAGGTATCCACATGATCGACAATTTCAAGACCCTCGCAGGCTTAACGCTGGCAGAGGCGGCAACCAGGCTCGACGCTGAATTGCCGAAGGACGCTTACAAGGCTGTGCCTGGCGCGGCTGACCTGACCGACATTGATCCCAACTACATGCGCAAGACCTTCAATGAGGTCTTTGGCATGTGCGGTATCGGCTGGGGCTATCGCTACGATGCCCACGACCTGCGCGTTGAGATCGAGAATCGCCCGCGCTCGAGCGGCGGCACCCGCAAGGTACACATGGCGACATTGCTGCGCCTGATCTTCTGGTACAAGCTGGCAGATGCGCAGGGTGCGGAAACGCTCTGCGAGATCGAAGCCTCAGGCGGCTCCGAGAACGATGTCGAGGCGTATGCCATGAAGGGCGCCATCACTAACGCGCTCGGTAATGCCGCATCGAATATCGGCTTCCAGGAGTCTGTTTATCTGGGCAAGCGCTCGCACAAGACGGTCGGCGGCGGTAAGTCATCGCCTGCGCCGAAGCCTGCGCCTGCGAAGACCGAAGTCCCTGTTGCAGAAGCGAAAACTTCGGCAGAATTCATGGTGAGCATCGGCAAGCGCGCAGGCAAGACTCTTAGCGAGATTTATGCCGAGGGTGAGGAAGGCGCGAAGGCGATCCAGTTCTACACCACCATGGCGACTGGAGGAAATGCTGGCAAGGAGGCGTTGAGAAACGCCGCCATCTCCTTCCTCGCGCAACATAACGGTCACATTCCGCAGTCCGTCGCCGCGTAGTTGTTCCAAGGTTCTGCTTTTCCCTGGGAGGCCTTGCTGCCTCCCAGCCTTGCAGGTTCCCAGGCGCATTTGAACGCCTGTTACCGTCGCAGCACATTAACAATCCAGAAAACGAATCCCGTCATAGCGCTGCTATGCGGGTTATCCCAACAGGCCTTTGTGCCTGTTATTCAAACTTTGGAATCTTAAACTGGCGGGGGACGCGCACCTTGTTCCCCCGCCCATCAAAAATCTGTAATTCAGGAGGCATCAATCATGCCAGCAGCAACCCAAAAGAAAGCCAGTAAGCCAAAAACAAAAACTGCGGCCGCCAGGAAAACCGCGAAAACCAAACCTGTGGCCGAAGAAACCCAACAGGAACTTATCGCTGAAGAAGTTGAAGTCTCTCCAGCGCTGCCGCCTGCTCCCGTTGCGAAGTTGAAGAAGACGGAGCGGCCGTCTTCTAATGCGATTCGGCCCATCAGAGAGCAATTCGATTTGAACTTAATTGTCCTCGCTGGCAGGGTCCGTTCCGTGTGGGGCAATAAGACAGATGTGTTTGCCCGCCTTTCCGTTTCGCACAGAGGCAGGTTGATCGAGGACGACGATGCGCTCTCATCGTATGTCACGCTGCGCATCGCGGACGGCATGGTCGCCGGAACGCCGATCTCCATCCAGCCTGGCGAAGCGTTGAGAGTGCAGGGCTATCTTACGCACAGGGAGTACAGCGAAACGCTCCGCAAATTCCTGGATGACGCGCACTCGATAAACTTCCTTGACCTGGTTGATCCGTCGGATTTACCGTCCTGGCGTTCGCTTTCCTTCAAACGCCAGAACGCAGTGATGAACGTATTGTCAATGTCGCTCCTGGATCAGGACTGCCAGACTCTTGCGCATTTTGGCGAGGCGGCCCAGCAGGAGGATCGGGTTCTCAACCGCGCGAATGTGGAAGGGATTGTCGCCCGTGTGTGGGAGTATCGCCATAATGAAGGCGTAGACATTTTTACCCGCCTGGCAGTGTACGATGAACACACCCCTCTGGATGCAAAACGCGATGGAAACTATGGACGACCCCGGCGGCTGGCGCATTACGTTACCGTCCGCTTCCCCTGCGGAAAAACGTCCTCCGGTTTTCCAGTTCGCTTAAGTCCCGGCGCGCGCGTCCGCGTGAGCGGAGAACTGCGCGATAAAGGCCAGGCCGTTACTTTGCGCGAGGAATTATTGAGAACGGGAATGCCAGCCGTCGCGGAGATGATGGGGCGCGTGTCGAATGCGGAGCGCATGTCCGAAATCAAGAATACGCAGGAGAGTCTTCACATTCTCGCGGACGCAGTGATCGTTTACTCGGCAAGCGGCGGATCCAGAAACAAATAAGAATTTGTTCATCCTCCCGGCGTGAAGCGCCCAGCCAGGCTCGCGGCCTGGCGGAGGATTTGCCCTAACGGGCGGCAGGCGCTTCTCCTTTCTTTTCTCCTCCTTTCAACCGCCTTCTGGATGAGCAGGCATCACACCCCGCTCATCCTTTAGGCGAGTCTCTTAGGAGGCGATAGCCAGGCGAGGTGTTTGTCGGGAGTGACTATCTGTCACTCCCTCTTTCATCCCGAACAGTCCTGCGGGTATTCGACGCAGGGCGGGTGTGCCGGGTTCGATCCCCGGCGGGATGACTGGGACAGTCTCGATTGTCCCCAGAAGAAAATAAATCCTTACAGACATCACAGAAGAAAGGCTGCGTCAGTCAATTGCTCGCACCTGGCTTGCATTCTCGATGCTTCTCATTCTTCTGTTCAACCGTGAGTTTTTATTCTCTTCTGAAAAATGGGCTATTCGTCCCTTTTCTGGCGCTTTGCGCCGTGTGTTGCAGGGTGGCCTGTCGGTCCCTGCGCACAAATTCCAAAATCCCATGAGGTAAAAAGTTTATGAAACGCTTCTCCATGCTCGCTATCCTTGTGCTGGCCACCCTGCTTCTGTCTGCGTGCGCGCCGCAAGGGGCGCCCACTCCATCCCTGGCAGAACTGCAAGCGACCGCGCTGGCCGACGCTCAGGCGAAAGTTGCCTTGACTGCTGCGTCAATCCCGACCGCTACACAAATACCGCCAACGCCGATTCCCCCGACAGTTGCGCCTCCGCTTGCGATTGAGCCAACTCTCACGCCGGTTGTTCTCCAGCCCGTTGCGCCGACCCAGCAGGTCATCGTAGTTTCCTCCGCTACAAAACCGGCTGACGGAGGAGGCAACACGTCCGTCTCTTCTTCGGGAAACCCGTGCAGCGGCCCGATCAGTAAAGTGAAGGGGCCGAAAGTTGACATCACTTTTGCGGCGAAGATCAAAGGCACGGTCTCGCTATATTTCTACGGTTACAAAACTGCTTTCGGCTGCGGTTACGGCAGTGTGACGCTGGCAACCGGCGAGAGCACAACCGTTGCCGTCCCCGCAGGCTGCTACGATTTCTACGGCTGGGTTAACGGCCCCAAAGCATCCACTCCCAAGGGATATGGATGTTTCCAGCAGAATGCCCCAAAGATGGTGACGATCCGTCCCGACGACATTGTAATAACCAGTCCTTAGAATACCAGGCCAGGATGACATCCCGCCAAGCTGGATGGGTATTGGGTTCGAGTCCCAACGGGACATATTGCGCGACCAGCAAATCGGAAGCTGTCTGTTGTCTCCAAAATGAGACGACGCCCGTTCCGGCCCGCACGCACGCTCGTTGACAACCGGCTTTTGCTGGTCGAGAGACGCCACGCGGATAAACAGCGGCGCAACGCGAGGCAACTCCGCAGGGAGAAGTTTGCCAGGTTGGAGTGAAATTCTCCGCCAAAAGAGAGGCGGTTTCTTCGCCCCGCCTCTCTTTCTTTTCGTCATCTGATTCACGCCGCTTCTGCATGGTCCAGCAGGGATGCGGCCTTCTCGATCTCGCCTTCCCCTGGCGCGCCGTATTTCGACGCAGTCTTCACAGAATGCCCCAGCATCTTCGCGCGCGTCTCAATGTCAACTCCAGCCTGGCGCAGCATAAAAGCGCAGGTGTGGCGCAGAACGTGCGGTGTCACCGGCTCCTCGATGCCAGCGCGCTGCCCGGCTTCGGCGGTCATGTCCTGCATGGCGCGTATTGAAAGCCGCTCGCCTGGTTTTCCGCGCAGGCGCACGAACAACGGTTGATCCTTATTGCTGTTGATCCCCAACTCCTCGCGCAGTTCCAGCCATTTCTGCAATGCCCTGCGCGCGGGGAGGGGAATGGATGTGTAGCGTTCGCGGAACCCCTTGCCTTTGCGGATATGAAGCGTCCCCGATTTCTCTTTCAGTTCGATATCGCCGAGGTTGAGATTGTGCGTTTCATCTACGCGCGGACCGGCATAGATCATCAGGAATACGATGGCGCGGTCGCGCACGAGACGATTCTTTGCGTCCGCGATGACGTTCTCTTCGACGCCTTTGGAGCGCTTGCGTTTTGTAATCAAGCCAAGAAGCCAGGGCTGCTGGAACGCCGCCTCGAAGCGCGACCGCTGTTTATCGCTCAAGCCTCTCGGCTCAGGCTCGACCTTTCCGGGCAGGCGCAGGCCGTTCACAGGTTCGTGATCAATGGCTTTGGCCGCTTGCAGGAATCGAGTGAAGGCGCGCAGGGACGCCACTTTGCGGAGTACAGTGGCATTCTCGACCGTTCTCTCCAGATAGCCGATATAGTCCTGGATGAGTTTCTTGTTCAGCGAGAACGGATCGATACGCAGTGAAGCGATGGTAAGAGGTTCGCCCTCGGTCTGCTCCCACCAGGTCAGGAAGCCGCCGACATCATGCACATAGCCCCGGATCGTATTCTCCGATGCGCCTGCCCTCACGCGTGAGGGCAGGGGAGCGGCGTTCAGGTAATTCTCGAAGGAGGCGAGGATGGTGTTGCCTCCGGGAGTCGTCATTATTTTGCCCTGGCCCAAATGGTTAGACATTATCAGGGATGTCATTGCAGATCTCCTGTATTTGTTTCTCCAGTACGCGCAAGTCCTTTTGAATAACTCGCCAAGCTATCTCAACATCCACGCCAAAATACTCGTGAGTGATGATGTTGCGCATATCTGCGATTCTCCGCCACTCGATTTGAGGGTGATTGGTTTTGACTTTTCTCGGCATTTGTCGGCAGGCTTCGCCGATAATCTCAAGATTCCTAAAAACGGCGTGCAGGGTCTTGCGGTCACGCTCCAATTCCTCTGAAGAGTTTACGCCGCTTGTGAATTCATGGATGTCTGCGATGGCCGTCAAGATGTCATCGAAGTAAAAACGAGGGCTACGGCGCGATGGCATAGAGATCCTCCTGAACATAAGGCATCATGCGAGGCTTGATTGCTTTTTCCCTCACCAGATCAATTTTCCTGCCCAGCAAATCCTCGAGGAAAAATTTCAACCCGAAGTAGTTGTCAATGTCGAGGGTCGAAAATTCAACCAGAACATCCACGTCGCTGCGTCGGCGAAGTTGATCTCTGGCCGCCGACCCGAAAAGCCCCAAACGAGCGACCCGGAAGGATTTGATTTCCTCCTTATGCTTTATGAGCCGCCGAACGATCTCAGCTCTATTCTGAACAGGGGGCAGTTTCTTTATTTGTTTTGTCATCCGATTTCTCTCCTGTTTGATTTTACGAAGTGAGAATGACATCATCCTGACTTCGTTTTGGTGGGTTATCAGCATGGAATATACCAGATCACTGCGTACAATGCAAGTTATACGCAGTGATAATAGCAAGCAAAATTGCCTCTGGAAAGGCATCTTTGATGAGAAAAATCAATTGCACTCATGCAAGCGTTTGGCATGGCGCTGTGCCGGAACCTGCTGAAATGCTCTGTGGCCTGCACCTGCGGCTTCAATGTCGTTTGTCCAGTATGTGGATATAGAACTGATTGTGGTCAAGTTACCAGAAGCCAAGAAAGGATTTGTGCTTTTGCCGAGACGCTGGGTTGTCGAGCGCAGTTTCGCATGGACATCACGCTTCCGTCGCTTGGCTCGTGATTTCGAGAGACTGCCCGAAACTTTCCGCAGCCTTCACTTTCTGGCGTTTGCCACCCTGATGTTACAAGCTTTTGTCAAAACCATTGCTCATGTCCTTTCAAAGTGCATAACAGGTTCTAGAAATAGTCGAGATCATATTGAATTCCTTGTTGCATTTTCGGCGGCAGTGGGGGGGAAATAGAGCCTTTTGTTGCCTTTGAACCAATAGGGTCTTATGCTAGTTGACAAGAAGTCCTCAAGCGTGATATTGGAGTTTCTGCTCAAAGAAACCAAACACGCGAGAGGACGCTCCAATGATAAACGACTTCAACGATTTTTGCACTTGGATGTACGCAGTGACAGATGATATTTGGCTCAAAATTGCTCCATTTTTCAAACGTCCAGGTCCACCGCCAGAGTGTCCAGACAGCGAATTACTGGCGATGGCGTTGATTGGCGAATGTCGCGGCTGGGATGTGGAAACGGAAATGCTCAGTCATTGGCAGGAGCATCGAGACTTGTTTCCCGTCATTCCGAGCCAAAGTCGCTTTAATCGTCGTCGGCGCGGCCTCATGCAGGCCTTCAATCTCATTCGACGAGTAGTACTCCAATGTTTGGATGTTGCACAGGATCGCCAGTGTATTATTGACAGCCTGCCACTTCCAGTGGTTCAGTTTCATCTGGTGCCTTCTTCCTCGTCCAGCGGCAGTTGGAAAGCAAACGGCTCTACATTTGGCAAAGTGCCATCCAAGAAGCAGACGATTTTTGGATACAAGTTGCACTTGCTGATTGCCATGAATGGTGTCATCCTTGACTTTGAACTTGCGCCTGCCAATCAATACGACTTGGAGGTTGGCTTTGAAATCCTTTCTGAACATACTGACGTGCAAGTCTTGGGCGATAAAGCCTATATCAGTGCGGCCAAAGCTGCCCACTTATGGCAGCAGAACCGAATTGAACTCAAAACCATCCCTCGCCGCAATCAACAAAAGCAATTGCCACGTGCTGTGCAGCGTCTTTTCAATTCTATTCGCCAGATGATTGAAACTGTGAACGCACAACTCTCCAATCAATTCAAGATTGAGATCAATCATGCACATACCTTTTGGGGCTTATGTACTCGCCTCTACACCAAACTCGCTGCGCATACGTTGTGCATCTTCATTAATCGTTTGCTCGGCAAGCCTGCCTTCCTCCAAATCAAGGCTTTGGCTTTCCCGATTTAGCATAAGTCCCCAATAGTGTTAGCCATTCTTCTCGAAATACTCTACGCCTTCGATGTCCTTGAAATGCGCATCCTGTGTCCACAAAATCGCATCGTTGGCGCGGCAAGTGGCAAGGATGATGCTGTCTGCCATTGCCAGTTTCAACTCTACTGAAATTTGCGCCGCTTCGATGGCAATCTGGCGATCCAGTTCGATCTCGCGCCCATAGGACATGATCCCGATCGCCTGCAAGGCATCTTCTTCACCCTTGTCCAGAAGAAGGCGTTTGAACACTTCATAGATGCAGATGGAGGGAACCAATAAGCGTTCCAGATCCTGAATCGGCTGAATGAAAGATTTGGAGTTTGGTCCCTTTGCAAAATATTCCACCCAGCCTGATGAATCAACGATGTTCATTAGCGCTCCTCATCCTTTTCCTCGCGGATGTTGTTGGCATCTATTCCTTTGAACATTCCCAGCCCATCTTTAATGGACGGCACGATCACCAATCGAATGCTCTTTTGATAGGGAATGAACATGATCTTCTGGCCGGGCTTCAGCTTGAACTGTTTCCGAACTTCCAGCGGGATCACGATCTGATATTTTGGCGAGATGGTAGTCAGGGCTTGCATTTTTTACGTCTCCTCTATCGAACACGAATCGTAAAATGATTATATCACCAGCCAATTGAATATCTTCCCCTGACGGCATCGCCATTCCCGGCGGGACTGAGACTTGACACGCTGGCCGTCGCCATCGCAGGTAAAAGCCGCGTTCGTAAAGATTGGCGGAGGCGGCGGCACTGTTGCGGTGGGCTTCAGCACATTCCTCAGAAATATCAAGAACAACGAATCATTTACAATCGGGTATCCAATCCAAACAACCAGTTTGAAAATACTTATCAAACGCTTCATCGGGTGTTTGCCAATCAGGGTTTTGAATACCTAATGTTTGAATGTACTGGTCAAACTCATCCTCTGCCTGGAAACCCTTCGTGATATTTTTGCCGGGGACAATCACAAACCAATGATAATAATTGTTCTGAATATAAGCGTTAGCCTGCTTATCAACATACGAGGAATACGCCATAATGACTCCATTTTGCACTGAAAATTTTTCTAATTCCACAACACTAGAATAAGGATATTCTGCGTCGCTGTTAGGAATTTGAATCCATATAGTAGTGTTCCCTATTCCTAAATCCCATGGAGAAGACGATCTATCGCGCGTCGCGGTAATTGGTTTGATTATCGGAAGGCGAACCGCAGGGGCATATTCATCATCTTTGTAGTTTTGGTAGAAGTTATAGAACGGATCAGAGTAATGACCGGCAGGACCGCAACTCGTCAAAAAACTGACACTGAGTAAAATCATGATACAAAAAACTGTTTTTTTCATATGTGTCCTATAAATCTGCTTGGCATCAAGGTATTATTACCTACATCGATTGCATGGATTGTTCCACTCAGCAGTAATTGGAACTTGTGATTTTGCATTAAGCCATCCATAGTAAATGGGATATGAAAGAGTGGCTCCTATGTTATATTCCCAGTAGTGAGATCTTTGGTGGTTATTCCAATCCGGTAGATAGTCAAATTGATCTTTGACTTTCCATGTGGTTGAGATCTTTCCGTCTGCGGAAACTGTCGTATTGGTGGCATAAAGAGTCGCCGAGTGAACCATAAGGAAGGCTGGGTTTTGCGTTAGTAAGCCAATAGCATAGTTCCTGCTAGGACCGTTTGCGGTGAAATTACCATCGAAACCATCTTCAGTTTTATGACCAGCATAATCACTTGGAATAGAGAAAGCCTTGTTACCGTATCTTGGGTCGTTTTTTATGTCGGCAACTATTCTACCTTCTGCATCTTGGACGCTTGGATCATTTTGCAGGCTTTGAAGACCCTCACCTGTGATATTCGCGTGATCTGCATGATTCACAGCTAGCCTCATGAGTTCCCAGATATTTGAGGCATTGTTGCCATTTGGTTGATATATCGCTGTTAGTATACCTGTGCCAACCGCAACACCGAAATAACCTGGGTTCAGCAACAAAAATAACCAGGATGGATCGTGCCCTGTCGGGTCATTATATCGAACAGGATTATTATTTGCATGTTAGCATCTGAACACCCTGGCCGCTAGGTTGGGTGGGTGTTGAAAGCCAAGGCCTTCTGGTGGATAATGATTTCGGTGAGTGAACGGAACGTTTCCACCGGGGCGTGACGTTGGGGCCAGCCGTCTTTGCTTATGGGATTTCGTTTTTTGGAAAGCCCGCGCGCGTGTTTGGCCGCCCGTTCGGATCCGCTCACCTGAGATGTCCTTCGGCTTTGCTCAGGACAAGCTCGTATCCGTGTGTGATGTCCCGCTCCCAAAAGAACGCGCCCGGCCTGGCTGGCCAGGCTTTGCCAGAGCGTGAAAAAGGAGACAGTCATGCAAACGGAACCCATCCCAAAACGTTTCATAGGGCTGGATATTCACAGAAAGTATTTCGTCGCGGCTGGTGTGGACTCGAAACTCAATCCAGTTCTCGGTCCGCATGAATCGCCGATGAGACAGATCGAAAAGTGGGCGAAGAAGAATCTCACACCCGAAGATGCAGTCGTGGTCGAGATGACCACCAACACCTACACAGTCTATGATGCTTTGAAACCACTGGTTCATTCGGTGACGGTCGTGCATCCGCCGCCTGTGGCTTTGATCGTGCGGGCGCAGGTCAAGACTGATAAGAAAGCGGCTTTCACATTGGCGCAACTACACGCGGCAGGACTCTTGCCTGCAGTCTGGATCCCACCCATCGAGGTGCGCGAGATGCGCGCATTGGTGGCGCATCGCCACAAGATGGTGAAATTATCTTCCATCGCAAAATGCAGACTGCACGCCCTGCTCCATCGTCACGACATCGAAGCGCCCGAAGGCTTTGAATTGTTCACAGAAGATATGCAGGCCTGGTGGAAGGGTATGAAAGTCAGTCCGCTGGAGAAACAGTGTATGCTCTCGGATATGGCGACACTTGAATTTGCACACGAGCAGGTGAAGCAGATCGAAGCAGCCATGAACGTCGAGATAGCCAAAGATGCGCGCGCTCCCTTGCTGGTGCAGATCACAGGCATCGGATTGCTCACGGCAGTCACAATCCTTTCCGCCATCGGCGACATTCGGCGCTTTCCCACAGCCAAGCAGTTGGTGGGCTATACGGGGCTGGGGGCGAGGGTACATGCCAGCGGGATGACGTTTTCCACCGGACGGATCACCAAGAGCGGACGCAAAGACCTGCGTTGGGCATTGGTGCAAGCGGCGCGGCAAGCCGTTTCGCATCATCCGCACTTCAAAGTTGAGTATGAACGGCTTTCAGCCAAGATCGGCACGAAGAAGGCGATTGTGGCTGTGGCAAGAAAACTGCTGGTAGTAGTCTGGCAGGTGCTGACGAAGGAAACTGCGGACAAGTTTGCCAACCCGACCCAGGCGGCGTGCGGACTATTTGCCTTTGCTCATCGAGCGCGGGCGAAGAATTTACCCAACGGACAACGTGCCTTGGAGTTTGTACGCGAGCAGATGGATAGGCTTGGCATCGGCGAGGATGTGGCTGTGATCCCCTGGGGCACGAAGACCTTCAAACTGCCGCCCAGCAAAATCAAAGCGGAAGGCAGAATGATGAAGTGAGCGGCGTCCCAAAGTGGTTCCGTTCTTACGAACCAAACACATAGAAGTGTGAACTCCGAAGAGACCCTGAAACAGGGTTTTGCGGGCTCGCCGCTCACTTAAATTATACAACCCGAGTCAAGCGCGCCGTGAGGCGCGAAGTATTTTTGTTGTTAAGGTGCAAAAAGGCTCTTGAAATTTGCCATGTTGGTTGTACAATAAAAGTACACCCCAAGTCAAAGGCGAGCTATCTGGTTTTCCAGAAGGTTCGTCTTTTTGATTGGGGAAGGTAATGCAGTATTTTTAAAGGGCAAGATAAACTCATAAAACATTTGTCACTTGCAGTCTGGTATCCAATCTAGGCAACCAGTTTTGAAAAACTGTTGATATATTTCACTCGGCTCTACCCAGGGCGGTTGTTGTACACCTAATTGTTTAATGTAATCAAGAAATGCCTGCTCTGTATCTAAGCCAGTTTCCACATTCTTATCGGGTATTATTATGAACCAGTGCAAAACCTTTTGCCCGATGCTCTGATCAACATCTTCAGTAAATGGTGTGTAAATCATTATTATGCCATTTTCGACAGCAATTTTTCTTATATCGTGTAAATTGTAATAGTAATAAATATCTTTCGATGGCGGATTTGCAAGCAATGGCATTTGCCAGGAATATTCTTTATCAATATAAATTACATAATAAGGTTTAATTAGTGGAAAGCGAGCAGAATCCAAAGTTCCAACATCTGTATAAAATGGATCTTTTTGTGGGCCAAAAGATAAACTGCAGCTAACTAGAATAATCATAAATGGAATTATGGTGAGGCATAGTCTCAATTGTTTTATTTGCATGTTTCTCTACCTTATATTGTTAGGATGTACGCTTGTTACCCAACTTGCGCTCGTGGTCATTTTATTATTCCCGCCCAAGAGATCATGATAATAAAACCCTCCAACTGCTGAGATAGAGTTATATAGGAATCCCCAAAACCCTGGTCTAAGCGTTCCGCCCCAATCTGGCGTCAGATCAAGAGTATCGCGTGTTGAATATGATAAGGTTATTTCTCCGTTACAGGTAACACTGATGTTTTTTGCATCAAGTTTTCCAGCTCGCATCATCCAAGTTAATGGATCTTCTGCGTCCTGTGCTAGGCTTCCATGCTTTCCAACAGTTATATCGTTACCTATGCTATCAGTTGTGAAGCTTTCTACACCATATCGAGGATCACTTTGCACTCTTGCTACTATTTCATCTTGTTTCTTAATAACAGCCGGGTCTCGTTCGATACTCTCAAGAGCATCCCCAGTTATATTGGTATGATCCTCTTGAAGCAAACTATGAACCAATAATTCTGGTAAGTTATTGGCATTATCACCAATGTCTAATACGTTTGCAATCAATTGCCTTGACCCATGCCCATAGCCTGATCCAGAGTATCCAACATCTTTACCAGTGAACCAATTAGTAAACCCATTCCAAATTGAACAGATCCAACAGTTCGGAATATAATGCCCTGTAGGATCTGTGTATCGAACAGGATTGTTGTTTGCGTAGCCGTAGCGGTCGTAGGCTTGCGTACCTTGTGCAGCAACTGGTACAATAGAATCGGGTTGAATGAAACGTCCGAGTTCGGGGTCGTAGCGCCGGGAGCCGTACCAGAGCAAGTTAATGTAACTGTCAGAATACTGACCCGTATAGGTGTAGTTCGTTTGTTTTGTTCCATTGGAATATCTCTCTTCACCCCACGCCTTATATTGAGTTTGATTGATTATATTGCCGCTGGCATCCGTTGTAATGGATGTTGATCCCAAATGGTCGCCGAGTAAATAGCTCAGTGTGCCATTGCTGCGCATCGCGATTCTCTGCGTGCCTGCATAATAATACTTGGTCACGACGCCATTGGCGACTTCGTAGTAGTTGCCAACGAAGTAGGTAGTCATTGATGCATAGTTGGTTTGCGTCACAGACTTGACGCGCGCGCCATCGCCATTGTAGACAAAAGTTGCATTGGCAAACAATGTTGGGACTGGTGTAGAAGTGAAGGTGGGCGACGGAGTCAAAGTAAACGTAGGCGTGTTGCTTGGGGGCAAGGTGAGTGTCGGTGTATTTGTGATCGTGGCAGTTTGAGTCGGTGTTGAAGTTTCAGTCGGTGTTGGAGTCTCCGAAGGAACAGCAGTATTGGTGGGTGGCCCCGTAGGGGATGGCGTAGATGTTTCGGTTGGTGTTTCTGACGGTGTGGGGGTATCACCCGGTGTATCTGTCACAGCAGGCGTGTCGGTCGGTGTCGAAGTGTCGGTTGGTATGGAGGTATCAGTTGGCATAGCCGTATCAGTCGGTGTTGATGTATCTGTAGGGATAGCTGTATCAGTAGATGCAGGTGTGTTGGATGATGTAGCAGTCTGAGTTGGAGTGTTAGAGGCCGTAGTAGTAGGAGAGTTTGTCGGTGTAAGAGTAACAGGCAGGGTCGGGGTTGGAGACGGAATGATCTGAACTCCATTGGCAGAAATATTGGTCAACCTGTTTTCTGCATCGTAAACCAGGTCAAAGGCCTGCCCGCCCACATTGCGTTGAGTCATATTGCCATTGAGGTCGTACACATAGCTGTTGCCGTTTGAAAGCGAAGTGACCGCGTGGACGTGGGCGGGGTTGTCATAATTATAGGTCAGCCCGGCTTTAAGGGAGAGGTTGCCGGAGGCCGAGTCGTAATCATAAGATTCAGAATACAGGCCGTTCGTGCCGCCGGTCGCGGAGGCGCTCTTGATGCGGTTGAGCGCGTCGTAGGTGAAGGTCTGAGTCTGTGGTCCGCTTTGTGCGTCGGTGATCGTCAGGGCGTTGCCGTTCTTGTCATAAGTATAGGCCAGGTTCTGCAGGGGCGCAGAGTCGGCCAGGCGCGTGGCTTGCGCGCTTTGCAATAACCCGCCCTGATCGGCAGTGTTCCAGGCGAAATAGGAGAAGGTCTTGCGGATCACGCCCGCGCCGAAGTCCATTAGTTTGAGGCGCCCGGCTTCGTCGTACTGCATGTCGTTCAGGTAGGTCTGCCCTGCCAGGCTGCTGGTCATCGTCTTGAGCGAGCCATCGCTGTTGTAACCATTGGTGACGATTTCGCTGTCAGGGTAGGTCATCGTTACCGGCAGGTCGGCCGAGTTATACGTCCAGGAAGTGGTGAAGAGTGAGGCGCCGATGATGCCCTTGGCTTCCTGGGTCAGGCGGCCGCGCAGGTCGTAAGTCCAGGCCGTTTGACCAGAGCCATCGCTCATGCCGGTGCGGCGTCCTATTTGCGTATTTATATAACGAGGTGGATCATAGGCTGGAGTGATTGGGTCATCCGCATCATAATAATAATTGAGTGTGATTTGCTGGCCGCAGGATCCAGTACTGGCCTTGCTTTGAAGGCGATTAAGGCTATCATAGCCAAGCGATAAGATACAGCCTCTCGCATCGGTCTGGACTTTGAGATTGCCGACCGCATCATACTGATATTGCCAGTATCCCATATCCGGGTCGCTCATATTCAGCTTGCGCCCAAGCGCGTCGTATTGAATGATCGTGTCATATCCAGCGCGGGTGGCCTTTGTCAAACGGTTGAGCACATCGTAAGTATAAGAAACGTCCGGGCCTGTAGGCGGATGGATGAGCGTAGTGCGGCCCCACACATCCACAGTGGTGGTCGTGGCGTTTTGCTTCGGGTCGGTGACCGTGCTGGTCAGGCGGGTGTAGATGTAATTCGTCTGATTTCCATTCGGCGCGGTCACGCTAAGCGTGCGCCCGATGGCATCATAACTGGTGGATGTGTATGGATTGCTGAAGTTCTGTGTGCTGAATGCCGGTGTGCCGTTATATGCAATCGCATACGGCGCGGTCTGCTTGACTAACTGCCCGAGGCTGTTGTATTGATCGTCAACGACCACGTTCTTTTGTGTGCCATTGACGACTGCGCCCACGGTCTGGGTCTGGATTTGGCGGCCGGCCCCGTCGTAGAAGCGGCTCAAGCGAATCGAAGCAGTCCCGTTGACGGCCTGGGTCAGGTCAATTTGGAATGGGATGCGCGTATCATAGTATGCAACTTGAAGGGTCGCAGAACTATCATAAGGCGCAGTGATGGTCTTGATGCGGCCGAAACCATCATACGTTGCAGACGTGACAGCGCCATTGGGGTCGGTCAGGCTGACGGGCAGGCCCAAGGCGTAGTTGTAAGAGGTCTGCATTCCTTGTTTCAGGTTATTGGCCACAGTCGTCGCATACGTGTTATAGCCATCTGTATCGTAAGTCGTGAAGGTCCACTGTCGGGTAGTTGCATCGGGTGCGGCGCTGGCGGTACCGTATCCGGTATAGACCGATTGAGTCTGTCGATTGCCGAATGAATCATAAGTATAGGAAACCTGGCTGTAATCGGAATTCTGCACCCAGGCGCGTTGCGTGGTCAGTTCGCCTTTGGTGGGCTGGCCGGTATAAGCCGTGTTACTGTCGTAAAAGTTCAGGCTCTCCGACACTCTGTTCGTCGTGCAGTCTGCTGCGCAGGCAAAGGTCACCTGGCGCGCAGGTAGGCTGACTACGTAAGTGGTGGCGTTGGGATAATACTCAGTCTGGGTGGCGCGATAAGCCGTCCAAGACCCGTTATTCCCCGAGTAATCCGTAGTGGAAGTGACATTCCCATACTGGGTTGCATAGGCATAGACTTGTTTGGTTCCAACAAAGGCCGAGCCCCCGTTGTAGTTGCGGCGCTCAGTGGAGGTCGGGTAATTCCAGGCGACTTGCAGATCCGTATAAGTCATCAGGCCGGATGCGGCCAGGTCAGGAATGCCGTTGCCAGTAACTGTATCGTACTGGAGCGTGGAAGCATAATTGGTGATGGTTTCCGTATAGGGAGTGCCTTCGATATACAGGCCCAGGGATTGGGTTCCGTTGTTGATCCGCTCGCGGAATTTCCAGGCCTGTCCGCCGGCCATACTCACAACCGCTTCACCGGAGACGGACGGATTATTGGCATCCCAGATGCGGGCGCGGAAGCCATTGGAATCGTCTACGAAAAACATCACCACGTACCAGGTATCCAGTTTGAAACTGGCCGCCGGGATCAGCGTGGCGCCATTCTGAAGAACTGCCCCGCCAGCCGCCGAGAGCGTCACGCCAAAGAACTGACCGGACCCGCTCAACAGGCCCGCCTCTCCCTGGGCATTGGCGCCGCTTAGTCTTACGCGGGCAATTGCCATTTTCCCGCTGGTGAGAGTGCTGGCCGCGCGCGCAAAACTGACGTTCCAGTTTGCGGCGCTATTGTAAGACTGGACGTTATTATCGTAATCGATCTGATAGTTCGTTGCGACTACCTGAGTGCCGCCGGTCGCAACCCAGTTGCTGTTGATGGTGTCCAGGCTGTCGTAAAAACTCTGTTGCATGACCAGATTATCATAAGGTTTGCCCTTCAGGGCGTCAGACTGGTTGAACCAGGTGAGGGTCGCCGTTCCGGCCGGATCTACCACCTCGGACATCGAATTTCCGCGAAACTCACGTAACTTATTGGTATATAGTATTCCGTTCGCAGCCGCAGCAGCCGAAGTAGCATCCGTGTTTGGGGCAGGGTTATCGTACTGATAGGTATAGGTGGAAACGAGGCTGGTCGGCTGCGCCGTCACGGTACGTTGTGTAACAAAATACTCCAGCGGCCATTGGATAAACTGGATATTTTTAAAGTAACAGTAACTGCAATCCAGGCGAAGTTTGGTATTGGTCGGGTTGAACGTGGCTGGCATTTCCAGGCCCAGTTCAAAAACCGCTCCGCCCGAGACCGTTCCAACGCTTTGGGCAGGCAGCATTTGCAGGGTATTCGTGCCGGTATCGCGCAGGCCCCAATTGAAAGTCTGTGTCCCCGAAATGGAACGCACTTTGACGTAATACCAGTAACGCGCGCCCGGTTTTACCATATTTTCAGGAATGGTGTGCTCTGCAGCTGCCAAGGTCGGGGTCGTGCTGACTCCCCCAATTTGCATATAGCCTGTCGACAAATCACAGCGGACAGTCCCTGAGCCCGAGACTTTTACCCACGATATGTCTACATACGATGTGGAGGTCACCCGGTAGCATTCATTTCCGCCGGTTCCAAAGCTGGTTCTTAAAGAACGTAAATCCTTATTGATGTCGTCAAAGTATGACCAGCGCGATGAATATGTCATCTGCACCTGGCCGCCTTGGCCGTTATTGACGTTCGTAACGTGCATACTGTCGCCATAGGTAAACTGCACGGCGGGCAGGGCTGAACCATCCGAACCAAATTCCTGCACGCCCAGCAGGGTCAATGTTTTGCCGCCTGCGCTCCAAACGAAATTTGGATAGATAATATTGCTCGTTGCGGTATTTGGCGCATAGGAGAGAACGTAACGCTTGACGTTCGTCCAGGTTCCGGCGGGATTATATTGGACGTCGACTTCGCCCAGTCGAAGAGTGCCGTACAACGTGCGGGATGTCGAACTGGTCCAGGAAGTCTGGTAATCCGTTCGGACAGTTGCAGCCCGTGTGAAAACGACACGATATTTGTTGTTGGGATAAGTGATTGTGTCAGGATAAACGGCAATTTGGTTGGCGCACCCGCTCTTGGTCTCCGTGTAATAAGTATAGGTCAAAGTATTGTTATGTGTGTCTGTGACGGTTGTCAGTGACCAGCGCCAGGTCAGGTCAAGCGTTGAAGAACAACCGCTCGAAGAATTGGTTTTGGCAGTGGTGCTGAAGACGTATTTTGTACCGTCATTGGCCCACGCAGTCCACGCATTGGTGGAGCTATCGAACTGTACTTTCATAAAAGATTGGTCGGCTGTATTGTATGTGGCGACAGTACCGTTGACGCTGGTGGGCAGTAACAACCCGCTTACTCCGCCTGCCGAGATCGAGAACGTGTCGTCTGTGGTATCCGAATCAGTCCCGTGCATGTTGCGGATGATCGCTCCCGTATCCAGGTTCCAGCCCATACCCACCCAGGAGGGCTGAGAGAAAGCGGAGGATTCATCAAAGACCTGGCTGTTATAGCTCAGTGTCAGGGAAGGCTGTAGTCCGCCCTGGCCGGGAGGTGTCCATAAGTTAATGGCGTAGGTGGCCGCCCCCGTGAAATCGGAAACTTTGAAGGTATCTACTGTCGGCAGGCTTTGGCTTTGCCAGTTATTGGCCTTGTAATCGAAGACGGTCAGATGGTCACTGTAGGCAGTAAGTATTTTATTGCGGGTGTCCACCTGCGTTTCCATCGGGAACCAATCCTGCTGATCAGGGTCGTAATAATAAATGGTGAGAGATTTCTCGTCCGCATCAGTTACCTGCGTTGGGTCGTATTGAATCTGAATGGTGATCGGGGTCTTGAAGTTGTAGATGTTCTTGCCCGAATTTTTCCCGACGGCAAGGATTTCCATCGGTTGCCAGGATAATGAGATTCCGTCCAGGGCATTTGGTCCCGCATTGCGGACATTGAAAAGGAGGGGTTCGTTTGACGCGCCCACAGGAATGCTGATGCGGACTTTTCCATCCATACCGTTGAAACTTGCGCCGCGTCCTTGCCCTGTGCTGAACTGTGCCTGGTCCACTGACAATGCTGCACTATTTACTATCTCACCATTTAGCGCCAGGTCAAATGTGAAATCAAGCGGCAGTATTGCATTCGCATCTACTTTCCATACCACGGCTCCGCTGTCTCCGTTAACCGGCATCGTGAGAGAACTATCTGCCGCCAAAGTCTGGCTGGCATTGACAGGGCTTACGCCTGCCGGGGCATGGATCACGATGGATGTGTTTGCTCTTTGATCGGCAGAGATTCCCAATAGCGTCCATCGCACTTGGATGGGACGACCTGGTATGTAAATGGCCGGTTCTGCTGAAACTTTGATCTGTGGAGATGCATTTGCTTTGCCCGCCTGGGCCTGTTTCGCAATTTGCTCGGAGAGAATAGGCACATTTTCTTGTTGGGGAGAATTGGAACTCCCAAGTGCAAGACCATTGCGAATGTCTTGGGATGTAGTTGAATTTACCGATTGCTGGCTGACGCTCGGAGCAGGCCTGGCCTTCGATTGATTGGCTGGTGTAAACGACCCGGCCATCTGTCCTAATAACAGGCTGATTGATATGATCAGGTTTGCAACGATTTTCATGATATCTGCCCTCTTGTTTCATCTTTTATCGTATGCGGGATTGTTCCTTATATTTTTCCCACATCAGAACTAACATTAGTATAGATGAATTGTTTTTGTTTTGTCAAGATATTGAATCAGCTTTGAATGTCAGCCGCCTGATTGCTTTTTGCGGCAACCATCTCGAGCATGGTCTTCCCCTGGCTTCGATGGTTGCCTGACCTTCATTCATATTCCCGGCTCTCCCCTTGGATAGTGCAAGGGTTTTTCTGTAAATTGGTCAAAGTCATCTTTGCGTTTTGCGTTCGATTAAGTTGCACCTTCAAAAGTTATATAGGTTCTTCCAGTCAGCCACTCTTCACTGATCTCGCTCAACACAGCTGAAACCAATCTCAGACAGGATGCTTTGTTCGGAAAGATGCTGACGACACGCGCTCTACGACGGACTTCACGGTGGAGTCTTTCCACACCATTGGTCGTGCGCAGCAGCTTCTGAAAACCTCCCGGAAAGGAAAAAACCATCAACCCTTCTGGCAGGTTGCTGACCATCCAGTTGGACAAACGGGAGGCAGTCTTCTCGTACTTCAGGACAGTCTTGGCAAGGTAGGCATCAGCGGTTGCCCGATCAGGAGCATTGAAGATCGTACGAATATCTTCGGCCACTTCAGATTGCATATCTTTGTGCGGTACATACGCCTGAGCATTTTGTTGGAGATGGAACTGACATCGCTGCCACGGGATGCCACCAAAGACAGCCAGCCGTGCAGCTCGCAGACCGGCATGATCGTCACTGGTAATAAGCTGCACGCCACCCAGGCCGCGCTTGTTCAAGCTCTCCAGGAACGTTCGCCAGTGGACTTCGTGCTCACTCAGCGAGACGGAAACACCCAAGATCTCTCGTTTTCCACTCGGAGTGACGGCTACCGCCACCAAAACTGCCAGATGGCGCACCTGCCCATCTTCTCGGACCTGCTCGTAATAGGCATCCAGGAACAGGTAGGGGTATTCGCCCAATGGTCGCTCTCGCCATTTCTCCAGTTCACTGTCCATCTCGGCCGCGGCACGACTGACTTGAGATGAGGATACATCCACTCCGCATAATTGTTCGGTGATCGCTTTCACCTTGCGGGTCGAGACGCCTTGCACGTACATTTCTGCCAGTGCCAGGGTCAGGGCTCGTTCACTCCGCAGACCTCTTTCCAGCGCCTGGGGGTAGAAGCCTCCCTCTCGCACCTGTGGGATCGCAAAGGTGATGTCACCGACTCTGGTCTGCATCGTCTTAGGCTTGAAGCCATTGGCATAGCCTCGACGTTCCGATGTATGTTGGTAAGGTCCCGCGTTCAAATGTCCTGCACGTTCTGCCACCATGGCTGTGTTGATGATCACCCGGATCAACTCTGGCAGAACATCCAATCCTTGCTCTTGCACTTGCTCCAATAATTCTGCTGGTAAGGTAAAATCTTCGCGGTAGGTCATGATGTTTCTCCTTTTTGGTGTGGTAACCGCAAGGATAACACTTGACCTACTTCTTGATAAATTTTACAGAACCAATGCTACACTACTTCCCCTTGTCATCCCATCATTTATTACCAATTTTGAAACAGTCACCGGCCAATCTCTTAAAGGCATCTGCTCCCTGTTTGCCAATTCTGGCTGATAGGGAGGAGATGCTTTTCTGTCTCCAAAAATCCAATCGGAGGTATGCGTCATGTTCGCCACCATTGCTATTCTTTCTGAGTCTGTTGTCTTTGTCAGCCTGTTTGTGTTCCTGCAATTCTCGAAGCAGGATCGCGTTCAGCGACTCGAATCGATCGTTCAGGTCGCGTTTGTCACAGTCGTTCTTGTGACCGTGCTTGTCATCGCAGGTACAGACCCTCGCATTCCAGCGTGGGCCATCAAGACTGCCATTGGTTTGTTCATCATCCCGGAAGCAGTGGCGCTGTACAGGAAAGACCGCCGGACGCCAAAGCAAGGACGCCGCTTAATGGTCCGAACCATCGGGCGGACCCGCAATTCGTCAGGCCGCACAGCTTGACGAATCACCACCAATAGGCCACCAGCCTATTGCTAAGACAGAGGCAAAATGCCTCTGTCTTTCTTTTCAGGCCCGAAGGTTCTTCGAGCTTGCAAAGAACGACAGAGTCGTTCTAAACCACTCTGGAGGTATGCAGTGACTGCAACCACAAAAGATTCGATCATCAATGAGCGCAACTTCCGCCCGCAGCGATTGGAAGAATTTATCGGGCAAAAGGATTTGAAGCGCACGCTGCGGCTGATGCTGGACGCCAGCAAAACGCGCGGCGCACTCCTGGAGCATGTTGTATTCTTTGGCGCGCCAGGCCTGGGTAAGACCACGCTGGCCGGGATTATTGCGTCCGAACAGGGCACGCGCCTGCATGAACTGTCCGCGCCATCGATCGCCAGACCTGGAGACCTGGCGCAAGTGCTGATCGCTCTCCAAAAGGGCGATGTTTTTTTTCTCGATGAAATTCACGCGCTCAAGCGCGAGTCGTCAGAACTGCTCTACAGCGCAATGGAAGACTTCAAGGTCTCCATCAAAACCGAAACAGGTGACAGGCCGCTCACGCTGGCAGTCTACCCGTTCACCCTGGTGGGAGCCACGACCGACTTCGGCATCCTGCCTGACGCAATGCGGTCGCGGTTTGGTCACAGCTTCTACTTGAAGCTCTACACGCTGGATGAGTTGACGGGCGTGATCCTGCGCGCCGCAGACACCCTCGGTTATATGATGGACGACGAAGCCCTCGCGGGCATTGCCGTCCGCTCACGCGGCACGCCGCGCACTGCACTGAGACTTTTCCGGCGATGCGTGGACGCCGCGACCAACGCCAACACAGACCTTATTGACGCATCGCTGGTCGAGAATACCATGCCGCTGCTTGGCCTGGACAAACTTGGCCTCGAGGACGCGGATCGCAAATACCTGGCAACTCTGGCGATCACCTACAAGGGCGGTCCCGTTGGCCCGCGCTCGATCGCGGCCAATGCCGGTATTGACCTTGCGACGGTCGAGCAGGTGATCGAGCCTGTGCTGCTCACGTCCGGCTTGATTGCCCGCACTCCTCGCGGTCGGCGCATCACCCGCGCAGGATATGAGCATGTAAAAACATTTCTCGCCGCTCCGCCAGCGATCAACTGGCGCAAGGTCGAGAATACCGATGTTGAAACCGGCGACGAATTGAATCGCTAGGAGGCATGTCCCATGACAACAAAAACACAAACACAAACTGGCCTCGCTGGCTTTCTTTGCGAAGTCACCGAAGAGCCGGTCACATTCCAGGAATGCCTGGCCTGCGCCCAACGCGGCGCGCCTGGCTGTCCAATGATGCCTGCCGTCCTGCACGACATCATGAACTCGATCCGCGATCCAGAGTACGCCGATAACATGGCAAAACAGGCTGGCGCCGAGGTCGGATTTTCTGTCACAGAACTGATTGGCTGTCCGCGTCAGCACGTTCTCAAAAAGAAAAACCCATATTGGGAAAAGCCTTCGTCCATGTACCGCATGGCCTTCGGCTCCGGTTATCACGCCGCGCTCGCGCAATACCCGTCCGGGATCAAAGAGCAGACGCTAACCTGGAAGTTTACATTCCTGGGAAAGTCCGTCCTGTTGGCCGGAACACCGGATTTCATCGAAGCCAGTCCAAACGGCTGGCATATCGTCGACTACAAGGAAACCGGCAACCCGCCATTTGGGCATAAGGTCCCGATCTGCGTTCATTGCGACCTCGACGTGTACAAGGGCGACGACGGTCTGATGTGTCCCAACTGCGGAGCGCTCAACCCGCGTTCTTCCGCCGTTGCGCGCGTCTATCGCCCGCCGCAGGCTCGTTCTTCGCATGTATCGCAGGTCAATTTGTATGCCCTGCTGATCGCGAAGAACGCCGCGCTCCTGGAACAAAAACATGGCGCGAAAGCATCCGGCTTTTCCGGCGCAGAGGTGGTTTATCTCTCGCCCAAGACTCCCGTCCGCTGTGATGTGCGGCTCGACCGCGAGACAACGCTGGCATTGCTAAAGGTTCGCCTGACTGCATTGCTCTCCCCCGGCCTGCCGCCCGTCCTGAACGAAGCGGACGAGTTGTGGCGCTGCGACTACTGCCCTGTGCGCGCTCATTGCGAGCAGGCCCAGTGCGGACCTGTCGGCAAGGCGGCAATTACAGAACACGAAGAATGATTTTTTACTAGGAGGCGTCCATCCGGCGCCTCCTCTTTCCCTGCCTGATCTGGAATCGTTCCATGCCAGGCGAGGAAAGGCAATCAGTCTTTCCTGGGCGGAAGATCCGCCCCCCGGTCGCAGGAGGTCTGCGATGTTCAAAAACTTCTTCCTAAAAATCTCTGGCGGGTATTTGTCCGAACTCGAACAGGACAAGTTGATTAAATACGTCCTGATTGAAGCCAGGAAATACCCGCAGGTCGCGCGCGAAGTCCGTCTCTTTTTAGACGGGCAGTCCGAAGACTTGTCGCCAAACGCGACCGGAGTCTTGCGCGCCATCGCCTACCAATGGCTGATGGATCGACGCAAGTAATATCAAAAAGAGCGAGGTTATCCGCCTCGCTCTTTCCTTCGTATTATTGCTTTTCCGTCTCGGGCGCAAGCAATGCCAGGCCTTTCTCGCTTGTATTCCAATCTGCGTAAGCGTTCTTCGCCATGGCCGTTGCGAGAAAAACCGTCCCGATTGCATCCAGGTTTGTCCCGTCCTGGGAAAGCAGTTTCTCTTTATAGCCCTTTGTTCCATCCAGCACAGCCTGATTGATGGTCACAAGACGAACATCGCCAGCGATCAGGTCGTACCTGTCTCTCCCGGTCTTGACCGCTTTCAAGCGGATTCTCGCGCGTTCGCTTTCGTACTTCTCGGCGATAGCGCTTTCGATGGCTTGTGTTGCGCCGGAGTTGGTCAGTTTTTCCAGCCACTCAATGCGCTGAACGGTTTCATCAGAGAAGCGGTAATTTTTAGGCGTCTTCATGAATTGGTCTCCTTGTCGGTATTTACTTTCGTAAATACATTTTACACCCTCCGCCATATTTGTCAAGGTTCGCCTGACCGCATGTCTGCGTTCGATTCGCAGGTAAAACAAAAGAGCCAGGCCATAATGCCTCGCTCTCCTTTTGCGAACGACGAGACCCAATGCTCATTTGAGCCACACAATCTCGATCTCGTCTCTCAGCATCTCGAAATCCGCAACCTCAATCGGCATGCCCTGGATTTGCTGAATATGGCGCTCGGCAATTGCAACGGAGACTGTCCGGGAATGGGAAAAAACTTCCCAGGAGAGTTCTTGTTCCGCGCATACAAGCGGGGCGCGCTTGGGTTCGACTCCCGAAGGAACAAATTGCGTCAGGTTTCGGTACGAGCGGATAAAACGCCGCTGTACTCAACCACCAGACGCGAGCTAACGCAGGATGATGCTGAACACCTGCATATATCAAAAAGGAGGTATGCCAACATGGTTACCAAAACTAGTAACAATAAGAACCGTCCGTCCAATTACGTCATCTTCACCCTTCGCTCCATTGCCGATGGAGAAACCCGCTTTACCAACAACGGTAAAGCCATGTCAAAGGTCCGCGCCTTCCTCTCTCAGGGAAAAGAAAAGGACTCAGACGAATACAAGCCATCCATCTTCTTCGACGTGATGGCCGTCTCGAAGGATGAGAATCCGACTCCTGTCATTGACTCGATCTCAGCTGTCACGGACAAGAGCTACTTCACCGTCAAGGGCAACCTGGCGATGGAAGAGTGGACGGACAAAGATGGCGTGAAACACCAGAAACTGGTGATCTTTGCCCAATCGGTTGAACCCTTCTCGTTTGCAAACGAGGCAGAGCCTGTCGACGAGTTGGAAGGTGAACCCGCCTAACCAACTGCCATCTCGCACCACCCTTTTGAGACGCGCATACCTTGCGCGTCTCACCTTCATCCTGATTAATACTCGTTTTTTTTAGAGTAAAGGAATCACCGGGTTCGACTCCCGGCAGGATGCCTGCGAGCGGAGGTTTTTTTTCTGCTCCACGCACAGCGTGCTGTGCCTCTCTCACTGGCGGCGAGAGACTAATCCCTCTCGCCGCCTCCCTTTGGGAGAGCATCCCGCCTCGATGCTCTTTCAGAGGGAGGCCATTGGTCTCCGGGCTACCCGCCCAATCCCATGAGAGAGGTGCAGTATGTTGTACGCTTTCGTTATCGTGATTGCGATCCTGATCGTTCCAGCCGCTTCGACCGCCTATGCCATTTGGTATTGGCGTTCTGGCCGCTACGAACTAAATCGCCGTCTCGATTCTGTCACCAAGCGGTGACGGGAAAGCGAGTGGAGTCTTTTATCTCCGCTCGCAATCCTTTTACGGCCCGCTTTGCATGTTACTGCGCCTGACACCGGCGCGGCAGCGAGCAAAGCGGGCTGTACCATACAGACGCTAAAACCAAATATGAGGTATGTCAAAATGACTCTTACTTTCACCAAATCGGAGCTTGCAAAAATTCTGGACACTCTCTCACCCTACTTCACAAAGGGCTGCCCAATGGCCCTGCGCGTCGCCAAAAGCGGAGTCCTTGACGTGTTTGTTACGTCCGCTATATCCGGCGGTAGTGTGCTGGCGCACATCTCCTGTGGCAAGCCTGAAAAGACCACGTCGTGGATGTATGTTGACGGCCCGACGCTTCAGGGCCTGGTCACACTCGCCGATGACGGCCCGATCTCGATCGAGATCGGCAAAGAAGAATTGACGCTCAAATACGCACCCCGCTCGACAAGCCAACTTCGCCTTTTGGCTGGACCATCGTTCGAGAACGGCGTCAAATTTGGAACCCCTTCCGCGACCGTCAAAGGCGGCGACTTGAACACGCTCGTCTCAATAGCCGAAGCGGTCGCCGATGAGACGCGCCCAAACCTTCACGGTATCTACATTGCCGCGTCAAAGAAGAATCTGGAAGCGGCGGCTGCGGACGGATTCATCCTGTCCTTCGTTTCGTTGAAATCGAAGGAAGATTTCGAAGCATCCGGCGCGATGTACGCGGTCAAGGCCTTGGGGCGCGCCAAGCGCGCTATCAAAGCCGCTGACGAAGAAGATGTATCCATCGGTTTCCATGCTGGTGGTATTGCGTTTTCTGTTGAACGCGGTAATGCAGACTTCATCTTCGATGTTCCAAAGACGGGAGGCAACTTCCCTGACTACAAAACCGTCGTCAAATCTGTGGCTGAGGTTATGAGGGTCGAGGTCGAGACCAATGCGTTTGCGTCTTTTCTAAAATGCGCCAGCGCGATCGATGGCAATGTATTTATTCAGGCGGTCGGCGGCTTTTTGCGGCTCATGGCCCAGAACCAGACCACCCAAGAGCGATCCATCAACTCCATACCCATCGCCGAGAAAGGCGAAAGCGTCTGCATGTATTACGCTTACGGGCGCCTTTCAGGCGCCGTGAAAGCCTGCGCCTCGAATGGAAAGATTGTTCTCACCTTCCCAAAAGAAAACAAGTCGCCCATGTTGTTCAAGGGTGACGCCAGCGTGGTTGCCATGCCGCTGGTCAACCCGTTGGAAGAAAGTCCGTTCAAGGATTTACAGCCTGCTCTGATCTAACTTACCCAGGCCATCCGCCTGATCTTTGCTCACTGGAGGGATTTGTGAATCCCTCCAATTTTTTCTATCTCCGCAAAGTACGGCGGACTTTCCGCATGTTGCGCTTGGGCAAGCACGATAAGCGGAGGCAGGAAAGAATTGCCTGCCCACATATTACAACACACGAGGTATGTCACTATGAGCAACTTGATTATCAACTATCTTTACCGCGATGAAGGCAACTACAAGGATCACCCGATGAACACCGCCCGCCTGTCCTTTCCGTGGCAGCGTCCACTGTCACTCCATCGCGCGATCGCTGGCCGCGACCTGACCGGCATCCTTGTGGATGATGGCAACCTGCTTTTGCGTTTTTCAGACGCAATGGTGGTCGTTGACCTGTCCACGCGCGCCCACCGCTTCCAGCCGGTTCTTGCCACCTGGATAACCTTCCCTGGCTGGCTGCGCATCGCGCGCGTCATCGAGGATCAAAGCCAGGTCATTCTGGTTGTCTCCGGCGCGTTGTTCACCGCGCGAATCGTTATCCGTCACATCAACAATGAATGGCGGATGATCCTACAAGGCGGGCGCATTCTTGCGCCCAATTAATTCAAATACGAGGTATGCAACCATGTACTCCAAAAACAAGAACGAGTACCAGCAAACTAAATTTCCCCACTGCGTCATTCCTGTCCACTCCAGCAACGAGTACTGTTACGAACCCACCCATTGCGCCTTTGAGGTGCGGCCTTCGGTCGTATTGACGATCGCCTGGTACGGCATTTTGGCGCGTCTTGTCAAACGTCTGTCCGATGAATGCTCGGACGTCCGCTTTCTTTTCCCGAACACCCGATGGCTGACTCTCGATGAAGACAAGAACAGCATCGAACAGCAGATCATCGAAGAAGGCGGTTTTACCGACGAAGACGAGATCGGCAAATCGTTTGACGTTGACGATGACGATCTGTGCGGCTGTGAGATACGGATCACGCCATCCTCGGGCGGCTTCATGCTGGTTTGTTTTCACAAACACAGCGGCGATACCTTCTTTACGGAAGAGATCGGCGCGGGCAAGATGTTCAACGCATTGCGCTTTGAACACGTCCTGGCCGAGATCGAATATTCTGTCCTACGGCTTAAGGCCAGGGCAACCCTGCGAAAGCTGGCAGCATGAACGCAGCCGCCATGCTTCAAATCTGTCCTCGCTGCGGCTGCCTGAGTCTCATGCGGGACGACAGCTTGTCGGGCGAATCAGAGTTCTGCGTCACCTGCGGTTCCTTTACCGACGAGACCAGCCAGTGCGATGTGCCTCACTTCAACTACTCTTATCGCTGGAAAGGCGACCTCTGCAACCTGGCCGATCCTTGCGACCGGCACGGAGAGCCAGACATCTTCAGCAAAGCCACCGCCGAAGCCTGGATACAGTCCTGCGAAAGCGACGGCTTTGAGTTCACCCATTTTGTTATGGTGGACACCCATTACAAAGTTCACTGGCTGAGAGGGAATCCCTCAGGCCAGTAAATGCAGAGTGAGGGCAATTCGCCCTCACTCTTTCTTTGTGGAAGATCATCTCCGCCTGCGCTGGAATACTCCAATTCAGGCGGAGCCGATTTTCGGCTCAAAAACTTTCGGAGGTATGCGTTATGCAAACAAATTTCATGGGCGTTACGCCCAAATTCAAACTACTCGCCGTGCGCGAGACGCCCATCTATCGGGTCGCAACCGATCCATCGGTATGTACGGATATTGAATTGCTTTCCGCCCTGATCGGCGGCTCGAAGCAGTTCGAGATTGCGGATGCGGTTCTCGCGCATTTCAATGGCGACCTGCATCAACTTTACCAGGCCTCGGTCGCAGAGCTTGTCTCCATTACCGGCGTTGGCGAAGCGATTGCCGCGCGCGTCAAATCGGCCTTTGTTCTATCGCTCCGCTTAACCGCAACTCAAACGGAGCGCGCGACAATAAACTCGCCGGAGGATGCCGCGAAATTATGCGCGGACATGGCGGCGTTCGATGTCGAACACCTACGCGTCATCATACTGAATACGAGATTGCATGTGCTGGCTGTCACGGATGTCTATAAAGGCTCTGTGAATTCTGCGCAAATCAGGATGGGAGAAGTCTTCCGGCCTGCCATTCAGCGCAATGCATCCAGCGTCATTTTCGCGCACAACCATCCGAGCGGCGACCCGTCGCCGAGTCCCGACGACGCGGCGGTTACGCGGTCAATGGCGCAGGCTGGCAGGCTGCTTGAAATCGACGTGCTCGACCATCTGGTGATCGGGCAAGGCGGCGGGTGGATCTCGCTTAAACAGAAGGGACTTGGATTTGCGTGAACGCTCTTGCATCAATCCAATCCAAAAAGAGTTAACCGAAATATGGATGCAAAAATGAGCGTAAAATATCGCTATCGCAAACAAAACAAAATTGCGCGCCTGGCTGTATCCTTTATAAAGTTTCTCCTGTTTTCAGGAGCGATCGGCCTGGCGTATTTTCACGGCCTGCCATCAATGCCGCAGATCTCCCAGATCCCCATCCCTGCGATTTTCCCAACACTGCCCTCGTTGCCGACGCTGGGCGTTCCCGCCACATCAAACGATACGGCTGGACTTCCCAACCGCGCCTCGACGCCTGGCGCAATCGATCCACGCGTTACCCAGGCGAACATCTACTCGACCATCTGCCGCAAAGGTGGATACACGTCGAGCGTCCGCCCGCCTGTGAGCTACACCGAACCGCTGAAAATCAAGCAAATCGCACAATACGGCTACAGCGATAAACGGTTGAGCCACTACGAAGAGGATCACCTGATCCCGCTGGAGGTTGGCGGCAATCCCGCCGATCCGAAGAACCTCTGGCCGGAACCTCGAGCTGGAATATGGGGCGCGTCCAAAAAGGATAGCCTGGAAAACAAACTTCACGACCTGGTGTGTTCCGGTCGGCTCGATCTGGCAACGGCGCAAAAGGCCATTGCAGCAGACTGGATTGCGGCCTACAAAAAGTATGTCGGCGCTGGTTGACTCAACAGCCCGACAGGATTTATAATCTTGTACAGAAATCCTGTACAAAGGAGAAAGCGTATGACAACCGAGTTTACCTACACCGGCGCGCGCGCGCAATTTGCCAAACTGCTCAACCGCGTGACAAAGAACCGCGAGGTGATCATTGTCCAGCGGCGCGGCGCCGAGGATGTCGCTCTGATCTCGGCGGACGAACTGGTCAGCCTGACTGAGACTGCCTATCTGCTGCGCTCCCCCCAAAACGCTGAACGAATTTTGTCGGCGTTGGGGAACGCGCTCAAAAGCAGGGGCAAGCCTCGATCCGTTGAAGAATTACGCCGCGGGGTGGGGCTTGAAACCGAAAAAGCGTGATGCGGTTTTTCAGGCTGAGTTTATCGAAGACCTGCGCTATTGGGTCGAGACAGACCGCAAACTTGCGTTGCGTACCATTGAGTTGATCGAAGCGATCCTGCGCGATCCGTTTGAAGGGATCGGCAAGCCGGAACCATTGAAATACCTGGCGACCGGCTGCTGGTCGCGGCGTTTGACGCAGGAACATCGCATCGTATATCTCGTGCGGGAAGATCGGATCGATTTTCTACAGGCGAGATACCACTATTCCAAATAAATCAAAAAAAATGGAGATAGAAGCAGAGGCGCAATCCCACCTCTGCTTTTTTCATTCCATACGGAGGTATATCGAATGACAACAATTTTCGCTCCCCTCGCCCAAACTCCAGCGCCGACTCGAAGTTGGCGCAATGTCCTCAAGAACGAAAAAGCCCTCGCGAATCTTCTTCGTGGCCGCAGGATGGTTAACTACGGCGCGTTCGGCGTGGTCTACCGCGTCGAGAACGTTGCCGTCAAAATCGGCCGTATCGGCTCCAAGGAGGCAGAAATCCAGCAATGGGTCTGCGACGAGTTTGGGCTTGCCCTTCCCGTATGGGCGTCTGCGCAAGAAGTCTTTGTTCCGCGCGTGGTCAGCCGCGAGGTTTGTCCCAAACATGGGTTTCCCAGAGAACTATGGGCCTCGTCAGACTCTGTCAATTGTCACTGCGGCAAGTCAATGGGGGTCCTTGTGATGCCCATTGCCCAGCCCGCCAATGTCTCTTACGACAGCCTTCCGCCCTTTGTCCGCAAAATCGAAAATGCCGTCTACGAGGCATTTCGGGTTTCAATTGATCTGAGACCCGCCAATTTCCTCAAGTACAAATGCCGCATCGTGATGTGCGATTTTGGAGACATCAGCGAGGCTTTAGAGAGCCTTCGGTAAGTCCGCCCTGGTTGCCATCGGCAACAAAGCCAGCGATGAAAGATCATGCCCGCGTCCGCAAAGCCGAATCTTCCGGCATAGACTGGAAGGCCATCGTGCGGCGAGTCTTACAAGAGACCTGTCAATCGATCGAGCGCGGCGTCTGGGCTTTGCCGCAATACGTCAATTAAATCAAAGGGAGGGCGATCTGCCCTCCTTCTTTTCCTTCATAGTCAGCGCGATGTCCAAACTCTATAACCCTATTTTGCCGACGCTTTGGGTTGTTCTTTTGGCGAAACAACAGGCAGGTTGAGTTCAGCAGAGAACCAATCGGTCAACCAGTGCCAGCCCGCACCGAGGAAGGTTTGCAGGGGCGCGGCATATTGGCATTGAATGCTCATAAGAATACGGCTTGCCTCGCCTGTCCCCAACTCTGGTTAGGGATAAGCGAGGCAGTCTGTTTCAGATTGCCAAATCCATTCTGAGGTATGTCAATGGCTACAAAAACACTTCCATCTTATTCAGGGCAAAATCCACACCCAACCGCGGTAATTCGCGAGATGCGCTACATGGCACGAAACGCAATGGCCTTCCACGCCCCGATCGCTTCATGGTGTCTTGAAACCGGACTCGTCAAAGGATCTCCAGCCATGGGCGGCGTCAAATATGAGATCACCGAAGCTGGCCGAGAATACATCGAGCGCTACCACGACTACGATCCAGAACCCGATTAGAAACCCACGAGGTAAGCATGATCGCCCCATCAACATTAACAACAGCTTTTACACTCTCAAGGAAATCTCCTGCGCGCAGATGGCAGGACATCACCGCCAACCCGGACGTGTTTGCGAAACTGCTTCGCAGGCGTCATCTGATCAGCTATGGCGCTTTTGGCGTCGTGTATGAAGTGGATGGCGCGGCCATCAAGATCGGCTGCATCCCCGACAGCGAACCGGTCATCCAGCAATGGGTGTGCGAGCAATACGAGCGCGCCCTGCCGGTCTGGGCTTTCGCCTCAGATGTGATTCTCCCGAAAGTCGTGACACACGAAGTCTGTCCTCAGCACGGATTTCTTTCCAGCCTGTGGACTCGCACTTCCGTAAATTGTCACTGCGGAGAACGGTTGGACGCGCTGGCGATGCCTCTTGCCGAGCGCGCTGATCAGCGCAAAGTGGGCGAAGAAGATTTCAGCGAGAAGGTGTACGAAGCTGTTCTCAAAAAATTTCAAGTCAGCCTGGATATTCACAAAGGCAACTTTTTGGAATTCAACGGCAAACTGACGCTCTGCGACTTTGGAGACGCAAACGACAAAGCCGTAGACTACTGGTAACACAAATAGTCCATGCGGACTACTTCCATCGCAGGGAGACCACGCGTCTCCCTGCCTCTTTTTATCCTGCCCCTCCCCTTGCCCGCTTCATCACGAAACGGTCAGGGGGAGCGGTCTTTTCAGGATCGCTACAAACCCCATGGAGGTATGTCCGTATGGACTTCTATTTTGGAAACAATCAACCGCTTGACCTCGGCACTCCCTCGCGGAAGTTCGAGAACAACGTAAATGCCATTCGTCTTGCAAAGGAGCTTACCGCCTGCGGGCGCGCGGCTTCCGCAGAAGAACAGGCTGTCCTTTCCTTGTACAGCGGCTGGGGCGATTCTGCCCTGCTCCGCAAACTGGAGAGTTCGCAGGAACTGCGCGAACTACTGACCGAGAGCGAGTTTCGCTCGGCCAAAGGTTCGTCCCTCAACGCCCACTACACCGCCTTGCCCGTCATTGACGCCATGTGGTCGGCTCTTACCCATCTGGGTTTTGGATCAAAACCGTTTCGCGTCATTGACCCATCCGCCGGTGTGGGTCATTTCAAATCCACGATGCCAGCCGCTTTGCGCGGCCAGGCGGACTGGATCGAAATCGAACTGGATACACTCAGCGCCTCGATCCTGAAACTACTTCACCCTGAAAGCAAAGTCTTTGCCCAAGGGTTTGAAACAGTCGATCTTCCGAACGGCTGGTTCGACCTGGCAATCTCCAATGTGCCCTTCGGGGATTACGGTGTCGCCGGGCGAGACCTGCCGCCTTACCTGCGAAAAACGATCCATGATTTCTTTTTCGCCAACACGGTTTCCCTTCTGCATCCTGGCGGAATCCTGGCGTTCGTCACATCCCGCTACACGCTGGATAAGAAGGATGACTCGGTACGCAAATGGCTGGCTCGTCGCCTCGACCTGCTGGCTGCCGTGCGCCTGCCGAACACTGCCTTCAAAGAAAACGCTGGCACAGAAGTCGTGACCGACATCCTGATCATGCAGAAGCGCGCGGAAGAAGCCAAGGATTTCCCATCGTGGGTCTCAACCGATTTCTTCCAGAAGAACTACCGCCAAACCAATCTCAACCGCTGCTACAAACAACATCCGAAGATGGTTCTTGGCAAGCAGTCCATGACCGGCACGATGTACCACTCGGACAGCTACACCGTCGAGCCGGATGACCGCAAACTCGAAGATGCCATTCGTGACGCTTTGTGTTCTGCGCTCCCCGCGAACATCCTGAGCGCAACTATAGATGAGATCAAACCCGTAAAGAAACCAGCGGGCGAGATCGCCATTACCTTGTCTACGTTAAACCCTGCCGAGCAGGAACGCGTGGATGGATTGAAGGCCATCTATCTGGCCGCCAAGAAATTACTCAAAGCGGAAACAAAAGGCGTATCCCTGGTGAAGACATCCCAGATGCGTCACGAGTTGAATAAAGTCTATGACGAGTTCATATCGAATTATGGTCCGATCAACGAACCGGCCAATATCCGTCTGCTGAATGGATCGTATGAAGCGCCCTTCCTGAAAGCTTTGGAAGAGTACAACCCAACCTCCGTCACGGCGAAAAAGGCAGGCCTGTTTTCTGCGCCGATGGTGCGCTCGGTTGCACAAAGCGAGTCACCCTCCGTGAGCGATGCCCTGCTGGTCTGCCTCGACCGTAAAGGCCAGGTCGATCTCGCCTACATTACTCAGCTATGCGGGAAGGATCAGACCGCCGTGATCGCCGAATTGAAAGGCCGCATCTATCGCCTGCCAGGGAAGAACACATGGTCGATGGCGGACAAATATCTCTCCGGCAATGTGCGCGAGAAACTGCGTGCCGCGAAAGCCGCTGCCCTGCTGGACGAATCATTCCAGGAGAACGTGGCGGCGCTCGAAAGCGCACTGCCATTGAGTCTTAAGCCCGGCCAGATCCGCGCCCCGCTGGGTGCGGGTTGGATACCGAGCGATGTGGTTGCGAAGTTCATCCTGCATATTTTGCAGGGTGGCAAATACAACGTGACCTATATTCCCCGCCTGGCACATTGGGAGATCGAGTCGTCCGAAATGTGGCGCGTCTCCAGCAGTATTTCCAATGGCCGTTGGGGAACACAAGTAATGCACGCGCTGACGTTGATCGAAGCAGGCCTGAACGCCAAGACTGTCACAGTCTGGGATACAGGACCGGACGACAAGCGCGTCATCAACCAAACCGAAACTGTCGCGGCGCAGGCCAAACTGTCCGAGATCAAGACCGAGTTCGAACGCTGGCTGTGGGACGATCCCGAACGCTCCGCTCAATTGGCCGAGATCTACAACGAAAGATTCAACTCGTTTCGCGTCCGCCAATATGACGGATCGCACCTCAGCACGCCCGGCCTGAACCGCGAGATCAACCTGCGCCCCAACCAGAAGAACGTTGTCTGGCGTATTTTGCAAAACCGCTCCACGATCGCGGACCATAAGGTGGGCGCGGGTAAAACGCTGGCCGCCATCGCCGCGGCCATGGAATCGAAACGTCTTGGCTTTACCTCCAAGGCCATGATCGTGGTCCCGAACCACCTCACCTCGCAGTGGCACATGACCGCATTGGCCGCCTATCCCGGCGCCAACATCCTGATGCCCTCGCCTCCCGATCTCGGCAAGGCCGGGCGCGGCGAGTTCATGAGCCGCATTGCCACCAACGATTGGGACATCATCATCGTTCCCTTCTCGTCCTTCAAACTCCTGCCCGTCTCTGCTGACACTCTCGCAGATTTTTACCGGCATGAGATTGACACGCTGTATGACTACCTCACGGAGATAAAGGCGGAGAATCCCCATGCTCACGCCATCAAGGAGATCGAAAAGAGCCTCAAACGCTTCCAGGTCAAGCTCGATAACCTAGCCGATATGAAGAAAGACAATGTCGGAACGATCACTTTCGAAGAACTGGGCGTGGATATGCTGATCGTGGATGAATTCCACGCCTATAAAAACTTGTACTTCGCAACCCGCATGACCCGCATCGCCGGACTGACCAACTCGGACTCGCAGCGCGCCTTCGATATGTTCGTCAAGTTCGGCTGGTTGCAGGAACATGGTGGAAAAGTGGTTGGCCTGACCGGCACACCTGTTACCAACACCCTGGCCGAGTTCTTCACCATGCAGAGATACTTTCAAATGGATACTCTGCAAGAGCTTGGCATCTCCCACTTCGACGCCTGGGCCAACCAATTTGCGCTCGCGGAGCCGGGGCTGGAGATGACACCGGATGGGTCAGGCTTCCGCATGAACACGCGCTTTCGCAAGTTCGTTAACGTACCGGAGTTAATGCAGATCTGGCTTCAAGTGGCCGATGTTTTCATCATCAAAGCCGGTTCCGGGATCGAGCGTCCCGACCTGTTCAACAATAAACCTGTGAAGGTGCTGTCGGACGGCGGTCAGGCGCTCCTGGAGTATGTGTCCGAGCTGGCAGCACGCGCCGAGAAAGTTCGTTCGCGTATGGTTCAGCCGGATGAGGACAACATGCTGTGCATTACCAGCGATGGCCGCAAGGCTGCGCTGGACATGAGCCTGGTCGTCCCTGCTTCGCCCGGTTCGCCGATGGCGAAGATCGATGCGCTCGCCGATGTCGTGGAAGAGATATTCAAAACGACAGCGCCCATCAAAGGCACGCAGATCATCTTCTGCGACCTGGCAACACCCAAAGCAAAATCGTAAAACAAACATGGAGAGCGGACCTCAAACGGCCCGCTCTCTTTTTTGTAATCATAGTATCGGAGGTATGCACATGAGCAAAAAAACAAATGCGGACGATATGGTTGTCGTTGACGAGATCGACGAAGAGCCAATCATTGTTGGTGAAGAAACCGCCGTGGAAACCGCACTCACCACCAATATTTATTCAGAGATCCGCAACCGGCTCGCCCTGCGAGGTGTGCCGATGGATCAGGTCGCGTTCATTCATGACGCGAAGACTCCCGAGGCACGCGCGAAGCTGTTTGCCGCAATAAACCGCGGCGATGTGCGCGTGCTGATCGGCTCAACCGAGAAGATGGGCACAGGCATGAACGTGCAGGAACGTTGTATCGCCATGCACACCATCACACCGCCCTGGCGTCCGGGCGATATCGAACAACAGCTTGGACGTGTCCTGCGGCAGGGCAACCTGTTCCCGCAAGTCTTTCAATTCGTGCATGTCACCGAAGGTTCCTTCGATGCCTATGTCTGGCAGCTGCTGGAGAACAAGGCTGGCTTCATCGGCCAGATCGCCAGCGGGCAGGTCACGAGCCGCGAGATGGATGATGTGGATGAAACCGTATTGAGCTTCTCCGAGATCAAGGCGCTGGCTTCCGGCAATCCGCTGATCATGCAAAAGATTGTGTTGGATGCGGAACTGCAACGTCTGGGCGCGATCTACTCATCCTGGCGCTCGTCGCAGGAAAGTATGCGCCGCAGCGTGCATGGCCTTGAGTACAAAAAATCTGAGGCGGAAGCGCGTGTCGCTGTTTATATGCAAGCAATACAACAGCGCGATGCCCATACACCGGAAAAGTTTTCAGTTCAATTGAAACCGTCCATCGACGGCGACGAACTGGATACCGAGACTGATCGTGAAGCAGCAGGCCGGAAGATCCGTCTGCTAGCTGAACATGCCGCCCTGCGGCTGGCCGGAAGGCAGCGCACCGAGACATACATCGGGATCGGCCAATATCGAGGCTTTACTCTCAACGTGACGGTCTCAACTCTCGATGACCAAAGCCAACCCGTGCCACAACTATTCTTCCGGGTCGGGAACGAGATACTGCAAGTCGGCCTCAACACCGACACCGGCGCAACGCGCAGCATGGACATCCGCCTGAATTCGCTGGACACCATGCTTGCCGAAACAAAAGATTTCATTCAGGTGGTCGAAGGCAAGATCAAGACAGCCCTGGATGAAGCCGACAAACCCTGGGATCACGAGCAGAAATACCGTGAGACCGAAGCAAAGGTCAGGGAGCTTGAAGCGCTCCTGAATGTGGATAAGAGCAAGACGGAAGGCGATAAGTCTACTCCATCTGCTCCCGTTCCAACTCCCGAATTCGTCCGCAAGAGGGTCGCTCAAAAAAGCGATACCGCAGGCGAGATCCAGTCCGCCCTGCAAGCGATCAAGGTCATGATGTCCAACCCCGGCATCCTGGCGCGCTTCGCGGGACAAGCCGATATCCTGAGCGTTGAAGGTCTGGGCGAACTCAGCCAGGAGATCGAAGTCAAGCAGGCCCTGTTCAATTTGGGTTCTGCCTTGATGCAGCTCGATCTTTTTGGCGAAGCTGTGCCCGTTGAACCATCAACGAAAAAGAGTCGCAAACATTAGTCACTGGGAGGGCAATCTGCCCTCCCTCTTTCTTTTCATAAACATCGCTCGTTTTGTTCGTATGACATCTGATGAAGCCTGCCAACTTTAGCTTTAAGGCAAACGAATCTGACCGGTTTCCTCAGCGGCCTTACGCCGTGTTGAATTCAATATGGAGGTATGTCGAATGACAACCAATAACAATCTCCAAGCCCTGGAAGACGCGTTGAAGAAGAACTGCCTGGATGTTGCAGGCAACATCTACACCATCGGCGTAGATGACATCATGGCTTACATCGAAGGCGATCTTGCGCTTGAAGACCCTCAACTGGCCGCGCAAGTCGCCGCGCTCGACGAGACGAGTCTGGCAATCGAAATCGCCGACTGCATTGGTAGCGTCGGGATCGTGGAATTCGTGGAAGGCGCTATCCGGGACGCGATCTGCGTGCGCGCAACTCGATCTTGCGCGTGAAGCAAGCATCGAAGCCGCTGTTGAAGCGGACTTGTCCGCTGATCTTCGCGGAATGCGAATCTAATCAATAAAGAGGTACGTCCTATGACTATCAAATATATAACTGGCAACATCCTGCGCGATAAGTCACACGCGATCGTGATCCCGGTAAATACACTGGGGATTGCTGGCGCCGGACTCGCAAAACAATGGGCGCTTCAATATCCTGACGAGCACCGGCTGTATGCGGTCGTGTGCAAACACAAACGATTCAAAGTCGGTGAAGTTTTGCCGGTGATCTCCGCTTCCAACCGTCTGTTCCTGTGCTTCCCCACCAAGATCGTGCCGCGCAATCGGTCTGAACTGGTGTGGATCGAAGACGGATTGTCCGACCTGAGACGGTTGATTCCCACCCTGTGGATCAAGTCTCTCGCGCTTCCCGCTCTGGGTTGCGGTTTGGGCGGCCTGCCCTGGAAGGATGTCAGGCCGTTGATCGAGAAGCATTTGGGAGGCTTGAAAATCCCAGTGCGCGTGTACCTGCCGAGATAGCCAAAGATAATATTTTCAGGAGATATGTTATGCAAACACTCACTCGCTCCGCTGCAATGACCGTTCGCCAACAACTGGCGGCAGTTAGGGTGGCGGGGTATTTCTATGCCGTTGACCTGGGCGATCCCGTTCGCCCGCAACATCATCGCGTGGGCATCAACGGCGAATGCACTTGCTCCCTCGGACGGGCCTGCCCCGCCGTGGACGCGGTGCGTTCCTACCTGGCGGAGGGCGGCCAGCGGGCAGAACGTCCGCCCTTTGGTTATTACCCGGTCCGTCCGGCCAGGTGTCCCGTGTGCCATGCCAATACGGCCACCGCCGAATCGCTGAGTTCCCGCAATCGCGGCGAAGGCTGGATCTGTCCCAGCGGCAAAAGCCATTACTGGCAGCACCGCGCTACCATCAGCGCCATGCGTCGGAAACTTGTCGCCCACGGCAAGGCTGTATAGGAGGCAGGCCATGTGTCCATCAAAACCCAGGATCGTGCTGGTTGAGAAATGCGGCGACATCTTCACAACGCCGCTCTTCTGGGACTGCGAATGCGAAAGAGATTACATCCATGCGTGCCTCGAAGAAGCCTGCCCTGTGTGTAAAGCCGCGCAGGAAGAATCGCCGGATGCGCGCGTGGATGAGGTGTTTCGTCACTCATCGGGATTGAACAACAAACTTATCGCGGCTCTTGAAGTGATTTGCGATAGCGTTTGTCCCGACCTTGTCCCGATCCCTTTCTAGGCAATCCGCCCGAACGTACTCCGCAATAACCATCCAAACGAAGTAAGAAATTGCAAGTTAAAAGCAAGGCCACGAGCCTTGCTTTTTTTTGTTTAAGAGGGGAATATAACCCGGCTAAATTTGCACCTCTAAAAAATAGAGCGGGACTTATCCCGCCCTGCTTAATGCGTTTGTTCTTTTCTTATACAGTCTGATGGGAACCGCGTCTCTGGTGATGTTTTGATACAACCCCGCTTTGATATCGGCATAATATTGCCAGCGCGCCGCGCTAATGATGCGGACGTCAAGCAGCACATCGTATTTCAATGCGATATCAGAGGTGATCGCGCTAAGGACTTCACGAAATTTGCATTTGTCATCTGCGACAATTAGTAAGATGTCAATATCTGAGTATTTATTCCAATCTCCTCTAACTTTAGAGCCAAACAACGCGGCGCGTTGAAGTTTCTCGCCATACGCCAGGCGGATTTTCGTAATAAATTCCCGAATCGCTTTTTTTTCTCTTGTTGATAATTTTAGAGCAGGTTGTGTTTGAGTAACCATTTTTTTACTTCTTCAATAAATGTTCTGGCTTTTGCGACAGACTTAATGGCATCTTCTTTTTCTACGTCGTCGTACAATTCGTAATCGGCAGTCTGGCGGTTTTCCATAACAAACTGGTAGTCATCGCTCCACTGTTTATCAAATTCGCCCGTCTTGATGAAATATTGGCGAAAAGCGGCAATCACCGCGCTGTGTTTTCCGTAAGTCTTTCCTTTTGAATATAACAATGCGCTGGCCGCATAAAAAATGGAGTAATATGCCCGATTGCACGCAGAAGAATAATGTGCATTGCCGAGATTTTCTTCTGCAACTGCAAGCATTTCGCGAGCATGTTCCATGTAAAGTCTATAATTGTCTTTTGGATCTGGCATACCTAAAGTATAACGCAAATAGAGTATCTATGACCATTTCTATTTTTCATTTGTGGGCACGCCATGCGGAACAGCAGAGGGGCAAATGATTTTAGACCTTTGGGTAGTTGCCGAGGCAAGCATCGCTCTACCGAATCTTTGCTAATAACCAAAATGTTACATCCAGTATTCGCGAATCCACTTCCTTCATCGCGTGGATTGTTCCATGTGTTAACCGGCCCAATCTTTGCAATCACTTCCGCCTGCTCGAGAACTGTCTGCGTGGCCTTTTCCTGTTTGTCGGGCGGATAACCATATTTTCGCAAAATGCGCCGGACCATCACTCGCAATTTGGCGCGGACGTTTTCCTTCATCGTCCAATCAATGGTGGCATTCTCATGCACGGATTTCACCAGTTCGCGCGCCATGCCTTTGAGCGTGTCATCGCCCAACACTTTGACGGCGCTATCGTTGACTTCCAGCGCATCATAAAAAGCCAGCTCGTCTTCGCTAAGCTTGAGTTCTTCGCCGCTCCTGCCTCGCGCATATCCTTGGCGAGATCGATCAATTCCGAAATGATTTGAAGATGTCAATGACTTCATCGGAAGCAACGGCGCGCGAGATGATCTGGCGGATGGCTTGTTCCACATCTCCCGCCTGAAGTTCCTGTTCAGGGGATGACTTGATAATGCGGGCGCACACGGCTTGGAAGAAGCCAACATCGTCACGGATGGCCAGAACTTTTTCGTTCGGTACAGCCAGGGCAAAAGCCTGTGAAAGTTTGGTAACGGTTTGGGTATAACGCTGCTTGCCATTCTCCAAACCATGGATATGATCCTGCGCCCAATTCATCAAAGTGAGTCGATCGCTACCATTGCTGTTCTTCTTTGCTGGCATATGTTTAATTCCCAAATTGAACCATCAGAATTCTATGTTCGATTTCTAAATCTCAAAAAACAAAACCGCCTGCGCTGAATTTGCGCAGGCGGCAGAAATATACTATCATACCTCTTGTCCGCTACGCGCTCGAATCGCGTAGTTCTAAATTGCCAAACCTCGCCGGGTTCCAGCCGTGCGGGGTTTGTTGTTTAAGGATAGACGAGAGACAGCCTTTTGTCAATTGCAATTAATCTAACCATCATGGATTTGCGGTATAAAACTGTTCGCTAAATTCATGCCTGGGAGGGCTACATCATGACAACGCTATCAAGCGCCATCACCGAATACTTTGAGGCGAAGAACGCCCAAAGGTTATCCGTTCACACACTGAGTGATTACGGAAACACGTTCCGTAAATTTTCGGCATATGTTGGGGATCACTGCCAGATCGAAAGCATTGACCCGGCCACCATCGCGCGTTTTCTCGCAAGTACTAGTGAGTTGTCCAGAAAGACAACTCTGAATTATCACACAGCCCTATCGTCTCTTTGGACATACCTCGTAAGAGTTGATCGCGCCAAAGAAAACATTGTGCGAAGAGTTACACCGCCACGCCCAGATAAGAAGCAGGTTGCCCCTTTCTCGCGCGATGAGATTGTCGCATTGCTGAATGTCGATAAAAGGAGACCGCCTGTTTCAACAAGAAACAGGGCCATCATACTTTTGTTATTAGACACCGGACTACGGGCATCGGAGCTTTGTTCATTGAAGGTGATGGACATCAACCTCGCGGCTCGCAAATTGCGCACGAAGGGCAAGGGCGGCAAAGAGCGATACATACCGTTCCACGCATCTACCCGCGAAGCCATAGACATGTATTTCAAATCCAGAAGTGTAACAAGCAGTCGCGCTACCGGAAAAAGCCCCGCCTTTGCGACGCTCTCCGAGCATCCAGTCGAGATCGAGAGGCGAACACTTCTAAAGATCGTCGAGAGAATTGGCTTGCGAGCAAACATTCCAAATTGTCACCCCCATCGATTCAGGCACACATTCGCAATTCAATTCTTGCGAAACGGGGGCAATATATACACCCTACAAGCCTTGCTTGGCCACACGTCACTCGATATGGTGAAGCGTTACCTCGCAATATCTCAAATTGACATGGATAAGGATCACGAAAAAGCCTCGCCAGTAAAGGGTTGGAATTTGTAAGCTGGCTTTGAAGGAAAACGGAAGTGATGTTTTGAATGGCTGACAAACATCACACACAGTCCGCAAAAAGAATCTCACCCAAGTCCTAAATATAGAATACCTGTTCTGGCTCGCACGGTTCGGGTCCGTGAGGTCGAGAGTTCAAATCTCTCCACCCCGACAGTTATGAAATGATCATTGCCTTACCGGAGGCGGTGATTTGGCAAACACCTTGCGCCAGTCGCGATTATCGAATTGCCGCTGGCGCAAGGGATAGTGTCTGGCTCGCCGGAACCAAGTCCCGGAAGGATTTTACACGATGGCAGTTGTTGCAATGCCTAACTACGTCCCTGTAAAAGAAGCCGTGAAGTGTTTGCATATAAGCGTCAAGACTGCGCGCACTATGTTGAAATCTGGCAAGGCACAGGGCGGAGAGATGATTGTGGTCGCAAACAGTGGGCCAGAAATAGAGAAGATCAAAAAAAAGAAGATCTGCCGTGCAAAGAGCGCGTTTTATGTTGCCTTATATCCATACAAGAATTTGGCTTAAACTTGTATAAAGCGATAAACTCCTGCCCATGTTACAGCGTCTTGCGCCGCAATAAAAATAATAACGCTTCGGGGCGCAGTTGTTGACAGTGTCACAGGGACAATCCTTGAATTGTGCTTTTTTAGTCCACTATTTTAGGTACTCCCCTCCGCACGAAAGCCTTGACTTACACGAGTTTACTTCATATAATGTTTAGTCGCTGTCCTGCTAGGGTGTGGCAGGTGTAATTGTTTTAATTGGCAGCAGCATAAGGTCAGGAGAGAAGCGAATGGCGTCATTGCCCCGTAAGAATTATGCACGAATTCCAGTTAAGCTAGATCTTCCCAATCTGATAGATATTCAACTCGATTCTTTTGAACGTCTTAAAAAGGAAGGCCTTGGCGATCTCTTTCATGAGGTCTCGCCGATTGAATCCTATAACAAAGGGATGAAATTATTCTTCCCCAGCCGCAGCCCCGAGGCTAAACAGTGGGGGCTGAAATATTGGTTCGGTGAACCGAAACATTCGATTGAAGAATGCGTCGAGCGTGATCTGACTTATTCCAGTCCTTTGTATGTTTCAGTTTTACTGGCTGGTCCGGATGTTCCTGAGCCGATCAAACAGGATATCTTTCTCGGTGACTTCCCTGAGATGACGGATAAGGGCACTTTCATTATTAATGGAACAGAGCGCGTAGTTGTCTCGCAATTGATTCGTTCCCCTGGTGTTTACTTTGAAGCGCCTTCTGATCGGGCGACTGGCCGCCCGTTGGCGATGGCCAAACTCATCCCCGATCGCGGTGCGTGGATGGAGTTTGAAACACGCAAGAGTGATTATATTATCTTGAAATTTAACCGTAAGCGCACGGTGCCGATCACGGTTTTCCTGCGAGCTTTGGCTGCTGTAAATGACGGCATAAAAGATTCGCCGCTCAAAATCGGCAGCGACGAAGAAATCCTTTCGATCTTCCAGGATGTGGATAACAACCCAGACCGCTTGTTTATGGCTTCTACGCTTAAACAAGAACCGGAATGGGACCTTTCTGCGCATAAAACTATTGCGGAAGCCGCTCTGATTGAGTTCTTCCGTAAAATGCGTCCGGGTGATCCGGCTACCCTGGAGAATGCCAAACAATTCCTGGAAGAGCAGTTGTTCGACCAGCGACATTATGACCTGGAGCGCGTTGGCCGTTACAAATTGAATCAAAAACTTGACTTGAATATCCCCATCCCTCACCGTACCGTTTCAAAGGGCGATATTATCCGTCTGGTGCGCCGAATGATTTTGATCAATAATTCTGTTGAACATGCAGACGATATTGATCATCTCGGCAATCGCCGCGTCAAGACTGTGGGCGAGTTGATTCAGAATAAACTACGCATTGGCCTGCGCCGCATGGAGCGCGTTATCAAAGAGCGTATGTCAATTCGCGACCAGGAACAACTTTCGCCGGTTACGCTGGTCAACATTCGCCCTGTGGTCGCTGCCCTGCGCGAGTTCTTTGGCTCGAGTCAGTTAAGTCAGTTCATGGACCAGACCAACCCATTGGCAGAACTTCGCCACAAGCGCACGTTATCGGCCCTCGGCCCGGGCGGCCTGCGGCGTGAGCGCGCCGGCTTTGACGTCCGCGATGTGCATCATTCACATTATGGGCGTATTTGTCCGATCGAAACACCTGAAGGTCCGAACATTGGTTTGATCGGGCGTTTAGCTTCTTTTGCCCGCGTCAATGAATATGGCTTTATCGAAACGCCATATCGAAAAGTTTATAAGACCCTGCCTGCCGACGATGAGCGCCTTGTTGGCCGAACGCTTCGTGAAGCGGTAACCGACCCGAAGTCCGAAGAAAAAATCGCCAAGTCTGGCGAAGCGATTGACGCAAGGCTTGCAAAACGCCTGGCAAAGATCGGCGAGGACGTTCCTGTTGTTCCGTTTGTCTCCGAGCAAATTGATTATCTTTCTGCAGACGCAGAAGATAAATATGTGATCGCCCAGGCGAATGCACCTCTTACTGAAACAAATGAGTTTATTCGTGAGCGTATTTCCTGCCGCTACCACTCTGGCTTCCAATTCTCCACATCTGAAGTTGTGGATTACATGGATGTGGCTCCTCACCAGGTTGTGGGCATTAGCGCCGCGCTCATCCCATTCCTCGAACATGACGATGCCAACCGTGCTTTGATGGGATCGAACATGATGGCTCAGGCCGTGCCGTTGGTGCGCCCTGAAATTCCCCTGGTTTCAACGGGAATGGAACGCGCTGCCGCTCTTGACTCTGGTCAGGTGGTCGTGGCCGAGGAAAACGGCGAAGTTGTTTCTGTAACGGGAAGCAAGATCGTTGTTAAAGAAAAGAAGGGCGGGCTGCATATTTACCAGCTCCGCAAGTATCAACGCTCGAACCAGTCAACCTGTATTGACCAGCGACCTTCGGTGGTCAAAGGGCAGGTAATTAAGCGAGGCGACATTATTGCCGATTCTTCCTCGACTGAAAGCGGCCAGCTGGCCCTCGGCCAAAATGTAGTCGTAGCTTTTCTCTCGTGGGAAGGCGGTAACTTCGAAGATGCTATTTTGCTCTCTGAACGCCTCGTGCAGGAAGATCGTTTTACTTCCGTACACATCGAAAAATACGAAGTTGAAGCGCGTGATACAAAATTAGGTCCCGAAGAAATTACGCGCGATATTCCAAATGTCGGCGAAGATGCAATCAAAGACCTTGACGAGAATGGCATCATCCGCATCGGGGCGGAAGTTGGCCCGAACGATATTTTGGTAGGCAAGATCACCCCGAAGGGCGAAAAAGAACTTACTCCTGAAGAACGCCTGCTGCGCGCAATCTTCGGCGAGAAGTCGCGCGATGTGAAAGACACATCTCTGCGGATGCCTCATGGTGAACGCGGCAAGGTGGTAGATGTAAAAGTCTTTACCCGCGAAGATAATGCCGATCTTTCCGCTGGTGTAGATATGATGGTGCGTGTTTCGGTGGCACAGCGCCGTAAAATCACTGCCGGTGACAAGATGGCAGGACGCCATGGTAATAAAGGCGTTGTTTCGAAGGTCGTACCAGTTGAGGACATGCCCTTCCTTGAAGATGGAACTCCGGTTGATATTATCCTGAACCCATTGGGCGTGCCGGGTCGTATGAATATCGGTCAGGTTCTCGAAGTCCATCTCGGCTGGGCGGCAAAACGTCTTGGTTTTCGCGCGCTTACGCCTGTCTTCGATGGCGCCAGCGAAGAGCAGATCGAAGCCGAACTGGCACGCGCTTGGATCGTTGACCAGGCCTGGAAAGAATCTGCGGTGGCTGCCTGGGAATGGCTCAAAGAGCAGGAGTATGATCCCGAGTCGATCCAGGATGACGATGAAGTACGCCGCCTTTATCTTGAGGTATGGCTTGGCAAGCGTAAGTATGATGTGTACAGCCTTAACGAAACGGATTATGCGCGTCATGGCGCTGCAAAGGAATGGCTGCGTGACCGCGGCTATGATCCGAAACTCATCCTTGGACCTTTGGATAAGGAAACAGTCCATCGTGACCCTGAAGCCGATCAAGCAACGGTCAGCGCATGTCTGCGACTCTGGATGGAAAGCCTTGGTTACACCAAACGTATTGCGGAAGCGAATCTTTATGCCGCGGCGCAAGAAGCAATGAATGAAACTGGTTCTCCAATGCCAGTTCTGGGTAAACAAGTTTTGCGGGATGGCAAGACGGGCCATCCTTACGACCAACCTGTTACCGTGGGCGTGATGACTATTCTCAAACTCCACCACCTTGTTGAAGATAAAGTCCATGCCCGTTCGACTGGTCCATATAGTCTTGTTACGCAACAACCTCTTGGTGGTAAAGCCCAGTTCGGTGGTCAGCGCTTTGGCGAAATGGAAGTATGGGCGCTCGAGGCTTATGGCGCTGCGTATACTTTGCAGGAAATGCTCACCGTCAAATCGGACGACGTACAAGGCCGCGTCAATACATATGAAGCCATTGTAAAGGGAGAACAGATTGAAGAGCCTAGTATCCCGGCTTCATTCCGCGTTCTGGTTAAGGAATTGCAGTCGCTTGGCCTCGCAGTCGAGGCAATTAACGAAGGCGGGGATGTGGTTAAATTTGGTAAGGATGAAGAGAAAACGCATCCGCCAAAGATGGGAACCGGCTTGATGGAATTGGGCGAAGGCAACAGCACGCGTTCAAAGAAATAGTGCTCCATTATTCTTGACTTGCGGATAACCGCATGTTAGAATAATCCGCCGTTGCCTGAGAAAGACGGGCGGCATTAACTCCCGCCCAACAACGCCAATGGCAACTACAAATGAGGCCATCATTGTTGTATCTGATGGTCTCATTTCTTGCGAATAGTCTTTGTGAAAGAATTTGTAATCGGAGGCGAACGTGCCGACAGTCAATCAAATGGTCCGCAAGGGCCGAAAGAATAAAAAAGCGAAGAGCAAAGCACCGGCGTTACAGTTCACTTTGAACAGCCACAAGCAGCGACGTGTGCGCCAGGACAAGGGTGCGCCGCAAAAACGCGGCGTATGCACTGTCGTCCGCACGATGACACCCAAGAAGCCAAACTCGGCGTTACGCAAGATCGCCCGCGTGCGTTTGACAAATGGCATCGAAGTCACGGCATATATTCCTGGTGAAGGCCATCAGTTGCAGGAGCACTCTGTAGTGCTCGTGCGCGGTGGTCGTGTGAAAGACTTGCCGGGTGTGCGTTATCACATTGTGCGCGGTTCACTGGATACGACCGGCGTTGCTAATCGTAAGCAGGGCCGCTCAAAGTATGGCGCGAAGCGCCCTAAGTAATCTAACGGAGATCAAGCATGAGACGTGGAAGTCCTGAACGGCGGCCCGTTCCGCCCGATATGCGCTATAACAGCGTGCAGATTCAAACCATGGTACAGCATGTAATGAAGCGCGGCAAGAAAAGCACTGCCGTGCGTGTGATTTATGGCGCCATGGATTTGATTAAAGAACGCACCCAGAAGAATCCAATGGAAGTCTTCGACGCGGCCCTGAAGAATGTTTCTCCCGCGATGGAAGTTCGTCCGCGACGTGTGGGTGGCGCTACTTATCAAGTCCCGATGGAAGTCGCTGCGGACCGACGTTTGACTTTGGCGCTTCGTTGGATCCTGAGTGCGGCCACCGAGCGCGGCGGCAAATCCTTTGCTGACAAATTGGCTTCCGAACTGATTGATGCGTCCAATGAAACTGGCGCAGCGATTCGCAAGCGCGATGAAACGCATAAGATGGCTGAGGCCAACCGGGCCTTCTCTCATTATCGCATTTAGTGGATGAAGTTAAATTTTTTTTCAATGAGGCAGATTAGGTAAGAATGGCACGCGAGTATCCGCTGGAAAAATATCGTAATATTGGGATCATTGCCCACATTGACGCCGGAAAGACGACAACTACCGAGCGTATCTTATTCTATACCGGGAAGACTCACCGCATTGGTTCGGTGGATGACGGCACAACCGTCACTGACTGGATGGAGCAGGAACGCGAGCGCGGTATTACGATCGTTTCAGCGGCTATTTCTGCTGAGTGGAAGGGTTATCAGATCAATGTTATTGATACGCCTGGACATATTGACTTTACCGCCGAGGTTCAGCGCTCCCTGCGCGTTCTCGATGGCGGTGTAGTGGTCTTTGATGCGGTTCAGGGCGTGGAGCCTCAGAGTGAAACCGTCTGGAGACAGGCTGACCGCTACGGGGTCCCGCGCATTTGTTTCGTCAATAAGATGGATCGCGTAGGCGCTTCGTTTGAGCGAACGATCCGAACGATTATTGACCGTCTTGGAGCGAATCCCATTCAAATGCAATTGCCAATGGGTGGCGAATCTACATTCAAGGGTGTAATTGACGTTCTTGAAATGAAAGCAATTGTGTATGAGGATGATCTTGGCAAAGATCCCAAGGTCATTGAAATCCCTTCTGATTTTATAAGTGCGGCTGAAGAAGCCCGCCATAACATGATCGAAAAAATTGCAGAGCTTGACGATGAGCTAACCGTTAAGTATCTCGAGGCTGCTCCCATTAGCAATGATGAACTTAAAGCAGCTCTTCGCAAGGCCGTCATCGCTAATAAGGCGTACCCTATTTTCTGTGGATCGTCCTTGAAGAATAAGGGCGTACAGGTTTTGCTCGATGCAGTGATTGATTATTTGCCATCTCCGCTTGATATTCCATTTGTTAAAGGCTCCGAGCCTGGCAGCGAAGAACTCACCATCGAGCTGCCTACCCAGGATGATGCACCGCTTAGTGCATTGGTCTTTAAGATCGTAACCGATCCTTACGTTGGGCGTTTGGCTTATTTCCGCGTATATTCTGGCGTTGTTACGCAGGGCCAAATGCTGACCAATTCGACCAAGGGCAAACGCGAACGTATCGGACGTTTAATTCGAATGCACGCTGATCGTCGTGAAGACATTACCGAAGTTCGTTCCGGCGACATTGGGGCGGCTCTTGGTTTCAAGGAAACTTTCACCGGTGATACGCTTTGTGACAACAAGATGCTGGTGCTTGAAAATATTACATTTCCTGAACCTGTTATCTCCATTGCAATTGAACCGAAGAGCAGTGCCGACCAGGAAAAGATGGGTGAGGCGCTTCGTAAACTTTCTGAAGAAGACCCAACCTTCCGGGTTCACTCCGATGAAAATACCGGTCAAACCATTATTGGCGGTATGGGAGAGTTGCATCTAGACATTCTTGTTGATCGCATGTTGCGTGAATTCCGCGTGCAAGCCAACGTCGGCGCGCCGCGTGTGGCTTATCGCGAGTCGATTACCAGGGCTGTGCCCGAAGTCAACTACCGTTACGCCAAGCAATCTGGCGGCCGTGGTATGTATGGTCACGTGGTCATTTCGATGGAACCTGGTGAACGCGGCTCCGGCGTATTGTTTGAAGATAAAGTTAGAGGTGGTACGGTTCCGCGCGAATATATTCCCGCCGTTGAAAAAGGTATTAAGGAAGCCGCAGAAAGCGGCGTTTTAGCTGGATATCCGGTTGTTGATTTGAAAGTCACGCTGTTCGACGGCTCATACCATGAAGTTGACTCTAACGAAATGGCCTTCAAAATGGCTGCTTCCATGGCTTTTAAAGAAGGCTTCCATAAAGGAGCGCCTGTCTTGCTTGAGCCAATGATGAAAGTCGAAGTCGTTGTGCCGGAGGATTTTCTTGGCGATGTGATGGGACAGTTAAATGCGCGCCGCGGCACTATTCAAGGCATGGATGTCCGCCCGGGCAATGCCCAGGCTATTCGCGGTTTGGTGCCGCTTGGCCAAATGTTTGGCTATGCAACCCAACTTCGTTCAGCCACGCAGGGGCGCGGTGTTTTCAGTATGGAATTTGACCACTATGCGCCAGTACCGCAGTCGGTGGCAGAAGAAATTCTCAAAGCATAATCGTTTTCTTTTTTCACAATAAGGAGTTCATTATGGCGAAGCAGAAATTTGAGCGTAACAAACCGCATTTGAATGTAGGGACGATGGGGCATATTGACCATGGGAAGACGACGTTGACGGCGGCGATCACGAAAGTGTCGCAGTTGATGGGCAAGGCTGAGTTCCGTGCCTACGATCAGATTGATAATGCGCCGGAAGAAAAAGCGCGCGGTATCACGATCAACATCGCGCACGTGGAATATGAGACGGACAAGCGGCACTATGCGCACGTGGACATGCCTGGGCACCGCGACTACATCAAGAACATGATCACGGGTGCGGCGCAGGTGGACGGGGCGATCCTGGTGGTGGCGGCACCGGACGG
>JACPYX010000004.1 GCA_016195815.1 Chloroflexota bacterium
CATAGCCGGGACAAAGGGCAAAGGTTCGGTCAGCGCCCTATGCGCCTCCGCTTTGAAGGTCGCAGGTTTAAAAGTTGGCCTGTACACTTCGCCGCATTTGCTGGATTACACCGAGCGGATTCGTGTCAATGGCCAGCCGATCTCGCATGAGCAATTAATTGAACTGGTTGAGCAAATCAAGCCAGCGGTGGCGAAAATTCCCAAGTTGACAACTTTCGAGATCACGACCGCGCTTGGCTTTTTGGCGTTTGCTCAACAAAAAGCGGACGCGGCGGTGATCGAAGTCGGCCTCGGCGGGCGGCTCGACGCGACCAATGTGATCACGCCAAAAGTTTCGGTCATCACGTCATTATCTTATGATCACATGGCGGTGCTGGGAAATACGCTGGCGCTGATCGCCGGCGAGAAAGCCGGCATCATCAAGCCGGGCGTGCCGGTTGTGTCCGCGCCGCAAAAGGAAGAAGCGCTTGAAGTTTTGGAGCGCGTTGCCAGAGAGAGAAATGCGCCCTTCACTTTGGTTGGAAAAGATATAACGTATAAGGCTTTGGATCATTCGCTGGATGGGCAAACTCTTCAGTTGGCAATCGGCAGTTGGCAGTTGTCAACAGTCAGCGGTCAGCGGTCAGCGGTCAGCAATCAACTTTCGACCTTCCAACCTTCAACCTTGAACCTTCAACTTCCTTTGCTCGGTTTGCATCAAGTTGAAAACGCGGCCATCGCCTATGTGGCTTTGAAGGCCAGAGGATTAAATATTTCGGACGCGGCCATTCAAAAAGGATTTGCTGAAGTAAAATGGCCGGCCCGTTTTGAAGTTGCGCGGCGCGAGCCGCCGGTGATCTTTGACTCGGCGCATAATCAGGATTCGTTCGAGAAATTGACGCGTACGCTGGAAGATTATTTTCCCGGTCGTCCCGTTTATCTCATCTTCGGCGCGTCGGAAGATAAAAACATCCCCGGCATGTTCGCCGAGATTGCGCCCAAACTTAAACTTTTGCTTGTGACCAAAGCGAATCATCCGCGCGCGTTGGAGCCGGAAAAAATTCAGGAGTTGGCGCGGCAGGCCAAAGTCCCGAACGAAGCGGCGGTTCCCGTCGAAGCCGCGCTGGCGCGTGCGCTGGAAATGTCCGAAAAAGATGGTAGCATTGTTCTGTCTGCCGGAAGTATGTTTGTCACCGCAGAAGTGATGGCGGCCTGGAATAAACGGGAATCGGAAATTGGGAATCGGGAATCGTAAATGCCCGTCCCAAAATCCCGACTCTCGATTCTCGAATAACGAGTGATCAATGAATCAAAACGACTGGAACGAAGAAGAAGATAATTTCAATTTGGCGCTTTCGCAGCGCACTGAAGAGTTATATCGCGTGCCGAATCATGAAGCCGGTGAAGATGGCATGATCGAAGCGGTGGTATTGCCGCTGCGCGATTTAGTGGTGTTCCCGCGCATGGTTTCGCCGATCTTTGTGGGGCGCGAGGCTTCGTTATTGGCCGCGCAGGACGCGCAGGCCAAAAATCAAACCGTGATCGGCCTCGTGCAAAAAGACCCGGAGATCGAAGACCCAAAGCCGGCGGACTTTTTGACGATTGGGATCGAGATGGCGGTCGGGCGTTTGCTTTCGATGCCGGACGGCGCTTCGTCCGCGCTCGTGCAGGGACGCCGCCGTGTTGAGATCGTGGAATTTATGCGCGTCAAACCGTTCATGAAAGTGCGCGCCCGCGTCATCTTCGAGCCGACAACGGCCGACCGCCAAACGCAGGCGCTCATGCGCTCGGTGCTTGACCTGTTCGACCGCTGCGTTCAGCTCGATCGCTCCATCCCGGAAGAGGCGCATCTCTTTGCCATGAACATCGCCGAACCCGGCTGGCTGGCGGATATGATCGCCACGTCACTTTCGCTGAATTACGATGCCAGGCAAAGTTTGTTGACCCTGCTTGACCCGCGCGGACGTTTGCAGGCGGTCAATAAAATTCTGGCGCAGGAAGTGGACGTGCTCGAACTCGAAGACGAAATCCATTCGCGCGTGCAGAATGAAGTGGATAAATCTCAGCGCGAGTTTTATCTGCGCGAGCAGATGCGCCAGATCCAAAGCGAGTTGGGCGAAGGCGATATCTTCACGCGCGACGCTGCTGAGTTGAAGAAAAAGATCGAAGCCGCGAACTTGCCCGAGGAGGCAAAGTCTGTGGCCATGAAAGAACTGGAGCGGCTGAATCAAATGCCGCCCATGGCTCCCGAAGTCGGCATCATCCGCACTTATATTGACTGGATCGTTGACCTGCCATGGAACAAGTCTACGCCGGACAACCTGGATGTCAAACACGCCTCAAAAATTTTGGAGCGCGATCATTATGGTTTGAAGAAAGCCAAGGAACGCATCCTCGAATATATCGCGGTGCGCTCGCTCAAACCGAAGAAGGAACGCCAGCCGATTCTATGTTTTGTCGGGCCGCCCGGAACGGGCAAGACTTCACTCGGACGTTCGATTGCCGACGCGTTGGGCCGCAAGTTCGTGCGCGTCTCGCTGGGCGGCATCCGCGATGAAGCTGAAATTCGCGGCCATCGCCGCACGTACATCGGCGCACTGCCCGGACGGATTATCCAAACCATGAAGCGCGCCGGAACGTCCAATCCGCTTTTTATGCTCGATGAGATTGACAAGTTGTATTCCGATTTCCGCGGCGACCCGGCTTCGGCCATGCTCGAAGTGCTCGATCCCGAACAGAACAATGCCTTCAGCGATCATTATCTCGAACTGGACTTTGATCTTTCAAAGGTCATGTTCGTGACGACCGCCAATTATCTCGGCTCAATCCCGCCCGCGCTTCTCGACCGCATGGAAGTGATCGAGTTCCCGGGCTATATCGAAGAAGAAAAACTTGAGATTGCCAATCGTTATCTCATTCCGCGCCAGATCGAAGAGAACGGCATCACCGACATCGGTCTGACCTTCGAGCCTGGCGCGCTCCAGCGCGTTATCCGCGAATATACATTTGAAGCGGGTGTCCGCAATCTCGAACGCGAGATCGGGCGCATCGCGCGCAAAGTGGCGCGGCTCAAAGCCGAGGATAAAAAATATCCGACTGCCATCTCCGCTGACCTGATCGAAAAGTTCCTCGACCCGCCGCAATACATTCCGCCCGAAATGGAAAAAGCAGACGAGGTCGGCGTGGTGCAATCGCTGGCGTGGACGGAAAACGGCGGCGAGATCATGGCCGTCGAAGTGGCGGTGCTGGAGGGCAAAGGCTCATTGCAAATGACCGGCCAGTTGGGCGAGGTGATGCAAGAGTCCGGGCAGGCCGCGCTGACTTACATCAAATCACGCGCCGGCGCACTCGGCATCGAATTGGAAGTCTTCGAGCGCATGGACATCCACCTGCATATGCCCGAAGGCGCGATCCCAAAAGATGGGCCATCCGCTGGAATCACCATTGCGACCGGCATGATCTCCGCGCTGACCGGGCGGCCCGTCTATCGTCACATTGGCATGACGGGCGAGATCACCCTGCGCGGACGCGTCCTGCCGATCGGCGGTGTGCGCGAAAAAGTTTTGGCGGCGCATCGCGCCGGACTGAAAGTGGTACTGCTCCCCGAAAAGAATCTCAAGGATTTGCATGACGTGCCGAAGACAGTCAAAGCAGAATTGAAGATCGTTCCGGTTACACACATGGATCAGGTGATTGATGTTGCCATCGCACCCGATCCGGTCATCGAGCCGCCGCGTCCGCGCAAGCGAAATGAAGAACCGGCCGAGGAAGAACAAAATTAATCGAGGAGTCAAGGTCAAAGGTTGTACAACCTTTGACCTTCGCCTTTTGACTTTTAGTATGAGGCTTTATGGCAATTTCCTTGAAAGATAAAGTGGTGATCATCACCGGCGCATCGTCCGGCTTCGGCGAAGATGCGGCCATATTATTCGCGCGCCAAGGTTGTAAAGTGGTATTGGCCGCGCGCCGCATTGAACGTTTGCAGGTTTTGGCTGAGAAGATACAAAAAGAGGGCGGCGAAGCAGTCGCGATTCCGGTAGATGTTACCGACCGAAATGAAATTCAAGTGATGGTTGAATCTGCAATTGACCTTTACGGCCAGGTTGATATTCTCTTCAATAACGCCGGCTTTGGCCGCCTCGACTGGCTCGAAAATCTCGACCCCGCGCGCGACATCGAAACGCAAATGGATGTCAACCTGTTGGGATTAGCGCAAGTCACGCGCGCGGTGCTTCCGCACATGCTTGAAAGAAAATCCGGACACATCATTAATATGTCCTCTGTTGCGGGCTGGATCGCCGCGCCGCTTTACACGATTTATTCCGCCACAAAATTCGGCGTGCGCGGCTTCACCGATTCTTTGCGCCGCGAAGTTGCGCCGTTTGGCATTCATGTCTCCGGCATTTATCCCGGCCCGGCCGCCACGGAGTTTGGCCGGCACATCGGGAAAAATCCTGCGCGGAAAAGTCTCAACCGATTTAAAGGCCTGGCAATGACCTCCGAATATGTCGCGCGCCGCGTCGTACAGCTTGCAAAGTCGCCGCGCCGCGTGGTCATCATTCCGTGGTGGTATAACGCCTTGATCGGGCTTGACATTTTTGCGCCCGCCCTCGTGGATTGGTTCTTGAAAGTTTCTTTCACCGCACAAAATCACAGATTGGATTCGAAATGACATCATCCCGACTTGACCAACTCAACGCTTCCCTGCGGACCTTCAAGCTGGACGCCGTTGCTTTGAATCCCGGCCCCACATTGACCTACCTCACTGGCTTGCATTTCCATCTCATGGAGCGGCCGGTGGTCTTGCTTTACGCAGTCGGCAAAGACCCGGTCATTGTGCTGCCTGAACTTGAAATGCCAAAAGCGAATCTCTTTCCGTATAAAGTCAACGCGTTCGCGTACGGCGAGAATCCGGCGGAATGGGATTCGGTTTTCCGTAAGGCAGTCCAATCGTTGAATCTCGATGGCAAAAAAATTGGCGTCGAGCCGCGCCAAATGCGCCTGCTGGAATTTCGCCATGTCAAAGCCGGCGCGCCCGAAGCGGATTTTCCGGACGCGTCCGGGGCGTTGTCCGCGCTGCGTTTGTGCAAAGACCCGGCTGAGGTCCAGAAAATGAAGCGGGCGGTCAAGGTCGCGCAGGATGCGCTCGAGGCCACTATCCCGTTCATCAAGATCGGGATGACCGAAAAAGAAATTGCCGCCGAATTAAATGTTCAATTGCTCAAACATGGCTCTGAATCTGAATTGCCATTCCCGCCGATCGTTTCGGCTGGCCCGAATTCTGCCAACCCGCACGCCTCGCCCTCCGATAGAAAACTTCAGCGCGGCGATTTGCTGGTGGTGGATTGGGGCGCGACGGTGGACGGTTATATTTCAGATCTGACGCGTACGTTTGCGGTGGGGGAGGCGGACGCGGAACTGAAGAAGATCACGCAGGTTGTGCTGAACGCGAATGAGGCTGGGCGCGCGGCGGGCAAACCTGGCATCCCATGCGCGGACGTGGATAAGGCCGCGCGCGCTGTGATCGAGAAGGCCGGTTACGGAAAATATTTTACGCATCGCACCGGTCACGGCATTGGCATGGAAGGGCACGAAGAACCTTATATGCGCGGCGATAATATGCAATTGCTCGCACCCGGCATGGCCTACACTGTTGAACCCGGAATTTATCTCCCCGATCGCGGCGGCGCGCGCATTGAAGATAATGTGGTCGTCACGAAAGACGGCGTGGAGGTCTTGAGCGACATGCCGCGCGAATTGCGCGTGGTGGGATGAGCGGAAAAAAACTTTTGATCCTGCTTTTAGCGGGCCTGGCTGTTTTGACCGGCCTGCTTTTTCTTTTCAAGGGCGCAGACGCCTGGCAGTTTTGGAATATTCCCACGCTCGAGCCGCCCTTTGCAGATGCCAGAATCCTTACGGCTTCATCCGAGTCTTACGCGCTTGGTTACGATCCTGAGATCAACAACCCGCGCGATCCGCTTGACCGTCCCTTCAACCTGCCTTCGATTTGGAAGCTGATTTTTTTAACCGGGATCAATCAGAGTTTTACTGTCGCGCTGGCGGGATTTTTTATTGCCTGCTTTTTTCTAGCTCTGATTTTATTTCCTGCCCGCCTCTCTCTGCCCGCCGCCGTATTGTCTGCGTTGGCGGCCTTCTCTCCGCCGGTCATGCTTGCCATTGAACGCGGCAACGTGGACCTCTTCGTTTTTTTTATCTGCGCGCTCGCCCTGGCTACGATGGAGCGCAAATGGGTTCTTTCTTCCGCGCTTATGGGATTTGCTGTACTGCTAAAAATATATCCTCTCTTTGGTTTGAGTTCGTTCCTGGGCATGGAGAGAACCCGCTTCTACAAATTCGCCGCGGCAATGACAATAGCCTTCCTGATCTACGCGGCATTGACCTTCAATAATTTTCGCCACATCTTTTCCAATACCGAAAAAGGCTTTACTGTCTCCTATGGCGCGGCGGTCCTGCCGCTTTTTATCGGCCAACTGACCCAATCCCGAACTCTTATGGCCGCGGCGGTTGTCGGCGCTTATTTGCTGGTCTTTCTGATTTTGGCCGCCTGCCTCTATTTCGTTGATCGCTGCAATGAGTTGTTGCCTGTTGAAGAGACCGCTTCGCTCGCGGCTTTCCGTCTCGGCGCCGGCATTTACCTCGGCACGTTTTTGCTCGGCAATAACTGGGACTACCGCCTGATCTTCCTGCTCTTCACCTTGCCTCAACTTGTCGAGTGGGCGCGGCACAGCCGCATGGCTGGATACACTTTATCAGCGGTTCTATTATCCTTTGCCTATTTTTGGTTTAGAAATATTTCGCCTGCTTATTTTCTTGATGAACTTGCCAATTGGTTTGTATTTACAGGCTTGATTTATCTTTTCCTCTCCTCCGCGCCCGATTGGATCAAAACGGAAATTCACGCTTTCTTTCGTAAGATGACTTTCAGATAAAAATAGATATCCGAATCCGGCTTTCCAATCCATGCTGCCGATTTGCTGTTCGGGCATTTAATGCTGGAGGGCAAAGGCCGGGCTTTCATGGATTGCGATATTCGCAAGAGGTCCGGCGAAAAAATCGCTGGAAGAGTTTTTGAAAAGCAAAACGAGTTTTCGATTTACCATTGACACATTTTGCAACAGTAGTAAAATACCGCCCAATATGTTTAGAGACCAAGCAAGTATCTTCATGAAGGCCAACGCCAAGCGCAAGCCCACTTCTGCAACTTCGGTTGTCGGATTTGGGCATGTTCGGTTAAACAGGAAATAAGCAAGGTATTGCTTTAACTTTTTATATCTACCTGTCAACCAAACGCTCTCCGATAACGGAGAGCGTTTTTTTATTTTGGAGTCCTGAAGCTCGCTTCTGCGCTCCAAAAAGGGAAAACCTATGATCGAGATTCTGGATACAACTTTACGAGAAGGCGAGCAAACGCCATACGTCAATTTCACGATTGACGAGAAGCTTCACATCGCGCGCCTACTGGACCAGATCGGCGTGGACATGATCGAGGCTGGCGACCCCTCCGTTTCGCCGAATGTAGCGGCGGCCATCGAACGCATCGCTTCTCTCGGACTTCAAGCCGAGATCGTTGCCCATTCGATTGCTTCACGCCCGGGCATTGACCGCGCCAAGGCCTGCGGTGCAAACCGCGTGGCGATCTTTTATGCCACCTCGAACATCCATTTGGACGCGAAATTGCATAAAACGCAGGAGCAGGCGATTGACATTATCACCGGGCATGTCGCCTACGCGCGCGGACTGGGTTTGAAAGTCCGCTACACGCCCGAAGACGCGACGCGCACCGATTTTGAATTTCTCGTCCGCGTGTGCAACGCCGCGCTTGAGGCGGGCGCAGACCGCATCAGTTTTGCGGATACGCTGGGCATTATGCAGCCGCATATTTTTTATGAGCGCGTGTGCGCCCTGCGGGAGAGACTGCTTCCCTGCAAAATTGACCTGCATTGCCACGATGATTACGGTCTTGCGCTGGCAAATGCCATGGCGGGTATCCGCGCGGGCGCCGATTGCATCCACACTACGGTCAACGGGCTTGGCGAACGCACAGGCATCCCGGATTTGGCGGAGACAGTGGTCGCATTTCATAATCTTGAAGGAGTGAAGAAATACAACCTCGAACCTTTGATGTCCATCTCGAATTATCTCGAAAACGTATCGGGCTTTTTTATGGCTCCCAACAAACCCATCACGGGACAGAATGCCTTCACCCACAAAAGCGGAGTCCACACGAACGGCGTTCTTAAAGACCCGCGCACGTATGAACCGTTCGATCCGTCTATATTGGGGCGCGAGCGCAAGATTGTGATTGATAAATACACGGGCAAGAGCGCGGTGCAGTCCCGTTTGGATGAATACGGCATCGAGGTCAGCGCGGCGGAACTGGAAGTGATCGTTTCGCGCATCAAAAATATCGGCGACCAGCGCAAACAATTATTCGACACAGACATCATCGAGATCGCCGAGCATGTGACAGGACGCGAGATTGATGTCATTCCGCACGACATCAGCGCGCTGGTGATGCTTGAAGTCGAATCGCATGTTTACACTTCTTCAGTGGTGCGCCGTTTGCGCGGCTTTGCGAACGTGAGCAATGTCTATGAGATCACGGGTGATTACGACATCAGCGCCTTTGTCAACGTGGAGAATGTGATGGCATTGAATAACCTGATCGAGGAAGTCCGCACTGTGCAGGGGGTCAAACGCACCGATACGCGCATGGTGTTGAAAAAATATAACGGCAACGGCAAGTAAAACCAAAGGAGAAGTGATGGGCACATTGATCGAAGAAATTTTCTCACGCAAGGCAGGCAGGTCCGTTCGGGCAGGAGAGATTCTCCTGCTGGATGTGGATTACATCATGAGTCACGACAACACTACGCCGCTGGCGATCAAGGCCTTTCGCGAGATTGGCAAACCGATTCTGGACAAAAACCGAATCGTGTTACATCTCGATCATGCCTACCCCGCCCCGAATGTTTTGGCGGCGGAGAATCACAAGAAAATTATTGAGTTTGTCAAAGAGCAGGAACTTCCGCATTTTTACAAACAGGGCGTCTGTCATCAAGTGATGATCGAAGAAGGATATATCATGCCCGGCGCAATCGTCATCGGCGCGGACTCGCATTCGAACACCTACGGCGCGCTGGGCGCATTCGGCGCGGGACTCGGTTCGACGGAAATCGGCGTGGCATGGGTAACGGGCAAATGCTGGTTCAAGGTCCCTGAGACGATTCGAATTGAACTAACGGGCAAATCCCAGCCTGGAGTCTACGCCAAGGATGTAATGATTTATATCGCGGGTCTGCTCGGCATGGACGGCGCGACCTATCGCTCGGTGGAGTTTGGCGGCGAATACATCGAAAACCTGCCAATGAATGAACGTATCGTCTTCCCGAATATGTCCACGGAGATCGGTGCAAAGTGCGGACTGATCGAAGCGGATTCGGTGACGACCAGGTTTCTCGAAAGCGATACCCCCGCTCAAGGTCCGTTTGAAACGTTTGGGCCGGTGAATCCGCGTTATGAGCGCGTCGTCGAAATTGATGTGTCCGAGTTGCCACCGCAAGTCGCGTGTCATCCTGATGTCGATCATGTCAAACCGTTGGAAGAAGTTGCGGGCCTGGAAGTGAATGAGGTTTACATCGGCACGTGCACAAATGCGCGCTACGAAGATATTGAAATCGTGGCGAGGATGCTCAAAGGGAAAAAAGTGAATCCGTTGACGCGTGTGATTGTCACACCCGCCAGCGAGCGTATTTATAAAAAGGCGATGAAGAACGGCTTGATCGAAATTTTGATGGAGGCTGGTTGCACAGTCACTGGCACGGGCTGCGGCGCGTGCATCGGGCGTCACGGCGGAATCCTGGCGGCAGGCGAACGCGCTCTGACAACGATGAACCGCAACTTTATCGGACGCATGGGCAGCCCGCAGGCCGAAATTTATCTTGCCAGTCCGGCCACTGCCGCGGCTACCGCGTTGACAGGCCGCATCACTGACCCGCGCGGATATTTGGCATAGCATGTCATTGCGAGCCGTTCTTTGGCGAAGCAATCCCCAAGTTGAGAGGAGATTGCTTCGGCGGAAGAACACCACCTCGTAATGACATAACAACAAAGGAGAACTTCATGGGCAAAGCCTGGACGTTTGGAGAAAACCTGAACACGGACGAGATCATTCCCGGCCGTTTCAATATCACGATTGATCCGCTTGAACTTGCGAAACATGTTTTTTGCGAGATCAAACCTGAGTATGCAAAAAATGTAAAGTCCGGCGATGTCATCGTCGGCGGGCAGAATTTTGGGTGCGGTTCTTCGCGCGAACACGCGCCGATTGCCATCAAAGGCTCGCAGGCCAGGTGCGTCATTGCACCGTCTTATGCGCGCATCTTTTTTCGCAACGCCATCAACATCGGCCTGCCGATTTTGGAATGTCCAGAGGCAGTTGCGGATATTGACGAAGGCAATGAAGTGAATGTTGATCTCGCCAGCGGACAGATCACGAACATCACGAAGGGTCACACCTATAAAGCGCGCGCCCTGCCCGATTTTGTTTTGAAGATCGCGGAGGCAGGCGGCATCGTCAACTTTTTGAAAGAGCATGACATTGAAGAACTAATGATGAATGCGGAAGGGTGAAGGATGAATTATAAAATCTGTCTGCTTCCAGGCGACGGCATCGGCCCCGAAGTGATCGCCAGCGCGCGGGATGTGTTGACTGCGCTTCCGCTTCAATGGGATTTCATCGAATGTGGAATCGGCTACAGAGAATATCAACGCTCAGGCTCGCCTTTGCCTGATTCAACCATCCGACAGATTCGCCGCGCTGACGCCGCTTTGTTCGGCGCAGTGACAACCCCGCCGAACATTCCGAATTATTTTTCGCCCGTCGTGCGGATGCGTCAATCGTTGGATTTATACGCGAACTTGCGCCCAATCCGTTCCATTCCGCATCCTGCTTCGCGCGCAGGCATTGACCTGCTCATTGTCCGCGAAAACACCGAAGGCTTGTACGCTGGTATCGAACGCATGGAAGATGACGGTAATCGCGCCGTCACCGAACGAGTCATCACACGCAAAGGCTCGGAACGAATCGTCCGCAAAGCCCTTGACATGGCGCGGCAAACGGGACGCAAAACCGTTCACGTTGTTCATAAGGCCAACGTGCTGCGCCAAACCTGCGGACTGTTCCGCGCCGTTGCGCTTGAAATCGCAAAGGATTATCCCGATATTACAATGAACGAAATGCTGGTGGATACCTGCGCGATGGAACTCGTGCGCGCGCCCGAGCAGTTTGAAGTCATCGTCACTACCAATTTATTCGGCGACATTCTCAGCGACGAAGCCTGCATGTTCGTCGGCGGATTGGGGGTCGCGGCCTCTGGCAACTTCGGCGCGGACGCGGCGGTTTTCGAGCCGGTGCACGGCAGCGCACCGGCTTTGGCCGGCACGGGCAAAGCGAATCCCACCGCCGCGATTCTTGCATCAGCCATGCTGTTGGATCATCTCGGTGAAAAAGGGCAGGCTATTCGCTTGAGAAACGCCGTTGAAAGTTGCATTGCCGACGGACAAGCCACGCCTGATCTGGGCGGCGTGTTGACTACAAGTCAAATGACCCAACAAGTTATCCAAAGATTGATCTAAAGGAGAAATCTTATGTTGCGGATTGGATTTTTATACACCCGCCTGCGCGTGGAAGAAAAATATCTGCTTGACGAATTGGAAAAATATTCGGACGTGGAAGTTGTCCGCATTAACGATGGCGAACGATACTTTGATATTTCCAAAATCTCTGAACCGATAGATGTGCTCTTCGAGCGTTCGATTTCTTATTCACGCGGAATCTATATCTCAAAGATTTATGAAGCCAACGGTGTACGCGTGGTCAACTCGCCAATGGTGGCCGAACGCTGCGGCGACAAATATGTCACCAGCCAGATTCTTGTGCGGAACGGAATCCCAACCCCCAGAGTGCTGATGGCCTTCGACGAGGAGTCCGCTTTGGGGGCGATTGAAGCGTTCGGTTATCCGTGCGTGTTGAAACCCGTCATCGGTTCGTGGGGACGCCTGCTTGCAAAAGTGGATAACCGTCACGCGGCCGAATCTTTCATCGAGCACAAAGCCACGCTGGGAGTCAATCATCAGGTTTTTTATATTCAGGAATATATCAACAAGCCTGGGCGCGACATCCGCGCTTTTGTGATTGGCGACGAACTTATTTGCGCCATCTATCGCTCATCCGAAAACTGGATCACCAACACGGCGCGCGGCGGTGTGGCGACGAATTGTCCCGTCACCGATGAGATGGCGGATTTGTGCAAGCGCGCCGCGCGCGCTGTCGGCGGGGGATTGCTGGCGCTCGATCTATTTGAAACTGAAAACGGATTCGCCGTCAACGAGATCAATCACACGATGGAGTTTCGCAACAGCATCGCGACCACAGGCGTGAACATCCCACAAAAAATGGTGGATTATGTTTTGGAGCAGGCGATGACAAAACCTTGATTCACGCGGACGACGAAATATTCGGTTTGATATATGTCGTTGCGAGGAGGGCAGCAGCCCGACAAAGCAATCCTCACGTAACTGGAGACTGCTTCGCCAAAGGTCGCAGTGACATATTAATTACAAAACTGGCACGGCAAAATCATTGACATATTTCGTGCGGATGGTAGAATACCGCCCAATATGTTTAGCCCGTTTGCACTGCCGCGTACACGTCGTCCGAAGCCCGCTTCCCTGAGAAGGTTGGGAGTTTTTCGTTTGGATGACGCAACACATGCAACGGTGCGCTGAAGCACACGCATAAGTCAACCAAAACAGCCCTCCTTCTCGGAGGGCTGTTTTTATTTTCCAACCTGGAGTCCCGAACTTGTTTCGGCAAACGCTGGAGCAAGCTCTCGCACCCCAAGAATTAAAAGGAGTAAGACAATGAATCCAAAACCAAAACCGCAAATCAAGAAAGTTGTGCTCGCCTATTCAGGCGGACTCGACACATCGGTGATCGTGCCATGGCTGAAAGAAAATTACGGCTGTGAAGTGGTCTGCTTTTGCGCCGACGTGGGGCAGGGCGACGAAGATATGCGCGGACTCGAACAAAAAGCGATTAACAGCGGCGCGAGTCAGTGCATCATCCATGACATGAAAGAAGAATTCGCTTCTGATTATCTTTTCCCAATGCTCAAGGCAGGGGCGGTGTATGAACACAAGTATTTATTAGGCACGTCTGTGGCGCGCCCGTTGATTGCAAAACATCTCGTGGACGTGGCTCACCAAGTCGGTGCGGACGCAATTGCTCACGGCGCGACAGGCAAGGGAAATGATCAGGTTCGTTTTGAATTAACCGTCATGGCGCTCGACCCGCGACTCAAGATCATCGCTCCGTGGCGCGAGTGGGATATCCGTTCTCGTGAAGACGCGATTGCATATGCCGCGAAACATAATGTGCCAGTCACCGCCACGATCAAATCCATTTACAGCCGCGATTCAAATCTCTGGCATCTTTCACACGAAGGCGGCCTGCTCGAAGACCCGTGGAACGAACCTGAAGAAGCGATGTATCAACTTTCCACTTCACCAGAGAACGCGCCTGAGCAGGGTGAGTATATTGAGATCGAATTTGAAAGCGGCAATCCGATTGCAGTCAACGGCGAAAAACTTTCACCTGCAAAAATTATCGAAACGCTCAATGCCATCGGCGGCGCGTATGCCATCGGGCGCGTTGACCTGGTTGAGAATCGCCTCGTGGGCATGAAGTCACATGGCGTGTATGAAACTCCGGGCGGCACAATTCTTCTTTACGCCCATCGCGAGCTTGAGTCGCTTGTGCTTGACCGCGAGACCATGCACTTCAAGGAAATGGTCGCGGTCAAATATGCCGAAGTAACTTACAACGGCTTATGGTTCACGCCTTTGCGCGAAGCGATTGACGCCTTCGTCAATTCTACGCAAGGTCCTGTCACGGGTTTCGTGCGCCTCAAACTTTACAAAGGCAACATCATCACTGCGGGCCGCAAGTCGTCGTTCAGTTTGTATCGCGAAGATTTCGCCACCTTTGGCGAAGAGAATGTTTACGATCAGAGTCACGCCGAGGGTTTCATTCGTCTCTTTGGCTTGAGCATGAAAGTCCGCGCGATGAATGGTCTGCCTGTTTCTGGCCTCGATATGCCCAAGCCGGATTACTCAAAATTCAAAAGAGATTGATGTCATTGCGAGCCGCCGCTCTTGTACTTTGGCGGCGAAGCAATCCCCAACATTGTGGCGGAGATTGCTCACCTGCACTGCACCGTACGCAGTGCGGTACAAGTGTCGGGCAAAGAACGCCCTCGCAATGACGAAAAAAGGAGAACCTATGACCCTCTGGGGCGGACGCTTTTCAACAAAACTAAACAAACAAGCCTGGGAATTAAATTCATCCCTGTTTGTAGATCAACGCATGGCGATTCAAGATGTGGATGGAAGTCTCGCGTGGGCAGATGCGCTTCACAAAGCAAACATTCTTTCGGATGAAGAACACGCTTCGATCTCGCTTGGGCTTGATACTGTCAAACGAGAATTCGCTTCGGGCGAGTTTCACTTCGTCCCCTCCGACGAAGATATTCACACCGCCGTCGAGCGCCGCCTGACCGAATTGATCGGCGCGACCGCAGGCAAACTCCACACGGGACGCAGCCGCAACGATCAAGTTGCCACAGACTTTCGTTTATGGATGCTGCAAGCAATTCCCGAATTAAATTCTGCACTCCGCATTCTGCAATCATCATTGATCGAGCAGGCTGAACTCGCAGGTGAGACTCTCATGCCTGGCTACACACACCTGCAGCGCGCCCAGCCGATTTTGTTATCTCATTGGTGGCTGAGTCATTACTGGCCGCTTCAACGTGACCGCGAACGCCTCACTGATTTAACTTCGCGTGTTTCTGTTTTACCTCTTGGCTCTGGCGCATTATCAGGCATACCCGTCCCCGTTGACCGCTCCGCGCTGGCAGAGTCGCTTGGCTTTGCAGTCGCTTCGCCCAATAGTTTGGATGCCGTATCCGATAGAGACTTCGCCGCCGAGTTTTTATTCTGCGCCGCGATGATTGGTGTTCACCTGAGCAAACTCTCGGAGCAAATTGTTATTTACACCAGCGCCGAGTTTGGGTTCTTTGAACTCTCTGATTCTTTTTCGACAGGTTCGAGTTTGATGCCGCAGAAAAAGAATCCCGATGTCTTCGAGTTGACGCGCGGCAAGGCTGGCGCATTAATTGGAATGCTCACAGGTTTGCTCGCAACGCTCAAGGGACTGCCCTCCACGTATGACAAGGATTTGCAGGAAGATAAAGCGCCTGTCTTTCAAGCGACTGATACTTTGCTTGCCATTTTGCCTGTCATCGCTGGCGCGTTGCGGACCATTACTGCGAAGCCTGAACGAATGCGCGCCGCGATTGACTCGACGATGATGGCGACTGACCTGGCGGATTATCTCGTCGGGAAGGGAATCCCATTTCGGGAGACTCACGCGATAGCGGGAAAAGCCGTCCGCGCGGCTGGGGAGAAGAATATTGGGTTGGAGGAAATGCCGCTCGAAGCGTATCAGGCGCTCAGTCCCGCGTTTGAAGCGGATGTGTATCAAGTTTTCGACCCTCTGAAGTCCATTGTCAAAAGAAATGCGATTGGCGGCACGAGTCTCCAATCTGTAAAAAATCAAATTACGAAGTGCCGCGAAAATATCCAGGCTTGAAATAGAAATCCAAATCACAATCTATTCAAAAGTTTAGAGAATAATGGAATAAGCGGTAAACAAATCAAAGGAGATTGAAAATGAATGCTGTATCTTGTCCCGAATGTGAAGCTCAAATTGAGTTGGATGCTGGAACCGATGCCGGTGAGATTATTGTGTGCCCTGATTGCGGGGTTGATCTCGAAGTGACATCCATTGACCCCGCTGCTGTTCAACTCGCGCCGATGGAACAGGAAGATTGGGGAGAATAATACTCCCTCACCCCTAGCCCCTCTCCCAGAGGGAGAGGGGAACAATGAGGCATTATGCAAAGACGATTGAAGCTTGGCGTTTTATTTTCACGCGTGCGCGTGGAAGAAAAATGGATTTTCGCGGCGATGGAAAAACGCGGCATTGATTACGAACGACTCGACGACCGAGTGATTTCATTTGACCTGGAAAATCCTGAACCGTGGCTTGCGTTTGACGCGGTGCTGGAACGCAGTATCAGTTACACCAGCGGATTGTATGCGCTGCGATTGTTGAACGCGTTCGGCGTGCCTACTGTCAACACAGCAGCAGTAGCGGAAGTGTGTGGTGATAAGTTAACCACGTCCGCCATGCTGGCGAAGGCGGGCGTGCCGCAGCCGCGCAACATGCTGGCGTTCACGCCCGAAGCCGCATTGGAGGCGATTGAAGCGTTTGGCTATCCTGTGGTGTTGAAACCTGTCGTCGGTTCGTGGGGACGGCTGCTGGCGAAGATCAATGACCGCGATGCGGCGGAGGCGGTGCTTGAACACAAAGCCACACTGGGTTCGGTGCAACATTCTGTTTTTTACATTCAGGAGTTTATCGAGAAACCAGGCCGCGACATCCGTGTGATTGTGATCGGTGGACGCGTGTTGACGGCGATGTATCGCAAGTCCGAACATTGGATCACGAACACGGCGCGCGGCGGCGAAGGGGAGTTGTGCCCCATCACACCTGATATCGAAGAGTTGTGCTTGAAAGCAACGGCGGCTGTTGGCGGCGGTGTGCTGGCAGTTGACCTGGTGGAACATCCTGAAAAGGGGTTGATCGTCAATGAGATCAATCACACGATGGAATTTCATACGATGCAGCCGTTGAGCGGAATTGATATCGCGGGAGAGATTGTGGAGTATGTGGTGAGCGTGGCGAAAGAAAAAGTTTGATGTCATTGCGAGGGCGACAGCCCGAAGCAATCTCTCGTTAAACGGGAAACTCTTGTCGAAAAATATTCACCGCTTACGAGGCGATTGCTTTGTCGGGAAGAGCAACCTCCCCGCAATGACATAAAAAAATAAGGAGCAATTATTGATGACTACAATTTCTATCATCGGCGGTTCGGGTTATGGCGGCGGGGAGTTGCTGCGTTTGCTGCTGGCCCATCCGCATGTGGAAGTGAAGCAGGTGACGTCGCGTTCGCGTATGAGTGAGTATGCGTATCAGACGCATCCAAATTTACGAAAGCGCACACAGTTGAAATTTAGCGATCCTGCCGCGCTGGAGCCAGTTGATATATTGTTTCTTGCCCAGCCGCATGGACAGGCGCAGCATCACATTGATGAATATGCAAAACTTGCGCCGAAGATCATTGATCTGGCGGCGGACTTCCGTTTGCGGGACGCGGAGATGTATGAAAAATGGTACGGCGAGAAACATGCCGCGCCAGAGTGGCTGAGTAAATTTGTGTATGGCTTGCCTGAACTGCATCGCGCGGAGATCGCGGCGGCGAATTACGTCAGCGGCGTGGGATGCAATGCCACGGCGAGTAATCTTGCGCTTCTGCCATTGGTCAAAGCGGATTTGATTGATCTGTCCGCGCCTGTGATTATTGAAATTAAAGTCGGTTCATCGGAAGGCGGCGCGGAAGGGAATTCTGGTTCGCTTCACGCAGAACGCGCGAATGTGATTCGGACATTCTCCGCGTTTGGACATCGTCATACGGCGGAAGTGATTCAAGAGATGGGCGTGAAAGATATCTCGTTGACAATGACCGCAGTGGATTTGGTGCGCGGCGTGCTGGCGACCGCTCATGCAAAAGTGAAACAAGGTGTTGTCATAAAGGATTTGTGGAAAGCCTATCGTGCGGCTGCAAATGAAAATCCGTTCGTGCGCGTGGTGAAGGAACAACGCGGCATTTATCGCGTGCCAGAGCCGAAAATTCTGGCTGGCTCGAATTATGCCGATCTCGGCTTTGAGTTAGACGAAAGCAGCGGTCATATTGTGTCCATGTGCGCGATTGACAATCTAATGAAGGGCGCATCAGGTTCCGCGGTGCAGTGCATGAATCTGATGATGGGCTGGGAGGAGACGGTGGGGCTGGAGTTCGCGGGGTTGCACCCGATTTAGCGTGTCATTGCGAGGCGCTCTTGCTCTTTGCCCGACACTTGCACCGCACTGCGTACGGTGCAGTGCAGGTGAGCAATCCCCATGCAACAGGAGATTGCTTCGTCGGGAAGAGCGCCCTCATAGCAATGACATATTACTGGAGAACTTATGGAAATCACAGTTGTAAAACTCGGCGGCACCGAAGGCGTGGACTTTTCTGCAATCTGTAATGATGCTGCTGAATTGTTGAAACAAGGAAAGCAACTTGTCTTTGCGCATGGCGGTTCTGCGGAAGCCAATTCGCTGGGTGAAGCGTTGGGCTTGCCGCCAAAGATGATCACCTCGCCTTCGGGATACACGTCACGCTACACAGACCGTAAAACGCTAGAGATTTTTTTGATGGCGGTGAATGGCAAGGTCAATTCGCTGCTGACGGAGCAGTTGCAAATGCTGGGAGTCAATGCGTTTGGGTTATGCGGTCTCGATGGAAAACTCATGCAAGCCGCGCGCAAGGATTCCGTTCAAAGCGTTGAAAATGGCAAGCGCAAAATCATCCGCGATGATTACACGGGCAAGATCGAAACCGTCAACAGCGACTTGCTTCATTTGTTGTTGGATGCGGGTTATTTGCCTGTGATCGCGCCTGTGGCTGTCAGCGAAAAAGGCGAGGCGCTGAATGTGGACGCAGACCGCGCGGCGGCGATGGTGGCGTCCGCGCTCAAGGCGGAGACGCTGATCCTGCTCACGGCGGTGCCTGGGCTGATGAAGAATTTCCCGGACGAATCAACGCTCATTCGGCAGCTGCCGCAGAGTCAGCTATCGGCGGCGGGTGAAGCGGCGCAGGGCCGCATGAAAAAGAAAGTGTTGGGCGCGGAAGAAGCGTTGAAGGGCGGCGTAAGTCGAGTCGTCATTGCTGATGGAAGAATTCAAAATCCAATTTTAAATGCTTTGGCAGGAAACGGAACGGTGATCGAATGAATGCAAACGAAATAATCGAAATCGAAAATAAACACAATTCAGGGACTTATGCCAAACAGCCGCTGGTCATCGTGCGCGGACAAGGCGCATTGTTATTCGATATTGACGGCGTGGAATATTTGGATTGCTCATCGGGACATGGCGTTGCCAATCTCGGTCATGCCCACCCGAAAATTGCTGAGGCGATCTATAAGCAGGCATCCACGTTGATAACGCTTTTTGAAACCTTCCCAAACGATAAACGTGCAGAATTGATGGAAAAGATCACATCGCTTGTGGATGGATTGGATAAAGTTTTTCTTTGCAACTCTGGGACAGAATCTGTGGAGGCTGCCTTTAAGTTTGCGCGCATTTCAACGGGACGAAAAAATATCGTCGCGGCGATGAGAGCTTTTCATGGAAGAACTTATGGTTCGCTCTCCGCGACGTTCAATAAAAAATATCGCGAAGGCTTCGAGCCGCTTGTGCCTGGATTCAGTCACGCTGCTTACAACAATATCGAGGCATTGGATAAAGCAGTAAATGAAGAAACTGCCACAGTGATTTTGGAAGTGGTGCAAGGTGAAGGCGGCGTGTATCCTGCGAGTGCGGAATATATCCAAGCCGCGCGGCGGATTTGCGATGAGCGCGGCGCGCTGCTCATTGTGGATGAAATCCAGACAGGCTTTGGCCGCACGGGGAAGATGTTCGCGATTCAACATTTTGGAGTCATGCCTGATCTGCTGACCTGTGCAAAATCACTGGCTGGCGGTGTGCCGATGGGCGCGGTGCTGATTGGACATAATGTGAAGAATCTGACTCCAGGCGCGCATGGCTCGACGTTTGGCGGGAATCCGCTTTCGTGCGCGGCGGCAGTCGCGGCGTTGACTGTGATGGAAGAGGAAGACCTGCCAGGTCAGTCCGCGGCGAAGGGAAAGTATTTGATGGAGAAGCTGAAGAAAATCGAATCGCCCAATATCCGCGAGGTGCGCGGAATGGGCTTGATGGTCGGCATCGAAATGAAGCAAAAGGTCGCGCCGTATATCAAGATGTTCCAGGAGAAGAAGATCATCGCGTTGAATGCGGGCATGACGGTGATTCGCTTGCTGCCGCCGCTGGTGATTACATATCAGCAGATTGACCATTTGGCGGATGTGCTGGGGGAAGTGTTGGCAACGGACTTTGTAACGGAATAACGGATGTTGGTAACGGATTATGGAACGGATTCACGGATGTGGTAAGCGGACTCTGTCACGGATTCACGGATGGAAACGGATTATGGAACGGATAAACGGATGTTGGCAACGGACTTTGTAACGGATTCACGGATGGAAACGGATTCTGACGGATGTTGGCAACGAACTTTGTAACGGATTCGCGGATGGGAACGGATTATGGAACGGATAAACGGATGTTGGCAACGGACTCTGTAACGGATTCGCGGATGGGAACGGATTATGGAACGGATAAACGGATGAATGATTTTGATACACTGATTGGTTTGGTTTCGCAACACAGCCCGTCGGGACAAGAACGCGGGGCGGTGGAGTGGCTGGTTAAGAGAATGAAGTCGCTGGGTTATGACGAATCATTCATTGACGCGGCGGGTAACGCGGTCGGCGTGATGGGGAAGGGGGCGAAGCAGGTTGTTTTGCTTGGTCACATTGATACAGTGCCTGGGGAAATTCCCGTTGTCCTCACCCCTAACCCCTCTCCCCACGGGAGAGGGGAACTCCTGTATGGTCGCGGCTCGGTGGACGCGAAAGGTCCGCTGGCGTGTTTTGTGGATGCGGTGGCGCGGGTGGGCGTTGTTGAAGGCTGGCAATTTGTGGTGATCGGCGCTGTGGAAGAAGAACGCGATTCGGAAGGCGCGCGTTTTGTGGCAACTCAATACAAGCCAGATTTTGCAATCATCGGCGAACCCAATCACTGGGATCGGATCGCACTTGGATACAAAGGCAGCGCGCCGGCGAATGTGGCGGTCAAGCGCGGGCAGGCGCATTCGGCAAGCGGCGAACAAACTGCAGCCGAGGCGGCAGTGGAAGTTTGGTTGAAGGTAAAAGCTTACGCGGATTCGTTCAACGCGGACAAGCAAAAAGTTTTTGATAAACTATTGCTCACGTTACGCGGCATGGATTCGGACTCAAGCGATTTCGAGCAATGGGCGCGTTTGAAAGTTGGAGTGCGTTTGCCTGTGGATGTTTCGCCAAGCGATTGGTATCTAAAGTTAAATGAAATTGTCGGGGATGCAAAAGTTGAACCAATAGGATTCGCCGTCCCTGCGTGGGGATGTGAGAAAAATACTCCGCTGGTACGCGCTTTCTTAAGCGGAATCAGGTCACAGGGCGGGCAGCCGCGTTTTGTCTATAAAACGGGAACGGCTGATTTGAACATTGTCGCGCCTGTGTGGAAGTGTCCGGCTGTGGTGTATGGTCCCGGAGATTCTGCTTTGGATCATACGCCGAATGAACACATCTTGCTTGAAGATTATGAAAAGTCAGTTCAGGCGGCGCAGGATGCACTGACGAGGTTGGTGAAATAAAGCCTGCAGGTCTGTCAACTTTTTTATTTTATATGGAATATTGCTTTGTGATAGTAAAATTGCTATATGCCCTCTTACTGCGACTACTGCAATTCTCATCCGGAAGATACTCATAATCGCGTCTATCACGATACGCAATATGGTTTTCCTCTCCAGGAAGATCACTCGCTCTTTGAACGTTTCATCTTGGAGGTTAACCAGGCTGGGCTTTCCTGGATTACGATTCTGAAGAAGGCCGACAATTTCCGGTCAGCGTATAGTCGCTTTGATGTTGACAAGATCGCATCATATGGTGAAGCGGATCGAGTCCGATTGTTAAGCGATTCCGGCATAATTCGGAATCGACTAAAGGTGAACGCAGCAATTGAGAATGCGCGCCGCATTCAGAACTTGCGTAGCGAGTATGGATCCTTCAAGGGTTGGTTAGATCATTATCACCCGCAGACTTTGGAGAAGTGGACTGCGCTATTCAAAAAGACTTTTATCTTCACGGGCGGAGAGATTGTGCGCGAGTTCCTTGTCAGCACGGGATATGTGGCGGGAGCGCATGATGAAGATTGCCCGATCTATAAAAAAGTTGCGCGCCTTCACCCGGCGTGGATGCGGGAACAAGAAGGGATTTTTATATGACCCAAATCATCCCAACTGCCGAACCTTTTTTCCTCCCCGGTTCAAAGACAGGATGTCTCCTCATTCACGGATTCACCGGCGCGCCCAAAGAGATGCGCTGGATGGGTGAATATTTAGCGGATAAAGGTTACAGTGTGCTCGGCGTCCGCCTGGCGGGACACGCCACGCGCCCCGAAGATATGATCCGGTCAAACTGGAGCGATTGGACGGCCTCCGTTGAAGATGGCTTTCATTTGCTCCGAGGCTGCACCGAACGCGTTTATCTTGTTGGTCTTTCAATGGGCGGCGTATTATCGCTTCTCATGTCCACGCGGCTGGATGTGCAAGGCGTCGTGGCAATGTCCACGCCGTACCAACTGGCTGATGACTGGCGGTTGAATTACACGGAATGGCTGTATAAGCTTCAGCCTTATTTGCCGAAAGGCAAAGAGCTGCCAGGGTCTGGCTGGTTTGATCAAGAGTCATGGAAGGATCATGTCTCGTATCCGCAAAACCCGGTGCGTTCGCTGGGACAGTTAAATCAACTGCTGGCTGAAATGCGCGCGGCCTTGCCGAAGGTCAATGTGCCGGCGCTGTTGATCCATTCAAAAGATGATGGTTATGTTTTGCCTGAGAATTTAGAAAATATCTATGCCAGCCTCGGCACGTCGGACAAGACGAAAATCTATATAACGGGATCCGGCCACGTTGTCACGCGCGACGCGGCACGGAATCAGGTGTTCGAAGCCGCGTATCAATTTATTCATCGCATCGAGGAATCTAAATGACGCCTGATTTGCTTCTGGTCGGTTTTTCCCTGCTCACCTGGGGATTGGGTGAGGGGATGTTCCTTTTTTTTAATCCGCTGTATCTTCAACAATTGGGCGCAAACCCGCTGATGATCGGCGGTATTTTTGGCGCGGTTGGGCTGGCAATGACCGTGGCCCACATCCCGGCGGGCTATCTGGCAGACCGTTTTGGCCGTCGTCCGCTTTTGTTGTTTGCATGGGGATGTGGTGTGGTCTCGGGTTGGCTGATGGCAGTGGCGCCCAACCTGACTGTGTTTGTGATCGGTTTGATCGCTTACGGCCTGACGGCCTTTGTGATTTCGCCGTTGAACAGTTATATAACCGGCGCGCGCGGCAAATTTACTCCGGGCCGCGCCATGACGCTTACCTCTGCCATGTACAATGTTGGCGCGATAGCCGGGCCGCTGATAGGCGGTTACATCGGCAACACTTATGGGTTGAAAACTACTTACATGGTCGCGGCCTGGGCCTTCGTGGCTTCATTTGCGATCATGGCCTTCATCCATTCCCAGCCGCGCGAACAGCACGACCCTTCTGATCCGCCCATCAAATTGCTTGCCAACCGCCGCTATATTGGGTTTATGTCTTTAGTGCTTGTGGTGATATTGGCAGGCTACCTGCCTCAACCGTTGACTCCCAATTTCCTGCAAAACGTACGCGGCGTAACACTTGAACAGATCGGCCAGCTTGGTTCCATTAATAGCCTTGCGCTGGTCATCCTCCTTTTATTTCTCGGCCAATTTGATCCGCGTATTGGATTTTTCTTTGGGCAGATCGCGATGGCTGGGTTTACACTTTTGCTCTGGCAGGGTACGGGAATGGGCGCGTTTTTTGCCGCGTATTTCCTGATGAGCGGACTGCGCGTTGTCCGCCCATTGATTTCGGCGCAGGTGCGTGAACTGATCCACGGCTCGCAAATGGGACTGGCTTTTGGTATCACCGAAACCATCGGCGCGCTGCCCAACGTCATTGCACCTCCCATTGCCGGATTGTTATATGCAAGCGGGCCGATTCTGGTATATCCCGTCAGCCTGGTTTTGATTCTGGTCGGACTGGCGCTTTCGGTTTTCTTTGCGCCTCGTTTGCTCACCCCACAACCGGCCTCCATTATCTCGGCCAGCCCACGGCTGGAGGAGTGACCCGTTATGCCGCTCGAAATTGTTACTTTCACTCTCGGCCCTGTTCAAACAAACGCCTATCTCGTCGCCGATTCCGAAACCGGAGTCGCGGCTGTAATTGACCCGTCCTGGGACGGTCACATCATTCTCGCTGAAGCGCAAAAGCGCAATTGGCGCATCGCGCATCTGTGGTATACGCACGCGCATTTCGATCACATCGGCGGCGCGGGCGCAATCGCCGACGCGCTCAATCCGCTTCCGCTGGTGGCCTTGCATCCCAACGATCATGTCTTGTGGCGCGCGGCGGGCGGCGGCCCGGCTTTTGGATTCAACATTGATCCCGGCCCGGAACCGACCATTGATTTTTACCAGGGACAAATTATGCGGCTTGGCAATATTGAATTTGAAGTCCGCTTCACACCCGGACATACGGCCGGCCACTGCATCTTTTATGTTCCCTCGTCTGATGTCTGTTTCTGCGGCGACCTCATCTTTGCCGGTTCCGTCGGTCGGACAGATTTGACCGGCGGCGATTGGTCCGCATTGGAAAATAGCATCCGCACCCAGGTCTTCACTTTGCCCGATCAAACTCGCCTGCTTTCCGGTCATGGCCCTGAGACGACAGTGGGGCAGGAGAAGAAATCCAATCCGTTCGTGAATCAAACGTAACCGAGCAGAGTTTCCAAATTAAATGTTGTGTGAAGAAAAGGTCAAGGATTAAGACCCATACCCATAAAAAATCTGGGCGGCATTTGCCGCCCAGATTTTTTTCCAATTACCTGATTACCCTACTTCGCGAACTCCGTCGCGCGCGTCTCGCGGATCACGGTGACTTTGATCTGCCCCGGATATTGCATCGTCTCTTCGATCTTCTTTGCAATGTCGCGCGCCAGCCGGGCAGAGGCCAGGTCGTCAATGTTGTCCGGCTTGACGATGACGCGCACTTCGCGTCCAGCCTGGATGGCGAAGGCCTGAGAAACGCCCTCGAACGACAAAGAAAGTTCCTCCAGCGTGCGGATGCGTTTGATGTACGCTTCCAAATCCTCGCGGCGTGCGCCCGGTCGTGCGCCTGAGATGGCGTCTGCGGCTTCGGCAATCACAGCCTCGATGGTCAATTGATCCACTTCGTGGTGATGAGATTCGATCGCGTTAATCACGATTGAATTCACGCCATAACGGCGGCAGAATTCTGCGCCCAGCGAAGCGTGTGTGCCTTCCTGGTTGTGGTCCATTGCCTTGCCGATATCATGCAGAAAACCGCCAACTTTGGAGAGTTCCACGTTTGCGCCGATCTCGGCAGCCAGGATGCCTGCAAGTTTCGAGACTTCAACCGCATGTGCCAGTTGGTTCTGTCCATACGATGTGCGGAATTTCAAGCGCCCCATCATGCGCAGGACTTCAGGATGCAAACCGGCGATGCCCGCGTCGAAGGCGGCTTGTTCGCCCGCTTCGTTGATGACCTTGTCAACGCCCTTTGTTTCTTCCTCGATGATCTTCTCGATGTGCGCGGGATGAATGCGACCGTCCACCGTGAGGCGCGTAAGGGCGCGGCGGGCGATTTCGCGCCGCACCGAGTCGAAGCAGGAGATAGTCACGGCTTCGGGAGTATCATCCACGATCACGTCCACGCCCGCGGCCTGCTCGAAGGCCTTGATGTTGCGTCCGTTGCGTCCAACGATGCGGCCTTTCATCTCTTCACTGGGAATTGGCACGACCGAAGATGTCACCTCGGCCACATGCTCGGATGCCACGCGCTGGATCGCATCCGCGATCAATTTGCGGGCGCGCTTTTCGCCTTCTTCACGCGCTTCGGCTTCGATCTGGCGATAGATGCGCGCCATATCTGCGCGCGCTTCTTTTTCCACCGCCGCGAATAATTCTTTTCTTGCTTCTTCCTGCGTCAGTTGGGCAATCTGTTCGAGCTTTACCATTTCCTGATCGTACAAAGTATCAATTTCATTGGCGCGCTTGTCCACCACACTTTGACGCTTGTTCAGGTTTTGCTCGCGCTGTTCCAGTTTATCGGCGCGCGCTTCGATCTCGGTACGGCGTTTGTCAATTCGTTCCGCATCGCGGTTCAATTCGATGCGACGCTCTTTGATCTCGCCTTCGGCAGATTGTACGATTTTGGTCGCGCTCTCGCGTGCCTGGCTTTCGATCAATCGCGCCTGCTCGCTGGCGATCTTTAAAATATTTTCGGCTTTATCCTGCTGATTTTTAAGAGCGCGGTCTTGTTGATAGCGATGATAGAAATAACCGGCGGCCACGCCCACGACCAGCACCAGGATTTCTACAATGATATTAATTACGTTCATGAGATTTCCTCGTTGTCAATTGTATGTTGCTCCGTGCGCGTCTCGTTCCAAATACGCGATACAACGGGCGCGATGACGGAGTATGGGAATCCGCGGCGGGCCAGGAATTCGGATAGTTTCCTGCGAAACTCGTTCCATTCCAACGACTCGAGGCGGCGTGCCCTTTTCAAGCCTGCTTCGTAAGCCAGGGTTTCTTCGTCCAAACCTGCCAGCGCGGATTGAGCGTCCTCGTCGGAGAGGCCCTTTTGCCGAAGTTCCACTGAAAGCGCGCGCCGGCTGCGCGGGCGGAACGCGCTGCGGTTCTCGACCCAGGCGCGGGCAAACTGGTTGTCATCAGCAAGCCGGTTCTCTCGAAGACGTTCAAGCGTTTGCTCGATCACATCTTCGGGTATCTCATGCTTGCGCAAGTTTTGCCTGATTTCGGTTTCGGAGCGGGCGCGGTAGCTCAGGAAGAGCAGGGCCTGCTGATATGCGCGCTCACGCGTGTCCTCGCTGCGGAGCGAGGCAATTTTTTCCTCGCCCAACTCCTGCCCGATTTTTAACCAGGCGGCCACGATACGAGCCAGTCCGAAGGCATATTCACCGTCGAGGTGAACGTTCACCCGCTGGGGGTTGCGCTTCTGGGGTTGAAGAGCAGTAATCTTAGGCATTAAAACAAAAGCAACTGAGAACCTGCCGATGCTTGCGCCGCACTGCGTTTGATGCACTGCGGGCAAACGGCCTCAGTTGCGAAAAGAATCTGGGTTGGATAAACAGGCCCCAGGTCCCGCGGGAAGCGGGAAGGGAGGTAGATTAGTTGCGTGAGGAAGTTAAGTCACGCCAGTCGAAATTACAATCCGAGAAGTCATGCTCTCAAATTTATCCGTCGAGAAGACGGCGACTTTATAAAAATCTCCTGAAGCCAGGATGTCGTGCGGGTTCCAGAGTTCCGTTAGCAAACCAGGCCGCCGGGGCGGCAGAAGTTCCAAATAATCCTTGCGGATTTGCGCGTATTATACATGATTTTTTAACATTTGGTTAATGTGGGTTGTTCGCAGAATTTGCAGCCACGCTTCTCGGCCTCGACGATGGCCTGGTCACTGCTCCAAAAGAAATTTTCCTGCCCGAATTCTTCGACCAGCCCGCCGCGCTCCATCATGACGCGCGCGTTGTCGTGGACGCCAGCAAACATGAGTGTGCCGCCCTGTTTGCGGATGCGCTCGTACAGGCGGCGAATGACTTCCAGCCCGGATGTATCAATGAGCGGAACACCGCGCATGGATAGAATAACCGCATGCATGTTTCCGAGGCTTGTAAATGCTTCGTTGAAGGAGCCGGTGGCCGCAAAAAATAATGGCCCGGTGACAAAGGCCACGCGTACGTGCTGGCATTTGCCCTCGGTCTGGATGCCTTTGGCTTTGAGTTTTTCGGGGTCTATTTCTTGAATATCCACGTCGAGCGTGGCGATCTTATTGAGGAAAACCGCTCCCGCCAACACCGAGCCGATCAAGATGGCTTTTGTCAGGTCGAGTGTGATGGTGGCAAGCATGGTAATGCCGAAGGCGATGATGTCTGTTTTGAAGCGTTTGTCAAAGATGAAGCGGATGGCCTGCCATTCGTTCATGCGGATGGCGGTGACCATCAGTACGCCTGCCAGCGCGGTGAGCGGAATGCGCGCCATGACCGGTGCCAGCAGGAACATGGAGAGCAAAAGCCCGATGGCATGGACGATGCTGACGAGGCGCGTTTGCCCGCCCGATTTGATGCCTACGCTGACGCGCGCGATAGCGGCTGTGGCAGGAACTCCACCAAAGAATGGGATGAGCATATTCCCTGCGCCCTGCGCGATCAATTCCTGGTTGGCTTGCAGGCGGATGCCGGTCATGTTGGAGCCGACTGCGCCGCACAGAAGAGATTCGATTGCACCGAGCGCGGTAATGGTCAGGGCGGGGGCGAGGAATTCGCCGAGGTTGGCCCAGGGAATGTTGGTCAGATTCAAGCGCTCGGCGAGGAGCAGTGTTCGGGGAATCTCGCCGATCGTCTGGGTGGGCCAGTTCAAAGTCCAGTTGAGAGCCGTGGCGAGGAGGATGCCGAGCAAAGAGGCGGGGAAGCGCGCATTCCATTTTTGCGGCCACAGGAACATGGTCAAAATAACGATGAGGCCGATGGCGGCTGTGCGCCAGTCCGGGATAAATCCGCCTTTGAAGTATCCGACGAATTTGAAGAGGGACGAATCGGCGGCGGCGGTTTTGACGCCGAGAAAGTTGTCAATTTGTCCGATGAAAATAATGAGGGCGATGCCGGACGTGAATCCGGTAATAACCGAGCCAGGGATGAAGGCGATGAAGCGTCCGAGACGAAGCAGGCCAATGATGAGCAGAAAAATACCAGACATGAGTCCGGCGATCCAAATGCCTTGCAATCCATATTTTTGAACGAGTACGATCAGCACCGCGCTCATGGCGCCGGTCGGCCCGGCGATTTGATACGGCGCGCCGGACAGCGCGCCGATAGCGAAGCCGGCAAGGATGGCGGTCACTAAACCGGCCGCGGCCGACGCGCCGGATGCGACGCCGAAAGCCAAAGCCAAAGGCAGGGCGACTGCGGCGACCGTCAGGCCGGCCAGCAGGTCTTGCTGGAATTTGTTAAAGTTATAACCAGAGAACTCGTCTCGATAAAGACGAGCGAGGCTTCTGCGCGGCATATTCTTTTTTCTCCATGCAAATAAGTTTACAAAGGCTCGCGCCGGAAAAGCTCCCGGCACACATGCTCCCCCAGACGTCCCTTGTTTTTAAACGCGGCTATTTTATCATAAACAATTCGTAGTATATGGGTTTGAACGAAGAATAATTGGATATGAAAGAGCCGGATTGAATTTGCGTCTCCTCATTCATAGTCCGTCATCAACTGTGTTGAAACTCACATCTTTTCCGGCCTGGCGGGGTAACATAATCAGACCGGCAGTCTTAAAAGTGACAAATGCTACTGGTTGAAACACTCATGTAGTGCCATAATTTACAATGACGAAATATCACAGGAGGCTCTATGGCTACAATCACGCGTGAAGATGCACTCGAATATCACCGCCTGAAAGGAAAACCAGGCAAGATCGCTGTCGTTCCCACCAAGCCCATGGATACCCAACGCGACCTGAGTTTGGCATATACGCCCGGTGTGGCTGTGCCAGTCTTGGAGATTGAGAAGGATTCCGAGTTGGCCTACGAGTACACATCGAAGGGCAATCTCGTGGCTGTGATCAGCAACGGTACCGCCATCCTCGGGCTCGGCGACCGGGGCGCCCTGGCGGGCAAGCCCGTGATGGAAGGCAAGGGCGTGCTCTTCAAGAAGTTTGCCGATGTGGACGTGTTCGACATCGAAGTCAATTCGCATGATCCCGATGAAATCATCAAGGTTGTGGCGGCAATTTCGCCAACCTTCGGTGGAATCAATCTCGAAGACATCAAAGCGCCCGAATGTTTTTACATCGAAGAAGAACTCAAGAAGATGCTCGACATTCCTGTCTTCCATGACGACCAACATGGAACGGCCATCATCTCATCGGCAGGGCTGGCTAACGCTCTCGAAATCGCGGGCAAGAAGCACAGTGAAGTTCGGGTTGTGATCTCCGGCGCGGGCGCTTCGGCCATCTCGTGCGCGGAACTGGCGATCCGCTGGGGTGTGAAGCGCGAGAACATCATGCTGTGCGACAGCAAGGGCGTGATCTATAAGGGCCGCACCGAAGGCATGAACAAATACAAAGAGCGTTTCTTGATCGAGACCGATGCGCGCACTCTCGCCGATGCACTGCGCGGCGCGGACGTATTCTATGGCCTGTCGGTCGCGAATGTAATGACTCCTGAGATGGTTAAGTCCATGGCAAAAGACCCGATTGTGTTTGCCATGGCGAACCCTGATCCTGAAATCAATCCCGACCTGGCGAAGGAAGCCCGCAAGGATGTGATCATCGCCACAGGCCGCTCGGATTATATGAACCAGATCAACAACGTGCTCGGCTTCCCCTTTATCTTCCGCGGCGCGCTGGATGTGCGCGCAAAAGCCATCAATGACGACATGAAGTTTGCGGCCTCCAAAGCCCTGGCCGCGCTGACCAAAGAAGATGTTCCCGACTCGGTTCTGCGCGCTTACGGCCTGGAGAATCTAAAGTTCGGGCGCGAATATATTATTCCCAAGGCGCTGGACCCGCGCGTGCTATTGTGGGAATCTCCGGCTGTGGCCGAGATGGCGATGAAGACTGGCGTAGCCCGCAAAACAGTTGACATTGATGAATACCGCGAGCAGTTGGCCTTCCGCCTGGGCAAGGGCGAGCAAGTGCGCTACTTCATCATGAATAAGGCGCGTGCCACTGCTGGCGAGAAACGCATTGCCTTCGCCGAGGGTGAGGAACAAAAGGTGATCCGCGCCGCCTATCAAATCCAGGATGAGCGCATCGGTACGCCGGTTCTGATCGGGCGCAGGAGCGTGATCGAAGACCAGCTCAAATCGCTCTCGTTGGATTACGAACCTCAAATCGTTGATCCCAACGATTTCGCGAAGATCGAAAAATATGCCGCCGCCTATTATGAGCTTCGCAACCGCAAAGGACTTTCCCTGCACGAGTCTGCAACAGCGGTAAAAGATCCGAATGTATTTGCCCCGCTCATGGTCAAGATGGGCGATGCGGAAGCCTGTGTTTCGGGCCTCACCTATGATTATCCTGAGGTGATCCGCCCAGCCTTGCAGATTCATCACACGTTGAAGGGCACCGCGCGGGCGGCCGGCGTTTACATTATGATCGTTGACGACCGCGTCTTTCTGTTCACGGATGCAACGGTCAACATTGACCCGAGCGCAGATGACCTGGCCGAGATCGCCTCTCTGGCCGCCGACTTTGCCAAGCAGTTGGAGATCGAGCCGCGTGTGGCTTTCCTTTCATTCTCAAATTTTGGCTCCACGCCGCATCCTCTCTCGGACAAGGTGCGGGAGGCCGTTAAATTGACCAAAGCCCGCCGCCCCGACCTCGTCATAGATGGCGAGATGCAGGCCGACACCGCGGTCGTTTCCGAGATCATCGAGGAACGTTATCCGTTCAGCGCTGTCAAAGATGCCAATGTGCTGGTCTTCCCATCGCTTGAGTCGGCGAATATCGCCTATAAACTGTTAGCCCGCCTTGGCAATGCAAAAGCCATCGGGCCGATCCTGCTCGGTATGGGCGCTCCGGTCCATGTCTTGCAGACCGGCGATGAAGTCAACAACATTGTTCAGATCGCGGCTGTGGCAGTTATGGATGCAATGGGCCGCGAGGAGAAGGCCGAGAAGAAGACGAAGAGCAAGAAAGCATAGGCTGAAAATCAAGTACGAGACCCTGATGGTTGATAGACCTTCAGGGTCTTTTAATTTACGAGAGTCTTTGCAAGCGATTGACGGATGCGTTCGTTTATATTGTTTGCCAAAGGAGAATAAATCATGAAAATCAAAAATATTTTAAGAACATGGCTTCCCTTGGCGGTTGTTATAACGGCATTCTCCGTCCTGGTTTATGCAGCGGTCCAACAAGCCTTGCGGCAGGGACTGAACGACCCGCAGGTTCAAATGGCCGAAGACGCTGCGTACACCTTGAACAATGGCGCAACTGTTGATTCAATTGCATTTGGAAATAAAGTGGAGATGTCGCGCAGTCTCGCGCCGTTCCTTGTTGTTTATGATTCCTCAGGCAAACCAGTTGCTTCTTCGGGCGTGCTGAAGGGACAGTTGCCGACAGTTCCCGACGGCGTTCTGGATAACGCCAAACAAAATGGCGAGAACCGCGTCACCTGGCAGCCGGATGGGGACGTGCGGATTGCAACAGTGATCGTCCCATATCAAGACGGATATGTGCTGGCTGGACGCAACATGCGCGAGGTCGAGAAGCGTGAACTTCAAACCGAAGTTTTCGCTGGCGCAACCTGGGGCTTGACTCTGCTGGCCTCACTGGTCGTGATTGCTTTCGGTGAAATCGTGTTGGCGGACAAGAAAAAACAGCAATATTGATTTGCTTGAAATGAAGAGGCGGTCGCTTTTGATCAAAAGCGACCGCCTCTTTGTGTAGCCTGATTTCATCTTCTATTTTCAGATTTGGATGTTTGTTATCAACCAATAGATGCCCGCTGAGAGTAACGCGCTGGCGGGAATCGTCAAAATCCATGTGATCAATATTTCTCCCGCCACACTCCAGCGGACTTTGCCGAATCGTTCCGACGAACCAACGCCGATAATGGCCGAGCTGATTACTTGCGTCGCGCTGACAGGCCAGCCGACCAGCGATGAACCCAGCAAAACCAAAGTTGATGTCAGTTGTGCTGAAAAACTGTGTATCGGCCGGATCTTGTAAAATTTACCGCCCACCGTGCGGATCAACCGCCAGCCAGCCAGCAAAGTTCCCAACGCCATGCCCGCCGCGCTTATGAATGTCACCCAGAAGGGCATGTTGAAGCCCGGCAGGAATCCCCCAATTACCAGCGCCAAAACGATCACGCCCATGGCCTTCTGCGCGTCGTTGGCGCCATGGCTGATTGCCAGTGCAACTGCGGTTGCAAATTGACCGCGCTTAAAGAATTCATTGACGCGCGGGGAAGCGCCTGCCGCCAGAAAATATACCAGCCGGGTTAGCACGAAGCCGATCCCGAATCCGATCAAAGGTGCAACGAAGAGTGCCGTCACTGCCTTGAGCACTCCATTGATATGCAACGAAGCTGGTCCAACTGCGATGAGCGCAGTTCCGATCAAGCCGCCCACCAATGCGTGTGATGGACTGCTCGGAATACCGAGGAACCAGGTCAGCAGACTCCATACGATGGTTCCTATCAAACCTGCCAGCAGCATCGGTAAGGTGATCACATTGGTTTGAACGATCTCCGACCCGATTGTGCGCGCCACAGCCACACCGAATAGAAATGGGCCGATAAATTCAGCCACTGCCGTGATCCAGAGAGCAGTCCACGGACGGAAAGCCCGTGAGGAGATCATGGTTGCGACGATGTTGCTGGAACCATGTACCGCATTCAGAAAGTCAAAGACCAATGCCAGCAGGATCGTAAAAATAAATGCGGGCGGCATCTACTACGTCCGCTTGACGACGATGTCGGCGATTACATTTGCGGCTTCATCGCCGCGGTCGGCGGCATTGCTCAAATGGCGATAGACCTCGCGCATCTTCAACATCTCTACGACGTGTTGGATATTCTCCGGCCCGCTGAACAGGTCTGCGATGGCTTCGCGGTACACGGCTTCGACCCGGTTCTCAAGCGCCTTGGCGCGCTGGGCATGGTCAATCGCCACACTCGGATTTTTCTCCAGCCGCAGGACTGCCTGGTGAATTTCATATGCCGCATCCTTGAGCAGGGAGGCGATCCGGTGCAGGTAGGGTGTCGGCTTGACGTTCAGGATCTGCATTTCGCTGACAGTGCTGTCGGCATAGTCGAGGACATCATCAATCGAACGCGATAAAGTGAAGATGTCTTCACGGTCATAAGGTGTGACGAAGGTGCGGTTCAATTCGTCAATCAGGATGCGGCGGACTTCGTCCGCCTCCTTCTCTTTGATTGACAACTGGTCGGCCACATCTGGGTCGCGCATCTCGACGTATTTGCACAACAATTTCAATCCGTCCAGCGTGACGGATGCCTGCTGTGCGATCAGTTTGTGAAAAACTTCCTCACGGCGTTTAAAAAGCTTGAACATAGGGACCTCTTGGGGCTGAATATGGTTGGCAATCATAACATAAGCAAACAAAAACGCCTCCTGTTTTAGAGATGTATTTTGCGAAGTATTCGAGCAATTATTCCTGCCAATCCAATTCGAAATCGGCGATGGCGACTGTATCGCCGTCTTTGACGCCAGCTTTGCGAAGTGCATCATCCACGCCGAGAGTTTCCATGATCTTTTGAAAGCGGCGGACAGAACCAGAGTGTTCCCAATATGTCATGGCCGCGGCGCGTTCGATGGCCGCGCCCGAAAGTCTCCATTTGTTTTCGCCTTCCGGTTTGATGGTGAACTCACCCATATCTTCTTTTGGACGATAAACGGGCATCGGTGCTGGAATATCTTCCAAGGCTGGCAGGCCGGATAGTTTCTCTACGGCCTTGAGCAACAACTCGCGCGTGTTTGTGCGCGCCAGTGCGGAGACGGTCATGAACTCCACTTTTTGTTTTTTGAATTTTTTCTTGATATCTGCCAGCCGCTCCTGCACTTCGGGCTGGTCTATTTTATTCAGCACAACAACCTGCGGCTTGCCGGCAAGGTTTGGATCGAAAAGCGCCAGCTCGGAGTTGATCTGGCTGAAGTCCGCGACGGGATCGTCGGACAGGCCGTCGAGCAGATGCACCAGCACGCGCGTGCGCTGGATATGCCGCAAAAAATCGTGGCCGAGTCCGGCTCCGTGTGAAGCGCCTTCGATCAATCCCGGAATATCGGCCAGCACGACGGAATGCTCATCGTCAATTTCGGCCACGCCGAGATTCGGTTCGAGCGTGGTGAATGGATAGGGCGCGATCTTCGGCTTGGCATTCGTCAATACCGAGAGCAGCGTGGATTTGCCCGCGTTCGGGACGCCGATCATCCCGATATCGGCGATCAGTTTCAATTCCAGTTTGATGCGTTTCTCTTCGCTGGGTTCGCCTTTTTCGGCGGTGCGCGGCGCCTGATTGCGCGAAGTCGCGAAGTGCTGGTTGCCGCGTCCGCCGCGCCCGCCTTTGCAGAGAGTCAGCCGCTCGCCCGCCTTGGTCAAATCGCCGATCAACTCGCCTGTGATTGCATCGTAGACCACTGTGCCGGGCGGGACGGGGATGATCAGATTTTCGGCAGACTTGCCGGACATGTTATTCGGCCCGCCGTTCCTGCCGTTGTCGCCAAGATAGCGCGTGACGTGGCGGAAGGCTTGCAAGGTATTGAGTCCCTGCCTCACTTCGAGAATGACATCCGCGCCTCTGCCGCCGTCGCCGCCATCGGGGCCGCCGCGCGGCACGAATTTCTCGCGATGGAAGTGCATCATGCCATCGCCGCCTTTGCCAGATCGAACTAAAATTTCTGCGTGATCTATGAACATGCTTACATTATAAACGACCCCCTCCGCCTTTCCGCAAAGAACGGCGGATCTTCGGCGGACACCTCCCCCAAATTCCAAAGGGATTTGGGGGAGACCGGGTGAGGACTATTTGGCTATCTTCCATGTAGCAGGCAAGACCGCCGCGGCCAGAATTAGTTTGATGAAATCGCCAATCAGAAATGGCAATAAGCCTGCAGCGATCGCTTTGCTGAGACTGCCCAACACAATTGCCAGCCATGTAACGCCGAATAGATAGATAATCAGCGTGCCGACAACAAATGGGACGAACGATGTGCGGACGCTTCTTTCCAGGCCGCGTTCGGCCAGCACGCCGATGACATACGCGGCAACGATAAAGCCGATCAAGTAACCCGCCGTCGCGCCGACGATGACATGCCAGCCACTTGCGCCGCCGGCGAAGAACGGCAGCCCCAGCGCGCCTTCAAGCAGATACAAAATCATGGAGGCCGCGCCGCGCTTCGACCCAAATGCCGCGCCGGTCAGCAATACGCCAAAGGTCTGACCCGTGATTGGCACAGGCGTGAATGGCAGTGGAATGCTAACCTGCGCTAGCGCGGCCATCAGCAAACTGCCCGTGATGATCAGGCCGATGTCTCTCAGCCAGTCAGCCGCGCGCGGAAAGTAACGAGTGGAGAGGGTAGGTGCAAGAGTGGTCATTTAATTAAAGTCCTTTTCGTGAGATATTTTTTCCATTCATAACACATGATTGGTTAACTGGTTCTTCCACCCAAACCAAGCAAAAGAGTCGGGCAGCTTATCACCCGACTCTCTACTGACTACTTCCTACTCACTATTCTCTTATTTCTTCTTCCCAAACTTCTTCATCAGCAAATCCTGCAAAGTTGGCTGGCCGATCTCCTGCAATTCATAGCGCACGCGCTGATACGGCTTCTTGAGTTTGATGACGCGCGTCAGGTCAATCGGCGTGCCGATGATGACCAGGTCCACATCGGAGGCGTTGATGGTGGCTTCGAGGTCGCGCATCTGCGCTTCGCCGTAGCCCATGGCGGGCAGGATCGGTCCGGTCTTTGGATATTTTTGATATGTGGCCGCGATGGACTTGACCGCGAACGGCCGCGGGTCAACGATCTCTGCCGCGCCGAAGCGCCGCGCTGCCACAAAGCCCGCGCCATACGCCATCTCGCCGTGAGTCAAAGTCGGGCCATCTTCGATCACCAGCACGCGCTTGCCGCGGATCGCTTCGGGATTATCCACAAATAAAGGCGAAGCGCCTTCGATCACAATTGCGTTCGGATTGAGACGGTGCAGATTCTCGCGCACCGCGATCACATTGTCCGGGTTGGCGGTGTCCACTTTGTTTATAACAAAAACATCGGCCATGCGCGCGTTGGTCTCGCCGGGATAATATTTCGACTCATGTCCGGGGCGGTGTGGGTCGGCCACCACGATCTGAAAATCTGAAACATAGAATGGGAAGTCGTTGTTGCCGCCGTCCCATAAAACAATGTCAACTTCTTTTTCAGCCGCGCGCAAAATCTTTTCGTAATCCACGCCGGCATACACGATCACGCCGTTGTCAATGTGCGGCTCGTATTCCTCGCGCTCTTCGATGGTGGTCTCATGTTCATCGAGATCATCGTAATTCGCGAAGCGCTGCACTTCCTGACGGACCAAATTTCCATACGGCATCGGATGACGAATGGCCGCGACTTTGTAGCCCATCTCGCGCAAGATGAGAGATACCCGCCGCGTGGTCTGACTTTTGCCGGATCCCGTCCGAACCGCGCAGACCGACACAACCGGCTTGGTGGACTTAACCTGCGTGTACTTCGTGCCCATCAAGCGGAAGTCCGCGCCGAGCGAATTGACCAGCGCGGCCTTGTGCATCACGTATTCGTGCGGCACATCCGAGTAGGCGAAGATGACTTGTTCCACGCCATGCTTCCTGATCAGCTCAGGTAGTTCCTCCTCGGCCCGGATCTGGATTCCCTTCGGGTAAAGGTCGCCCGCCAGTTCGCGGGGATAGAGGCGGCCTTCGATGTCTGGGATTTGGGTGGCGGTGAAAGCCACAACTTCATAGTCCTTGTTGCCGCGGAAGAACGTGTTGAAGTTGTGAAAGTCGCGTCCCGCCGCACCCATGATGATGGTTTTGATTGACATGTTTCACTCCTGTTGAAAGATGTATAAGGTTGGGGTCGCAATTCAACGTTGCGATCTTCCAACCTTCGAACCTGTAACTACATGACTTCCGGTGCTTGAATGTCCAGCAGTCTCAACGCGTTGGCGATGGTCTGTTTAGCTACCGCCACCAAACGCAGGCGCGCGGCGCGCACATTTTCGTTGTCCGTTTGAAGCACCGGCACCGCGTGATAGAAAGAGTGAAATGCGTTTGCCAGATCATACGCGTAGGAAGCCATCACCAGCGGACGATATTCGTTCGCCGCTTGTTGCACCGTATCTGGAAAGCGCGAGATCAACTCGATCAACTGCACTTCGTGGCTGTCCAATTCATAGTCAAAGGTTGCAGGCGGCATGTTGGCAGGTGGGGCGCTGGCTTTCTTTAAAATACTATTGGCTCTCACATACGCATTCTGAATATACGGCCCCGTTCTGCCGTCGAACGACAAGGCTTCGTTGATATCAAAAACAATGTCACGACTGTTATCCACAGCCAGCATCGAATAGACCAATGCGCCCAGGCCAATTTGTTCGGCGATCTTCTTCCGGTCTTCTTCGGGGACATCCGGCCCTTTTTCCGATTCGACGGCCAACACGCGGCGGATGGCTTCGTCCAGCACATCCTTGAACAGCACCACGCGTCCGCGCCGCGCCGACATGGCGCCTTCGGGCAGACTCACAAAGCCATAGCCCAAATGGTAGCACTTGTCCGCTTGCGGGAAGCCCCACAACTTCAGAATGGCGAACGCCTGTTGCAAGTGCATGGACTGGCGCACATCCACCACATAGATCGAACGATCCACGTGATACTGCTCGAATTTTTGTTTTGCCAGCGCCAGGTCTTTTGTAAGATATAACGTCGTGCCGTCCGAGCGCAGAAGAATGTTGGTGCGATACTTCTCTTTTGTCAGGCCGAGTTTCTCGTCAATCTTCACGATGACCGCGCCGCCTTGCGGGCGTTCGTCGTCGGCGATGCCGCGCGCAATCAACTCGTCAACGATTTCTTTGGCGGGTTCATCCGCGTCTGATTCAAAAAACCACACGTCCATCTTCACATTCAGTATGCGAAGAATGTCGCGCAATTCTTCGAGACTCCATTCACGCGTCTTGAGCCATAAATCGCGCACATATTTATCGCCCGCGTCCCACTTTCGATACATCTCGCGGCGTTCGGCATCGTAGGCCTCGCGCCTGGATTTTTCAGCAGGCGTCTCGTTCTCTTTTGGCTCGAGCAACGCGGTCGCTTCGACATAAATCTTCAACAGCCATTGTCCGCGCTCGTGAATACCCTGCGGTTCCTGCCCCTTGTAAAATTTATCGTAGGCCCACAAGATTGTAATGACGCCCAGTCCAATATCGCCGGGATAGGATGCGCGGATCGTGTCGAAGCCGGCGAACTGAACAAGCCTCGCCAGCGCTTCGCCCAAAATCGTGTTGCGCGCATGGCCGATATGAAACGAATGATGCGTGTTCGGCTGGGCGTATTCGACCATGACGCGTTCATTTTTGGACGCGCCCCGTCCAAAGTCCGCGCCCGAGGCGAGCACTTCATCCACCACGCGACGCGCGTATTCAGACGTCTCAAAATATAGATTGAGATATCCTTTGACAGCTTCCACGCGGCTGATGCCGTCCACGCTTCCAATTTGGACTTTGATCTGTTCTGCGATCTCCTGGGCGCGTTGCGGCACCTGAATCTTTTTCCCGGCGCGCGCTTCGAGCGCGGCGGCCGCGAAGAATGACGTTGAGATGCCCCACTCGCCCGAGAAGGGGATGGGCGACCATTTGAGTTCGGCGAGCGGAATTTCGTTTTGCGCGCAGAACCCGCGTATTTTTGCTTCGATGATTTGCTGTTCCTGATCAAACATGGTGATGAGATTATATCAAAGCCCTACCCCCTCCGGCCTTCGGTCACCTCCCGTCTTCGCAGAAAATGGGGAGGCGGGTGGGGGCTAACAAAAGCGGGAGCTAACGCTCCCGCTTAAAGTACTACTTCGCTGCTGTCTTTTTTGCCGCAGGTTTCTTTGCTGCTGTTTTTTTCTCGGTTGGTTTCTTTTCGGCCTTTTCTTTTGCAGGCTTTGTTTCGGAGGCAACTTTGGGCGCAACCTTTGGCTTTGCTGCTTCCTTCTTTTCAACCACTGGGGCAGATTCGGGCACATTGCCAGGCAGGATGAGTTGTTTCATCAGCCGGCCCTTGCGGCGGGCGGCGTTGCGGGGATGGATGGCGCCTCTTTGGGCGGCCTTATCGAGCGCGCTAATGGCGGCGTAGACGGATGCTGGGGTTTCCTGTCCGCTTTTGAGCGATGTGCGGGCCTCTTTTACAGCAGTACGCGCGTTACCGCGGAAGATGCGGTTTCGCAAACGACGCTTCTCGTTTTGACGATTTCGTTTGATCTGAGACTTGATGTTAGCCAAGGTCTTTCCTCCAAAAATTCTTTCCAATGTACAATGCGGCTTCTACGCGCCGCGAAGCGATATTCTACATGAGGGCATTGATTTTGTCTAGCAAAAATGGGAAAAGTTTCCGGGCTGCAAACCTGCTTTACTGTGGTTTAATAGGTTTGATGTTGGAAAATATCGAAACCATTCTTCGCGCTCAGTGCAGGCTTGATCCAAAACGCCCGATTATCGTCGGTGTGTCGGGCGGGCCGGACAGCCTGTGCTTGATGGAAGCGCTCCGTCGGGCGGGCTACCACATTATTATTGCTCACTTCAATCACCAGCTTCGCGCTGAGGCGGATTTTGACGCCCAGGCTGTTGAAAATACTGCTTCGCGTTTGATGCTCTCTTCTGTCATCGAACGCGCAGATGTGCGCGCCCATGCCGAGGCAGAAGGCTTGTCCATTGAAGAGGCGGCTCGCAACCTGCGTTATCGCTTTTTCTTCGCGCAGGCGCATCGCCTCAAGGCCCAGGCTGTGGCTGTTGGACACACGGCCGATGATCAGGTCGAGACCGTCTTGATGCACTTCATCCGCGGGGCCGGTTTGAATGGGTTGAAAGGCATGGCGTATCGCACACTCCTGCCTGTATTTGATGCAGATATCCCTGTGGTGCGCCCCTTGCTGGATGTCTGGCGCGAAGAGACCGAAGTGTATTGCGCCTCACATGGCCTTCGCCCGCATTATGATCTCAGCAACGAATCTTTTAACTTCTTTCGCAATCGCCTGCGTCATGCTTTGATTCCCACCCTGGAATCTTATAATCCACGCTTCAAAGAAGCCGTCTGGCGTTCCGTCCAGTCGCTATCGTCCGACCATACATTGTTGACTGAAACCCTGGAAGCATGGTGGAAGAAATGTGTGATTCAGGAAACGGATGATTTTGTAATGCTGGATTTGTCTTTCCTTGCGACGCGCTCTATCGGACTTCAACGCAACTTAATTCGACATGCCGTTGAGCGCCTCCTTCCCGGACAGGAAACGGTCTTTGCGGTCCTGGAGCGGGCCGCGGTCTTTATAGCGGATTCCGCACGCGTGCGCATGGACTTAACCGGCGGCCTCGTCCTCATCCGCGAAGGCGATGCACTCTATATTGCCAAGCCGGATGCCTATCTTCCGTTTGATCGTTGGCCGCAACTGCCTGCTCAAACCAATTCGTTGCCGGTTGCTTTGCCCGGCCATTTGGATATTGCCGGTGGCTGGCGCTTCTCGGCAGAGCGTTGGCGGCTTCCGGCTTTAGCGTGGGAACAATCTTCTCGAAACAGTGACCGTTTCCAGGTCTGGTTGGATGCGGACGGTTTGCCGGCCAATCTGGAGCTGCGCGTCCGCCATGATGGTGATGTCTTCGAGCCGCTGGGCATGGAAGGCCATTCGCAGAAGTTATCCGATTTCTTCACCAATGCCAAAACGCCGCAGCGTGCGCGTGATCGCTGGCCGTTGTTATGTTCGGGAGATACGGTAATATGGGTGCCGGGTTATCGTCCGGCAGAGTCTTTCAAGCTTAAACAAGAATCGCGCAGGATCGTTTATTTTTCGTTGGTGCGGCCATCGGATAAATAATCAAAAGTCCAGCGAATGAGCCGGGCTATTTGCTAAGTGGCTTTGCTCAATTGTTCCAGTTTGAAGTGGATTTCACGCCACTGTATCTTTGAAATTCCCATGCGTTGACGAATTTTATCCGGCTCCATGCCCGATTGAAAATCGCGCAGGAAGCAAGTCCAGCGGCACATGTCGAAAGACAGGTGTTTACTGAGGCCTGCTTCTTCGCCGATATCTTCGAGCAGATATTCCAGCCGGCGCGGCGACCACGGAAAGAGTTGGTCCACCGGCTGATATTGCGCCAGATATTCGTTGTAGGCGGGAAGCCAATCTTCTGAGAGTTCAAGTTTGCGTTCCTTGTAGCGGTTGGCCGGGCTGGCATAGCGGATGAAAACCTGCGAGCCGTCTTTGGATTCGAGGTCAATGTGGTTGATGTGAATGCCGAGACATTCGCTTTTCTTGATTCCGGTGATAAGCAATAAGTGCAGGAGCGTGAACGGACGCGCATCCGGCTTTTTGTCGCGGCGATGACGGTCGGCGGCAGTGAGCGCCAGGTTGACTTCATCTTCTGTCAGCACTTGGGGCAGGGGACTGATGGCCGAACGCTGCAAGACTTTTTCAGCCGGGTCGCCGACGATGGCTCCGTGCTGGCTCAACCAGCGGAAGAAGGATTTGGTCGAGGTGATGCGGCGCGCCAATGTCTTTGGGCTGCATGGAATGCCGCGTTCTTTTTCCATCCACGCGAAGAAGCGGTTGAGGTCGTTTGTGGTGATCGCGCCGATGGTTTTATCGGGCGCGAGAAATTGATTCAATAAACGGACATCCGATAAAAAAGCTTTGACGGTGTTGGGCGAGCGTCCCTGATCGTAAAGGAACATTTCCCAGGCTTTGAAGGCCGGGATGAGGGCTGTATTTGAATTGATATGCGCGGACTCTTTAGAAGGCATACTGCCTCCTTCCCTGAAAGGCTGTTTGTAGCGTGTAGCCTTTGCGTATAGAATAGCCAATAATCGAGGGAATGTCAACCATGGATTTCCTGACCTGCCGACATTACATGAACTTGAATCTTTTAGCCGCGGATCTTACTGATGAACGCGGATTTTTCCTTCCGAAACAGTGAAAAATCCGTGCAATCTGTGGCAAAGAATTTTGTTGTCCGAACTCATGCTTGAACTCCAGTGGATTTAGGCTCCGGGTTTTTCAAAAAAAAAACCGGAGCCTAAATTACTTCTTCTCAAAATGCTTTAGATGATCTTTCAAGAACTGGCCCGTGTAAGATGTTTTGACTTTCATGACATCTTCCGGCGTGCCTTCCGCCACCAACTCTCCACCGCGCTCGCCGCCTTCAGGACCGAGATCAATCAGCCAGTCGGCCACTTTGATGATGTCGAGATTATGTTCGATGATCAGCACCGAGTTGCCTGCGTTCACCAATCTCTGCAAGACTTCGATCAACTTGTGAACGTCCGCGGCGTGAAGTCCGACCGAGGGTTCGTCGAGCACGTACAAGGTCCGGCCGGTGGCGCGGCGCGAAAGTTCTTTTGCCAGTTTGACGCGCTGGGCTTCGCCTCCGCTCAACGTTGTAGCGGGCTGTCCGATCCGAACGTAGCCCAACCCAACTTCCTGCAATAATTTAAGTCTGCTCATCATGGCCGGGAAGGCCGAGAACGCGCCAAGCGCGTGATCCACCGTCATGTCCAAAACATCGGCGATGCTTGATTCTTTGAACTGCACTTGCAGAGTTTCGCGATTGAAGCGTTTGCCGTGACACACATCGCACGGCACATAAACATCGGGCATGAACTGCATTTCGATTCGCAGTTCGCCCTGTCCCTGGCAGGCCTCGCATCGTCCGCCGTGCACGTTGAAAGAGAAACGCCCCGGTTTGTAGCCGCGCACTTTGCTTTCGGGAAGTTCCGCGAATAATTTTCGGATCTCGTCGAACATGCCGGTGTAGGTGCCCGGGTTCGAGCGCGGCGTGCGGCCGATCGGCGATTGGTCAATGTTGATGATCTTATCGAGATGTTCGATGCCCTCGATCTTTTTGTGTTCGCCGGCCTGCGTGCGCGCAAACATCAACTTTGAAGCCAGCGCGTTGTACAAGATATCCGTCATCAACGTGGACTTGCCGCTGCCGGATACGCCCGTGATGCAGACCATTTTTCCAAGCGGGATTTTGACGTCAATGTTCTTTAAATTATTTTCGTGTGCGCCGATGATTTTCAGCGCCTTACCGTTTCCGGTCCGCCTCTTCTTCGGGACTTCGATCTGTTTGCGCCCCGAAAGATATTGTCCCGTCAATGAGTGTTTGTCTGCCAGGATGTCCGCGGGCGTTCCCTCGGCGATGACGCGGCCTCCGTGCTCGCCTGCGGCCGGGCCGAGATCAATGATCCAGTCTGCTACGCGGATGGTTTCATCATCGTGTTCGACGACCAGCACGCTGTTGCCGAGATCGCGCAGTCCTTTGAGTGTGTTCAACAAGCGCGTATTGTCGCGCGGATGCAGCCCGATGGATGGCTCATCCAACACATACAACACGCCGACCAGCCGCGAGCCCACCTGCGTCGCGAGTCTAATTCGCTGCGCTTCGCCGCCGGAGAGCGAACCGGCGGAACGGTTGAGAGTCAAATAATCGAGGCCGACATCAACGAGAAAACCAAGCCGCGATTTAATTTCCTTGATGACGCGTTCGGCGATGGCCTTCTGGCGATTCGTGAGGGCAGATTTTTTGCCGCTTAATTCACCGACCCAATCCAGCGTTTTTAAAATCGGCCAGGAGGTGACTTCAATAATATTTGCACCATTGACCGTGACGGCAATAGCTTCGGGGCGCAGACGTTTGCCTTTACAGGTCGGGCAGGGCTTATCGGACATGTATTCCGTAATTTTCTCGCGGATATATTCCGAGTTGGTTTCTCGGTAGCGGCGTTCCAGATTTCCGACCACGCCTTCGAAGTCGCGCGCGAAAGTGAATTCATGTCCCTTGGCGCTTTTATATTTGATCGGAATTTCTCTGCCCTTCGTTCCATATAAAATAATGTCGAGCTTGTCCTTCGGGATTTCCTGAACCGGGATATCGAGATCAATGTCAAAAGCTTTTGCCGCGCCGACGAGGGACTGCCAGTAATAGCCGCCTTCTTCTTTTGGCCCGCTCCATTCCATTGCAACGATTGCGCCTTCGTTGAATGAAATTTCTTTATCAGGAATTAAAAGGTCGGGATCAATTTCAAGTTTGTTGCCAAGCCCCTGACATTCGGGGCAGGCGCCGTGCGGTGTGTTGAAGGAAAATGTGCGCGGCTCGATCTCAGGCAGGCTGATGCCATGTTCGGGGCAGGAAAGGTTTTCGGAGAAGTGGAGATCGGAACTCGATATTCGGAAATCGGGATTCGTTTCCGATTTCCGATTTCCGATTTTCGATTCTCGAGCATCGAGTATCGAAACAGTAACATAGCCTTCACCGAATTTGAGCGCGGTTTCAACTGAGTCAGTGAGGCGCGTGCGCGCGGCTTTTTTCTCTTCTTCACTTTCAGGATGAGAAATCACGAGGCGGTCAACAACCGAGTCAATGTTATGTTGTTTGTAGCGGTCAAGGTTGATCTCATCGTCGAGCGAATAGACTGTCCCGTCCACACGGGCGCGCACAAAACCGGCCTTGCGGATTTCCTCGAAGACGGCCTGGTATGTGCCTTTCCGTCCGCGTATGACTGGCGCGAGAACCAGGATTCGGCTTCCGTCCGGGAGCGATTCGATGGCGTCCACAATTTCCTGCGCCGATTGCCGGACGACTTCGCGCCCGCAGATCGGGCAATGTGGAATTCCGGCGCGCGCGAAAAGCAAACGGAGGTAGTCGTAGATTTCGGTAACGGTGCCTACCGTTGAGCGCGGATTGTGAGATGTGCCTTTCTGGTCAATGGAAACGGCGGGGGAGAGGCCGTCAATGTAATCCACATCCGGCTTGTCCATCTGGCCGAGGAACTGGCGCGCATACGCCGAAAGCGATTCAACATAACGGCGCTGGCCTTCGGCGAAAATGGTATCGAAAGCCAGCGAGGACTTGCCCGAACCGGACAGACCCGTGATGACCACGAACTTGTCACGCGGGATTTCAACGGTGATGTTCTTTAGATTGTGGACGCGTGCGCCCACGACGCGAATAACGTTTGCTGGCATATCAACCTTTGGGAGTAACGCAATTATAGCACATCTGTTTCATTTATAGAATTGGCGGATGAGCAATCTTGAATTATACCAATGCGCTTTTTTTAAATAAAAACGAAGCCGATTTTCGACTCCGTTTTATTTTTCCCAGTCGGGTGTGGGTGATGAAGTAATTACGGGCCGGGAGTAGTTGGAGTGTCCGTTGGCGTGGGCGGGGCTGAAGTATTCGTTGGTGTTGCTTCTGCCACCTTGATCACGACAGTCAGGTTGGTGCCAAAGAATGCGCCTTGTTTGTTCATCATTCTCCAGGTGCCTGTTAGATCGCCGGATTTCGCGGGTGTGGTGAGATTCACCGAAACCTCAACCTGCTCGCCCGGCGCGACAGTTTTTGTCAGCGCGGTGGCTGCGCCGCTCATGGCCTCGCCAAACCCAAACCCAATTTTGTAGCTCGTATCCCATGTGCATGTGCCGCTATTTTGCACCAGCCAGGTTTTGACGAAGGTCTGTCCGGGCGTCATGACGGTTCCATCAGGAATGGTAACATCACTGACGAACGTGGAACTGTCACAACTCTGCACGGTCGCGACCGGGGAGGAATTGACGGAAGTCGGGAATGGAACTTGAGTCGCGGCGGTGGGTGATGCAAGCGGGAAAGTTGGAAATGGCGAAGTCGTGGGTGGGTTCAATGCTCGTTGTGTGGCCTGCTGGGCGGTAAACGTCTGTGCGGCTGCGGTGTAAATGTCATTAACGCTAAATGTAGCAGTTGGGGCGGCTTTGTTTGACGTTCCCCAGGCAAATATCGCGGCCATACCGAGGATAACAAGAATCGCTGCGACAGCCAAAAGAATATATCTGTTTTTTGTATTTTGCATTTGCATAAAACAACCTCCTTATTTGAGTTTGTTATTATAGACGAAAGGGCATCTCGAGTGTTCTGCGTTTTTTCGGGCTTTTTGCCATGATATACTTTGTACTAAAGACCACCCTGGTCTAAAAATTATTCTGTGCAACTTCTCAAATCCGGCGGGGTTATTTGTAGCAGACCTCGCCGGTAAGGTTTATCTGTGCCGGAACTTGAGTTCAACGAAGAAGAAGTTTTGTCACGCGCTTCACAGGGCGACCGCGAAGCATTTGGCCTGCTCTACGAACGTTATATTGACCGTATCTTCAACTATGTCTACTACCGGACCGGGAACCTGCATGATGCGGAGGATCTAACCGCCCGCGTTTTCCAGCGGGCGATGAATCACATTCACAACTATACAGACCGCGGCGTCCCGTTCTCGGCATGGTTGTATCGCATCGCCCACAATCTGGTTGCGAACTGGCACAGGGACCGCAGCCGGCGGCAGGAAATTCCGCTTAACGATCTGCCGGTGATACAGTCAAAGGAAGACCATCCCGAAACAACGCTGGTGCATACCCAGGAACAGGAATCGCTTCTCAAGTTGATCCGCCAGCTTCCGCCTGAAAGACAGACCCTGCTCATTCTCAAGTTTGTCGAGGACATGTCAAACGCAGAGATCGGTCAGATCATGGGGCGCAGTGAAGGGGCCGTCAAAAGTCTTTATCATCGAACGCTTTTGGCTTTGCGCGACGAAATTGGCGATCGGAATATTAACTTAGAAGGAGAATGAACTATGTTGAGAATTGTGACCGACGGCGCCGCAGACATGCCCTCCGCGTGGGAAAAACAATTCGACATCCAGGTCATCCCCGTCAACATTCAGTTTGGCGATAAATCTTATCTTCAAAATGTAGACCTCGATAATGCAGGTTTCTATAAAATGGTGGACGAAACCAGGAAAATCCCCAAGACATCTCAACCATCTCCGCACCAGTTCGCCGAATTTTATAAGAAAATTGCAGCGAAAGGGGATACGATCATTTCGATTCATGTAACCAGCAAACTCTCCGGCACTTATGCTTCCGCAGTTCAGGCTGCGGAGGAAGTGAAGGATATGTTCAAAGTTCTTCCGGTCGACTCGACGGTTGGTTCGATAGGCATCGGCTTTATGTGCCGCGAAGCCCGCAAGATGGGCCGCGCCGGTAAGAGCCCCGAAGAAATTGTGCAAGCATTGGAAGCAGTCCGTGCGCGCGTGCGCGCCATCTTTACGCTCAATACACTCGAATATGCCAAGATGAGCGGACGGGTAGGCACATTGCAGGCGGCACTTGCCTCAGCCATGAATGTCAAGCCGATCGCAGTCCTGAAAGATGGCGTGCTTAACATGGCGGAAAGAGTCCGCACACGCAAAGCCTCGATTGCCCGCGTGATCGAAATAGCGGAAGAAGAGTTTGGAACCCAGCCTGTTTATCTGGGTGTGCTGCAGGCCAACGATACGCCTTCGGGCGAAGCATTGCTGGCTGAGGCAAAAAAACATTTCAATTGCCGGGGCGAAACCCCGTTGACCGATCTTTCGATTTCAGTAGCCGCCAATCTCGGGCCCGGAACAGTGGGCCTGGTGTTATACCCCGCAGAGTAACTGACAAGAAATCACGAGGAAAAATGAGCAAGCGCAAGATGACAATATCTCCCGAAACACCGTTGGATGAGATCGAATCGCATCTGGCCGGGACCCTCAAACCGGTCGCGCCTCCGAAGGGCTTTGTCCAACACCTGCGCGCACGAATCCATCTGCCGCACCGCGCAGAAATTGCCATACGCCTGCGCGATTGGCAAACGCTGGCGCTGGTCTTCGGCGGGGTCATCTCCGGCGGTTTGGTCATCCTGACTTTGGCGCGGGCCATGTTCCATTTGTTTGGAAGAAGGAATGTAGGGTAAGTTCGAGAAAGTTTTTGTAATAGGGACACGGCGAGGCCGTGTCCCTATTTTTTTTCCTTCGATAATCTTTCGCACAACTTTCTCGCTTCTGAGATCAAATCCACATTCGCGGGCAGTTTGAATCCCTCGTCCACGCGCAGCGTCAAATAAACTGCGGACTGCTTGATGTCCGCGCGAAGATGCGGATCTTCAGCGAGCAGATTTAGCAAATCGTACGCGCTTTGTGTCCGGATGATCTGTGCCTGCCGCGTAAAATATTCGCGTATTGCAATGCCTGCCGCGCGCCGCGCGCAGACGCGCGCTTGTCCTTCGTTGCCGCGGGCGCGGGCTTGTTCGGCCCGCTCGAGTTCGTTTTGAATTTGCGTTTGCCAATCCATGAAACTGATTATACCTTCGGCGTTATAATAAGCGAAATTTTTCAAAGGAGCAGATGATGAAATTGCGTTTGTTTCAAGTAATTGCAATCTTGGTTGCGCTCAGCCTGGCGCTTGCGGCGTGCGCTCCCAAGAGTCGAACTGCCACGCCCGCGGCGACGGAAGTTCCGACTCAAGGCAGCGGGCCGAAGATCATCACAGGAAACGTAACTTATACCAACACCTTCTTTACCGAAGGAGTGGCCGAGCCGGAGGTCATCCTTGAAGATCAGGGCGGCTTTGTGACCCGCAACCGCAAGTTCGTGATCCCCGTGCAGTCGCAGGTGATTGGCGAGATTACATCTGACTTTTATAAATCACCTTTCACATACAGCCTTTCTTTGCCCGCCGAGCCGAATGGCACGTTGAATGATGTTAACCATGATGGCAAGAAAGATACGGGCGTCATGATTTTTGCCATCGCTTACTGGACCAATACCTGGGGCGACCCATATCTTGAACGCCGCGATCAGGGCGGCGGCGGATGGTCGTCGGCCTATGCCTCGACCAAGGTCAGCGATAACCGTGACTCTTATTTGGAAGTATACGGCGGCAAATATCTGGTCTACGCGCCGGACGACAAACAGCAATTTCCATCCGGCTTTGGGGCCGATAAAAAACTATTCACAGAAGACGACCCGATCATGGGCATCCCGGCGGGTTGGTCGGTGGTGGATTTGGATCAGACTCCCTTTGCCATTAACCGCTCGGAAAAACCGGCTATTGATCTCTATGAGCCGGAAAGCGCCGCGCTGGATGACTTTTCCAAATTATCTTACACTGACGCTTTCGACAAAATGGTCGAGAAGTTCAAAAAGGAATATGCCTGGACGGAATTGAAGAAGATTGATTGGGACGCCAAGGCCAAAGAGTTTCGTCCGCGTTTTGAAGAGGCCCTCAAGAACAACGATAAACACGCTTACGCGCTCGCATTGCGCGATTTTCTCTGGTCAATCCCAGACACGCATGTTGGGTTCGACCAGTCACTGCTCAGAGACGACTTTACTACGGACACGGCAGGCGGCCTGGGCTTTGCCATGCGCGAGACGGATGACGGCAAGATCATCGCCAACTTCGTTTTGAGCGGCGGCTCTGCCGATCAGGCCGGGATGAAGTGGGGCGCTGAGATACTTTCCTTGGATGGAAAGCCCATCTCGGATGTTATTGATGCCACTGTCCCATGGTCGTCACCGTTCAGCAATCCGATCAATAAGCGCTTGCAGCAATTACGCTATGCGACCCGCTTCAAAATGGACAAAGGTCAGGTCGAGGTCAAGTTCAAGAATCCGGGCGGCGGCGAGCAGACGGCAAAATTGGCTGTCACCAATGAGCGCGATAGTTTTAACTTTTCCTCGTTTTATGCCGGCCAGCCGCCAACGTCATTGCCGGTTGAGTTCAACGTTTTGCCCAATGGCTTTGGCTATATCAAGGTCAATAGCTTTTTGGATAACGACGTCCTTTCGATCCAGGTCTGGGAACGCGCCATTAAATATTTCAATGACAACCAGGTTCCGGGGGTGATCCTCGACATGCGCAACAACGGCGGCGGCAGCGGCTGGCTTGCAGATCAAATGGCCGCCTACTTCTTTGACAAAGAGATTGTCGTTGGTAATACGGCCTATTACAACAAGGGCAGCGGAGAGTTTTATATGGACCCCGGCGATCAGGCCAGCATGATTCCGCCGCCGGCTAATCTTCAATATAGCGGACCGGTGGCGGTCATTGTCGGGCCGGCCTGCGCCAGCGCCTGTGAATTTTTCTCATACGATATGACGATCAATGGCCGGGCCACTATCGTCGGCCAGTATCCGACCGAAGGCGCGGGCGGCAGTGTCGAAGATTTCATGATGCCTGAAAACATCCAGGTGCAGTTAACGATTGGGCGCGCGGTAGACGCGCAAGGCAATGTCCACCTAGAAGGCAAAGGCGTTGTGCCGACCATTAAAGTTCCGGTCACTGCCGAGACGCTCTTGAAGCAGGCTAACGGCGAAGATGTGGTGCTGGAAGCCGCCGAAAAAGTTGTCAGCCAGCCTCTTGGCGCGGGACTCACGCCCAGCGGCCCGCCCAAGATCGCCGACGCGGCGGCCGCGAAATCTGCGCTTTCGTCCGCGCCTTATCTCGAAGACAAAGCGCGCGAGAAATATAACGCCGCCGATTTTTCGAAACCCGGCACGCTGGCTTATACCGTTTCACTGGCCCAATCCGATCAGGTCATTTGGACTTCAGGCTGGTGTGCCACCACCAAAGATATCCTCGAAAGCAACTTCAAGGCTTTCAAATTTAAATTTGTCCTGGATGGACAGGATGTCTCCAGCCAGGCGCAGACCGTTGACGGTAAATCTGGCAGCCAGGAATGCCGAAGCCTCTACTATGTTCTGACTGATTGGCCTGCGGGCGAACATCGTCTTACGACCACCGTTACATACACCAGCAAGATCAACGACGGCACAGCCGATTATGCTCCCGGCGATTACTCGCTTGATTACTCGGTTTACGTCAAGCCGTAAGGCGTTCCATCGTTCATAACTTCAACTTGCAAAAATGGCCGAAGACCTAAAAAGTCTTTGGCCATTTGCTTATATAATTGACTTGTGTCCAAGCAAAACAGCGCCAGCTTTTTCGTTATTCTTTCAGTTATCTTCATCGCCGTATTTGCGCCCATTGTTTATAGCGGCTATACAGATTTTCGTTCTGCTCAGGATGCGGCCGCGCGATTCAGCTTCAGCGGTGCCGCGCAAAAATATGAATCAGCCGCGCGCAAACTTTTCTGGCGAAATGATCTATGGGAACAAGCCGGGCTTTCGGCCTATCGCGCACAATCCATGCGCGAGGCCATTCGCCTGCTGGAGATCGCCCGCCGAAAAAAATCTCTCTCTGCCAATGGCTGGTATGCGCTTGGCCTCGCCTACTGGACGAACGGCGATCACAAGGCGGCTTTATCTGTCTGGCAGTCTGGAATACAAGTTAATCCGATTTATGCGCCATTGTATGACCGCCTTGCCAGCGCGTATCACGAACAAGGCAATTATATTTCCGAGCAGGATGCGCTGACGAAACGTCTTGCGCTGGCAGATGACGCCTCGGCGCGTTATCGTCTTGGACTGCTTTTGACTCTATCCGATCCAAATCAATCCATCAAAGAATTGCTGGCCGCCTCTTCCCTGGACCCTCAATTTGATCCCGCTGTTCAGACTTTGCGCGCGGCTTTGAGCATCGCCGCCCTGGACAGCATCCCGTCTTCGCGGCTGATCACCATTGGCCGCGGCCTCGGACTGGTCGAAGAGTGGGCGCTGGCTTCCAAGGCCTTCGAGTCAGCCGTCAGCGCAGACGGGAAAAACGCCGAGGCGTGGGCCTGGCTCGGCGAGGCGCGCCAGCAAACAGGTCAGGAGGGAAGCGAAGAGTTGAACAAGGCGCTGTCACTTGATCCGCGTGATTCGGTCGTGCGCGGGTTGCGCGGCCTATATTGGAAGCGTCAGGGAAATTATGCCGAGGCCTTGAACGAATATTTGTATGCCGCGCAGATCGAACCGGCTAATCCGGCCTGGCAGGTTTCGATTGGGGAGGCGTACACTCAGAATGGCGACCTTGTCTTGGCGCTGGCGGCTTATCAAAAAGCGACTGAACTCGCACCGTCTGATGCGGCCTATTGGCGATTGCTGGCGATGTTTTCTGCGGACAATGGCGTGCAGATCATCGAACTTGGCCTGCCTGCCGCCAAGAAAGCTGTTGCGCTCGCGCCGAAAGATCCACTGATGTTGGACGCGCTGGGATGGTCGTATCTCAATGCGGGCTATCTTTACAACGCGGAACAGACTTTGCTCAAAGCAGTTCAAACCGCGCCGGATTCTGCGCTCATTCACATTCATCTTGCCGAAACATATTTGCGAAAAGGCGATAATACGTCTGCGTTCAAGGAACTCAATCTCGCGCGTCAACTCGATGAGAATGGCCCGGTTGGCAAACTGGCGAGTCGAATACTGAAACAATATTTTCCGTAAAGCAAGATGCCATCTTGTTCTGCGGGCAATCTGATAAAATCGCTGTCATGCGTTCACTTCATTCGCATCACGCTTTGTTCTTGATCCTGGCAATGTCCGTCTTTGCATGTGCCGCGCCTTTCTTTAGCGCGCCGGTCTCTTCCGGCGCGGCCCTTTTTAAAGATGATTTCTCTTCGCCAACTTCCGGCTGGGACCGCACCAGGTTTGCCGAAGGCATCATGGATTACGATAGCGGCGGATATCGGATTCTGGTCAATGTGCCGCAGGTGAATTTTGTATCCACGCCGCGCAGGGACTTTGCCGATGTTCAAATCGAAGCGGACGCAGGCAGGCTGGCCGGGCCGGACGAGAATCGCATCGGCCTGATTTGCCGTTATCTTGCCAGCGATTATTATTTCTTTATCATCAGCAGTGACGGTTATTACGGTCTCGGAATATTTACCAAAGGCCGGGCCGTTTTGCTCGGTCAAAGCGAAATGCAATTCAGCGACAAGATCAATCAGGGCATGGCCGTCAATCGCCTGCGCGCGGATTGTAACGGCGACACGCTGACGTTTTATGCGAATGGAGCGCAATTAGCGCAAGTCCACGACCCAACATTGACGCACGGCGACTTCGGCCTGCTGGCAGGCACGTTCTCCCAACCCGGCGCGGATATTGTGTTCGATAATTTTTCGGTGATAAAGCCATAGGAAACAGAGTAGAGATCAGAGAACAGTCGTTGATCTCCATTCTCTGTTCTCTCTTCTAATAACCATGAAAGTCTACCTCGATACTCTCGGTTGCAGACTCAACCAATCTGAAATCGAATCCATGGCCCGCCAGTTTCGCGCCGCCGGACACGAGATCGTCGCGTCTGCCGCGGCGGCTGAGTTGGCTGTGGTCAACACCTGCGCCGTGACCAATGATGCCGCGTCCGATTCGCGCCGCAAGATTCGTCAGCTGTCGCAGGCGGGCGTCCATGAAATTATCGCCACCGGCTGCTGGTCAACGCTCAAGCCCAAAGAAGCATCTGCCCTTCCGAACGTTTTAAAAATTGTCCCTAATGACCGCAAAGATAGCCTCGTTACTGAAATTTTCAACGATCATCCTTCATCCTTCATCCCTCACCCTTCGACATTCGACCTCGAACCTTTGGCTCGTTCGCCTCTGCCCGGCCTGCACCGTCGCACGCGTGCCTTCATCAAGGCGCAGGACGGCTGCGATAATCACTGCACTTTTTGCATCACCACCGTGGCGCGCGGCGCAAGCCGTTCGCGCTCGCTGGCCGATGTGATCAATGATATTCAATTTGCACTCGCTGGCGGTGCAAAAGAAATCGTGCTGACCGGTGTGCATCTCGGTTCGTGGGGATACGACTTTGGGAGTCACCTGCGCGACCTGGTCAAAACGATTTTGCGCGAAACAGATACACCGCGCCTGCGGCTCTCTTCGCTCGAACCGTGGGATTTGGATGCCGGCTTTTTTTCGCTCTGGCAAGACAAACGTCTCTGCCCGCATTTTCACCTGCCGCTTCAAAGCGGATGTAAAGCGACACTCAAACGCATGGCGCGAAAAACGACGCCCGCTTCTTTCCGCGGCCTGGCAGCGGCCGCGCGTCAAGTCGTGCCGGACGCGGCCATCACAACCGACCTCATCGCAGGCTTTCCCGGTGAAACCGAATCTGAGTTCGCCGAGTCGCTGGACTTTGTGCGCGAGATGAACTTCGCGGGCGGGCATGCCTTCACCTATTCGCCGCGCCCTGGGACGGCGGCAACGCGCCTCGCAGGCCAAATCCGGCCTGAGGTCCGCAAAGAACGGAACGCCGCGCTGCGCGAAGTTCTCGAAGAGTCCGCAAAATCCTATCGTCAAAAATTCATCGGGCAGACTTTGTCCGTGCTGTGGGAATCGTCCACACAATTGACCGATCAAGGCTGGCAAATGGAAGGCTGGTCGGAAAATTATTTGCGCGTCGAAACCACCGCGCCGCACCCATTGTGGAACGAGATTTCAACTGTGCGATTGATTGCGATGGATCGCGATGTGATTTCAGGCGTGCTAACTTTCTAATGCCGAACGGGGGATTTTCGTCACTTATAGCGGATGAACGGGGCTTGTATAATTCTCTTGTAATTCTTCGTTTGAACAAGGAGCAAACATGACAGCACAACTGATTGATGGAAAATTGATCGCGCAACAAGTGCGCGATGAAGTAGCGGCCATTGTTGCAAAACGCACGGCGGCTGGAAAAATGAAACCGACTCTGGCAACGGTGTTGGTCGGTGACCGGCCCGACTCGGCCGCGTATGTAGCGTCGAAGGGCAAGGCCTGCCAGGAATTGGGCATGGGTTCGATCAGCGAGCATTTGCCTGCCGATGCCGCGCAGGAACAAGTTGAATCTTTGGTCAGGCGTTTGAACGCCGACCCAACTGTCAGTGGAATTTTGGTGCAATTGCCGATGCCATCTCATATTGATGAAGAGCGCGTTCTGTCTCTGATCAATATCGAAAAAGATGTGGACGGATTTTCCCCGCTCAATATTGGCCGCCTGGCTCAAAAAGGACGCGAGCCTTTGTTTGTGCCATGCACGCCGTACGGATGTATTTATCTGCTCGAAAAATCGGGGGTGAAAATAGAAGGCGCGAACGCGGTTGTGTTGGGACGCTCAAACATTGTCGGTATGCCTGCGGCATTGTTATTGATCGGCAAAAATGCCACCGTGACGGTTTGCCACTCGCGCACAAAAGACATTGCGGGCGTTGTGCGCCAGGCGGATATTTTGATCGCGGCCATCGGCAAGACTGAAATGGTGCGCGGCGATTGGATCAAGCCCGGCGCGGCGGTCATTGACGTGGGCATTAACTCTGTCCCTGATGTAACCAAGAAAAGTGGACATCGCCTGGTGGGTGATGTCAATTTCAATGAAGCGAAGGAAGTAGCCGGTTTCATCACGCCTGTCCCGGGCGGCGTCGGCCCGATGACGATTGCGATGCTGATGAAGAATACGTTACACGCGGCGGAGATTCAAGATCGGTAGACAGTGGTCAGAAAGCAGTAGGCAGGATGCAGTAAAGCAGAAGGCTGTTAAATGTCTTCTGCTTTTTTGTTGTACGGCAGAAATTTCTCAGGATGAACCAGCATAGCGCCCAGCATTTTGCCAACTTCTTCGCAGGCTTGAAGAAGTTCATGATGACGCGCCTTTGAGAGATAACCACAATCGCGAGAAAAATCGAGCCAAACTTGTGTCTCAGCGGTTTCGCCATCTGCATCCGCAACCTTACTTGCAAACATCTTTGGATATTATATTGATGCTTGCGATACCACCTACTGCTTTTTGATTATCGTCAATTCCACCAGCTTATTCGCAATTTGCTTCATCACGCCATCCGGCACGCCGTCTACGGCTTTGGATTGGATACGCGTGTCTATGCCGTCGTTGACATAATCCACGACGACAAATTTATTTTCGTTGGTCAACGCGATCTCGGTCGAGAACCAATCCAATTTGCAGACTTGGGCGATTCGTTCTGTGACCTGTCGAACGGGCGCCAGTTCGAATTGCCTTTCCTCGTCTGACGTCAATTCTGCGTAAACGTGCGTGGAGGGATTCCACCAACAGGGCCAGCAGTCGCCTCCCACGTAAAAGACGCGGAACCAGGCTTCCCGTCTGGCAAGGAGGCGTGCATCAATGTGCGCCTGTGCCAGATATTTCTGGTCGGGGAATTCGATGCGCGCACGTTGGATATCATCCCGCGTCGAAGCGTTCATCGTTACGCCTTCGCCGCCTCCGCCGATGGCGGGTTTGATGACGAATTTTTCTCCAAGCGGGTTCAGATCGAACTCAGGCAAAACAGGTTGTTCAATAAACGGCGCGATCAAAATAGTGTGCGGGGTTTGCAATCCGGCTTCGATTAATTCAAGGTGCATGGTGGCTTTGTCTTCAGACCAATGTGATAAATTGGGCGGATTGATATAGCGCAGGTTATTCTCTCTTGCATAGCGGCGGATCGGCTCATAAAGAATTTCGTCGTTGGCGCGGTCGAGCAATGTGTGAAATGTCGTATTGCCTGAATATAAACTTGTGATCGCATCCAGCACATTTAAAGGCGTGACCTGCCACAGCCTTAGCCCGCGTGCTGAACAGGCTTCTTGAATGAAGCGCGCAAAGTCGTCATCGTATTCCCAATACCAGGTGAGGCAGAGATCGCAGGTTTCCATTGAGTGAATTATAGGAGCAGGATGCAAGTGAGTCAAATTTTAATGCCGGTCAAAGCCCATAAAGTGTATGGGTAGTAAAATATGCCCCATATATAATAGAGTCTGTTCAGTTTTCGAGCAAACGAACCGAGGATTATGGAAGAGCCGATTTCTCAAGAGCCGCCTGTGGAACCAGTGATCGAGGAGCGCAGCAATCCTTTCGCCGCGCTTCGCCACCGCAACTTTCAGCTTTACTTCGGCGGGCAGCTCATCTCGAACGCCGGGACATGGATGCAGATCATTGCCCAGGGCTGGCTGGTATACCAGATCAGCCGTTCCGACCTGACATTGGGTATTGTCGGCTTCGCGTCGGCTATTCCAACCTTGATCATCTCCCCGTGGGGCGGGGTAATCGTGGATCGCGTTCCCAAGCGGAGTCTGCTGATCTTAACCCAGGCATCTGCCATGCTGCTTGCGTTTATCCTTGCTGCGCTGGCTTTTACAAACACAGTGCGGGAATGGCACATTATCTTGCTGGCCGCCGGGCTGGGAGTTGTCAATGCCTTCGATGCTCCGGCGCGTCAGGCTTTTGTGATCGAGATGGTCGGCAAGGAAGATCTGCCCAACGCCATCGCGCTGAATTCGATGATGTTCAATAGCGCGCGCGTCATCGGGCCGGCAATTGCCGGAATCCTGCTGGTGATCTTGGGCGCGGCCTGGGGCTTCATGATCAATGGCTTTTCTTATCTGGCGGTTATCATTGGCTTGTGGGCCATGCAGCTCAAGCCCCATGTTCCGGTCCGCCACGTGGAATCTCCGTGGAAACAATTGAACGGGGGGCTTTATTATGTATCCAAACATTCTGATCTCTCAGGTTTGTTGTTACTGGCTTTGATCTTCAGCGTTTTTGGGATTTCTTATTCCACCATTCTCCCGGCTTTTGTAGAGCAGGTGTTGAAGCAGGGAGCCATAGCTTATGGTTGGATCAATACCGCCACTGGCGTCGGGGCAGTGACGGGCGCGTTCCTGATCGCCAATCATCATGGTTCAAGCTGGCGCGGTTCATGGCTGAGGTTATCCAGCCTGGCTTTCCCGGTGATCCTGGCAGTCTTTGCCTTTACATCATTTTTCCCGGCAAGCCTGATGCTTGCATTTGGATTGGGTGTTGGCTTCATGCTGGAGTTTACATTGATCAATACATTGTTGCAGACTCGCGTGGACGATGCCTTACGCGGCCGTGTGATGGGCCTCTATACGTTGACATTCTTTGGCTTTGCCCCATTTGGCAACCTGGCGGTCGGTGCATTGGCTGAACGCATCGGTTTGAGTTATGCCATGATGCTGTTTGCCATGATCGGACTGGTTCTGTCGTTGATTGCCCTGCGGAAATTTCCGCAGATCAGAAAGCTGCCGTGATTTTGCTGATAGCGTCCCCGATATTTACCGGGGCGTTGCTGTGCAAATTGATTATTTAAACGCAGGCCAGGGAATTTCTGTGGGCCCGGCGAAACCGTGCTTCTCCTGCACGAAGACGCGGCCATGCGAAGGCTGACTGCATCCGGGTTCGTCCACAAACGTGACAGATAAATCATTCGTAGCAAGCGGATCGAAGATCGTTTGTCCGCCTTCGCAGCGCCAGACTTCGACGATGTAATGCAACATGCTGGCGTCTTCTTCATCGCCGGCGCGTAAGGGGATATCGAGCCATTCGATGGTTACTTGATTCCCGCTGCGCGTTGCGCTTGAAATAGTGGTCGGCGGATAGTATGGTGAGACGGGAAGTTTTGCAATGCCTGGATAAACGACAGGCAGACTCAACTGATTGCCGTCCATCTCGATGAATTTCGCATTGACCCAGCATTTGTTCCTGCCGTCCACCCAGACCCAATTGTTTCCGTCTGTGCGGCCAATCAATTTGATGTTTGCGCCTTTGCGGAGTCCGTACAAAAAGAGATATTCGGCGCCCGGCCCATAACGACAACTGAGCAAGTCGGCAGTGACCGTTGCCTTCAGACTCTCCACAGTTGGAACGGGCGTGACTGTCTCTGTCGGCGTGGGGGAGGCCGTTTGTGCAGGAGTCAAAGTTTCGGTTGGAGGAAGAGGCGTAAATGAAGGTGGGATAAAGGTCGCTGTTGGTGCGCTCGTCGTTGTCGCCGCGGGGATGGATGTCGCGGTTGGCGCGCAGGCGGCAATCGTCAGGGAAAATATGATGCAAATCGAGAGCCGCGTCCATCTGGACTTCATGCCGGCCGCCGCTAAATAAAATTCATCCATGTTCGTCTTCATTGAATATCAGGAATTGTAGATGGAATCTCGTTTTGGCACAAGCGTTTTCCTGTATTAATAAAAATCCCCGCCTCTTGAGCAAGGAGGCGGGGATTCGAACTCTTCGACTTTATCTCACATGAGCGAACAACAGCCAGATCACGCGGATGATGACCCATCCGAGCATGGCATATACGCCGATGGCGATCAGGTCGTGGAATTCGATGACAATGCCCTCGAACGAGGGGTTCCTCGTCAGGCCGCTGAATATCCACAGGAAGGGCGCGGTGATAATGTAGATGAAACTGGCAAAGGGATTATCCGGATTGGCCGCCATCAGCTTGAGCAGGAAGCGCAGGGCGATGACGCCGTTCAGAATCCCAAAGCTCAGTTGGATCAGGCCAGTGATGCGGCGCAATGTCTCCTGATTGAACGTGAAGAGTTCCGCCAGGGATGTTTGAGCCGCAGGCGGCGGGCGATTATCTATCGCGGTTCGAGAGCGGTCTGTGGTACCGAGTTGACTCATCTCGTACTCCTTTCTTTAACCGGAGAACAGGTATAGCTCGTAATGGTTACGAGTCTATTAATTAAAACGATGTCAACTCGGGTGTGTTATACGTCACAGTTATCATCAAAGAGCAAAGCGGCTGATGTCCTGGATCAATTAACTTTATTGGGGTCCACTGCAGATGGAAACCAGGCGGGCTTTAACGCCGTGACCCAGACGATCTCATCCTGTCCATAATCTGCGCCGCCGGGTTTGCGATGGACAGTTCCATTGGTCAGCAGGAATTGTTCATAATCGTTCTTCGGCGCGGACAAGGCCGCCGCGGCCGGCGTTTGTGGAGAATAAAGTTGCTGCAGGAAAGAGGCCGAGCCGAATTGTTTGGCGAGAATGCTCTCGGCGCGGTGACCGAAATCGTGCACCATTTCTTTTACTTCGCGCTGATAGTTGAAGCCCATCATCACGAAGCGCCGCGAGTTCTGTTCGATGCCGGGCGCATTGCACCAGAACGCGCCCTTGCCGACCATGCGGCTTTCGTAAAAACCGAAGTAAGGCCCGCCGAACATCCAGACTTCGTCAATTTGTTTACTCTGAATTTGCGCGAGAATGTTGAAGTCCTGCAGGATGCGCATGTAATCGGCGAACACATAGTTTCCATTTGAATCGCGGAAGGCGGTCTTGTCATCCCGTAAGGCCTGCGTCCAGGTTGCGTCGTCGTAACGGCGGCCATCCAACAACACAGGATGGTCCGACACTGTCACTTTGTTTTTCAACTGATAGATTAATTTGTCGCCGCTGACCTGCCGCATGGTCGCGATGTATTTCTGGATCAGGTCGTCGGTCTTATTCCAATCTTTCGGGACGGCCGCTGGTCGAAAATCAATCGCCAATACTTTTGGCGCCATCAAGGACGATGGTTTGCGTAAGAAATTAAATGGCATTTGTTCCTCCTGGTTTTCTTGTGCGTTTCAGAAGAAAGGATAATTAAAGTTACGAACGTTTTTTTTCTTGATTTCTAGAATGGTTTGAATCTCATCAGCCACAGGATGACCGCAAGGCCGGCAATGCCGACAATGGAAACGATGATCGGGTGTGGAGCATTGCGCGCTTTATCGAATTCTTTGAGCGCAGCCTCCAGATCCGTGCCGGTCTTCCTGGCTTTGATCAATCGCAGGGCCGCGCTCTCGATCACGCTGTAGTAACCTGCCCCATATTTAAACATTACATAGGAGATGACCAGGAAAACTGCTACAGAAACCCATACCCATCCTTTCTGCCACCAACCTGCCAGGAAAGCGGCAACGAAAGCCGGGATGCCCAATAATATGGTCAATACTCTGATTAGGTTTGGTTGCGGCACAATGTTGAAAAAGGTGAGACTTCGTTCCGGGTCCGGTTCGGTGCGGAATTTGAGCATGGCCGCCGCGTGGACGCCGTGTGCCAGCATAAAGAGAAAGGCGAAAAGTATATGCAGGAATACCAGCCAGTTATACATATAAGCTCCTTCCATTAAAGTTAATCTGGTATTAGCTGATTCATTATAGCGTGACTGCAGACTGGAAACAATATGCGCTGCGCGTGACAGCATGGCTTTCTCAGAACTCTGGTGAACTCCAGCTTTTCTCATTTTTTTACCGCGAAGTACACCAGGAAAAAAAGAAATCTTTGCGGGCTTCGCGGTTTGTTTTCATACTTTGAAAAAGCCGATAATTCCCGCCAGGGATTCATCCTACAGGCGCGCTTGGTTGTTTTCGTGGAATAAAAAAACCACGGCCAGACGGGAAGGGGAAAACACCTGTTGAAAGCAACTGATAAAAGGTGACAAAACTCCATTTGACATCCTCTTTTTCTTCTGCTAAACTATAAGTTGTCAGACAACTAGGCAAATCAGATGACCACCCTCCTAATCAGAAACGCCTACATCGTCACCATGGACGACCATCAGCGGGAGATTCCCGAGGGTGGTCTTTTCATTCGCGGCGGCTTTATCGAACAGGTTGGCGCGATGAACGAGCTTCCATTGTCCGCCGATGAAGTGCTTGATCTCAAAGGCCACATCGTTCTGCCCGGCCTGGTTAACACGCACCATCACTTTTATCAAACCCTCACACGCGCCGTGCCGGCCGCGCAGGATGCCAATCTCTTCAACTGGCTCAAAACTTTATATCCCATCTGGGCGCGCATGAACGCCGAAGACATTTTTATTTCGACTCAGGCTGCGCTGGCGGAACTGGCTTTATCGGGATGCACAACAGCTTCCGATCACCTTTATCTTTTCCCCAACGGCTCAAAACTCGACGATGAAATTGCCGCGGCCTCCGAGACCGGACTTCGCCTCCAGGCTTCGCGCGGCTCGATGAGCCTCGGCGAATCGCAAGGCGGACTCCCGCCCGATAGTGTGGTGGATACCGAAGAGAACATTCTCAAAGACTCGCAGCGCCTCATCGAAAAATATCACGACTCCAAACTTGGCGCGTTCGTGCAAATTGTTTTAGCGCCCTGTTCACCATTCAGCGTCACCACTGACTTGATGAAACAATCTGCCAAACTTGCGCGCGAATACGGCGTGCATCTTCACACCCATCTCGCCGAAACCGAAGATGAAGAACAATTCTGTCTTCAAAAATTCGGTCACCGTCCAGTTGGGTATATGCAGGAAGTAGATTGGGTGGGGGATGACGTTTGGTTCGCGCACGCGGTGTGGGTCAATGCCAAAGAGATTCAAGTCTTTGCCAAACACAAATGCGGTGTGGCGCATTGTCCGACATCGAATATGCGACTGGCCTCCGGCATCGCACCGATCAGGGAATATCGCGCTGCGGGAGTAAATGTTGGCTTAGGTGTTGATGGCTCCGCCTCAAATGATGGCTCGCATTTGCTGGCTGAAATCAGGCAGGCCATGTTGCTCTCGCGCGTCAAAGAGGGAATTACAGGGTTCTCCGCAACACCCTCTCCCGCCGGGAGAGGGCAGGGTGAGGGCGAACGCAAGCTCATGTCCGCTCGCGAAGCCCTCTACCTCGGCACGCGCGGCGGTGCGGCAGTCCTCGGACGCAAAGACATTGGCTCGCTAGAGCCCGGCAAATGCGCGGATTTCTTCGCGATTAATTTAAACCGATTAGATTACGCTGGCGCGCAACACGATCCCGTTTCGGCAATCGTCTTCTGCCAGCCGCGTAAAGTGGATTACACCGTTGTCGGCGGAAAGTTCATTGTCAAGGAAGGTCAGTTGGTGACGGTAGATGAACGCAAGTTGATCGAGAAACACAATCGAGCGTCTAAAAAGCTGTTGGAAGGTTAGCAGGTTTGAACGTTCCAGCTTTCTAACTTTTCAACTTTTGAACCGGAGATACTCATGCCTAATTCCGCAAAACTAACCCGCAGCCTTGTAGACGTTGCCATGGGACGCAAACCCGCCGACCTTGTGATTCGCAAAGGCAAATGGGTCTCGGTGCAATCCGGCGAGATCATCTCCGACACCGACATTGCCATCGTGGACGGCCACTTCGCCTTCGTCGGCGCGGACGCGAAACACACCGTCGGGCCAAACACAAAAGTCATCGAAGCCGGTGGCCGCTTTCTCGTCCCGGGCCTGCTCGACGCGCACATGCACGTTGAGTCCGGCATGATCACAGTCACGGAATTTGTGCGTGCCGTTGCGCCGCATGGCACGACCGGCATGTTCGTTGACCCGCACGAAATGGCGAACATCTTCGGACTCAAAGGTGTGCGCCTGATGGTGGACGAAGCCGCCAAACAGCCGATTCACGTTTGGGTGCAGATGCCGTCCTGCGTCCCGTCTGCGCCGGGGATGGAAACGCCGGGTTCTTCAATTGGTCCAAACGAAGTCGCGGAGGCCATGACCTGGCCGGGCATCATCGGCCTGGGCGAGATGATGAACTTCCCCGGCGTGTTCAACAGCGACGAAAAAATGCACGCAGAAATGGCCGCCACCCACGCTTCAAACAAGACTGTTGGCGGGCACTACGCTTCGCCGGACCTTGGCCTGCCCTTTCACGGATACGTGGCGGGCGGCGCCGAAGATGACCACGAAGGCACGCGCATTGACGACGCAATTGCGCGCGTGCGTCAGGGCATGAAGCCGATGTTGAGATACGGTTCGGCCTGGTACGACGTCGCTTCGCAGGTCGGCGCGATCACCCAGAAAGGCATTGACCCGCGCCGCTTCATTCTCTGCACCGATGATTCCCACGCGCAGACCCTGGCCGAAGAAGGCCACATGGACCGCGTCCTGCGGCATGCCATCAGCCAGGGCCTTGCACCCATCACCGCCATTCAAATGATGACCATCAACGCCGCCGAACACTTCGGTCTTTCGCGTGAAATGGGCATGATCGCTCCGGGCCGCTGGGCCGATGTACTACTGGTCAAAGATTTGAAGAACTTCAAGGCCGAAGTTGTGATCGCCAAAGGCCAGGTCATTGCGGAAAATGGAAAATGGAAAATGGATTTGCCCCAGTTCAAATATCCATCATGGGCGATTAATTCGGTGCATTTGAAGAAGAAACTTGAAGCGAAGGATTTCAAGTTGAAGGTCGAAGGTTCAAGGTCGAAAGTAAAGGCCAATGTGATTGGCGTGATCGAAAACCAGGCGCCTACCAGGCATTTGACTTTAAATCTTGAACCTGTGGACGGCGAGATTCAGGCGGACATCAAGAATGATCTTGCCAAGATCGCTATCGTCCAGCGGCACAAAGGCATGAGCGGCATCACGCTCGGACTCGTCAGCGGGTTTGGCTTCACTGAAAAATGTGCCATCGCTTCAACCGTCGCGCACGACAGCCATCACATGATCGTGGTCGGCACGGACGATGAATCGATGGCGGCAGCCGCCAACAGTCTCGCGCGAAGCGGAGGCGGGCAGGTCGTCGTCGGGAATGGAAAAGTCATTGGCATGGTCGAGTTGCAGATCGCCGGTTTGATGTCCGCCGAAAGAGTGGATGTGGTTGCTCGAAAAGCCGAGACGGTGCTGGCCGGTTTCAGGGCTTGCGGATGCAAACTCAACAATCCCAATATGCAGTTGTCACTGCTGGCGTTGGTTGTTATTCCCGAATTGCGCATTTCTGATAAGGGTCTCGTGGATGTGACGAAATTCAGTTTCATCCCGGCGCTGGAGGAATGATGGCTAACTTTCCTTTTCAACGTTTACAGGTTGATCTGGCTAAATTGATCGCGAAGACCGAGGCCGGCGACCGTTTGCCCTCCGAGCCTGAGTTATCGAAGCGCATGGGAGTTTCGCGTGCCACGTTGCGCGAGGCCATGCGGATGTTTGAGGCGCAAGGACTCATCCGCCGCAGGCAAGGTTCTGGCACGTTCGTGGTCGGGCAGGTTTCTGTGATTGATGCCGGTCTCGAAGTACTCGAAAGTCTCGAGACGATGGCCGAACGTCTTGGTTTGGAGGTTTCGGTCAGCGATTTGAATGTGGATACTTTCGCGGCCGATGATGAATATGCCGGCAATCTGAACGTGCCAGTTGGCGCGCGCCTGACGCGCATCCGGCGCGTGATGTGTGAAGAGACGCGACCGGTGGCCTATCTGGTGGACACTCTGCCCGAGGACGTTCTCAAGCCCGAGCAGTTGCCGGCCAATTTCAAAGGTTCGGTGCTGGACTTTTTGCTGGGGCGCGGCGACCCGCTTAGTGTCTCGCGCGCGGCAGTTTCCGCTATCGGTGCGCCCCCCGAGGTGGCCAAGCCGCTCCAGATCCAGCGCGGCGATGTACTATTGCATTTTTCATCCAAGTTGTTTGTTACATCCGGCCAGGTGATAGATTGTTCGTTTAGTTATTTCATCCCCGGATATTTCAATTTTATTGTGAACCGCCGCGTGATCGTCGGTTCATAAAATTCGCCAAAGGAGTATTGTAAGCATGGCATTACCTGTGAAGGAAATCAAAGAACGTGTGGCAGGCTCGCGCGAGACCATCATCCAGTTCATGCGCGATATCGTTGCCATTCCCAGCATGGAGGGCCAGCTCAAGAACGTAGGTGAGCGTATTGGTGCAGAGATGACCAAACTCGGCTTCAACGAAGTCCGCTTCGACAAAATGGGCAACATCCTCGGCCGGATTGGAGACGGCAAACGCGTCATCGTTTACGACTCGCATGTGGATACCGTTGGAGTGGGCGATCCCGCCACCTGGGGTTGGGACCCGTTTAAAGGCAAGGTTGAAGACGGCATCCTGTATGGACGCGGCACCTGTGATGAAAAAGGCTCCACGCCTGGCATGATCTACGGCTTGGCCATCGCACGCGATCTGGGTCTGCTTGAAGGGACCACGGCCTATTATTTTGGCAACATGGAAGAATGGTGCGATGGCATCGCACCGAACACCTTTGTCGAAGTGGACCCGAAGATCAAACCGGATTTTGTAGTCATCGGTGAGCCAACCAGGATGAATGTTTATCGCGGTCACAAGGGCCGCGTGGAATTAAAGGTTACATCCGCCGGCAAGTCGGCGCATGCCGCCTCGCACCATCTCGGTGATAGCGCTCTTTATAAAATGCTCTCGGTCATCTCGGCCATTCGCGATCTGGATGCGCACTTGCATACCGATTCATTTCTGGGTAAAGGCACGGTGATGGTCACCGATGCAAAGATCAGCACGGCCTCCATCAATGCCGTACCGGACGGCTTTACCATTTTCATTGACCGTCGTGTCACTTTTGGCGAGACCAAAGAGCAGGCCGTCCAGCAAATCCGCGATCTGATCCCCGGTTATCTGCGCGACCAGATCACGGTCGAGGAATTATTTTACGATGAGCCTTCCTACACCGGGTTTGTTTTTCCGGTAGACAAGTATTATCCAGCCTGGGCGCTTGAAGAAAAACATCCGATTGTGCAAGCCGGGCAGGAGACGGTTCGTCAGTTATGGAATGAGACGCGTCCCACCGGCAAGTGGAGTTTCTCGACCAACGGAACATATTGGGCCGGTAAAGCTAAAATCCCGTCCATCGGTTTCGGCCCTGGCGATGAAGAGTTCGCTCATACTTCGATGGAGCAGATTCCGCTGGACGAAGTGGTAGCCGCCACGGAGTTCTATGCGCTCTTCCCGAAGTTGCTGGCAGAAAAAACAAAGTAATCTAACGTTCCGAGTGGAGTACGGCCAAACCGAAGGGCATTTTGCCTGCGGGTTGTGCAAACCCTCGGAGCGAAGAGAAGCCAAAGAAGGAAACTTTAGAAGCATCGGAGGTCTTTAATTCGAAAATCGTCTCACAATTGAATAGGAGGTTCGTATGCGTAGTTTTGCTGGTCGTGATATTCTGTCCCTTAAGGATTTCGAACGCAATGAATTTTTTCATGTGTTCGATGTCGCCCAGAAGATGGAGCCGATCGCCCGCTCGCGTCGCAATGTGGATATGCTCAAAGAGAAGACCCTGGTAACAGCCTTTTACCAGCCGTCCACGCGCACGCGCCTGGCTCATGAGGCTGCCATGCACCGTTTAGGCGGGCATGTAACCGGCTTCGCGGATGCCAAGATGACGCGTGCCGGTGACTTCTACCAGGAGTCGATCAAGGATACGGTCAAGATGCTGGAGTTCTATGGCGATGTGATCGTCATGCGCCACTTCCAGCAGGGCGCGCCGCATGAAGCCGCCAAGTGGGCCAGCATTCCGATCATCAACGGTGGCGATGGTTGGGGCGAGCATCCCACCCAGATTCTGACAGATCTCTACACTGTGTTGCGCGAGAAGGGCCGTATTGACGGCTTGAAGTGGCTGGCCGTCGGCGATATGCGGATGCGAACGATGCATTCCCTGGCTTACGCATTGACGCAGTTCGATTGCCCGATCACATTTGTGTCGCCGCCTGAGATGTCACTGACTGCTGAGTTCAAGGAAGAACTCAAGCAATTTAGTTTGAACTACAAAGAGGCGGACCACGTCGAGAAAGCCATCGCCGAAGCAGATGTGATCCTGGTTGAGCCGGTTGTTCAGCCAGACTACACCAAGTCCCGCGACGAACGGGCGGGAAAAGATGTAGGCCTGACTCCGGCCAATTACAAGATCACTCGCGAATTGCTGGAGAAGAAAGCCAAGTCTGACGCCATTCTTCTGCATTCCCTGCCGCGCATGGATGAGATTCCATCCGACGTGGATATTACAAAATGGTCGCGCTACTGGCAGGAAGCGTTTAACGGCGTGGTCATGCGCATGACTTTGCTGGCGCTCATCTTGGGCAAGATGGAGTAATTCTTATGAGCATATACGATGAACTGAAAAAACACTATGGCACGGCCAGCGCCGAACAAAAATTGGCAGTCTTGCGCCGCGAACTTCTCAGACCCATTGTAACCGTCCAGACTTCATCGAAACTTTTGCAGGATGTCGGCGATGAAATACTAGGCTGTCTGCCGGAAGGTATTGACCCTCAAGAATTCAAAAATACCATCCAATGGCTTTCGGACGCGGCGCGCGATCTTCAGGATATTCTGGATAGCCTGACTCTTGACCGATCCAAGGTCCAGGAACAACATGGCGCGGAATGACTGGAAGACTAAGAGACTGCCGGATCATTTGACTAATAGACAAGGAGACTAATTTATGCAAACAAATTTACGCGGTCGCGATCTGATCGGCGACCTTGACTTCACCAAAGAGGAAGTCGAAACTGTTTTGGACGTAGCCTGGGACCTCAAGCGCAAGCGCGCGCTCGGTGAACCGCACGCCTACCTGCGCGATAAAGTTTTGGCGATGTTGTTCTTCTTCTCATCCACCCGCACGCGCGGCTCGTTCGAAGCGGGCATCGCCCAGCTTGGCGGGCACGGCGCATTCATTGACTCGGAGACCACGCAGATCTCACACGGCGATACTGCCAAAGAGATCGGCGAAATCTTTGGCCGTTATTTCGACGGCATCGCCATCCGCCAGTGTGATTGGGATTTTGGCAACAAGTACATCAACGACGTCGCCAAATATTCTCGCTCGCCGGTGCTCAACATGCAATGCGACATTTATCATCCCTTCCAGTGTCTGGCCGACCTGATGACCATTATGGAAAAGAAAGGCCGCGACTTGCGCAAGAAGAAGATCGTTGTCTCGTGGGCGTACGCGGCTTCGTATCTTAAACCGATTTCCGTTCCACAGTCTTTGATCCTGCAAATGCCCCGCTTCGGCATGGACGTCACGCTGGCCTACCCGCCCGAATTCAAACTCATGCCCGATATCGTTGACCAGGCCAAAGAGCAGGCAAAGAAATTTGGCACTGGTTTCGAGATCGTGGACGATAAAGACGGCATGGCCAAAGCCTTTAAGGATGCGGATGTGGTGTATGCAAAGTCATGGGGTCCGCTGTTGACGACGAGCGACAAGGTCGAGGGCAAGAAGATTCAAGACTCATACAAAAACTGGATCACCGACGAAGTCAAAATGAAGATGGCAAAATCCGATGCCATTTACATGCACCCGCTTCCGGCAGACCGCAACATCGAAGTTACCGATGCAGTGATTGACGGCCCGAACTCGGTCGTATATGACGAGGCCGAAAACCGCCTGCACGCGCAAAAAGCCGTCATGGCGTTGACGATGAGTTAGGAGACAAGATGCCAAATAATAAACTCGCAGTCATTGCTATCGGCGGCAACTCTCTCATCAAGGATGAGAAACACAAAACTGTCGAAGATCAGTACCTCGCCGCCAAAGAAACCTGTCTCCATATTGCCGACATGATCGAGGCCGGCTGGGATGTGGCCATCGGTCACGGGAACGGACCGCAGGTCGGGTTCATTCTGCGCCGTTCGGAGATCGCCGCCAAAGCCGAAGGCATGCACGAAGTGCCTTTGGATGTGTGTGGCGCAGATTCTCAAGGCGCGATCGGTTACGCCCTCCAGCAAAATCTGCAAAACGAATTGTTTCGGCGCGGCATCCACAAACACGTGGCGACTGTGGTCACGCAGGTGCTGGTTGATAAAGACGATCCGGCTTTCAAGAATCCGTCCAAGCCGATTGGCAGTTTCATGGACGAGGCCGAGGCGAAGCGCCGTGAAAAAGAAATGAATTGGAACGTCGTCGAAGACGCCGGCCGCGGCTGGCGTCGCGTCGTCGCTTCGCCGATCCCGAAAGAGGTCGTGGAAATCGAGGCGGTGCAAACGCTCCTTGAAACCGGCATGGTTGTCGTCACGGTCGGCGGCGGCGGCATCCCGGTCATTGACTTGAGCCATCGCGAATATCAGGGCGTCGCGGCGGTCATTGATAAAGATTATGCGTCCAGCCTGCTGGCGCAGTTGATCAAAGCCGATCTTTTTCTGATCTCGACTGCAATCGAAAAAGTCGCGCTCAACTTTGGAAAACCGAATCAGAAATTGCTCGATAAGATGACGCTGGCCGAGGCAAAACAATATCTGGCCGAAGGCACGCATTTTGCAAAAGGTTCGATGGCGCCAAAGATTCAAGCCATCATCTGGTATTTGGAAAACGGCGGCAAGCAGGCGCTCATCACCAACCCTGAAAATATTGGCCGCGCCCTCAAAGGCGAAACCGGTACTTGGATCGTGCCGTAATAAAATTTATGACAGAGGCCGTTCCATGGCCTCTGTCATATTGGTTATAAAAACAGCATCGTGAAAACATCTCTGCGCCGACTTTCACTTTTTATAGACTCGCCTTTTGCCGCGCCTCTTCTGCTTGCGCTGGTCACGGTGCTGGCATACGGCTTGTTGATTCCGCAACTCGGCTTTTATTGGGACGAACTGCCGATGTCGTGGATCCGTTACGAGCTTGGCCCCGACGCGATGGCGCGTTACTTCTCGACCAACCGCCCGGTTTGGGGACTCCTTTATCAACTCACCACGCGGATATTGCCGCAATCCCCGATCTACTGGCAGGTCTTCGGACTGTTCTGGCGATGGATGTCCGCGCTTTTGGTCTGGGCGATCATACGGGACCTGTGGCCGGGCCGCCGTCAATTGGCTTTGATCGTCAGCCTGTTCTTTCTGCTGTATCCCGGCTTCAATCAGCAATGGACGGCGTATCTTTACAGTCACTTCTTCATCGTTCTGTCTTTCTTCCTGTTTTCCATTCTATGTATGCTTTGGTCGCTCCGCTTCCCGCGCTGGTATTGGCCGTTGACCATTTTGGCGCTGGCCTTCTCGGCCCTCAACTTGTGGATGCTGGAATATTTCTTCACGCTCGAATTTTTCCGCCCGTTTGTCATTTTCTATTTTGTCTTCTCTTTTGAACATTTGAAAAGTTTTTGGCCCCGCCTGCGGCGAACGATTTTGCTTTGGATCCCTTACCTACTCGTCTTTCTCGCGGACGTTTATTGGCGGCTCTTCGTTTTCAATAATACCGTCTATCAGCCCGCACTCATTCCAAAGCTCAAAGCCGCGCCGCTGGCGACTCTCGCGGGTTTGGCGAGGACGATTTTCTCGAACTTATACACAGTCAGCCTGGCGGCGTGGGGACAGGTCTTCCAGTTTCCCAACCCCGTTGTTGATGGTCCGCGCACAGTTATTTATTATTTGATCGTCGTTTTATTGACCGGCCTGCTGGCGGCTTTCTTCCTGTTCGCCAATCGTTCGCCAGACAACGAACATCCGCGAATAAATTTCTGGCCGATTGGGCTTGGCCTGATTGCCATGCTGGCTGCCGGCGGTCCCTTCTGGCTGGCGGGACTTGACATTACGCTTGCCTATCCGGCCAGCCGATTTACATTGCCTTTCATGCTGGGCGTCAGCCTGCTCTTGGCAGGCCTGCTTGAATTTTTCCCCGTGCGCGTTCGGCTGGGAATCGTTTCCGTGTTGATCCTGCTGGCCGCGGGCCGGCAGGCTTTATGGGCCGATGATTTTCGCCGCGATTGGAACACGCAGAAAACCATATTCTGGCAAATGTTTTGGCGCGCGCCTGGCATTGCGCCCAATACCATTGTTCTGCTCAACGACGGCGCGTTCCAATTCTATGCAGATAATTCCCTCGCCGCCGCTTTGAATTGGATTTACGATCCGGGCAATCGTTCCAACGCGATGGATTACGTTTTGTTCTTTCCGACGTCGCGTCTGGGCGGCAGCCTGCAGGGATTCGAAGCGGGCCAGCCGGTCACTTATGATTTTATTTCGGAAATCTTTCGCGGCAATACTTCTCAGGTGATCGCGTTTTATTATCAGCCGCCGGGCTGCCTGCGTTTGCTGGACCCTGAGATCGATTCTCAAAACCGGTTCATCCCCGATGCGACACGGATGCGCGAGGCGGCGGGATTGTCCTCGTCGGCGTGGATAACGCCCGACGAAACGGCGCGCATGCCCAAAATCTATGGCCCCGAACCGGCGCGCGGCTGGTGCTATTATTTCGAGCAGGCCGACCTGGCGCGTCAAATGGGCGATTGGCAACGCGTCGTCGAGTTGGGAGACAAGGCCTTCAACCTGAATGATTATCCCAACGATCCCATTGAACGATTCGTTTTTATCGAAGGCTATGCCCATACTGGAAATTGGACGCGCGCCAAAGAATTGGCGATCGCGTCGTATAAAGTTTCTCCGAATTACGTGAGTCCGCTTTTGTGCCGTTTATTGAATCGCATAGATCGCGGGCTTCCGGCCAGCGGCGAAAAGCAAACCAGTCTGAACGACTTGCGTACCAGGTTTTCGTGTTTGCCGTAAAATAGAAATGTTAAGTTTCTTCCCGAAATAATCTGTTGTTGATACAATCATCTGCAAGAATTGAAAGGAGGCGGCAGAAAGACGATTTCTCTCACGAAGCGCTTTGAAGAACGAAGTCCAAAATTTAAACAGGAGAAGAAGAAAATGCGTAAGACAATTTTGCAATTCGCTTTACTGGCAGTGGCTTTTGCGATGGTTCTTTCCGCATGTGGCACTGCTCCAACTGCTGCTCCCGTGGCATCCGAAGCGCCCGCTGTTACTCAAGCTCCGGTCGTAACTGAAGCTCCGACGGTAGCGCCGACTGCAGCACCATTTACTTTTGGCATCTTGTTGGTTGGGCCTTACAATGACCAGGGCTGGAGTCAGGCGACCTACGAAGGCGCTCAGTATGCCGAGAAACAACTTGGCGGCAAATTGGTTTACATTGACAAAGTAAACCCCGCGGATCGTCCCGGCACGACCGCTTCGCAATTGGCGGAGCAACTTGTCAACCAGGGCGCGAAGCTCGTCATCTTCAACTCGGACGACATGAAGGATGAAGCCCTCAAATTTGCGCAGGCCAATCCCGATATTTATGTCATCGGTGCCTCGCTTGACTGGACATGGAAAGACGGTAAGAACTACAAAGAGTCACCCAATCAGACCGATATCATGGGCCGCATGGAATATGGCAAGATGATAGCCGGTTGTGCCGCCGCCCTCACCACACAGACCGGAAAGATCGGCTACCTCGGGCCACTTATCAACGATGAGACCCGCCGCCTGGCTTCCTCCGCCTATCTGGGCGCGAAGTATTGCTGGACGAATTACCTCGGCAAGAATGCGGCAGACCTCAAATTCAAAGTCACCTGGATTGGTTTCTGGTTCAACATCCCCGGCGTCACTTCCGACCCGACTCAGGTCGCGGATGAATTCTTCAACAGCGGCTATGATGTCGTCCTCTCTGGCATAGACACGACCGAAGCCAGCAAGGAAGCCGCCAAGTCTGCCGCGAGCGGCAAAAAGGCCTGGGCCATCCCGTACGATTACGTTGGCTCTTGCGAAGCCGCACCGGATGTCTGCCTCGGTGTTCCATACTTCAACTGGGGTCCCGCGTTTGCGGCAACGATCAAGACTGCATCCGATGGAACCTGGAAGTCTAACTTCCAGTGGAACGCGCCAGACTGGAAAGACATCAACAACAAAGACACCAGCGCAGTTGGCTTCGTCAAGGGCAAAGCCCTCTCCGCCGATGCCGGCGCAAATGTTGATAAATTCATCGCCGAACTGGCGGGCGGCCTGAACCTGTGGACCGGCCCGATCAATCTGCAAGACGGTACAGCTTATCTCAAAGATGGCGAAGTCGGCACTGACTTGCAAGTCTGGTATCTGCCGCAATTGCTCAAAGGCATGGAAGGCCAGAGTGTTTCGCAGTAAGCCTGTTTAGTTTATAACGGGGGAGGGCATTGCTCTCCCCCGTTCCTTAATTATGGCCGCAAGAAAAATTTCCCTGCCCCGATCAGGGGACGCGAGTTGAGGACAGCCCATGAACGTTGAACTCCGCAACATTCACAAGCATTTCGGCAAAGTCCATGCAAACAACGACATTCATTTAAATATTCCGGCCGGGACCATCCAAGGCATTCTGGGGGAAAACGGCGCGGGCAAAAGCACACTGATGAAAATCCTGTCGGGCTTTATTCAAGCCGATAGCGGCGAAATTTTGCTCGATAATCAACCTGTTATTATCCATTCCCCTGCCGACGCCATTCATCATGGCGTCGGCATGTTGCATCAGGATCCGCTGGATTTTCCGCCGATGCGTGTGCTCGACAATTTTTTGCTCGGGCGCGCAGGCGGACTCTTTCCCGATCGAAAAACGGTCGCGCGGGACTTCACGCGGCTCGCGGCTCAATTCGACTTTTCCCTCGACCCCGACTCTTATGTCGACTCATTGACCGTCGGCGAACGGCAGCAATTGGAGATATTGCGCCTGCTGTGGCTCGGCGCGCGTGTTCTTATCCTTGACGAACCTACAACCGGCATCAGCGCCAGCCAAAAAGAAAAACTTTTTGAAACTCTTCGTAAACTTGCCGGACAAGGCATGAGCATCATCTTCGTCTCACATAAGCTGGAGGATGTCGAATCGCTTTGCGGCGCGGTGGCCGTACTTCAAGCCGGGAAACTGGTCGGGGAGGCCAGGCCGCCCTTCCCAACGAAGAAATTGGTGGAGATGATGTTTGGCAGGGAAATTTCCCTCGGCGCGCGGCAGGCTGCAAGTTCGGGACGAAGCGTGCTTGAATTGCGCGGCGTCGCCTTGGAAGACATCCGCTTTCAAATGTCTGGCATTGATCTTGATGTGCGTGCCGGGGAGGTCATCGGCCTGGCGGGCATGGAGGGCAGCGGACAAGGCGCGTTCATCCGCGCATGTGCAGGATTGACGCGGCCGGTGGGCGGGCGCGTGGTATTGAATGGCCGTGATCTAACGGGCAAATCGTATCATGTCTTCAAACACGGCGGTGTTTCATTCCTGCCGGCCTCGCGCCTGGAGGAGGGCCTGGTTCCGGGCTTATCGTTGACCGAACATTTTGTGCTGGCTGAAGAAACGCGCGGTATTTTCATTGACCGCACTGCGGGACATAAACTTGCCGAAGGGAGAATCAAAGCATTCAACATTCGGGGTACGCCGGCCAGCCCGGTTGAATCTTTATCGGGCGGCAATCAGCAACGCGCCCTGCTGGCTTTGCTCAAGTCGCCTCTTTCGCTGGTTTTACTTGAACACCCGACGCGCGGCTTGGATATTGAATCGGTTATTTATATTTGGAGCAAATTGAAGGAGCGTTGCAAGCAGGGCGCGGCGATTGTTTTCATTTCGTCTGATCTGGAAGAAGTTTTGCAATACAGTGATCGCGTATTGGTCTTCTTTAGCGGAAAGGTTTCGAAACCGCTGGAGGCCTCGAAGACGACCGTCGAACAATTGGGGAATTTGATCGGCGGCAAGGATTGGGAATCTCTGGATTTGGAGAAGGCGCATGTTAAAAAATAACCGCTGGATCAATCTGGCTTTTCAATTGGCGGCGCTGTTGCTGGCGGTGATCTTTACTACATTGATCCTGCTTGCCGCTGGCGCGCCGCCCCTGGAAGCCTATAAGAATATTTTGATGGGCGCCTTCGGTTCGTTGGATAATTTTGCCAATGTGCTGGTAGCCTGGGTGCCTTTGTTGTTGACGACCGCCGGTTTGCTCATTACGTTTTCAGCCGGGTTGTGGAATATCGGCGTGGAAGGACAGATCATGCTGGGCGCGATATTCACAACATGGGTCATGCGCTTGTTGCAGGATACAACCATGCCGCCCGCGTTGATTCTCACATTGGCAATTCTGGCGGGGATGGTGGGCGGCGCGCTATGGGCCATGCTGGCGGGCGCGCTCAAGACCTTTGGCGGCGTAAACGAAATCTTCGGCGGCCTTGGCTTGAATTTTGTCGCCACCGCGCTGACCTTGTGGCTGATCTTTGGCCCATGGAAACGGCCGGGCGTAGCCTCCATGTCTGGCACGGTTCCATTTGATGACAGGCTTTCTTTGACGGTGTTCACCGGCCTGCGGCTCAGCCCATGGGCTTTGGTAATTGCAGTTGCGGCCATTGTCGTCGTCTATCTGCTTCTGCAGGGAACGTATTTTGGCCTGCGTCTCAAGGCGGTTGGCAGGAATGCCAGGGCCGCTTTTCTGCTTGGCATTCCAACTTGGCAATATATGATGATGTCTTTTGCACTGTGCGGGTTATTTGCGGGCGCGGCAGGCGCAATGCAGGTTGTGGCGGTTTATCATCGCCTCATCCCTTCGATCTCAAGCGGATATGGTTATCTGGGCCTGATAGTTGCAATGCTGGTCAATTATCAGGCCTTATGGGCCGCGCCGGTTGCGCTCTTTTATGCGGCTCTAAATATCGGCAGTATCCAATTGCCCATCGTGCTCAAACTCGATTCTTCGCTCTCCGGCGTTTTGCAGGGAATGCTGGTCTTATTTGTGGTGCTGGTCGAAGGCGCGCGCCAGCAGTTGATGAAGAAATCGTGAGGCATCCGTGGATACTCAAACTTTAATTATCGGATTGGCTGGAGTTTTATTTGCCGCGGCGCCCATCGTCTTCGCGGTGCTTGGCGAAACTCTTTCGGAGCGGGCGGGCGTCATCAACCTTTCGATGAATGGCAGTATTATCCTTTCTGCGATGGGCGGATTTGCCGTTGCTTATAAAACTGACAATATCTTTCTGGGCTTCTTAACCGGGATGGCCATCGGCGCGGCGGTTGCTCTTATCGTTGCGTTCGCATCCATTACGTTGAAGCAGTCTCAGGTCGCAGTTGGATTCGTGTTGACTCTCGTCAGCCGCGACCTTTCTTACTTCCTCGGCAATCCATTCATGGGGCAACCCGGGCCGCGTCTGTCTTCTCTGTCAATTCCTGGTCTTGCAGATATTCCTTTTATCGGTCCCTTATTGTTCAAACACGACCTGATGACGTACTTCAGTTTTCTTTTCATTTTCCTGGCCTGGGCCTGGATCTTTCGCACGCGCCCCGGCCTGATGCTGCAGGGCATCGGCGAGCGCCCCGCGGCAGCTTTTGTGCGCGGCGCAAACGTCAACCGCCTGCGTTACTTCTACACTGTGTTGGGCGGCGCGTTAATCGGCCTGGCCGGCCCGACATATTCGCTCTCGGTCAAGGCGGGTTGGAATGGCACCATTTCCGGCCTCGATGGCATTGGCTGGATCGCGCTTTCGATTACGATTTTCGGCGGATGGAATCCGCTGCGGGCCGCGTTCGGTGCGTATCTGTTCGCTCTGCTCCAATGGCTTGGACTTGTCCTTCAACCGAGTCTGCCGGGCATTCCTTCGCAAGTGTTGCAAGTTGCGCCTTTTCCACTGATGATCCTGACCCTGCTCTTCGTCAACATTGGCAACGCTGAATGGGTCGAGCGGACTCTGGCGGCCATGCCTGAACCTACAAGGCGCGTGACGGCCAAGGTATTGCGCGCCCTGCGCGCCTCTCCGCCCGCCGCGCTGGGTGTGCCGTTCGAGAGAGATTAACTTCATTTTGCAGTTGACGCATTGGGTTCGATGTAAGAGCAATTATCTGAGCTAAACGCGAGAGGGAGGATAGGTCTTTCTTACTGGTTCGTCTTCTCATTACTGTTGGCGTGTTCGCGCAGAGTTGTAATTGCGGATGACTATCATACAATTTCAATTACAAAATGTCTGACAAATTTTACAGGCTTCCAGTATACTGAAATAGCAGGAGCGATCATGTGGCAATGAAAAAATTGTTGCAAAGCGAATGGGTCTCTCGTCTCGTTGATGTGCTCCTGCCTGTCTTCGCGGCGTTGGCGGCATTGTTCGTCGGCGCGGTGATGCTGCTGTTTTTGAAAGTTAATCCCATCGAAGCATACAAAGCTCTGTGGGATGGCGCATTCGGCAGTTCGAATGCCTTTGCAGAGACGCTGGTCAAAGCCACGCCTTTGCTTTTGGTTGCATTAGGCATATGCATCTCCTTCCGCGCGGACGTGATCAACATCGGCGGCGAAGGGCAAATGATCGTCGGCGCAATTTTCGCCACATGGGTCGGGCTGACTTTCACCGGCCTGCCAGGTTGGCTGGTGATCACTCTCGCCATGCTGGCGGGATTTGCAGGCGGTGGAATTTGGGGCGGCATACCAGGTTTATTAAAAGCTTATTTCAATGTGAATGAAATCTTAAGTACCGTGATGATGAATGCCATCGCGGTGCAGTTGATGAACTTCCTTTTGCGCGGACCGCTGATCGATCCCGCTCAGGCCGAATTGGCTTCGAAGATTCCCCAAACGGCACGCCTGCTTGAAGCCTTTCAACTGCCTCGTTTGATTCCCACCCGCTTGCATCTCGGCGCCCTGATCGCAGTAATTCTGGCCGTTCTGGTTTATATCCTTTTGTGGCGCACGACGCTCGGTTATCGCATCCGCGCGGTGGGACAGAATCCACATGCTTCACGATACGCCGGGATTAAAGTTCAACGCCATGTGGTGCTGGCTTTGTTGTTGAGCGGAGCGTTTGCGGGCTTAGCGGGTGCAACCCAGGTCTTCGGCGTAAACTATCGCATGATTACTGACGGCTCCGCTTCGGGGTTCACGGGAAGCGCCGGGTTCAATGGGATTGTAGCCGCGTTGTTTGGGCAATTGCATCCGATCTTGTCTATCCCTGCTTCGATATTATTTGGCGCGCTTTTGGTCGGCGCGAACAAAATGCAGAGGGTGGTACAGGTTCCATCTGCCTTGATAATTGCTCTCAATGGATTGGTGGTAGTCTTTGTTGTGAGCAGTGAAGTCTGGAGACGGAGAAGACAAAAGCGGAGGCTGGCCGCTGCCGGGCAGGATGACGAATCTTCGCCTCATGCAGGCGGCGAAAAATCGCAGCAAGCGGAGACTGACGCATGATCTCAGACCTGTTTTCTACGACCGTATTGATCGGCATTCTCGCTTCCGGGATTCGTCTGGCTACTCCATACTTGTATGCTTCGATCGGCGAGGTATTTGGTCAAAAAAGCGGGGTACTTAACTTGGGCATTGAGGGACAGATGCTTTTGGGCGCGTTCGCCGCATTCTATGTTGCGCTAACCACTGGAAATTTATGGCTCGGTGTGCTGGTCGCCATGATTGTTGGCGCGGTGATGGGGTTGGCCATGGCGTTCGTGACTGTCAACCTGCGTGCCCAGCAGGGCATCAGCGGCATCGGCTTTTATCTGTTCGGCATGGGCGTGAGCGATCTGCTTTTTCAGAAATTACTTGGCACGGTGGAAACTGTCAAAGGCTTTCCGAAGATTTTCATTCCCGGCCTGAGTGATATACCTGGCGTTGGGGAAATTTTCTTTAGCCAAAACCTGCTTGTGTATATTGCTTACCTTCTCGTTCCTATTGCTTGGTTCGTTCTGAATAAGACAACCCTCGGATTAAAGATTCGTTCGGTGGGAGAAAACCCGGATGCGGCGGATTCGCTCGGGGTCAGCGTGGCGCGCATCAGGTATTTCACGATCATCCTCGGCGGGATTCTGTCCGCCGTCGCGGGAGCGTCCCTTTCCATCGCTTTATTGAACGTATTCCAGCAAAACATGACCAGCGGGCTGGGCTTTATCGCGGTGGCGCTGGTGTACTTCGGCGCGTGGAAGCCGGCTGGTGTTTTGGGGGGCGCATTATTGTTCAGCATGATTAACTCTTTGCAGTTATGGATTCAGGTGCTGGGCATTCCCATTCCATCCGATATCGCGGTGATGATGCCGTATGTGCTGACGATATTGGTTTTGGTTGCCGCCGTTTCAAGAGTAAGGGCACCCTCTGCGCTGACAAAACCTTTTGAGCGGGAAGATTGACTTTTTATGGAAAAGGAGGTGTGTTTGATAAGAAGGCGAACTAGAATTCTGAAAAAACAAAGTGTTATTACCTATCCAAAATAAGGAGAAGAAGATGAAAAAGTTCGTTTGGTTTATGACCCTTGTTCTCGCCTTTGCGCTTGTTTTAAGCGCATGCGGCGCCCCGGCTACCGAAGCCCCTGTTGTCACCCAGGCCCCGGCAACTGAAGCTCCAACAGCGGCTCCTACCGTGCCGCCAGCCCCGGCGAAACCATTTCGCGTGGCAGTTGTGATGCCGAGCGCCATCAATGACCTGGCTTTCAGCCAGAGTATGTACGATGCGCTCGTTCGCATTCAGACCGAGATGGGCGGACCCGGTAAATTCGAGTTCGTCTACTCGGAGAACATGTTCGTGGTGGACGATGCTGCCGCGGCTATTCGCGACTATGCCACACAAGGCTATGACCTGGTGATTGCTCATGGCTCGCAATACGGCTCATCCCTGCAGGAGATCGCTCCCGACTTCCCCAAGACCAGCTTTGCCTGGGGAACCACGGTGGATACCTTTGGCCAGCCGAACATCTTTGCCTATGAGGCCGCATCTCAGGAAGGCGGTTATGTCAACGGCGTGCTGGCGGCAACCCTCTCCACCAGCAAGGTGATTGGTGTTGTCGGCCCGATTGAAACCGGCGACGCGAAACTATATGTGGACGGGTTCAAAGCCGGTGTCAAGGCGACCAATCCTGACATTGATGTTCGTGTGAGCTACATCGGTTCGTTCTCTGACGTTGCGCTGGCTTCTGAAGCCGCGACGACGCAAATCGCCGCCGGCGCAGATGCGTTGACCGGCACCGCCCAGATGGTTGTCGGCGCGATCGGTAAAGCCGAAGAAGCCAACGTGTTGTGGTTTGGCACGCAATCCAACCAATCGTCTCTTGCGCCTTCCATCGTGGTTGCCAGCCAGGTCTATCATTGGGAAGTGGTACTCAAAGAGATGATCTCCAAGATACAGGCCGGCACACTGGGTGGCGAATCCTTCAGAGCCAATCTTGCGAACGGCGGTGAGGTGATCGAATTCAACCCGGATTATGCCCTTTCTGCTGAAGCCAAGTCGTTGGCGGAAACTACCATAAAAGGGATTATTGACGGAACCATCAAGATCACTCTGCCGTAGTTGATAGCAGGTTCGATCTAAAAGACTTCGGAAGTCTTTCCCAAGACTTCCGAAGTCCAACAAATTTCAGGATGGCGCGATGACCGAATCAAACAGACTCGCTTCCGGCCGGGCTCGCATTGACAGCCTCGAGATGCGCGGCATCACCAAGCGTTTTCCCGGCGTGCTTGCCAATGATCATATTGATTTCGATGTTCATTTCGGTGAAGTCCATGCCCTGCTGGGGGAAAATGGCGCGGGCAAAAGCACGTTGATGAGAATCCTGTATGGTTTGTACCATCCCGATCAGGGAGAAATTCTATTGAACGGCAGGCCGGTCATCATTTCATCGCCGACCGATGCGATCAACCTGGGCATCGGTATGATCCACCAGCACTTTATGTTGGTGCAATCCATGACCGTGGCCGAAAATGTAGCCCTCGGATTGCCATCCTCGCGCGGCCTGCTTACAGATCTCGACCGCGTCTCAAAACGAATTGTGGAACTGGCCGAAATCTACAGCCTGAAAATTGACCCCTCCGCTTACATCTGGCAACTGTCGGTCGGCCAGCAGCAACGTGTAGAAATTATCAAGGCACTTTATCGCGGCGCGGCTCTCCTTATTCTTGATGAGCCGACCGCTGTTCTTACCCCTCAGGAAGTGGACGAATTATTCATCATCATGCGCCAGATGGTGAAAGACGGTCACGCGCTCATCTTTATCTCTCACAAATTGCACGAAGTGGTTGCGATCAGTAATCGCGTCACCGTCCTGCGTGATGGACGCAAGATCGGCACGCGCCCAACTTCTGAAACCACCAAACAGGACCTCGCCAATTGGATGGTTGGCCGTGAAATCAGCTTTGCGCCAGATCGCGGAAATGTCGAACGAGGCGAGATCCGCCTGAAGCTGGACCAGGTATGTTGCGGCAGTGACCGCGGCACGCCCGGTCTGTGCGATGTCGGTCTTGAAGTTCGTTCCGGCGAAATCCTTGGCGTCGCCGGTGTCTCCGGCAACGGTCAATGTGAATTGGCGGAAACAGTAACAGGGCTGCGTAAAATCACGGCAGGAAGAGTCGTGCTGGAAGGCGAAGATGTGACCGGGCTGGCCCCTGGGGAATTGACCGACCGAATGCTTTCCTACATTCCCGAGGAACGTATGCGCGATGGCATGATCCGGGAATTTACCGTCGCCGAAAACATGATCCTGCGCGAGCATCACAAGCGGCCATATTCACGCTTTGGTTTTCTGGCCTTGAGCGATATCTCCACCCATGCAGAAAAATTGATCGCACAGTTCCATGTCAAAACCCCCTCCCGCGAAACTCTTGCAAAAAACCTTTCCGGCGGAAACATCCAGAAGGTTGTGTTGGCGCGCGAACTTTCCAGGAGTCCGCGCGTCATTATCGCCGCCCAGCCAACACGCGGTCTCGATATCGGCGCGACGGAATACGTCCGCGAACAATTGCTTGAACAGCGCCGCGCAGGCGCAGCCATCCTGCTCATCTCCGAAGACCTCGACGAAATTCTCGCGCTCTCCGACCGCATCGCGGTCATCTACGAAGGCCGGGTCATGGACATCGTCTCGCGCGAGGCGGCCACTCCTCAAAAGCTTGGCCTGCTGATGGCAGGCGTCCACCCGGAGGAAAGCGCGCCAGCAACATAAAAAGCAGTACAATTCAATTCCATCGGTTCGGTGGTCGCTGAGTGCGAATCACACAGCGGCGTTGGGAACCATCCCATCGAAAAGTGCCGCCGTCAGAAAGGACGCCACCAATGAACCTTTGGCAAAATTATCTCAGGCCGAAAACATTATCCGAAGCAATGGACGCGTTCGCACATGCGCCGCGTCCGCTTGCGCCGATTGCAGGCGGGACAGACCTATTATTGGATTTGGAACAAGGCCGTCATTCCTCCGTCCAAACCTTGATTGACGTAACTGAAATTAAAGAATTGCTCGCCCTGGAAATACGCGCAGACTCTCTCTTCATCGGCGCCTCCGTCCCGGTCAACCGCATCGTTCTGAACCCTCGAACTGGCGCGCACGCCCAAGCCTTGACCGAAGCCTGTGAGTTGATCGCAGGCCCGCAAGTCCGCAATGTCGCCACGCTCGGCGGTAATGTCGCACACGCCCTGCCCGCCGCAGATGGGACAATTGCCCTGGCTGCCCTTAATGCCGAAGCCGAGATTGCCGGCTTCTCTGGCAATCGCAGAATCCCATTTCAGGAATTATTCGTTGGCCCAGGAAAATCTTCCCTGAAACATGGCGAGGAACTTCTCGTCGGTTTCTACCTTCCACTTTCCACTCGTCACCAAGCCTCCTGCTTCAAACGCATCATGCGTCCGCAAGGCGTGGCCTTGCCCATTTTGAATTGCGCGGCCTGGCTTGAACGTGAGGACAATGCCATCAAAGATATTCGCATCGCCGTTGGTCCCGGCGGCGGGACGCCCTTTCGCGCCACGCAGGCCGAAGATTCCTTGCGCGGACAACATCTGAACGAAACAACATCTGAGTCCGCACTTGAGTCCCTGCTTGCCCAAGCCCAATTCCGCACCAGCGCCCGCCGCGCCAGTGCAGATTATCGCAGGCATATTGTTAGCGGGTTGTTCAGGGATACGCTTGAAACTGCGTGGTCAAGGGCAAAATAATATTGCCCATAAACTCTGCCGGTTGAGTAGGCGGCGTTCTTCGACCGTATCGAAACCAGCAATCAAAAGTAAACTTGAAATTGGTGGTCTCGATATGCTTCTCGAAGTGTGCTCGGAGCTACTCGACCACCGAACTACATTAGGAAGTAAATAATGAACAATCAAATCTCTCTTACTGTAAACGGCATCAAACATAATCTCGAACCCGTTGCAGGCGAAACCCTCTCCGCCCTCCTGCGCCAGAGACTTCGCCTTACCGGCACAAAGATCGGCTGCGAGGAAGCCGAGTGCGGCGCGTGTACTGTCCTCGTGGATGGCGAGCCGGTGGTCTCATGCATCTATCCCGCTGAGCGCGCGGATGGGAAGGTCATCGTCACCATTGAAGGACTCGCGCAGCGTGTGCACGAAGAAATGAAACTGCACCCGTTGCAGGAAGCTTTTGTGCAACACGGCGCAGTGCAATGCGGATTCTGCATCCCTGGGCAAATTATGACCGCCTACGCGTTGCTCAAACGCAACCCAAATCCGAATTCGGATGAAATCCGTTTTGCATTGAAGGATACACTTTGTCGTTGCGCGGGTTATCCCGCGATTGAGAATGCGATTCTTGCCGCGGCGGAATCGTTGAGAACAGGCGAACCTGTCAGGAAACCAAATATCCCTGATTCGATTCACGTCCATCAATCGGTTGGACATACTCACTTACGACCCGATGGAATCGAGAAAGTCACGGGCGCGGCAATCTACACCGATGACCTTGTGTTCGATGGCATGTTGTATGCCAAAGCGCGCCGCGCGATGATCCCGCATGGCTTCTTGAAGAAACTCGATATTTCAAAAGCAAAAGCCTTACCTGGCGTTGTTGCCATATTAACTGCTGAAGATATTCCTGCCGAACATAATCATGGATTGGTCATCTATGACTGGCCCGTGATGGTCGGTGTCGGCGAACGCGTCCGCTATGTGGGGGATGCGATCGCGCTTGTAGCGGCAGAAACGCAACAGATCGCCGAGCAGGCTTCGGCTTTGATCGAAGCGGAGTTCGACCTCCAGCCTGTGATCACGAATCCAGTAATGGCACACCAAGAGGGAGTCCCGCAAATCCACGAAAAGGGAAATTTGCTCAAGCACATCAAAGTCCGCAAGGGCGATATGGAGAAAGGGTTTGCTGAGTCCGACATTATCCTTGAACACACATTTCACACGCAGACCACCGACCACGCGTTCCTTGAACCTGAATGTAGCATCGGTGTGCCGTTGGCGGATGGGCGAATGGAAATTTATTGCGGCTCGCAAATCCCGTATCAGGATCGAACGCAAGTGGCGCGCGTGATGGGCTGGGACGAGTCGCGCGTGCGAATCGTTGGACAGTTGATGGGCGGCGGATTCGGCGGCAAGGAAGATGTGATGGGACAAATCCATGTGGCGATGCTGGCGAATGTGACGCAGCGCCCTGTGAAGTTGTTGTTTGATCGTCACGAAAGTTTGCTTGTGCATCCGAAGCGGCATGCTACACAGATCCGCGTGAAGATTGGCGCGAAGCAAGATGGCCGGCTCGTGGCGTGTGAGACCGAACTGTATGGCGATACGGGCGCGTATGCGTCACTCGGTGAAAAGGTGATGACCCGCGCCACCACACACTCGGCGGGTCCGTACGACATCCCGCATGTGCGCGCCGATTGTTATGCCATGTACACTAACAATCCGCCTGCGGGCGCGTTCCGCGGCTTCGGCGTCACACAATCGGCATTTGCCGTCGAGTCCGCGATGGACATGCTCGCCGAGAAATTAAATATCGAACCCGTTGAACTTCGCCGCATGAACGCACTTCACGTTGGAAGCATCACCAACACCGGACAGGAATTACGTGAGTCAGTTGGACTCATGGAATGTATTGATAGGGTTTCAAGTGTCATGTGTCAGGCGTCAGGTTTGCCAGAGAAGGAACTGTTCAAGCCGCGCGTGACACCTGACACGCCGCACCTGGTACGCTCGTGGGGCTTTGCCGCGGCGTACAAGAACACGGGACTCGGCGGCGGCGCGCCTGATAAATCCGGCGCGGAAGTTGAGTTGTTCGATGATGGCAAGTTTGAAGTGAGAAGCTCCTCCGCCGAAATGGGGCAGGGACTCGTCACGGTCATGCGTACGATCGTTGCCGAAGAAATGTCTGTCGCGCCTGAACAAGTGAAAGTTTTGGTGATGGACACGGACTTAACCCCGAATGGCGGACCCACCACTGCCTCACGTCAAACTTATGTGACGGGCAACGCTTCGCGTTACGCGGCCAGGACTTTGCGTGAGGCGATGATCGCCTCCCTCGCCGAAAAATATGATGTGCGTCCCGAACAGATTCGCTTCGAGAACGGCATCGTCCATGCCAACGGACATTCGATGACCTATGCCGAAGTCGCCAAAGAAATGAAGGCCATGGGACAACAACCGCGCGCCCTCTACGAATACGAAGCGCCGAAGACCCAGCCGCTCGGCACAGGCGGCGACATGCACTTCGCCTTCTCCTTTGGTGTCCAAGCCGCGGAAGTGGAAGTCAACAAACTGACGGGTGAAGTCCGCGTTCTGAAAGTCATCTCTGCCAACGATGTGGGCATGGCTGTTAATCCGCTCGGCTTGCAGGGGCAAGTCGAAGGCGGCGTGATGATGGGACTCGGCAACGCACTCACCGAAGAGTTCATCATGGATAACGGCTATGTGGTCACTGACCATTTGGCGCGTTATCGCGTGCCCGGTATTATGCTCACGCCGGAGATCACCTCCATCATTGTTGAGCATCCCACTGCAGAAGGTCCCTACGGCGCAAAAGGAGTCGGGGAGATATGCAGTATCCCTACCACTCCCGCCATCACGAACGCGATCTATAACGCGGTGGGTGTCCGCGTGGATAAGTTGCCTGTGGATCAGGAGATGATTGCAAGAGAGTTGTGGGAACGAAACGGTAAGTAAATCGAGAAGGACTCTCAAGGTTTCAAGCCTGCGAGTCCTTTTCAGGTCTGCTCCTATATCGGGTAAAATCAAGCCAAGAAAAGGGTAACTATGACTAAATTCACTGGCTATCGCTGTTCACTCTGTGGGACCGAATACCTGCCTGATCAGGTCGCGTATACCTGCCCCAAAGACGGCGGCAATCTCGACATCATTCTCGACTACAAGGCGATCCGAAAGAAATACCAGCCTGAAGATATTCTCTCGCGCGGTGACGCTTCGCTTTGGCGCTACCTTCCGCTTTTGCCTGTGCCTGAACCCGAAGGCGACTCTACTCCGCTTCATGTCGCGGGAGGCACACCAGTTTTTGCCCTGCGGCAGCTCGGCGAAAAGCTCGGCCTGAAACATCTCTGGCTCAAGGACGAGTCACGCAATCCATCGGCCTCGTTCAAAGACCGGGCCAGTGCAGTCGTAGTGACGCGCGCGCGCGAAATCAAGGCAGATGTAATCGTTACAGCCTCGACTGGTAATGCAGGCGCGGCTTTGGCAGGCATGTCTGCGGCAGTGGGACAAAAAGCCGTAATCTTCGCGCCGAAGACTGCTCCGCCCGCCAAAGTGGCGCAATTGCTGATCTTTGGCGCGCAGGTAATTTTGGTGGATGGCACTTATGACGATGCCTTTGATCTGACCATCCAGGCCTCAAACGAGTTTGGTTGGTATTGCCGAAACACAGGCTACAATCCTTTTACAGCCGAAGGCAAGAAGACTGCCGCGTTCGAAATATGGGAATGGTGGCAGGCAACACACCAGGAGTGGCACAAGCAGCATGGTGAAAATCTCGACCATTCAGCCCTGACCGTTTTTGTCTCTGTGGGCGATGGCAACATTATTTCGGGCATTCACAAAGGCTTCAAGGACCTGCTTGAATTGGGCTGGATTCCCCGCCTGCCGCGTATCATTGGCGTGCAGGCCGAGGGTTCGGCGGCCATTGCAAATGCCTTCCATGCAAATACTGAAAATATCATTCCCATCTCAGCCAAAACGATTGCAGATAGCATTTCCGTGGACCTGCCGCGCGACGGTGTGCGCGCAGTGCGCGCGGCCCGCGAAACGGGCGGGACTTATGTCACTGTTTCAGACGATGAAATCCTCAAAGCGATTGCGGAACTTGGCAGGCAGGGTATCTTTGCAGAACCGGCCGGGGCCGCCGCCTATGCCGGTTTAACGCGCGCCGCGGCACAGGGTCTGGTGGGAGGCGATGAACCCATCCTGGTGTTGAATACCGGCAGTGGGCTCAAAGATGTCCGCGCCGCAATGCAGGCCGTCGCCGCATCGTCGCCGCACGGAGAAGCGCCCGTGATCGAACCCACATTGAAGGCCCTCAAGCGCATACTGCAAAACCCTGCGCAGCAATGAATCGAACCTGGGAATCACCCTTTCGTTACATCGTCCTCACAGCTCTGCTGATCTTGTTTGCAGGGCTGTTGTGGTATATCCGCGAAATCTTTAAGCCGTTGTTGAGCGCGGCGCTGATCGCATATTTCCTCAGCCCTGGGGTGAGTTTTCTTGCGACGCGTTTTCGATTGCGGCGTAAATCGGCGGCCACCCTGATGTATGCGTCTATCCTGGTTGGGCTGCTCATTTTTTTAGTAACGATCGTGCCGGTTATATTCACACAGGTTAAATCCATCACGGAAGATTTTCAATCGGCCCTCAAGGACCTTGAGAATCTCCTAAGCGCCCCGCTCCAATTGGGCAACTTGAGCCTCGATTTGAGATTGCTCGCTCCCGCCTTGCGGACAATGTTCAATGGGGGAGCGATTGCCCCGCAGTTGCAACAAGCCCTCCAATTCCTGCAGATTACATCGCGCGGCTTTCTCTGGATGCTGGTGATCCTTGTGGCTGCTTATTATTTGATGACCGAATGGGACCGCCTGCGAGACTGGCTGATCAAACTTGCGCCGCCTCATGAACAGAGTGATTTGACCCGTCTCTACCGCGAAATACGCGCGGTGTGGACGAATTATCTGCGCGGCCAGATACGGCTTGTGATCATTCTGGCCATCATTTATACAGCGGCCTGGCAATTGATAGGATTACCCGGTGCACTTTTGTTGGGCTTTATGGCAGGCGTGCTTAACCTTTTGCCCGAAATTGGCCCGGCGGGCGTAGCCATTCTTGCTACTCTCGTGGCCTTCCTGGAAGGTTCCAGCTACCCTCTTTTTGCAATGCCCAATCTCTGGTTTGCCGCTCTAACGCTCGGCATTTATTTACTACTTAACACCTTCAAGACCGTCTGGCTTCAACCGCGCATTCTCGGCCATAGCGTGCTCATGCACGAAGGCCTGGTTTTTATTGCCATCGTGACCGCCGTGATTTTGCAGGGCGTTCTTGGCGTTCTGATCGTCGTTCCGCTTTTAGCGACCATCATTGTCATTGGAAAATATATCCGCCGCAGACTGCTTGGCCTGCCGTCGTTTGAAGATGAAGAGCCAGCATCTTCCCCGGACCTCGAACCGGCCGCGGCCTTAAAATCAGAATCCACTCTCAGGCCGACTCCTGCTCGAAAAAAAGAATAAGAAATGAAAATTACTTACTCGATCATCGCGCCGATTTACAACGAGCTCGATAACCTGTCAGAACTGCACCGTCGCCTTCATGAAGTGATGGACGCGACCCGCCAGCCCTGGGAACTCATACTCGTGGATGACGGCTCGACCGACGGCTCGACCGAAAAGATCCGCGAACTGGCCAGGGTTGATAAACGCGTCCGCCCGGTGATCTTTGCGCGCAACTTCGGGCATCAGATTGCCATCACCGCCGGCTGGGACTATGCGCGCGGCGCGGCGGTCGTCATCATTGACGCGGATTTGCAGGACCCGCCTGAAGTGATCCTGGATTTGGCGAAGAAGTGGAAAGAAGGCTACGAAGTGGTCTACGCGGTGCGCGCCGAGCGCGAAGGCGAGAGCTGGTTCAAGAAATTTACCGCCTCCATGTTCTATCGCATCATCTATCGCATCACCGACGTAAAAATTCCAGTGGACACCGGCGATTTCCGCTTGATGGATCGCAAAGTGGTGGACGTGCTCAAGCAGATGCCGGAGCGCCACCGCTTCCCGCGCGGCATGTCGGCCTGGGTGGGCTTCAAGCAAATCGGCGTGGAGTACAAACGCGCCGCCCGTCACTCCGGTGTGACGAAGTATCCGTTCCGCAAGATGCTGAAACTGGCGCTGAACGCCATCACCAGCTTCTCGTATTTCCCATTGCAGGTTGCAACCTTCTTTGGCTTTTTCTCGGCTGGGATTTCAATCCTTGCCATTCCGATAGTTATCTATATGCGTATTATGGGGTCGGGAGCTTTCTTCGGCCAGGCCACCACATTGATCGCAGTGCTGTTCCTCGGCGGCGTGCAGTTGATCTCACTTGGAATTTTGGGGGAATACATCGGGCGGCTCTATGATGAAGCCAAAGGCCGGCCGCTTTACATCGTCAGGGACGCGCCGAATTCGTCGGATCAAAACGAGGGCGGCTAAACCGCCTTCGTTTGTTTTGTGCGCCGGTTTGTTGAGGAAAAACGATGAAACATGACTTTGACCATACCCCGAATCGCCGTAATCCAAACCACAAAAATAAATGGACCTGGTACCCAAACGATGTTCTCCCCATGTGGGTGGCGGATATGGATTTTCCGTCGCCGAAACCGATTTTGTCTGCGCTTCGTAGAGCCATTGACAACGGCGTGCTGGGATATGAACTTCCTTCAAAAGCGTTGTATGAAACGGTCTCTGCCCGAATGGACAGGCTGTACGGCTGGAAGGTCAAGCCCGAAGCGGTCGTTGCGGTTACAGGCATCGTCAGCGGGTTCAGCGTCGCGGCGCGGACTTTTTGTACTCCAAAGAAGGGGGTGTTGATCCAGACACCGGTTTACAATGAATTTCATGCAGTCAAGAATAACCTGGGCATTCCGCAAATTGATGCGCCCTTTGTGAAAAGCGTGGACGGAAATATTCTTCATTATGAAATTGATTGGGATTTGTTCGCGCGACAGACGAAAAAGGCAGGCATGTTCCTGTTGTGCAATCCGCATAACCCGCTGGGTATCCTTTTCTCGCGCAAAGACCTGCTGCGCATGGCCGAGATTTGCATCAAGAATGACGTCCTGATCGTCTCGGATGAAATCCATTCGGAGTTACTGTTGGACGATAATCAATTCACACCGATGGCGAAGTTGTCTCCCGAAATTGCAAAACATACCGTCACGTTGATTGCCCCATCCAAGACTTTCAATGTACCGGGGCTGTTCTGTGGCTTTGCAATCATTCCAAATAAGGAATTGCGCGAGCAGTATGCGAAGACGGTTGAACATTTGAGATTGCATGTAAGCAGTATGGGACTCTTTGCGGCGCATACCGCATTCGGCGGTCAATGCGACGGGTGGTTGAGAGACTTGCGCCGTTATCTCACTGCCAACCGCGATTTTCTTGTGGACTATGTCACCGAGTACATGCCCGATGTCCGCACGACGGTACCAGCGGCGACTTATCTTGGCTGGCTCGATTTCACATCTGCGGGAATCAAAGGCTCGCCGTTTGAATTTTTTATGAAGGAAGCCAAGGTTGCTTTGAGCGACGGGAAGATATTCGGCAGGGAAGGGGAGGACCATGTCCGCATCAATTTTGGGACGACGCGAAAATTGCTCGAGCAGGGCCTGGAACGGATGAGGAAGGCCCTCAAGCGAATTCAATAAGTTTTTCAAAACATTATCGGTAAAGGAGAATATATGAGCGAATTAAATTATCAAGCTGTGCAGGAATTTCTAACTTCTCTTGTTCCGCCGCGCGAGGCGGAGCTGCAGGAAATGGAAAAGTACGCAGAGAAGACGGACTTTCCCATCATTGGTCCCGCGGCGGGATATATGTGTTATCAAATCGCGCGCATGATCGGGGCAAAGTCCGTGTTCGAGATGGGATCAGGCTATGGTTATTCGACCGCGTGGTTTGTGAAAGCGGTGAAAGACAACGGCGGGGGAGTCGTGCATCACGTCGTCTGGGACGCGAAGTTATCTGAGATGGCGGCCGGCCATTTGTCCAGGTTGGGATTCGGCGATTTGGTCCGATATCATGTGGCCGAAGCGGTGGCCACGCTTCGTCAAACATCCGGCCCGTTCGATTTGATCTTCAACGACATTGACAAGGAAGCCTATCCCGACTCTTTGCCGTTCATCAAGGAAAAATTGCGGAGCGGCGGCGCGTTGATCATTGACAACATACTTTGGAGCGGGCGCATCTTCGATAAGAATGACACCTCACCCGCTACCGAAGGCGTGCGCAAATTTACGCGCCTGATCACACACGACCCGGATTGGATTGTTTCGCTCGTCCCGGTGCGGGATGGCGTGATCGTGGCTTATAAAAAGTAATGATCTTGAAAAAGATATTGTGCCAACCGGAAGGCATAACCAGATTTTGGTTCTCTATTTTTTGATTGTGCGATATAATACAAGTTGTCAGACAAATTCAACTTGCGCCTGCGCGTGCGCAGGCAGGAGAACCCCATGACCACAATTGACCTAACTGTCGAAAAATCCCGTCGCAAGAACGCCATTAAACAAGCGCGCGAGCGCAATATCATCATCCCGACCTACGCGCAGATGAAAGACCCGTCCAAGATTCCCGCAAAAGTCAGGGATGAACTGAAGAAGATCGGATTGTGGGATGTAGATCCGCGTAACTTGTTCCGCATCACCTGGCATAACGAACCCACCGCTTCGGGCGGGACATTTGGCGGAGTCAACTACCTCGAGCTTCCACCTTCACTGACGGGCGTCCCCGCGCGCATCATCGTGTTGATCGGCAAATGGTTCCCGACCGGCGCGCATAAAGTGGGGGCCGCGTTCAGTTGTCTTGTGCCGCGCCTCGTCACCGGCCAGTTCGACCCGACTAGGCAGAAAGCCGTCTGGCCCTCGACCGGAAATTATTGCCGCGGCGGCGCGTATGACTCGGCCCTGCTCGGATGCGAGTCCATTGCGATTTTGCCGGAGGGCATGTCGAAGGAAAGATTCGAGTGGCTGTCGAAGATCGCGGGTGAAACAATCAAAACCCCCGGCTCTGAATCTAACGTCAAGGAAATTTTCGATAAATGCAAGGAACTGCGCGCCTCCGGCCAGGACTTGATGATCTTCAATCAGTTTGAAGAGTTTGGAAATTATCTGTGGCATTATGAAGTCACAGGCCACGCCATGGAAGAAGTGCTGAAAAAAGTGATGGGCAAAAACGACCGCTATCGCGGCATGGCTTCGGCCACCGGTTCGGCAGGAACGATTGCCAGCGGCGATTACATGAAGCAGGTTTTCCCCGACAGCAAGATCGTCGCCAGCGAAGCCCTGCAATGCCCGACTCTCCTGGAAAATGGATTCGGTTCCCATCGCATCGAAGGCATCGGCGATAAACACGTGCCGTGGATCCACAACACGAAAAATACGGACGTTGTCGTTGCAATTGATGACAACGCGGTGGTCAACATTGCCCGCCTGTTCAACGAGGAAAGCGGACGCGCCCATCTCGTTCAGAAAGGCGTCCCCGAAAAAGTAGTCAACCAACTCGACCTGCTGGGCTTCTCCGGCATCTCGAACGTTCTTTCCGCCATCAAGACCGCCAAATATTACGAGATGGGCGAGAACGACATCATGCTGACTGTGCTGACCGACTCGATGGAACTCTATCGCTCACGCATCCACGAGATGCACATGGAACACGGGCAATATACCGAGTCCGATGCCGCCGCAGATTTTGCCCGCTATCTGCACGGCCAGTCCACGGACAACATGCTCGAACTGCGTTACACCGACCGCCGCCGTGTCCATAATTTGAAGTATTACACCTGGGTCGAACAACAGGGCAAAACCTACGAAGAGATTCAAGATATGTGGTATCAGCCGAATTACTGGACCGACGTCCAGAAGCAGGCAAATGAAATTGACGAGTTGATCGTCGAGTTCAACAAGGAAGTTGGGCTGGGTTAGTTTGAAAGTTGACAGGTTGAAGGTTGCAGGTTATCTTAACTTGCAACCTTCAACTTTTAAATATGTTATCCCCGGCCTCACTCGTTCTGGTTTGCTTAATTCCGACCCCGCGCGACCTGGATTTTGCGCGGTTGTTGGGCTGGTATCGCATCCCGCTGCGCACCGCGCCGAAAGTGGTCGCGGTGGACTATCTGGCTTTTTACCAGCCCTCGGCCTTCGGCGCGCGCGGCGGACAGATCGAATTCGTTTCGCAAGTGCGCGGCCACGAGTTGACCACGCGCGGCGAATTGTTGAAAGATGAAGCCGATCACCCGCGCGCACATGAAGAATATTTCAAGATCCAGATCGGCGCTTTGGAAAAATTGTCCCAACCCGTGCTGGCTGACAAATGGAAACGACTGACCTTTCTTTACACAACCGGGGAATATTTACTCAAAGCCGGAACGCTCAACGATTTGATCGTTAATACAGATGAGCGCGCCGTGTTGTGGCGTTCGCTTCGTGAGAGAGCAGAAAACACCCAGCTTTATAAAACCGATCTGCCCGAAGCGGATATTCCGCCTGAAATCTTGATTGCGTTGCTGGGCATTAAAGAAGTTCAATCTTCCTACGAAACAAAGGAGCAGAAATATGAAGCTCTTGATTAAGAACGGCACTCTTATCACTGCCTCTGATACTTTTCGATCTGACATTCTGATTGAGGGCCAGACAATTTCCCGCATCGGCCTGGACCTCGAAGTGGATCCCGCGCAAGTGATTGATGCAAGCGGAAAACTGATCCTGCCCGGCGGCGTGGACCCGCACACGCATTTTGATTTGCCCATGTTCGGCACGGTCTCGTCTGACGACCATTACACCGGTCACAAAGCCGCCGCCTTTGGCGGAACAACGACTGCCATAGATTTTGTCGTGCTGGAAGATCAAGGTTTTCAATATTCCGTTGACCTTTGGATGAAGAAAGCCGAGAAAGCCGCCATTGATTATTCCTTTCACATGAACCTGACCAAATTCGATGAGAAGATCGCCAAAGAGATTCCTTCCCTGCGTGAAATGGGAATCACCACGCTGAAAGTTTTCACCGCCTATAATGGCCGCCTGCGCCTCGATGATGCCGGTATCTTCAAGGTTTTAAGAATCGCAAAAGAAAATGGAATGCTCGTGATGGCCCATTGCGAGAATGGCGACGTGATAGACACACTGGTCGCGGATGCGCTTAACGCTGGTCATCTGACTCCCGAATGGCACGCCCTGACGCGTCCGGTGTGGGGCGCGGTCGAAGCCACACTTCGGATGGCGGCCATGGCCGAACAGGCTGGCGCGCCGGTTTACATCGTCCACATGAACGCGGGCGGCGAAGTGGATATGCTTCGCTACGCGCGCGAGCGCGGCGTCAAAGTGATGGGCGAGACGTGTCCGCAATATTTGTTTTTCACGATTGACCATTTGCGCCGCGCCGATGGCGCGAAGTGGATTTGCTCGCCGCCCATGCGCACGGAGCAGGATAACGCGCGTTTGTGGGAGGGACTGTCGAATGGGATTTTGCAGACGATAGGCACGGATCATTGCCCATTCTATTTTGACGGGACGCGGCCCATCGTCTATGAAGGACGCGGGATTGCCATCCCGGGCAAAGAACTTGGCAAAGATGACTTTACCAAAATTCCCAACGGCCTGCCGGGAGTCGGAGATCGCCTGCCGATTATGTGGACCTATGGAGTGCGCGCGGGCAGGATCACCGCGAATCAATTTGTCGCGTATAACAGCACGAACCCGGCAAAGATATTTGGGCTGTATCCGCGCAAGGGCGCGCTCCTGCCCGGCTCGGACGCGGATATTGTGATTTGGGACCCGCAGAAAAAAGTGAAATACGGCGTGGCTCATTCGCATCAGCGCACAGATTACAATTTGTATGAAGGCTGGGAGTTGACCGGTTTTCCCGAAAAAGTTTTTCTGCGCGGCCAGATGATCGTGGATGGCGATGAGTGGAAGGGCAAACAGGGCGCTGGAAGGTTTTTGAAGAGAGCGGAGGGAGAAGTTCAATAATAAACAAGAGGCCAGGCTTCATTGAGGAACCTGATCTTCTTATAAAGATTTTATTGATCACTTTACAAAGCGCGTTATGGAATTTTTTACCTTGAAGCGTACTGTTTTCTAAAATTCAACTTCATCCCTTATAATTGGCTTTGCCAATCGAAAACTTGCGCGCACTGAAATATCCAAAACCTGAAGCCGAGTATCCCATGACCCAACTTGTTGAATGTATCCCCAATTTTTCTGAAGCGCGCCGACCCGAAATTGTTGACCAGATCGTGGCGGCCATCACATCTGTCGAAGGCGCGCGCCTGCTGGATCGTTCGTCCGATCTCGATCACAACCGCACAGTCGTGACGTATGCCGGGCCGCCCGAAGCCGTCGAAGAGGCGGCTTTTCGCGCCATCCAAACTGCATCCGAGTTGATTGACCTGAACAAGCACACCGGCGAACATCCGCGCATGGGCGCGACCGATGTCGTGCCGTTCGTGCCGATCTCAGGCGTCAACATGGATGAATGCGTCCAAATGGCAAAACGTTTGGGTGAGCGCGTGGGCCGCGAGTTGCAAATCCCGGTCTATTTGTATGAGCAGGCCGCCTCACGTCCCGAACGGACGAATTTGGAAAATATCCGCAAGGGTCAATATGAAGGCATCAAAGTCGAGATCGAATCAAACCCCGAGCGCAAGCCCGATTATGGTCCCGCAAAAATGGGACCTGCCGGCGCAACCGTCATCGGCGCGCGTAATCCACTAATCGCATTCAATGTTTATTTGACGACCGATCAAGTGGACATCGCCAAGAAGATCGCAAAAGCCGTTCGGCAATCATCGGGCGGATTGAGATACGTAAAAGGTCTGGGACTTTTAGTGGACGGCCGCGCCCAGGTCTCGATGAACCTGACGAATTTCCGCGAGACTCCGATCGCGCGCGTAGTTGAATTTGTGCGCCGCGAAGCTGAACGTTACGGCGCGGGTATTCATCACAGCGAGCTGGTTGGATTGATCCCGCAGGAAGCGTTGACGGATGCAGCGGTCTGGTACACACAGCTCGACGCTTTTTCACACGAACAGATTCTTGAGTCGCGGCTTTACTCGCCGGATGTAGTTGCCAATTCCCAGCCTTCATCTCAACCGGGCTTTCTCAACGAAGTTGCGGCCGCAACTGCCGCGCCGGGCGGGGGTTCTGTCGCGGCCTACGCGGGCGCGTTGGGCGCGGCCCTGGCCGAAATGGTCGCCGGCTTGACCATCGGCAAAAAGAAATATGCCGATGTCGAAGCCGAGATGCAGGCGATTCGCGTACAGGCTGGTGAACTTCGCAAGGAATTAACCGGCGCCGTTGACGATGACGCGGCGGCGTTTGAAGCTGTGATGGGCGCATTCAAATTGCCGAAAGAAACCGAAGAACAGCAAACGGCGCGCAAGGCCGCCATCCACATGGCGACGGTGAATGCCGCACATATTCCGCTCGATACTGTCAAGGCCGCGGTCAAGGTGATGGAATTGGCCGCCATGTTGGTGAAGGATGCGAACTTGAACGCCATTAGCGACGCGATGTCGGGCGCGGCGATGACGCGCGCCGCAATTACTGCGGCGGGATATAACGTGAGAATTAATTTGAATTCGTTGGAAGATAAATCGGCGGGGGAGAAGATGTTGAAGGAACTAAAAGAATTGGAAAAGAAAGCCGATAAGATCGAAAAGGAAATCCGCAAAACGATGGAAGAGCGCGGCGGAGTTTAGGAATCATCGCCGCACAGACGCGGAGTTCACAGAGAAAACAAAATCTTAGCGTTCTCTGCGTCTCCGCGGTGAAATCTTATAAAAGGAATTTATGTATGGGTCTTAAGCCTGATCACTGGATTCGCAAGATGGCAATCGAGCATAAAATGATCGAACCGTTCGAGGATAGGCAGGTACGCAACGGCGTGATTTCCTATGGCGTTTCATCGTACGGATACGATGTGCGCGTGGCGGATGAGTTCAAGATTTTTACCAACGTTTTCTCCGCCACGGTTGACCCGAAAAACTTCGATACCAAATCCATGGTGGATTTCATCGGTGATGTTTGTATCGTCCCGCCGAATTCGTTTGCGCTGGCGCGCACGGTTGAATATTTCCGTATTCCGCGTAACGTGTTGACGGTCTGTCTCGGAAAATCCACGTACGCGCGCTGCGGCATCATCGTCAACGTCACGCCATTCGAGCCGGAATGGGAAGGCTTTGTCACGTTGGAAATTTCAAATACCACGCCACTGCCTGCAAAAATTTATGCCAATGAAGGTTTGGCGCAAGTGCTGTTCTTTGAAGCTGACGAAGAATGCGAAATATCCTACGCAGATAAAAAAGGCAAATACCAGAAACAACAGTCCATTGTTTTGCCGAAGCTGTAAATGGAAAGGAAGGGGGAGCCGCTATCGGGTCCGAGATGAAGCAAATAAAATGACCGAGGCATTGCCTCGGTCATTTGCCGCGTTTTTCTGTTCGATTATTTTTTGCGTCCGGCGTCGTAGTTCTTTACGTCGTCAATGGCTTTCTTCACGTTGACAAAGGGCAATACGATCAAGCCGGCGATGAAATAGAAGATCAGCGATAGAATGCCATAGCGCAGGCTGCCAAATATTTGATTGGCTAGACCGAAGACCAGCGGGCCGGTCCATGATGTGCCGCGTTCGCTGACTTCGTAAAATGAATAGAATTCGGCTTCTTTGCCGCTCGGAATCATTTGCGCGAACAAACTGCGGCTGATGGCTTGCGAGCCTCCCATCACAATGGCAATAAACATGCCGAGGATGAAGAATTGCATGGTGCGGCTGTCGCCTTTGAGTCCGCCATATGCGTAAATGACGACGCCCAGCCAAATGACGAGGCTGACGATGATGGCGCGCTTGGCTCCGATCCGGCCGGCGAGCCTGCCCCACAGGAGCGCGCCGCCAAAGGCCACGAATTGAATCATCAGGATGACGACTGTCAGTGTGCTTTGACCCATTTCAAGTCCGCCCTGAATAAGCGGCGCGGCGGCGAAAGTGGATGCGACCGCGATGACCGTTTGAATCCCATCGTTGTAAAGGAAGTAGGCTAAAAGATATTTGAGCGTTTCAGGGAAGTTCCTGATTTCCTTCAGCGTTCCCCCGAGTTGTTTGAAGCCAACGCTGGCATATGTTTCTCCCTGAGGTAATTGATGCGCCGCATGGCGGGGACGCACGCGCGCCCAAGTGATGAACGAGAAGCCCATCCACCATAGCCCTGCGGATGCGAGGTTGATACGCACGGCCAGCCCGCCTGGGATGCCGAGCTTGTCGCTGAACATGTAAAGCGCAAGATTCAAGACGAGAAGCAGGCCTCCGCCGAGGTAGCCCATTGCCCAACCATAAGACGAGACACTATCGCGCCGGTCTTCTGTGGCGATATCTGGCAGATAAGAATTGTAGAAAACAATGGATGCGCCAAAGGCCAGATTGGCTATGATGAACAGCACACCGCCCAGCCACCAAAGATCGCCGGAAACGGCAAAGAGCAAAATGGTGGCAAGCGCGCCGATGGCGGCGAACAATTGCATCATTTGTTTGCGGCGATGGGAATAGTCCGCGATCGCGCCGAGGATGGGCAGGAAGAGCACCTGCATCCCCACCGAAAAGGAAATGGAATAAGGCAGGAACGAATCGGGCGCGACGGGAATTCCAAAAAATGGAACGGTCCCTGTGCCGGCTTTTTCCGCTGCGGCGCGCGCCAGCGATGCGACATAAGGCGCGAGAAATACTGTCCCCACCGTGGTGCTGAAGGCTGAGTTGGCCCAGTCGTACATTGCCCAGCCGAAAATTTCCCGTTTGTCATTTGTCATTGCTTTTTCTTGCGACATATCTCCTCCATCTTGTTTGGGAATCTGTATAGAAAACACGCCAGCTTAATGGAAGTTTCGTTTCACCATGGAGATACATTGCTTAATAATCATGGGCTAAACATCGAATCGGAATCAATCTGGGCAGGGCTGTCTGTCCGGTTTGTTGCGCATCACAATATAGCGATTTGATCTTTTGTGGCTGCCTTTATTTGGAAGAGAAACATCCGTGTGAAGCTTTCCGCCTTTTCCTGGCCACCTGTTCAATTTAAATCGTTTCTACCTTGCAAGACTTCGTAAATAACAGGCTTGCCGTAGAAAAAGAAACCGCATCTCAAAGTGACATCCAAGTTCTGGTTTTATTTGCCTAATCTCGCTCGTTCCTCATCAATAACTGTTTCTTCTAGTTTTTTAAATAATGGGGCCGGCTGATTCAACTTCTTGCCAGGCTGTAACTCGCTGGGTTTCCATTGCGGGCGAGTCTCGGACTCGCCCCTGCGGTATCTCAACACCGTATGCTCGCCGAGTGAGTCTTTGACCGTCTCGGTGTATTGCTCGCCGAAGAGCGGAGTCTCATAGCCGAAGAAGCCGTGCAGTTTTTCGCAGGTGAACGGCAGGAAGGGGGCGAATATCACCTTGAGCGAGTCAATGGCTTTGAGGGCGGTGTAAACTGTTTTGGCCGCACTGTCTTTATCAACTTTGATGGCCGACCACGGCGCGTTGACATCGAGATACACGTTCACGGCGGTGGCGAGTTTTATCGCTTCGCCCAGGGCAGAGCGCAGGCGCACGGCTTCGAGTTCCGCGCCCACAGAGTTGAATCCGTTTTCGATAACGGCCAGCAGTTCAACGTCCGTGGGACGAAGCGTTTTTACATCCACATCCGGCGCGTGCCCATCCCAATTTTTATAACAAAACGCCAGCACGCGATTCGCAAGGTTGCCCCACGTCGCCACCAGTTCGTTATTATTGCGCGCCACGAACTCGGCCCAATCCCAATCGCTGTCTTTGGCTTCGGGCATGTTCGCGGTCAGGTAATAACGCAGGGCGTCGGGGTCATAACGCGTCAGCGCATCGCGTCCCCACACCGCCCAGTTGCGCGAGCCGCTGATCTTTTTGCCTTCGAGATTCATAAATTGATTGGCAGGCACATCGAACGGAAGAATGAGCGGGATTTCTTCGCCGGCGAAGATTTTCATGAATGCGCTTCCGACTCCCATCAGCTCGGCAGGCCACAGCGACGTGTGGAAGAAGATGTTGTCCTTGCCAATGAAGTGGAATTGCTTCGCTTTGGGATTCGTCCACCACCCGCGCCACGCTTCATTCTCCGCCGATAACTGACTCCACTCGATGGGGGCGGAGAGGTAGCCGATGACGGCCTCGAACCAGACGTAAAGTTTTTTCGTTTCCCAGCCCGCCTCACTGACCGGGACGGGAATGCCCCAATCGAGATCACGGGTGATGGCGCGCGGTTTGAGTCCCTCAGCTTCAATCTTCCTCAGCGACTCGCCCAACACCGTATCACGCATGTGCGGGGCGCGTTCCTTGAGGAACTTCCTGACGTCGGGTTCGAGTTTGGAGAAGTCAATGAAATAATGCTCGGTGTCGCGCAATTCGAGCGCGCCGTCGCCTGTCTTGGCGCGTGGATTAATTAGTTTTTCAGGCTCCAGCACGTTTCCGCAATTGTCGCATTGATCGGAGCGTGCGCCCTCGAAGCCGCAAATGTAACACGTCCCTTCGACGTAACGGTCGGGCAGGAACTTGTTCGCGCTGGGTGAATACCATTGCTTGTTGAACTGCTTGAACAGCAATCCGTTTTTTTGCAGGGCCAGGAAGATCGCCTGCGCGACCTTGAAATGATTCTCAGTGTGCGTAGATGTGAACAGGTTGTAGGTAATGCCATAGCCTTTGAAGACTTCAAGGAAAGTATCGTGATATTTCTTATACACTTCCTCGACGGATTTGCCTTCCTTGTCCGCCGCCAGCACAACGGGCGTGCCGTGCGAGTCTGTGCCAGAAACCATCAAGACATTATTCCCTTTGAGTCTGTGATAACGCGCGACAATGTCGCCGGGCAGGTGCGAGCCGGTGATATTGCCAACGTGGATTTCGGCATTTGAATAAGGCCAGGCAATGGCGATGAGTATGTTTTCGGACATGAGGTGGCTCCGTAAGTAATTTGCGATTTGGAATAAAAAAAGCCGCCCGCGTTACTGGACAGCCCGTTTTCGTTCAAGTTCGTAGGCCTAACGTGCTTTCCACTCGGCGCGGCAGAGCATTTCCATTCGCCCCTCCATGTTGGGGGTTTTGGTCATGGTCACCATTGGAAAAGCAGGTTTGTATTTCACGCTGCCAAGTTTACTATGTCCTCCGGCTGATGGCAAGTGGAAGATGCTCTTTTGGGCCTGCCAAGTATGAATTTAATTGTCAATACGGGTAAGCCGCCCTCCTATTGGATCGTTACTTAATTGTAAGATATTCACAACTTTCCGTATGCTATACTAAAAATTGATCATGGTTTATTTAATCCATTCTTTTGTGCCCTCGAGGTAACTATGAAGTGGTACCAAAGCCGCACAATGTATTTGTTTGCCCTTGTGGGGTTTCTCGCGGGATTTGTATTTCTCGTTGCAGGTACCTGGCTTGATTCTATCAGGCATAGCATGCCGTTTACTGTAGAATCTTTTATCGCCTTGCATAAGATCGACCCCATGATATTAATGCTCGATATTGCCCCGCTTGTCATGGGTATTATGGCTGGATTAATCGGGACGCAACGCAGCCTTTCTACGGCGGTGGCTCGGGCAGAAAAGGAATGGGAGGTCATTTTCGACTCTTTTTCAGATCCAATATTTGTCATCAACATAAATAATGTGATTCTGCGCTGCAACCATGCTGTTGCAGACCGTCTTAATACAAACTTCGCAAACCTGATCGGAAAGCCTCTTATTGACACCATTGGCGTGAATCATCTGGATTCCATAAAAACTGGTATAGGAGAATTTCTGTGGCTAAAACGTTTATATGAAGTTTCTGCATATTCAATCCAGGCCGCGGATGTGGAACCGCAAACACTCATTATTTTTCATGATGTGACTGATCGAAAAGAGGCAGAGGATAAACTATTCCTTGAAAAGAATCTCCTGCGAACATTAATTGACAACCTGCCGGACCGCATCTACGTCAAAGATACCCACGGAAGAAAAAGCATATCCAACCATGCGGATATGCTCGCCTCTGGTGGGAAAACCATGCAGGATGTTGTTGGAAAATCGGATTTTGATCTGTATCCTGCCGAACTTGCCGAAAAGTTTTGGGCAGACGATAAAGCGGTGTTGGATACTGAATTCCCGGTATTAAATCGTGAAGAACCCGGCCTTGACGAAAACGGAAATTCAATCTGGGTAATGACATCGAAGGCGCCCGTAAAAGACAGCCTTGGGCAGGTGGTGGGACTGGTAGGCATTGGCCGCGATATCACCCAGCAGAAAAATATTGAGTTGGAGATCAAGCGCCAGAAACAATTTTATGAAACACTTATTTCAAATAGTCCAGTTGCCATTGTCGTTCTGGATACCGATGAAAAGATCAGCTCATGCAACCCGGCTTTTGAAAATTTATTCGGTTATAAAAGCGACGAGATTATGGGGGTGTCACTGGATACACTGATCACGACCGATGAAACTCGTTTGGAAGCTCGAAATTATACACAACAAGTCATGAATGGTACCGTTCATGCATTTAGCAAACGCCGCCGCAAAGACGGCTCTTTGGTGGATGTTGAAATTTTCGGCGCGCCCGTATTTGTGGAAGGAGAGAAGGTTGGTGCGCTGGCGATCTACCACGATATATCCGAAATTGTCCGCGCCCAGCAGGAAGCCGAAGAAGCCAACCGCTCAAAGAGCGAATTCCTCGCCAATATGAGCCACGAAATCCGCACGCCAATGAACGGCGTCATGGGCATGCTTGAACTGGCGCTTGATACCCAGCTTACTTCCGAACAGACCGATTATCTGCAAACATCGCTGCATAGCGCAGAAGCGCTCCTGTCCCTGCTCAATGATATTCTTGATTTCTCCAAGATCGAAGCAGGCAGGCTCGAACTCGAATCGATCAACTTCAGCCTGCGGAATGCAATCGAAGATGTGGCGTATACACTTGCCAAGCGCGCTCAAGACAAGGGACTCGAAATGGCTTGTTTGGTGGATCCAGACCTGACATCCAATTTGCGCGGCGACCCAGGCAGATTAAGACAAATATTGGTCAACCTCGTTGGGAACGCCATCAAATTTACGCATCAAGGTGAGATCGTTATTCGTGCTGAGCCCATTGAAGAGTCAGATAACCACGTTACCGTCCATTTCTCGGTGCAGGATACAGGCATTGGCATCCCGTATGAACGTCAGGCCGCAGTCTTCGACAGGTTTACCCAGGCCGATGGGTCCACCACGCGCACATACGGCGGAACAGGGCTGGGTCTCACAATTTCCAAGCAGCTGGTTGAAGTTATGGGAGGCAGGATCGGCCTCGAAAGCACACCGGGCATCGGAACTACTTTTTGGTTCGATGTAAAGTTCGAGAAACAACCTCCTGAACGTCGCGGCGTTACAGCTCCGCTCACACTTGGGCCTGTGAACCTTGCACAGGCGCGCATTCTCGTTGTGGATGATAATCAGACCAACCGTATGATCCTCACAAAGAATGTGGAAGCGCTTGGTTCCCGTGTGGATGTTGTCTCCAGCGGCGCGAAAGCCCTTGAGAGTCTTCGCAACGCGCATCGCACCGGCGACCCTTATCACATCGTCCTGCTCGATATGCAAATGCCAGGCATGGACGGAGAACAGACCGCCCGCGCCATCAAGAGCGACCCTGCCGTGAAAGATGTCAAGATCCTCATCCTCACGTCCATGGGACAGCGCGGAGATGCCGCCCGCCTCGAAGCGCTCGGATGCTCCGGTTATTTACTCAAGCCTGTAAAACAGCAAATGTTATTCGATGCTGTTATCGCGGTACTGGGTCGCAAGGAAGACCAGCCACCAAGCCTCATCACGCGTCACCTGCTTTCAGAGCAAAGGAAATTCAACCTTCGCCTTCTATTGGCCGAAGATAACCCCATCAATCAAAAACTGGCAGTCATCTTGTTGCAAAAAGCGGGCTACTCGGTAGATGCGGTAGAAACAGGCGCGCAGGCTCTCGAAAAAACGCAGGCCAATCACTACAGCGCCGTACTGATGGATGTTCAAATGCCCGAGATGGATGGTTTCGAAGCCACGCGCCGCATCCGCGCATGGGAACAGGAAAACAGCCAGCATGTTCCAATCATTGCCATGACGGCACATGCCATGGCGGGAGATCGCGAGCGCTGTCTCGAAGCAGGAATGGATGATTACATTACCAAACCGCTGGAGCCGCGCGCATTGTTCAATGCCATTGATCGCTGGACGCAAACCGATACCCCGCCCGGCGCTTCTGTCGCGGCCGGCCTTCCGCAGGATTATTCATCAAATACCGGCATTTTATCCGAAACGTTTGACGATGGACTCTTTGGCGAACCGACCGATCCCGCCTCTAATGAGATGATGGAATCTGCTCCCGTTTCAAAGGCCGAATCATCCTCTTCGACTCTTCCCGTCAACTTCAAAACCGCCCTGCATCGTTTTGGCGGCGACGCTGAATTTATGAAGGAAATGTTCCAGGAATTCAAAGACCACATCCCGGAACGTATGGATGAAATTCGCGCCGCTTTGCAATCTGGCAACGCCGGCGTCCTCGGACGCCTCGCGCACAACCTCAAAGGAGTTTCCCTCAACTTCAGCGCCGAACCACTTGCCAATACCGCTCTCCAAATTGAAGAATTGTGCAGGCACGAAGATCTGACGAACGCGCCGGCCCTCGTCGCTCAGTTGGGGACGGAAGCCGGCAGACTCGTTGAATATCTTTCAACTCACGCTCCGTAAGAAAGGAGAAATAAAATGCCCCGTGTGCTTTTTATTGACGATGAACCTCTCAATTACCAGTTGGTGGCGCATGCACTTGAACCTCTCAAATGCGAATTGCACTATGCTGAAAATGGAAAGAACGGAGTGGAGCGGGCGCGCAACATCAAACCCGATATTATCATCACCGATGTAATGATGCCTGAGATCAACGGCTACGAAGTGACTCGTCTGTTGCGCCGCGATTTGCAATTTTCATCCACGCCCATCCTTGTTTTGACCGCGCAATCCGGGCTTCAGGATAAATTGAAATCCTTTGAAGCCGGCGCAGACGATCACCTGACCAAGCCCTTCGAAGCCGCGGAATTAGCCGCCAGGGTAGCATCCCTGCTCAGGCGCGCGGAAACCGCTAAAATGTCCCGCGTAGAAACTGCCGCCAGGGAAGGTGCGCACATGATTGCCATCCATAGTCTGCGCGGAGGGACGGGGTGTTCCTCGCTCGCAACCAACCTCGGTGTCGGGCTGGCCGGGTTGTGGATGAAACCTGTTGCTTTGCTCGATCTAACGATGACTGCCGGGCAGGTTGCTTTAATGTTGAACATGACTCTACGCCGCACATGGGCGGATATTGCCCGTTTTGAGCCGGCTGAACTGGATGCGGATGTTGTTGCGTCCATCTTGAGCCTTCACGAAAGCGGACTTTCATTCATTGCCGCGCCAACCTTTCCATCTCAGGCAGAGACTTTGCGCGGCGAAACATTGGGCACTGCGATCAGGCTGGTTAAATCCCAGAACGAATACGTAATCGCCGACTTACCGCACGATTTCAGCGAACCTGCCATTCAAGCCCTCGATGCGGCAGATGTGATTCTAATGGTTGCCACGCCGGATATGGCCTCCATCCGCGCCGTTACTGCCGCGATGGACACTTATGAAAAACTTGGATATCCAAGAGAGAAGATCAAATTTTTATTGAGCGCCACCTTCCCGCATTCCTCTCTGTTGAAGGAGAAAATTGAAGCCGCACTCGGTACAACTGCACTTGCCACAATTCCCTATGTGCAGGATGTTTTTGTGGATGCGATCAATCTCGGCCAGCCCGTCGTTTATGCAAGGCCCGATTTGCCGGTATCTGGTCTTTTAGAGGATTTTGCTTTTCATCTGAGCAAAGATGCTCATAAAAAAGCCAAACCCGAAAATCCCACCGAAACATGGAAGAGAGTATACAAACGTTTTCAGGAAAGAAAAAAATAGGCAAAAGATATTAATATTTTTGTAAAAACAACGCCCCCAAGAATCAGGGGACGTTGTTTGCTTTATAAATATTCCTTCAATTCGCGCGCTTTGCGCGGATTTCTCAACTGTCTCAGCGCCTTGCCTTCGATCTGTCGGATGCGTTCACGCGTCAGGCCGAATTTCTGGCCGACTTCCTCCAGCGTGTAGATATTGCCATCGTCGAGTCCAAAGCGCAGACGCAGCACGCGCGCCTCGCGCGGCGAGAGACTGGTGAGCACTTCTTCCAGTTTGTCTTTCAGCATGGACTCGTATGCGTTTTGCTGTGGCGAGGGCGTGAGATCATCGCGAATGAACATGCCCATCTCAGACTCGCCGTCCTCGCCGGCAGGGGATTCCAGCGAGAGCGGCTGCCAGGAAACCTTGTGGATCCACTGAACTTTTTCGACGCTCAATTTGACGTTTTCTGCCAACTCCTCGATGGTAGGCTGCCGCCCCAGCTTTTGTTCCAATTCCTGAGTGGCTTTATACAACATGCGGATGCGGTCAATCATGTGGACGGGCACGCGGATTGTCCGCGCCTGGTCGGCCAGCGCGCGCGAGATGGTTTGCCGAATCCACCAGGTGGCATAGGTCGAGAAGCGGAAGCCGCGGTGATAATCATATTTCTCGACTGCTTTCATCAGGCCGAGGTTGCCCTCCTGGATCAGGTCGAGAAATGCGACGCCGCGTCCCATATAGCGTTTGGCGATGGACACAACCAGCCGCGTGTTGGCTTTGATCAAATGCTCACGCGCCGCGCTGCCATCTTGAACGAGCAGTTCAAGTTTGCGGCGTGAGGCGGTTAAGTTGCGGCTGCTGAGAGTCAGCAGTTCGGCTTTTGCACGGCGTCCCTTTTCGATGCGGATGGCGATACTGAGTTCATCTTCCATTGAAAGCAGGGGTACGCGTGTCATCTCCTTGAGATACAGGCCGATCGGGTCGTCGCCGGAGAGATGTTCATTTGAGTGTGAATCAAGGTCTGTGAGGGATGAGTCCGCTTCGGGGGCGGTGTCTGACGCGGCCTCTTCGTCTGTGTCAACAACATCTACACCGCGATGTTGCAAGATTGCGAAGAGGGCGCGTAGTTTCTCGCTGTTGCGCGCAGAATCAGGAAAGACCTCCATGAGATCGTCGGTGGTCAAATATCCTTGAACGCCGGCTTTTTCCATAAGAAGGCCGAGCACAATTTCTCGTTGGCTTGCTTTCAAGGAGCCTCCAGGGCGCAATGGGCTATAACAATTTTTTCAGGATGGAGAACGGCGAGTCGTCTTCGGGCTGCCGGTGTCCGCAATTGGCGAGGTTGAGGTCCTGCCCGCATTCGAGGCACAGGCCTTTGCAATCGGGTTTGCAGATGGGGTTGATGGGTACTTCGAGCAGGGCATATTCGCGCAGGAGCGGCGCGAGATCTATTTGAGCGTCTTCGGGGATGATGAGATCCGATTCGCTCACAGACTTGTAGCTGAACGCGTATAGCTCGGTTAATTTCCAGACGAGGTGGTGGCTGTAAGGCTTCAAGCACCTGACGCACTCAAGGTCGGTGTCGCCTTGAAAAGAGCCGGTCAGGATGAGTCCCTGCGGCGTGCGGCCTACTTGTGCTGACCCGCTAAATTGCCGGAGTTCCAAATCGTCGAGCTTGATCTTGTCGAATTCGAACGGAAACTCGCCGACGTGGCCGATATCCGCGTGAATGATGAATCCGACATTGATCCGAAAGGGCTTGCGTGAATTGACCATGTTGATGCCGCTGATTGATTTTATACTTTTCTATCTACAATGAATTTTGCCAGGTTTTCCAGTGATTCAAGTTCGGGGCTGGGTTCAAATCTTTCAAGGGCGCGCAGGGCGCGCTCTACATGCTGGGTGGCTTCGGCCATGGCTTTTTTGACCGAATCGGTGCTGCGGATGGAATTGACCAGGCGCGCCATGCGTTCCTGGTTGGCCCAGCCGCCATCGGCCAGGGATTTAATATCTTCATCAGTGGGGTGCGACTCGGCGTAGAAAATGGCCGGAAGCGTGACAAGGCCGTTGAGCAGGTCTGAGCCGACGGGTTTGCCGATGGCGGTTTGTTCGCCGGTGAAGTCGAGGATGTCGTCTATGATCTGGAAGGCGATGCCAACTTCATAGCCAAATACGCGCATCGATTCGATCACCGATTCATCCACCGGGCTGACCATGGCCGCCGAGCGGCTGGTCATTTCAAATAATGAGGCAGTCTTGGCGTAGATGCGCTGGGAATAGTTCTCGCGGCTGATGACGCCGCGCGCCGAAAACATTTGCGTCAATTCGCCGTTGACAATGACTGCCAGCGTCTCCGAAAACAATTTCATCAGCGGCAAATAGTCGGTCTCGGCCGCCAGTTTAGCGGCGCGCGCAAAAAGGAAATCTCCCGTTAAAACAGTGGCGGCGGGCGACCAGCGCGCGTTGAGGGTGGGCATGCCGCGGCGCAAGAGCGCGCCGTCAATCAAGTCATCGTGTACCAGCGTGGCAGTGTGTAGTAATTCCACAGCCGCGCCGAGTGTTATGAGCTTTTCCTCGGGCGCGCCAAGCATGTTTCCGACCAACAGGCCTAAAGTCGGGCGGATGCGTTTTCCGCCGGCGGCCAAAATTTGCTCGAAGGCGGCGCGCAAATCTGGATGACGGTCATCCGCCTGCGCATGCAGGCGGGACTCAATGGCTTGAAGTTGTTCTTGAACGGGAGAAAGGAACGTAACGTTGTTCAAACAGTCTCTCCCCAGGAGAAGAGTCGTGCCGCGTTTTCTGATGTAATCATGGCAACCTCCTGCGGGGTGTGGGAATGGATTTCTGCAATTTTATCAGCAATATGCGAAACAAAGGCAGGTTCGTTGCGTTTTCCTCGGTGTGGAATTGGGGCGAGAAAAGGCGCGTCAGTTTCGATGAGCAGCCTGTCCAGCGGCAGGCTGGCAATGACCTGACGTTTCCCGTCTGCGTTTTTGTACGTGACCGGGCCGGTGACGCCGATATAGAATCCGAGGCGGAGCGCGCGTTGCGCGGTTTCGAGCGAGCCGCTGAATGAGTGCAGGACGCCGGGCGCTTCTTTTCCGGACTTTGAGCGGCCTGCCCATTCATCGAGAATTTCCATCAAGTCTGACGCGCACTCGCCGTGCTCGGCGTCGTTTTTTTCGCGCAGGTGAATTACGACCGGCAAATTCAATTCTTCGGCCAGCACGAGTTGTTCCTTCAATATTTTTTGTTGGAGATCATGCGGCGCATCGTTCCAGTAATAGTCGAGTCCGATCTCGCCGATGGCCGCGATCTTTTTGCTGGCGGACGCGAGTTTTCTCAAGCCTGCCAGCGTTTCGTCGTTCCATGTCAGTGCATCGTTGGGGTGGACGCCGATGGCGGCGTAAAGCATGGGGTGAGTCCCGGCCAATTTAACGGCGGCCCGGCTTGAGTCGAGAGTCAGAGCCGGGATCAGGATGCGCGTCAGGCCTGTGTCTATGGCGCGTTGAATCACTGCGTCGCGGTCTGTGTCGAACTTATTTAAATCCAAATGGCAGTGAGTGTCTGTTAAGTTCAAGGTTCAAAGTTGAAAGTTGGGCGTTTGGCATTAAACCTTCAAACCGGCAACTTTCAAACCATCTTGCAATATTGCTTGCACTTTATCCTGGTGCGTCGTCTCGCAATAGACGCGCATGATCGGCTCGGTGCCGCTGAAACGGATGAGCAGCCAGCCGCCGTCTTCGAGCTTGAATTGGAAGCCGTCCACCGTGACGAGTTCGGTGACTTTCAGTCCGCCGATGGTTTTGGGATTGGCTTTGAGGATGGCCTCTTCGCGCGATTTCCGGTCGCCGCTGAACGGCGTATCAATGCGATCATAATAATGCACGCCGACTTTATCGAAAAGCATTTGCAATAACTCGGTTGGCTTCTTGCCGGTGCGAACCATGAAATCCAGCATATAGAGTCCCGCCAGAATTCCATCGCGTTCCGGGACATTTCCACGGAAGGCATAGCCGCCGCTTTCTTCGCCGCCGATCAGCGCATTGGTCTCGGTCATCTTCGGTGCGACATATTTAAATCCCACTCCTGTCTCGTAAACAGGCACGTTGTAGAGTTCGCCGAGTTTGTTGAGCATGGTCGTGGTCGAAAGTGTTTTGACAATCGGGCCGCGCAGGCCGCGCACCTCGAGCAGGTAATACGCCAACAGGGCGTAAACGCGCAACTGATTAATGAACTTTCCGTTTTCGTCGCCGATGCCGCAGCGGTCGGCGTCACCGTCGGTGATGAGCAGAACATCGGCTTTGTTATCAACAGTGGCTTTGAGCCCAACATCAATATTGGGTTGGATCGGCTCGGGCCGCTTCATCTCCGGGAACGACGGATTGCGCATGTTATGAATTTCAATGACTTTAGTCTTGCCGCCCGCCAGCAAGCGCGTGAACCAGCCCGCGCCGTTGCCCCACATGGCATCCACCATGACGGTCAGGCCCGCGTCTTTGATGGGTTGCAGGTCAATCAGCCGATCGCGCGTGAGATGTTCGATGTAGGGCGCGGCCGCGTCGAACTTGACGATTTGACCGGATTTTTCGGCTTCGGCATAATTTATCCGCTTCACATCCTGGACTGAATCCGGGATACTGCTTTCGATCTGCTTCAAACCATCGGGATCAATCGCACCGCCCGTCTCGTTGCGGACTTTGAATCCGTTATCGGTGGGGGGGTTGTGCGAAGCGGTGATGTTAACTGCGCCGCAGGCTTTCTTGTCCACGACCGCATAAGCAATGACCGGCGTGGGCGTGGCGCCATCGGTCAGATAAACTTTCAGCCCGTTGCCCGCCAGCACTTCGGCAACTGCCGCCGCAAAAAATTCCGACGAGAAGCGTTTGTCGTGGCCGACGATGACCCATTGGCCTTGTTTGCCTTTTGAAAGCAGATAAGTTGCAAAACCCTGCGCGCATCGGCGGACGTTGTCGAAGGTGTAATCTTCCGCGATGACGCCGCGCCAGCCGTCTGTCCCGAATTTGATGGATGTCGCCATAAGAACTCCTGAATCTTCGAGGATGATACGATTATATCAGCGAACAAATGGTGCAAGCGGTATAATCTTTCAAATATGGATGAAAAAATTTATCTTGACTACGCTGCAACCACTCCGGTTGACTCGCGCGTGCTCGATGTGATGATGCCTTATTTTTCAGCATCTTTCGGGAACCCGTCATCGGTTCACCGTTATGGACAGATCGCCGAAGCCGCAATCGACTCTGCGCGCGAGAAAGTTGCCGCCGCATTGAATTGTCGCCCCGATGAAATTGTCTTTACTTCCTGCGGTACCGAGTCTGATAATCTGGCTCTGCGCGGCGCGGCTTTGGCCATGCGCGAGAAGACCGGCGCAAATTGGATCATTACATCCAAAGTTGAGCATCACGCCGTTAGCAAGACCGCCGGGCAACTCGAAAAACATTATGGCTTCCAGGCCGAGTGGCTGGATGTGAATGAGTACGGCATGGTCACGCCAGACGCGGTTGAAAAAGCAATTTGCGACCAGACCGCGCTGGTTTCGGTCATGTATGCAAATAACGAAATCGGCACGATCAACCCGATCAAAGAGATTGCAGAGATTTGCCGAAAGAATAATATTCTTTTTCATACCGACGCTGTCCAGGCGGCGGCCTATTTGCCGGTGGATGTTCAGATACTGGGTGTGGACTTGCTCTCGTTAGGCGGGCATAAGCTTTACGGTCCGAAAGGAGTCGGCGCGCTATATGTTCGCAAAGGCGCACAGATTTTGCCGAGTCAAACTGGCGGCGGGCAGGAAAATGGCCTGCGCGCCGGAACGCAAAATGTGCCGTACATTGTCGGCTTTGCCGAAGCGTTGCGGCTGGCTGTCGAAGAACGCCAGCAACGCACGGCACACGTCAAGCCGCTGTGCGACAGAATCATCGGTACAGTTTTGGAAATGATTCCCGATTCCAAATTAACCGGTCACATCGAATACCGTCTGCCGAATCATGCCAGCTTTGCATTCAAAGATGTGGATGGAAATCTGCTGTTAACTTTACTCGACGCGGCGGGCTTTGCGTGTTCATCAGGTTCGGCTTGCAAAACAGGCAATCCCGAACCGAGCGAAGTGATGTTGGCAATCGGCTTGGCGCGCGAGTGGGGGCTGGGTTCGTTGCGTGTGACGCTGGGCATGAATACCACTCCCGCCGATGTGGATTCTTTTTTGAAAGCCTTGCCTGTGTTGGTGGCGCAGGCAAGAAAACTAGCTACAGATAAACGCGGATAGAGGATAATTTGATGGAAGTAAATGAAGGCACAGAAAAAGTAATTGGCGGTCTTTTCAAAGTGAGTAATACTACTGTCAGGTTGTTTGAAGAAGTATACACGGCACAATGCTTGAATTATCTTCGAACCACAGGCTTGCCTGTTTGTTTGCTTGTAAATTTTTATCGCCCTAAACTCGAAATCAAGCGTATCATTGCCAATAGCGCATGGCTTTCAAAATAATTCATCACCCATCTGTGTTTATCCGTGATCATCTGTGGCTAATATTATGACCAAAGTTGTGGTTGCCATGTCTGGAGGTGTTGACTCCTCCGTTGCCGCGGCCCTGCTCAAACAGCAGGGTTATGATGTTATTGGCATGATGCTGAGGCTGTGGTCGGAGCCGGGCAAGGAAGATTCCAATCGCTGCTGCACGCCGGATGCCATGGCGCAAGCGCGGCGTGTGGCGGCCGGGCTGGATATTCCGTTTTATGTTGTAGACGCCAAGGATGTTTTCCGCAAGACCGTGGTGGAATATTTTTTCGATGGCTACGCCTCAGGCGGGACCCCAAATCCGTGCCTGGTTTGTAATCGTTCCATCCGCTGGGAATTTTTACTGAACCACGCGTTAGCGCTCGGCGCGGAATATATGGCGACGGGACACTATGTTAGGCGGAAGACCGGGGACGGTGGCTCGATTAAACTTTTGCGCGCGGTGGATCATTCAAAGGATCAATCTTATGTTTTGCATGTGTTGACTCAGGAAAAATTAAAGCATGCATTGTTTCCTGTGGGAGAGTACCCCAAAACTGAAGTTAGAAAGATTGCCGAATCTTTTGGACTGCCAACTGCATCGCGTCCGGATTCGCAAGACTTATGTTTTCTCGCTGGCGAAGACTACCGTACTTTTCTCCGGCGCAATGCGGCGCAGATGCTTCGTCCCGGTGAAATCGTCACGCGCAACGGGACAGTCGTTGGTTCACATGATGGATTGGCGAACTACACCATTGGCCAAAGAAAAGGACTCGGCGTTGCTTCTCCTGTCCCTTTGTATGTGATCACGAAAAACGCAATACACAATACGCTTGTTGTTGGGACGCAGGAAGAACTCGGCTTGAGCGAACTCATTGTGCGCGATGTCAACTGGCTTTCGGGCGTTGCTCCAACTGAAGTTTTTCGCGCGTTGGTCAAGATTCGTTACAGCGCCAAAGAAGTCGAAGCGTGGGTCAGGCCTTTCGAAGACGGTACCCGCGTTGAGGTCCGGTTTGATGCGCCGCTGCGCGATATCACGGCAGGGCAGGCGGCTGTTTTTTATGACGGCAACGTCATGCTTGGCGGCGGCATGATTATCTAGCTGCGCGTAGACATGATAAGATAATTCGGGCTAACCTGTCTCGTTGCTCTTAATCAGAAACGATAAGATTGTTTAACTTTCCGAAAGGATGCATCTCATGAATTACCGCGTTGAATCCCTTATGTCGGCCCGTTTGTTTGTTGCGCCGCAGTTCGCTGACGAACGCATATTTTTTCTGAGTAACATTTCCGGCCACTTGAGTTTATATGCCATGTTTTATGGCGGCAGTGTGCCTGAGCCGCTTTTGCCGCCGAATATTGCGCTGCAGAATCCGCATTTGATTGACGGACTTTCTTTTTATGTTTTTCCAGGGCTTGAAAAAATTCTTGTGATGATCGATCGTGATGGCGACGAAAATTATCAGCCGATGCTGATCCCGCTCGATGGCGGATTCCCCGAACCGTCATTCGATAATTATTTTGCAAATTATCGCGTTCATATCGGCGAATGTGATCGCGAGAAAAATATCGTTTACCTTGTTGCTGAACGCCGCGACAAACCGATTCAGGAAACGTATCGCGGAAATTTAAAAACTGGACGACTAACGAAGATTGCCGAGAGCGAATGGGGATATTTTCCAAGCGCGGCCAGCAAAGATCATCGCAAACTTTTGCTGGGAAACAATTACACCACCGGCGACAGTGTTCTTTATTTGTGGGCCAATAATAAATTCAGGGTTTTGTACGGAACTCCGCTTGAGAATCGCGCGGAGGGCGGGTCGGTCCCGTTGAATGGAATTGGGTCGGCTGTGTTTTCTCCGAGTGAAAAAGGCGCTATCGTGTCCAGTGCTGTTTTTGAAGACACATATAGCCTCGGTTACATTGACTTTGCCAGACCCGGAAAAATGGAAAAGATCAAGCTCAAAGGTGTGGCGCACACCGGCCTTGGTGAAATGGCCGGACTCGGTTATCTCAAAGATGATCGCTATGTGGTGATGTTTAATATTGACGGATGTTCATGGGCCTATGAAGGTATCTTCGACGAAGAAAAGCTCGTCATGAATTTGAAGTATGTGTTGGCTGGCCAGGAGCCGTTTGATAACGGCATGTTGGAACATATAGACTACGACAAGGTCGAAGATATTTTCACGCTGTCTTTCTCCACCGCCACCTCGCCGACTCAAATTTATACCGTCGAAGGCAGGAGGCGCAACGATCTTTCTTTGCACACAAACGAAAAAATTCTCGGCATCCCGGATGCACATCTATCGAAAGGCGAAAATGCTTCATTCATTTCGCATGATGGATTGCGTGTTTCGGCGCGTCTGTATCTTCCAGCCAGATTGCTTGGCTTCAAAGGCGCGCGTCCGCTCGTTTATTACATTCATGGCGGCCCGCAGGGGCAGGAGCGCCCGGACTTTGCCTGGTTCTCCATGCCGCTGATTCAGTTCCTGACTCTGCGCGGCTTTGCAGTTTTTGTTCCGAACGTGCGCGGCTCCACCGGTTATGGACTCTCGTATACCAAGCACGTTGACCATGACTGGGGCGGCCAGGATCGCCTCGACCATGTCTATGCCATGACGAAGGTCTTGCCAAAAGATAAACGCGTGGATGTTTCGCGCGCGGCTGTCGTCGGACGTTCCTACGGCGGTTACATGACTCTCACATTAGCGGGTCGTCATCCCGACTTGTGGGCGGCCTCGTGCGATATGTTTGGTCCATACGATTTGCTGACCTTCTCCGAACGGATTCCCGAAACATGGAAGCCTTATTTCAAAATCGCTCTCGGCGACCCCGCCAGGCCGGAAGAAAAAGCCTTCCTGATCGAGCGTTCGCCCAAGACGCACCTGTCGAATATGGCCGCGCCCATGCTTGTCATTCAGGGGCGCAACGATCCGCGTGTGGTCGCGGCGGAATCCGAAGACTTGGTCAGGCAATTGAAGGCGCAGGGCAAACAATTGGAATTGTTGGTCTTTGAAGACGAAGGCCATGACGTTCTCAAATATGAAAACCGCGTTACTTGCTATAACTCCATCGCCGATTTCTTCGCGAAATATTTGAATCCGTAAAAGGATTATGTCATTGCGAGGGCGAGCCCGAAGCAATCTCTCAAATTGCAGTAGGGATTGCTTCGCCGCAAAAGCGGCGGCTCGCAATGACGCTAATAAAATCATGACTCTCCCGTCCATTCTATTTGGCTTGACCATTGCCCTGCTGATTGGCGCATTCTTTCATCTTTTGCGCGGCGGCAGCTTTGGCAGGTTATTCCTGTATTTTGTATTGAGTATTTCCGGTTTTGCGGCGGGGCACTTGCTCGGCCAGTCACAAGGCTGGATACTTTTTCCGGTCGGCCCGCTTGATACCGGTCTGGCAATCATAGGGAGTTTGGTATTTCTTGGCCTGGGCGATTGGATCAGCCGCATCGAAATTAAGCCGGACGATAATTCTCAGGTATAATCGCCCAACTTGTATCTTACCTTGAGAGGGCAGCATGGACTTTCTAAAAAATCTTGTTGACATCTTTTTGCGCCTGGACAAATATCTGGCCGATATCATCGTCCAATATGGGGCTTGGACTTACGGCATATTGTTCCTTGTGATCTTCATGGAAACAGGCTTTGTGGTGACTCCCTTCCTGCCGGGCGATTCCCTGCTCTTTGCGGCTGGAACATTCGCCGCGCTCGGCTCACTTAATATCTGGCTATTGCTGGGTTTGTTGATGATTGCGGCAGTTGGCGGTGATACGGTCAATTATTGGATTGGTCACTATCTTGGCGATCGCGCTTACAACGTCAAATGGATCAAGCGTGAATATCTTGATCGTACCCATGCCTTCTTTGAGAAGCACGGCGGCAAAACGATTTTCCTGGCACGTTTCGTCCCAATCGTCCGCACCTTTGCCCCTTTCGTCGCCGGCATGGGACGCATGTCGTATGGCTATTTCTTTTCCTATAATGTATTTGGCGGCATTACCTGGGTTGCGCTCTTTACATTGGCCGGATATTTCTTCGGCAACATTCCTTTCATCAAAAACAACTTTGAATTTGTCATCATCGCCATTATTTTGATTTCAATCCTCCCCATGGTTTGGGAAGCGATCAAGGCGCGGCGCGAAAAGACAAAATAAAACAAACAGGACGCCGTACGGCGTCCTGTTTGTTTTACAGAAGCAGGAGTAGGTCACGGATAAACCCGTTTGATCGTCCTCGGGAACGCAATCGCCTCGCGCACATGCTCGATGCCGCACATCCATGCGGTAACGCGTTCCGTGCCCATGCCGAATCCGCTGTGGGGGACAGAGCCATACTTGCGGAGTTCCAGATACCATTTGAATGCTTCTTCCGGTAATTTCTGCTCGCGGATGCGCTTCAACAAAAGATCGTGGTCGCTGATGCGCTCGGAGCCGCCGCAGATTTCTCCGTAGCCTTCCGGCGCGAGCAAATCCACCGACTTGCAGACCTCAGGCCGACCCGGCCAGGGTTCCATGTAAAAGGCTTTGACCGCGGTTGGATACCCGTATACAAAAACGGGTTTATCGAATTGCTGCGTGATGGCCGTCTCGTGTGGTGCGCCGAAGTCAATGCCCCAATCGAATTTGAGAAGTTCCTTCTTTTCGGGGTCGCTTTCTTTTTTGTACATTTCCTGTAACATCTTCGCCGCATCGTCATACGAAATGCGCGGGAAGGGCGCTTTGATGTTTTCCAGTTTCGTCAGGTCACGCCCTAATGAAACCAGTTCCGGCTTCCGGTCCCGCAAGACGCGCTGGACGATGTGTGTGATCATCTGCTCTTCGACTTCCATCAACCCATCCAGATCGGTGAAAGCCATTTCCGGTTCGAGCATCCAGAACTCGGTCAGGTGCCGGCGCGTCTTGGATTTTTCGGCGCGGAAAGTTGGGCCGAAGCAATACACTTTTCCGAACGAAAAAATATTTGCCTCGTTGTAAAGCTGGCCGGTTTGTGCAAGATAGGCCTTGCCTTCATCGAAATATTCCGTTTCGAAAAGTGTGGTCGTGCCTTCGGCGGCGGCGGGAGTCAGGATGGGCGTGTCCATGGCGATGAAGCCGTTGTTGTCGAGCCATTCCCGCGTGGCGGCCATGACTGTGGCACGAATGCGCAAGATGGCCCACTGACTTTGCATTCGCAACCACAAGTGACGATTGTCGAGCGCGAAATCCACGCCGTGGTCTTTGAGCGCCATCGGATAATCCGCATCGGCAGATTGAACGACTTTCAAATCCTTGATGCCGACTTCAAAACCGCCAGGGATGCCGGGCGCGCGTTTATCCTCGCGCACCGCGCCCGTGATGATGACCGACGACTCTTGCGGCAGACGCATGATCTGATCAAATAGTTTTTCGTCGAGATCGCCTTTGAAGGCCACGCATTGAGCAAATCCGCTTCCATCGCGCACGAGCAAAAAGACCAGTTTGCCTTTGTCGGTGCGGTTATAAACCCAGCCTTGAATGATAACTTCTTCGCCGGCATGTTTTGATAATTCCGTAACCCGTACGATTTCTGCCATAAGATTCTCCATTCACCGTATTGTGAGCCCGAAGGACGAAGCAATCTCCTCATAAGCGTGGGGATTGCTTCGTCGGCCTGTGGCCTCCTCGCAATGACATTATTCGCTTATTTTAATATGCAATTCCTTCAACTGTTTCTGCTCAACCGGTGACGGCGCATCGGCCATCACATCGCGCGCGTTTTGATTCTTCGGGAAGGCGATCACTTCGCGAATGTTTGGTTCGTCGGCCAGCAGCATCACAAGGCGGTCAATTCCAGGAGCCATGCCGCCATGCGGCGGCGCGCCATATTCGAAGGCTTCCAGCATGTGGCCAAACTTCGCCTGAATGTCTTCATCCTTGATTCCAAGCAGTTGGAACATCTTGAGTTGAATATCGCGGCGATGGATACGAATGGAACCCGAAGCCATCTCGTAACCGTTGCACACCATGTCATATGCATCCGACAAAACTTCGCCGGGATTCGTGTCGAACTTTGGCAGGTCTTCAATCTTCGGCATGGTGAACGGATGATGTTCCGATTCCCATTTTTGTTCATCCTCATTCCACGCGAAGAACGGGAAATCCACGACCCAGGCAAAAGCCATCAAATCTTTGTCGGCCAGGTTGAGTTTATCGCGTAGAATCAAACGTAGTGCGCCGAGAACTTTATTGACCACTGCACGTTTATCGGCGGCAATCAGGATCAGATCGCCTTCCTTCGCTCCCGTTATTTTTTTGACTTGCTCCGCTTCTTCAGGTTTGACGAATTTCGCGGCGGTTCCTTTCAGGCCCTCGGCGGTTACCGCTAAAGTGGCCAGTCCCTTCGCCCCAAATGTTTTCGCAGACTCGGTCAACGCGTCCACTTCCTTGCGGGACATGTCCGCGCTATCGGGGGTGACGATGCACTTGATCACGCCCCCCGCTTCAAGGGCAGATTGAAAGACGCGGAAATCGGTCGCTTTGAAAATATCGGTCAAGTCTAGAAGCTCCATCCCGAAGCGCAAGTCCGGTTTGTCTGATCCATATTTTTCGACGGCTTCTTTATAGGAAAGTTTCGGCCACGGCGTGGATAATAATTTTTTGTGCGGCGCGACCGCGGGAATCATTTCGGTGTACAGCCCCTCGACCATTTCGAGTACATCATCGCGATGCACGAAGGACATCTCAAGATCAAGTTGAGTGAATTCGGGCTGGCGGTCGCCGCGCAAATCTTCGTCGCGGAAACAACGCGCGATCTGAAAGTAGCGGTCCATGCCTGCCACCATCAGCAACTGTTTGAGTTGTTGTGGTGATTGCGGCAGCGCGTAAAACTGTCCGGCGTGAATGCGGGAGGGGACGAGGTAATCGCGCGCGCCTTCGGGTGTGGCCTTAAAAAGGATGGGCGTTTCGACTTCGATGAAGTTCCGCTGGTCGAGATAATCGCGCATGAACTTGATGACGCGGTGCCGCAAAACCATGTTGCGATTCATTTTCTCGCGGCGCAGGTCGAGATAGCGATATTTCAGGCGCGTGTTCTCGTCCGGCAGGTCGGTATCGTCGCTGACCATCATCGGCAGGGTTTTGGCGGGATTGAGCACTTCGATGGATTGTGCGATGACTTCGATCTCGCCCGTTTCCATTTTCGGATTTGCCATGCCGTCCGGCCGCTTTTGAACAACACCCGTTATTTGCAAAACCCATTCGAAACGGACATTTGCCACGCTGTCGAGAGTTGCCTTGGACAGATTAGGGTTGATGGTAACTTGCACGATGCCATAACGGTCGCGCAGATCAAAGAAGATCACCCCGCCGTGGTCGCGCCGACGATGCACCCAGCCCGCCAGTGTGACGGTCTGTCCCACATGGGATGTTTGCAATTCGCCGCAAGAATGAGTTTTATACATAATGCGCCTCCAGAATTCAAATTCAAACCGCGCGAAGGCCGCAAGGAAGAAAGATGAAAGAAGAAAAATCTCAGTGTCCTTAGCGTGCTTGGCGGTAATCTTAGACAAAATAAATCGCCCTCCGCGTCTGCGTTGGGCGATTGGTTTGATCACCTGATTTCGATCAACCTGCAACGTTTCGCCCAACGTCCGCTTTGCGGTCGTCATTATCATTATTATTGTTGTTAGCGAAGAGTTTGTTGGGCTGCATGTGACGACATTATAGCACAAGTGATTTGGGGCCGACGTTTTGAAAACCGCTCAACCGTCAGACACATGACTTTCTTGAAATCCATGGCGGACTCTATCCATTATCATTTTTTCAGACAAGATTTTCGATGTTCAAAACTCATGGAGGTTCGATAAACTCTCCTCTTGACAATTATAGAACAATTGTTCTATAATCTGTTTACTTGTGACCTCAAAGGAGGCAGTAATGAACACTTATCGTCCAACGCGTACATTAGGGGATGGCTTGGCAAAACTCTGGCGTGATCTAACTCACGGGCGCGCTCTCAATCGCGGCGCGGCCTGGGGACTGATGATCGTCGGCGCTTTGCTCGCTTTCGAAGTTTTCAACTTTAGCACCACACAGTTTGCCCTGGCAGATGTGCTTGGCAATCTGGCTTTCGCCGGTTTTCGCTGGGCCACCATTCTCGCTATTGCATTCTGTGGCATTGACTTTGCCGGTATTGCCCGCATCTTTACTCCGCAACAAGGACGCGACGAACCCGCTGAAGTCTGGTATCTGTTCGGTGCGTGGCTGCTGGCGGCCGGCTTTAACGCCATACTGACCTGGTGGGGCGTATCCGTTGCAATTGTCAACAACACCAGCGCTGCCTCGGGCGCAGTTCTCAGCGTCGCCACGATGACCAAAGTCGTGCCGATCTTTGTGGCTGTCATGGTCTGGCTGATTCGCATTTTGATCATTGGCACGTTTTCGCTTTCCGGCGATAACCTTTTCTCCACGGCTGAAGTCCGCGCCAGGCAAGGCCAGCGGCCAGTGATGCAGCCGCCGCGGCCCGCCGCATCTTCGCAGCCGATCTTGCGGCCAGCCTCATCCCTGCCGCGGCCGATTCAGGCCCAGCCATATCGTCCCGCGCCGAAACCGGCGCCGCCAACCCAATATAATCGCCCTGAACCCACCTATCACAATATGTCTTTCGATGCACCTTCCACGCCTTATGATGCCGGAGAACCGCGCAACTAAATTAACTGCTTCAAAAATAAAACAATTCAATCGACGCGGGTTTCCAAACCCGATGTGCAAAGGAAAATACTATGCCCCGCGCTCGTCACAATCAAAACATCCGGCAAACAGCCGCGGCCAACGAATACGAAGGCAGCGGCTGTTTGTCTGTCTTCATGCTTCCGCCGCTCATTGTCCTTTTTGTTGGGCTTTTACTGGCGTTCTTCGCCGCGAATATTCCCGCTCAAGCTACCACTCTTCAAATGGCCAATGCGGAACTGGCTCCGTTCTTCACCCCCGAAGTGGATTATTGGGCAGCGGCCATTTCAAGATGGGCAAACGCTTCAAATCTGGACCCGAACTTGGTCGCCGTTGTCATGCAGATTGAATCGTGCGGAAATCCTTCTGCGCGCTCGAGCGCCGGAGCCATGGGGCTTTTCCAGGTTATGCCGTTTCATTTTTTCGTTACCGACAGTATGACCCGGACACAAATGCCGCGCGTGGATTGGCTTATCTCAAGCGCGCTCTCAATGCGGCCAAGAATGATGTTCGATTGGCACTGGCAGGTTATAACGGCGGTATCGGCGTCATTACAAGCGCTGAATTGAATTGGCCGGCCGAGACCGTCCGTTATGTTTATTACGGAAGCGGGATCTATGAAGACGCGCGCGCCGGGCAGCCGCGGAGCAGCCGTCTTGATGAATGGTATTCAAGATACGGGGCGGGGCTTTGCAATCAAGCGCGGCAGTATCAAACCGCGCGCTGATTACTGATTAATGGAAGCCAGATTGCGAAGGTTGTGCCGCTGCCTTCCTTCGACTCGACTTTGATCGTCCCCTCGTGGTTTTCGACGATCCATTGTGCGATGGACAGACCGAGGCCGAAGCCGCTGGTCTTTGAGCGCGTACGCGATTTTTCGGCACGGTAGAAGCGCTCGAAGATGAAGGGCAAGTCTTCGGCGGGGATGCCCGGCCCAGTGTCCCGGACGATGATGCGAACCTGGTCGCCGATCTTTGCCAGCCCTATGAAAACATCCCCGCCCGGCGGCGTGTATTGGATGGCATTTCCAACCAAATTAAGTAAAACCTGTTTCAAACGATCGCGGTCGCCGGTGATTTGAATTTGATCAATATCGGCCATCTTAAGACGGACTTTTGTTCCTGCCAGAACGCGCATTTCCTGAAAGACTTCCAGCAGGAGTGTATCGAGTTCGACGGTTTTCATGTTGAGTGTCATCTTGCCGGACTCGGCCTGCGCCAGCAGGAGCAATCCGCCTACAAGACGGGTCAGACGGCCGGCCTCCTGATCAATGCTGGTCAACGATTCGTTGTCCAGTTGTTTCATGCGCCGCATGAGATCAACGTTGCCTTTGATGACAGTTAACGGAGTGCGAAGTTCATGACTGACATCTGCCAGAAAACGCTGTTGCGATGTGAAGAGTGTCTCAAGACGTCCGAGCGTTTGATTGAAAGATTCGATCAGATTGCCGATCTCATCATTAGGCGGGCCTTTGTATGGAATGCGGCGTGATAGATCGTCTGCGCGGTTAATGGCATCTGCCGTTTCCGAAACCGTCCGAAGCGGCGCGAGTGTCTGCCCGAGCACGAGCCAGGAACCAAGCCCGGCCAAAGCCACCGCGATCACCGCGGAAAAAAGAAGCGTGTTCAGCAAGCTGTTGCGGGCAGTGTCCGCCACGTTTAAATTGATTGCGACTTGCAGGATGCCGACTTTGTGACTTCCCACCCGCAATGGGACGTTTAGGACGCGCAGATGTACGTTGTTGATCGTGTTTTCCCTGTAAACAGGCCGCCCCCAGCGCAGCCCGATCGGATCGAGCGAAGTAGTCAGTCGAGAGATTGCCGGCGAGGCGGTTTTGAGTTTCCCGTCCGTGCCCCATATTTGAATGTATGCATTACTGGTCATGTTGAGGGGCAGGGTAATGGCAGTGATCTCGCCGCCAGATGTAACCTGCGTAACCTGCATGATCTCAAAGGCCGTACTGGCGAGCGTGTCATCCACCTGATTGAACAGCAAAATGCTAATGAGAATATAAGCCGCCGCGCCGAAGACGAGCAGGATTCCCCCGACCAGCGTGGAATAGAGAAGCGTAAGGCGGATACGGAGCGACATAAAAATATGTCACTGCGAGAAGTGTTGGTCATCCACTGCACACACGGCAAGCGGATACGAAGCAGTCTCTTTTTTTACGATGGATCGCTTCGCCTGGAAACGGCTCGCAATGACGGGGGAAAATTAAGGATTTTCGCGAAGAACGTAGCCAACGCCGCGTACAGTATGAATAAGCCTCGCTTCGTTTTCGGCCTCCAACTTTTGGCGCAAATAGCGGATGTAAACTTCCAGCACATTGCTCTCGCCGCCGAAGTCATAGCCCCAGACACGGTCAAAAATAACCTCGCGTGTTAAGACTTGTTTGGGGTGCCTCAGAAAGAGTTCGAGCAGTTCGTATTCTTTGGCGGTCAACGCCACGAGACGATTGCCGCGTGAGGCCTGCCTCGACCCGGTGTCAAGCGTCAGATCGGCAAATTTCAGCACGGGCACGCGCTCAGGCTGGGTGCGGCGTAGCAATGCCCGTACACGCGCCAACAGTTCGTCGAGGTTGAACGGCTTGACCATATAGTCGTCCGCCCCCGCGTCCAAGCCCTGAATGCGGTCATGCACCGTGTCTTTGGCGGTCAGCATCAAGATCGGGATCGAACTGCCCGTCCGCAGGCGATGACAAACTTCAAGACCATCCATGCCGGGAAGCATCCAATCCAAGACAACAAGATCCGGTGTATGGTCACGCGCCAGGATCAAACCTGTTCGGCCATCGATAGCTGTATCAACGGTATAACCTTCGTAGGCCAGGCCGCGTTGCAGAAGTTTCAAAATTGCCTGATCGTCTTCAATGATCAATATGCGCTCATTCATAGTCAACTCCTGAACAAAATATACCATAAATTGACTTGCTGTTACCATCGTCCGTTATCAACGATGTAGGTGATAAAATTGCAGGCATGTCTCCTGTCAAGCGAATCTTTGACTTGTTGGCAACATCGCTTGGGCTGATCGTGATATCACCGATCATTTTTCTGATCGCGATTCTCGTTCGCGTCTTTCTTGGGACCCCAATCCTGTTTCGCCAGCAACGACCCGGTTTCAAGGGACGGCCTTTCTACATCTACAAATTTCGCACCATGACCGATGCGCGCGGCCCCGATGGCAACCTGCTCCCCGACTCTGCGCGTCTAACTCGCTTCGGGCGGTTCCTGCGTTCTTTGAGTTTGGATGAGCTCCCGGAGCTTTTCAACATCCTGCGCGGCGAGATGAGCCTGGTCGGCCCGCGTCCCCTGCTGATGGAATATCTCCCGCTTTATTCACCCGAACAGATGCGCCGCCACGACGCGCATCCCGGCCTTACAGGCTGGGCGCAGATCAATGGGCGCAACGCGATTGACTGGCCGACTCGCTTTGCGCTGGATGTTTGGTACGTGGATCACTGGTCGTTTTGGCTGGACATAAAAATATTATTCCTGAGTCTATGGAAAGTCATCAGGCGCGAAGGTGTCAGCCAGCCGGGGCAGGCCACAACGGAATACTTCACCGGCAATGAAGAGCAGAAATTGCCGAAATCTTGAAGACCGATCAGAGTGATTTACTTGTGTTTGGGCCTGGCACGATGGCAGAAATGCCCATTTTGCGCATGTAGGCTGGCAATGTAGGGCGCGAAACGCCAAATTCGGCTGTAGGATCACCGCAATTTTGCGGGAGCCATAGAACGGACAGGCCGTGTAGATCTCGTCAATCCGTCGCTTGCTCGCCAGTTCGCGCGCCGAGGGGTGGCATAGGTATAATAATTGCCGCCAGAATCACAAAGATCTTGTTTCGCCTGATTGTCCAAGGCATATTGGCTCAAAAAAGGCTGATGAGGAAACTTGGGGAAAGATATAAGTACAATCTGAAACATTTTCCTGTAAAGCGAAGGATAGAAGACTGGCTTCTTTGCAGGGGCCCTAAATAATTCAGATTACCAATTATTATATCGACAATTAACCACTTCTTGAAATAATCCAAGCGGCCGAGCAAGCGGTGGAGAAAGCGGGCTGTCGGACGGGACCGTATGTCTAATCCTTGCCAGATCAACCGGATGTCGGCGGGAAATGTTAAGACCTTTCGAAATCCTGATGAACAACACTTACTAATTACAGTAGAATGAACATAATAATAGATGAAGCCTGATTGGCAAGCAAAGCGAAAGGAAGTTGAGATGCAAGAAAGCCAACTAAACAGGGAAGAAAAAGAAGATCATGAATAAGACAACCCGGCGTTGAGTAAAGTGGGTGAAGAGTTCGAACGCCGCGCCGACCTGGATTTACATATTGGACTGTTGACCGAGCATGAATTGACCTGCGTCTTGCAGATGCAGGACGCGATACAGGATAAAATGGGAATCGCCAGTGATGAGAACAGCGAACTAACAGACCTTGAAATGGAAACCAAGCCAGAAGATGTATTGGCTGAAATTCACCGTCTTCAACAGCGCGAATACAACACAAGGTAATCATTATGAAAAAAAGCTGCACTCCCAATTAAATATGGAAGATAAAGAACAAGGATATCGCATCATCTTTGAAGCCGCCAGTGACGGCATGATCATCAACGATGCAGAAACCGGCCGCGTGGTGGACGCCAACCCTGCCGCCATCGCGATGCACGGTTTTACGCGCGAGGAATTCATCGGCTTGCATCTCACGGCATACATCCATCCCGACAGCCAGCGCCTGTTCATTGAATCTGCCCATGACGCTCGGCCGGGTGGCATATTCGATGTGCCGGCAGTTCATTTGCGGAAGGACGGCTCATCGTTCTATGTGGATGTGCGCAGAACAGCCATCCGGTTTCAGGCCCGACCATGCCTGCTCAGCGTTGTCCGGGATGTCAGCGAGCGGATCAATGCAGAACGCCTGCTTCACGAGCGCGTGGAACTCCACACGCGTGAGCAAGCAGCGCTACTAGAGATCTCCCAAACCCTGGCATCTGCATTGGAACTCAAGCCGGGTTTGATCCTTGACCAGTTGCGGGTATTGGTCGAGTACACCCATGCTGAATTGTTCGTGCTCGAAGGAACCGCTATGGTCGCTCTGGCGGTACGCGGGTCACAACGATTGGAGGAAACCGTTCCCTTCCGTATACACTTGCAGGGCCCCGAGACTCTGTTGAAGCTGTTCAATGAACACCAGCCTGATCGCATCGCCGATGTATGGAGCGCCGAACCCTCAGCCCAATTTCTCCGGTCACTTCTGAATGATCAGGCGGATCTGTTGTTGAAAGGGGTGCGGGCTTGGATGTGGGTTCCCGTGGCTGTAAAAAACCGCGTCATTGGCAGTGTAGGCGTTGCACATGTTGAGCGGGATTACTTTACGGCTCATCACGCAGATTTGGCGCTGACTGTGGCAAACCAGGCCGCGATCGCCTTGGTCAATGCCGAGCTGTTTGAACACGCGCAAGCGCTCGCCGCCATGCAGGAACGCCAGCGCCTGGCACAGAACCTGCATGATGCCGTCAATCAGTCGCTCTTCTCCGCCGGTCTGATCGCGGATGTCCTGCCGCGCTTGTGGGATCGGGATCAGGATCTGGCGCGGAAGTCGCTGATTGATCTGCGCCGATTGACGCGCGCCGCACAGGCGGAAATGCGCGCGCTGTTGGCTGAACTGAGGCCCTCCGCAATAACCGATACGGACCTTGGCGATCTGTTGCATCTTTTGGGAAATGCGCTCTCGGGTCGGATCAATATTCCGGTCACAGTCACTGTAGCGAAGGAAATCATCCTGCCCGCCGAAGTGCAAGTGGCATTCTACCGCGTCTGTCAGGAAGCGCTGAATAATGTTGCCAAGCACGCCGAAGCCAGCCAGGTGGATATCGATTTAAAGTATGAGGGCACAACCGTAGAATTGCGTATTCGCGACGATGGCAAAGGCTTTGATCCTGAACGGACACTTTCAGGTCACTATGGCTTGGGCATGATGCGCGAGCGCGCCGAAGCCGTTGGGGCGCTATTAACCGTCACCAGCCGGCCCAGTCACGGCGCTGAACTCGTCATGCGCTGGAGGAAAGACGTACAGAAGGAGGCCTAATGACAATTTCTCCCTCCAAACCCATTCGTGTCATGCTCGTGGACGATCATCTGATGGTTCGTCGAGGGCTGGCAACTTTCCTGAAGGTGTTCGATGATCTGGAATTGGCGGGCGAAGCCGAAAGTGGCAAAGCGGCCATTCAACTCTGCGGCGAGATCCTGCCCGATGTGATCCTCATGGATATGTCCATGCCGGACATGGATGGCTCTGCCGCGACACGGATCATCCGCAAGCAGTTTCCGCAAGTACAAGTCATTGCGCTGACCAGCTTCAAAGAGGGGAAACTGATCAAGATCGCCCTGGAAGCTGGCGCGATTGGCTATTTACTTAAGGATGTCTCTGCCGACGAACTGGTACGCTCTATCCGCTCTGCACACGCCGGACGCGCCACACTCTCGCCGGAGGCCGCTCAAGCCCTGGTCGAGGAAACCAATCAACCGCCCGCGCCCGGTCTTGATCTGACAGAGCGTGAGCGTGAAGTTCTAAAGCTGATGATCGAAGGGCTGAACAACACGCAGATCGCCGGAAGATTGACCGTCAGTCCATCCACGGTCAAATCCCACGTCAGTAATATCCTTTCCAAATTAGGCGTCGCCAGCCGCACGGAAGCCGTAACGATGGCCCTGCGCAACCGCATCGTCTCGTCCTAGCCCAAATTTCCCCCAAGTGGCGGAGTAGGATACTCCCCAGTCGCAGGATGCGACTGGGGAGTGTTTGTTGTAGGATGAGTGTATGACCCGCGTATATTTAGCCGATGCCAAATCCGAAGAACGCGCCTCCCTGCGTCTCTTGCTACTTGATCTGAAGATGGAGATCGCTGGTGAAGCCGCCGACTGGCCAACAACGTTAGCCCAAGCACCAGTCAGCCACACAGACATGTTGCTGGTGGATTGGGATTTAATCCCAAGCGCGCCTGGTGCGGCTCTTGGCGAACTCCGGAAGGCCTGCCCGGCCGCGCTGGTCATTGTGCTCATCAGCCATCTGGACGCCCGTCAACAAGCCGCACTCTCAGCCGGCGCCGATGCGTTTATCAGTAAAGGTGAAACGCCGGATCGTGTGGCCGAACGCCTGCGTTCCGTTGCCGCGAGCATTCGTGTTTGATGTCAACTGGCTGAATGAGAGACAAAAACCGGCGCACTATACTGTCCCGAGCGCTGGCGCAAACCGGGACAGTATTTCGTGAATAGAAGTTTTTTTAAAACAATCGAAAGGAGGTTCTGTGAATAAAGATGTTTTTGCAGGCAAGTGGAAACAGATCCGAGGTGAGGCCAAAGCGTGGTGGGGCAAACTCACTGACGATGATTTGGAGCGCGCGGCCGGCAAGTTCGACGTTCTGGCTGGCCTGCTTCAGGAAAAATACGGCTATACCCACCAGCGCGCAACCGATGAAATCGATCGACGCGTGACGGAGTACGAGGCCAATTTGAACAAGAAGACGGTGCCACGCCCCGGTAAATGAGTCAAATTGGATCATCAAAAACAAACACCAATCCGTACAACTCAATCATATACATAGGAGCTAAAAATGAACCTTCTTATATACTTGCTCGTGGCCGCAGTAATCGGCTGGATAGCGACCGAACTCATGCATGACCGCTCGAACCTGCTTATCAATATCGTCGTGGCAGTCGTGGGTGCATTCATCGCTGGTTACTTCCTCAGCCCCATCTTTCGTGTTGGGACAATCAATGATGCGATCACCATTTCGACCATGCTGGTTACCCTGCTTGGATCTTTGATCCTGCTGGTGGTTGTCAACTTCTTCCGAAGAGGGCGCGGTTAGCCCGACTGTGTTTCTTCCCCGTCCCTCGTCAATGGGCTGGTTACGGTGCTTTGCTTAACCATGTCGCAGACTAATCCTGAATAATCAGATTATGTTTTAGTGATCAGGTTGGCACAATTATCAATCAGTTCCATACCAAGAAAGGTCAAAATGTCAAACGACAACAGAGTATCGCAAGTTACATCCTCGCAACAGGAGCCCGAACGCGAACAACGCATCTTTACTTTTAAGGCCACTCAATTGGTCTGGCTGTTGTTCGGCGTCCTTGAAGCCCTCATTGCGCTGCGCATCGGCTTGAAGCTGATCGGCGCCAATCCCGAGAGCCCGATCGTTGCCCTGATCTATGGGTTCACCTACCTGTTCCTGTTTCCTTTTACCGGCCTGGTTGGCTCTCCAACGGCCGGTGCGATGGTCCTTGAACTCTCCTCCATGTTTGCCATGCTTATCTATGGCCTGATCGCATGGGCTATAGAAAGGACCGTCTGGCTGGTTTTTTACCGCCCGAGCGGTGGTCCTGTAGTAGGCGTTACTGAAACTACAACCAGCGAGCATCATAGCACCCCATAAACCCGAGAGGCAAGAATGGATAGATCTTTCCGTAGACAAGCATCAGACACGCAGCGATCGAGCAGCTTCCTGGCCGGACTGCAGATTTTTCACGGCATTCTAAATTGGCTGGCGGGTCTCATTCAGTTGACGGAAGAAGAACAAGATGATGCTGGTATCTATTTAGGCGATTAAAGCGACAATTATGCATGGCCGATGCTGAATCTGCGAATTCAGCATCGGCCATGCTCAACAAACACTCACAACATTTGAAAGACAAGGAGAAAGCACAATGATCAATGAGAATCAGGAATCGGAAAACCACAACAATCACAATATTTTAGGCATTTTAGCCGGACTGTTGATTGGCAGTCTGGCTGGCGCAGTGACAATGCTCTTGCTGGCGCCGCAATCCGGAGAAGAGACCAGGATGCAGATTCAGGAAAAAGGCATTGAACTGCGCGAACAGACCGCTGGGATCATGGAAAATGCCATGGCGCAGGTGCGTTTGGATAAGAACAAAATCACCATGGGCGGGCGTCGGAAGGCCAAAGAATTATTGCAACACGGTCAAGCGCTGGTGGTTGAGCAATTGGAGCGCGTCTCCGATGCCGCACAAGCCGGAAAAAAGGCAATCCAAAGCTCCTAAGGCTGAAATGGCATATGTCAACTTTACGAAAGGAGAAAAATCGAACCGATACGACAAGGTTCCTACGCTCTTCGTAGAGTAATTCCGTTTCATACTTAAATCATTAAGGAGAGATCAAAATGAACATGGAAAAGATTAAGTGGATATTGCTTGCTGTATTTCTGATCTTGGAGGGTTTGATGCTACTGGGTGTGAATATCGGCGGATCGATCATGGCCCTCATTGCTGGCATCAGCGCCATAATTGCAGGCGTCCTGTTCCTGATCAACCGCTAAATCCGATGCCACCTGGCTGCTCTAGCCAGGTGGCTTGTCTTTATTTGAGAAAATATTATTGGAACCGTATTGAGAATATCATAAGATGCGGGACGAGGAGTTTATATGTCCGGAACAAATAACACGAAAGGATTCCGCCGAATCACTTAGAGCCTGTATGCAAAATCAGAAAAGAGGAAAATGGAAGCAATCGTAATAATGGCAGAGAAGTTGACAGCCCGTTTTTCATAGCGAGTGGCAATCCGACGAAATTGTTTGAGACGATTGATGAGGCGTTCAACAATGTTTCGTTTGCGATAGTGCTGTTTGTTGAACGAACCTCTGCAGCGCTCATTACTGCGACGAGCAATGGTACAACGAATGTGCTTGCGATGGAGATACCTTCGAAAGGTAACACTGGTGTAGCCTTTATCGGCAACTAAACGCTCCGGGTGTTGGTGGGATTGCACCGTTGTGGAGTCGATGAAATGGATCTCCCAATCCACATTGCTCTCCACATCCAGAGCCGTCTGAAGCTCAGCAAACATCTTGTTCCAGACCCCCGACTTACGCCAACGTTGGAAGCGACTGTAGATGGTTGTCCACTTGCCATAGCGTTCCGGCATATCTCGCCAGGGTGTACCGGTTCGCAGCACCCACAAAATGCCGTTCAGGAGTTGCCGATGGTCTTGGGCAGGTCGTCCACGTTTCGTTTTTGCCTTCGCAAAAGTTCTATCTGCTCCCATTATTCATTGCTTAGGTCACCACGGTTTGCCATGCCAACCAGTTTAATGGCATTTTTCAAATTTGCATACAGACCCTAATGATTCTTCTGCCAAATTACCCAATTGAGAACCATGGCAAACGAAACCCACGCGAGGTAGGGTAACAAGAGAATACCTGCCAACAAGTTCAGTCGCCAGAAAGAAATTAATGTGGCTAGAATGAGAATCCATAACGCGGCAATATCGATCAGTGCGCTACGAATTTGGTGACGGCCGAAGAATAGCCAACTCCAAGCGGCGTTCAACAGCAGTTGCAGGACGAATAGGCTGAGCGGAACGAGGGCGGCGCTGATTCCATAACGTTGCCAGACGAGCCAGGCAGCGGCGGCCATTAGCAAATACAAGATGGTCCAAACGGGTGCAAAGATAGAGTTCGGTGGGTTCCAACTGGGTTTATTCAGTTTGCGATACCACTCGTCAGGAAGGAATCGCGCTCCGATGGCAGCTGTCCCGAAAGTAAGCACTAACCAACCTGCTGCGCCAATGATGGAAATCGTAGTTGTCATGGAGTACCTCTTTCGAATAATGAATGTTTGTGCCTGTCGATGATTGCTGCTTCTTGTATCTGCCCAACGGTGTGCGTTAGCCGCAAGTGGGCGGGAGGAGACTCGGCTTGAGAGCAGAAAAAACTCGATGCCAGAAAAATGCTCGAAAATGCCGCAGAATCCCACACGTCAGGTGCATGCTTTGTTGGGCAAATCCGATTGAGCAAGACACGCTACCTAAAAAAGACAATACCGCTTACTTGATTAACTTTTACACACAACCTTACTAATTTCGTTTGAATAGCGGGTGATTGGCATTAAGTTGTAGTAAGTCCCATAAATTTCCATATAAATCTTCAAATACAGCAACCAGTCCGTAAGTTTCTTCTTTTGGAGCTCTTACAAACTTTATGCCTTTGGAGACCATCTCGTTATAATCTCTCCAAAAATCATCTGTGTTAAGAAAAAGAAATACTCTTCCGCCTGCTTGATTGCCAATAAAGGGTTGTTGTTCTGGTTTTGATGCCCTAGCGAGAAGAATTGTTGTTCCACTTGAGCCAGGAGGAGAAACTACAACCCAACGCTTATCTTGCTCTGGCTGATATATATCTTCGACAAGTGTAAAGTGAAGTTTCTCAGTATAGAAAGCAATAGCTTCATCATAGTCTCTCACAACTAATGCAATATGTACAATTGACTGTTTCACAAGGATTTCTCTTATAAATTAAAGGAAGGGGTTGCCCAACGGCTCGCGTTAGCGGCAAGTGGGCGGGCGTGGATTCTGTTCAAGAGCAGGAAAAAACCTGAAGCCGGAAAAAGGCATGAAAAACGCGGCGAATCCCACACGTCAGGTGCACGCTTTGTTAGCCACCTGCCTGCTTAGCGAGACTCATTTTTGAAACGCTTGATACGTTTTTGAATATCAGATACAACACCCTTGATTTCTTCAAAATCTGTTTCATTTACATACTTTGAAATTTCATCGAGTAACGCAGCCATATCTGGCTGATAATAATGAAGCAAAGTAGCAATATCATTTTCATAGATGCCAACTCTTGCAAAATTACCCTGCCGATATAAAGAAGGCAGTGCATATAGTTTTAGTAGCAATAAACCTTCAACGGTTGCCAAAGGAATATTTCTGTCTAGGAATTTTTGAACCTTTGAATGCTCTTTATGAACTTTTTTGAATAGCGGATTTTGCGTGAGTAAAATGTCGATTTGCAACTCGCCATAATTTGCGCGAGCAAAATACATATCTTGACTCGTAATTTTGAGTTCGGGTAGCTTCTTCAAAGAGGAAACCGCCATAAGCAAGTCTAAATCTTGTGTGTTTCTTCCTTCTACATAATGAAGGATGGCAATTCCCCCGACAAGAACATAATCAATCTTTCTTTCTCCTAAAATAGCAAAGAAATCTTGGACAGACTGGATTAAAGAATCAGAATTCATCGTGCCACCTAGCCAGTTTTTGACGTTGAATATAACGGCATTGCGAATAACATCACCGATTTGAACACTACTTTGAACAGTCATTGTAGAAATCCTATGGCTAGTGTAGCATAAAACTGACTTTGTTTTGGAGAGAGGTGGCTAACGGCTCGCGTTAGCGGCAAGTGGGCGGGACTGGATTCGCCATCGAAACAGAAAAAACCTGAAGCCAGAAAACTGCCTTGAAAATGGCGGCGCATCCCACTTGTCGGCTGCACACATTGTTAGCCCGTATACTCCTTGCTTATTATTGTGTCTGATCCAGTAATGTTATCCATAGTTGGCAATCTTATGGCCTTGCAGTAGGCGTGACTGGGCAAAGCGGGGGCGGGGTTGGCGTCGGTGCGATAAATGAAAAAGTATTATTACCTTCTTGGCTTTCAACAATTTGTTTCGTCACATCAGCAATTGCCTCATAGCGTCCACTTGGAGTAGTACCTGAGAAAGTTAGTTCAACAGACTGGCCGATCACTAGACCATCATTCACTTTCTGACGAATACCGTTTAGATCGACAAAGAAGGGTCCAGTATCAGCAGAGCCGATATTCTCTACTTGTACACGAATACCATAAGGGGAATAAGCGGTTACACAGTTGCCTTGTCTTCCCTCCATTTCGATGTACATGAATTTGATGATCAAGTCGGGTTTCAAAGAAAGATCTGATGAGGTTGTAGAAGGAACAGATAATGAGGGAGCAGGTGATTCGGATGCTCTGGGAGACACAGGCGGTATGGAGGTTGGAGTGCATGCAACCGATACAAGAATCAACAAGCCTGGAACGATCCGCATTCGAGAAAATTGCATGGATTCTTGAACCTTTCATGATGCGGGCTAACGGTTTGCGTTAGTGGCGTGTGGGCGGGCGTGGATTCGGCGTCGAAACGGAAAAAACCCGAAGCCAGAAAACTGCCTGAAAAACGCGGCGAATCCCACACGTCCACTGCACGCTGTGTTGGGCCGCTTTAGCATGAATTCAACTAGCCCTTGCGAGTTTCTTTATTTGGTCGACTTGGATCACGAAATCCTTAATTGCATTTCCTAAATCCGACGTGCCAAGTTCCGCGACTCTGACGAAGGTACTGGGCCGATTGCCTTCTTCTGCTTCAATCCAAGTTCCTCGATAATGCTTACGAAAGAATTCTTGGCGCATACCGCCAGAGATATTGAACATTCCTCGATGGCAAACTAGCAGGGCCCTATTTTCATCACTGATAAAGGCGCCTTTTGTATGCCGATTAACTCCTCCGCGAGAAGGATTGATCTCGCAGACGATACTTGCTAAGGCTCCTGGTTTGCCGATGCCAAAAGCATTCCAGAAACGGGGGCCTTCAGATTTCTCCTCTGGCGGAAGACCAAAGAAAGCCCAAATACTCAATGATGGTAACCAAATCACTTCCGTGGGATAGGTGCCGCCTTGATAGCCGATAGAAGTTGCGACGGTCTCGTGGGGAAGATTTTTGACACCAGCTGTGAAAGCATTTTGCGCGCCTTCAAGTTCAATTGCCGAATCAAGTACTCTCAACATACAAACCTCCTAAGCGGCCCAACGGTTTGCGTTACTTGCGGGTGGGCGGACGTGGATAAAACTTTGAGAGCAGGATTCTGTTTGGGCATAGATAAAGCCCGAAAATGCCGCAGAATCCCACCCGTCAAGTGCACGCCGTGTTGGGTGGCGTTTTAGGTTAGAGACTTTTCTTGTAAGCCAAAGTGTATTTTCCATCTGAAAATGTATAAAACTCTAAATACGGCATACCTTTTACATTTCCGTAATATGTCACAATCAAATCGTAATATTCACTGCCTTCGTTGGTTTGTTGAAATTGTAGAGTTGAATTCCAGCCATATTCCATTTTATCGGAAGAAATCCATTTTTCTCCACGAGAAACAATATCAAGAACAACGTCAAAGGAATTTTCAGCAATAATTACAAGGTGTTCGACGCTACTTCCTGTGCTTGAGTATAACCACTTAAATTGTATCGCGTATCTTTCAGTTCCAATTTGAATTATTTCTCCCTTTGGCGCTTTACCTTTTGAATCAATGGTTAACATATTTGAGCGCAGCAAACGGAGACTCCAACCACTATAGTTCCTGCCAAAAGTAGCCCCGTCAATGTAATTGATACACCCCATACATTGACTCCTGTCTGTAATTACAAGGCAAGTTTCTTCTGAAGCGTCCCAGTAACAAGAAAATACATTTATCCGAATGTTATATTTAACGTTGTCTGCGGATGTAATTGACGCTTCAGTGTTTGAAAGGATAGTCACATCTTTCCCGTATATTTGCTCTAATGCTTCTTGACGAGTGATGAGGCTAACTACACTGTAGGCGGTAGGCGTAATGGGGATAATTGAAGGGGTTGAGTGACCAGGTGCGGTCGTCATTGGCGCAAAACTTAATTGATTTGCGGGATTGCAAGAAACAAGCCAAAATATTACAAAGATAGAAAAAATGATGCCCGTTTTTACGTTTTTTCTTTTCATATCAAATTATTGAGTTCATTTGGGCGAAGCCAGCCAACGGCTGGCGTTAGCCGCAAGTGGGCGGGCGTGGACTCTGCTTGGGAGCAGAAAAAGCCCGAAGCCGGAAAACTGCCTTGAAAACGCGGCGAATCCCACTTGTCGGCTGCACGCTGTGTTGGCTGGCTTTTGTGCAAGACTCGCCAATTGAAAACCAGAACCACAGCCATAAACCTGACAAGATTATTGCACGAACTTTACTCTTTAGCAAGAACCAAAAAATGTGACCTGCCCAAACGCTTGCTACAAAAAAAGAATTTTGCACACAGAACTACAAACAAACCAGAACGGCAATTTTGGAAAACCTGACTTTGCCATAAAACAACAAAGCCATTGAAGCGGGGAAAATTTTACAAACTCAACTTGCCAGGACTTTTGCAAAAAAAGCAAGCCGATTTTGAGAGCCTGCAAAACCGACCCGAAACTTTGCTGATCAAAGAAATTTCTTGAACAAAAAAACAAGAACTTGAAAACTTGCTTGCTGAAACCAGGCTCAAACGCAAACTTGAAAAACGCCACCGCTAAAAAATGATTTTGAATTTTTGAGTCAAACATAAAACGAAACTTGCGAATCAAAGACGGTTTTGCATTTGCTCTTTGGCGCCAGCCAGCCAACGGCTTGCGTTAGCCGCAAGTGGGTGGGCGTGGATTCGGCTTGGGAGCAGGAAAAACCCGAAGCCAGGAAACTGCTTGAAAACGCGCCGACTCCCACCAGTCGGGTGCACGCTGTGTTGGCTGGCTTTGGTTTGAAAGACTCCACGAACTTTTATTGCGATAACTCGCTTTCAATTTTCTCCTTGACTTCCCAAACTTGCGTCAGAACAGCATTTGGTCTGTTTGTCCTACACAACAAAGACAGCAGATATTTTTTATTGACTATGTGGACGCCTTTTATCGGCTTGGTAGGTGACACAAACGCATTAGTAAAGACAATAACAGGCGTTATCCAAGGCTTTGAACCAATAATTTCGCTTATTTTATCTCGCAACCAATAAGAATTCTGGAGTGCCTGAGAAACAAAGTTTTTTTCAGGTAATTTCCTGTTCACTAAAAGAGTTTCCCCGTCTGTTTCGACTTTACCGCCATGCGCTTTAGTTTCAAGCAAAAATATGCCACAATTCTTCCCAATAACAATGTGGTCTATATTTCCATATGGGCTTTCAACATCGTTCAAAACATAATATTCATCATCGGGCAATTCGTCTAATAGTTCACCGACCTTTTCTTCGGCTCTTGCTCCGCGAATGGCTCGCTTTTCCAGTTTTATTTTCCTGTCCACTTGTCCTTCGATGAAATCACCAAAGATACGCATGAAAACAAGTAAAGCAAGTATGCCGATACCGCCAATTCCTAACGCCTTCGCATTTTGCACAAACAAAGCCACTACGATAAGTATACCAATCCCAATAACGGCAATCCATAACGCAGATTTACGGCGTTGACTTGCCATCTCACGAGTTGATTTTCCCGCGTGTCTTTTGTATGCCATGAATCGAAACTTCCTGTTTCTATGATTTAGCAAAGAGCCAGCCAACGGTTTGCGTTACCGGCAAGGGCGGGATTTGGCGGACAAAGCCACCAGACGCCGAATCCGCCGTTGGGACAGACTCCCTAGAAGTGTGGGCGAACGCCCGCACTTGTCCGGTGCACGCTGTGTTGGGCTATGTTCTCTCGGTATCATTAGGTATAAATGTTTCATTCTCTAAAGTGGGTGGCTGTGTGTTTGAGACAGGAAGCGGTAAGGTGTATTTTGATGTTGGGGCATAGTAGCCTCCAATTGCTCCTGTGACTGCCCCAATCAATATGGAAATAATAATAACCGGGATGCCGAATGTCAAAACTGTCCATATGAGAAAGATGCCGATAACTCCACCTTCTTCATTGCCGGGATACCACACAACCGCTAAAGAAAACAGCACAATGGCAAGCATGGTAACAATCTGTTGTGCTAGACATGCGATTACTCCAGCCTTTGCGCCTATAGATTTCCCGTTTGCTTCAGTTGAACTTTTCTGCTCTGACCCAACTTTATATCCTGCAAAAAGCCCGACCAGTATTGTTGAAATTACAGGAAAATATAAGGTGAGGACTGATCCTGCATTAAGGAGTGCGCCAATCAGCCCTATTGTTAATGCCGTTTTGTTCCTGTGTTTCATCACAAATCTCCTCTTTAGGAATACCTGATAGTTGTAAGGGCTATAGCTAATTTCCTTTTCTAAAATGCATTTATGCCAACTACTCTCCTTGTTTTGAGCTAAACATGTCGCGAAGCCACCACCCAAGAAATGACGATAGCCCGGTCATAAAGAAAACTGGCGAAATCACAGTGAGAAGCCAAGCCAAGAGATTTGTGCCGAATGATCCATTGACAAGAGGGATAACACCGGCCAGCCCGATGAGCAAATTTAGGCTTGCGCCAAGCAAGGTCATTGTGGTGTTGCGTGGCCCGATGCGGGACAGATACCACAGGCCAAGCATAACCACTCCAGGGATCAGTGCGACTATACCGAGAGTGGCTCCAAACCCTGCGCGGTCAATCCATGAATTATCTGATCGGATTGTTAGTGAGGAAAGGGATAAGTAGAGACCGCTAATTAGGAGTAATCCTCCTGCCAATATGGCTGGGACGCCCCCAATATTTATTACAAGCTTTCCAGTCCGATGTTTCTTTGTTGAACTTTGAATATTAGACATTATTTGAACTCCTCTTGACGATAAAGAAAAATTGCCCAACGGCTTGCGTTAGCCGCAAGTGGGTGGGTGTGGATTCGGCTTGGGAGCAGAAAAAGCCCGAAGCCAGAAAAAGACTTGAAAACGCGCAGAATCCCACTTGTCGGCTGCACGCTTTGTTAGCCGCCCTTTTCATGGAACTGCGCCAACATGGCGCGTTGTTCCTCTGACAACGGCAGAACTCTGTTGTTTTGTGTTGGATAGATTTCGGCCTGCTGCCAGAGATTTTGTCTTACGCTTGTGGCCACGCCGATCTTTATACCTTTAGATTTGAGCTCGGTAATTAGCTTTCCGGCGTCAAAAAGAAATACGCCCTCAATGACGGCTGGATGGGGCTGCCCTCGCGAAGACATGGCTGGAGATCTTGGTCCTGCTAATACGAGAATATAGTCGAGAACGCTTTCGGACGATACCGATAGAAGGCCACTATTCTTGGGATAGAACTTGATATTCACGGAGCGTCCTGCAAGCGGGCCGTCTATGAAGTGACCATCAATGTCCTTATGTGACGCCGATGTCAACAAGGCGATCCCAAAAATTTGCGCTGCGATGTATTCGCCCAAGTGACCCGTTGTTGCAGGTCTTCCAATCAAGGCGGTTATCCGCGCATCAATCGCGTTTCGATTTTGTAGCAATTCGGCAAGTTGCGATAGATTTTCCACGGCTCTTTCTTCTACCTGCGCTAGTTGATAGGCGGCTAACGGTGAGCGTTAGCCGCAAGTGGGCGGGCGTGGACTCTGCTCGGGAGCAGGAAAAAACCGAAGCCAGAAAACTGCCTGAAAATGGCGCAGAGTCCCACTTGTCGGCTGCACGCTTTGTTAGGCGTTTTTTGACCTACCAGCGACTTGTGTTTGAAGGGCGACTTCATAAATATCTGCAAATATCAACCTGTGCTTGAAATTGAAATGTTCCGTAATTTTCAAATATAACCAAGCGAACAACCTGAACAACACATATCCAACCAAAACGCCCGCGCCGTTTAATATAACATCATTAATGTCTGTTGAACGAAAACCACTTCTAAAAGCAAGAGAAATGATAAGTTGTGAAAACTCAAACACAAAACCAACCACGAAGGCTAACCAGAAAATATATTTCGGCTTAATTTCGACGAGAAAATTTATTCCAAAGCCAAAAGGAACAGTAAAAATGATATTTTCAATAATACTTCTAATGCAAAGTTCTGGTAATTGGCAGTCGCCGAAGTAAAAAGGAATAAGGTTTATGCTTGGTCTAAATGTGCCAGCATAATCCGTGTTGATTGCGACAGGAAAAACCACAACTGACACAACACTCAAAAGATATAGCCAAAATATCGAAAAGAAAAGCAGGTAGGACAGATTGCGCTTTTTCCACCACAAAAAAGGCAAAGCGGCGAAAAGTATAGCCATGCCAATTAATAAATCTGTCTCGTCAAAATAAATCATCATACACAGTTTTTGGACTTCATTTTCTCTTTGAGACAATCTTTAGAAGGCAAACGCCTAACGGCTTGCGTTAGCCGCGTGTGGGCGGGACTGGACTCTGCCTGGGAGCAGGAAAAACCTGAAGCCAGAAAACTGCCTGTAAATCGCGCAGACTCCCACACGTCGGCTGCACGCATTGTTGGGCTGCAGTTTACGAATTCACAATTACCGAAACTTTTTCAACAACCTTTTTTACATTTTTGTACCAATCATTAACTCGAATATATGAGACACCAACGTTTTGACCATGTGCAATTTGATGCCTGTTTGCAACTACGCTATCAATAGAGTCTTTTTCTTCATCGGTCAATGTAGTTTCAAACTTATCTTTCCATTCGCTATTGAAAGAGTTTAAAAATTTACTCAATTTTTCTGTTTTTAAATTGGTTATATTGTTTGTGGATGAGTCGACATAATTCGATATTGTTGGGTGTGTTCTTTGGCTAACATAAGCCCTAATAATGATTTTTACAGACTCTTCCAAATATCCAGATGTTAGTACGCACAAATACCGAGCATAATGCGACTTGATTTCGTCATCTTCTATGCCGCGAGATGATTCAAACACTCTATCAAGTCGAGATGATATTTCATGTAGCGAAATATTTGTTGCCATAGGTCAAGTTATAAGTTTGCAAATGCATCAATAGCCATATTCATTCTTCTTGTCACAACAGGCTCATCTGAAGTGCCAGCGCTTGTGGCTTGCGAATACTCTTCGTTTGCAAGCAAGTTGTCGTATGCTTTTAGGAAGTTATCCTTATCGGGCAATTTTGACTTTCTGAAAAGTCTCTCTGCAATTCCAACCATTACTGAATCGTAAATACTGGCATTCATAGCGCGAAAAGGACGAAACGCCTTCTTCCCTAACACATCATCAATATAATCAATTGTTTTTGTAAATACATCAGTTAAGATTTCTTCACTGTGCAATTTTAAGTTTTTGTTTTTTGCCATGTATTTATTCATAAAGCCCTTGAGAGGCTTTTCGTATTGATCCCTGTAAAAATACATGCTTAGAAATCTCAAGATAAACTCTTGGTCTTTTAATCGTGTGCTTTTGTTTCCGTAAACATTGCGCCACTTTGGATAGTCATTTAGTTTTTTTATTAATTCAGCAAATTCCCCTATATAGATTGCAGAACGAATTTCTTGTGGCTGGAGTTGCAATCCGCCAGTGTTCAGCCGTTCAAATACTAAATAAATACTACTATGGTCTTCGCTTGGTTCGTCTTGTTTGACAACGGTTGCGTGAATAATGGAATCATCTAATCGTTGTCTGTCATCTGCTTCCAGCCCCTTGTATGTTTTTCCAACAAATCTCTCTTGAACGTCTTTTAGTTTGAAAACTTTTTCGCCAATATGCCCTTCGTAGAAAAATTGTAAACTCTTTAATCTTTGTTGACCGTCAATGACCAATAAATCAGCAGAATCAGTATCTTTCGATAAGAATATTCCAGGCACAGGCAAACCCAAAAGTAATGATTCTATAAATCTTGATGCCTGCTTTTCACTCCAAACATAACCTCTTTGAAATGATGGAACTCTTATTTTGTTGTCCCGAAGCCTGTTTACTAAACTGTCAACTGGATAATCTGCGCCATAACTGGTTATAGAATAAGTAAAGTCTAGGGTTTCTTCTTCTGAAGAATCAATCACTTGGGTTTCTTCGTTTTCCATTGTTTATTCTCCTAAATTATTTTAATACTAACTTTGCTTATTTATTCCCTGCGATAGCAGCCCAACGGTTTGCGTTACCTGCGCTGGGGCGGGCGGCGGGACGCCTTCCGACTGGGAAAAGGCTGAGGCGTAGGAAAATGCTTGGAATCGCCCCAGAATCCCCAGCGTCGGGTGCACGCTTTGTTAGGCGGCGTTTTGATTATGGCTTGATTTTATCTCAACCACATCAGTTCGACTTTGATTTAGATACCAATTAGATATTTTTGACAAATCGAGTTCGACATGCAGAACATCTAGTTTGGGTGAGACAACTTCTCCGATGATATGCCCGTCAGGGTCTATAGCAATTGTTGGACTGACTTGCTCTGTCGCGGCATTATTAGCACTCAGAACAAATCGCTGTGTTTCTGCTGCTCTGCTAACAAGGTGACTTTTCCAAATAGGCTGATAGGAACTATCGCCAGTTGCATTGTTTAAGTGCAAAATAATTTGTGCTCCACGACGCGCAAGCCAGCCCCATTGTTCTGGAAAACGCAACTCACGGCAGATTTGAACTCCAATTACAATTTTCTCGTCGAATATATTCAATTCAAATATGGGAAGGCTATTGCCTGTTGAAAAAGTACCGCGCTCATGATTGGCTAGATTAATCTTGTGATAAACCTGTGTTTTGCCATCAGCCGAAAAACCATAAGCGGCATTAAACCATTTATCGTCTATGTTTACACAGGCTCCTGCCCAAACGTTTATTTTTCGTTTCTCAGCCTCTACTCGAAGGTGTTTTATTCCATTCATCAATTCAGGTTGATTTATTCGCTTTAGAAAGGATGTGTCAGTTGAGTAGCCAGATATTGAGCCTTCGGGAAATATCACCAAATCGCCATTATTTGTTTGCTCTAATACTGAATCAATAATTTCCAAATTTCTTGAGATTGATAATGAAACTGGAAACTGAGCAATAAGAGCATTAATGTTCATGGTTGTTGAATGGGCGAAGCCGCCTAACGGTTTGCGTTAGCGGCGGGGCGATGCGTGGAACGCCTCACCGCTCGAAAATCACCATATCCACGCCAGGTTCATAATATCGTCGGAGCTTTAGCCCCGTCCGCTGGACGCTTTGTTAGGTGCGCCCCATTGATCTGCCATTGCACGAGCGATACCTTCAAGCGTGCGTGAGCGTTCACGCCAACGGTTTTCACTCTTTGGCATAAGCCATACTCTCTGATAGCGACCCTCCACTGCCGAGAATTCACAAGCTACTAAGATACGCATTGTAAGCACCTAACGGTTTGCGTTAGCCGCGTGTGGGTGGGTGTGGACAATGTTTGAGATGTAGAAAAAACTCGAAGCCAGAAAAATGCTGGTAAATCGCGCAGACTCCCACACGTCGGCTGCACGCTTTGTTCGGCGGCTCTTTGGTTTTTAAGACTCTGCTTTGAGACTGCCAACCCGCAAAATCTTAACGATGAACACGCTCTGGCATTTTTCGCAAGTGATCTCTCCAAGCGTATTTGCTTGTTCATTTCCGCATTGTGGACAAATAATTTTAACTGCTTTTGCTGATGATGCATCATCACTAATGAACGCGCTAAACTTTTGAAAAATAGGTATCAGGATTGAAACACCTCCAACTAAAATTGAAACTACGCCTAAAAACTGAAAGGCTTCTGTGCTTGAATTTTCATCAACAATCATCCACGTTATGATGGTTGCCAATCCGTAAATCACCAAGTAAGCCAGCCACAAAGCCCAAGCATAATTTTTTGACAGTCGTGCGAGAGAAAGCAAACATAAATGAGCTGTGGCAATGGCATAGACCACAATGGAGACCGTTAGTTTCCAAAATACATCACCACCTGGCTCTGTCCATATCCCCCATATCATAAGAATCGCGCCGACCAAAGAAAGGGCGATTCCTAAAAATGGCAATGGTCTCGTGTTTTTACGCTCCCATAGCGCAACACTAGCCAAAATGCAGATACTTGCGCCGGAAATTGTGATTGTCGTAAATAGGATTCTGAATTCGTACCACCCCCAATCACCCGAAAGAATAGCCATAATTCCAAGTAATGCACTTAATACAACAGAGCCGATCATCACATAGAGCGCAGTTTTTGTCATGCTTGGCATAAAGTGCTCCTCTTATCGAATAGCCGCCGAACGGTGTGCGTTACCTGCGTGTGGGCGGGCGTGGACAATGCTTGAGATGTAGGAAAAGCCTGAAGCCAGAAAAATGCCTGTAAATCGCGCAGACTCCCACACGTCAGGTGCACGCTTTGTTAGGCAACCTGCTCGCTTACCGAAACGATGGCAGAAAAAAGACACCAGCGCCAACTTGACTTGATTTTACACACAACTTAATTTTTGACAACTACCAAAAAAACACGACCAGCCAAAACGCTGGCGAAACAAAAACTTTGCCAATTGAAAAATACCCTTGCCAAAGCATGAAACTTGACCAACCAGACTGAACACAATTTACGAAAACTTTTGACCAACGAAACCGAGCCGATTTTGAGAACCTAGAAAACCAACTGCGAACAAAGCCGAAGAAAAAAAGCTGCGCCAAAATGACTTGACCAAAAAATACGCCGAATAATCACAAGCCACAATTAACCAGAGCTTTGCCCAACGCCAAAAACTAAAATTGAAAAGGCAAAACTAAATTTGAAAACCAGAAACAAAAACGAACGAAAACGAAAAACTTGCAAATGCCACCGCTAAAAAATAACCGAACCCGAAAAACGATTTTTCTTTTTGAGCCAAACTAAAAACTGAACTTGCGATTCAAAGGCGGTTTTGCCTTTGCTCTTGTGCGCCTAACGGTTTGCGTTACCTGCGCTGGGGTGGGGACGGCGAAGCCGTCCAGCCAGAAAAATGATAAGGCGTAGAAAACTGCTTGGGATGTGCGCAGAATCCCCAGCGTCAGGTGCACGCTTTGTTGGGCGCTGTTATGGACGCCAGACTTCTACTTGTGAATCACTGCTCGCTCCAATGATGAGCAATTGTGCCCGCCAATCAACAACAAATAAACCATCACTTGCATTTAATTTCAAGAAAGCGTCAGTCAATCGAGAGTCATCTGGGTCTTTACCGACATTCGCTCCTAAAACAGGAATATTATCTTTTTCAACATAACCATAAATTGTAATATTCCCGCCGAGGGGAATTGTAAATCCATTTTTTACTTTACCTGATATTGCGCCATAAGTGAATAGAAAGGGAGCGCCACCAGCCTTTGCACCAAGTAGTTTCTCTAAATTTTCAATTGGTTGAATTGAAGATAACACGGGAACTCTTTCGACTTTGCGAACATAAACAGCATTCCAACCTTGATTAACACGGTGCGCTTGTTCAAATTGCTTATATTCTTTTAGGATTTGTTGAATAGTCTTTAATTGACTCTTGGGGAAAAACTCGATTTGGCACCATTCATCTTCATGGAAACCAAAATCCTTACTGCTGGGCTTTTCGCTCAATGGCTCTAGCGGGGCAATATCATCTGAAAGTGTGGGAACAGAAAACAAAATCTTTTTAGGGTCAACAACTTGGATTTTGTCTGCTTTAGGTTTGTTGAATATGGATGCAAAAAGGTTTTTCATTTACCGTACCTTGATTATTTGAGCGAAGCGCCCAACGGTTTGCGTTACCCGCGCTGGGGCGGGCGGCGGGACACCGTCCAACTGGAAAAATGCTGAGGCGTAGAAAAATGCTTGAAAATGCCGCCGAATCCCCAGCGTCGGGTGCACGCTTTGTTAGGCGTTCTTTGTTGTGCAAGACTCGCTAACTGAAAAAAGATAACATCGCCAATATACAAGATTTTACGCACAACTTGATTTTTTTACAATAACCCAAAAACATAGCTTGCTAAAACGCCAAACAATCTAAAGCCAACTTTAACTAACCGAAACAAAATTGGTTCAAACTCGAAAACGGAAAAAACATAATCAATTAGCTGTTAATTTATTCATTGAATCATGAATAACCACGTGACAACTGGTGTGGAAAATAAAACTAAATACGCAACAGGTATATTGTTTTTATTAATTAGAATTCTGGAAATAATAATGGATGCAATTGTCCAAACTACAGCAATTAAGAGTCCATAACCATACACTAGTGACCAAAGAATTAACGGGCTACTTAACAATATAATCCCGATATAAATAATGCTTACAACGGTATGAATAGTTTTTGGAGTCTTTTCTTTTTGATCAGCCATTATTTTTTCTTTCTCTTCTTCGCTTTTGAAATCCAAGTAGCTCATAATCATCTCCTTTTGGCTATTATTAAACGAGACTAAGATTTGCAAAGCAAACGCCTAACGGTTTGCGTTAGTGGCGTGTGGGCGGGCGTGGACTCTGTTCGGGAGCAGAGAAAACCCGAAACCAGAAAAATGCTTGAAAATGCGGCAGAATCCCACACGTCCACTGCACGCTTTGTTGGCACGCTTTTGACTTACAAGACTTACTGCCTGAAACATACAGCAACGCTAGGATATTTTATCTAGCAATTGCTTTTTCTTTTCGTTGAATTCATTTTCTGTAATAATTCCATCATCTCGTAATTTTGCTAACTCTCTTAATTGGTCAGTAACACTCTTTTGGCTATTTGCGCTTGCCTGATTCTTGATAATTTCCGAAGACTTTATTGCATTTACAATGCTGAACTCTTTTTCAGGTATCAAATCGTTGAATCTCTGAAAAGCGTTATCGTCAAAAAATAAAGAATGTCTATCGTTACCGTCAAAATAATTCAAAAAAGTTTCTCTTGTATCGTGCGTAATTAACTCGGATTTGATTTCGTTTACCTTTTTCCTGCTTCCTATAACTGCTCCTGCTTCGCCAGCAATCAATCCGCCTGCGACTGCTCCACCAATAGATGAACCGCCGCCACCGCCGCCTGAAATTTTATTCTCTCTAAATACTTCACCCCTTTTAGAAAAATACTCGATTTGGCTTACGGGAACCGAATTTATTTTCAAAGTAGCAAAAGATATGCTGTCAACCGTTTCGGGGCTAAATGGGAAGAAACAGATATTACCATCTGATTTCCAGATATATACTTTTTGTTTTTTGTTTGCCAATTCGATTGGTGATTTAGCACTAGATTTGAAATAGGTAATTTCTTTAGCAGTTTCAGGGATGCTTACTTGCTTCCTAATTTCATCATATTGTTCCTTTGCTTCACGAAGCGCATTTGCCTGAGCAACTGCTTTTTCGTTCGCGGTATTTTGCTGGTTATATGCTGAAATCATACTAAACACGAGAATAATATAAACAATGAAAAAGGGAGTCACACAAACGCCTTCCCACTTTGCAGCATTTGATAGCCATATAAAGATAGCCGTCAAGATAGCAAACATAACAAAATATACTCCTGCGGGACTAGCAGGATTTGCAGGTTTTACCATGTTCTGTTTCTGTATAGGTTGTGTTTTCGGTTCATCAATTGCTGACGATTGCTCTTCTTGTTGCAAATTCTCAATGGGCAATTTGTTTTCTTCTGTCATCGTGATTCTCCTGTGACTTTATTTATTCAAACACTTTCTTTACTTCTCCAAATTCCAAAAAGACATCATTGTGTCTTTCATACGCTTCAAAATAGACACTGTATCTTTCGCCTTCAAATTTTATTCGTGAATTTCCTTTCTTGCCAAATATTTCAAAAACGAAACTCCATCTTTTTCTCGTGAACTCATAATTTTCATCGCTAATTTCCCAAAACGACTCGAGAAGGAAATTCTTCTCTAATGGTATAAAAATATTCTTCTTGTCAACTTTTGCAAGAATAATGTTTTGAGGGAGATTAAATTCTATTTTTTCATACTCAAAGGAGAAAATACGATTGTCGGCTGGAGGTAACAATGGGCGAAGTGTTTTCGAAATCCCATTTTCGTATTCTTCTCGCTTTATATCTCCGATTATTCTAATTTTCGGAAAAACATCTTCTTCGTCCTTATCCACATTCTGAACAAAAATTCCAATTTCCTTTGCTTGACCATAATTAGGAGAAAAATACCCTTTGATAAAAAATTGCGAACCCTTTTCCTGTTGTTTCTTTTGCTTGGGAAGAACGATTAGGTAACGATATGATAATGCCCATACGAGAAGCGTGATAACGAAACCAAAGAAAGCCGTTTCCTTTCCAAAAAGAATTCCTATGAATGAAGGTATTAATCCAGCCGCCAAACTTGAAATAAGAATGAATTTTTCTTTGTTGTCCATTTTCCCGATTATTCCTTGTTTGGTTTTTAACTTGTTGTGCAAGGGGCGTGCCAACGGCTCGCGTTAGCTGCGGTGGGTGGGAGGGTGGACTCGCCGTCGAAACGGAAACAACCCAAAGCCACGAAAAATGCTCAAAAAACGCGCGGCCTACCCACCGTCAGCTGCACGCTGTGTTGGGCGGCAACC
>JACPYX010000020.1 GCA_016195815.1 Chloroflexota bacterium
TAGCAAGCAATCGCTCCCAGCGAGATGTGATGATGCTTTGTTTTGTAACTGGCATAACCATTCTCTTTCGCCAAACTAACAAAACCCAAAAACTCTAGAGATACCTTGTTGCATTTCTGCGCGATTTGCCGCCCAACGGTTTGCGTTAGCAGCGGCTGGCGAGAAAACTGATTGAGGGGAGTATAAACTCAAAGGCAGAAAAATGCCTATAAATCGCGCAGACTCCCAGCCGTCTGCTGCACGCTTTGTTAGCCCGCTTTTGTTTGGAAGAAATCATGGTAGCCAGAAGATTTTTCCAACACGCCTTTCTTGAGTATCTGGAATTAGGTTCTGCGTAAAGCCGTTCACAAAACTCATTTTGACCAAGTCTAGAATATTGACTTCTTGCACATGAAAGTTTGTATATGGATCGTAGTTTGCAAACAATAATAAACGCCCGTCAGGAGAAAAGTCCATCAGCGTATCGAATATATTTTCAAATCCAATGGAGAAAACCTTCACTAAGCCGAGTTTTGGGTTTGCAGTGTTTGGATCAATATCATAAAGGGCAATCGGATAATAAGCACCAAATGATTCTTTCCCGCCGCTCATGTTTCGGAGTGACAATCCGTTATCGAAGGCAAAAATTTTAGAACTATCTTTCGTCCAAATCAAATTGTACGCATTATGATACATGAAATCATCCTTTACGGGATTGAGCGGAGGTATGAGCGCAATCTTGATTGGGTTGTTCATATCTGAGAGTGGAGCGACATAAATTAAATAGCAACGCCGCACCATATCTTCAGCATAGGCTATATCTACTGTTTTCCCATAAAATACATTCTGCCTATTTGTGGCATGTTGGGTGTATACGCCATCTCGCACCCATGAAGACCAAATGTATGCACTACCAGAACAATCTATTCCTTGCCATGCTTGGGGAATCCATGCGATTTTCTTTCCATCTGGCGAAAAGGCAGTGTTTTTATCATAAATCATTTGATAACCATTTGATTCTAGTTTGCCTTGTTCAGAACCATCAATTTTTGTCCACCATAGGGTTTGAAAATCACCGCGAGCATAATTATTGCTATCAATTACAAAACTCTCTTTTGTCGAGGCGTACCAATATATGCGCGTACCATCAGACGATAATATTCCTGGATACTCTCCTGTGGGAGCGCCTATTTTCTTTTCATCACTTCCATCAATGTTGATTGTATAAAACCCATATCCATCTGAACCTTGCCCAACATAAACAATGCGAGCTTTATCTAAGAAAATAGCATGGGGTGAGTTTGTCGCTTCTACGCTGGCGAGTTTGATTGCCTTATCTTGTAGATTTACATGAAGTAAATATAAATCTCCTTTTGTGGCGTTGTTGGAATATGAAGAAACAATTAATAGCCGACCATCAGAAGAAATACTTTCAATATAAGTGGATGAATTTAATTCTTTTGATATAGGGGCGATGTTAGTGCCATCTACCTTTGAAACAAATAAGTTTACATCTCCTTTCAAATCAGGAAATTCTTTTTCGTATGCAGTTTTATAGTACTCAAAAATAAGTTTTCCTGAACCCCCGCCAATTTGAGTAGGCGGTGGCACGGGGGTATTTGTGGGTATAGGTGACGGGGTATTAGTAGGATTTGATAGAGGCTCAGTTGTTGGAATTGTAGTTGGCGTGAGAACTGAACTTGACGAACAAGCCGCTAAAGTTATTGCAATTAAGAGAATGGTAATCTTTGATTTCATACTTTCCCTAATTGACTTCTTTGTTTTTTGCGATTCCATTTTGCACGGGCGGGCTAACTAGGGTTTATATGGAAACTTTCCATATAAACCCCCAAAACGGTGGCATTATATGGAAACCTTCTGTATAATACCTTATATACAGAACATTATATAACCTCCCCAAACAAAGCGCAATTATCAATCTGCCATCCGCCTAATTGCTCAATTGACCCATGCCCCCTAAAAAACTCCTCGACCAGTACCGCGAAGCCCTGCGTTCCAAACACTACTCCCGCCGCACCGAAGAGACCTATATCGCGTGGGTGCGCCGGTACATTCGCTTCAACAACATGCGCCACCCAAAAGAAATGAACATCCCCGAAATAAACGCCTTCATTACCCACCTCGCCACGCAGAAAAATGTCGCCGCCTCTACCCAAAATCAAGCTCTCAGCGCCGTCATCTTTCTATATAGAACCGTCCTCAATATCCCGCTGGATGAATCTGCCCTCCGCTTTGTTCGTCCCAACAAACCAAAGCGCATTCCAACCGTTCTTTCCAAAACCGAAGCCAGAAGCGTGATCGAAAAGATGGATGGCGTTTATCGCATGATGGCGCAGATCATGTATGGAAGCGGGCTGCGCCTCATGGAATGCATCCGCCTGCGCGTCAAAGACCTCGACTTCGCTAATCATCAAATAATCGTCCGCGATGGCAAAGGGGAAAACGATCGCGTCACCATGTTCCCCGATTCTCTTCTTGAACCGCTTCGCCTTCACCTCAAACAGACCAAAGCCACACACGAACAAGACCTGCTTGCGGGTTATGGCACCGTCCACCTGCCTTATGCCCTTGCGGTTAAATATCCAAATGCCAACCGCGAATTCGCATGGCAATACGTTTTTCCCGCGCCCGATTTATCCACCGACCCCGCCACCGGCACGAAACAGCGTCATCATATTCACGAGAGCAGTTTGCAAAAAGCTGTCAAGCAAGCCGCCCGCCTGACAAAAATAGACAAGCCAGTCTCCTCGCATACTTTCCGTCATTCCTTCGCCACCCATCTTTTACAAAATGGCTACGACATTCGCACCGTTCAGGAACTGCTCGGCCACAAAGATGTCAAAACCACCATGATCTATACCCACGTTCTTCAGCGCGGCGGCCTCGCTGTCAAAAGCCCGTTGGATTCTTAGCGGCATCTGGCAGCCCCTTATTTTCTTATCCACCTGATACAATGCGGCTCGGTAATATGTCGGTTTTCCGCATCGTCCTTGCTAGGGACTCAATTCACAAGAGAAGGTGTTAAAAACAAAATGGGATCAAACGGAAATGCAACTCACGTCAAAGTTTTGGTGCTTGGGTCAGGCCCGGCCGGGCTTTCCGCCGCGCTGTATGCGGCGCGCGCCGAACTCGCGCCCATCGTCTTGACCGGCATTCAATTGGGCGGGCAGGCCGCGCTGACTTATACAATCGAAAACTATCCCGGCTTCCCCGAGGGCGTGGGCGGCGCGCAATTGGGAGAATTGTTCCAGAAGCAGGCCGAACATTTCGGCGCAAAAGTGGAATTCGATACCGCCAGCGCAGTTGATTTGTCAACGCGCCCGTTCAAAGTCACCACCGATAGCGGCGAATACAAAGCCGACAGCTTGATCATCTCCACCGGCGCCGATCCGAATAAGCTCAAAATCCCGGGCGAACAGGAATTGATCGGGCGCGGCGTTTCGTATTGCGCCACCTGCGACGGCTGGTTCTTCAAAGACAAGAAAGTCGTCATCGTCGGCGGCGGAGATAGCGCACTGGAAGAAGGCCTGTTCATCACGCGCTACGCATCCTCTGTGACGGTCATCCATCGCCGTCAAGAGTTTCGCGCCAGCCCCATTCTGCAACACCGCGCCAAAGAGCATCCCAAAATGAATTTCATCCTGAATTCAATTGTGACCGAAGTCATCGGCAATGAAAAAGTGGAAGCCTTGCGCTTGAAGAATATCAAGACCGGAGACGAAACCGTTTTTGAAACCGACGGCTTGTTCATCTTTATCGGCCACACCCCCAACACTGAAATGTTCAAAAGCCAGTTGAAGATGAACGACCTGGGCTACATCACGGTCAATGACAAAATGGAAACCAGTGTCGAAGGAGTCTACGCGGCGGGGGAGGTGGCCGACCCGCATTTTAGGCAGGTCATCACCTCGGCGGGCATGGGCGCCGCCGCCGCCATTCAGGCCACGCGCTTCCTCGAAGCGGAATCCGGATAGCATCCGGGATGAAACGCTAAAGGACTTTCCTGGCAAATTTTATGCCGGCGAAAGTCCTTTTATTTCTCTAAAATCGGTCTTTTTTTCTACAAAAAAGTGACGAATTGTACTTTTGAGCTGTGAGACTTTCGGATAGAATAATATAAATCACGACTTTTGGAGGACAGGATGAATAAAATTTCCATAATCGGCGCGGGCATGACCGGCTCAACCACCGCTCACTGGCTGGCCGAACGCGAACTGGCAGACCTCGTGCTGGTGGATGTCGTCGAAGGGATGCCGCAGGGCAAAGGGCTGGATATGCTCGAAGCCATGCCTATCATTGGCAGGGATGTGGAAATCGTCGGCTCGAACGATTATGCCGCAACCAAAGGATCCGACATTATCATCATCACCGCCGGCCTGCCGCGCAAACCCGGCATGAGCCGCGACGATTTGCTTTCGGCCAATGCCGAGATCGTAGGCAAGGCCGCCACAGAGACGTTGAAGTATTCACCGGACGCGGTCTACGTTGTGCTGACCAATCCACTCGACACGATGGCCTACCTCACCATGAAGATGACCAAATTGCCGCGCGAGCGTGTGATCGGGCAGGCGGGCGTCCTGGACTCGGCGCGTATGCGCGCCTTCGTTGCGCTGGAAACCGGCGTAAGCATCGAGAACATTCAATGCTATGTGCTCGGCGGACATGGCGACGAAATGGTTCCGTTGACAAAGATTTCCAATATTGCCGGCGTCTCTCTGCGGGACTATTTGCCGGCTGACCGTTTGGAGGCCATCGTCAATCGGACGCGCAAGGGCGGCGGCGAGATCGTGAATCTATTGAAGACCGGCTCCGCTTTTTATGCCCCGTCCGCGGCTTGCGCGCAAATGGCCGAAGCCATTCTCAAAGATAAGCATCTCATCGTCCCGTGCGCGGCGCACATGCAGGGTGAGTATGGGTTGAACGATATGTTCTTTGGCGTGCCGGTCATGCTGGGCCGCAAAGGCATCGAAAAGATCGTCGAGTATAAATTGGATGCCGATGAAAAAGCCGCATTCGATAAGTCTGCGGCGTCGGTGAAAGAAACGCACGAGGCGTTGAAGAAACTGGTGAAAATCTAATGTCATTGCGAGTGGCGCCCTGGCGCCACGAAGCAACCCCTCTTCAAAGGGGGTTGCCACGTCGCCGCTTCGCGGCTCCTCGCAACGACATAATACTTTTGGAGGCAACATGATCCTGCATGAAAAGATCGAATCGCAACTTCCCGCCTGGCGCGAACGCTACAGAGCGCTTGCCAAGGAACATGCGGATGTGGTCGTTGGCCACGTTACGGTTGGGGAAGTCGTCGGCGGGATGCGCGATATCAAATCGCTCGTCACCGACATCTCGTTCGTTGACCCGGCGGAGGGCATCCGTTTCCGCGGCATGTCCATCCCCGAAGTTCTTAAGGCGCTTCCCAAAGCGCGCGGTGCAAAGATGCCGCTGGTCGGCGGCCTTTATTACCTGCTCATGATCGGCGAAATCCCGACCAAAGAGCAGGCCCTTGAAGTCGAAGCGGAATGGGCCGGGCGCGCCGCCGTTCCTGATTATGTTTACAAGATGATCAAGTCCATGCCCAAAGAGACGCACCCGATGACGTTGTTCTCGCAGGCCGTGCTTGCTTTGCAAAACCATTCCGCGTTTGCAAAGAAATATCACGAGATCAAGAAAGACGCGTACTGGGAACCTGCGCTGGAAGACAGCCTGAATCTCACCGCCAAACTGCCTGTCATTGCGGCCTTTATCTATCGCTTCAAATACTTCGGCGAGTCGTCCAAACCGAAATACAATCCAAAACTCGATTACGGCGCGAACTTTTCTAAACTGATGAAGGTTTCAGACAAGAAGGGCTACGCCGAACTCGCCCGCCTGTACTTTATTCTGCACAGCGACCATGAGTCTGGCAATGTTTCGGCGCATACGATGCATCTCGTCGGCTCGGCGTTATCTGATCCGTATCTCTCATTCTCAGCCGCATTGAACGGTCTCGCTGGGCCCTTGCACGGACTCGCCAACCAGGAATGTCTCGGCTGGTTAATTGATGTGAAGAATAAGTTTGGCGGCGTTCCAAGCCGCGATGAGTTGTATAAATTTGCCTGGGACACGCTGAATGCTGGTCATGTCATCCCCGGTTATGGTCACGCGGTTTTGCGTGTGCCTGATCCGCGTTACATGGCACAGATGGAATTTGCCAAAAAACGCTTCCCTGATGATGAACTCGTCCGCCTTGCCGACCTGGTCTTCGACGTTGTCCCGGCTGTTCTAAAAGAGCAGGGCAAAGCCAAGAATCCCGCCCCGAATGTAGATGCCATTAGCGGTACGCTGCAATATTATTATGGCGTGCGCGACTTCGATTTCTATACCGTGCTTTTCGGCATCGGCCGCGCCCTGGGCGTGACAGCTAACTATGTGTGGGCACGCGCCCTCGGCTGGCCGATCGAACGCCCCAAGTCGTTGACCACCAGGATGCTTGAAGATGTGGTCGCGAAAGCAGCACAGCCTGCATCATAATAGCAAGACTTAAACGACAAAGGCGGAGTTTGGACTCCGCCTTTGTCGTTTTTGAATAAACTATCTATTGGGGTGTGATGGATCAACTTCCTCGAATTTTTCCAGCTTTACAATGCGCACCTTCCCGCGCACCATCCAGGGTACCATTTGTTTCGCGTGTTCGCGGTTCTCTGCTTCGACGATGGCCCAACCGCAATGCGATCCATCATGGCAGCCCCATTCGAAGTGATGTAAATATCCTGCGGCATGAACTTCCTTTACCACTGTGTCGCAGTCTTCGGCGGCGTGCGGGGATTCGATTAGATAACGGTCCATATCAACTCCTTTTCTGTCAACAATAAAAACTCAAGCCATTATAGACAATTTTCGTCCGCATTGCAATTGCCGAATCTTTGGATGCTCCTTTTGCAATATTTACGGTGATTTGTAATCTTGTGACAATCCGGCTGGATCGAATAATTTACTGCCAGTTCGGATGTAAATCCCGTTTGGCAGGAGTTGATACTCTTTTACGCCGCTCAAAAAATTGGTCAATTGTCCGAAGCGGTCTGCGACCAGGTCTGGTTTTAATTGCAAAATGCTGTATTCGTAATTCCATTTATCGTGTCCGGGCGCAAAAGCTGTGGCCAGCGGCCCTTTCGCAATAACCGCATCGCTTTTCCCAAGCAGGTCAATCGTTGTTCGTTCGGAATAATAAGGGATTTGCCCCGCGGCATGGACGGCAATGACGGCTTTGGGCGAGGTGTATTTTCTAATATGCAGGCCGAGTTTTACGCGCAGGATATCTGTCTTGAGCATCGGGGCATTATCAATGTACCAGTTGACCCACTGTTTACCGCTGATGACCATGACGGCGCCCAGCCCAACCACAATCGCCAGCGGCAGGAAGCCTTGTTTAAAGCGGCCTGGCAGCGTCTCCAGGCCCGCTGCATCAATGAATCTATCCATAACCAGGCTGAATAGAATAATCAGTGCAGGCATGCCCTGTGTGATAAACCGGTTGGCCGAATTGACCAGTTCCTCGGCATAATCTCCGCCAACCCAGATCGAGTAGGCAGATTGCGCGGCAAAAAGGCCAAGCAGGAGCGTAAATTCCGGTGTTCTCATGTTTTTAAACAGGGCCATGCCGAGCAGGGAAAACCCCAACAGCATTATGAAATCTCCCAGGGCGTAATTGTTAAAAACGAGCAGCCCCGTCTTGATCCGCTCGATGGCGCTCACTCCATTGACTTTCAAATAATATGTGTTTGGAAGAAAATCGCCAAAATAACTTTTCTGAAAAACGATCACTGCTAGAAGCGTAAGGCTGGCGCTTAAAGCCAATACTGCAAAAGTTTGAAATTTAAGTGTGCGTTTGCCGATTAAATAGAGCAATATCAGGCCCACCTGGATAAAGCTGTCCATGCGAATAATGAGCGCCGCAATAAACGATAGGGCTAACCAGGGGATAACTTTATTCTCCGCCTTCAATGTCAGGCGCAGGCTGAGCAGTATTGCCAGGCTAATCATCAGCGTCAGCGCGCCTACTTCCATGCCTCGCAGGGACCAGAATACAAGCGGAAAATAGAACGCCACAATTGTCCCGGCAATGGCTGGCGCATATCTGGAAGCAGGCGCCAGCAGCCTGCTGATCTGGAAGACCACAATGATGTTTATCAGCAGAATGATCCCCGAAGTCAGCATCACGCCCAGTGAAATTTTTTCCTGCGGAATCGGGAACAGATGCAGTACCGTCATCCACAATACCCAGCCCAAATTTGTAAACCCTTCAATGGGAGCCTGGCCCGGATTCCAGGCCAGGCCATAACCCTGCGCGAGATTGCGAGCGTAACGCATGCTGATCATGGCGTCGTCAATCAGCGTGAAGTATAAATTCCCTTTAATAAGAAACGAAGTACGGAGGATGAAAATAATATAGAAAGATGAGGCCAGGGCCAGGATCATGCCCGGGCCGGTCAGTGTAAATCGCTTTTCCCGTACTTCATCAGGATTTCTCATAGCTCCTATTTGCAACCTGTGCTTCCCAAATCATGTAGCGGCAATCATGGGCAGTATATCACGCAGGAAAAGCCTCTGAAGTTATAAAGCCCCTCACTTGACGCAAGAGGTAATACCGAAGATAATCAAATCCTGCCTATGCCCAGCCAAATTGACGATGCACAAATTCACCAAATTGTACGGCGCGTGATCGAGCGGACAATGTCAACGCCTCAGCCCCGACCCGAAGCGGGCGCGTCCCCAATTCGCGCTGAATCAACCGGACGGCGTATCGTCGCCCTCGGCGCGGATCACGGCGGCTTCGAGTTGAAGGAAGCGCTCAAGAGCGAGGTCAGCGCGCTGGGTTTTGAGATTCAAGATGTGGGTACAAACAGCAAGGAAGCCGTGGACTATCCCGACTTTGCCCACGCCGTCGCGCAATTGGTCGGCAGCGGAAAAGCCTGGCGTGGAATTATGATTGACGGCGCGGGCACCGGTAGCTGCATCGTCGCGAATAAGGTTCCGGGTGTGCGCGCCGGCATGGCTTATGATATTTCGTCTGCTTCCAACAGCCGCGAACATAACGATACGAATGTGCTGACATTGGGCGCGGGTTTGATCGGCGCGAATCTGGCCGGGCAAATTGTCAAAACCTGGTTGACGACCGAGTTCGGCGGCGGACGTCACACCCCACGCGTGGATAAGATAAATTCTGTCGAGAAAAAATATTTGAAATAAGGGCATGTTATGAATCCCGATGTAAAAATAGTTGAACAATTGGTTGAAATCATTACGCACGAAGTGCTGGCCGCCATGCTGGAAGAGCAGGAACGCGCCAGCAATCCCGATGCGTTCGCATGTAAGTATGATTGCGCCGGCCAGCTTTGTGTTCGCACCTGTTTCGATAAGACCGGAAACGTTGTCAACGCAGGCGCGGAAAGATTATCGTCCACGCTGGGAGTGATTCCGCAGGATCTCAAACTTGCGCGCATGATAGACCACACTTTGCTCAAGCCGGATGCCACGCAGCAGGAAGTGGCCCAACTCTGTTTCGAAGCGCGCAAATATGGATTTGCGTCTGTGTGCGTCAACCCGACCTGGGTCAGCTTGTGTTCACAATTGCTGCAGGGTTCGCCGGTAAAAGTTTGCACCGTGATCGGCTTCCCGTTAGGCGCGACCGCCGCCGAGGTCAAGGCATTTGAAGCGCAGAACGCCATCCGGCAGGGCGCGACCGAAATTGATATGGTCATTAACATTGGTGCGTTAAAGGCGCGCGACTTGGAATTGGTCGCAAAAGATATTCGCGGTGTGGTTAACGCATCTCACGCCCGCGGCGCGATCGTCAAAGTCATCATCGAAACTGTTTTGCTGACCGACGAAGAAAAAACGATTGCCTGCCTGCTCTCAAAAGAAGCAGGCGCGGACTTCGTAAAAACGTCCACCGGTTTTGCGGGCGGCGGCGCGACCGTCAACGATGTGGCACTCATGCGCCGCACGGTCGGGCCGGAGATGGGCGTGAAAGCCTCCGGCGGCGTGCGGACTTTTGAAGATGCCGAAAATATGATCAAGGCCGGCGCGACGCGTATCGGCGCCAGCGCAGGCGTGAAGATCATTCAAGGTCCGAGCAAAGAAGCGGCAAAGGAATCCGCACAGCCCGCCAAAAGTTATTAAATTTTGCAAACGTCATTGCGAGCCGCGTTCTGTGCGGCGAAGCAATCTTCTCATTACAAGTGGGGACTGCTTCGGAAAAAGCGCCCTCGCAGTGACATGATAATATTTAGGAGAATTATGCTCATTGCAAAAGTTATCGGCACCACCGTCTCGACCATCAAAGACGAAAAACTTGTCGGGCGTAAATTGCTTATCCTGCGCCAGACCGATGAAAAAGGCGAGCCATCTGGCAAACCGTATGTGGCTGTTGACACCGTTGATGCCGGGGTGGGCGACCTCGTGCTCACCGCCGCCGGTTCCTCCGCGCGGCAAACGAATATCACCAAAGATACGCCCGTTGATTCCGTCATCATGTCCATCATCGATTCGCTCGAAGTGGACGGCAAGATTGTGTTTCGCAAATCATGAAAAAGTTCTACACCGAAAAAGATATTGAAGAACTCTTCAATAGCGGCGTCAAATCGTTGCAGCTCGGCGGCAATATCCAGCTGACCGAAATGGCCTACGAAAAAGCCAAACGTTTGGGATTCCAACTTTTAACGGACCAGCCTGACAATCCGCCGAGCGCGCCGGTGCGGCCTTATTTATCAGAGCAGAGCGTTCATTCCGCGCCGATAGCGGCCTCCGTTGCCTCAGCCGCAACTGCTCCCAATTCGACTCAGTCCAAACTCGAACAGCGCATTCGCGCCGCGGTTGCCGCGAAAATGGGCAGGCAAGTTGACCCCGCATTGTTGGACCGGATCATCGCGCGCGTGCTCAAAAGCACGGGAATGAAGTAACCATGTTATTCGGCAGAGTCAAAGGCACGGCGGTTTGCACGATCAAATATCCCGGCACGCAGGGATTAAAACTTTTGGTTGTCCAGCCGGTGAATAAAAAACTCGAACCCATCGGTATCCTGCAAGTTGCCGCGGATGTTGTGCAGGCGGGCGTTGGCGATTTGTGCGTCATGGTCCGCTCACGCGAAGCGGCGCTTGCCATGCCGGAAATAAAATTTGTTCCCATTGACCTGGCTTTGGTCGGCATCGTGGATGAACTGGAAGTCAGGCCAGATGGTGAATATGATGTTACCCTGCGCCGCGGAAGGAATCAATTCTCATGATTCTCGGCAAAGTGGTTGGGACCGTCGTTACAACGATCTCCCATCGTGATTATAAAAATCGCAGACTGCTGGTCGTCCAGCCGCTTGTGTTCGAAGGCGAACAGCCGTCAGCCGAAGATGATTTCATCGCGCTCGATAACACGCAAGCCGGAATCGGCGATACGGTGCTGGTCAACCGCGAAGGCAACGGCGCACGGCAGGCGTTGAAGAATCCCGATGCCTGCGTGATCTCCGTCATCGTTGGGATCGTTGATTCGATTTACGCAGAGTATTAGTTTTGTTCCCCGGTATTAAAGAAATAAATCTCCAAAGTCACTTTAGAAAACGTTGAATGGTTCTTCCGCCGTTCGGTTGCGCTTTACTTTCAACACCGCGATTTTCGTCGAATGATTGAATGGGGCGGGATCAGTGATTTGTTGCCCGCTTGCGCGGCCGGTGAAATCTTCAGGCACGGAAATTAATTCTTCGATTTTCAAATAACCATCCGCACATAAAGTTTCGAGCGTTTGTATGTATTTTTTTCCGCTCACATACAGCGCATTGTTGATGGCGATCAATGTCCCGCTGTCATTGATGAGCGGACGCACTTTGTTGATCAGCCGTGCGCTATCGTTTTCCTGATCTACTTTGCCTTTGGATGTTGTCGAAAAAAACGGTGGGTCAATAATGACGCAATCGAAAAATTCTTTCGTACCTTTGAATTTGGCAATAGCCGGAAAAAAATCGTCAACGAGGAAATCTGACTTGCGGATCTCGAAATTATTCAGGCCATAAGAATCTTTGGCGAGATTCAGGAACTGGCGATTTCGGTCAATCTGGACGACGCGGCTGGCCCCGCCTGCCGTCGCGGCGACTCCAAAACTGCCGGTGTATGCGAACGCGTTCAGGACGGTTTTTCCGGCGCTATGATCAATCAGCCATTTTCGCAGGTTGCGAGTGTCAAGATATAGGCTTGCATCGCGGTTCATCGTCAAGTCAACGGCGTACCACACGCCGTGTTCTTTTATTTTTCTATCGGGCTTGTCGCCGAAAATTATTTTGCCTTTACGTTCTTCGAGCGATTCGCTGTTGCGCGATTTTAAAATCCCAGTGCGCAGCCACGAAAACTTCGATTGCAAAAATTCACGGGCTTCATGAACGAGCGCCATGCCTGCATCGGAGTCGGGGTAGTAATTGTTGAATACAACGGTGGCCGCATACAGGTCCAGGGCAAGATGCGGGTTTCCCTCGGTGAATCCGTTGAAGAGGCGGAAGGCCGTCTCGTGCCGCGCGTCGAATAATGATCCGCGCGCCTCAATCGCTTTTTCAAGAAAGGGCTGTATTGCCATGTGTGTTATTTTAGTTTTCGGATGTTTTTGGGATTGAAGATGGATATCTGTTTTATTCCTAAAATAGCCTGCGCGTCAGCCTCGAACTCGACCCAGTAAAAACTGCGATGCCCGGAATATGGATCTATCTTGAAAACCACGCCTTCGAACCAGCCTTCATTTTTTCCAAATTTGGAATCGAGGAAGACGGTCACGCGGTCGCCGATGCAAATGGTTTCAGCCATGTTATCTGCGGCGGTTTGCCAGCCATAGCAGCCCCGCGCCGATCACGATCAGGACGCCGCCGTTGACGGCCCATTGCGGATCGCCGGTCATAAAACTGCCGGGCAGGATGTTGATGCCTTGCAGGAAAAAGATGCCGCCCGCCAGAACGACAACAACGCCCAGGGTGTTGAGAAATATTTTCATGTTGATTTTCTCCTTTTTTTGTGATGTGCTATTTTGCCTTTGCGATGACCAGCCAATCCCATGGGTATGGTTCGCCCATCCAATCGGGAATGTCGTCGTTTTCGAAATCGGTCTTCCAGTCGTATTCCATTTTTATCATGTCTACCAGATCAAGCCGCATTTCGTCGCGCACCAACACCATCAATTCTTCGCGCAGGTAATGTTTGGTCGGCTCGCTGCCGCGATTCAAAACACCCTGCGCAAGCCTGCGCGGCCCGGTCAGCGAGCTGATGTCGGTTTGAAATTCGGCTTTTTGGGGCGTGTATCCTTGTCTGCGATACCATTCGGTCTCGCGGAAGGCTGTGTATAAAAGTGATTCCACTGATGGAACGTTCATGATTAAGTGGCCGCCCGGCTTGATCCGGGATGCCATTCCACGCATAAATTGCGTTCTTATTTTTGGATCAGGCATGATGACCGCATTGAGCGAGACGATGACATCTGTCATTGGCAGGTGATCAACCGGTTGGGAAAGATCGGCCTGGGCGATTTCTACATTCTTTAATTGGACACAGTGCCGCCTGGCAATATCCAGAAGTTTGTCCGAAAAATCGTAACCGTATACATAATGAAACTTTCGCGCAAGAAACGGGAGCATCTTGCCCGGCCCGCATCCATAATCGGCGATATCCAGTTCGGGAGAAGCAAAGCGTTCGACCGTGGCGGCAATGGTGTTTGACCGTCCGTACGTAAACGCGTCGATGACAAACTCATCGTATTCGTCCGCAAAATCATTCCAATATTTGACGTCCATCGTTTCTCTTTCCTGTTCGTGGCTGGGGTTATATTACAACCTAATGGAATGGATTGCAAGCAAAATGGCGCATCTCCCAATGCGCTGGCGCGCGAGTTTGTCCAACGAAATAAAATCTCCGAAGTCTTGATTGACTTCGGAGATTTTTGCTTGTTATGGAGTGGGCGTCGCGTCAACTGCTGCGCCGACCCAGGTAAAGACCCGTTTATCGCTGGTAGCTCCGGCGGATGTATAGATTGGCTGGCCCTGGTCGTCTGTTCCGGTTTGCCGGACCGGCGTGACCCACCAGCGCAAGACATGGGCAACGGTATCTTTTGGACGGAAGGAGGTAGGCACGATATATTTGGTATCGGCCACGAAATCTACAATGCGGCGCGCCTGGCCGGCGGTTACATCTTCAATGGTCACTTGATAGGTCTCGTTGTCGCGCAACGTGCCAATGGAGGCCCATTGCAGGGTGACGACATCGTTGGCGAGCGTAAAGGCCGCGCCGTCGCCGGGCAAAAGCAGGTTGGGAGCCGGGTAGGGCGGCGGAATGGTAGCAGTAGGTGTTGGGCCGGGAGTTGCGGCGCGGGCGCATAATGGAATGGTCAGTGTTTGGCCGGTGAACACATTGTCGGTCGAAAGACCGTTGAAATCCTTGATGGCTTGCATCGGGACGGCGTAATTGGCGGCAATGCTGGAAAGCGTATCGTTTTCCTGGACCGTCACATTGACTTTTTCACAAGCGGCCCTGGTTGCATCCGCGGGCTGAAACGTATTGGTCGCCACTGGCAATGCTGTGGGCGTGGGATAAGGCACCTTGAGTTTTTGTCCCACAACCAGGTTGGTGCATTGCGCCGGAAGGTTGTTTAGAATGATAATGCTCTGCACCGAAACGCCAAAGGTGATTGCAATGCCGCCGCAAGTATCGCCTAAAGCAATCGTATATTCAAAAGGAGGTTGTTCGGTGGCGGTGGGGGCAAACGTCGGCGGGAGGGTCTCGGTAGGAGATGGCGAGGCCGTCGGCGTCTCGGTCTGGGTTGGGACCTGCGTTGGGACAACCACACGTTTGGCGGCGCTCAATCCAACATAGACAACGGTCGCACCGACCACAAGGAACAGCACCAGCAAACCCAGCGCGATGGGCAGGCTGAGAGTCACTTCCGGCATGCGTGAGGCTTGCATGGATTGCTCGACCTTTTTGGTCGGCATGGAAGTTTTTGATTTCGGGCTGAGGTCGGTGCCGCACACCGGGCAGCGTGCGGCTGTGTCAGAAAGCCGCGTCCCGCATGTGGGGCAGACCAGGGTCTTTGGGGAAGTAGGTTCGGGTGTCATACGGGCGAAAATTATACCTCAGAAAATTTTTTGGTCGATTTGCTAAATCAACGGCATTGCAAGACCATCCGCGCGCGGATCGCTCCCGCCGGCCAGGATTCCGGTTTGCGCATCGCACAGGATGATCTGTCCGCGCCCGAACAAGGCGCGTTCCCAGCCTGCCACTCTCTGGACCTGATGGCCGCGTTCCGTCAAACCGGCCATGACTTCATCTGGAATTCCTTCTTCCAAGGACACTGCGCCGCCAGCGGTTCCGTCGTCAATGCAAAAGCGCGGCAGGTCCAGCGCGGCCTGAGCATCGAGACCGCTATCCACGAGCGCGGCAAAGACTTGCAAGTGTCCCTGCGGCTGCATGAATCCGCCCATCACGCCGAATGACGCGAACAATGAGCCGTCGCTTTCGCGTGCGGCCATTGCGGGAATGATGGTGTGATATGGTCGTTTGTTTGGCATCAGCGCGTTGGGATGATTCGGATCGAGATCGAAGTTGTGGCCGCGATTTTGCAAAGTGAAGCCCCAGCCTTTCGGGACAATGCCCGTTCCGAATCCCATGTAGTTGCTGTTGATGAACGAACACGCATTGCCAAATCTATCTGCCACGCTGAAATAAACCGTGTCCGACGAACTGACCGGCGTACCGCGTTTCTGGTCAATCACTGCGCGGCGCGGGTCAATCAATTTGCGGCGTTCGTCCGCATATTCTTTCGAGAGAAGTTGGGCGGTGGGAATATTCGAAAACTGTGGATCGGACACATGCCAGCGCGCGTCCGCAAATGCCAGCCTCATAGATTCGATCTCAAGATGAAGACGGTCAAGTGAAAGCGCATCAAGTTTGGAAAGGTCAAATCCTTCCAGCAGATTCAACGCGATCAGCGCGGCGAGGCCCTGCCCGTTTGGCGGGCATTCGTACACGCGATAGCCGCGATACGTCACGCTGATCGGTTTTTCCCATGTGGATACATGCGCGGCCAGATCGCCGGCAGTCAAACACCCGCCGGCTTGTTTTATCACGGCGGTGATGGCTTCTGCAATCTGGCCTTGATAAAAACTGCTCTTTCCGCCCTCGGCCACTTTCTTGAATGTTCGCGCCAGCCCGGGGTTTTTGAAAATCTCTCCAGCGCGCGGACCGCGTCCGTTAATCGTCAATTCAATTCCGTTCGGCGCGGACTTAAGTTGTCTCTGCGCGCCGCGCTCCCAAAAATAAGAAGTGATCGGCGCGACGGGAAAACCTTCTTCGGCAAGTTTGATGGCGGGCGCAAGAATTTCCGCCATTGATTTTGTGCCGTGCTTTTCGACCAGGTCACACCAGCCCGCGCATGCGCCGGGAACTGTAATTGTGTAGGCGTGAAAAGGCGGCAGTTCGCTCAGGCCTTCTTTTTTCAATCGTTCAAGCGTGAGTGATGAAGGCGCACGCCCTGACCCGTTTAGCGCTCTGACCTGTTTTGTGCGCGCGTCGAAGAACAACGCGAACATATCGCCGCCGATGCCGGTGGAGGTTGGCTCGGTCACATTGAGCGCCGCGGCGACGGCTACCGCCGCGTCTGCCGCGTTGCCGCCCTTCGAGAGAATCTCAATGCCTGCCGCGGCGGCCAATGGTTGAGAGGCGGCGACCATTCCGCCGCGCCCGAAGACGGGCGAGCGGCGCGAAGAAAAAGCTGGGGCTTCGATCAAGGCTTTTGTCCGGGAACGGGCTGGGTCGGGGAGCGAGGCGGCAGAGTCATTACCAATACTTTGTCAACGCGATGACCGTCCATGTCCATCACTTCGAAGCGCATCCCATTCCATTCAAAGTGGTCGGTACTTTGCGGCACGCGTCCGAGTGACATCATCACGAAACCGCTGAGCGTTTCATATTCATCTTCATGCGGCAGGGATTTGGTAAGCTTGAAGAGTTCCTTGAAGTCGTCTACAGACAACATGCCGTCCAACAGCCATGAGCCATCCTGTCGCTGCGTGGCCTGCGGCTCAATTTCAATGTCACCGACGATCTCTTCGATAATGTCGTTGATGGTGAGCAACCCTTGCAAACTGCCAAACTCGTCAATGACCAGCATCAGTTCGGCGCTCTTCTCTTTGAAGAGTTCCAACGCGCGCGAAGCGAACATGGTCTCGGGGATGTAGAGCGCGGGCCGCAGTTTGTCTTTTAGTTTGAAGTTTTCGTTTGATAATCCGGGAGGGGCCAGCAGGTCGCGCGCCTTGATAATGCCGAGGATGGTGTCGAGGCTGTCCTGACAAACGGGGAAGCGCGAATAGTCGCACTCGGCCACCTTGCGCCGGATATCTTCCGGTGAATCTGAAATATCCAGCCACACGATGTCGGTGCGCGGCGTCATCAGGGAATAGATGCGCGAATCGCCGAGACTGAATACGCCCTCCACCATATCCTGCTCGGCCTCTTCGAATATGCCCGCTTCGGTGCCTTGATCTATGAGCAGTTGAATCTCTTCTTCCGTCACGGGCGGCTCAGCGCTCGGTTTGGCCCCCATCAATTTCAAAACAGCATCAGTGAGACGGCCAAGTATCCATACCAATGGGGAGAATAATTTTGAGATGAAAAGCATCGGGCTGGATATGGACGCCGCGATTTTTTCCGGTTCATGCAAAGCCAGGCGCTTTGGGATGAGTTCGCTGATGACCAGAGTTAGAACGGTGATGATGATCACCACAATGACGAGCGCCAGCGTGTCTGCATACGGACCCAGAAGCGGCCACCGTTTAAGCAGTTCCGCCAGCGGATCTGAGAAGGCCGGTCCACCCACCGCGCCGAGCAAAACGCTGATGAGCGTGATGCCGATCTGCACCGTGGACAAAAACAATGAGGGATTCTGCGCCAGATCGAGGGCGGCTTTGGCGCGTTTATTCCCCTCGTTGGCTTGCTGTTGTAACTTTGCCTTGCGCGACGAAACCACCGCCATCTCAGACATGACAAACAAGCCGTTCAGCAAAAGTAAAAATACAAGGATTAGAATTTCAAACGTAATATTTGACATCAATTTTCGCTGGCGGGCTGAATGAACCTGCCGGAATTATTTTACCCGAATCCCTTTGCCTTCTTTTACTTCGCCGATGACCCAAACTGGCTGATTCAATTCCTTTGCTCGCGCTTGAAACGAATCTAACTTCTCGCGCGGCACGCCAAGCAACAATCCGCCACTGGTTTGCGGATCGAACAAAAGCATTTGCGATTGTTCGTCAATCGTTTCGTTGAATTTCACTTGCGGACTGAAATAACTTTTATTGTCGAATCCGCCGCCGGGGAAGGTTCCCATCTCGGCATATTTGCGTGCACAACTCACAAATGGAATTTCGCTGAATTGAATTTCAAGTGCGACATTCGCGGCGTTTGCCATTTCCAGTCCGTGACCGAGCAGACTGAAGCCGGTGATATCTGTTCCGCCGCGCAAGTTGAATTCGGTGGCGAGTTGACCGGCGGCTTTATTTAATCGCGTCATCCACGCAACAACTTCTTTGACATCTTTCTCGTTTGCTTGTTCGCGTTTTAGCGCGGTGGTCGTGACCCCAAAGCCGAGCGGCTTGGTCAAGACCAGCGCGTCGCCGATTTTGAATCCGCCTTTGCTCAACATCTTTTGCGGGTCAACAAAGCCGATCACAACCAGTCCGTATTTTGGTTCTTTGTCCTGGACCGTGTGTCCGCCCGCGATGACCACGCCCGCTTCGCGCGCTTTCTCCGCGCCGCCGCGCAAGATTTCAGATGACAGAGCCATTGGCAGGTCCGGGGGAAGAGCCGCAATATTTAAAGCAAGAAACGGCGTCCCGCCCATGGCATAAATATCCGAGAGACTGTTGGCCGCGGCAATCGCGCCGTAATCGTACGCGTCATCAACAACCGGCGTGAAGAAATCGGTGGTCACAACGATGGCGCGCGAATCGTCCAGCCGCCAGACAGCCGCGTCGTCCGGGCCTGTAAGTCCGACCAACAAATCGGGATAGTCGGATGGTTTGAAGATGTCTTGCACGGGGCGCAGAACCTGCGCCAGCGTTTCCGCGTTGAGCTTCGAGGCTCAACCCGCGCAGGCCGCTAAACTCGTCAATCGAATCTGGCGGCCACTCGGTTTCACTTCATTCACGGTCTCTCCAATCGAAAAGTGGAAAGTAGAAAGTAGTCACTTTCTACTTTCCACTGAGATCACAGCACAGAGAAAACTATTGTGCGGTTGTCACATTTGGCAAAGGTAAAATGAATTGATTGCCGCTTGGAATGAAAATGGTCTGCACGGTCGGGGCCAGCTTGATGATGTATTGATATTGCAGAAGCTCCGGCGAGAGCGATTGCGTCAACAAGGTATTTGCTTGCGCTTCGGCCTGTGCCTGCAGGATGCGCGCATCTGCCGCGCCTTTAGCCGCGATCACCGCCGCGTCTGCCGAGCCTTGCGCCACCTGCCGCGCCTGTTCGGCTTCCTGCTTCTTTTGCTCGACGACCAGTTTGGCCTGCAATGCCTGTTGTTCGGCGATCTGTTTTTGTTCAACTGCCTGTGCGTATTGATCGCTGAAACGGATGTTGCGAAGCAGGAAACTGGACATGATCAAATTGTTGTCCGCCAGTCCTTTTTGGATCGTAACGGTGATCATCTGCTCGAGTTCGGTGCGTTTGCTGCTGACGATTTCTTCCACGCCAAATTGTGAAACAGCATCGCGAATGGCGGCTCTTGTTACCGGCCGCACGACGTTGTCCTGGAACCGATTCTGCCAGGTCTTATGCAAATTAATTAATTGTGCCGGGTCAATTGCATAGATAAGGGATGCGTCAATATAGACCTGCTGACCGTCCTTCGTGCGGGCCTCGATCGAGTCGTCGCCTGACACTTGGCCTTCGCTGGCAGAGGTCGCCATCGTATAAGTCTGCCGCGCCACTGAATAAATCTGGACGCTTTCGATTCCTGGAGTAATCAAGTGCAGGCCCGGCCCAAGCGGCTGTGCCCTGTATCCATTGGGCTGGAAAGCCGAGATGACAACTCCATATTGGTCAGCTTGCAGGAAAACCAGCCCCAAACCGGCGGCGGTCATGATCAGTGCCACGATTGCCAGGGCGATGACTGCCGTGCTCAACCCGCGTGTCGGTTGCTGGCGGCTGGCGCGTGTGACTACCAGAAACAAAACGCCGATAAAACCGATCCATGCAAGGGTTGCTATGCCTTGAAAAACACTTGCAATATTCATATTCTCCTCCGAAGTCAAAATGACGTCTTGATTATTATAATCGCTTGTCCTCCAATAAGAGCCATGTTAGGATGGTTCCATGCAGGCCGACGGACAGATCAACGAACTTATTTTGCTCGATGGACTCCCCGCCGCGCGGATTCTCTGCCCGCCGCGGCTGATCCCCGCGCCCGGGCAATACCTGCTCGCCCATGCAGACGGTTCAGACTCGCCGCCTGCACTGCGTTCTTCAGTGTTGGCGGCTCCCGTTTTCGCGGCTAAAATTTTCGCAAGTGGTTTTCTCGCCGCACCGCCCGCGCCTTCATCATGGATACCGGGTATGCGGCTTCATCTGCGCGGTCCGCTTGGACATGGCTTTTCATTGCCCGCCTCCGCGCGGCGCGTGGCTTTAATTGCCTTCGATCAATCTCCGCGCCGATTGCTTTCTTTGCTCGATCCAGCTTTCAAACAAGACGCGTCGGTGACTCTGGTCTGCGATCATCAGCCGGATGGCCTGCCCTTACAAGTGGAAGTCCAGCCGTTGCGCGCGTTGAATGAAGTCTGCGTGTGGGCCGATTACGCCGCGTTCGATTCGGCGCGCGAATCACTGCCCGGGCTGAGAGAAAGGCTTGGGATGTTGAGTCCGCTTGATGGGCGCAGTGCAGCGCAGATTCTCGTCCGCGCGCCCATGCCTTGCGGCGGGCTCGCAGAATGCGGAGTCTGCGCTGTCGAAGGCCGCCGCGCTCGTTTGTTAGCTTGCGAGGATGGGCCGGTCTTTGACCTAAAGGATTTGTTGAAATAAAAAATGTCCTCTTTTGAAAGAGGACATGTGGGGGTTAGTACCAAATTCGGAACGATGTGCTGGACGTTCCGCTTTGTCCGCCGTAACTACAGGTGATATCAATATAAACCAGGTTGCCGTACGGTTGGCCGACCACATTTAAAGAGATGATCGCCACGCCGTTGGAATTTGTCTTGGATGTTTCCGTTTCGGTCTTTTGATCGGGCCAGCGGATATTGGCAGTGCAGACTGCGCCATCCACAATTTCTGAGCGTTGATCCTGCGTAATAATGAAGACCAATTGCTGATCGTTGGCTAGTGTTACTGCCTTCCATACAAAAGCGCGTACTTGTATTGATGTAACGACGGGCGCATTGTCTGTCGCCATGGGACCGAGCGCTCCCGGGTCTTCGCCCTGTTTGTCAAAATACATGCGGCCCAGGTCGGTAATAATTACTCGCTGACCTTCAGGCTTGGAAGGCTGCCACTCCATGCGCGCCTTTTCGAAGTATTGCACGATCACGCCGTCGTGATATTCAAAAGGAGAAATGGGATATCCAAATTGCGCCACGCCGCCATTCTTATCGAAGAACTCCAGAAAGGCGAAGCAGACGGCGTAATTAGTTTCGGAATATAAACGGCAGGCGAAAGGGCTATAGATGATTAACTGGTTGGCCGGAATGTATAGCTGGCGGCCGATGTCGGTCAGGGTTACACGCTGGCCCTCGGGAAGTTCGGGCCGATATTCAAAGCGAGCACGCTGAAAGTACTGGACACGCTTGCCGTCTTTTGCCTTGAGTTCTTCAGTGATGGGATAACCGTAAAGCGTCGTTGGATCCGTGGCTGCTTGATAGAATTTTAGAAAATCGCCCTGTACGCTGTGGCCTGTCTGCGGAAAATATTCCGGGCCTGGCGCCTGCGCGGAAACGGATGACCAGGCGAAGGCCGACAAGGAAAACACCGCGATAAACGTTAACAAACGACGAAAAATACCCATATTCAAATTATACACAGTTTCTTTTATATCCCGCATTACAAAGTAGTAACGTGGAGCCTGCTAATGAAAATGGAATTCCGGGCTGTGGTTTGATCTGCCGGATCGCCTGAGATCAAACCTGGAAATCGAGCAGCGCCTGAACGATCTTTTGCGCGGCTTGTCCATCGCCAAACGGGTTCGATGCTTTTGCCATTGCCGCGTACGCGGATTCGTCCTCCAAAAGCCGCGTCGCTTCGCGGACGATGCGGCGGGTGTCTGTTCCAACCAGCTTGAGCGTCCCCGCCGCGACTCCCTCCGGGCGTTCGGTCACTTCCCGCAAAACGAGAACCGGAATTCCAAACGCAGGCGCTTCTTCCTGAATTCCGCCCGAATCGGTCAGGATCAATGTGGCGCGTTTCATCAAATGAACAAGCGGCAGATAATCCAGCGGCGGCAGAAGTGTGATGTGCGCTGTGTCTTTTAGAATGCGGTTGACCGGCTGCTGCACATTGGGATTGAGATGCACGGGATAAACCAACTCCACATCGCCGCGTGAAGCCAGCTCTTTAAGCGCTTGGCAAATATTCTCGAAAGATTGTCCAAAGTTTTCGCGGCGGTGGGCAGTTACCAGAATTAACTTCTTTTCTGATTCCCTATTCTCAATTCCCAATTTTCCAAGCAACTCTGTAATCTCTTTCGGCTCAGATTGCTTTGAAACAAACCGCAGCGCGTCGATGACCGGATTGCCCGTCAGCGCAATAATTTTGTCTGGGATGCCTTCGCGCAGTAAATTTTGCCGCGCCCATTCGGTGGGGGCGAAGTGCAAATCCGCGGCCACGCCGGCCACGCGGCGATTGATCTCCTCCGGGAAAGGCTGCCATTTGTCGTGCGTCCGCAAGCCGGCTTCAACGTGTCCGACGCGGATGCGGCGGTAATAAGCCAACAGCGCAGTGATCGCGACGGTGGTCGTATCGCCTTGCACCAGAACCCAATCCGGCTTGAAATCGGAAAGAACTGGATCGAGATGGGTAAAGATGGCCGCGCTGAGTTCAGCCAGTGACTGGTCTGCGCGCATCAAATCGAGATCGTAATCCGGCTTGATCTGGAACAGGCCAAGCACTTGGTCGAGCATCTGGCGGTGTTGCGCGGTGACGCACACGCGCGATTCGATTCCCTTTGTGTCAACAAGAGCGCGGACAACCGGAGCCATCTTCACGGCCTCGGGACGCGTTCCAAAGACAGAAAGAACTTTAATCACTGGCAACCGATTACTGATCACTTTCCTGCACCTAATCTTGTGACCGCAAACCCCGCGCTTTGCCAATTGGCCGCGTTCCAGCCATTGACGGTGTCTACGATCACGCGTGCTTTGGTCTTTGCTGCGACGTCAATGGGTTTCAGGTTGATGAACTCGGTGTGGCGTACAAGAAGAACAATTGCATCCGCATCATTGAGCGCATCATCGAGACTCTTTGCCATGTCCATGCCAGGCAAGCCTTCCAACTTGAACGGCTCAAATGCCTTGACTCTTGCGCCTTCTTTTTGAAGCAGATGAACAACTTCGTTGGCGGGGCTTTCGCGCAGATCGTCTACATCGGGTTTGTATGCAAGTCCAAGCGCGGCAATTCTTTTTCCTTTAATAACATCACCAAGTGCGCGTTTGACTAAATCAACAACAAAATGCGGCTGTGCGTCGTTGACTTTTCGCGAATTGTAAATGAGCGGCGTCAACTCCGGCGCAGTCTCGACGAAGAACCATGGGTCCACGCTGATGCAGTGTCCGCCGACGCCGGGGCCGGGACTCAAAATCTTGACGCGCGGGTGCAGGCTGGCGATCTGGATCGCCTCCCACACGTCCACGCCGAATTTGTCGGCGAGGCGCGCGAACTCGTTGGCAATGGCAATGTTGACATCGCGATATGTGTTCTCCATCAGTTTAACCATCTCGGCGGTGGTGGCGTCGGTCTGGACGATCTGGCCTTTGACGAAGATCGAATAGAGGTCCGCGCCGGCCTGGGCCGATTCGGGCGTCACGCCGCCGATGACGCGCGCGTTCTCGATCAACTCGCGCAAAATTTGTCCGGGCAAAACGCGTTCGGGCGAATAAGCCAAATGAAAGTCGCGCCCGGCTTGGAGTCCGGAACGAGCGAGAATCGGAGCCACCAGTTCGAGAGTCGTACGCGGGGGCGATGTCGATTCGAGCACGACTAGATTGTCTTTCCGCAAAAATGGGACGATGGCTTCCGTCGCGGAGGTCACGGCGCGCATGTCGGCCAGTTTGTATTTCTGTCCGTTGTATTCGCCGAACTTGTTTTCATGGAAGGGAGTCGGCACGGCGATGAGGAAAGCATCCGCTTCTTGCGGTTGAGTTGAAACGCTGAAGTTGCCGGAAGCCAGCGCGGCACTGACGGTGTCGCGCAGTCCCGGTTCGTGGATGTGGATTTCGCCGCGCTGCAAAGTTTCGACGATGCTTTTATTTACATCCACGCCGAGGACCTTGACGCCATGCGTCGCGAAAGTGGAAGCGGTTGGCAGGCCGATATAGCCCAGGCCGAGGACACAGATTTTTTTGAAATTCACATAATCTCCGTTGGATTGAAAAAAGAATCCGCAACACGAAATAATGAGCGGTGCCAGGGGTGGTATTTTTTACCCTTGTTTTCTTTTTTTATAAAGTTTCAAGATGCGCCGTTCGTCGTTCTTCGTTCAGGCAAAATCGTTCGCAATTTCCTCAATAATTTTCTCGCCGGCTCCAAACTCTTTATATGATGCGCTTCAAAAAACCTCGCTGTAGATTCTTCCCCGCAATTGCCGTGAATGATCTTGTCGAGAAGGTCCCTTTTTGTCATTTTATCAAATCGGAAATGAATTTCCTCATTATACCCGCATGAAACGGATGCTGATTTAGTTCGTATGTATATATTGAGAGTTGTTGTATAATCATTTTGTGCAAAGAAGGAAAAATGGACATTCTGCTCGATCCAAACGTCGCTTACTTGCTGCTGGTTTTAATGACACTGCTGGCTTTGCTGGCAATTATTACTCCAGGGACGGGGGTTTTGGAAGTCGGTACGCTGTTCTCGCTTGTGCTGGCCGGTTATGCAGTTTATAACATTTCGTTCAATTGGTGGGCATTACTGATTCTGTTCGTCAGCCTGGCGCCCTTTATTTATGGCATTCGAAAGCCAAAACGCGAAGCTTTTCTCGTTCTCTCGATACTTGGTTTTGTTGCAGGGTCGGTGTTTTTCTTTACAGAAAACGGGAAGCCGGCTGTTCATCCTCTTCTGGCTGTCGTTGTTTCGATTGTATACGCCGTCTCGTTGTGGATCGTTATTCGCAAAACACTTCAAGCGGCGCATGTGCGCCCGGTTCATGACCTGGGCTCTTTGATCGGGCAGACCGGCGAAGCCCGTACAAATATTCATGCGGATGGTTCTGTTCAGGTGGAAGGCGAGCTATGGAGCGCGCGCAGTGAACAGGCCATTCCCATTGGCAGCCGGGTGCGAATTGTAAATCGTGATGGGTTCGTTCTGCTTGTCGAAAGTGATGACAAGAAATAGCCTGATTTCATTTCAATTATAAAAGGAGAAAATAAAATGCAATATCTTTTATATTGTACGTTTGGCGGTTTGCTGATTTTCGGCTTCATCGCGATTGTCAACATGATTCGCATCGTGCCGGAGTATCAGCGCCTGGTGGTCTTCCGTCTCGGACGCGTGTTGTCCACGCCCAAAGGCCCGGGTATCGTTTTGCTGATCCCCTTCGTGGATATTCCGAAAATGGTTGATCTGCGCGAGCAGATCCGCGAAGTGCCGCATCAGGTCTCGATCACAAAAGATAACGCGCCGATCTCGATTGACTTTCTGTGGTACTACAAAGTCCTTGACCCGGGACAGTCAGTGCTGGCAGTTCAGAACTTTGAGTTATCTGCGGCTGGTATTGCCGCCACCACTTTGCGGGCGGTCATTGGCGGTATTCCGCTGGATGACGTGCTTTCGGAACGCGAACATATCAACACCATGCTTCGCACCCGCCTTGACGAGATCACTGAACGCTGGGGCGTAAAAGTCACCAACGTTGAGATTCGCGAAATCATTCCTCCAAAAGATGTTCAGGAGGCCATGAACCGCCAAATGACAGCAGAGCGCATCCGCCGCGCAGTCGTCACCGAGTCGACGGGTACGCGCGAAGCCGCCATCAACGTGGCCGAGGGCGAGAAGCAATCCGCCATTCTGCGTGCGGAAGGCCAGAAGCAATCCGCCATTTTGGCCGCCGAAGGCGAACGGCAGGCGCAGGCTCTGCGCGCGCAAGGTTATGCCGATGCGTTGACCAACATCTTCAACTCCGCCAAACTGGTTGACCAGAACACGATGACCTTGCAGTATTTCGAAGCGCTCAAATCCATTGGCAACGGCGCCTCCACGAAATATATCTTCCCGCTTGAGTTCACGAGCATGGTCGAGAAGATTACCGGCAAGAAGTAAATTCCAGAAAGTAATATAAAAAATGGAAAGCGGCGCCCTTATTCCGCTTTCCATTTTTTATATTCCATCGTTTGGTACAATCAACCCGATTTGGACGATGAAATTTCCTATGGATATTCTTCCCGCCTCTTTTCTCGACCTGGGCGCGCTCAACAAACTGGAACGCGCCTGTTTTGACAAGGATGCCTGGCCGTTTCTTGACCTGCTGGCCGTCCTGACGTATTCGGATGTGATCCGACTGAAAGCAGTTGATGACGGCCAAATGATCGGCTTTGTCGCCGGCGATCCGCATCCTTCACAGGGTTTCTCATGGATCGCGACCATTGGCGTCCTGCCCGAATACCAGCGCAAAGGCATTGGTCGCCAACTTTTGCGTGCCTGCGAAGCGCAGCTCAAGACGCCGCGTGTGAGACTCTCGGTGCGCGCCTCCAACGCCGGAGCCATCCGTCTCTATGAACAGGAAGGCTATCACCGGGCGGATGTCTGGCAGGCCTATTACAATGATGGGGAAGCCGCACTCATCATGGAAAAAGAACGAGAGATATAATCACGCTCATGGTTTTAGAAGCACTGTCTCCTCCTATTCTCATTCAATCGGCCAGCCAACTCGCGAAGCTTGTAGACGAGTTAAGCCAGCAGCCGCGCATTGCCGTGGATACGGAATCAAACAGCCTGCACGCCTATCGCGAGCGGGTTTGCCTGGTCCAATTCTCCACCCTCGAAAATGATTACATTGTTGATCCGCTCGCGCTGGACGATCTTAGTTTGCTCGAGCCTATCTTTTCCAACCCAGATATCGAAAAGATTTTTCACGCCGCGGAATATGACATCATTTGCCTGCGGCGCGATTATGGTTTTACCTTCGCCAATCTTTTCGACACCATGCAGGCCGGGCGCATCCTCGGGCGCAGGCAGGCGGGACTCGATCGTTTGCTGGATGAAAAATTTTCCGTCAAGGTCAACAAACGATTTCAGAAAGCAGATTGGGGCGTGCGCCCGCTCTCGCGGGACCTCGTGCTATACGCCCGCCTCGATACGCATTTTCTCATCCCATTGCGGGACCTGCTAAAAGCCGAACTCGAAGAGAAAGGCTTATGGGCTCTGGCTGAGGAAGATTTTCGCATGTCGTGCGCCCCAAATGGTTCAAAACCCAAAAGCGATGAACCATATTGGGCGCGCTTTAGTTCCCGGCGCGATATGACCTCGCAGGACCTCACCGTCTTGAAAGAACTGGTGTTTCTCCGCGAACGTCTCGCCGAACGACTTGACCGTCCGCCATTCAAGGTGATTGACGATGACAAATTGATCGCAATTGCGCGGGCAAAGCCGTCTGCGCTGGACGATTTGGCGGGGATAGGTCTTTCTTCAAAACAGATGGAGTATTGGGGCAGGCCCGTGCTCGAAGCGGTTAAGCGCGCGGCAGAGAGTCCGATGATAAAACGGGAGCCGCCTCAACGTCCGAGTGAAGCGTATTTGAAACGTCTCGATAAGCTAAAAGCCTGGCGCAAAAAAGCCGCGGACGAGATGAATGTCGAATCGGATGTCATCCTGCCCAGGTCTCTTTTGCTGGTTCTGGCGGAACGCGGCGCGGAAGATTTGAACTTGATTATGAAAAATTCCCCCTGGCGGTTGGAAAAATTCGGATCGCAAATTGTAGAAGTGTTAGGAGGCTGAAATGCGGCTTAATTTTCACGGCGCGGCGCAAACGGTGACTGGCTCGCAGCATCTGCTCGAAATTAACGGCTCAAGGCTTTTGCTGGATTGCGGGTTGTATCAGGGCCGCCGCGAGGAAAGCTACGCGCGCAATCGCAGTTTTTTCTACGACCCAACCAAAGTGGACGCGCTGGTGCTTTCTCACGCGCACATTGACCATTGCGGCAACATCCCCAATCTGGTCAGGCAGGGATTTCATGGCCCGATCTACGCCACCAAAGCAACGGTGGACCTGGCAACGATCATGATGGCAGATTCCGGGCGCATCCAGGAATCGGATGCGGAGTTCGTGAACAAGAAAGCGTCCCGCCGTCGCGATGGTCCGATTGAGCCATTGTATACAGAAGCTGATGCCGAGCGCGCCGCGCAGCTTTTCAGGGGCGTGGATTATGATGAAACCTTTTCGCCTGCGCCGGGCGTGACGGTGCGTTTTATAGAGGCCGGGCATATTCTTGGATCGGCAGGCATTGCGTTGACCCTGGAAGAAAATGGCCGCAAAGTTAAGTTCATGTTCTCAGGCGATATTGGCCGCATGAATCTGCCTTTGCTGCGTGACCCGGTCATGCCGAATGATGTGGATTTTCTATTGATGGAATCCACCTATGGCGATAAACCACACCGCGATCCGCGTTTGGCTTTTGAAGAGTTTCGCGAAGTGGTTAAGAAAACAGTCAATCGCGGCGGGAAGCTGATCATCCCGGCCTTTGCAGTGGGGCGCACGCAGGAGCTTGTTTATCATCTCAACGAAATGTTCAGCAACGGAGATGTCCAGCCCATTCCCGTTTTTGTGGACAGTCCGCTGGCGGTGAATGCCTCTCAAATTTTTCGGAAACACCCCGAATGCTTCGATGAGGAAACGCGCGAGTTCGTGTTGCAGGCCAAACACCCGGCGCTGGATTTCAAGTATTTGACCTACGTCAAGTCTGTGGATGAATCCAAATCATTGAATGACCGTAAAGAGCCAATGGTGATTATCTCCGCTTCGGGCATGGCAGAAACCGGACGCATCCTGCATCACTTGCGGAACAATATCGAAAATCCGAAGAACATGATCTGTATAGTTTCATGGCAGGCGCCGTATACATTGGGCCGCCGCCTGGCCGACCGCGAGAAACAGGTTCGGATTTTTGGCGAGCCGTATAACGTCAAGGCCGAGGTCGCCACCATCGGCGGACTCTCCGGCCATGCGGGCCAGGATCTGCTTGTCAAATATGCGGCTTCGATCAAAGATCAGGTTAGAAAAGTATTCCTTGTGCATGGTGAACAGGCCCCGGCCATGGCTTTGAAGGAAAAGTTGTCAGGGCAATCCATGAGCGATGTATATTATCCTGAAATGCACTCGAGCGTGGAAATTTAGTTTCCGCCGCGAATTGCACGAATTCACACGAATTTTTTCAGGTATAATCTGCGACGCTCGCGTGGCTTGGAACTTTACACCTGACACGTGGAACTGAATATGGAGAGGTGCCAGAGCGGTTGAATGGGATAGTCTCGAAAACTATTGTGGGCTCCGGTCCACCGAGGGTTCGAATCCCTCCCTCTCCGCTGAGAAACGCGTCCGCAAGGGCGCGTTTTTATTTCCTCCGTGCGCCCCCATTAGGGGATGATATTCGAATCCCTCCCTCTCCGCTGAGAAACGCGTCCGCAAGGGCGCGTTTCTATTTTTCCCCCGCGCCATTCAGGGGATGATATTCGAATTCTCTCCCTCTTCGCCATGAAAACTCGATAAATAATTTCTGCAGGTCTTTTTTTATTCCAGATAAGCGTGGTAAGATTCGTCCGATGCAACTCAGCCTCGCTCTCGCCCAAATTGCCACCCATCTTGGGGATATGAAAGCCAACCTCGATAAGCATCTGGACTTTATCAAGCAAGCCAAAGCCCGGAAAGCTGACTTAATCGTATTCCCCGAACTCTCTCTAACTGGCTATGCCTTGCAGGATATTGTTGCCGGCGTCGCACACCGACCTGTGGATGATGACCCTATTTTCAAGCCGCTACTCAAAGCGAGTCAAGACCTGGACCTGGTGGTGGGATTCGTGGACGAAGACTCCCGTCACCGCTTTTATATTGCCTCCGCCTACCTCTCCGGCGGACGCGTCCTCCATGTCCATCATAAAGTTTATCTGCCTACGTATGCCCTCTTTGACGAAGGCCGCTTCTTCGCGCGCGGTGATTCTGTCCGCGCATTTGACACGCGCTTTGGCCGGGTCGGGATGTTGATCTGCGAAGATTTCTGGCATGTTTCCGCGCCGTATTTGCTCTGGCTGGATGGCGCGGACTTGTTTCTTTTTTCATCCGCTTCGCCCGGCCGCGGACTCAACGAACACGACAAGCTTGAATCGGCGCATTGGGTGGAGAATGTCAATCAATCCTATTCCAACTTTTTCACCAGTTTCGTGGCGCACAGTAATCGAATCGGGTACGAGGACGGCTTGAACTTTTGGGGCGGGGCAACGGTCTATGACCCGAACGGCGACCGTATTGCACACGGCCCATACTTCGAGGAAGCCTTGACCGTGGCGACTCTTGATCTGAATCAGGTGCGCCGCACGCGCGCCCGCCTGCCGCTTCTGCGCGATGAACGCACGGCTCTGGTGCAATCTGAACTTAATCGTATCTTATCCAAATGAATATTGACCTGGCCATCAACACCGATCTTGCCCGTAAAATCCTGACGGGCTTTCTCAAGACCGAGATCAATCGTGCCGGTTTTACGCGGGCCGTGATCAACCTCTCCGGCGGACTCGATTCGGCGGTTTCGTGCGCGCTGGCTGTCGAAGCATTGGGCGCGGAAAACGTTCTGGCTTTGCGCCTGCCTTATCGCTTGTCTTCGCCTGATTCGCTTGAACACGCTCAATGGGTGATTGACCAGTTCAAGGTCCGAAGCGAAACGATTGAGATTACCGAAATGGTTGATCCGCTGATCGAGCGCGATCCCAAAATATCGGAGGGACGTCGGGGCAACATCATGGCGCGCGAACGTATGATTGTTTTATATGATCGCACCGAGGCATTTAAAGGCCTGGCGGTTGGCACCAGCAACAAGACCGAGATTTTGCTTGGCTACAGCACATTGTGGGGCGACATGGCTTCGGCCATGAATCCAATCGGTGATCTGTATAAAACCCAGGTGCGTCAATTAGCGCGGGCATTGAACATCCCTCAGCCTATCATTGATAAGCCGCCGTCTGCGGACTTGTGGGAAGGCCAAACCGATGAGAGTGAATTGGGTTTTACATACGAAGAAGTGGATAAATTGCTTTACCTGCTGGTAGACGAACGATACACCCACCAAGACTGTTTGGATGCAGGTTTTGATGAGGCCTTCATTCATAAGGTGGTTGGATGTGTTCAGCGCAGCCAATTCAAGCGCATGATGCCGCCGATTGCAAAGTTGAGCAACCGCACAGTCGGTTACGATTTCATATACCTTCGCGACTGGGGAACCTAGAACTCGATGCAATAGACACGAAGCGGGCCCGGGTTTTATGCCTGCATGTATTTATTATTTTTGAAAGGGAACTAAATATAGAATGCTTCACATACCTCCTGCGCTAAAACACCGCCGCTACTTCTACCTTTGGCTGGGTCAGTTGATCTCGATTGCCGGAACGCAAATGCAGATCTGGGCTATCTTCTGGCATATCCGCACGCTGACCGATCAGCCGATTGCCCTCGGCGGCGTTGGATTGGCGCGCATCCTGCCGGTGATCGTCTTTTCACTAATTAGCGGCGCAGTAGCTGATTCTTATAATCGCCGCACGATCATTTTCATCACGCAATTTCTCGCCGCGCTTCTTGCAATCGCGTTGGGCTTATTGACTCAGTTTGGGAATATGACCATTTGGTATATCTATGGTGTGACCGCGCTTCAGGCGATTGTGGTTGCGTTTGATGGCCCGGCTCGTGCCGCGCTGATTCCAAATCTTGTTCCCGAAAAAGACCTGGCCAATGCCTTTAGTTTGAATTCGATTGCGTTTCAAGCGGGGGCGGTGATTGGTCCGGCATTAAGCGGCGTTGTGATCGCGGTGGGCGGTCAGGCGGGGGCTTATTATATTAACGCCGCATCCTATGGGGCCGTTCTTGTGGCGTTGTTCCTGATCGGGGATGTGCCGCAGAAAATTGACCATCTTGCCAATGGCGTCAACCTAGCATCCATCAAGGATGGGATTCGCTTTATCGTTGCCAAGCCGATTATTCTTTCGAGCATGTTGTTGGATTTCGTTGCCACCTTTTTCGCGTCGGCCAATACGCTGATGCCTTTCATCGCTCGTGACATCCTGCACGTCGGCGTAGTGGCATATGGCTGGCTGTCGGCGGCGCAATCAGCCGGGGCAGTGCTTGCGGCAGTTATCATTTCGCAAGTCCACCAACTGCGGCGGCAGGGGCCGCTTTTTCTGGGCTCGGTGGTGGTTTTCGGGCTGGCGACCATTGTTTTTGGCCTTTCCACTTCCTTTGTCCTGGCTTGGTCTGCCCTGGCTGTGATTGGCGCGGCAGATTCGGTCAGCACAATTATCCGAAATACCATCCGTCAATTACAAACCCCCGACGCAATGCGCGGGCGTATGACCAGCGTCAATCAGATCTTCTTTCAAGGCGGGCCGCAACTCGGCGAAATGGAGGCCGGACTGGTGGCGCAATTGTTCGGCGCGCCGTTTGCCATTATCAGCGGCGGGATTGGCAGTATTTTGGGGCTGGTTTTGATTGTTTTCAAATGGCCGCAATTAACTGTTTTTAATGGAGACGAACCAACCGCTCTCGCCTCACCCGCCGACTAGGGTGCGTTTTGCCTACAATTGACCGACATTCTTTGGCCGGGTGTTGACTTGTCTCGCGAATCTGACTATACTCAACTTCAAGGAAATCCTGCGTATGCGAGTGCTAGCTGACAAAGAGTCCGTTTCATAAGAGGAAAGGCACGCGTCTATTTGCGTGCCTTTCGTATTTCAAATCCGAAAGGAGATTGGACCATGGATTCAGGAATGATCGGGAAGATCGAAAAGGCAAAACGCTATGCCGAAGAGCGGGAACGGTTTCGGTTCAACAAATTTGATCTGACCTTTCACGGCGACAATAACAATCACCACGTCCTATTCGATAACGGCAAATTCCAATGCGATTGCGAATTTTTCATCACCCACCAGCGTTGCGGACATACAATGGCTCTTGAGATCCTGCTCAAGGACATGATCCCGGCCACCGTTGAAGTTTAACTGACAATTGAATATCACAACCGCCCTTCACTTGTGTGGATGGCGGTTTTTTTTTATTGGCGGGTTTAAATCTTAAACATTTTCGGTTACAATCCTTTGCATGAACTCGCATCTTTCGCGCCGTGATTTTCTTAAATTGAGCGGCCTCGGCCTAACCAGCCTTGCTATGGGACGTTTTGTGCCTGACTTCAGCAATTTCGACGATAGCAACTTGATCCGCATAGCGGCCAAATCCATGAGCGTTTATAGCGCGCCCTCTGACAAGAGCATGATTACCGCATCCTATGGCCGCGACGAACTCATTCACGTTTACGAGGAAGTAAGAGCAGAAGAACCCAAATGGAATCCCGTCTGGTATCGCGTTTGGGGCGGATACATGCACCGCGGAAGTATTCAACACGTCAAGATTCTTCCCAATATCCCGCTGGCGTCTATTCCGGAAGGGACGCGGCAATTGGCGGAAGTTACGGTTCCCTTTACCCAACCCTGGCGTTATACCAAAGTCTACGGCTGGCAGGCGCTTCAATGGCGGCTTTATTATGAGTCGGTTCATTGGATTGATGGCGTGCAGGAAGGCCCTGACGGCGAAACCTGGTATCGTATCTTCGATGAACTAAGTGGTTCATATTATGTTGCCGGCACGGACCTGCGGCCGATTCCACACGAGAGCCTTGCGCCGATCAGTCCCGATGTTCCATGGGCAAATAAACGCATTGACGTTAATCTGGCTACGCAGACTTTAACGGCGTATGAGTATGACAAAGCTGTATTCCAAACCAATATTGCGTCCGGTATTCCCGGAGGGGGCGGCGGCAAAGGACTTTCGACAACAACGCCAAGCGGCCAATTTCATATCCAGGAAAAACTTCCGTCCAAACACATGGGCAATGGCAACTTGTTTGCGGGCGCTGATGATTACGAATTGGCAGGCGTCCCATGGACGAGCTTTTTCACCGATGTAGGTCACGCTTTTCATGGCACATACTGGCATGAAAATTTTGGCACGCCGCAGAGTCACGGTTGTGTCAATATGCGGACGAACGAAGCTCAATGGCTTTTTCGCTGGGCGCGGCCTCCTCATAATGTTGACAGTCTCTCAAAGAATTATTATTTCCGTGGCTACGGCACTACGGTGGATATTCACTACTAATATGCCCTCTCTCACCTGGCCATCTAAGCATCTTTTGGCCCCCCAAGCGGCTGCCCTTATAAAAGACTCGATTATTCATCCAGATGGACGAGGCTATCCCGGTACCGTTCCTGAAAGCCGGCTTATCCTGGGAGATAATTTGGCGGTGATGGCGGCGCTCTTGCCTGAGTATGAGGGGCGGCTCAACTTGATCTATGCCGACCCACCCTTTTTCACAAACCGCAAATTTTCGGCTCGCATTGGACGCGGGGAGGACTCGCGGAGACCAAATGAATGGATATTAACTGAAGGCTATCCCGATGCTTGGCCCAACCTGGATGCTTATCTTGATTTCCTGTATCAGCGTCTGGCGCTGATGTATCGCCTTCTCGCTCCAAATGGTACGCTTTATCTTCACCTTGATTGGCATGCAAATTCCTATGCCCGCATCCTGCTCGATGAAATCTTCGGCCAGCAAAATTTGCTCAACGAAATCATCTGGACTTACCATGGCCCGTCACCGATTCGCAGTGCCTTCAATCGTAAGCACGATACCATTCTGGCCTATTTCAAAGGCAGTAACTATACATTTAATGCAGACGCCGTGCGAGAACCATATAACCCATCCACTCTGATGACATTTAAGGCCTCGCCTAAAGCCGGTTTTGGAAAAATTCCGAATCTTGAACGGGGTAAAGTTCCCGAAGACTGGTGGTACTTTCCGGTAGTTGCTCGTCTTCATAATGAGCGTACCGGATATCCGACCCAAAAGCCCGAAAGCATGCTGCAGAGGATCATTCTAGCATCATCGAATCCGGGCGATTTTGTAGCCGACTTTTTCTGCGGCTCCGGTACAACGCCTGTCGTCGCAGCCCGGCTTGGACGCAAATTCATTGCATCAGACATTACATTACATGCAGTGCATACGACTCGTCGGAGATTGGTCGCGTCACAGGCTGAAGTTTTTTCATTGGAACGTGACGCATCTTTCCCTTTTCCCTTTTCAGATTCGGCGAAAATAAAAATTGCCGTTGAAAAGGATTTGGTAAGGATAGATACGCCTCTTCCGCTTGATTATTGGGAGTTGGATCCGGCTTGGGACGGGAAAATATTCAAGAGCGCTGCGCAGGCTCAACGTCCGGTGAGAAGCGGCGAAATATCCGGTGAAATGAAAATGCGCGTGCCCGCGCGGGTACAAGTAAAAACCGGGCGCAGGATTTGCGTCCGGTTGGTAACGGTGGCAGGAGAGATGTTTCAGTTGGTGCTAAACGTCTAACCTGTATCCAACGCCGCGGATGGTTTTCAGGAGTTTCGGTTTGAGGGGGTCAAGCTCGATGGCGCGCCGCAGCCATGACACATGAACATCTAGTGTGCGCGTATCGCCGGTGTAATTTGTTTCCCAAACTTTTTTGAACAGGGAATCGCGTTCTACAACTTCTCCATGCTTGTCCATCAGAAGTTGTAGAAGCGTAACGAGGCGCGGCGTTAGTTTGGTATTCCTGCCGAGGCATTTCACGCGGCGGTGTTCAAGGTCAAGGCGGATGGGGCCGACATGCACAACATTCTTTCCGTCGCCGGGCAGCAGTGGCTTGATTCGATTCGATAACTTTTGAACAGTGAATGGCAGAATCAGCACGGTATCGGCAATGTCCTTGTCAACCCTGGCTTCTTTCGCAAGCACGAGGATGATGGGATATTTTGAGTTTTTATCGCGTATGGATTGACAAATACGCAGGCCGCTGCTGCGAAGTGATGCGGCATTGACAACGACCAAACTTGGATTTATTTTTTCCAAACGCGCTACGGCCGCCTCGCCGCTTTTCGCGATGTGAACTTCAAATCCCTTCTTCTGCAATTCACTTGCGAAAGAAGGGATGTCTGCGTGCCTGCCCTCGATAACCAGAAGGGTATCTGTCATGTTATAAAAGATAATTCTTTATGTTTGATTTCATTTCTTAGGATGATTCATTATACACCAAATCTTAACAAACTATGTCAACCCGTTGGTACCATTCTTTAACGTTCAGGTTTTTGTTTTAAGATTATAACGCGCGAACGGCTTGACGGTGCTTTCTTTATCTGGTATATTCTGCGGGCTTCGATGCGGGGTGGAGCAGTGGCAGCTCGTCGGGCTCATAACCCGAAGGTCGCAGGTTCAAGTCCTGCCCCCGCTACCTTTAGAAAAAGACCGTGCTCAAGCATGGTCTTTTTTGTTTGCCGCTTCGGTGGACAAACGCTTACCACTTTGTATCGGCTGTCGTGCTGACGCCCGCTGATTTTCCCACGCGTTTATACATCGTGACGTTTGTGAATGGCTCTCCAAGCAATCCATCGTGAATGGCCCACGATCGCAAACGGATTCTGCTTTGCGCTTCTCTGCGACGAAAGGTGGAGTCGTCAAGTTGTTTCAGCAGGTCGCCATTTTCGAAAAACCCGGTGTGAATGCGTTCCATCAACTTGCGTCCCTGCTGATAGGCGAAACCATAGCGCTCGAAGATGACGGCGTTATGATAATACAATGGCTCAACGAAATACATTTCGTGCCCCAGGTCTTCGACAAAGTTCTCGAATGCGATCACGGCCTGGCTTAAAAGCCGTAGCCCGTGACGAACCTGACCCGGCGCGAGTCCCGCTTCGAGGGCGGCTTTCTCAGCCTCGAGATTTCGGATGAGCGTGCCAAACTTTGTTGCGCGGCCATCGGGCATTTTGTCCACGTCGAAACGCGGAGATTCTGGATCGTTCAGGACGTAGAGCAGGATATGGATCTGTCCGTTCATCGTGTCGGTCAGGTGTCCGTAAAGAATCGGGTCGGGAAAATCTGCTTGATGAAAAAGCGAGAACTCAGCGGATGGATTCCCCGGCATCCATTTGGCGCGTACAAGCGATTGTCCTTGAGAATCGATAAAATCGGGGGGAATGTTGAATCGTTCGAGCAGCTCTCTCGGTACGAGTCCGCAATAGATCGCGCGTTTGTGTTCTTCCGAGAGCAGGTTGATGCCGCCGATTGTGGATGGTTGGCTCATTTTTTATATTTTATCCCGCAATCAAATTTGTTTCTATCTTACCCGGCCTTCCCGATCCTGTTCGCGTGCCATATCGCGCTTGGCGATCGCGGCGCGTTTATCAAAAGCTTTCTTGCCCCGCGCCAGTGCGATCTCTATCTTGGCGCGCCCATCTTTCAAATAAACCTTGGTCGGGACGACCGTCATTCCTTTTTGCTTTACAGCCTCCCACATTTCACGGATTTGTTTTTTGTGCAGAAGTAAACGACGCTTCCGTTTTGGGTCATGGTTGAAGCGATTGGCCTGTGCATAAGGCGCGATATTCGACTCAACCAGCCAGGCATTTCGCCCGTCTTCGATATCGACATAGGATTCGACGATGCTCATTTGTCCGGCGCGGATGGACTTGATCTCGCTTCCCTGCAATGCCAGACCCGCTTCAAACCTCTCAAGCAAAAAATATTCAAAACCAGCCTTGCGGTTGGTTGCAACAATCTTAACGTCTTCACCCATGTAATTTCATTCTAACACAATCAATAACTGCAAATGATCAGCCCCATTTCCAGATGGCCAGCCCGGCCAGTGTGCGAGCCGCGGCGAAAACGAACAACGCCGGGATCAATCCAATCTCATTCGCGACAAGAGGCCCGGCCAATGAACCCGCCAAAATGGACGCGTTCAGAATTACGTTGTACCATGCCAGATAAGCGGGGCGGTCGTGCGCGGGGATGTGTTCCAGCAGGTAGTTGGCATACGCGCCGGCCGCCAGCGCCCAACTCAAACCGCCCAATGATGAGAGGCCATAGAATTGCAAGGCTGTGCGTGAGATCGCCAGAAGAAATGGATACAGCCCCATGCCGATCACGCCCAGCGCGGTGACTTGTTTGTGCCCAAGCCTGTGGACGATGCGCCTCAGTTGCGTTGAACCGGCCAGAACGATCAGGTAAAACAACGCCGAACTGATTCCGATCTGTTGATCCGTCAGATTTAAGTTATACACCTGGTAAAGCGGGAACAATGGCAAAGCCAGATATTGGGCCAGATGAAATCCAAACATGACCACCAGCACTTTTCGAAAGCCGGTAGACCAGACGTCGGCGCGGATGGCAGAAAGTACGCCGTGCCTGGCGGACAAAAAGCCTGAGCGCCGCGCCGCTCTTTCGGGACCCTGAACCGGTTCCAGTTCCGAAAGAGGCGGGCGCGCGTCTGAGGAGGCCAGCGGTCTGATAAAGTAGAGATGCAGGCTGCTCATCGCCGCGCCTATAAATCCGATCGCAAAAACAATTTGATATCCGATGGGGAAGTCAAAACGTTCGAGCAAATAACCGCTTCCGAGCGAGGTAGCCACATACGCGACTGATAACACCACATTGCGGATGCCCGCCACGTGGGCGCGATACTCGTCTGGCACGGCGGACGCAAATAAGGCGTTGAAGCCAACTGAGAGCGGCGTGAGCGGAATTGCCATGACCAATGCAAGGACAACCAGCGCCCAGACTTGCCCTGCGTCGCCGAAGAACCAGGGAAGCATGGCCCAAAACAGAAAGCCGATGCGATAGAGGACGGATGTCCAGAAAACAGCCGGGCCGATGGGACGCTTCGCGATCCAGTGTCCGGCCGGGATGGCCAGCATAAGGCTGACGACCGCCGCGCTGGCATCCAACATGCCAAGCTGAAAGCCGTTGGCGCCGAGCCGGGTGGCGTAGATTTTCAGGAAATTGATGGAAGAGCCGCTCAGTACGCCAAACCAGCCAATATCAAAGTAGAGATGGATGAAATTGGCCCGGTATTCTTTAGGGATATCGGTCTTGAAAATTCTTGAGACCACGTGAAGATTATAATGGTTCAAAGGCTTTGTGTGATGTGTCAAGTGTCAGATTTTTGGATGCTTATGTTTAATCTTCGCCGTCATTTTCTGCTCGATCCCTCTGTTGCATTTCTAAATCATGGCTCATTTGGGGCCGCGCCAGAGCCTGTATTCTATGAATATCAACGCTGGCAGATGGATCTGGAACGTCAGCCGGTTGAATTTTTGGGCCGCCGTCATAATGAATTGATGCGAACTTCGCGCGCCATTTTGACTTAATATTCAAATGGATAAAGTCTAGCTTAGGATAGAGGCTTGCCTAATACCATCTGGTTCATTGCAAAGAGCATCATCTCGCGAATGCTGAAACGATCCAATATCACGTGAGAGACGTTGCCTTCCAATATAAGAGAAATGATGCCGTGCAATTGTCCCCATACAGTTAGGGCCATGATCTCCGGTGGAGCAGGACGCAAAACGCCGGCATCCTGGCAGGCGCGTACAATATCCACCACGCGCTCAAAGTTCTTGCGGGATATTTCAACAAAGGCGGGATAATCTTTTTCCTTTTCCAAAATGCCCGAAAACATGATATGAAACGTATCCCTGTTGTTCAAGGCGAATTGAACATACACCCACGCGCCCTCCAATAATTGTTGTTTTGGATCACTGGCATATGGCGAAACAGCGGCATCCAGTTCGGCATAGAGTTGTTTGAAACCCTCGGTGGAGATAGCCGCGATCAGCGATTGCTTATCAGTAAAATGCGCATACGGCGCAGAGTGGCTGACCCCGGCCCTTTTCGCTACCTTCCGCAGACTTAACCCACCGACACCCTCTTTCGACAAAATTTTAATTCCTGCTTCGATGAGCGCGTTTTTTAAATCTCCATGATGATATTTTGGGGATGGCATGAATAAATCTTAAGTCTAAATCTTGACATAGTCAAGATGATATCTTAAAATCTGGACACTGTCTAGTTTATAAATGCGGAGGCCTATGAGCCCATTTGATCCTTCAAAAAAACAAGTTGTCGAAGTTGCGCAGGAACTGGTCCGGAAGGGATATCTGATGGCAACCGGGGGAAATTTGTCGTTGCGGATTGCCGGACAGGACGCTTTTGCCATCACCCCCTCAAATTACGATTACATGAAAATGACCCCCAACGACGTATGTATTCTGGGCTTCGATTTGGCTTTGCTTGAGGGACACCTTAAACCATCGGTTGAATCTGCCATGCACGGTGCAATCTACCAGGTTCGTCGTGATGTCAATGCCATCGTTCATACCCACCAGGTTTATGCCAGCGCACTAACGTTGATCAAAGCACCGATCCCTGCCTTGTTCGATGAGCAGGCGCGCTTCCTGGGCCGCAGCGTTGAAATTATCCCTTATGCGCCATCGGGAACAGGATTCTTGAAAAGCGCAGTCGCAAAGCATGTGCGGAATCACAACAACGCTTTTATGATGCAAAACCACGGTGCGCTGGTCTTTGGTCACAACATGGAACGCGCCATCCATAATGTTGAAATCCTGGAAAAATGCTCGCTGGCATATCTGCTGGCAATTTGCTCTGAACGTAATGTAAGCAAAATTCCACTGGCTGTGCGCGAGATTGCGTTTTCAAAATTGCGGAATGACCAAAAGAAAATTGCAAAAGGCGGGAGCGTGACAAGTGGAGAATAAAATGGACGAACAGAAATATGCAATCAGCGAGTATCACGACATACAAGCAATTTATGCAAAGCTGGATAATCTCATCAGCAAACCCATGCGCCCGGTTAAGCGTGAGAGGATGCAGGGATTTCTCGATTATTTCGACAACCGGTGCAAACGCTCAAAAATGCTGATAGGCGAGGCGCAAAAATATATTCCCGGCGGCGTGCAACACAATCTTGCATTCAACTATCCTTTTCCCATCGCTATTGAAAAGGCAGATGGCGCCTATTTGTGGGACGCCGATGGAAATCAATATATTGATTTCCTGCAAGCAGGCGGCCCGACCATGCTGGGCAGCAACTATGCTCCGGTGCGCGAAAAAATATTCGAACTGCTCAAAACTTGCGGCCCGGTCACGGGCCTGTTCCATGAATATGAATTAAAGCTGGCGCAGCTCGTCAATCGTTTCATGCCCGCCGTGGAAATGTTCCGCATGTTGGGATCAGGAACCGAAAGTGTAATGGCGGCCATCCGCGCTGCGCGGGCCTTCACAAAAAAGAGATATGTCATCAAAGTCGGCGGCGCGTATCACGGCTGGAGCGACCAGATGGTTTACGGATTGCATGTTCCGGGCACAGGCCGGCTTGAAGCGACAGGCATTCCACGCGGAGCAAACGCCGCGACGGAGGAATTTTTTCCAAACAGCCTCAGCGCGTTGAAACGTCATTTAATGGTCAACCGCTTAAGGGGCGGAACCGCAGCGGTCATAGTTGAACCGCTCGGACCCGAATCGGGCACGCGTCCCGTTTCGTTTGACTTCAATCAAAATGTGCGCGAACTTTGCGATGAATTCGGCGCGCTTCTTATCTTCGACGAAGTCGTGACCGGCTTCCGTCTTGGCTTGGGAGGCGCTCAAGGTTTCTTCGGCGTCAAGCCCGATCTGACGGTGTTCGGCAAATGCATTTCTGGCGGTTACCCGATGGCTGGGGGCGTGGGCGGGCGCGCCGATGTGATGATGTGCTTCGCGGCTGGCATTGGAGGCACAGGCGAACGCGCTTACATCGGCGGGACGCTTTCTGCGAACCCACTTTCATGCGCGGCTGGATATTACTCGCTTCTTGAAATGGAGCGAACGAATGCTCCAGTCATTGCGGGACGTGCAGGCGACCGGCTTGCAAAAGGTTTGCAGGACACCGTCGAAAAATATGACCTGCCTTTTGTCGTTTACAACCAGGGTTCGATTGTTCATCTTGAAACGTCGGGCGTGATGCTGCTTGATTTTCGCAATCCACTGCGCCTGGCGCATGAACTTAAGCCGCGTAAACACATGATGGAAGAAATGGGCGCGGCCTATATGTCGCAGGGATTGATCACGCTGGCGGGCTCGCGCATGTATACGTCCATGGCGGATACGGACGAAGTCATTGACAATGCATTGAATAAATTTGAAACCGTGCTATCGGCTTGCGTATAAAGGAGCATAATGGCAAACAACTATAAACTTTACGGCTATCGTTGGGTGGTGCTGGCAGTTTTCATGTTCATCAATTTGACCATCCAGATGTTGTGGATCACGTACGCGCCCATCACGGGACCCGCGGCAAAATACTACGGCGTGAGCGATTTGCAAATTGGCCTATTAGCGATGTCGTTCATGATCGCATTCATTCCGCTTTCCATTCCCGTTTCGTGGGTCATTGATACTTATGGATTTAGACTCGCGGTCAGCATTGGCGCAATATTGATGGGAATCTTCGGACTGTTACGCGGATTCGCAGGCGCAAATTACAGCCTCGTTTTGTGGAGCACGATCGGGATCGCGGCGGCCCAGCCGTTCCTGCTCAACGCGTGGACGAAAGTTCCCGCCAATTGGTTTGCCATTGAAGAACGCGCCACCGCAGTCGGGTTGGTGACACTCGCCAATTTGGTTGGCACGGCACTCGGCATGGTGCTCACGCCGATTCTCATAGAGACAATTTCCATCCCAACTGTTCAATTGATCTACGGCGGTATTGCGGCGGTCTCGTCTGTCTTGTTCATTCTGCTTGCAAAAGAGACACCCACCACTCCGCCGGGACCCGCTGGCAGCGAAGTTCGCGCATTGATGTTGGATGGACTTAAGCACGCGCTCACAGTGAAATCCTTCTGGATTTATTTATTCGTCTCATTCATTGGGTTGGGAATTTTCAACGGAGTTACCACCTGGGTGGAAAACATCATCCGTCCGCGCGGCTTCACACCCACCGATGCGGGCACGCTCGGCGCGTTGATGTTGGTCGGAGGTGTGTTGGGCGCAGTTGCCATCCCGCCGTTTTCAGATAAGCAACACAAACGCCAGCCCTTTATTCTGCTTGGCTTGGTCTTGGCAACCCCTGGCCTCATCGGCGTGGCATTTGCCACCAGTCCATGGCTGTTGTTTGCATCTGCCTTTGCGATGGGATTCTTCCTGGTCAGCACAAGTCCAATCGGGATGCAATACGCCGCCGAAGTGACTCAACCGACTCCTGAAGGCACATCGAATGGATTGATTCAATTATTCGGTCAGGCCTCGGTGGTGTTCGTCTACATTATGGAAGCCTTGAAGACATCCAACGGCTCATTTACTCCAGCGCTATTGCTGGCAATTGGATTACTAATCATCAGCGCGTTGATCGTTACACAAATGAAAGACCCGCAGAGATAAATTATGACGAACGAAAAACTGATCCTCGCAGTTGACCTCGGCACCTCGGGTGTAAAAATCGCACTGATCGCCATCAGTGGAAAAGTGCTTGGCTGGGAAAGCGAACCCGTCAGACTTATTATCACGCCGGATGGCGGCGCAGAACAATCGCCAGAAGAGTGGTGGCAGGCATTCCTGTCAGCGGCGGGAAGGTTAATGAAACGGGAGCCAGCCGCGGGTCCAAACGTGATCGCTGTCTGTTGTTCCACACAAGGCGAGGGTACGGTCGCGGTTGATAAAACGGGAAAAGCCCTCGGCAACGCAATCCTATGGATGGACATGCGCGGCGCGCCCAATCTTCGCAAGCAACTTGGCGGGCTGGTCAATATTGATGGCGCGGATGTGCTAAAGGTTTTGCGCTTCGTACAATTGACTGGCGGTATGCCTTCGATGACCGGCAAAGACCCCGCCGCGCATATGCTTTTTATTCGCGATACGAAACCAGAGATATATGAGCGCACATATAAGTTTTTAAACGTGTTGGATTATATGAACATGCAATTGACGGGGGAGTTCGTTGCGAGTTTTGATTCTATTGTAACTTCGTGGGCCACTGATAATCGCAACCCTGATTCGATTCAATACAACGACTCATTGATTCGCGCGCTCGGCATTGACCGCGAAAAACTTCCTGATGTTGTGGCTTGCACGAAAGCAATTGGCAATCTGCGCCATGATGTTGCGGGTGCGCTTGGGCTTTCATCAGATGTAAAAGTGGTGGCAGGCGCAATTGATAATACCGCCGCCGCGATTGGCGCAGGCGCGATCAAAGATTACCTGCCGCATCTTTACATCGGCACGTCCTCGTGGATCGCGGCGCACGTGCCGTTCAAAAAGACGGATGTGCTTTCCAGCATGGCATCCATTCCGTGCGCGGTGCCTGGGCGCTACCTGCTCACCGCGCTTCAGGCAACAGCGGGCGGCAATCTTACGTTTCTGCGCGACAATATCATCTACCACAAGGATGAATTGTTGCAGGAAGCCGACGTGCCTGATATTTTCAAAGTGCTGGATCAAATTGCTGAGCGCGTGCCTGCGGGTTCAAACGGCGTCATGTACACGCCGTGGATCTGGGGCGAGCGCGCGCCAGTGGACGACCGCACGCTTCGCGCGGGACTTTTTAACCTGTCTCTGAACAACACAAGGGAGGATGTCATCCGAGCATTTCTGGAAGGAATCGCCTTCAATACGCGTTGGCTGCTTTCGCCAGTCGAGAAGTTTTTGGGACGCAGGGTTGCGTCCATTAACATCGTCGGCGGAGGAGCGCAATCAGATATTTGGTGTCAGATCTTCGCGGACGTGATGAACGTGGAGATCAAACAAGTTGCTGATCCCATCTATGCCAATGCGCGCGGCGCGGCATGGATCGCGGCTGTTGGTTTGGGCGAGATCGAATTCGATGATGTGCCTGATCTAGTGCGGTTCAAACGGGCCTATCAGCCCCAGCCGAAAAACCGAACGTTTTATGATGAAAAATTCGAGATCTTCAAGCAGATTTACAGGCAAATGAAAGGCATATATCATCGGTTGAACGATAATCACATTAGGCCTCTTGCAAAAGCAAGAGAAGCGCCATAATAGGCGCATGAAATACGAGGCGACGAACGGACGGCTGAAATTGAGGCAACTGCCTTTGCTGTTTTTTGCAAGTGGTCTATTTAAGAATATCTGCGGCAGCGGATGCCATTAACGCCGCGCCGCGCATCAGCGCTTCTTCGTCGAAGTCGAACTTCGGATGATGATGCCCGTAATCGAGATGCTTTTCTTTGTTGTTCGAGCCGATGAAGAAGTAACAGCCCGGAACTTTTTCCTGCATGAAGGCCATGTCCTCAGCGCCCATGGTCATGTAAGGCGCGGTATCGAGCGCGGCTTCGGGCAGGAGTGTGCGCGCGGTTTGTTGGACGCGGGCCGCGACTGCATCGTCGTTGATGACGGCGGGCGTGACTCTCTGCACGTTGACCTCCGCTTTGCATCCCATTGTTTCGGCGACGCCGCGCGCGATCTGATCGAATCGTTCCAGGACCTTTTGGCGGACCGCCGGATCGAAAGTGCGGATCGTGCCCGTCAACTCCGCCTCCTGCGGGATGACGTTGAACGCCGTGCCGGAATGAACCGTGGTCACACTGACAACTGCCGCCTGCAACGGCGCAACATTTCGCGAAGTAACGGTCTGCAACGCATTGATGACTTGCGCCGCGGCCGCGATGGGGTCAATCGTCAAATGCGGGGCCGCGCCGTGCCCGCCTTTGCCAGTGAGCTTGATCGTGAATTGTTCCGCGCCCGCCATCACGGGGCCTTTTGCCACGCCAATCCAGCCGAGCGGTTTTTCGTTCCAGAGATGAAGCGAAAGAGTGTTGTCTACTTTGGGGCCGTCGAGCACGCCGTCGCGGATCATCATCTGCGCGCCGCCCATCTCTTCACCGTTGTAACCCTCTTCGGATGGTTGGAAACAAAACTTGACCGTGCCAGCCAGTTCATTGCGATGCTTTTGAAGGATTTTCGCGACGGTCAGGCCGATGGCGGTGTGGCCGTCGTGTCCGCAGGCGTGCATCACGCCTTGATTCTGTGAAGTGTATTCCGCGCCCGTGTCCTCACTGATGGGAAGCGCATCCATGTCAAAGCGGATGAGCAGGGTGGGACCGGGCTTTGTGCCTTCGAGCAGGCCGACCACGCCGGTTTTGCCAATTCCCTTGGTGACTTCGAGTCCGAGCGACTCGAGTTCTTTAGCTACGATTCCGCCTGTGCGGACTTCGTGAAAACCGAGTTCGGGATGGATGTGAAAGTCGCGGCGCATGGATTGAGTGTAAGTAAAAAGAGCTTTGGCTTCAGCAAGATAATCAATCATGTTCGTTGTCCTTTCGAGTTGAGATTGCGATGGCGATCAGGCTAGCTTCCGTGTGCCGGGAAAATCCGTGTGATTGGGTGTTGATAGATTTTATCCCAACCTCCCTTTGTGACTCGATCTTCTTCCATCACGAGAAAGCGCGGCGGCAGGTCACCGGTGAAAGCGAAACCTTCGTCCAAAATCAAGGTGACACTGTCGTCGCTGTGGCCGGGAGTTGAGATGATCTCTCCATCAATTCCAAGTGAAGCGAGAAACTTTCTGCTTTCCTCAAACTTCAAGATAGTGTTGTCGTATTCCAGAATTTCAGTAAAAGGAACATTCCTAGTTTTATTGAATTTGTTCAGCGGCTGAATGAAGCCTGCCTGACTTTCCATCAAGATCAGTTTTGTGCCCAGGTTTTTTAATTCCTGAACGAGCCCAGCATGGTCGGGATGAAAATGAGTTGCCAAAATATATTTGATTTCATTGAGGGCGAGGCCTTTGCGTTTTAGTTCTGCGGCAAATTGAAGGAATGTCCCCGGCCAGCCGCAATCAACCAATAACTTCCCGTTGTTGGTTTCCAGCGCGTAGTAGTTGGTGGAGTGATAGCCAACATTGATGATGTTCATATTAGGTTGGAAGGTTCAAGGTTTAAAGTTGAATGTCCCTTGAACCTTGAATTTGTAAACTTTCTAGCTGTATTTCACCACGCGGAATTTTTCTTCGTAGCGCGGATTCTCGTCGGTGCTGTCTTCGGTGCGGCGCGACTTCATGCGTTCCTTGAATTTTTCCACATCGCCGATTTGCGTTTTATGATGGAGCAAAGCTTCGAGTTTAATAGGCCAGGTTTCGGTGACATCGAGAACTGTATTCGGCTGACTGGTCAGTGAGCACCAGACTTCTTTTGGCATGTGAGGTTGGTAGCCTTCAGTGAGCAATTCGGGAAAGAAGACCGGACTACCCGCGGCGGGAAAAACTGCGTCGAGCACCACCTGACCCGCGGCGCGGTGATCGGGGTGGTTGAGTCCGTAACTGGCAAATAGATTCTGAGGGTCGCAAGCGACAAGAATGTCGGGTTTGAATTTACGGATTACGCGGACAATTTCGCGGCGCAGGTCGAGGTCCGGGATGAGGTAACCGTCCGGACGGTCCAGAAAATGAACCGCTTTCACACCGATGACATCCGCGGCGGCGCGCTGTTCTTCGTGCCTGATGCGGCAGAGTTCGTCGGTGGTCATGTCTGCAGACGTTGAATCGTTGAAGCCTTTGTCGCCGCAGGTCAGAAGCTGATAGATGATGTTGTGCCCGGCACGCGCCCAACGAGCGAGCGTTGCGCCGCAAAAAAATTCAGGGTCGTCCGGGTGAGCCAGGACGACCAGAATGTTTTGCTTGTCTTGCCAGTTTTCCGGTTGGAGAGTCATAGATTTTCAGTGCGATTGAGAGCGACACAAGATTCCCGAATGCCGGATTACGATTTACGCGCTTTGCCGCAGGTGCATCCACCCGCTTCGTGACGGTCGCACGGCGCTTCGGATTTGCGCCGCAGGGATTCGAGTTCGTCCCAGGGTTGGAGTTCTTCGCGGTCGAAGGTGGCCCAAATGTGTTTGCCTTCTTCACTATCAAGCATCACTGTGACCTTGTTGCTCATCGGTAAAACATCAATGACCTTGCCTTCGCCTTTGGGCGTGACGACGCGCTTGTTGCGTTTGGGAAGAGCTTTGCGGGCCTCCACATATTGCTCGTATTCGTAGATAAGACAACAACGCAGGCGGCCACACATGCCGGTGATTTCAGCGGGCGTGAGCGAGAGACCCTGCTCTTTGGCCATCTTGATCGAGATCGGGCTGAAGTCGGTCAGGAATTTGGAGCAACAGCGGGTCTCGAGTCCGCAGGCGCCCATGCCGCCCAGCAGTTTGGCTACATCGCGCGGGCCGATCTGCCGCATCTCGATTTGCGTGCTGGGGTATATGGCCTGCATATCTTTTTTGAGCGATTTGAGATCAACCTTCTCTTCGCTCTCGGTGCTGAAAAGAAAAGCCAATCGTGTGCCGTCGTAATTATATTCGGCGGCAACGATCTTCACGCCATCGAGTTTAAGTTCGGATGAACGGGCACGGCAGTTGATCATGGCTTCGGTCTGTTTGGACTGCCAGGATTGCTGGAGTAGAAGATCGCGCGGGGTGGCGCGTCGTTCCACGGATTTCCAGCCGCCTTCAGGTGGAGATGGCGGTTCGGCGATCTTTTGAATTACCTCACCGAGGTGCTTGCCGCGTGCCGTATCTACGATAACGCGCTCGCCGATGCCAATATCAGGCACGGCGCTGGAGTCGAAGTGATAGATTTTGCCGATCTTGGTAAAACGAACTCCGATAATTGTAGTTTGCATGGGCGGAATTATACCGTATGGTGAAGAGAGCAGGGAAAGAAAAAAAGGAGATGATCAGTTGAAGAGCCAAGCAAAAGGCTTGACAAGTTTAACCTGTCAAGCCTTATATTTAATTTCTTTCTGTGCTTTGCTTTCTTATCACTCCACAATATTGATCGGCAGTTCGTTCTGGCTGCCCATGGCTTCGACGCTGACGCGCGCCGCTATTTTTTGAGAAATCTCAGCCAGCGCTTTTGCGACGGGCGATTCGGGATGGGAGACCACAATTGGTTTGCCGCTGTCGCCGCCAATGCGGACGTTCTGGTCAATCGGGATTTTGCCAAGGAAGTGTGTCTCGCTGGCCTGCGCCAATTGTTCGCCGCCGCCTGAGCCGAAGATATCCATGCGCGTGCCATCGGGCAAGTCGAGATATGACATATTTTCAACCACGCCCAGGATTGGTACTTCCAACGTGCGGAACATCGCCAGTCCGCGGCTGGCGTCTTCAAGCGAGACCAGTTGCGGCAGAGTCACGATGACCGCGCCGCTTAACGGGAGCGCCTGGGCCAGCGACAAGGCTGCGTCACCGGTGCCCGGCGGAAGATCCACGATAAGGTAGTCGAGCTCGCCCCATTCGACATCGCCGAGAAATTGCCGGATGGCCGAGTTGAGCATCGGTCCGCGCCAGATCAGTGGTTGTCCGGGTTTGACCAACAAGCCCATCGAGATCATTTTCAGCCCGTATGTTTTTGCGGGAACAAGTTTCTTCCCATTCGGTGGCGGAAGTTTTTCGACGCCCATCATGGTTGGGACGTTGGGGCCGTAAATATCTGCATCGAGCAGGCCGACGCGTGCGCCGCTTTGCGCAAGGGCAACGGCCACATTGACCGAGACTGTACTCTTGCCAACGCCGCCTTTGCCGGAGCCGACGGCGATGGCGTTGCGGATGGGCAAGTTGACCAATCCGCGCATGCGGCCATCGTTGGGGACATCCGAATCTAACTTGACCTGTACCGTCTTCACGCCCGCGATCGCCATCACTGCCTGACGCGATTCCTGCTCGATCTGTCCGCGCAGCGGACAGGCGGGCGTGGTGAGCATCACCGTGAATGAAACTTTATCACCGGCAATCTCAAGGTTGCGGATCATGTTCAACGTGACAAGGTCTTGATGTAACTCAGGCTCTTGAACTTTGCTCAAGGCTGTGAGAATTGCTTCTTGTGTTATTTTGTTTGTCATTAGTTTTCTACCGATCAATAAATTTAGGATGCGGCCTCGGCCTTGGCGGCCTTGGCGGCTTCCTTCGCTTTGCGGGCCTCGTCTTCACGCGTCGCATTCAATGGGCGAATGTTTGCGTAATATGAAGCGGGCTTGAGCAGTTTTTCCATGTTGTACACATTGCGCTCGTACGAGGCGATTGCGAAATCGTGATCCATCTTGATCGCGTCGAACGGGCAATACTCCGCGCACAGGCCGCAGTTCATGCAAATGTCCGCATCAATATAAAACTCAGCGGGCACAGGCACGGGGCGTCCCGTAACGGGATCATTTGTCCGCACGATCCAGATGCACTGCGGCGGGCAGACCTTGGCGCAGATTCCGCACGATGTGCAACGGACTTCCTTTTTTTCTTCTGCGGTCTCATCGTAAACCAGGAACGGAATGTAGCGGAATTCTTCCGGGATCGTAAGATGTTCTTCGGGATATTGCACGGTGAAGATACCGCGCGTGTCTTTTCCTGCGCGGGCCTTCACGCCATCCTGGTTGAAATAACGTTTTTTGCCGCGCACCAGCCACGCCAGGTCTTCAGTGTATGTAGCCCAGAATCGACCCCAGGTGACGCTTAGTCCTTTAAGGATACCTTTTCCATACATAATGATATTCTCCTATGCTAGCGGTCCAACTCGCCCATCACGATGTCGAGCACACCGAGCAGGGCAACGAAGTCCGCGATCTTGGTGCCCAAACTAATTTTCTCAAGAGCGGTAATGTTGACAAACGAAGCAGGGCGGACGTGATAACGCCACGGATTCGGCTTGCCGTTCGAGATAAGATAATAGGCCAGCTCTCCTTTGGGCGATTCGATGCGGCCATACGCTTCACCAGCCGGGACCCGGACCTGATATTGCGGTTTCTGTGAGTTAATTGGCCCCTCAGGGATTTGTTTGATCGCCTGTTCCAATATGCGCAGCGATTGCCTGATCTCGTCAATTCTGATGAGGTAGTTGTCCATCAAGTCGCCGTGCTGGCGGACTGCCACGTCGAAGTCGAAGCGGTCATAAATACCGTATGGGTCGGCGCGGCGGATATCGTATGGCACGCCCGCGGCGCGCAGAACGGGCCCGGTCATCGAGAACTTGATGGCGTCTTCAGCGTTGATAACCTTGATGCCCTGTAAGCGCGAGACAAGCACTTCGTTCTCGCTCAGGAAGCGTTCCATTTCATCAGTCTTGGCGGGCAGGCGTTCGAGCACCAAATCTTTGATCTTCTGTAAAACACCTTCGGGCAGGTCGCGCACCACGCCGCCAAAACGGAAGTAGTTGCACATCATGCGTGAACCGGCGGCGGCCTCGAAAATATCCAGGATGAGTTCGCGCTCTTCAAAGGCATATAGCGCGGGTGTGTACATGGCGCCCAGGTCATTGAGCAACATGCCGACGAACACAAGATGGTTCTGAATGCGGCTGAGTTCAGCCATAATGACCCGGATGTATTCAGCGCGTTCGGCCACTTTGATATTCATCAATTTTTCAACCGCAACAGCATAACCGAAGTTGTTGCTCATCGAATTGAAATAGTCCAGGCGGTCGGTGTAGGGCATGTTTTGCAGATACGTATTGCGCTCGCCGATTTTATCGTGATTGCGATGTAAATACCCCACGACGGGTTTGAGCCCGAGGACGGTCTCGCCCTCCAGGACGATGGCGGCGCGGAATACGCCATGCGTGGAAGGATGCTGCGGCCCCATGTTGACCACGATGCGGTCAGATTTGAGACCGTGTTCATCGGTTATTGTATATTTGGCAAGCGAACCGTAGAGCAGGGCATCGCCTTCGGGAATCCATTTTTCCGGGTCGAAATTTTGCGGGAATTTCAAGTTATCTTTATAAGGATTCTTATCCTCTGCCATCTCGATCTTGCCATCCGGCCAGCGGCTTTTGAAGGGCTTGAAGTCTTCTTCGTAAAACGGTTCCTGCCAATCCTTGCGAAGCGGATGGCCTTCAAAGCCTTCCCACATTAAGATGCGGCGCAGGTCAGGATGGCCGGTAAATTTGATGCCGAGCAGGTCCCAGGCTTCGCGCTCTTGAAGATCGGCGCCTGCATAGACCTGGATCAACGAGGGGACTTCCACCGGGTCTGTACGCGGCACTTGAACCTTGAATACCAGGCCGGGACCGCCGGTGATTTTGTACGCATGGTAAACCACTTCCATTTTGTTTTCAGGGAAGTAGTCTACGCCTGTGACGGCGGTCAACAGGTCGTAGCCGAATTCGTCGCGGATGGCGGTGGCGGCTTCGACAAGTTTATTTTTGTCAACGATGAAACCGGTGAAACCGGGGCGGGTGTCGGCGGTGACGAAGCCCGGGAAACGCGCCACAAGGTCAACGGTCGAGGTGAGAGGCGTGGTTGTCATCGTGTTATCCTTTTTGCGCGGCGGCGATGGATTTGATTTCCGCATTGCGGCGCGGGTCAATCAAATCGGGTCCCAGAATGGGCACGGGAATTTCAACGGTATCCGCGCCTTTTTTGTACCAGCGCACCGTTTTGAGTGACTGCTTGTCAATCTTTTCTTGCAGTTTGATCATGCCTGCGATCAGAGCCTGCGGGGTGGGGGGGCAGCCGGGGATATAAACGTCAACAGGCAGGAATTTATCCACGCCTGCTACAACGTTGTAACCTTCCTTGAATGGCCCCCCGCCAGAGGCACAGGCGCCCATGGCCACCACATATTTTGGCTCTGGCATTTGATTGTAGAGGCGCACAATCGCGGGAATCATTTTCTTGGTCACTGTGCCTGAGACCAGCATCATGTCTGCCTGGCGCGGCGTGGGGCGCATGACCTCCATGCCGAAGCGGGCCATGTCGTAGCGCGCGGCTTGCGCGGCGATCATTTCGATGGCGCAACAAGCCAGGCCAAACATGAGAGGCCACACGGATGAACGCTGTCCCCAGTTGTAGATGCGGTCAAGCGTGGTGATGGCTACTGCATGTTCCAGATCTTCCGGAATTTCGTAGCCGGGCAAATTAAGTTTTTCATTATCCATTTAAGCTCTCCTCGAACCAGTCTTGATAGATTGCATAGAGAATGTCGTCGTTTGCGAGCGCCGGGTCATCCTCGAATTCCTGAAGGCGGATCGTCCAGTCATAAATTTGCTGAAGAGTTACTTCTTCGATGTTTGTTTCCGGGTGTTGCCGTCGTAACTCTAAAGCAATGGCGTAAGTAGCTTCCCAATTGAGAGTCATTATTCGCGATTATCAATCTGGGCGCGTTGCAGTTTGCCCGAATAATCCACATAAATGGATTTCCATTCGGTGAACAATTCCAGGGCGGTCTGTCCGGCTTCACGGTGACCGTTGCCGGTGCCGCGCACGCCGCCGAACGGGAATTGAATTTCCGCGCCGGTCGTGCCGTGATTGATGTAAACCAATCCTGTGAAAATATCGCGCATGGCAGTGAATGCGCGGTTGACATCCTGCGTGAAGATCGAAGTCGAGAGTCCGTATTTTGAGCGGTTGTTGATTTCGATGGCTTCTTCGAGCGAATTGACTTCGATGATCGAAAGCACGGGGCCAAAAACTTCTTCCGCTTCCAGCGTGGACCCGGGCCGGACTCCGTCAAATAAAGTGGGGGCGTAGAAAAAGCCTTTTCCGTTTACATCCGTGATCTCGGCGCCGGTGAGAACGCGCGCGCCTTCTTTTTGTCCGACTTGAACGTAATTGTGGATTCGATCCAGCGCGATCTTGTTGATGACGGGACCTACTTCCACGTTTAGATCAAGCCCATTGCCGAGAGTCAGTTTTTTCGTCCGGGCCAGAAGCGCTTCTTTCAATTTGGGCGCGATGCCTTTTTGAACGATGAGTCGGCTGGCGGCGGTGCAACGTTGCCCGGTCGTACCGAAGGCGGCCCACAGAGTCGCGTCAGCCACGAGCTCGAGATCCGCATCATCCAAAACGATGATGGCGTTCTTGCCGCCCATTTCGAGCGAGACTTTTTTGTTGAGTCGGCCAGCGGCCTCGGCGATGGCGCGTCCGGTTGTGGTTGAGCCGGTGAACGAAAGCACGCGCACGCCGGGATGATCCACAAGCGCCCTGCCGACTTCCGCGCCTGGCGCAAGCAAAAGATTGAACACACCGGCGGGCAGGCCGGCTTCTTCAAAGACTTTGGTGAACGCGGCTGAGATGGCGGGCGTTTCGGGCGATGGCTTCCAAATGAGGGTGTTGCCCGCGATGAGCGCCGGAAAAATTTTCCACGAGGGAACGGCAATCGGAAAATTCCAGGGCGTGATAATGCCAACCACGCCCGACGGATCGCGCATGGCCATGCCAAATTTATTCGGCATTTCAACGGGCGCGGTGTAGCCGAGCAAACGGCGTCCCTCGCCGCCCATGAAGTAAGCCATGTCAATGGCTTCCTGAATATCGCCGCGCGCTTCGGTGATGACCTTGCCCATGTCCTGAGTCAACAGGCGGGCGAGTTCTTCTTTTTTGGTTTTGAGAATGTCGCCAACTTTGAAGAGCAATTCACCGCGCAATGGGGCGGGCGTCAACCGCCACGATTTGAAGGCTTCGCTCGCGGCTTGAACCGCGGATTCAACGTCTGCCAGATTCGCCTCGGCGATCTGTGCAAGGATCTCTTCGGTGGCTGGATTGACCGTGGCAAAGGTAGTCTTGCTTGAAATCCATTTGCCGTTGATGTAGTTTTGAAATTCCATTGAGGCCTTTGGCGAGAAGAATGATCTACAGGCCGGATTATAGCACTTCAAACCTCGAAGTCAATTGAATTATATCAAAATATATTTGCAAAAATAAATTTGTGAGTATAATCACCCCATGCCCGTGACAACTGCCCGCCAGAAAGTTGTTGCTTATCTCAAGAAAAACCGCGCCGTATCTGCCGCGCAGATTGGACGCGCGCTGAACATGTCCGCGGCCAATGTGCGGCATCATTTATCGGTGCTTTGTTCGGATGGACGAGTTTCTGCAATCGGCGAAACGAGAAAGGGCGGCAGGGGCAGGCCGGTTAAGTTGTATGGTCTGTCAGGGAGTTTGTTTGGAAATAACCTGGCTTTTCTTGCAGATGGACTTCTCAGCGAATTTTTGAAAAGACTTTCCCCCACAAAGCAGGAAGATGTTCTGCGCACACTAGCCCGACAACTGGCAACGGACAGTAAAATTACCGAGGCTCAAGGTATGTCGAAGCGGCTGGCTTCAACAATCGAGAATCTCAATCAACTTAATTACCAATCCAGGTGGGAGGCGGGCGCGCAGGGGCCGCGCATAATTTTTGCGTCATGTCCTTACTCTGCAATCATTGAAAAACACCCCGAGCTTTGTAAAATGGATGCAACAATATTGGCGACGTATTTAAATTCAGACACGCGTCAAATGGCAAAAATCGAAAAAGGGATGGGCATATGTATTTTTGCGATTAAGTGATGCAATAGCCTCAGGCAAGAATTAGCGTTTACAGACGGCGGTGGTGCATGAAAGGCCAGGCAAAAGAGCTGTGAGAGTGTAAGTTTGGTTTATGCATTAGGCCTCTTGCCAGAGTAAGAGAAGCGCCATAGTTAACCTGCTTTTTGTTAATATTCAAACGGATAAAGTTTGGCTAAGGACATAAGGCGAACTCAAGGCCCTATCTTATAATAGCTTCATGCCATCCCTAAAAGAACACTTTCTCTTGGATCCAAATGTTGTTTTTCTAAATCATGGTTCGTTTGGCGCATCGCCCAAGCCCGTTTTTGAAGCCTACCAGAACTGGCAGCGCCGACTCGAACGTCAGCCAGTGTTGTTTCTCGGCCGAGAACTGGATCAGATATTGCGCGTGTCGCGCCAAGCGTTGGGAGAATATCTCAACGCCGATGCCGACGACTTGGTTTACATTCCCAACGCCACGCATGGCGTAAACATTATTGCTCATTCCCTCCAACTCAAGCCCGGCGACGAAATCTTGACTACTGACCACGAATATGGCGCCTGCGATTACACCTGGGATTTCATCTGCGGCAAAACCGGCGCAAAATACACCCATCAGGTGATTTCATTACCGGTTCATTCCGAAGAAGAAATCGTTGAGCAGTTCTGGCTGGGCGTCACCCCACGGACGAAGGTCGTTTACCTGAGCCATATAACTTCTCCAACCGCCTTGCGCTTTCCAGTGGAGGAGATTTGCCGGCGTGCCAGACGAGCAGGAATATTGACCGTTGTGGATGCGGCTCACTCACCGGGACAAATCCCGGTGGACCTGCAGGCGCTGGGCGCTGACGTGGTTTTTGGCAACTGTCATAAATGGTTGCTCAGCGCAAAGGGGGCGGCATTTCTTTATGTGCGGCATGAGTTGCAGCACCTCATAGAGCCTCTTATTGTCAGTTGGGGATACAATCCCACTCCCGAGACAACCACAGGTTCCCGCTTTATTGATCTGCTGCAATGGACAGGCACCAAAGATCCAACTGCGGCTCTGACAGTCCCAGTTGCGATCCAGTTCATGAGGGAGCACAATTGGGACGAGGTGCGACATGAATGTCACGAATTGTTGCGTCAGGCCATTGAGCGGATTTGTGATTTGACGGCTATGCCCTCGCTCTATCCTCTTGATAGCGACTTCTACAGTCAAATGGGGATTGCTCCGCTTCTTCCGTCCAACCTTGCGATGCTTAAGAGCCGCTTATACAATGAACATAGAGTAGAAGTACCCTTGATCCAATGGCGGGACAGGCAGTTTATCCGCATTTCAGTACAGGGGTACAATACACGGGAGGATATTGATGCACTGGTGGACGCTTTGCAGGTGCTTTTACCTAAGGTTGCTGCTTAATCTTGTTTGCATAGCGACCTGACCGATAATAAACCGGGCTCCAAGAGTGTATCGGCGGTGTTGTTTGTGCATATCACACAAATGGTTGTGCGCGCCAAAGAGTGCCGATTTTCTGTATGCGTGACTTGAAGTTCAGCATCTGCTCAAACCGCTGGCGGTTTCATGGGGTTATGAAGCGGAAATTCCCGGACCGCCTCGATTTGCGGATCATCACGAATGGTGGGGAACGCGCGACCCGGCCGCGTTTTTATCCGTCTTCGCAGCGATCAAGTTTCAAGAGAAGCGTGATTGGAATAGAGTCCGCATCGCATGTCATAAGCTGCTTTGCAACGTTTTGAGTTGCATGGTTGAATTGACCGGCCTGCCGATTTTGTACCTGGATGATTCCTGATATGCTGCAAGTTGCAGCCGCACAACTTCCACCAGAAACCGATATTGTCAAGTTGAAGACGCGGCTGTACGATCAGTATCGCGTCGAAGATCCATTGGTTAATTGGAATGGAATGAAGTTTGTCCGTATCTCGGTACAAGGATATAACACACAGCGGGATGCAGACCAATTTCTGGAGGCGATGTCTAATCTGTTATGATTTAGATGGGCGCTCTTGCCCATCCGGAGGTCGAATGAGAATTTCAAAACGCATATTGATTGCATTGGCGCTGTCCGCTGTTTTGTTGTCCTCCTGCGGGAGTGCCGGTACGGCGACTCAGCAGGACGTCAATGCGGTTTACACGAGTGTTGTAGAGACGATCGTTGCTTCATACTTTGATACACAAACGGCGCAAGTCCCGCCGACCAAACCAGTTCCCACGTTGCCGATCATAACGTTTCCGGCATTCACACAAGGACCGTTTCCTACTGCTATTCCTTCGGCTACGCGTCCATTTTATACTGCAACGATAGGAATAATCGCGCCGACTCTTACTCCCAGCCCGACCGGGACTTTGTCCACGCCAACGATTAATCCATCTGCGTTGGCCTTTGGCTGCAACAACCTGGCTTTAATCCGCGACGTGACGCTTCCTGCCGGGACGGAGTTAAAACCTGGCGAAGATTTCACAAAGACTTGGAAAGTCGCGAACACGGGGACCTGTCCATGGATGTACGTATATCGTCTTGTCCTTGTCAGCGGCAACGACTTTGGCGCGCCAGCTTTGCGATTAGGGAGAGTGGTGGCGGTTAACAGTTGGACCGAAATTTCATTGCAAATGGGTGCTCCTAAAAAGGGAGGCACGTATACCAGTTATTGGAGGCTGGCGGATGGAGACGGCAATATGTTCGGTGCAACTTTGGTGGTTTCTTTCAAAGTTGTGGAACCGACCAAGACGCCTGTTCCGCCGACCGATACAGCTGTGCCTACAGCGACTGCCACTACTCCCGGTCCTTGACCGCAAAATCTAACAGGTTTCCGTGATGCCAAAATGGCGGCGGGTTTTCACTTCTGCGCTTCTTCTGGTGTTGATGAACCTATGGCCTCGCGATATGGCGGCCGCAGATTCTTTCACGGCTGTGCATCAACAACAAGTCATACCGTCTGCCAGCGAGTTGATTAATGCCGTCAATTCCCTGCGTTTGGCCTATGGGTTGCCTCCGCTGAGCTACAACTCCATTTTGACGGTAGTAGCCCAGTCACAAGCCGATGTTTTAGCGGGTTCTGCCGGAGCGTCCGGACATATGCGCCCGGATGGGATGAGCCTGACGGATGATTTGCTTTCTATGGGTTATCCGTTGGGAGGCGACCTTTCGTTGGGAGGTTATCGTTCCGAGAATTGGGTTACTGCCACCGGCGTGCAAGATGCAATTCAATGGTGGCTGGGCGATGACATTCACACCAATACCATGCTTTCGCCAAACTATTTGGATATAGGCGCCGGGATCGCGGCGGACAGTGACGGCGCGATTTATTTCGTAATTGAAACCGCCCGGCCAACTGCCAGCGGCAAGCCGCAGGATGACTATACTCCCGCCGCTCCCGGTACGATTGTCAACGGCGTGACCCTGAACGGCGCGCCAAATGCCGAACAATTCATGGCGCCTGTGGCGATCAGCGCGCCAAACGCGGACGGCCTTGTGGTTCACGAAGTGCAATATGGACAGACACTTTGGAGTATCGCGATTGCATACGGCACAAAGATCCAAGAGATCAGGAAACTGAATAATCTGCCGTCCACTGACATTTATCCGAAGCAAAAGCTGATCATCAAAAAAGTTTCGCCAGCGACGCCCACCGGTCAGCCGCCGGCTATTTTTACAACGGCTTCATTGCCAGCCACGTCTGTGGCAATGACCAGGCCCGCTTCAACCGCAACTCCCAGTTCGCTTTTTCCAGTGACCAATGGGCGTCCACCGGATGTTCCTTTGATCGTCTTATCTGTTTTGCTCAGTCTGTTGGTTGCCGGGCTGGGGTTTATTGCCAATTCAAAGCGGACGTAAGGCTTCGTTACCAATAATCGAAGAATCAAGTAAGGTTTCAATTGGGCATACAATCAGGAACAGGAATGGATATTACACTTGCGTTAGGCGGCGGTGGATCAAAAGGCAATTCTCACATCGGCGTTCTGCGTATTTTGGAAAAGGAAGGATTCCGCATTCGTGCCATTGCCGGGACCAGTTTCGGCGGCATGGTGGCCGTTTTTTACGCGGCCGGTTTTAGTCCCGATCAGATCGAAGAGATATTTTCAGCGGTGGATCAATCCCGATTGTATGATCGTGTCGGGGATGAGAGTCCGTCATTTCTCGGCCTCGGTGGAGTCCAGAAATGGCTGGAGCATACGCTCGGCGAGCGCACTTTCGAGGAACTAAAAATTCCCTGCGCGCTGACGGCTGTGGACTTGCTCACTTCGTGTGAAATTGTTTTGAATGCAGGCCTGTTGTGGCAGGCCATCCTTGCCACGATTGCCTTGCCAGGCATCTTTCCGGCTTTTCGAATGGAGGAGTGGGAACTGCTGGATGGCGGTGTATTGAACCCGGTGCCGGTTGCCCTGGCGCGTTCGCTCGCGCCTTCTTTGCCGGTTGTAGCCGTGTCGTTGAGCGCGCCGCTTGGCGAACCCCCGCGTTCATTATCCATGCCTTTGCCGAACGGTTTGCCTGCGCTGCTCATTTCCCGGCTCGGCAGTTTGCGGTTTACAAAAGCCCTCGATATTTTTATGCGTTCGATTGATATCGGTAATCGCCAGATCACCGAGCTTCGCTTCCAAATCGAAAAGCCGGATGTGATCATTCGCCCCGACGTGACGGGCCTGGGCGTGCTTGACCGCGTGGATGTGCATGAGGTGGTAAAACACGGCGAAGCCGCCGCGCAAGCCGCGCTGCCTGAACTTAAACGCGCCGCATCGTGGACCAATCGTGTGCGCCGAAAATTGTTCGGAGATTCATAATGAAACGCGACTTGCGCGATTACGCAAAAAACACCAATGTCAGGCTTGGCATCGGTGCGTTTATATTACTTTTTATCATTGGCACGGGTTTGATCTATTTGATATATGGTCCGGGTGCGGCGGCTTTCGGTTTTATCTGTTTGCTGGGCGGCTTGATTCCCATCGCTCTGATATTTCTGGCGTTTTATGCGATTGATTGGATTGTAAAAAATGCGCGCCCCAAATGAAACTGATCTCATCACATTTCAAGGCCGGACTCTGCGCGTGCGCCCCGCATCTTCCACGACGCCGCACCTGCTCCTGCTCTTGCATGGCTGGACTGGCGACGAAGACTCGATGTGGGTCTTTGTGCGAAACTTTCCCGCCGATTTTTGGATGATCGCGCCGCGCGCGCCGCATGTTGCAGAGCCGGCCGGTTACTCGTGGCGCCCGCCTCCTTCCACGACGCGCGGCTGGCCCGGCCTCGAGGATTTTCGTCCCGCGGCTGAGGCTTTGATCTCCCTCGCGGACGCGTACGCCGCGCAGAATCAAATTGACGCGCTTCAGTTCGACGTGATCGGATTCAGCCAGGGCGCGGCATTGACGAATACACTGGCTCTGCTTTACCCCGAACGGATTCGGCGCGCAGGTGTGTTGGCCGGCTTCATTCCCGCGCACGCAGAGTCGGTTGTGGAAAAACGCCCATTAAACGGCAAGCCGTTTTTTGTCGCGCACGGAACGCTGGATGAAATGGTCAGGGTTGAGTACGCGCGGCAATCCATCCAAATGCTGGAGCGCGCTGGCGCGAACGTCACCTACTGTGAGGATGAAGTCGGGCACAAGGTCAGCGCGAATTGTATGCGTGCGCTCGAAAAATTTTTTACCTCGCCGGTCACGAAGTGACGGGCGAGGCGTTGACGCACCTCTCTTTTGCGGGTATCCTTACAAAACTCCTTATAAAGTAAAAAAGAAGGTGTTGATTTATGAATCATAATTCTCTTTCCCGCCGGGATTTTCTAAAGCTATCTGGTTTGGGTTTGGGGGCGCTGGCGTTGAATCCATTCAGGAATGCTCCCAGCCTGCCTCAATTCCCCGCAGGTGACCGCCTGGGAAGAATAGTCGTCACCCCGAACTATTATTCCACCGAACTCAAGCCCAGTCCGAACGTCAATGTGCCTGCCATCCGCAATGTGGCTCAAGATGAAGTTGTGGTCTGGCAACGTGAAGTAGTTGGGACGGAGGCCTACAGCGGCACGAGCACGCGTTGGGTGGAGACGCCTGAGGGGTTTATTTATGCGCCGTACGTTCAACCTGTCCGCAATTTGCCCAACACGCCCATTGCCAGCCTCCCGGCGGGCAAACAGGGCTTTTGGGCTGAGGTGACCGTGCCGTACGTTGATCTTCGTCTTCCACAAGGCGCCGTTCCGATCGGGGAAGGGGTTAAGTACAACCTTGAAACCGGCCAGCCGATTCGTTTATACTACAGCCAGGTGGTGTGGATAGATCAGGTCGGAGCGGATGCAAACGGCGATATTCTCTACCGATTCAATGAGGCGCCCCAACACGGTTACGGCCCCGGCGATGTCTTTTACGCCGACGGCGCCGCTTTCCGTCCTTTAACGGACGAGGATGTCGCCCCGATCAACCCGGATGTTGATCCGGCCGCGAAGAAAATTGTAATAGATGCCACCTCCACCCGCCAATACCTTTCCTGCTTCGAGGGCAATACCGAAGTCTACTTTTGCCGGGTTTCAACAGGCTTTGCTGAAAGATTTGCAACGCCCCTTGGCGATCAAGCCATCGCCTGGAAAATATTCTCCCTGCACATGGCCGCCAATACGGGAGCGGGCAGCGGCTATGATACGATGGCCGTATCCTGGCCGACCTTTTTCAATACGAATGCGGGCGCCGCGGTCCATGCCACTTTTTGGCACAACGATTTCGGCGTGAGGCGTTCTCACGGCTGTGTCAATGTCCTGCCTGAAGACGCCCAATGGATTTTCCGCTGGACTTCTCCTTTTGTTTCTCTCGATCAGAGCGAGCTTCGTCTTCAGTGGCCGAATGTCGGCGGCCCTTACAGCACCTCTGTGGTGGTAAACGAAACGATGGTTTGATCGTAAAACATGATCCACCATGCCCTTTTCACATAACAACGGTATCAGATATTTCAGTTTTGATATATTCCCGCGCACGCTGACGCAGGCCGTCTTCACGCGGCAGGGAGGCGTCAGCCCCGCGCCGTGGGATTCACTCAACGTGGGCGGGACGGTCGGCGATGAAGTGGAACGCGTGCTCGAAAACCGCTCCCGTTCTTTTGCGGCTCTTGGCCGGACCTTAGACTCGCTCTTCGACGTCTGGCAGGTCCACTCTGCTGATGCGGTCCACGCCGATGCGCCGCGTCCCGCGCACGAAGATCATCACAAAGCCGATATCATCCTGACCGACAAACCGAACGTCACTCTTTATATGCGCTTCGCGGATTGCGTGCCGATCCTTTTTCACGATCCGAAACAGGGTGTGGTCGGAATCACACACGCGGGTTGGATGGGAACGGTGCGCGGCGCGAGCGCGGCAACGGTCAAAGCCATGTGCGCGCGCTATGGTTCACAACCCAAAGATATTCAAGCCGCCATCGGTCCCTCGATTGGCGCGGATCATTACGAGGTCGGGCCGGACGTTGTCTCGCAAGTGGATCAGGCCTTCGGTGCGGACGCGAAGCGTTTGATCGAATCCCGCGGCGGCAAAACTTATCTTGATCTGTGGGCTGCGAATCGAATCCAGTTGCAAAAATCCGGCGTGGAACAAATTGAAGTGGCGGGCTTGTGCACAGCCTGCCATCTCGATGATTGGTTTTCGCATCGCGCTGAAAAAGGCAAAACCGGCCGCTTCGGCGCGCTGATCGCGCTGGCTTAATTTGGATTCCGTCAGCTTGCTGGTGGAGTTTTGCGAAAATAAAGTTCATGCCTGATCTTGTCTCATCCATTCGCGAACGCTATTTAAAAACCCTTGATACGATTTCTGCCGCCGCGCGCAAATCGAATCGTTCGCCTGAGTCTGTTCGCCTGGTGGTCGTTACAAAGACACAACCGCTGGATGTTGTAAAAGCGGTCATCGAAGCGGGCGCGAAAATCCTCGGCGAAAATTACGCCGAGGAAGCGGTTGAAAAAATTCTCGCGCTGAAATCGCAATCTTCGAGTTTTCAATCTGCGGTAGAATGGCACATGATCGGTCACGTCCAAAGCCGCAAGGCTCAACTCGCGGCTGAACATTTTGCACTTTTCCATTCGCTCGATAGTTTGAAACTGGCCCAGCGCGTCGACCGTTTCGCGGCGCAATTCGGGCGCCGCCTGCCGGTTCTTCTTGAGTTCAACGTGGGCGGCGAGGCAGGCAAGCACGGCTGGAGCGCTTCGGATGAATCGCGCTGGCCTGATCTGCTGACCGATGTGAACGCGATTGCCGCCCTGCCGAATCTCGAAGTGCGCGGGTTGATGACCATGCCGCCTCTTTCCATGGACCCGGAAACGGCGCGTGTTTACTTTCGGCGTTTGCGCCGCCTGCGCGATTTTCTCGCCAAGCGCGCGCCACAGGCCGAGTGGGGCGAGCTTTCGATGGGAACCAGTTCAGATTACGCGGCGGCGGTGGAAGAGGGCGCAACTTTAGTTCGGGTCGGGCAGGCCATTTTAGGTCCAAGACCCGGATACGGAGATTAGATGAGTTCTTATGTTCTGGCGCAGGTAATAAGCGCGATCGCAAATGTGTTTTCCATACTTGTGTTTCTATCCATCGTTCTTTCATGGTTCATGCTTCCCGACCATCCGGTGCGTGAGGCAATTGACCGTATTGTTGAGCCTTTCCTGAATCCAATTCGCCGGATTGTGCCGGCGATGGGAATGTTTGATTTTAGCCCGATGATCTTGTTGATTCTGATTCAGTTTATTTCCCAGTTCCTGATCAATATTCTGACGAGGTAGCCGATGCCAAGACGAAATTTTCATTTGCATGACGGTAAAAAAGGGTCTGCCCTGGCGGTGCGAGTAACACCGCGCGCCAGCCGCAACAAGATCGTGGAAGTGATGATTGATGGCACGGTGAAGATTCATCTCTCAGCCCCGCCTGTGGATGGGGAGGCAAATGAAAAGCTGGTGGAGTTTTTATCCGAAGTATTGGGAACGCCCAAATCCCGCATCGAGATCGTAGCCGGCGCCGCCGGGCGCGATAAGCTGGTCTCGGTCCTCGATATGGATGCAGATGCAGTCCATAAACGCATCGTTGCCCATTTGGAATGATGGCTTGGCAGGAAATCAAACAGGCTCCGTCTCACTGGCGGAGCCTGTTTTTGTTGGTCGCGCATTGATTATTGGATCGGGCTGTACAGCCTTCTGTAAATTACATAGATCTCATAAATATTGCGGATGTACTGCCGCGTCTCTTCAAAGCGAACGGACTCAAGAAAGAGATCGGGGTCGCCTCTTGAGAGTCTTTCCCATTCGAGGGCGTTTCCGGGGCCTCCGTTATAAGCGGCCAGCGCGCCGTACAGATCGCCGCCCATCAGGTCACGGTTTGAGGCGAGATAATACGATCCAAAAATGATGCTTACGTTTGGCTGGTACAGTTGATCGGGGCCATAGTTGATCGGCCAGCCGAGAGCCTTTGCAAGACTGCCCCCCGTGCCGGGGACGATCTGCATCAAACCGCGCGCGCCGACGGTCGAACTGATGAAGCCCTCGAACAGACTTTCCTGCCGCACCACGCTGAATAAAAAGAGCGGATCGAACCCATTAGTCTGCGCGGCGGGCACAATTAAATCGTTGTAATACAGCCCATATCGAACGTGGCTGAAATAAGGAGGGGCCATCATCGAAGACGCGCTGTCGTTCAATCCGGCCAGGGTCAACACTTGGCGCGCAGCGAAGATGCCTGGGCGATACAACCCCAGGTCGAGCAAATAATTGGCAAGCCGATAAGTGGGAATCGCGTCCGCGGAAATCGAATTACGCAGGTCTTCGAATTCGAGGCGCGCATCCTCATACTGGCCGAGTGTCCACAACTCAGTGCCGCGTATCACGCGCGGTTCCGATGCGAGCGCGCCGAGGCCTGTAAGGTCGGTTTCCGCGGGCAGGTTGAAGGTCAGCCTTACCCACGAGTCGGCGGCCTTGCGTTCAACGGTCAGGTCAAAGGTCAAGTTGGCGGCGGATGGCGATTCGAAAGGAGCGCGGCCCGCCAGCAGGTCGCGCGTGCGTTCGCTGTAATATCCGCCGGGATCCGTGTTTTGGGCAAGCTGCCATGCGGCTTGTGTTTCGCTGGTGTTGCCGAGCTTCTGCTGTGTTTTGCCAATCCACATATAAGCGCGCGCCTTGTCTTCGAGCGCCAGCGACAGAATTAGACTGCGCTGAAAAAGTGTGAGTGCCGCCTTGTAATCGGTCTGGCGATATTGCATAATGCCCGCCCAAAAGACGGCAGTGGGCGCCTGCTGATTTCCAGGATATTCGTTTGCGACTCGTTCCCAGACCTTCCCGGCATCGTCGAAACGGCCATCGCGTTCGAGGATGCGTGCCGCGCTCATCAACGCGTCCGGCGCTTGTGTGGACGAGGGAGCGGCTTTGACGTAAGCGAGCAAAGTATCCGCCGCGGCTGGATACTGATTAAGGTACACCCACTGAATATAGGCTTTCTGATCCCATGCGTCGGCCCATTTGGGATGCGTTGAATAATTCTGAATAAAGATCGTGAATTCGTCGGAGGCCGCCTGGTATTTTTGCAATTCCCGCAAAGACAGGGCGCGGTAATAATGGGCCGTGCCGTCGTTGACCGGGTTGGCGGCGAGATAGCGGTCGAAGGCGGCCAGCGCCACATCGTATTGACCGGCAAAATAATCTGTCAGGCCGCGGTCAAGGTCGCTGACTTGAACGTTTGCGTTGATCAGTTCAACCAGTGCCAGATAGGAATAATACGAAAGCGGATAATTTTCGACTGCATGACGGAAACGCGCGTAAGCCTCGTCTTTTTTGTTTAGCGACAGATAGGCCTGGCCTGCCCGATAATCCATCTGCGCGCGTGTGTAATCGTTGGTGGTGTTGCCCGCGACGGAATCGTATAGTGAAAGTGCCGCGGCATAGTCACCGATTTGTGCGCGGGTTTGTGCGATTTTGATCTGGAGCGCCTGCGCGTCGTCCAGGTGGGGCGCATCCTGCGCGGACGTGTAAGCGGCCAGAGCCTCGGAATAGTTCCCAGCGGCGGTTAGCGCGTCACCGCGCAATTGCTGGACATAAGAGTCGAGCACGCCGGGTCTTACGGTGAGATACGATTGATAAGCCGCGGCGGCTTCCTCGAAGCGTTCCATCTCATAGAAAGCCCGGCCTTCGAGGAAATAAGCGTGACCCAGATGACTGGACGCTGGATATTCGGCAATCAGCTGGCGTAAAGATGCAAGCGTATCGGCATAACGCTTTTCTGTAAATTGAGCGCGAGCGAGTCCCCATAATGCCGCCGCTTTGATTTCTGGATCAGACGAATCGATGAACGCGGCGCGATATTGCAACATGGCATTTTCGGTATCGCCATTTGCGAGTGACCTGTCGCCGTTTTCGATTCGGATAATGGGTGTGGGCGTTGGAAACGGAGTTGACGTAGGTGTGACCAGCGCAGAAGCAGGAATTTCAGGCGTGGATGTGATGGGCGGCGATACCGGCGAACCAGGCGAACGCAGGTTGCAACTCAAAAGCGACGCGGCCAGTCCAAGTCCAAGAACGACGCGCAAAATGCGTCGTTCTTTCTGCAGAGTCTTTTTCATGGCATTTCTTATACTGGTAAAGCAAGAGCGTGTCAAGCGGGCATCCGCGATCCCATTTGGCTTTCGTTTTGCTTCGTTCAATTTCTAGACAATATCATCGGCGCATGATAAACTCTTGCCGCTGAACAAGGCGCACTCGCGAGAGTGCGCGTTTTTCTGCGAGTTGCGCAAAATCGTTGTGATGATGTTATGCAGATTCACAACGAGTGAGGAAATCAATGGACATACTTCTAACCGGCTCTGTCGCTTACGATTACCTGATGACCTTCCCGGGTTTGTTCAAGGAACAAATCCTGCCCGAACGCCTGGCTTCGATCAGCCTTTCTTTTTTGGTCGATTCCATGTCGAAACAGCGCGGCGGCATCGCACCCAACATCGCGTACACCATGGCTCTGCTGGGCGAGAAGCCGCGCGTCATGGCGACAGTGGGCGAGGACTTCGGCGACTACCGCGCCTGGCTCGACTCAAAAGGCGTGGACACCGGCCTGATGAAAGTCGTCCCCGGAGAATTCACCGCTTCCTTCTTCGCGACCACGGACCGGGCTTCCGCACAAATTGCCTCTTTTTACCCCGGAGCAATGGGACAGTCCGCTACGCAATCGTTGAAAGATTTAGCCAAGAAGCCTGATTTGGTCGTGGTCTCTCCCAGCGCGCCAGATGCGATGATGAAGTTTCCGGCTGAATGCCGCGAATTGGGAATCAAATATCTTTACGATCCGAGCCAGCAAGTCCTTCGACTCGAAGGCGGCGAATTGGCGCGCGATATGGAAGGCGCGTATTTCCTGTTCTGCAACGACTACGAATTTGATTTGATCTCCAAAAAGACCGGCTGGGATTTACAACACATCCTCAAGCACGTCAAAGTATTGGTCATCACACGCGGCAATCAGGGCGCGAATCTTTACACCGATGGACAGGAATTTTTCATCCCTACCGTGCCCGAGGAAGTGATCGTTGACCCGACCGGCGTCGGCGACGCGTTTCGCGGCGGCTTTTTGATGGGCTACTCGCGCGGCTTCGACTGGACGCTATGCGGCGAGATCGGCTCACTGGCGGCGGTTTATTGTCTCGAACAGCGCGGACCGCAGAGTCACAATTACACAAAGAAGGAATTTGTCGAACGTTTTAGAAAGCATTTCGATGACAAAGGCAAGTTGAACGAATTGTTGAAATAATTAATTGGAGTGCCAGGTCAGCGGACTGAAAAGTCCGCGACCCGAAGACTAAGAAGGAGAAAATAATGAGCAACTACGATATCAAAGATCTGAATCAAGCCGAAGGCGGACGCCGCCGCATGGATTGGGCCGAGCGCGAAATGCCCGTCTTGCGCACCATTAGTGAACGCTTCAAAAAGGAAAAGCCGCTCAAGGGTGTGCGTATGTCTGCCTGTCTGCATGTCACCGCCGAGACCGGCAACCTGATGCGCGTTCTGCAAGAGGGCGGTGCAGATGTTGTCATCACGGCCTCCAACCCGTTGTCCACGCAGGATGATGTGGCCGCCGCGCTGGTCAACCAGTTCGAGATCCCCGTCTTCGCCATCAAGGGCGAGGACAATGTCACTTACTACAAGCACATCAAAGCCGCGCTCGATCACAAGCCGCAAATAACGATGGACGACGGCGCGGATCTGGTCTCGACCATTCACAAGGATCGCCGCGAATTGCTGGCCGACATCATCGGCGGTACCGAAGAGACGACCACGGGCGTTATCCGCCTGCGGGCCATGGCCGCCGACAAGATGCTCAATTTCCCGGTCATCGCCGTTAATGATGCCATGACCAAACACTTCTTCGATAACCGCTACGGCACAGGCCAATCCACACTCGACGGCATCATCCGTGCAACAAACGTCCTGCTGGCTGGTAAAGTTTTTGTAGTGGCCGGTTACGGGTGGTGTGGACGCGGTCTTGCGTCGCGCGCACGCGGCATGGGCGCGCGCGTGATCGTCACCGAAATTGATCCGTTGAAGGCGCTCGAAGCCGTGATGGATGGTTACGAAGTTGCCACGATGCTGGAAGCCGCAAAGATTGGCGATATCTTCTGCACCGTGACCGGCGACCTGAACGTGATTGACGAAATTCACTTCAAGGCCATGAAAGACGGCGCCATCGTTTCCAACTCCGGTCACTTCAATGTGGAAATCAACATCCCCGCGCTCGAGAAGATGAGCAAGGGCGAACCGAATCTCGTCCGCCCGTTTGTTCAGCAATACGTGACCAGGGACGGACGCAAGATCAACATCCTCGGTGAGGGACGCCTGATCAACCTCGCCTCTGCCGAAGGGCATCCGGCCTCCGTTATGGATATGTCTTTCGCCAACCAGGCTTTGGCCGCCGAATACATGCTCAAGAATGCGGACAAACTCGACAAGAAAGTCTATTCCGTGCCGGAAGCGATTGACGCCGAGATCGCCCGCATCAAACTGGATGCGATGGGCGTCAAGATTGATGTGTTGACCGACGAACAAACCAAGTATTTGAATTCATGGCAGGAAGGCACGTAAGCCAGCAGGCGTATACAAATTCACCATACGTAAAACAATCCCGCATCCACAGGCAGGATGTTTTGCGGGACGGCGCGTAACATCACTAAATAACTTCCGGTCAAAACCTTCTAATAGCTTTTGGAATCGGTTTTCCCCGGAAGTTATTTTTTAAACTCAATGGAATATAAGACAGCCAAAGATAAATTTCTACAAGAGTTATAGAATGCCTGCCAGGCCGGCATAGATTGCCAGTGCGATTAATACTCCAAATGTCCCGCATGAAAAATTGACCCAGTCATTGTCGAGCCATTTCCAGCCGCGTGTGTGGATGGTCGGCGTGCCGCAAGTGTGGAGCGGATGCTTTTCGGTTTCCTTTTGATCTGCCGGGCAAAAATACATGGCTTGTACGGTCGCGCCGAGCAGAGAGTCGAACAGTGAGCCGAGCAGGCCAGAGATAGTAACCAGTGAGAAAATTATCCAGAGATCAATAGCGGAGGCCTCAACTACACTCGGCGCGAGAAGCGCGGCCAGCGTGCCGATAACGGACGCGCCCAAAAGTGCCGCGCCGGTTCCCCATAACGAGACCCCGCCCGAAGTCCCCTTTTCGACGCGCTTTCTTAAATCCGTAATCATGCGCGGCTGGGTCGGATTCAGCACGCCCAACTCCGTCGCCCAGGTATCCGCGTTGACAGAGGCCAGCGCTGCCGCGAATCCGAGCCAGGGCCAAAGCGCGCCTGGGAAGAAGAAATACAGCATGACGAAGAGAGTCGCTGCGCCGCCGTTGCCAAAGACCTGCCCTGCGTCGCGTTGCCCGCCTTTGGAGAATTTTTCGTTCAAGGCCTGTTTGCGTTTTTTGAAAGCGCGCGTGAGGGCTGTGGATGTGATGAAGAAAGTCAGCAGGAGGATCGCCCAAGAAAGCCCTCCCAGCCCGAAGACAATCGCGCCGATAAAAACCGCGGCGAAAGCCCCGCCCGGACTCAGGCTGTGAACGCGATATGCAAGGAAGGCGATGATGGCGCCAAGTAAAAGGCCAACAAGAAACTGCATATTGATCAGACGGGCGTGCTGATGATGAAGAGCACCGCGATCAAGAATAGCAGGCTTGTCAGCGCGCTCGAAGCCCAGACCACGAAGGAGAGCACGCGTTGTTTTTCCCAACGATAAAAATATAGGCCTGCAGCCCAGCCGGTCAATGCCAGCAAAGTGCTGACGAGCGGCACGATGATCAATTGCACAGATGGCACAGCCGCTACGGTTCGATCAGGTGCGAAGCCCAGCGCCACGCGCGGGAAGGATGGAATCAGCAGGCTGACCCATACAAACAAGCCGACATTCAGGAACAACGCAGCCAGCCAGAGATAACGCGCTAATCCGCTTTCCCATGCCAGCGTAACCACAAAAGATGGATACACCGACTTTGCCTGTGCAGGGATCAGGCTTCCAAGTTCGGTGGCGCGCGCAAAGGTTTGAGTGAATTCGTGTGGGTTGGAGGGTGAAATGGCGTACACGCGCCTGGCAGTGGCAACCAATAAAAGATTTTTTGCGTCGGACGCTATGAACTCAACCAGGCCCATGTCAACATGTCGGCGCAGCCCAAGCACCGCGCCGGGCATGGATGTTGGAGGAAGTCCAAGCGGGTGCGTGAGGTCCTGCGCCGAGCGGATCCATTCAATGTCGGTCAGCGGAATATCTTCGTCGCGCAGGCCCCAGCGTATTTCAAGGCTGTCGCGGTCGAGAATATATTCGGCGCGCGCCAGCGAGTAGGCGCGGTATCCAAAGATGGGAACCGGCGCGAAGGCCATCAAGCCGGCCAAAAGATAAACGACGAAATTTGGGCCGACATCCGTGCGCGCCAGGTTTATGAATCCCCAGGCCGAGATTGCAAGCAGGATCGCAAGCACGACTCCGTGAAGAATAAGCCCGGCACGTTTGGCCGGCGGAAAAAGCCCGGTGTTCACACGGCCTCTATCTCGTCCCGGATCGCGGCGCAAACGGCTTCAACCTGCGCCTCAGTCATCACGCTGCTGAATGGCACGGCCAGCCCGCGGCGTCCCAGGTCTTCGGTCACGGGGAAATCGCCTGCGCGCCATCCAAAGCGTTCGGCCATGTAAGGTTGAAGATGAATGGGGAGGAAATATGGGCGCACTGGAATGCCGCGCGCATCCAATCTCTTTGCGATGTCGTCGCGATTGATCCTTGCATCGAAACGGATGACGTATACGAACCACGACATGCGCGTGGTGGACGATTCGACGAACGGGACTTCGACTGCGGGGATTTCAGAAAGTCTCGCTTCATACCACGCCGCAACCTGTTCCCGTTTTTTGAGCAGTTCATCCAGCCTTTGCATTTGCGCCTGCCCCAGCGCGGCCGACATTTCGTCAATGCGATAGTTGTAACCGAGGTGGGTGTGTTGAAGCCAGGTATCGCCCGGTGCGCGTCCCTGGTTGCGGAGAGCGCGCATGAAATCGGCGGCTTTGTCATCGTTCGTGATGATGACCCCGCCTTCGCCGGTGGTGATTTGTTTATTCGGATAAAAGGCGAACACACCGAAATCGCCAAGCGTCCCGGCCTGTTTGCCTTTATAAGTTGCGCCGAGGGCCTCACACGAATCTTCTATGACCTTTAGATCGTGTTTGCGGGCGACGGCGTTGATGGCGTCCATGTCGGCGGGTTGGCCGAAAACGTCAACTGGTAGAAGGGCTTTTAATTTCGCGTTCTTTGATTTGCCTTTGCGCGGCAAATACTTATCAATGTTATCCGCCGCGTCTGCCAGTAGTTCAGGATTGATATTGCCCGTGCGGGCATCCACGTCCACAAAAATCGGGATCGCATTTTCGAACAGCATCACATTTGAGGATGCCACAAACGAGAAGGGCGTGGTGATAACAAGGTCGCCTGTGCCGATGCCCGCCGCGCGTACGCATAGATGCAGTCCCGCCGTGCCAGAATTTACCGCAACGGCATGTTTCGCGCCGGTTAGATCGCAAAAAGTTTTTTCAAAGGCGGGCGTATGTTTGCCCATGCTCAGAATGGGCGTGTTGAGAACTTCCTGGACGGCCTGGCGATCTGCGTCGGTCAAGTCCGGGGATGACATGTGGATGTGCATAAATTGTTTTTATAAGGGCGGCCCATGCCGTCCTTGTGCCTTTCATAGCGCGTTTTTGATTTTGAACACGATCTCACTGATGGCCGTCAATTGATTTTCTGCAGCCTTGCGCGGTTTTAATTCTACCATCCCGGCGCGCAGATTCTTTTCTCCTACCGTCACGCGCAGCGGGCATCCGACCAGGTCGGCGTCATTGAATTTGACTCCGGCGCGTTCGTCGCGGTCGTCGAAGAGAACTGTAATGTTTTCTTTTTGCATGGCTTGATACAAGTTTTCTGCGGCCGCACGCGTATCCAGTTCTTTGCCGGGTAACTGCATGAGATACACGTTGAATGGCGCGGCTTCTTTGGGCAGGCTCAGGCCTTTGTCATCGTGATGGGCTTCCGCCAGCGCGGACAAAACTGCATCGAAACGAATCGAACTGCGCGTAGTCAGCAAAGAAGCGTTGATAGCAGAAAGTGACTGTCCACAGTTTATACAGACATCGCCTGCTTTGGCCTGCACAAGGTCGGCGATCAATTCGGCCTTGTAGTCGCGTCCACAGTTGGTGTTGAGCAGGTGGAAGCCGGGCTGATTTGCGCCTGCGACGAGATTATTTGATTGCGGGATTAAGTCGTCCACAACGATCAATGCATCTTTCAGACCAACAGGCGAAGCATAGCCTGCGGCTGCGCCCGCTTTAGCAATTTCTTCTGCCGTTGCCGGGCGCACCTGGCCGACAAGTTTCGTCAACTTGGCTTCGCTCATTTGCATGTCACCACGCACGACCACGAAGATAAATTTATTATCTAAAAGCCGCGTGAACATCAGGGCTTTGGCGGTTTTTTCTTTTGGCAGATTCAAAAAGTTTGCAAGCGATTCAATGGTGTTGCATTCGGGCGTCAGAATTTTCTCGAGCGGAAGTTTTGGCTCAGCCGGAAACGGAATTTTTTGGAAGCGCGCGGCTTCTCGCTGCGCCGCATAATGACAGGACGGGCATTGTAAGATTTCGTCTGGGCCGGCGGGGATGGGGAAAAATATTTCAGCGTCTTCCGCCGCGATGACAGGCAGTCCTAGCCGGCGGAATTTTTCTGAACGATTGTCATCAACTTGAAAAAAAGTTTTTAGCCTGGACAAAGATTCTTCACCCAACTTTGTCGGCTGATTTTCGCGCGTGATGTAACCCGCGCGGGCAAGCCATGCAAAACCTTCCGTCCGTGCATTGGAGGGGGGTACGCGCTGGGTTTGGATTTGAAGGTCGCGGTAGCGCATAAGATCAATTAATGGCGAAGATGCAAAAACCGCAAAGATATTTATTTTTTCCCGGCATACTTTGCGTCTTCGCGATTTGTTTCATGAGATCAAGCAGTTTTCTTTTTCCTGGCGTTTTTGGAATTGTTCGTTAATTCAGGGGCAGGTATGGGGATCGGCGTCTGGGCGATGGCCTGGGCCTGGGCCGCCTCTGAAGGTGTGGACTCGGGAGCCGGCTCGAGGTCCAGCTCGACCGTTTCTTCCATCCGAATTTGGCCGCGCAGGAACGCGCCTTCGTCCGTCACGAACGCGGTCGTGACCACGTCGCCCCACACGCGGCCTGTCGAGCGGATTTCCAATTTCTGAGTCGTGATGTTGCCGCGCACCGCGCCCGCCACGATGACCGTGTTGGCGCGCACGTTTTCGCAGGTGACGCGCCCGGTCTCACCGACGACCAACATGCCGCGCAGGGCGATCTCGCCCTCGAAGGCGCCTTCGATGCGGACGCCGCCCGAACCATTGATAGCGCCGTGCCAGATGACGCCCGGCCCAAGCACGGAAGTGATGCGCTCGACGGCCTGGACTTGTTGTGTATTTTCTGTGGGAGAGGAAGCTCGTTTAAACATACGAACCAATTTTACCGTAGAAAAGAAAAAGGGCGGACAAAGAATGTCCGCCCTTGCCCAGGCCAGTAATCTATTCGCTTTTCGTCTCAGGGCCCAATTGCACGCCGACGGCGTTGAAACCCGAGTCAACGTAGAGCACTTCGCCGGTGATGCGCGCAGAAAGATCGGACGCCAAAAAGACCGCCGCGTTACCAACGTCTTCGATGGTTACGTTTTCGCGCATCGGCGAGATGTCTGCAAAGTGTTTGTACATATCGCGGAAGCCGCCCACGCCTGCCGCGGCCAGTGTGCGGATTGGTCCCGCCGAAATTGCGTTGACACGCACTTTTTGCGGGCCGAGATCATAAGCCAGATAACGCGTCGAAGATTCGAGCGCGGCCTTCGCCACACCCATCACGTTGTAATGCGGCGCGACCTTGACCGAGCCGTAATAGGTGAGACACATCAACGACGCGCCCGGATTGAGCATCGGCTGAAAGGCTTTTGCCAGCGCCACAAATGAGAATACGCTGATATCCATCGCGTTCTTGAAGCCCTCGCGGCTGGTGTTGTAATATGGGCCGCTCAATTCTTCGCGGCCTGCAAACGCAATCGAATGCACCAGCACATCTATCTTGCCGAAATATTTGGCGGCCTTTTCAGCGGTCGAGTTAATATCTTCATCTTTTGTAACGTCACATTGCTCGACCCATTTGCAGTCCACTTGCGCGGCCAGAGGGCGCACTCGCTTCTCGAGCATTTCTCCCGCGTAGCTGATTCCGATATTTGCACCCTCGCGCTTGAACGCTTGCGTGATGCCCCATGCGATCGAACGTTCGTTGGCGAGACCAAAAATCAGTGCGTTCTTTCCGTCGAGTAAACCCATTGTTCCTCCAGGATTAAATTTGTATCTTCCAGCCTTCAACTAAAAACCGCCACGGTTTTGACAGCCACGGTTCCGGCGTATTATTTAAACCCACACGCGGACTTTTCGTCACGAGGAAATCGGGGACATAAACCCCCGCTTCAATCCATAGACTGGAAGCGGTTTCCGTTAAATCGAGTCCGTTCTCGCTTTTAGCAATGCCCATCGCCTGCGTCAATTTACCCGGACCGAAGGTATCGCGCCCGCCGCGCCGCGCGGACATGATATCCGCGCCTTCTTCCGGCTGGATGGCGCGAATCAGCACCGCGGCCGGAAAACCTTCGCGTTCGGTCACGGCATTCAACATCCAATGATTTCCATAAGTGAAATAAACGTAGGCATGTCCGGGTGGGCCGTACATGATCGCGGTGCGTGTTGTTCTTCCCGCTTTCGCGTGGCAACCCAAATCTCTCTCGCCGATGTAGGCTTCGGTTTCGGCGATAAGCCCCGTTAAACGAACGCCATCCATAATCCGAACCAGCCGCGCGCCGATCAATTCACGGGCGACGGTCAGTGTGGGGCGGTTGTAAAAATCGCGGGGAAGAATCATGTTTAGAATCGTTGTCCGGTTTGCAAGCTGGGGTGTTCAAACATAAGAACGGAATTACCTAAATCGCGGATCGCGTTTAAGCGTCATCCGCAGACCTTCATCCAGCTTGATGGACGGCCGATAATTCAACTTATCCTGCGCCAGGGTCAAATCGGCGCACATGCGCGAGACTCCTCCGGATGTCTGTGAGTTATAGATTACTTCGGGCTTGCCGCCGGTCGCTTCTGTAACTTCTTTAACGAGCTCCCGCACACTGGTCTCCCTGCCCGAGCCGACGTTGATGACCAGGCCGTCAATGTTTGGCGCAGTCGCGGCGGCCACCATCGCGCTGACTGCGTCATCCACATAAACATAATCGCGCGTTTGTGCGCCATCGCTGTGGACAACAAGCGTGCCGCCGCGCAGCCCCTGGCGCAAAAAATAAGGCACTACCGGCGGATGTGAAGCAGGTAAATGTTGTCCGGGCCCATAGGCGTTGAAGACCCGCAAGCTGACCGTTTCGATTCCCCACAGCCTGCCGATGGTGCGGACATAATATTCTGCCGCCAGTTTCGAGACTGCATAAGGCGAACGCGGGTTGGGAGTTATCATCTCGCGTAAAGGCTGTTCGCCGAGGTCGCCATACACCGCGCCGGAGGAAGTCAGCACCACGCGCCGCACGCCGACATCGCGCATGGCTTCCATCAGCGCCACCGTCCCGCCGACATTGACCGCATTGTAGTCGCGCGGATATAAAACCGATTCAGGCACGGAGACGCGCGCCGCCAGATGATAGACCACGTCCACTTCCTGCAGGAGTGTCCACAATTTGGGGCGGTCGCTGACGTCGCCGCGCGTGAAATGCACGTCGGGCGAAAGCGCCTGCGGGTCACCGGTGGATAGATCGTCCAGCCCGCGCACCTGGTGCCCCTCGCGGGCCAGATGGTTGGCGAGAGTCGAGCCGATGAAGCCGGCCGCGCCAGTGATAAGGAAATTCATGGATGAGATTATACAGTATGGGCGTATCGGCGGGTTTGTAAACTGAAATATTGCTCCCTGATTTTGATTGCCTCCTGTTGATTAGTGTGTTATTATCAACTGCGTAGGATAACAGTAAGTTCGCGTTGGATTATAAACAACGGCTCACGGTTTAATCCGTGGGCTGTTTTTTTTCCTCCGATGGAACACACAGAACACCTAAATTTTGTTAAATTGCCAAAGGAGGCAAATACAATGTCTGAAAGAATAACTGGTACGGTCAAGTGGTTCAACGGTGAGAAGGGCTACGGTTTTCTGGCCCGCGAAGGCGGAGCGGACGTGTTCGTCCATTTCTCCGCCATTCAAGGTGACGGTTTCCGTAACCTGCAGGAAGGACAGAAGGTTGAGTTCGCTGTCGAAAAAGGCCCCAAAGGCCCTCAGGCAGTCAACGTTTCAGTTCTGAGCTAGGCTAAAAAAAGAGCCGGATGCGAAAGCATCCGGCTCTTTTGATTCTTTTGGTAACTTACTTTGTCTTTCTTCTTGGCGAGAATCCGCGCGGGGATTGGTAGGAAGATGCCGTCGAGCGGGCCGGACGGGCCTGGGTGTGGTGCGGGCCTCTTGCATCGGGAGCCGCTCGGGGCGGGGCGGGAGCCGTGTAATCAAAATCGTTGAGAGTCTTGCGTGTCAACGGTTTGCCCATAATGCGTTCCAGAGTCCGGATCATGTCGCTGTCCTCCGGCGTGACGAGTGTGAATGCGTCGCCCGTGCGTTCGGCGCGGCCGGTGCGTCCGATGCGATGGATGTATGCGTCGGCGGTGTCGGTCATGTCAAAGTTGATGACGTGCGAAATGCTTTCCACATCCAGGCCGCGCGCGGCGATGTCGGTGGCGACCATGATTTGAAACGAGCCGCCCTTGAAACCTTTGAGTGCGGCCTGGCGTTGTCCCTGCGAGCGATTACTGTGCAGGCTGGTTACTTTATATCCGGCGGCGGCGATCTGCTTGGTGAGCTTTTCGGCGCGATGTTTGGTGCGCGTGAAGATCAAGACCGAATTGGTGTCGGTGTGTTTGAGCAGAGCCAGAAGAAGCCCGGACTTCAAATGTGCAGGCACCGGATACAGCGCGTGTGTGACGGTGTGCGCCGGCGCGCTGATGCCCATCGAGATGCGTTTGGGTTGGTGAAGCGACTGCTTCGCCAATTCTTCGATCTCGCGCGGGAAGGTGGCCGAGAATAACATGGTCTGGCGTTTGGCTGGCACAGCTTTGATGATGCGCTTTACGTCGGGCAGAAAACCCATGTCGAACATACGGTCGGCTTCGTCGAGGACCAGCACTTCGATGCGATCTAATTTGGCATGGCGTTGTTCGACGAGATCCAACAAACGCCCGGGACATGCGACCAGGATTTCCGCGCCGTCACGAAGGGCTTTGATCTGCGGAGTGGCTCCGACTCCGCCGTAAATGGTTGCGCTGCGAATGCGCGTGCCTGCTGAGAGCGCGCGGATTGTTTCGTTAATTTGCTCGGCCAGTTCGCGCGTCGGCGTGACGATCAGAACCCGCGCGATGCCGCGCGGCCCGCTGAGTAATTTGTGTAGAATCGGCAGGACGAACGCGGCGGTCTTGCCTGTGCCGGTTTGGGCGGTGCCAATTAGATCATGGCCGTCCAATGCGGCTGGGATGGCTTGAATTTGAATCGGCGTGGGTTCTTCATAACCCGCGCGATGAATCCCGGCCGAAAGGCGGGAATCGAGATTAAATTGTTCGAAACTCAAAATATATCCTTGTCTTCAGAAGTCAAACCAGTGTTGGGGGGAATTGAGCGAACGCTCAAGATAACAGCGAGAGACTGCTGACGTCAATAAATTTACCTGCAAAAAGATTATACACTACAAACCTGACGTCATTACCTGCAACGTGCACAGGTAAACGTGCGAGCGAGCCAAAGGCGAGCATGGTGATCTCCTGCGTAATGGGGGACTGCTTCGAGAAGAATGCCCTCACGATGACATCATTGCACTTTTACAAGAAAATCCATCTGGTGCGCGATATAGACTAATTCGCCGCGCTCGATCTGCGCGCGCCGTTTTGAAAGCCATGCGGCAAATTCATTTGCATCTAATTCGGGATGACCGCCCAAAGTTTCTTCAAAGAAATGCAAAATGAATTGCAGGAAAAATTTTTCATCGGCGGGATATTTTCCATCCGTGCCATACACGACCCAATCCGAAGCGCCTGCCGCGAGAATATCGGCTCCCGCGTTTCGTAAATGACCGAATAAATGTCGTCCCGTGCGGCTGTCACCACCGGTCGGGCGCTTGTCCATTGACTCGTGGTAAAGCCGTTCGATGGTCGCATCAAGAGCCGGGTCAATGACCGGCTCGAGCGAAGTTACGCCGTCGAAATTGATCGTGAACCACGCCAGGTTTTTTGTCAGCGAAAATAATTTTGGCAAAGACTCTCGCATCGGGAGCAAATCCAAAACCGCGTGCGCGATCAACAAGTCGGCAGGCGCGGGATTTTTTTGGATAAAATCGAAAACGTCTGCATGCTCGAACGTGATTCGAACGTCGCGACTCTGATCGAAGATCCGCAGTTGATTCTCCCCGCTCCTTTCCGCGCTCAAGCCGTTATCCGCAGCCCAGCGCGGAATCCACTCTGACGCGTACTCGATGTTAGCGGCCATCTCATCGACCAAAACATAGTCGGCTTTTTGCAAAACATTCCAGCGGATGAGGCGCATTAGCATGGTACCAATCCCCGCGCCAACTTCGATGATGCGAATCGGTTGAGCAGGCAGGCTGGCAACCAGCGCTTCACCGACATGACGATTGAGGGCGCGGTCGTCCACGCTTTGTTTGGCGAGCAGATAATCGGTAAAAGAATATTCCATGTCAGATCATTGACAGCAGGAACGAACGGATTCTTCCGGCAGTCTGTTCCCATTTCGGTTGTTGCTGAAAACGATTCAAGGCATTGACCGAAAGTTTTGCCAATAAATTTCTGTCAGCCGCGAGGCCGGATAAATATTCTGCGAGCGCTTCGGCATCATTGGGCCGAATCAGGAATCCGTTTTGGCCATGAGTTATGATTTCGCTGGCCGCGCCTGCGGTTGTGCCGATGGCAGGCAGGCCGAAGCCCATTCCTTCGAGATAGACGATTCCAAAGCCTTCATAGCTGGATGGCACGACGAGAACGTGGGATTGTTTGAACAATTCGATCAGCGGCTGGTTGTTGAGAGAATCGTGAAGAAAGACGAAAGAAGAAAGGCCGTTGCTTTCGATGAGTTTTTGTATTCGCTTTGAATATTCAGGATCAGATTTAAGTGAGCCGACAATATCAAGGATGAAGGATGAAGGCTTGTCCTGAGCAAAGCCGAAGGAATGCAGGATGGAAAGGGCATTGAGAAGGGTATGAAGCCCTTTGCGTTCGATGACGTTCCCTAAAAATAAAATTCGAAATGGGGAATTTTTAGTACGTTTGATAATTTCATTTGCTGTGATTGCTTCGCCAAACCGATTCGTTGGCGGATAGGCAACGATGGATTTTTTTTCATTGACCATGAAACCATTAACCGCGCTTTTTGTCGTTTGTGAGTTAAAGATAAACCCATCTATTGATTGCAAGTATTTCTTTTCGACCACGCGGTAAAAAAAATTTTGCCATGCAGGCCGAAACTCCGAAGAGCGTAAATGGTGAACAAGGCTGACGACGGGATAATCGTGTTTCCCCGCATTCGCGGCGATTAACGATGGATGATTCAATTCATCCTGAATGAGAATATCCAAATCAGGTGGAAGCCGAAAACATAAATTATCGGTGAGATGTAAAGCGTAATTTCGCCACGGCAGGCTGATGATTTCGACCGTATCTCCATGCCCGCGCAAATGTTCGGTCAACTTGCGATCATACAAATATCCGCCGCTCAATGTGCTGAGCGAGCCGTAAATAACGAGGCCGATGTTCACAGGGTTGGAAGGTTTGAATGTTGAAAGGCCGGCAGGTTTAAACGTTTCAGCTTGTTAACTTTTCAGCCTGTCAACTTGAAAAGAAGCCCAGGCGCTCTCGTTTTCCCACAAGACAACTTTGAGCGCGCTGATATTTCCCGCTTTGATCTTTTCATTCAGTGAAGTTGCCAGAATCCGCGCAAAATGTTCGATGCTCGGATTCAATCCTGCGAATTCCAGCTTCTCGTTCAGCATCTGCTCGCGGTAATAACCGACGATTTCATCGAGATGTTTTTCGACATCCACAATGTCGCATAAATAGCCGTGCTCGTCAAGCTGACCGCCTTCGAGTTGAAGTTCAAGAACGTAATGGTGCGAGTTTGGAAAATTTTCCGCGCCCCAATCCCCGCCGATCAAAAAGTGGCGGGCGATAAATTCGCGGCGGACGGCTAGTATGTACATGTAAGTTCTCCAGTGTCAAGTATCAAGTGTCAGGTATAACTGAAAACAACTTGAATCGTTTCTTGTGGACGTTCATCCAGTAAACGATAAGCGTCCGCTGTTTGCGCGATTGGGAAGCGATGCGTAATCCACTTTTCGGGTTTGATTCTTTCCAAAGCTTTCCAGGCTGCATCGAAGCGGCGCGGCTTATCCCAGCGCGCGGACAATTCTGGCGCGATGGTGCTGACTTGTGACGAGATCAATTTGATGCGCGAGCGATGGAACGCGCCGCCCAAGTCAATAGATGCGCGCTTCTCGCCGTACCACGAGCCGATCACGATGCGGCCCGAAAAGCAGGTGAGTGCGATGGCGTCATCGAGGGCGGAGGGGGAGCCGGAAAGTTCAAAGGCCAGGTCCGCGCCTTCGCCAAGAATATTTTTGGCTTGTTTACGAAAATCTTTCTTCGATGAATCCAGGCGTTGAAGATTGAAAGTTGAAGGTTCAAGGTTTAGGGCGTCGCGTCTTAATTGGAAATGATCGGCTGTAAGTAAGCTATGCAAGGGAAATTCTTTGAGCAATGAGGCGGTCAGTAAACCAACAATGCCTTGCCCCAAAACCAAAACACGCTCACCGAGAATCGGCGCGGCGTCCTGTGTAAGATTCACCGCTGTTTCCATGTTGGGAAGAAAGCAGGCTGTTTCGGGCGAAATGTTTTCGGGGACTGGGATCAAACAATCGGTAGTGGTGACGAGGTGAGAGGTGTGGGGTTGGAAAGAAAAAATTAAACGGCCAGCCCATTTCGGGTCGACGCGTGAACCGTGCTCAAGCACACGCCCGGCGCAGGCATAGCCGTACGCAGTCGGGTAATGAAGTCCGCTGCTGATCGGGTCGACTGAATTTGCGTCTTGTGGAAATTGTCCGCGATAGACGAGCATCTCCGTCCCGGCGCTGATGGCGGAGCAAATCGTCTCGACCAGAACTTCATCCGCGCCGAGAACAGGCAGAGACTCCTGACGGAGTTCCACTTGCCGCGGCGCGGTAAATATAACCGTGTTTCGATACACAACCTTATTTTATCCCCGCCGTGAAAATCATTGCGGCTTATCCGACGACAAGAGGGCAAGCAGTATGATTTCAATGATCTTGGAAGGGATGCCATAATATGATTCGGGAAGCGAAAAGAATGGCCGGCCATCGCGAATTACGTTAAAGCCAACCCAGATCATAAGCCAGGCAAGGATGGTGACGATGACATATATAAATAAAACCCGCCAGACCAATTTATGGCGTTCCTGAAAAATATTGATCGGCAGAAAGTATGCGCCAAGCAGGCCGAGATATCCTAATCCGTTCAAGGCGAATAGCGGATCGGCCCCTTCAGGGAATAAGACTTTGTCGAAGGCTGCAGCAAGGTGCAGAAAAGCGGTGGCGAGCACGAGAAGGATGATGGCGTAGCTTCGGGTTTTGAGTTGCATATATTTCTCCTTTGGGTTTGGGCTCATTAAATTCGATCTTCCAATAATTGGAAACGATCTTTGATCTGTAAAATGTGATCCATGCGATGTACCTTGGTCAGCAGATATTTCAGGTTTTCCGGGTGTGGAGAAATTTCAATCGGCGTACGATTTTGTACGGCAATCCCCAATGCCCTTAATTCCCCGATCTTCCTCGGGTTGTTCGTGATTATATTGATCGAGCGGATTCCCAGGTCGCGGATCATCAGCGCCGCGGCTGTGTAGTTTCGTTCGTCGGGCCGGTGGCCGAGCTGCAGGTTGGCCTCGACGGTATCGAGGCCCTCATCCTGTAAATTGTAGGCGTGAAGTTTATCCAGCAGTCCAATACCGCGTCCTTCCTGGCGAAGATACAAGATCACACCGCTCCCGGCGCGGGCCACCATTTGCATGGCCTGCTCGAGCTGTTCGCCGCAATCGCAGCGCAATGAGCCCAGCACATCGCCCGTAAAACATTCGGAATGCACGCGCACCAAAACATTTTCCTTCTCATGGACATCGCCCATTACAAAGGCCAGGTGTTCCTTGCCGTCAAAATTGTTGGTAAACAACATGAGTCGAAACATGCCGTGATGTGTGGGGATGCGGGAAGTAACCTCGCGTCGAGTTGTCCATCGGTCCATGCGTTTTTTTCCAATCTGATAGTTTTATATTCGCCGGTATGCGGGACACACCTTATATAAAAAAAATACGCCGAAATCATGTGGATTGGATTTCACACGCGGCGGGCTGAACTGCCTGCCAATAATAACCCCAAACCCCCGATCAGGATGTCGCGTGCGCGCATCAGCAATGTGGCACTGATCGCAGAAGACGCGCGAATATCGAAGACTCCCAATGCAAACACCTGGCTGGCTTCGAGCGCGCCCAGCCCGCCGGGAAGCGGAACGAGAAATGCCAGCCAGCCCGCTGTCCAGGCTGCGATAGTTTGCCAAAAGGTCAAATGGATTTGCAGAAAAGATGTCAGCATAAAATATTCGCCAACCATCGCGGCAGCCGCCAGAACTGAAACAAAAGTCGCGGATAACAATGCCGACGTGTGCCGGCGGCAGAACGTCCCGGCCATCCATTCGGCGGCGCGAATGAAGCGCACAAGTTTTGCATTTTGCGGGACGAATGGCAGGGCGCGCAGGAATGCCGTCAGCGGGTGCCTGGCGCGCATCATCAGGCTGATGTGGATGACGGGCCATAACAAAAGGATGACAAGCCCGATCAGACTCACGAGAAGCGGCGCGCCGTTTCGCGAGAAAATCCCCGCCTGGAGCAGGGCCGTTAATCCGAACGCCAGCAGGACGAAGCTGGCGAGGAACTCGAGCAATTTGTCCATGATGACGGAGGCTGTGGCGCGCGTAAAGCTCAGGCCATATTTGCGTTGCAGATATAAAACCTGGAGCGGCTCGCCGCCCACTTGCGGCCCGAGCGTGAAGTAACTGACGCCAAAGACTGCGAGGCGCACGCCGATCAGCGGAACATATTTCACGCTTTTATTCCCTGCGCGGACAATGATCCACCAGCGCGCGGTGATAAGAAGATAGATGATTGTGTCAATGCTGAGGATGGCAATGATCTGCCAAAGTTGGAGTTGTTTGAGTGTCTTCCAAATGTCGGTTAACGGCGCGTTGCGGAGGGCAAAGTAGAGCAGAACACCGGGCAAAAGATACACCGCGAAGACGCGCAGCGCGCGAAGGATTTTTCTTTCCGTCACCTTAACCATCTTCCTTCGGGAGAGGGCCGCAAAGCGGGGGCGAAGGAGGTTGTGCGCTCATAACGCAGAGACTCCCTCGCCATCGGGCGGATTTTCCATCAAGCGTTTCATCTCGGCCAGCACGGCCTGGTGTATGGCTTGTGTGCTCGTTGTCCCCAAATCTTTAACCGTAATCGGCTTTCCAATTTGAACCGTCACCGTAATGGGTTTTATATTCAAGGCGACCATCGCCAACAACTGGAAGGCCGCGGCTAACTTTTCTCTTTCATCTTTTGTTTTCTTTAGTTTTATCAATGGATGATTTGCGGTTTTTTTCCAAATTACGTTTTTCACCAGCACCGGCAAAATCGCCGCATCAGGGGCCAGACGAATGAATATACCGACGCTGCCCGTCCAATCTTTGAGCGATTCAATTGCGCCTGAATAGACGTCCGGGTCGGGTTCGACACGGCCTGCGGGAAAAGTCAGCGCCGCGCCGCCGTTGCGGAGATGTGTGCCGACTTGCCGCACGAGCGCCACGCGCGCCGACGAATTGTCGGTGACGTAGAAGAGTCGCTCGCTGATGTTGGGAAGCGAAACGAGGAATGGACGGTTGAGCGCGATGATCTTCAAGTCGGCGCGGCCGAGCGCGCCAAACAGCGCCAATGTGTCGGTCAGGCCGGGATGATTGGATAAAGCCAGAAAAGCGGAGGCCGGTATTCGGTCCGCGCCAAAGACGCGCACGCCGCGAACGTAGAGTCGTTCGGTGCGGCGCGCAGCCTCCACGAGTCCGTTTACGCCGATGGCCGAATCGAAATCCAAAATTTGTTGCGCGAACTTGCGCGCCGGTGCATGAAAGAGCCGCCGCGCGGCGCGGGCCAGCGCGGGCCGGTTCTGAAATCCAAAAGCCGAGACGAGGTCGTCAAGATTGATTTGTGTGAGCGCGTCAATGGGAGAGGACATTACTCCGGTTCCATCGTGAATTGGAGCGGATAACTTTTCAGCCGCGCTGCGAAATGCGCCTGGCCGATGCGCCGGCGCGCTTCGGGCCTGGGCAATGTTTGCACATAGGCCAGGCCGTTGAGATGCGCGGTGTACATAATGTGTGACGCATTTGGATCGGGGACAAAAAAGATCGTGAGCAGGACATGAATTACGAAGTCCATCGGCGTCACGTCGTCGTTGTGAATGATGACGCGGTAGAGCGGCTCTTCGGCAGTTTTCTTTTGCTGATCTTCATGTATGCCAGGGACGATCTTCGAGTCGGGAGTCATTGCCGAAGATTATACTGCTTTCGTGTTGATGGGATTATCGTATCACGCAAAACGAAACCCGCCTCATTGCGGAGACGGGTTCACTGAACATTGATTACTGTTTGCCGACTTACGCCGGTATTTTTTGCGCGGCTTCAAATCCGCGTTTGAGCGCCTCATAATTCTTCGGCAAAAGATGTTTGTGCCGCGCGGGCAAATGGGCTTCGAGCGCCTTCTCAACATCCTTCAGTGTGATCTCAGGCAAAGCCGTTAACAACGCGCCGACCGCCACCATGTTCATCAGTTTCTTGTCGCCGATCTCCTCGGCAATTTCGTTGCATGGCACAAGGATCACGTGGATGTCGCCGCGCTTCGCGCCGCGGTCCACCATGGATTGATTGACGATCAGCGTGCCGCCTTTTTGCAAAGTATCTTCGTATTTGTCGAATGACGGTAAATTGAGCGCAATGGCCAGCGGCGGATTCTTGACGAGCGGCGAGCCGATTTCATTGTCTGCGATGACAATCGTGCAATTGGCTGTCCCGCCGCGCATTTCCGGGCCGTAGGACGGGATCCACGTTACTTGCCTGCCCGAGTCCATGGCAGCGTATGCCACAACCTGTCCGCTGAAAAGGACGCCCTGTCCGCCAAAGCCGGCGATGATGATTTCTTTTTGCATATTTGCTCACTCCGTGAGCAGAGAGTGGAGAGTAGGGAGCAGAGACTGGTTACTGAACACTGGTTGCTCTGCTACTCTCTATTTATCTTCTCTCTACTCTCTAACCTAGATTTTTATCTGTGCCGCGCCCGCGCTGAGCTTGTAATCGCCGAGCGGGAAGTAGGGCACCATTTTTTCTTCCACAAACTTCAACGCGTCCACCGGCTTCATGTTCCAGTTGACCGGGCAGGTGGACAGCAGTTCGACCAGCGAGAAGCCCAACCCGCGTATCTGGGTCTCGAACGCGATGCGAATGGCTTTCTTGGCAAGACGGATATTCTTCGGATCATGCAGACTACGGCGCACGACATAGCCCGCACCGTCGAGCGTGGATAGCATCTCCGATACGCGAATCGGATAACCTTGTGTCTCCACATCGCGGCCATTCGGAGACGACGTGGTCTTCATGCCGGGCAAAGTGGTGGGGGCCATCTGTCCGCCGGTCATGCCGTAGTTGGCGTTGTTGATGAAGATCACGGTGATGTTCTCGCCGCGTGCCGCGGCGTGGACGATCTCGCCCATGCCGATAGAGGCGAGATCGCCGTCGCCCTGGTAGGTAAAGACCACACGCTCCGGCATGACGCGTTTGATGCCCGTCGCCATGGCGGGCGCGCGTCCATGCGGCGCTTCCACGAAATCCGTTTCGAAATAGTTGTAAGCGAAGACCGCACATCCCACCGGCGCGACGCCGATGGTTTTGTCCAGCACGCCCATTTCCTCCAGCACTTCCGCCACGAGCCGATGCGCCACGCCATGTGTGCATCCCGGGCAGTAATGAGTCGGTGTATCGGTAAAGCCTTCGGGCCGTTCGTAAACCAAATTGTTGGGAGCAGTTGTTACCATATTTCCTCTTCGTCCCCTCTCCCTAAATGGGAGAGAGGCAGGGGGTGAGGGCTAATGAGCCATCATTCTCTCGAACCATTCTTCACGCGGATTGACTTCCAGACTCAACCTGCTCGATGCGACGCGCTGAATCTCGCTCAACACCTCATCGGGGAAAGGCACTACGCCGCCGAGTCTTCCATAGAACTCAACGGGCACGCGTCCTTTCACGGACAAGCGAACGTCTTCCAGCATTTGGCCGGTGTTCATCTCGACGACCAGCAATCCCTGAACGCGCTGGACAAGTTCATCAATGACTTTATGCGGGAACGGGCTGACCGTGACCGGCCGCAACAACCCGACCTTGATACCTTGAGCGCGCGCGGCTCGCACCGCGGACAACGCCACGCGTCCGGCTGTGCCGAAGCCGATCACCACGAACTCGGCATCGTCGAGGAAATATTCCTTGTAGCGGACTTCATCCTGCTGAATATGTTTCCAGCGTTCGAGCAGGCGCAGGTTGGTTACTTCCTCCGCGTATGGGTCGAGATAGATCGAAGTCAGAATGCGGCGCTCGCGCTTGCCCATCTTTCCATTTGTGGCCCACTCCCAATCCTTGCGTTGAATGGGTTTCATCTCAGGCATTTGAATGGGTTCCATCATCTGGCCGATGGAACCATCCAGGATGATCATGCAGATGCTTCGATATTTCTCGGCCAGGTCGAACGAAAGGACGGTCAGGTCAATTGCTTCCTGCACGGATGCCGGGGCCAGCACGATTGGGAAATAATCGCCGTGACCGCCGCCATGCACGGCATGGCTGTAGTCCGCTTGCGAGGGGGCGATGTTGCCCAGGCCCGGCCCGCCGCGCATCACGTTGACCAGCACCGCGGGAATTTCGGTGCCTGCAATGTATGAGAGTCCTTCCATCATCAGGCTGACACCCGGGCTGGACGAGGTGGACATGACGCGCACGCCGGCGCAGGCCGCGCCATAGACCATGTTGATCGCGCCCAGCTCACTCTCGGCTTGCAAAAAAGTGCGGCCCAATTCCGGCATCCGCCGCGACAGGTATTCCAAAACTTCGGTTTGAGGAGTGATCGGGTAACCGAAATACGCTTCAAGTCCCGCGCGAACGGCGGCCTCGGCGATAGCTTCGTTGCCTTTCCATAATTCACGAGTCATAAAATTCTCCGAGTCTCACCGCGAAGACGCGAAGGGCGCGAAGTGTTTAAGGATTCTTCGCGTTCTTCGTTCCTTCGCGGTTGATTTATGCGGCGGTTGGAACCGCCTTTGTCACTTCGCGATAAACCGTGATCGCCGCGTCGGGACAGACGATGGCGCAAATAGCACACCCCGTGCAGCCGTCCGTGAAGATGTGCGCGGGGTGGTATCCTTTCGGCGTCAGCCGGGACATGTCCAATTCCATGACCTCCTGCGGACAGGCGCTGATACATAATTCACAACCTTTGCAGTACAAGTCACTGACTTCGATCCAACCTTTTGCAGGCATCGAGCCTCCTTATATGAGAAGTTGGAGATTATTTGGCAAAATACCTTGCCAGCCTGATTATGTCCGTTTGTTTTAGAGCCGAGTAGTGCCATGCGTCATGAGAGTAGTGTACAAATATCCTTCATTTGCGCTGGGATTTTTGTTCAAATAAAAATCAACTCAAATTTTATGTGAGACGGCCATTGGCCGTCTCTTTTTTGTCGGTGGTAGAATCACAACCAGATTCTCTTTGGAGGAATACATGACCGAAGTCGTGATCATTGACGCGATCCGCACGCCGATCGGCGCATTGGGCGGGATTCTCTCTCCGCTCAGGCCGGACGATTTGGCGGCTCTCGTTATCAAAGAAATTGTCTCACGCAACCAGCTCGACCCAACACTCGTTGAGGAAGTTTATTTCGGATGCGCCAACCAGGCTGGCGAAGATAACCGCAACGTGGCGCGCATGGCCGCGCTGTTGGCCGGGCTTCCCGTCGAAGTGGCGGGTGTGACCGTGAACCGGCTGTGCGCCTCGGGCTTGAACGCCGTCAATCAGGCGGCGCGCGCCATCCGCGCCGGCGAAGGCGATGTGTTCATCGCGGGCGGAGTCGAATCCATGAGCCGCGCGCCATATTCGCTTCCCAAAGCGGAGGCGGGATTTTCGTTCGGCAATCTCACCGCCTGGGACACGGCTCTCGGCTGGCGTTATCCGAACCCGAAGATGAAAGAAAAATACGGTACTCATGCGATGGGCGAGACCGCCGAAAATATTGCGGCAGAAAAACCGCACATCACGCGCGTCAAACAGGATGCGTTTGCCCTGCGTTCGCATCAACTTGCAATCGCCGCGATTGATGCAGGCAAGTTCGCTGAAGAAATTTTGCCCGTGCCGATTCCGCAGAAAAAGGGCGATCCGATTCTTGCAGCGACCGACGAACGTCCGCGCCGCGACACGACTATGGAATCTCTCGCCCGGCTCAAGCCCGCCTTCCGCGCTGAAGGCGGAACCGTGACCGCCGGCAATTCGTCTGGACTCAACGACGGCGCGGCCGCGTTGCTGTTGATGAGCGCGGACAAAGCCAAAGAATTGAATTTCGAACCGTTGGCGCGCATTGTTGCATCCGCTGCGGCCGGAGTCCCGCCGCGCGTGATGGGCTACGGTCCGATTCCGGCTACAAAGAAAGCGCTTCAACGCGCCGGCTTGCAAATGAAAGACCTCGGCCTGATCGAGTTGAACGAAGCCTTTGCGGTTCAATCGCTGGCCGTGATCGAAGACTTCGGCGTTGACCCGGAAATCGTCAACGTCAATGGCGGCGCCATCGCGCTGGGGCATCCGCTCGGCTGTTCGGGCGCGCGCATCCTGACGACTCTGCTTTATGAAATGAAACGCCGCGCAAACGTCAAATATGGGCTGGCAACTTTGTGTGTCGGCGTCGGTCAGGGCGAATCAACCATCGTGGAATTTATGAGTTAGAAAGCTGGCAAGTTGAAAAGTTTTGAACCCGCCGCCCTGAGCATGTCGAAGGGTCTCAACCTTCCAGCTTTTAAACCTGCCAACTATTTTAGGAGAACAATGAAACGCATATCATCTTTTCTGTTTTTGCTTTCTTTGCTGACCGCTTGCAGCGCGCCGAATCAAGTTCCGATTCCCATCACACAGGGGCCAACGCTCGCGGCGGAAACTCCCGCGCCGGTTGGCATCAACGCCCCGATTGTCTCAGCGCCCGGGTTGGCTGCGCTGCGCATGATTGACGAGAATGGTGGCTGGGGCGTCACCGATACGCAAATTGTCCGCACCGACGATGGCGGTGTGACGTGGTACGACGTGAGTCCTTCCGGCGTTGGCTCGCTAGGTTACGCGGCCACTTTCGATTTTTTGGATTCACAGCGCGGCTGGGTGGTCATCGCGGATTCATCCGATCCATTAAAAGGGACGATGGTTCGCACCACCGACGGCGGCGCAACCTGGACGACGATCCCCGTTCCATTCAGCGGCGGCGATATTCAATTCCTCGATGCAAACAATGGCTGGGTCATGGCCAGTCTCGGCGTGGGCGCGGGTTCGATGGGCGTTGCAGTCTTTCAAACAACGGATGGCGGCTCCACCTGGACTCAAACCTACACCAATGATCCGAATCAACAAGGTGCGGGCGACAGCCTGCCGCTCGGCGGTCTCAAAGACGGGATCACTGCGCTTGACATGCAAAATGCCTGGATCGGCGGAGTCACCTATGCCCCCGGCGTGGTTTATTTGTACAAAACGTCAGACGCAGGTCGTTCGTGGGCTCTGAATCCGGCCCCGATCCCCGCGGGATACGAGCAGGCCGAGTTCGAAACCATCGGCCCCAAATTTGTCTCATCCATAGACGCGTATCTGCCCGTTCACATTTCTTCTCAAAACGGCGTCCTGCTTGCCGTCTATGCCTCGCACGACGGCGGCGCAAATTGGGCGCTGACTCCGACGATGATCCCGCAAGGCGGCACGCTGGATTTTGTCTCGCCGAAAGATGGCTTTGTGTGGAATGCCACCGCGTTCTACGTAACGCGCGACGGCGCGCAAACCTGGACGATCATCCCGCCTGACGTTGCTTTTGGCGATAGCTTTGCCGGAATGGATTTCGTCAACGCAACCACCGGCTTTGTTCTGACCAACGATGTGAGCGGCGCGCGCAATTTATATAAAACGACGGATGGCGGCGCGACCTGGATCGCTTTAGGAAAATAACATGAAAAAGTTTTTTACTCTTTTGACTTTCGGACTGGCCGTGCTGGGCTGTTCGGTTTTTTCATCTCCCGCTGCAAAGCCCGGACCTTCGCCGGCTCCCGTTATCCAGGCTTCACCTACGCTCACGCCGATACCCGTTCCTGCGCTGACGGCGGATCAACTCAAGAATGCTTCCTATCAATTGGTCTTTCAAGATTCGCATAAGACCGTGCAATTAACGAACGGCGTTTATCAAAACGGAACGGATCCTGCCTCGCCCGATTACGCGGATGTGACTCTGGCCGAGCCGATGGCCTTCGGCGATCTGAACGGCGACGGCGTTGGAGACGCGGCGGTTTTGCTCGCCGAAAATTATGGCGGCACGGGAGTCTTTGTTTCGGTGGTGGCGGTGATCAATCAAAACGGCCAGCCTGTACAGTCGGGCGCGCAAACGATTGACGATCGTCCGATATTAAACAGCATCAACATTCAGAACGGACAGATCTTCCTCGATGCGACCGTTCACGGCCCGAACGACCCGGGTTGCTGCCCGAATCAGCCCATTAAAGAAACGTATCGTTTTATCAACGGTAAACTGGTATTTACCAGCGTCGTCACAAAGACCGCCAATGGATTGGATCGCGTCGTCACGATTGATTCTCCCGCCGAAGGTTCGTCCGCTTCATGGCCGCTGACCGTGACCGGTAAAGTGTCCATCGCGCCGTTCGAGAATAATCTTGTTTATTCGGTCTTCGATGCCGATAATAATCAGATCGCAAATGGTCCGTTTTTGGTTAACGCGGATCAGCCCGGAGGTCCCGGAATTTTTTCGCTTCCGCTCGATCTCGGCAGCGCGGGTATCAGCGGCCCGGTCAGAATCCAAATCGAAGACTCGAGTCCGGCCGATGGTTCCATTCTCGCGCTGGGTTCGGTGACGGTAATTATCAAGTAGAATCGAGGACACGTCATTGCGAGGAGATTGCTTCGCCCACAAAACGGGCTCGCAACGACGTCCAATTTAGAGGAGAGCAGTCATGCCACACACTGTCCGTGATTGGATGAGCAGTCCTGTTGTTGTCGTTGACCCTGATTCAAGTGTATCTTACGCGGTGAAGCTCATGCGCCGCCGCAACATCCACAGCGTTGTTGTGGATGTTAACGAAAAAAATTCCGCCTATGGCATCGTCACCACCACCGACATTCGCGACAAAATCGTGGGCGTTGGCCGCAACCCGGCTGAGACGACCGTGCGCGAGATCATGTCCGGGCCGATCATCACCGGCAATCCCGATTGGACTTTGAAGGAATGTTCGCAGGTGATGGAGAAAAATAAATTTCATCATTTGCCGATTGCCGATGAACATGGCACGCTGGTCGGTCTGATTTCTGCGACCGATATTTTTATCGCGGTGGAAGAATCCGGCTGGGAAGAGGGAAGTGAACAGTAGCCAGTGATCGGTAGCCGGTGATCAATTATGCCAAAGCAGAGATATTACATTGTCTGGAAGGGTCGTAAGACCGGCATCTTCACTTCGTGGGCGGAGTGCGAGAAACAGGTGAAGGGATTCGCGGATGCGCGCTATAAGGCCTTCGAGTCACGCGCCGAGGCGGAGGCCGCATTCAAAAGCAAATACGAAAATTTCAAAGGCAAACCGTCCACGCTTGGCAAGTGGAAGATGGCGAGTGTCCGACCTGTTTTGCCCAGCCTGTGCGTGGACGCGGCCTGTTCCGGTTCGCCCGGCAAACTCGAATACCGCGGCGTGATGACCGACACTGGCCGGGAAATGTTTCGCGCCGGGCCGATCGCGGATGGCACGAACAATGTGGGAGAGTTCCTGGCCCTCGTCCATGCGCTGACATGGCTGGCGAAACACAAACTCGAATTGCCGATCTATTCTGATTCTGAAAATGGGATTGCCTGGGTGAACACCGGTAAATGCAACACAAAACTGGCGCGCACCGGCAGGAACGCGCCGCTCTTCATTTTGATCAAAAGCGCGGAGAACTGGCTGGCTGAAAATGAATTGCCCGAAGATGGCATCTTGAAATGGGACACGGATCTGTGGGGCGAGAACCCGGCGGATTTTGGGAGGAAATGATTTTGAAGAACAAAAAAAATGGACAGGCTGGTCGCTCTGGGCCCGTTGGTCGGACCAACCCGGTGGACTGGATGAACCGGGCTTATCCGTAGCGCCACCAATTCCATTTTCCAATTTCTATTACTACGCTGCTATTTTTCCAACAACCATTTTCCATTTTAAAAGATTAAGAAAAGCTGGCCAGCCAGATGAGGTTTTGAATGTTGTAATATTTAGGATCAATATAAAAAGTAGCAGTCTGCCATAATTTAGTACCGTATCTTTCATTAAAATTGTCTATGTCAAATTTAAATACCAACCCAGCATCATTGCCGGGAATTTGTTTCAGGACGAGGATTGAGGGCTGGTCTACCAAAGTGCCTGAGGCACGAATAGGAGCTTTATTAGGATCATATGTAGACGCAACCACCAATATTGGTTCGGCGTTTGAGTTATAAACCATATCAAGATATGCCAAGTTTTGCTCTTTGGTTAGTCTTTCTTTTCCAACTCCAATTGTTATAATCAATATTTGGCTTTTATCGGGTTTCTTAAGATCAGCTGGATTTAAGACCTGAAAAGGCCTCAATCCGATATTTTTACCATCAAAAGTGGTAACTCCAAAAAAATCAACCGGTGTTTTGTCTGAAGTAAATAGAGCGGTTATATTACCACCGGTGGGATCATCAGATCTATGCCACAAAACATTTCCGGTGAACTCAGTATTTTCTGATGGGCTCATGGCTCCGCTTAGCAAGACCGACATCGCCCACTCGCCGTTTTGCACCTGTTCGAGGGTGAATTTGTTGGGGTCGTTGATGGCGGCTTCCCTCTGCTTCATTTTTTCCGCCTCAGAGGCATTCTGGTCTACAGGATGATTGGACTTTATGACTTCAAACCAGTGGGCCGGGAAGACTTTTTCATTCTTTTCGTCAAGTTTGATGCTCGTCTGCGGAGCAAAGGCGAAGACTTTTCCCTCATTTTCACCCACTCCGCGGATGGTGAGCGGATTGGTATAA
>JACPYX010000021.1 GCA_016195815.1 Chloroflexota bacterium
GGCAGGAAATCCCATCATTTCATTCCAATCTGTATAATTCGCACCGCGATAGGCACGCTCGCTAGTGATGATCGGTGCCCCGTTTGTGCTGACCACCTGAACCGGTCCGTTATTGATTCCAGGATAAAGCGGGGCGATCCGACTTTTGGACGGCACATCATAGCTCCCCTTCAGTACGCCGCCAATGTAAACATTCGTATTGGTTGGACATCTATAAATCCTGACGTCGTCCACAAACCAGCCTGTCTTTCCAACAATATAGTCACTGCCAATCCTCCAGCGGAAGCGCACGCGTTGCCCGGCCAGGCTGGTGAGGTCATAGCGTGAAGCGACCATGCCGTTACTGGTTCCAGAGAAGGCCGCGCGGCCTCCCAGGGGGTTGCTGTATAAGGAGGGAGGATATAGGGTGGTATTGTAATTTTGACCGGCGCTGAAAAGCGGCTGGGCGTCGTTCCAGGATGCGCCCTGATTGGTGCTGTATTCCAATACACCGCCGTCGAAGCCTTGATTTGTGGGTCCGCCAAATTCAAAATCAAATACATGGTTGAAATACAGATAGGATGACGTATTGCCTGGAAGGGTCGCATCCGCGCTCATGGCGGCATAACTATCGTTGGCAAGGGGAACATCCGGCCCGAATAGTGATTGGGTTGGGCTGGAAATGCCCGGGGAAACCAATCCCCAGTTATTAGTGAAGCCGCCTGTGGCCCCATAAGCCCAATTCGCGCTGCCGCTTTCCATATTATCGAAGAAAATATTAACCGGTTGGTTGCCAGCCGTTGGGCAGAAATCCGGGTTGGGCGTAAAGGTTTGGGATGGCTTGACGTTCATTTCCACGGCCAAAGCAGCGTTCTTCACCTGCGTGCAATCGCCGGAGGTGATGCCGTCTGCTCCGCCGGTGAGATTGAGGCAGGCCTGGTTGAGCGCAAAATACAGGTCGGTGTAGTTGGCGCCCGCGCCCAGCAAATTCGTCTGGACTTCGTAATAAATCGCGGCGGTTTTGATCAGGCCGATGCCGGTCACGGTCTGGCCGTTGAACGTGCCGCCGTCTGTCATCAGATAGGCGGCTTTGTTATTGACGCCGCTGTTGTAATGCACGCCGCCGTTATCGCCGCTGCCTGTGTAGAAATTGGGACTGCCAATCCGGTCCGGGTCGCCGTAAGCGGGCGGGTTGCTCATACTGCGGATGGCGCCGATCGACAGATCTTCGCCCAACAACCATTTGACGGAGGGGGAGTCATTGCCTCGCCCGTTGGTCTGGTCAATGAACTCGCCCCATACATCCGAAAAGGACTCGTTGATCGCGCCGGATTGATAAAGGTAGAACAGGCCGGAAGTGTAATCCGTCACGCCATGCGTCAACTCATGGCCGACCACATCGTCTGCCGGAAAGCCGTCGCCATATACCATCTGGGCGCCGTTCCAAAAAGCGTTTTGGTAGTTGACGTCATATTGAACGCTGGAAATAATGGTCATGCCGGCATTGTCAATGCTGTCGCGCCCGTGACGAGTTTGGTAGAAGTTATATGTGTCGAGCGCGTATTGTTGGGCGTTATCCGCATCCGGGTTCGCGCCGTTCGTACAACCCGGCGTTGACTGGTTGCAAACGAATGTTCCCGGCAGGGGCGAGGTGCTCCCGCTCATTGTGTAGGTTGATACCAGCGGAGACCCCAATACCCCCGCCGCACTCGGCACAGCCGGCTTCTGCGGTTGAACCCGCCCGGCGCCTTTTGTGGATGTTCCAATTGTATCAATTTCGCTGTAATGCAGGCTGACGCCGCCGGTCTGGGCGTTGACCATGGCCACTTCGCGGATCGGCTGGCCGTCTGTGGCGCTGACGCGCATGAACCAGACAAGCTCCGGCGGGCGCGTGCTGGACTTCAAGAGGGATTCGTCGAATATCCTCAGCTCGGGCTGGCTGACGGTCAATGCGGCCGCATCCGCCTGGTACCATTTTGCGATGGCCGCCAGCGCGGTTTGACCGGCTTCATCGGCGGTGATCACGGGATTGATATCGAGTGTGGGATTCTGCGAGACCTCTCCGCTGATCGAGAGCAGTTCACCGCTCTGCGACATGTTGACGATCAACTCCCCGGCCAGAACGGGGACGCCCTGATAGGTTTGTTGGTAACGGACAACATTGCCTCCGCCTGCATCTGCCTGCTCGGAGACCAGGCTTAGGTCCTGGGATGGATTCTGCAAACCGAATTGCGGGGCGTAGGTATTCGCGATGGCGAGCGCCTTATCCTGCGGGCTCATGGCGGATATTCCGGTGACGCCCGGAACGGAGATCGGCGATCCGCCGCCGATAAAAGCGACGTTGCCCGTATCCGGATTATAGCCGACCTGTGTGCCGTCTTTTCCGGTTTGGGACGACTCCACTGCCAGGCCGGTTTGGGGAATGTTTGCGCTGGCGATGATTGCGATCAGCAGGGCGGAAATTATTCGGTTGAGTTTTGTTTTCATAAGAGTCCCTTCACAATTGTTTTCTTTCGGGATGTTTTATTCCAAGGTCTGCCGCAAAGGCCGCGCAGGAGCGGGTTTTGGTGAGCTTCATAGTTCAGTGTGCAGGAATATATTATAGACGGCCGCATCAATTATATCGAATAGTATATTCAGTTATCGGGTTTTGGGGAGAGGCTAAGAACCATCGTTAGTGAAAGGTTTTATGCGGCGAACTCATCGCAGGCCATACATACTCAAGAACTGTGTGAGAGACTGCAAGCGCAGGCATGAACGCAGATGAAAAAAGATTTATTTGGAATCAGCCATCGAGGATCGGCATTTATGTGAATTTATGCCGCCATTGCAAGGCGAAGAGCTTCTTCCCAGTCCGGCAAATTGATGTGAAATGTGGAAAGAAAACGGTCGCAGTTGAGCGCCGAAAACAAAGGCCGCTGCGCCGGGGTGGGATAGTCAGATGTGAGAGACGGCAGGATTTCTTTGACGATTTGCTCGCCCCGCTTAGGATCGAGTTCCAGGATCAGGCGCGCCCATTCCAAACGGCTGGCAAAGCCGTTTCCCGCCAGATGATATACGCCTCGGCGTTCGGTCAACCGGCCCGATATATCGCTCCCGGCTTGGGCGCAAACCAGCGCGGTGGCTTGAGCCAGCATGCGCGCCCAGGTGGGGTTCCCAATCTGGTCATCAACAACACGCAATATTTCCTGTCCGCGCGCCCAACTTAATACTTTGGTAACGAAACTATCGCGGCGCAAACTGTACACCCAACTGGTCCGTAAAACCAGATAAGCCCCGCCCGCAGACTGAATGGCCTGCTCGCCTGCCAGCTTGCTCCTGCCATATATGCTTAATGGATTTGGAATATCTTCTTCTGTATACGTTGTGCCTTTTGTGCCGTCGAAAACATAATCGGTCGAATAATGGATCAAGGCCGCATTCAAAGCCGCACATTCTTCTGCGATGATACCGGGAATTTTTCCGTTGATCGCGTAGGCTTTTTCCGGTTCGCTTTCGGCCCTGTCCACAGCGGTGTAGGCCGAAGCATTCACGATCACCTGCGGATGCAGCTCGCGGATCGTCTTCCGAACCGCGTCAAAGTCTTCCAGGTTGAGTTCTTCAAAGTCCAGCGCGGCTACCGGTCCTAACGGAGCTAGCGTGCGCTGAAGCTCCCAGCCAAGCTGGCCGTTTTTTCCGAGAAGAAGAATTTTCATATTACTTTCTCACTTTACGCGCGTCACTGCGAGGATGGGGCATTTCCCGACGTGGCAGTCTCTATTTAGTGGGAGATTGCTTCGGGGACGAACGCCCCTCGCAAAGACAATTCGTTAGTTTTGCGTAACATCAGTTACTTCTTTTTTTCGCTTACGTGAGTGATGTTTTCCGCGTAATACGCAAGCATGTCTTTAGGATCCCCGTCTTTAATGATGACACCCTTATCCATTACGATCACCCGGTTGCAAAGGTTCTTGATCTGCTCCAGGCTGTGCGAAACAATGATGACAATTTGAGACTGCTCGACCAATTGTAAAATGCGCTGGGAGCTTTTTTCGACAAAATGGGCATCCCCGGTGGCGAACACTTCGTCAATCAACAGGATCTCCGGTTCGGTCATGGTGGCGATGGAAAAGGCCAGGCGTCCGTACATGCCGCTTGAGTAATATTTGACGGGCAGTTCGAGAAATTCACCCAATTCTGAAAACTCGGCAATGGCCTGTTCTTTATCCTTCATTTCAGCGGGCGAGAAACCCAGCAGTGTGCCATTCAGGAAGATATTTTCGCGTCCAGTCTGTTCGGGGTCGAACCCGGCGCCTAGTTCCATCAAAGGGGTCATCCTGCCGCTGACCGCGATGCGTCCCTCGTGCGGCGAATAGATGCCGGCGATGGTTTTGAGCAGGGTGGACTTTCCGGCCCCATTCAAGCCTATAATCCCCAGCCGGTCGCCGGAGTTAATATTCAGCGATATGTGATGGACGGCAAAAAATTCAGTGAAGTTATCCCGATTCTTTTTGCCTATCAGCCGGTTGACTACCGCATCTTTGAGAGAGGGGGCGGAATTATGATAAATCCGGAATTTAACGGAAACGTTTTCAGCTTGTATGAATGTTTTCATAGCCGGTAGATCACATCCTTTTCTCTCGAGGAGAAAACGATAAAACCGAGGGTTAAACTGACGGCGGTCAAACCCAGGCTTATCAACCACAGGGAGGCGCCAGGAACTTTTGCCTGGTAGATGATGGTGTGGAATAATTCCACAAAATAGAAAAAAGGATTCCACTTGATCACGGTCATAAGAAGAGGACTTTTCGAGAGAAATTCAATCGGGTAGATGATCGGCGTCAGGTAGAACAGGGCCGTAAAGCTTATCTGAATGATGTGAGACAGGTCACGAAAGTAAACTGTAAGAATACTGGCGATCAGGACCAGCCCCAGGATAAACAAGGCCGTCAAGATCAATGCGAAAGGCAGAGTCAGGAGTCCCCAACTGATCTTTGCACCCAGCACGAAGGCCACCAAAAACAAGCTGATCAGGCTGAGCAGGAAATTCACGACTTCCACGCCTACGGTCACCAACGGGAACAGAAACCTCGGAACGTACACCTTTTTTAGGTAGCCCTCTCCGGAAACAAGCGACATGGAACCAATGACCATGCTGTTGGAGATCAGCGTCCAGGGCAGCAAGCCGCTAAAGATGTAAATGCTGAAGTTCTTTACAGGGCTCTGAAAAATCGTCGAAAAGACGATTGCCATAATACCCATAGTGAACAGAGGATTAAGCAAGGTCCACAGAAAGCCGAGGGCCGAGCGGCGGTAACGGGCACGCAGGTTCGAGCTGATGAAATTGTAAATTGCATAGCGATACGTGACCAGATCCCGAAAATTACGAGTTAGGATATTCCTAAAACCCCTATGTTCCGTTGAATCAAATATTGAAAGATGCGCTTTGTCATTATTCATGTGAATTTATCCGATATTCATTCGAGCGTTCAGCCTTCATCGGCCAGCCGCAAAAGATAATTAGCGTAGCCGTTACTGCCCATATTTTTGGCAAGGCTAAACAACTGCTGGCGGTTGATAAAGCCCTGGCGATAGGCAATTTCCTCTGGCGAGGAGATCATCAGACCCTGGCGATCCTCCACTGCCTGCACAAAATTGGCGGCCTGCAATAAAGACTCGTGTGTGCCGGCATCCAGCCAGGCGACGCCGCGGCTGAATGGAATTACCTGCAGTTCGCCCATTTCCAAATAGATGCGGTTCAAATCGGTGATCTCGATTTCGCCGCGCGGGGACGGCGCAAGTGATGCGGCAAAGTGTACCACGCGCTCGTCATAGAAATATAAGCCGGGCACCGCATAATTCGAGCGAGGCTGTTTCGGTTTCTCTTCCAGGCTGACGGCTTTGCCCTGCGCGTCAAACTCGACCACGCCGTATCTTTGGGGATCGTGAACGGGGTATGCAAAAACCAGGGCGCCGCGCTCCAGTCCGGCGGCGGTCTGAAGCAGTTCGGCCAACCCGTGGCCGAAAAAGATGTTATCCCCGAGAATTAGACAGGTGCGCTCTCCATTGATAAAATCCCTGCCTATTAAAAATGCTTCAGCCAGCCCGCGCGGTTCGGCTTGTTCCGCATATGAAAATTTCAGTCCCCATGAAGAGCCGCCGCCAAGCAATCTACTAAAGCCCGGAAGGTCTTCAGGAGTACTGATCACCAAAATATCCCGAATCCCAGCCAGCATCAGCATGGACAGGGGATAATAGATCATGGGTTTATCGTAGACTGGCAGCATTTGTTTGCTGGCTACCATGGTCAAAGGATGCAAACGCGTGCCGCGCCCGCCTGCCAGGATGATGCCCTTCATAAATTTGCCTCTTTCAGTTAGCGAGAGTTATAGTTTTTATCCAGCCAGCCCTGATATTCCTGCTGCTGCCGGATGGCCGCAATCCAACCTGGATTGTCAAGATACCAAGCGACCGTATTCCGCAAGCCATCGGCCAGCGCAAAACGCGGCGACCATCCAAGGTCATGGTTGATTTTCTGGATATTCATTGCATAGCGCCGATCATGCCCGGGGCGGTCTTTTACAAAAGTAATCAAATTGCGGCGGGGTTCGAGTGATGCGTCCGGGCGAAGTTCGTCTACGAGATCGCATATCGTTTGAACGATTTCCAGGTTGGCGGGTTGGTTTCCGCCGCCCACGTTATAGGTCTCGCCCTCAACTCCTTTCTGTAGCACCAATCGAATGGCTTCGCAATGGTCTTCCACAAAAAGCCAGTCGCGCACTTGCTGTCCGTCTCCGTAAACGGGCAACGGTTTTCCTTCCAGCGCGTTCAAGATGATGAGCGGGATGAGTTTTTCCGGGAACTGGTAAGGGCCGTAATTATTGGAACAATTGGTAATGGTAATTGGTAAACCATAAGTGTGGGCATAAGCCCTGACCAAGTGATCGCTGGAGGCTTTGGAGGCCGCATAAGGCGAGTTGGGAGCGTAGGGGGTTGTTTCCGAGAAGGCCGGATCATCGGGGTCAAGCGACCCGAACACCTCGTCTGTGGAAACGTGATGGAAGCGCACGCGTTTGGAACGGCCGCTTCCTCCGTGGACCCAGAGCTGACGCGCCGCTTCAAGCAGAGTGAATGTACCGACAATGTTGGTCTGCACAAAGGCCTGAGGTCCGAGAATGGAGCGGTCCACATGCGATTCGGCGGCAAAGTGAACAATAGTATCTATGTCGAATTTTTGCAAAATTTCATCCACCAGCTCACGGTCAAGGATACTGCCCTTGACGAATTCATAGCGCGCCGGGCCGGGCAGGTTTTGCAGGTTTTCAAGACTGCCGGCGTACGTTAGCGCATCCAGATTTATTACACGGACCTGCATCTCAGTATTAAGTAAATAGCGGACAAAGTTAGAGCCGATAAACCCGGCCCCGCCGGTAACAAGAACATTTTGCATTGATTCTCCAAACAGGTTATTCACTCACCTTACGCAGTAGCCGTCATTGCGAGCGCCTTTCGCGAAGCAATCCCCGCTTACATAAGGAGATTGCTTCGACGGGAGAATTCCGTCTCGCAATGGCGCGCGTAAGATGAGTTATTCAAAGACTTCGATTTCGGACAATATTTTACCATCTGCATCTTTCGAGGACAGGCTGGGCGATTGTCCCTTGTGGATGGGCCATTCAATATTTAGAGTTGGATCACACCACAGGAGGGTGCGTTCCCACTGCGGAGCATAATAATCGGTGGCCTTGTAATACACTTCTGCCCACTCGCTCAAAACGTAAAACCCGTGCGCAAAGCCGGGCGGAATCCATAACTGATGTTTGTTTTCAGAGGAAAGAATGGCTCCCGTCCATTTCCCGAATGTTGGAGACGAGCGGCGCAGGTCAACGGCTGCATCAAAAATTTCCCCGGCAATCACGCGCATCAGCTTTCCCTGCGGCTGGCGGATCTGGTAATGCAGTCCTCGTAAAATACCCTGTTTAGAACCGGACTGATTATCCTGGACAAAATCCATGCTTATATTGGCATCCCCAAAAAGACGTTTTTGGTAACTTTCAAAGAAGTACCCTCTCTCGTCGCCAAAAAGTTTGGGCTTGATCAAAACTACATCCGGAATTTTTGTGGGAATGAATTCCATGTATTGCGGCTCCTCATGATCGCAGTCTGCGTGTCACACGATAGTATAATCAACTAATTCCTGATGGGACAAACTATGCAGATAATATCCAACTTGCAGGCAATTATACGATCTGTTGGGGCACGAATCGCTTCCATGCTCAAAGATTGGACCCCAAAACATATACTTTTTTCCATTGTGCTTCTTGGTTTTATTCAGGGAGTGATCTACATGCTCATCATCCCGCCCTGGTGGCATTATGATGAGCCGGGCCACTTTGAATACGCCTGGCTGGCGGCCAATCGTCCGGGCTGGCCTGAAGTTGGGCAATACGATCAAGGAATGCGCCGCCAGGTGGCTGATTCTCTGATCGAATATGGATGGTATAAAATCCGCAATTTTCGTCCGGATCTTTCAGGCTCCGAGCCGATTGTCATCGGTGTTCCTCAAGTGGGGGATGTGCCGGGATATTACTTTCTTGCTTCCCTGCCCTTGAGATTTATGGGCAATGCAAAGATCATATTTCAATATTATGCCGTCCGCTCGATATCATTTTTGCTGTATCTGTTGATCATCGCGGCCGCCTGGTATGCGCTCGGCGAGATTCTATCCAAAGACCATCCGCTGCGCTGGATGGTTCCCGCTTTCATCGCGCTGCTCCCGGCTTTTGTAGATACGATGACGGCTGTCAACAATGATGTCAGCGCAGTGCTGGCAGCAACGCTTTTCCTGTGGGCCGGTCTAAGGTTGATAAAACGGGGCTATTCGGCTGGAAGATTGTTCTTTTTGGGAGTAACTCTTGTCGTTTCTTATCTAAGTAAGAATACTGCCTGGTTCACTTTTACAATTGCGCCTTTTGTCCTGCTCTTTGGTTTATTGCGTGGACGATTCTTGAAGCTAAGTATCGGCATCATTGCGGCTGGTATTCTGATTACAAGCATGGCTGCGCTGCAATGGGGCAATCCTTTGACCTGGTATCAAAGCCCGGCTCAAGCTTCTATTCCGCGCGTCAGGTCTGCAGATGCGCCGGCAGGGAACTATGTTTTCCAGATAGGTGATACTGGAGAGAATGCCCCCGCCCAATTCCTGCAATTTATACCTCCGGGCATTACTAAATCAATACGGGATGAAACCGTGACTTTGGGAGCGTGGATATGGGCAGACCAGCCTGCCTCAATGGCATCTCCCTATATTAGTTTTTTAACGACCAAGGGTGTCTTTGTGAATTCATCACAAACCACGTTTGAATTAAATACCAAACCAACATTTTATCGGCTGGCATTCCGCGTCCCGCCGGATGCTGATAAAGCAATTCTTTATATTCAATACACTTCCCAATCTCCCAGCGGCAGCGTATTTATGGACGGCCTGGTCCTTGCCGCAGGAGAATATGATAATACGCCGCCCCGTTTCAGCGATCCAGGCGGAACACAGGGAAATTGGAATGGCCAGGTTTTCCAAAATCTGATTCGCAATGGCTCGGCAGAGCAAGGCGCTTTCCGGCTCCGGCCCTGGGTGGATGAGATGAGCGCCGGGTTGCTATCGCGTTCCGGCATCAATCTTTCACTCTCCCTCTCGACCATCCAGGATTGGAAAGGAACCGGCTGGTATTATCAATCTGCTTTGGCAACTTTATCCCGAACATTTTGGGCGAGCCTTGCCGGTGATAAAGTCGTCCTGCCCGGCCAGTATGTAAACTATTTTATCGGGTTATTCACTATTCTCGGCCTGGCCGGAGCCGGCCATCTGGTGTGGTCGAGGCGGAAAAATATGCGTTGGGATATTATCTTTATTTTGGGAATGTCCCTGCTTGTTCCGTGGATGCTGGCTGCAAGCAGGGGAGTTTCCGGATTCCTGATTCAGAACCCATTATTCCCATGGGCTCGCTACGCTTATCCGGCCATACTGCCTACCGCACTTGTACTGTGCGGAGGATGGCTGGAATGGGCAAACCTGCTGAGAAAAAAATTTCAATTTACAAATGCGGCATTAAGCGCAATCTTTTTAGGCGGCATGATCGGCCTTTCTGCCTTTGCAATGTTGAATGCAATCCAGGCTTTCCACAAAGAGTGGTTGATCAATTGGGGACCTCTTGCGCTTCTTTTTCTTTTGCAATGGACCGTCTTCAGCTGGGCGCGAAAACGACAAGACTGATCGAGTTCTTGATTTTCATATTAGCATTTGGCTCGGCGATTCAGCAAGCCTTTGATTCTATACAATACTCTTGAACACCCAACAAAACATCCTGCGAGTCTTTCACCAAAAATTTGGACATGCCCCCACGCATCTTGCGCGTGCGCCGGGGCGGGTAAACTTGTTGGGCGAGCATGTGGACTATAACGACGGACTTGTTTTGCCCGCCGCGATCGACCGCGCAACATACGTTGCCTTTTCACCGACCGATACGCCTCACACTTCCCTGTTTGCGGCAGACTTTGTCGATCAGGTTTTTTTTACGCCGACAAATTTATCGGCCAAACTTCAATCCGACAATTCTCCACTTCCTGATTGGGCAAAATATCCGGCGGGTGTAGCCTGGGCGTTGACCGAAAAAAATATGCCGGTGAAAAATATGCAGGCCGTTTTTGCGTCCGACGTGCCGCGTGGCGCGGGCTTGAGCTCATCGGCTTCCGTTGAATTGGCCTTCGCCCTCGCCTGGATGACTCTGGGCGGCTGGAAACTTTCGCCGATGGAACTGGCTTTGACCTGCCAACGCGCCGAAAACAAATATGTCGGCGTTAATTGCGGAATCATGGATCAGTTTGCATCGGCCTGCGGCGAAAAAAATAAATTACTCCTGCTCGATTGCCGCTCGCTCGAATATCAAACTTTGCCGCTTCCAAAGGATGTCGCCATCGTCATCGCGGATACGTCCGTGCGGCGAGAACTGACCAACAGCGCCTACAATGACCGCCGCGCGGCCTGCGAAGAAGCGCTGAATATTCTCAAAAAACATTTGCCGGATATTAAGTCTTTGCGCGATGTGAGCGTGATTGATTTCAATCGTCTGGCGAAAAGACTCCCGGCGCAAATTGAAAAACGGGCGCGGCATGTCGTTGAAGAAATCGAGCGCACTTCTCGCGCCGTGACTCTTTTGCAAAACGGCGACACTGCTGGCTTTGGAAAATTGATGAACGACTGCCACGCCAGTCTGCGCGATTTATACGAAGTATCCGTCCCGGAACTCGATGTGATGGCGCGGCTGGCGCAATCACTGCCGGGGTGCTATGGCGCGCGTTTGACGGGAGCCGGTTTCGGCGGGTGTGTCGCGTCGCTGGTTGCGCGGGGCCAGGCTGAAGCGTTCGCCAAAAACCTGGCGGACGGTTATGAGTCCGAGACGAGACTTCAGCCCGAAATTTATATTTGCGAAGCCTCGGACGGCGCGGGCCTGATTTTATAACAGGCCTTCGTGAACCAGTAACTCGGCATTGTAAATCGAGCCGCCGGCCGCGCCGCGAATCGTGTTGTGTGAGAGCACGACAAATTTTAAATGAAAAAGCGGGTCAGCGCGGACGCGGCCCACGACGGTTGTCATGCCTTTGCCGGTTAATCGGTCAAGACGCGGCTGAGGACGATCCGCTTCGTTATGGACGAGGATGACGGGCTGCGGCGTTGAGGGCAGATCGCGCGCCGCGGCTTGGGCTTGAAAATTATTCAACGCACGAATGGCATCTTCAGGGGAAACCGGATTTTCAAATTCCACACTCGCGCACACCGTATGACCGTCAATGACCGCCACGCGGTTCGTATGCGCCGAAAATTTGATGTCTGCCAAATTGATTTTATCCCCGCTAAGTTTGCCAAGCATTTTGCGCGGTTCCCATTCCACTTTATCTTCTTCGCCGCCGATGAACGGGATGACGTTGTCGGTGATGTCCATCGAAGAGACGCCGGGATAGCCCGCGCCGGAAAGCGCTTGAAGCGAGACGGCGAAAACTTTCTTGACGCCGAATGAATCATCGAGGGCTTTGAGCGCAATGGTGAGTCCTGTGCTGGTGCAATTGGGGTTGGTCGTGATGCATCCGCTCCAGCCGCGCAGTTTGCGCTGTTCCTTGACGAGCGCGATGTGGTCGGCGTTGATCTCCGGCAGGAGCAGGGGCACATCGTCCGCGCGGCGATATGATGATGCATTCGAGCAAACCGCGAAACCGGCCTGCGCGAATTGCGGCTCAAGTTCTTTGGCAAGATCGGCGGGTAACGCAGAGAAAACAATTTTTGTTTCAAATGATTCGGGCGTTGCGGGGACAACGAGCATGTCGCGTGCGTAATCCGGCATCGGTTCAGCCAGAACCCAGCGGCATGTTTTTGAATAGGCTTGTCCGACGGAACGGTCGGAGGCGGCCAGCGCGGTAACCTTGAACCAGGGATGATTGTCGAGCAATGAGATGAAGCGCTGTCCGACGGAACCTGTCGCGCCGAGAACTGCTACGGGGATTTGATTCATGATGACTCCTGTTTTTTTTTTTGTTATTGCGAGGAGAGTGTTTTTCTCGACGAAGCAATCCCGAAATACAGGAGATCGCTTTGCTCGCAATGAAATGTTAGTTAACGATCAAATCGTGCACGGCTTTTACAGCCGTGTCTGCCGCGCTGGCATCCACGACCAGGCTGATCGAAACTTCTGACGAACCCTGCGCGATGGCCAGCACGTTGACTTTGCGGTCCCCAAGCTGGCTGAAAATTCTTCCGGCCACGCCGGGTGTGTGGCGCATGCCTGCGCCGACCACGGTGACGATGGTGACATCTTCCGTTGCCCATACGCGGTCAATGTCATCGTCTTCGAGTTCGTGCGAGAAAACTTTTTCCAACGATGTGATTACATCGTTCGCGGATTCTGACGGCACTGCAAAACAAATGGACTGTTCGGAGGACGCCTGCGTGATGAACGGGACGCTCGTCCCTGTGGCTGCCACCGCGCCGAAAGCCCTCGCGGCCACGCCCGGGACGCCCAGCATGCCGCGGCCTTCGATGGTCACTAACTTTTGTTTGCGGATGGCGGTTACGGCTTTGATGACTTGTCCGTTCACCGGCTCGCCGTTGCTTTTGGAATTTGCGATCAAGCGCGTGCCGGGATGCGCGGGATTGAATGTGTTACAAATTCTCAGCCCAATGCCCGCCTCTACCACCGGGCGGATCGTTTTTGGATGCAGGACTTTCGCGCCGTAATACGCCAATTCGGAGACTTCGCTGTAACTGATCTCTGGCAAAGCGCGCGCGTTAGGGACGATACGCGGGTCGCTGGTCATTACGCCGTCCACATCCGTCCAGATCCACACTTCGTTTGCGGGCAGAAGCGCGCCAAGAATTGCGGCTGAATAATCGCTTCCGCCGCGTCCGAGGGTGGTGATAATTCCATCGGGCGTCGCGCCGATAAACCCGGTCGTGACGGGGATAACGCCTTTATCCAGAATCGGATTTAATTTCGCGCGCGCGCATTCACGCGTCGCGTCGAAATCGGGATGCGCGTTTTGGAAATGTGAATTGGTGACGATCAACCTGGTTGATTCAATCGCCTGTGCGGAAATGCCAAAAGATTCGATGACCCCCGTCAAAACATACACGCTCATTCTCTCTCCAAGTGAGGCAATTGCATCCAACGCGCGCGGACTGGCCTCGCCCAGCACGCCGATGGCGCGGCCTAAATTCCCAAAATCGTTGATGAACACTTTGATTTTTTCTTTCAACTCTGCGCGCCGTTTTACGTCTGAGACGTGGGCGTTGATGATCTTTTCGTGGCTTGCAAACAGAGATTTTTCGGCCTCGAGCAAAGTTTGCAAATTTCCCTTTGCGGCTTGCGCCGCGCTGTCGAGCAGAAGATTGGTCACGCCCGAAACCGCCGATGTGACCACGACCAGGCGCGGCCAGTCTGCGCGCGCGTCCTTTACGATCTGTGCGGCTTTTGCCATCGCATCCGCCGAGCCGACCGATGTGCCCCCGAATTTCATAACCAGCGTCCTTGATTTTCCTGCCATAATTCTGCTCCTTTTTGAAAATAAAAAACGCCCCACATTTGTGGGGCGCCTGGTGTGCCGCTAGACCAACTTACCGTCTAATCATGTCCAAACGTTACAGCCCCGCGGGGTTTCCGAAGGGTAGTGGCAGTCAGGGTCATGGAACTGCAAGCCGGTTTCATATTGGGCGCAACTATATCATTCGTGCGAAATCGCGTCAACTGCTTTACGCAAGGGTATAATGCGGAAATATTGTTCGCCGGATAAATCCATGAATCTCAATCGGCAATTCGAACTCATTCGACAATCTCCAACCGTGGAGATGGGCGACCGCGTCAACGCGCTCAAAGCCGCCGGGCGAAAGATCATCGGCCTGCAAACCGGCGATCCGGATTTCCCGACACATCCCTTGATTTTGGGCGTTGCGCTCAAGGCCATGCAAAGCGGCCTGACTCATTACGCGCCCAGCCGCGGACTGCTGGAATTGAGACGCGCCGCCTCGACCAAACTTGAACGCGATAACGCCGCCTCCTACGACCCCGAAGCGGAATTGCTGATCACTCATGGCGGAATCCACGCCTATTACCTGGCCATGCAATCCGTGTTGAATTCCGGCGACGATGTGCTGATTCCCGACCCAACCTGGGCGACCCATGTCAACATGGCAATCATGCTGCGCGGCAGCGTGATTCGAGTCCCGGCACTGCCGGAAAATGGATTCATCCCGACCTTTGAAGCCTGGGAAAAGGCATTGACTCCCAAAACGCGTGTGATCGTGCTGAATTATCCATCCAATCCAACCGGCGCATATCCGACGCGTGAATATTTGAAAAAGCTGCATGATTTTGCCGCCGCACATAAGTTATGGATCGTGAGCGACGAGGTCTACGAGAATTTATATTACGGCGAAAAACCAATTTCTGCGGCCGCATTCGAAGGCGTCAAAGAGCGGACAATTCTGGTTAATAGTTTATCCAAGACCTATGCCATGACCGGCTGGCGGGTGGGCTACCTGGCCGCGCCGGCGCAGATCATTGAGAATGCCTTGAAGGCCGGGCAAAATTCCATCACATGTGTTGCGCCTTTTATCCAAAAAGCCGCGGCGTTTGCCTTGACCGCTCCTGAGATTCAGCAAGCGGCAGGAGATATGCGCGCCGCGTATGCCAGGCGGCGTCAGGCGGTTTTGAATGTCGCGCTCAAGACTGGCGAATCGCCTGTGATCGCCAACCCGCCCATGGGCGCGTTTTACTACTTTCATGATCTCCGCGCATTAAAGATGTCATCTCTTGAAATCTGTGAACGTTTGTTGGAAGAGGCCGGCGTGGGACTCGTCCCCGGCTCCGCATTTGGTATGCAGGGCGATGGCTTTGTCCGCATGACGATTGCGGCCTCGGAGCAGGATGTGGAAGCCGGGATGCGCGCTATTCTCAATTGGGCAGACAGACAGTGATCAGTAATCAGTGAACAGCCGGCGATTAGGCGGCGTTCTTCCCTGCAGCGAATGCAGGAAGGTGTGCGTATCGGGTCCAATGGAGACAAAATGAAAGTCGCATTTCAAGGGGAGGCTGGGGCTTATTCCGAGCAGGCCGTTTTCGGGTATTTTGGAAGCGTGGAAGCCGTCCCGTGTGAATCGTTCGAGGCGGTGTTCGAGGCAGTCAATTCAGGAAAATGCGAATTGGCATTGATCCCAATTGAAAATTCCCTGGCAGGGAGTATTCATCAAAATTATGACCTGTTGTTGCGGAATGATTTGCAGATTGCCGGTGAATACTTTTTGCGTGTGCGGCATTGCCTGATCGCAATGCCCGGTGTGCAGAAATCTGATATTAAAAAAGCGATCAGTCATCCACAAGCGCTGGGACAATGCGCGGGATATTTGCGAAGTCATGGAATCGAAGCGGAACAAGCGTACGACACGGCTGGGAGCGTGAAGATTCTCAAAGAGTCTGGCGCGCGTGATACGGCCGCGATTGCTTCGCGCCGCGCGGCCGAGTTGTATGGGATGCATATTCTCGAAGAAGGCATTGAAGATAACGCCGAAAATTACACGCGCTTTCTTGCCATTCAACATGACGCAGTGATTTCAAACGGCGGCCCTGAACCAGGCCCGGTAAAAACGTCCATCGTGTTTACGCTCAAGAATGAACCGGGCGCATTATTCAAAGCATTGAGCGTATTCGCATTGCGCGATCTCGATCTGACCAAAATCGAATCGCGGCCTTTGGCTGGCAGTCCATGGGAATATCTTTTTTATGTTGACTTCATTGGCGCAACGCATGAAGAGACGACGAAACGTGCGCTAGAGCATTTGGGGGAATATGCGCTGATGCTGCGCGTGCTCGGATCGTACCCAAGATTTAAGTGATGGATTGTCGCTGGGGGGGGTATTGCAAACCAGATAATTTCGGCTATTTTTATCTTGACAAATCAGAAGGTGTGTCCTAAAATATATTTTAAACGAGTAACCATTTGGTTACATATAGGTGAATATGAGAAGAGATGTTTTTCAAGCAATTGCAGATCCCAACCGAAGGGCCATATTGAACCTTTTGGCAAAACAGCGGCTTACCCTCAATGGCGTGGCAGGTAACTTCCGCATCAGCAGGCCGGCTGTTTCGAGGCACATCAAGATTCTTGCTGAATGCGGGTTGGTGGTTGTTCGCCAGCAAGGCCGGGAACGCTATTGCGAGGTCAAGCCGGACAAGTTGAATGAGGTATCTGATTGGGTCGAGCAGTATCGCCAGATTTGGGAACAGAGGTTTGACCGTTTGGACGAAGTTTTAATAGAAATGAAAAAGGAGAAATGACATGCCGTCAAAACATAAGACAATCGTCACAGCCGAGCCGGGCAAACAGGAGCTTTTCATCATGCGCGAATTTGACGCGCCGCGTGAACTTGTTTTCAAGGCTCACACAGACCCGAAACTCTATGTGCAATGGCTGGGACCGCGTGGATATGAAATGACGCTCGAAACCTTTGAGCCTGTCAGCGGCGGCAGGTACCGTTACGTCCACAAGGATAAAGATGGGAACGAATTCAGATTTCGCGGCGTGTTCCATGAAATTTCCGAAGAGTTGATGATCCAGACCTTTGAATTCGAAGGCCTCCCCGAACGCGGACACGTCACCCTCGACATCATGAGACTCGAGTCCCTGCCTGGTAACAGGACAAAGATCACGATTCAGTCCGTCTTTCAATCTGTTTCTGATCGAGATGGCATGGTCCAATCTGGAATGGAACGCGGCGTCAATGACGGTTATGAGCGCCTTGATGAGATTTTGGCAAATTTGAAATAACGATGGATAAACCCAAAAGGAGAATAAAATGAAAAAGATTACCCCGTTCCTATGGTTCGATACGCAGGCTGAAGAGGCGACGAATTTTTACGCCTCCATTTTCAAGAATTCAAAGATCGTGAGCATTTCACGGGAGCCAAACGGGAAGGCCATGTCTGTCGTATTCGAACTCGAAGGTCAGGAATTAACGGCGTACAATGCTGGCCCGGAATTCAAATTTACAGAAGCCATATCGTTCTTTGTGAACTGCGAGACACAGCAGGAAGTAGACGAGCTGTGGGAGAAGCTTTCTAAAGGCGGGGAAGAAGGAAGATGCGGTTGGCTTAAAGACAAGTATGGTCTGTCCTGGCAAATTATTCCTACTGCTTTAGGCGAGTTGATGGGAGACAAGGATCCTCAGAAAGCACAACGGGTCATGCAGGCCATGCTTAAGATGAGCAAGATCGTCATTGCAGATTTAAAGCAGGCCTATGACCAAAAATAATATGGCTCCCCAAAACGCGACCTGGTCGTTGCCCGTATCTTTGACGCACCGATCAAACAGTGGAACAAGCCTGAAACGACTCTCAGATAAAACCTTTCGAAAGGAAATATATATGAACAAGAACACATTTAAAAGTATCGGCGCAGTTGTAGCAGGGATAGTTATAATTATCGCCCTGACACTTATTACCGACGCCGTATTGGAGGGGATTGGGGTATTACCCCGCGGCCCGCTCGGAAATCAAACTGGACTACAAATTCTTGAGCTTGTATACCGAACCATCTACAATATAATTGGCGGCTTTGCCGCAGCGCGATTAGCGCCCAATCGCCCGATGAGGCACGCGGTTATTATGGGTATCGTGAGCACGATTATGGGATTGCTGGGTGCGGCGGCTACCTGGAATCTGAATTTGGCCCCGGCGTGGTATTCAGCGGCGATCGTCGTAGTCGCGTTACCCTGTGCGTGGCTGGGCGGCAGGTTGGTCGAAAACAAGAAAAGTATATAGAACACATCTCAAAAATAGGATCTGATGAAAATCACGATACAAGCGAGGTGAACGAAGGCAAGATAGTTTTCAAGAAAACGGTCATAGCGAACCAGAACGCGGCGAAAGTTATGAAGCCAGGCGAACAAACGCTCCACTTTCCAACGTCGTTGGTAACGGCGTAAAACGCGACCATCTTGCGTGGCAGGCTTCTTGCGATTTCGCTTGTGAGGTGCAATCAACACAATGTTTTGCTCGGCCAATTTCTCATCTAAAGGATCACTGTCGTACGCTCGATCCCCGATCAATCGTTGTGGTTTCTCGTCCACCAGCATCTGGTCCAAGGTGTTTTCCACTAAGCGGACTTCATGCGGCGAAGCACTGCCAACGGATAGGGCGACAGGAAAACCAGCGCCATCTGCCACTGCCATGAGCTTTGTACCTTTGCCCCGCTTGGTTTTTCCCACCCCTGCGCCCCCTTTTTGGCCATGACAAAGGTTCCGTCGATGAAACACTCCGTCAGGTCCAAATCGCCTCGCTCTTTGACATCTTCCACCAGTTTTCTAAGCACGGCCTCGAATGTGCCTGCTTTGACCCATTCTTGGAACCGCCGATGGCAGGTTTGGTATGGTGGATATCGGTTGGGCATATCATGCCAAGGTGCACCTGTGCGCATGACCCATAAAATGCCATTCAGGATGGCCCGATTATCCACACGTGGTCTGCCTTTTCCATCTGCACGTTTCACCGGCTTGGGTAGTAACGGCTCTACGATTGTCCATTGTTCGTCTGTGAGTTCCATTGGCTCGCTCCCATTTCGGGGTTGAGCCACAGTCTACCATTTTTGAGATAGCTTCTAGCTAATGACAAGCCAGATGGATTGCAATTTATAACATTGCAATCCATCTAATTTTGGAAAATCCAGCCAAAACTTTTTAAAAGCGGAGTAATGTAAGATCGTCTCTGTAAATTCCGAGAAGAAGCAGGTCAGGTGTTATCCTTGCGGGTGTTCAGGACGAAAGGAGAACTGACCTGCCACGAAGATTTTACCTTATCCGTTTAGGTTTACTTTTTCTTTACAGTAGCATCTGCAAACAATCGCAATACTTGCGCAGAAGGATATGTTGACAAGGAAGCAACTGAATTAGCTAACTCAATGGGAAGCAATGCATTTTCATGCCTGCTACTTAGCAAAGATGGCAATGTAGCCAAAATGTTTTCGATATTTATCAACTGATCAATACTTGGATTAGCAATAAAGGGACCCATCGAAGTTTTTACAGGCACGTTTAGAACAAGTCTGCATCTTTCATTTGCTGTAACAAAAACTTTTGCACCGTAATTTGTGTCACGACCATAAGGGGCTCCATTTGGTGGACGATGTTGAATTTTCTCGCAAATATAAACATGGTCTGGAATAAACAAATTACCTGCGGGAGCATTTCGGCTAATCAAATTCAGATGGTCGACAAACGTACCTGTCTTTTCCTGTCCAATAAGATTAACAGGATGTCCTTGCTCATTTGCATGGAGTAAAAAATTCCGAATAGGATTCACCAACTTTGAATACTGTGCTCTTATTTGTAGAGGTCCATCTTTTATAAACAAACATCTACTCAGAACATCTTTTGATGTCTCCCAGAAATGTCGGATTCCAGTGAACAACAACAGTGTTTCATGAATAATCATATAAGCAGTGGCAACGCTATCTGACGCGGCCTCTTCAACCATTTCTAAGTGAAAACCCAACATGTCAGTAATAAATAATTCATTTCCGCAGTTTGGGCAATTTCCTTTTTCAGCATCAATTGGTAAAGTGGCATTCTTGCCTCCGCAATGCGGACATTCAAATGGCGGTAACGGACGTGGGTTATTACTCCATTTTTCGTACACAAGCCACTTGAATGTTTCCATGATTTCCCCTTGCAAAGACTCGTCTTTCACAGATTCATAAATTACTTGTCGCACCGCGTTATACACACTTATTCCGTCCGCATAAAGATGTCTTAGTGGCAACGCTGTTGCGTGATAGGCGGCAGATTTTGACATTAAATCTCTAATCGCAAACGGATGAGGGGTTTCCTTATCTATTTGGCTTAATCCAACTTGATCGAGATTCACTAATGCAGTTTTGATGAACGCAATAGATTTGTAGGGCGGGCGCTCATCTGTAATGGGTTGCCATGACCCATCAACTGCAAAAATTATGTCAAGGGGTTTTCCCAATGGCGGAAAAGGTTGCCAACCTGTGAAAGGTGGCAAATCAGAAGGGTCTTGTTCTTCAAATTTTTGAACAAGTTGTTGCACAAGTGGACTCTTAAGCACATCTAAGTGCCCAAGTTTACTTGCTCGTTCTCCTGGTAAGCGTTTACCTGCTTGATATGGCATAGGAAGAATCTCTATGGTTGAGTTACAGCTTGGCGCGGTTCAAATTTTATTGCTTGCATTGGAACTACAAACCGATGAGAACGCGTGAGCATTCTCATATATCCAGGCGTCTTGGCTCGGAGAATATCCTCTTTCATGCTTTCATACGCAAAATTCATCTTTGCAAGAGCATTGGTTTCATCTTGCGACGACATGTGAGCAATAAAAAAGTTTTCAGTTTGGGCTAGCAGGTCATTATTAATAGTAGAAGGTGATTGTGTAGAGTAGACAATGCCGATATGATATTTTGCGCCTTCTTTGGCAAACCTGCTATAAATCGTTGTTACATCATTGTTTCTTGGAAACAAGTTGTGGGCTTCTTCAAAATAGACTTGAATAAAGTGCTTGCCAAGTTTATTGTTGCTGAATTTGTTTACTTGGTGACTAAACACAGCTTTAGAAAGCAAATCTGAAAAATACGTTAGCAATGTTGGATGCGCATTCCCCAAATCAAGTATTACAGTTTTACCTTTATCCAACGAGTCAAGAATATTTTTGACGAAGTTATCTGCCTTGCTGTCATGATAATCACGATAGGGTTGAATAATAGAAACTCCACTGCCTCCACCTTTAGGTGACAGGAAGTCTAACATTGCAACATCGTCAGGATCAAAGATTGGTTTTTTGCTGGAAGAAATAAGAGATTTATCTTCAGGTTTTGCCTGTCGAAATTTTGCCATAACTTCAAAATCAGTTACCATTTCATCAATAGTCCTGATGTATTTGGGGACGGCGCGTTCTGCTAGTGAGTAAGCGTTCAATCTAAGGGCGTCACTAAACCCAGCATCAAATCTGCTCGCGGATGTGCCTTTTGGTAGGATTTGCACCAAAGTATCGGGATTTACTTCAAAGCCGGCCTTTCTAAGAATTGCCCAGAAAAGTTGAATTTTCCTTATCGCCCTGTTTTTATCACCTTCATCATTCATTACATCTATTTCATCTAAATCTGAGAGACTTACAGACATAAAGCTGCGTACATAATTTGCTTTTCCACGATTATCTTGAGCTAGCAGACTTTCAAGGACAGCAAGGGCGCTGTTTGGTTGTTCATAAAAGTTTAGTTTCAGTGGTTTGGAGGGAGTTTCATCTTTTTTCTGTAGTGCGTAAACTTCACATACATTTTCATTGACTTTTCGCAAAGACAAATTGCCATCTTGAGGGTTATCGTTTGCATATTCTCCGTTAATGTCAAAGATTAATTGACCTGCACTAAATTCCTTGCTGGCTTTAGTGGCGTCAATAATGCTTTGGGCAATTAATTTAACAACATTTGATTTACCAAGTCGTGTTTTTCCAAACATCGCGGTTCGCGACGCCAAAAAATCTTTTGGTGATACAAAGACAGGGACGTTGGGAAGGGTTTTATCTGGTAAAGGTAATCTGCATTCAGTTAAGCGCAGGTTGCCAATTTGGAATCTGTTATTTGTTGCAACCAGTGTGTTTATTACAAGGTTTAGTATTGCGTCATCTGGAGCATATACACGATATTTATGTGCGCTTACAAAGTTATTCATATCACCAGAAAACTCCACCATATCTTGTTTTTCTGGATGTGGGTAGAACATTCCCAAAACGCCCGTATTCAATGCTCCCCATTGCAACTCTGATTGAGTGAAAATATCAAGTTCAGGCATTGATTTTTTCTGCAACTCAAAATATGTTTGCTGTGTGTCTTTGCTTAAGGGCGTTGGCGCAGCATCCAAGACTCGCAAGAGAGTAAAGTGAGGTGTAATAATTTTCTCTTGAACTGCTGGTGTCATAATCAAAAGCGAGTTACGTGGCACACCGCCAACAGCCATTTTGAAAGGATCAGATGTAATTATTGTTACCGTATCATAGTTTATATCAAGCACGTACCCCACAAATCGCATATCGTCATATTGCTTTGCGGTTTCTAAAGCAACTTCTTTATCCAAGAAATCTTTCAAGGCACGTAATGGGTGGTTTTGTTGTGCTGCGTTGTTGAAGAACTCCTTCATAGTTTTGTACTCCCTTCTGTTTTGTAACTCGATATTAGGACTTCGCCAGAATTCTTCGTCATAATTCCTGGAAGGCTTCCCGTTCCTTTAGGAATCTTAACTGCGTAAAAGCCACGAAAGAGCCCAAGAATTTTTGGGTGAGTCGATGTAGTCATAGCCCATTTCACACCACGTCTTTTAGCTTGCTTTAGTGCCTTAGCAAGCCTCTGATGATCTTCAAATCGAAACTGTTGCCAGCCATAGTGGCTATTTGTGTATTCTTGCTCGTGAGGCTTATAGGGCGGGTCTAGGAAAAGGAAATCATCCTTACTAGCATCTTCAATTATCGTTTCGAAGTCGCCGCATTCTATTTTTGCCTTCCTCAATCTTTTGCTGACAGCTAATAAATCTTCCTCGGTTATGACCCAGCGTCTTGATTGTCCGCCATACCCAACATTGAATTTGCCTTCACGGTTATGTCTCCACATGCCCTTGAAACAAGTTCGGTTTAAAAACAGCATTCTGGCTGCTCTTCCAATTACATTTTCTTCTCTCTTATGGTCACGTACTTGTTTGTAATCTTTTTTGGTCGAGCCAAATTTCTCGTAAGCTTTCCAAACACTCTTAGGAGAATAACGAATCCCTCTATATATATCAATCAGTTCAGGATTTGCGTCTGATAACAAAGCCTTTTGGGGTCCTACATAAAAAAAGACCGCGCCACTGCCAACAAACGGCTCAATATAACGCCCCTTGATACTTTCAGAAGATGGTAAGTGGTCTTGTAGAAAAACCAAAAGCCTACGTTTGCCACCTGGATAGCGAAGAAAGTAATTTATTTGTTTTCCCATTTACACAGCTAATTATAAACCTTGCACTCCATTCATGCGCTCCGAGACCACTTCAAGCGGACTTCGTAAAAATAGCACGGGTGATTCACGTGTGCCCGTCAGTGTATCCCAGTGTGGGCTAACAGCCTAGCACATCGCCCCGAAAGAAATAAAAACTCCGAGAAATTCTTTCGGAGTTTTTATTTCTCAATCATTTTTCGCAAAGCAGGGATGATGACTGGCAAATCTTCCTGTACTGTTCGCCAGACCACTTCGGTATTTACTCCAAAGTATTCATGCGTCAATTTGTTCCGCATCCCGGCAATTTCCCACCATGGAACTTCAGGGTTGGCTTTTCGCACATTATCTGGAATCTGGCGGGCAGCTTCGCCCATGATTTCAAACGCGCGGATCACTGCATACACCGCTTTGTCATCTTTGCGAAAACTCTCGTAGTTCAAACCCTTTACAAAAGAGAGCGCCTTTTCGGCGTTCTCCAACATGTCATTCAAATAGTCCTGATGTTCACGCTTCATACAGGAATCGCCTCACGCAGAATATTCTTACCAATCCTTGGTTTGAGCGAGTCTTTCATCACCAAATCCACTTTGACTCCCAAAAGATCAGAGAGATAATTTTCAATCGCAATAAAAGTCAGCAAGCTCGGCACTTCCTTGAATGTGACTAAAACATCCAAGTCGCTGTTCTTCTTCTGCTCCGCGCGAACATAAGAACCGAATACTTCCAGTTTTTCCACGCTGTAGCGCTCCGCCAGCATTGGAACTTGTTGGTGGAGTATTTCAAGCATTTTCTTCAAGGAACGTCTGCGTGCCATAACTAAATTATACAACACAAAACATAAGGTAAAATCACCCCACTATGGCAAACGAATCCCTCGTCATCTACTCCATGAACAAAGTGGGACGGCTCGTCCCCTCCAGCAACAAAATGATCCTGCGCGACATCTCGCTCGGCTTCTATTACGGCGCCAAGATCGGCGTGCTCGGTCTCAACGGCGCGGGCAAGTCCACACTGCTCAAGATCATCGCGGGCGTTGACCCAGACTACATCGGCGAGATATCCATGTCGAAGGGCTACACCATCGGCTACCTCGAGCAGGAACCCAAGCTCGACGAAACGGGAACAGTTATCAGCGTCGTCAAAGAAGCGGTGCGTCCCATCGTCGAGATGCTGGCGCGCTTCGATGAAGTCAACGCCAAATTCGCCCAGGCCGATGCAGATTTCGACGCACTCGTCGTCGAGCAAGCCAAACTGCAGGAGCAACTCGACAAGCACGATGCGTGGAATCTCGATTCGCATTTGGAAGTGGCGATGGACGCGCTTCGATGTCCACCAGGCGATACGCCGATCAAAATTTTATCGGGCGGAGAAAGACGCCGCGTCGCGCTCACCCGACTCCTGCTCAGTGAACCCGATATTTTGCTGCTCGACGAACCCACCAACCACCTCGACGCCGAATCGGTGGCGTGGCTCGAACATCACCTGCGCGAATACAAAGGCACCGTCATCGCCGTCACGCATGATCGTTATTTTCTTGACAATGTGGCGGGTTGGATTTTGGAGTTGGATCGCGGTTTTGGAATTCCGTATAAAGGCAATTATTCATCGTGGCTCGAACAAAAAGAAACCCGCCTCGCGCAGGAGGAGAAAGCCGAAAGCCAGCGTCAAAAGACTCTCGCGCGCGAACTCGAATGGATCCGCATGTCACCCAAGGCACGTCAATCCAAAGGCAAGGCGCGCGTCACTTCCTATGAACAACTGTTGGGACAGGAAGCCGAGGCGCGCCGCGAAGATTTGGAAATCTACATCCCGCCAGGACCGCGTCTCGGGGACGTTGTCTTTGAATTTGATAAGGTGACAAAATCTTTCGACGACCGCCTCATCCTCGACTCCTTTTCTGCTTCTGTTCAACCAGGCTCCATCGTCGGGATAATTGGTCCGAACGGCGCAGGCAAGACCACGTTGTTGAAAATGATTACCAAACAGGAAACGCCCGATAGCGGCTCTATCAAAATCGGCGAGACCGTCAAACTGGCGTATGCCGATCAATCGCGCACACTTGATCCCGATAAAACTGTCTACGAAGAGATCTCGCAAGGCGCAGACTTTTTGGAACTCGGCAAACGCAAAGTCAATGCACGCGGCTATTGTTCCTCATTCAACTTTATGGGCGCCGACCAGCAAAAGAAGGTCGGCGTGCTTTCTGGCGGTGAACGCAACCGCGTGCATTTAGCAAAGACATTAACCGAAGGCGCGAATGTATTGCTGCTCGATGAACCAACCAACGATTTAGACGTGAACACCCTGCGCGCCCTCGAAGAAGCCCTCGAAGAATTCGCAGGGACGGCAGTTGTGGTCAGTCACGATAGATGGTTCCTCGATAGAATTTGTACTCACTTAATTGTGTTTGAAGGCGATTCGCTGGCGAAGATGTACATCGGCAACTGGTCTGATTATGAAACGATGATGCGCGAGAAATTCGGGAAGGATTTAACTCCGCACCGAGTGAAGTATCGGGCGTTGAAACGGTAAATGAATTCATGTCGTTGCGAGGAGCCCGTGGGCGACGAAGCAATCCCCGACTCGATGAGGAGACATCGTCCCAGCATGGGATTGCTTCGGGCAAAGAGAAAGAGCGCCCTCGCAATGACGCGGATGGCAACTGGCCTGATTATGAAACGATGATGATGGAAAAGTTTGGGAAAGATATGCAGCCGCATCGGGTCAAATATCGGACATTGAAGAGATAAACCAAAAGTGACAGCCGCTGAAGGTGGCTGTCACTTTTCTTATTTACGAGACTGTCCGTGTTGGGTGGGAATCAGGCGGCAGGCGGTTTACTTCTTCTCATCATCTCCCAAACTTGCAATCGCCCGCAACAATCCAAACACCAGCACGCCGAGTTTGAGTCCGTCGCCGGCGGTGATGGCGGTCCCGCCCTCGGTTTTGGAAGCCCGGCGATTGAGAAGCACAGACGCGATCATGCCGATGATGGCGCCGATCAACGCGCCGATGAATAATGTCCTGGCTTTATTTTGCATAGTGACTTACATCCTTTCCCGTGCTTTCTCGATGGCGGCTTTAATGAGCGCTCCAAGTTCCTGGAATAATAGCACGGGCCTGCGCGCCATCTTGTTAATCCGTTTTGCGCCGCTTTCAATGCGATAGAAAATTATTTGCGCCTGGTATGAATACGGCGGGATGAGATTTGTCAAACGCACGACGAGATAAATAATGGCTATCAATAAAATCAACAGGATCAATCCTGCCACGATGAGCGGAATGACCAGCCATATTTCGGACATGGCCGCCCAGCGGCCGACCTCGCCGTTATCGCGGAAGGTGGCAACGCTGGTCAATACGATGACTGCGATGAGGATCAAAACCGCGAGCAGGATGGGCAGCAGTATTTGCTGCCAGACTTGTTTGCGATGTAATTGGTAAGACAGATGATCTTCGGGGCGAGGGAGGGGCAGGGGAGATTTCATCGCTTGTATTTTAGCATGAAATGAAAGAGACCCTGAAGGCTTTATCTGCATTCAGGGTCTCTCTGGATTTGAGTTTATCTGCGATTGCGCAGGAAGGTCGGGATGTCGAGGTCGTCGCTGTCGTTGATGGTGGGCGGCCTCACGGACTTTGAATCGGGGGCCGGTTTCGAGAAATCGGCGTTGATGTTGACCGATTCGCTGGGGTGGAAGAGCGAAGATGTCGAAACGGGCATTGTCCCGGAATGGGAGGCCGGTTTCTCGGTCCGGGTGGAGAGGCGTTCGAGCGCGCGTCGCGGCACACCAGAGCGTTCGAATCCGGTGGCGATGACGGTCACGCGCACTTCGTCGCCCATCTCAGGATCAATGACCGCGCCGAAGATCATGTTGACATCCGGATGTGCGGTTTCGCGGATAATGGCCGCGGCCTGGTTGACTTCAAAGAGCGTCAGGTTCGGGCCGCCCGTGACGTTGAAGAGCACACCGCGCGCGCCGTCAATGGTGATGTCGAGCAGTTGGCTTGAGATGGCCTGTTCGGCGGCGTTCTTGGCGCGTTCATCGCCGGAGCCGCGGCCAACGGCCATGAGGGCCGCGCCGCCTTCGGACATGATGGCGCGCACGTCGGCGAAGTCCAGGTTGATCAAACCGGGAACGGTGATGAGTTCAGAGATGCCTTGAATGCCCTGGCGCAGAACGTCATCGGCCATGCGAAAGGCATCCTGCAGGCTGGACTTTTTATCGGCGAGTTGGAGCAGGCGGTCATTCGGGATTGAAATGAGCGTGTGAGCGTGCTCTTTCATTTTTGTCACGCCCGCTTCAGCGGCCTGTGAACGTCGTCCGCCTTCGAATGTAAATGGACGAGTCACAACGCCGATGGTCAGCGCGCCGCATTCTTTGGCGACCTGTGAAACGACGGGCGCTGCGCCGGTCCCGGTGCCGCCGCCCATGCCCGCGGTGACGAAGACCATGTCCGCGCCCTTGAGCACGTTGTAAAGTTCATCCGAGGATTCTTCGGCGGCCTTATAGCCAATCTCAGGGTTGCCGCCCGCACCGAGTCCGCGCGTCAGTTTATCGCCGAGGCGCACGCGGATAGGGGCCTTCGATAAAGTGAGGGCCTGCGCGTCGGTGTTGGCGGCGATGAATTCAACGCCTTGAATGCCTTCTTCGATCATGCGGTTGACGGCGTTCTGTCCGCCGCCGCCCACACCGATGACTTTGATGCGGGCGAATGCTTCTACTTGTACGTGCTTGTTGGTTGCGTCCATTTGTTCCTCCGGGTCGATTCTTTGCGACACTCATTGTTTTATCAGGAGAACATCGTGCGATTTTAACACTATGTTCTCGATTTGAGGAGGTTTACGAGCCACGAGTTATCCACAGGACACGTCCTCAGGGCGATTCGTATAACCTCAATACTTTATGTCATTGCAAGAGTGTTCTTTCCCAAAGCAATCTCAACAATGTTCGGGGGAGATTGCTTGGCGAAGACTCGCAATGATGTTATCTTACGGTAACAATCTCTTCAGCCATTCTTTGATGGGATTGAAATTCATGTTTGTTTCTCCTTTCGACCCGCGGCTTTTATGGCGTGGCTTGCCGATTGATAAATCGCTGTCGTGCATCGTATATGCCCAGTAAAGAAGCCCAACACTGGTGGAATAAGAGGGGGAGTTAAGTTTGTCCACCAGGCCTTTTAGATTTTCAGGCTGCGCCGTGCGCACGGGCATGCCGAGCACTTCACTTGCCACCCGCCGGATGCCCGGTAAGGCGCTCGTGCCGCCCGTCAACACCATGCCCGCCGGAAGCAGGCCGTCATAGCCGGAGCGTTTGATCTCCTGCATGATCAACGCGAACATCTCTGCCGTGCGTTCCTCGATGATGTGCGCCAGATCCTGGCGATTGATGCGCACCGGGTGATCTTCGCCGAACGGCCGAATACTGAAATATTCCTCGGCTCCGATCTCGGAGCGGACGGCGTGTCCCTGCTGCTTCTTGACGTCCTCTGCCTGCGTGACGGGCAAACGAAGTCCGTGCGCGATATCCTGCGTGAGATGATTGCCGCCAACCGCCAGCACCATCGTGTGCCACACATTGCCGTCAACATAAATAGCCAGGTCGGTTGTGCCTCCGCCGATATCGCAGACCGCCACGCCCATTTGTCTTTCCTGTTCCGTCAGAACAACTTCGCCAGAGGCAAGCGGATTCAAGACAAAATTTTGAATGTCCACGCCTGCCGCGCCAACGCATTGACGTAAATTGTCAACGGTCGCGCCGGCGGCGGTAATGATGTGCGCTTCCACCTCTAGACGATAGCCATGCATCCCGACGGGCTGCTTGATGCCTTCCTGCCCATCCACGCCGAATCCGCGCTGGATGACGTGCACGATCTCGCGGTTATGCGGGATGGCAACCGCACGCGCTTGATCCAACGCGCGCGCTACATCCGAGGCGTCAACGACTCCGCTCGGAACGGCCACTGCGCCGCGGCTGTTCACCGAAGAAACATGCGCGCCCGCCAGGCTCACCAACGCAGACGTAATCTCGAGTCCCGAAGTTTGCTCAGCTCTCTGCACAGAATGTGTGATGGCCTGCGTGGCGGCGGCCAGGTCAACGATCACGCCCTTACGGATCCCGTCCGAAGGCTCGATGCCCACACCGATAATGCGAACGGACCTTTCGCCCTCCACGCGCCCAACCAGCGTGCATATTTTGGTCGTGCCAATGTCAATGCCTACAACGATTTCTTCCATGTCAGCGGCTCATTCTATAATAAGGTGTGTTCACATATTGAACACTGATAAACGCTGGTGTAATTCCGCGCACAGTCAGGGATGTGACCAGCGCTTGATAAACCTGCAATTTCAAGGCCATGTCTTTTCCATTGTTTCCAAAGAACACCTGCCAGCCGCGGCTATCGGTCCAGCCCAACCCATAATTTGCATCGTAGATCATTGGAGTTCCCGCCGGGACGCTGGGCGCAAGAGTCGTGATGGCCTTGACCATTTCCATCGAAAGATACGGGACGGGAGACAACGCGTCCGTCTCTGACGGCAGGCCGGGTGCGGGCGCTGCGAGCGCGGCTACACTGATGACGTTCTGCGCCGCGCCGCGTGGACGGAAAGCCACGCCCTGATTGTCAATCCAGGTATACCCGCCGTTGAATTGCCAGAGGATGACCGGTTGTCGTTCAACGACCTTAACGGTAAGAATATTCGGCAGGCTGACGGTCACTGTAGCGGAAGCCAGTTCGGGGTAATTAAGACGCAAGCGGGTCGCCAGGTCTGCAGGCTGAAGTGTAAAGATGGGTTGTCCTGTTGAACTCAACACTGCATTGATCTCGTCTGCGCTGATGCGCTGGTTACCCGTCACATCGGCGGCCGCGACCTGGAAGGTTGGCAGAGTCCAGGCAAGATAAAGCGCAGTTCCAAATAATAGACTCAGGAAGAATGAAAGCAGGCGCCAGCCGGCTTTGAAATGCGGCAGGCTGAAACTGGGCATTTGAACCTGAATGCCGGGCATCACAAAGGCGGCCTGGAAGCGGCGTCGCGTGCTGGGATTGGCCGTGCGGTTGGGCGTCGTGAAATTGCGCGATGTGACGTTTGGCAGCGGGCGCACGGCGCGTTGCATGGATTGTGTTTGCCGTTTTTGTGATTCCTGCCGGCGGCGCAGGCGCACCATCTCAGCGCGGCTTAGTTCGCGTTTTTCACTCATGCGCGTCTCCGAAAAGTGTGTGATGTGCGGTCGCGCTCAGCTTTGCGTTCCATTGCTAATTCGATCAAGCGCTCCGCCAGTTGCGGATAGCTCATGCCGCTGGCTTGCCATAATTTTGGATACATGCTGATCCCGGTAAAACCGGGGATGGTATTAAGTTCGTTGAGCTGGATTTCTCCGGAATCCTTATCGAGGAAAAAGTCCACCCGCGCCATGCCGGCGCAGTCAATTGCCTTGAAGGCGCGGACGGCAAGTTCCTGAATGCGGGCGGCGGTCTCTTCGGGCAGGGGAGCGGGGATGAGCAGGCCGGAGGTGCCGTCCACATATTTTGATTCGTACGAATAAAATTCGCGGCTCGGTAAGACTTCACCCGGCACCGATGCTTTCGGCTCATCGTTGCCTAACACGCTGACTTCGATCTCGCGCGGGTTGGCGACGCCGCGTTCGACCAGCACGCGGCGATCATATAATGCGGCTTCCATCAAGCCTTCGCCCAAATCGCCGCGTGTGCGGCATTTTGTCACGCCGACGGATGAGCCGAGATTGGCGGGCTTGATAAATATCGGATACGCACTGACTTTTTCCGCTTGTTCGATCACGGCATTTATGTCTTTCTCGATCTGCGAACGAAGCACGATGATGGATTCCACAATGGGAATATTGTTGGCGCGCATCACATCTTTGAACACGCCCTTGTCCATACCGACGGAGGAGCCCAGCACGCCCGCGCCGACGTAGGCCGCGTCGGCCAGTTCGAACAGGCCTTGAATCGTCCCATCTTCGCCGAAGGTCCCATGTAAAACAGGGAAGTAAACATCAATCGTTGTCAGTGTTTCAAATTTCTCCCCGATTTTTGTGGAACGCAATCCATACAATGCGGAGCGCGAAGGTTCGGACGGAACGATGACTCGATCAAGATCGTTCATCTTTCCGCTTTCGAATGCGCCGATGACATCCTCACCGGTCAGCATTTTGCCTTCGTGCGTGATGCCGATTTGTGTCACAGTGTATTTCGACGGGTCGAGCGCGGCCAGCACCGAACGCGCAGACATCAGCGAGACTTCATGCTCGCCTGAACGTCCGCCAAAAATCACTGCAATGTTGAGTTTCTTCGTTGTCGTCATTCGATGCTGATCCTGTTCTCTACTCTCTTCACTACCATTCGCCGATCAATTCAATTTCCAATTCCAACTTCACGCCGAATTTATCGGCTACTGTCTTTTGTGCCAGCTCGATCAACGCGCGAATGTCACTGGCTTTGGTCTGGCCATGATTGACGAAAAAATTTCCATGTGCCGGGCTGATTTCAGCGTTGCCGATGCGCGTGCCTTTCAATCCCGCGGCTTCGATCAAACGTCCCGCATAATCGTCGGTTGGGTTTTTGAACATCGAACCCATCGAAGCCCCCGGCGGTTGTGTGGACTTTCGGCGCTCGCTGAATTGCTCGATTTTAACCGCTACTTCCTCTTTTGTCGCGATCTTTAAACTCAATTCAGCCGAGAGCACCACGGCCTTCGTCTGGCTGTGCTTCAATACGCTCGTGCGATACCCATATTCCATTTTTTCGACCGGCCATTGTGCGCGGCCCGCTTCGGTCAATATCTCGGCTTGAATTAAATTTCCAGAGACATCGCCGCCGAACGCGCCGGCGTTGCCATACACCGCGCCTCCAATGGTACCGGGGACGGTCGCGGCCCATTCGAGTCCGGAAAGCCCTTTCGAGGCGCAGCGGTTGGCGAGGTTGCTGAAGATGACTCCCGACTCAGCCCAGACCTTTGGCTGGCTCCCGTTTTCAAAGCGGACCGCCCTGGCCCGGTTCAACACCGTTATGCCGCGTATGCCCTTGTCGCTGATCAATATATTCGAACCGCTGCCCAGCATGAAGTAGTTCAAACCTTTATCCCAGAGCATGGATACAATCTCGGCCAGCTCATCCGCTGTACTGGCAGTGACCAAATAATCCGCAGGTCCGCCAATGCGCGCGGATGTATATGGCGCAAGAGATACATTCTCTTTCACCTTGTCGCCAAATCTGGCTAGCAAAACTTTTAGGGGCATGGTCATAGTCTGCCTGGTTTCCTGCGAATTACGTATTACGTAATTCGTAAGGTATGAAATTCACGGCTTCTCGTTCAAATGCTCGATCAGTTTCGTAATTGCTTTTTGTTTCCTGCGTTTTTCGATTGCTTCGGACTTTTCCAAAATCGTTTTGGCGGCTTCGTTCTGGCGGTCGTTTTCAGCCTGGACCAAAACCATTTTTAGCGGCGGCAGGCCCAAAGTCGCAGATTGATACGTGTGTTTTTCTTCGTCAGGCATAAGCACCTCGCTTTATGTCAATCCAGCCAGCACGTTGGCGCTGACCTGGTCTGCGTCTCCGGCGGAGAGCACAAGCAGGATGTCGTTGTATTTGAGATGTTTGAGAAGATATTTGGCTGTTTCTTCCAGTGAAGAAATAAAACGCGCTGATGAGTGCGGCATGGCGCTGACCACTTCAGCGGATGAAAATTCCTGTTTGGGCTCGCGCGCTGGATAGACCTCGGTCACGATGACTTCGTCCGCGTCGTTGAAGGCGCGCGAGAACTCGTGAAAGAGGGCCTGGGTGCGCGAATAGGTGTGAGGCTGCCAGACCGCTAAGATGCGGTGGTTGGGATAACGCGCGCGCGCGGCGGCCAGCGTGGCTTTGATCTCGGTGGGATGGTGGGCATAATCGTCAATAACCGTAACGCCTCTCTTTTCGCCTTTGACTTCGAAGCGGCGGCCTGTGCCTGTAAATTTCCTGAGCGCGGCAGCAGCGTCTTTGAATGACAGCCCCAGCGATGCAATCACTGATAAAACGGCCAGCGCATTGCGCACGTTATGTTCGCCCGGCACCTGCAGGCTGACGCGCGTCGATGCAAGCGTTCCGACGTTGGTGGTGGCATCGAAGTCGAAGCCGCCGCGCTCGTTGGGTTTGGCCATGCGCGCCTGCACCCATTGCGGCGCATTGATGGTCATTTCGCCCTGCATACTGTATGCAATCACGTTTCGTCCGATGCGGCGGGCGCGGCTGAGCAGGGATGCCGCGCCTGCATCTTCAACGCAGGCGATGAGTGTGCCGTCATTGGGCAGAAGCGAAACGAATGACTCGAAGGCTGTGACCATATCTTCAAAGGTCGGATAACAATCGGGATGATCGTGTTCGAGATTGGTGACGACCTCAATGCGCGGCTTGAGACCCAGAAACATGCGGTCGTATTCATCCGCTTCGATGACAAAGGCCTTTCCTTTTCCGGCGCGGGCGTTGACGCCGTAATTGTTCATCACACCGCCCACGATGAAGGACGGGTTTCGTCCTAATTCAGAGAGCACGAAGGCGAGCATGGCGGTTGTGGTGGTTTTGCCGTGAGTTCCAGCCACCGCAATGCCGGTTTTATTTTCCATCAGCTTGCCGAGAAAGTCGGCGCGTTTGTAGACAGGGATGCCCGCCTGTTGTGCGGCGGTGACTTCAGGGTTGTCATCGGGGATTGCAGATGAGCGCACCACCCAGTCTGCGCCCTGGACATTGCGCGGATGATGACCGATGTAAATCGTCAGACCGGCCGCTTGCAGGTCCGCGGCGAACGGACTGATGGTACGGTCCGAGCCGGTGACGATATATCCGCTTTCGTTCAGGAGGCGGGCAATGGCAGAGAGTCCGCTGCCGCCGATGCCAATGAAGTGTACGTGTGTCATGTTATTAGATGAATACAATCAGAACAAACACGAAAGCCGCCGCTACCGCGAAATAGATGCCTGGAATGCCAAGCCAGCGCGGCGGAAGATAAACCAAGAATCGTTCGACAGATGACTTTAGCGGTTCGGCGTTAGGAGCGCTAATCCAATCTGGATAAGGGTAGTTGGCCTGATGCATGTAAAACCAGATTGTGCCGACTACCAGGAAGCCATTCAGGGAGCCCAGAAAAAAACCCAGCAACGCGTCTTGTAATCGTTCGCGCCTGAATTTTTCCGAGCTGACAAATCGTTGAAGTGTCGGCGTTTGGTAACCAAAAAATGCCAGAACAACCACCACGATGGTTTGGACTATGAATAAATATTTTTTTGTTCCGGGGTCTGCGCTTTGAACGAGAGTTGCAATGACCGGAACATAACTTTGAATGAGCGTAATCATAAACAGCGCCAGGATGACACTGAAACTGACTAATAATTCTTTAGCCCAGCCGCGCATAGCACCAATGACCCCGAATAAAATGACGAGCAGCCAAAAGAAAAAGAATATGCTTACCATAGATTCATCTCCCAGCCCCTCCCAATTCGAGCAGCTGCCCGGCAACAGCTTGCGCGGCTTGTGGTTTCGCCAGCGATCTCATTGCCGCGCTCATTGCCTTGCGTTTCGACGGATTCTCAAGCAGATCTTTCACCACTAACAATAATTCTTCCTGCAGTTGTTCGTCTTTTATAATGACCGCCGCGCTGCGTTCGGCGAGATGGTCCGCATTAACTTTTTGATAGCGCCACGCGTACGGATATGGGATCAAAATGGCGGGCAAGCCAAAGAATGGAAACTCGCCCAATGTGGATGCGCCCGCGCGCGATACAACCAGATCGGCAGACGCCAATGCCGCGCCCATCTCTTCGTGCAGATAGGGGAAGGCGTGATAGCGCGTCCTTTGTGCGGATGTCAGGCCGGCGCGCGTTGATTGAGCCGTTTCCCAATCTGATTGTCCGGTGATGTGAACGACCTGCGCCATTTCCAACAGGCCTGGCAAGTGAGGCAGGACGGCCAGGTTGATGGAATGTGCGCCTTTACTGCCGCCGTAAATCAATAGCACCGGCAGGTTGTCGTTGAGTCCGAGTGTGCGACGCGCATCGGAGCGACTCCACGCTTTGAGGTCCGCTCGCAGCGGATAGCCGGTCACGGTCACTTGCCTGGAAAAATACTTTTGCGAGTCTGCCGCGCTGACCGTGATGCGGTCCGCAAAACGGGCCAGGGATTTCAAGGCGAGTCCGGGCTCGATATCGGGTACAAACAGCAGGGTGGGAATGTTGCGCCCGGCAAAGGCCATTGGGCCTGAAACGAAACCGCCTGTAAAAAACAAAACGTCCGGCTTGAAGCCGCGCAAGATCTTTTGTGAAGCAATCACACCACGCGCCAGCTGAGTTATATTGCGCGGCAAAGCGCGCAGGCCCACGCCATGCAGGCCTGCGGCCGGAATGGCAGCGAAGGGGATGCCTTCGCGCTTCACGAGTTCAGCTTCCATACCGCCTTCTCCGCCGACCCAAAGAGTTTCAAGGTTGGAAGGTTGAAAGGTTGAAAAGTTTTTAACCCTGGAACTTTCAACCTGTAAACCTTTCAATGCCTGGAGTACGGCGAGGGCGGGATACACGCCGCCGCCGGTTCCACCCGCGCAGATCAATAGCCGCACTGTAAGCTCTCCATTCTTCTTCTTTTGTTGCAGTCTCACCTTGTTGGCGTGAGATATTTATCAAAATACCGATGGCGGCCAGAGACGAAACCAGGTTTGAGCCGCCTGCGCTGATAAAGGGCAGTGCATTTCCTGCGAACGGTAACAGCCCGACCATCACCGCCATATTGATGGCTGCTTCGATGCCGATCCAAAACACCAGGCCGGTTGCCAGCAGAGTGCCAAGCATATCAGGGGCGCGCCGCGCAATCACCAGTCCACGCCAAACGAGCATGGCATATAGGCCGATCAGAAATACAGCGCCGATAAAACCAAGCTCTTCGACTATAACGGCAAAGATACTATCGGTCGGTGGAACTGGCAAACCTGTAAACTTGGCCTGACCGCGCCCGATGCTGACTCCGAACCAACCGCCATTTACAATTGCCGCGAATGAACGCTGGACGTGGTAAGAGGCATCCGTCAGGTTTTTCAGGCCTGCAACGAAATCGGTCACACGTTGCTGGCCTGTAGGACTGACTTGTACCACAAGCCAGCCTGCCACCAGGGCGATAGCCAATAACCCGAAAATTTGTTTAAGGTCGCCGCCTGCCAAAAAGAACAGCAGTCCGCCTATGATGAATACCGTGGTCGCCGCGCTCAAGTCCGGCTGTTGATAGATCAAACCGCCGACCACGCCCAGGATCACGCCCAGCGGGATAAGCCCCAGGGAAATATCATGCAAGAGCTGCCGCTTGGCGTACAACCAGACCGAGAGATATAAGATGGTCACCAGTTTTGCCAGCTCAGACGGCTGATAGGAACCTTGATATAACGAACGTTTCGCGCCGAGGCGCATTTCCTTCATCAATAAAACCGTGATGAGCAAAATAATCGTTAATCCCATGATGGGCACGATCAGCCTGCGCCAGTGATGATAATCAAAGTGCGAAAGAAGAAAAGCCGTGACGATGCCGATCCCCAGCCACATCAACTGGCGCACGAACATATAGGTCGGTGAGTCATATTGGGTGCGTGAATAATCCCAGGAGGCGGAGTACAACATGATCAGCCCGAACATGACCAGGGTAATGACCGTCATTAACAAGGGCGCATCCATGCCGCGCAGTGGTCCGCCTTGTTTCGATGCGGGCCGCTTTGCGAGAGAGCGATCGCTCATAATAGTTCCTGTACCCATAATCTAAATTTTTCTCCTCGTTCTTCAAAATTGTTGAACTCATCATAACTCGTGCCGCCCGGCGAAAAAAGGACGATGTCACCTGGCTCGGCCACTTCCGCCGCTTCGTAGACCGCCTCACGCAGATGCGCGGCTCGCTTGAGAGTGTACGGTCTCTGCGCGGACGCGTTAGCGGCCAGTGCTTTCTCGATCTTTTCCGCCGCCTCTCCAAACAGCACCACATGATCCACGCGCTCGTGGATGAGCGCTGCCAGGTCTTGCCAGGGCAGGTCTTTATCGCGTCCGCCAAGCAGCAGGACGATGGGTTCTTCGAAAGCGTGGATGCCGGCTATTGTGCGTTCGGGCGCGGTGGCAATCGAATCGTTATACCAGCGTACGCCGCGCAGTTCGCGGACGAGTTCGAGCCGATGAGGCACGCCGTGAAAATCTTCGGCGGCCGTTAACATGGCGTCAAGTGGAAACCCCGCCGCGTGGCCGACGGCGAAGGCGGCCAACACATTGCCGATGTTATGATCGCCGCGCAGTTGAACTTGATCGCGGCGCAAAAGAGGAATGTCCACGTGGTGATCGTAGAGATATAAAATGCCGTCGTCATAGTACGTACCTTCGGCTTCCTCGTCCATTTTGCTAAAGCCGAAGGAATGTAATTTGCCTTTGACTTTAGCCCGCAAATTCCATGCGCCTGCGTCGTCGCGGCCAAGCACGGCGATATCTTTGTCAGATTGGAATTCCAGGATGCGCGCTTTTGCGGCGGTATAAGCTTCCATCGTCCCGTGACGATCAAGGTGATTCGGTGTGATGTTCAAGACCGCCGCAACTTTCGGAGAAATGGTCATTTGCTCCAGTTGGAAAGATGAGATTTCAAGAATGGCGAGGTCGTCAGGTTTCATCTCATCAACATAATTGATGAGCGGATCGCCGATGTTGCCGCCGACGTAGGCGCGGTTTGAAGTTTGAAGGTTGGAAAGTTGTGAGTTATGTTCGGCCTTCAACCTGTAACTTTCACCGGCCATATTTCCAATCAATGTGGTGGTGGTCGTCTTGCCTGCGGAGCCAGTGATGCCGATGGTCTTGCATGGAACTGCTTCCATGAATATCTGCGTGTCGTTGGAAAGCGTGATACCGCGTTGGATGGCCGCATCCACGATGGGGAGGCTGAGGGGCACGCCGCCGGAAAGGCATAAAACGTCAGCGTGATCGAGCAGGTCGAGCGGATGGCCGCCCGCCGCCCATTTAATCGGAAGCCCGCTCAACGTCGCGCGTGAAGCGGCCAGTTCGGACTCGGAGCGTTTGTCGCTGAGCGTCACTGTCGCGCCGTGTTTAGTCAGCCAGCGCGCCAAAGCCACGCCCTGCCGGGCGGCTCCTAAAATGACGATGCGCGTGCCGGCCCAATCTCTCATCTTTTATACCAAAGCCAGTCCAACACCGATCATGGCGGCCATCAAACCGATCAGCCAAAATCTCTGCACGACCTGTGTTTCGCTCCAGCCGAGCAATTCAAAGTGCAGGTGGATGGGGGCCATCTTGAAAAAACGTTTGCCCTTTGTCAATTTGAAGTAACCGATTTGAATGACCACACTCAAGGCTTCGCTGACCGGGATAATTGCAATGATCGGCAGAACGACCCATTGGCTGGTCATTAAGGCTACCACGGCCAGCGCCGAGCCAAGCGCCAGTGAACCGGTGTCGCCCATGATGAGTTCAGCAGGATGGACGTTGAACCATAGAAAACCGAATAAGGCGCCGACCACTGTGAAGCAGAAACGCGCCAGATAAACCTGCCCTTGATTGAGGGCGATCATTCCATACGCGGCAAATGCTGTGGCTGCGATCAAGCCCGCCAACCCATCGAGCCCATCTGTAAAGTTGACTGCGTTCGACATGCTGACAATGATAAAGGCCGCAATCGGCACGTACCACCAGCCCAGAGGAAAAAAACCTTTTATTCCCGGAACAAATAAATCCGGGACTCCCAGCATATATTTCAACACCCATGCAGTGCCAATTCCCAGAATGACTTGGACTATGAATTTTGTGCGGGCGCGCATACCCTCGCCTTTGCGTTTGCCGCGAATGCCCTGCCAGTCGTCCACTGCGCCGAGGATGCCGTAGCTGATCATAACAATCATCGGTACCAACACCGAGCGGCCAACGCCGCTTTGCTTGAAACCGATCAAAGCTACAGCGTTGAGGAGAACGGTCAAAAACAGGACTGGCAGAATGAACATCACGCCGCCCATGGTGGGCGTGCCCATCTTGACCGCGTGATGGCTTGGCTCTTCCACGCGGATGATCTTTCCGATCCTGAAGTGACGTAAAATGCGAAGAAGCGGTCCGCCCCAGATGACCGTCATTATAAAAGCCAGCCCCGCCAAGCTTAGGGATAGTGCAACCTGTTTCATGAATGTATCTCCAAAGCGGTTGTGATGCGATCCATACGCAGGCCGTGAGAGCCTTTTAGAAGGGCCGCGTCATCTTTCGATAAATTGTCCTTTAACCAATCAATGATCGGCTCGATCTCTTCGAATTCGATAATCCGCGACGGTTTCATTCCAGCGCGGCGGGCGGCCTGGGCATAAATATGGGCGCGCGGGCCAAGTGTGATGAGCATGGTGGCTACTTGTGCGGCCCGCATTCCAATCATCTCATGCCCCTGCCTTTCATACGGCCCTAATTCAAGCATGTCGCCGAGCACCGCAATCTTGCGCTTGCCCTCCAGTTCGCTCAATAAATTGAGCGAGGCCATCATCGATTCGGGCGAAGCGTTATAAGTATCGTCCAGTATCAGCGCGCCTGATTCGGAACGAACTGCCACGAGACGCAATTGGGTATGTCCCTGCCGCAGGCCGTGGATGATCTGTTCCCAGTTCAGCCCTTCCACCAATCCAACTGCGGCGGCGCGCAAGGCGGTCTCGACGGAGTGCCGTCCGATCATCGGGATATGCACATGCATGGCCTCGGATTTGTAATGCAGGCGGAAGCGAATGCCATCCAGCCCAAGCCCTTCCACATTGTCGGCCCATAGATCTGCTTCGGGTGAAAGCCCATAGAAAAACACGCGTGCCCTGGTCTTTTCTTCCATGCGACGCACAAGCGAATCGTCGAAGTTCAGGATGGCCGTCCCTTCCGGGGCGGGAGGCAGGGCCTGTACCAGTTCAGATTTGCCGCGGGCGATCGCCTCCTGCGAACCGGCGCGCTCGGCATGGACCGTGCCAATGTTGGATACAACGCCGACCTGCGGCTGGGCGATGTCGCACAAAAGGGCGATCTCGCCGGGGACGTAGAATCCCATTTCCAACACGGCCCGTTCATATCCAGACCCGAGGCGGAGGATCGTTAAAGGGAGTCCGATTTCATTGTTGAGGTTTCCCGGGCTCTTGAGTGTGCGGTAGCGTTCGCTCAAAACCTGGGCAACAACTTCTTTGGTTGTGGATTTGCCGACACTGCCCGTGATACCAATTACGCGCAGGTTGAGTTTGCGGCGCCAAAAGCGGGCGATCTGTTGCAAAGCCAGCAGAGTATTATCCACGCGCAGGCAGAGGGGAGGAGTGAGATCGAATGTAGAGTCGGCTTGTAAGCTGCCGCGCAGGTCGAGGGTCCGGTAAGAGGCGCTCATATCCCGCTGGGTTAAAGTAAAAGAAGCCCCCCGTTGAAATGCGCTGGCGATAAAGTCATGGCCGTCTACGCGTTCGCCTGGCAGTGCAACAAATAACGAGCCGGGGATGACCTGGCGCGAGTCAATGGCCGCCTCGGTGATGACCGTGGCGGTTTTGATGCGAATGTTGGTCAGGGCTTCAATTACATCGGCAAGTGTGAGCATTAAGGTTTAGCGATCTGATTCCGAATATCGTCGGGTGGAATATTGAGCAGGAGAATGGTCTGTCGCGCCGCTTCAGCGAAGACGGGCGCAGCGGTCTCTGAGCCCCAGATAGATGAGGATGGTTTTTCGAGCCAGACGTAGATCAAAAATTTGGGATCATCCAACGGGCCCCATCCGATAAAAGATGCATTGGTGGCCGTGCTATCGTAGCCGAACTCGGTGGGGACTTGGGCTGTGCCTGTTTTTCCGGCAATGCGGTAACCGGGTACGAGTGCGCTTGAGGCTTCTTTTTCGAGTGAGACCGCCAGAATTTGATTAAGTGTTTGGGCAGTTTCTGCTTTGATGGGGGAGCCGGCATATTGAGTGGATGAATTGTACCGTCGCCCATCGCGTAGCATGGCTAATAACACACGCGGCGTGACCATGCGGCCTTTATTGGCGATTGCTGAGGCCGCCGTCATCAATTGGATCGGTGTGACGGATACGCCCTGTCCAAAAGCGTTCGTTGCAAGATCAACGGGATACCAATCGCTATCACCCGGAATTTTGAGGCGGCCTGCGGCTTCCCCGGCCAGGTCAATGCCGGTCAGGCGTCCGAGGCCGAAGCGATTCATGTAGCCGTAATAAGTTTGTGCGCCCATTTTATCTGAGAGCACGGCCATACAAATGTTAAGTGAGTGTTGGAGACAGCCGGTTATATCTTGTACTCCCCAGGCTTGATTATCCCAGTTGCGGATGGTCGCGCCGCCAATCAGCAGTTCGCCGGTGTCGAGGTATGTGCTGGATGGGACGACTGTACCGCTATCGAGTGCGGCGGCCGTTGTCAAAATCTTGATAACCGAGCCGGGCTCGTAAGGCATGGATATGGCGCGGTCATATTCAGCGGCATTGCGGAAGATGTCGCCATAATTTTCATTTTGATTGAGGTTCATGCGTGGGGAGGCTGCAAGCGCCAGGATTTCTCCTGTTTGTGGATCCATGATAACAATAGTACCGTTTTGTGCGCCATACTTGGTCAGCGATTCGTCGAGTATCTGTTCTGTAGCGGCTTGCAGGTCGCGGTTGATGGTCAGGACGAGAGTTGTGCCATTTGGAATACGCGGAATGTCTCCGGCCTTGCTCGGGTCGGTGGGAACAACGATATTGACTTTATTGCCTGCCAGCAGGTCGTTATATTTTTCTTCGATGCCGAAGTAGCCGCGCCTGGTGAGATTGACAAACCCAAGTACGTTGGATGCCAGCGAGCCTTCGGGGTAACTGCGCTGCGGATGCGCCCAAAACCCCAGCCCGTCCAGGCTGCTGGTTGTTCCAGATTCTTTTGCTTTTGCATCGGCCGCGGTCTTGAGTTGTTGTAAGGCCGCCGCCCGATCTGAATCCACATTATCTGCAAGGACGAGGTTTTGTATCCCTTCGGGCGGATTTGCCATTCGGTTGTAAAGATCGTCAGGGTTGAGTCCCAATTGAACGCCAACCGCCAGCGCAATTGCATTTTTGTCGGGGGCATTTTTCAGGTCCACGCTTAATTCGTAGACCGTTTTGTTTCCGGCCAGCAGATGTCCGTTGCGATCGTATATTTCACCGCGATCGGGATAAAACGTCTCGGTTACGTTGGCATAATCGGCCGTCAGTTGTCGGAAAGTATTGGCTTCTGTGCTGTTTTGGATGCGAACGATCTGCAGAATGATAGAAATTCCGATAAAGCCAAGGAACCCGGCCAGGACGAGAGATCGCCAGGCGTATTCTTGTCTCATTGCGTGATCCCAATCATGCTGGTGGACGGCGGCGTGCGCAGGCGTTCGTCCAACCACTCGAACAGCGATTGAGTATATTGAGCTGGCTGGCTTGGAGCGGCCGGCTTCAATACGATAGACGCGGTTAAAATCGAGGGTTTTGGCGCAGCATAGCCAGGCACGATCACATATTCCATCTGACCTTCTTTGATGGGCTGATAACCCAAAGCCAGGGCACGCTCTTTCATGGCGCTGATGGATGTTATCTCGGCCAACCTATTTTGCAAGTCTGAGTTGGCGAGTTGGATGGATGTGATCTGAGCGGTCATATCCTGGATGTTGCGGCCTGCCACGCTTGCCTGCGATGTGATGTCGAGATATAACATCGCCGCCAAAGTAAGACCAAATATGCCGAGCAGGAAAGCGCCGATCCATTGACGCTGAATCCGCCAGGGGGCCTGTTTGTAAGCATGGACGAAATGATTGACTGTGTAATTGACGTTTTGCATATCAGCACTCGCTTATAATTTTTCAACAACTCTTAGCTTTGCACTGCGTGCCCGAGGGTTTTCTTTTATCTCTTCTTGATCGGGTCTGATCGGTTTTCGATTAATCTCTTTCAGCATTGCCCTGCGTTCTACTTTATAAATTTGTTCATAAGGCGGGTTGACCAGGTCCTTGCTTTCGCTTCGAAAAAAATCCTTGACGATGCGGTCTTCGAGCGAATGGAAGGAAATGACTGCCAGCCTCCCGCCTCGACGCAGGGCGGATACCGTTTTCGGAAGCGCATTCTCCACTGTTGCCAATTCGTCGTTGACCGCGATACGCAGCGCCTGGAACGTCCGTGTGGCGGGATGAACGCGGCTGTGCTCCGGATAAGCTTGCTTTACGATCTCAGCCAATTGCGCTGTTGTTGTCAGCGGCCTGGCTTTGATAATGTTGCGGACGATGCGTCGTGCGCGCGGCTCCTCTCCATATTTGAAGAGCAGGTCAGTCAGGTCCGCTTCAGGCAGGGTGTTGACCAATTGTGCGGCGGTCAGCTCAGAGTCCCGGTTGAAGCGCATGTCGAGTGGGGCGTCATGAGTAAAGGAGAATCCGCGCTCGGGCGTATCCAATTGCATGGACGACAATCCCAGATCGAGCACGATGCCATCCACCGCGTCCCAGCCGAGTTCGCGCATCGCATCCAAAAGAGAATCATAGGAGGCCTGGGCCAGATGCGCTCGTTGCCCGTAAGGAGCCAAGTTCTCACGAGCGAGCGCCAGCGCCTGAGTATCTACATCCAGACCGAGCAAGCTTCCGTCTGGCGCACAGGCCTCCAGAATTCCGCGGGCGTGACCGCCCGCTCCCAAAGTTCCATCCACATAGCGGCCGGGGCTTTTGGGTTGCAACGCGTGTATAATCTCTTTGTAAAGTACGGGTTTGTGCGGCGCATTCATGGCCGCCTCAGCCATTTTTCTGGCTGGATAAATTCAGCGTAGAGAAGCGCTGGTTGTTGGCTTCAGTGTTTTGGATTTGAGTCATTTGCTCATTCCAGGCTGATGGCAGCCAGACCTCGAAGTAATCGCCCTGGCCGGCCACAATCGCTTCATTCTCAACGCCCGCGAACTGGCGCAGAAGTTGTGGAACGAGGATGCGCCCGACCTTATCCACTTCAACAGGATAAGCGTTCGCAAAGATCAAACGGCGCAAAAGTCGGGTGGTGGGATCGGCCAGATTCATGGCATTGACGCGTTCATAAACCTGCTTGAAGTAGGTCTCTGTCATCACCATCAGACAGCGGTCAAAGCCCTGCGTTATATAGGCGCCGCCTTCCAACAATTCGCGAAAGCGCGCCGGAACCATCAGGCGGCCCTTTTCATCGAGCGAATGCTGGAACTGACCAAAGAACATTAGTTCTACTTCTCCTTTAATGCGGCGAACGCCGGGAATCCGGCGTCCTCCACTTCCTACCACTCTTTCCCATATTATACGACTTTATGGGCAAAAATCAAGTAGTTTGATTGAATTTTGCAATCTTAATAGGACCTATTTCTCACTCATGGCAGAAAATTTTCCCACCTTTTCTCTGCTCGAATCAACCCGTTGGCGTGATTATGAATTGCTAGACAGCGGTGATGGATTAAAGCTCGAACGATTTGGACAATATATTTTTTCCCGCCCTGAAGTGCAGGCTATGTGGAAGCGTGCTTTGCCCGAAAAAGATTGGTCTTCGGCAGATGGCACCTTTCAACCAACTGCCGAAGAAAGCGGCGGGCATTGGGTGTTAAAAAAGAAAATTGAAGAAAGGTGGAAGATGAGTTATCCCTTGCCAGGGACAAGTGGCGTCCTAAAATTTTGGACGATGGCGACTCCTGGGCGTCATCTCGGCGTATTCCCGGAGGTTGCCTCGCATTGGGACTTTATGGCGCAAGCCGTTCAAAGGGCTGGTCGGCCCGCGAACGTTCTCAACCTATTTGGTTACACCGGGCTGGCCTCGTTGGCCGCGGCCGCGGCCGGCGCACAAGTGACGCACGTGGACGCATCGAAAAAATCTGTTGGCTGGGCGCGCGAGAATCAAGAACTCTCCGGATTGAGCAGCAAACCCATCCGCTGGATTGTGGATGACGCGCAAAAATTTGTTCAACGTGAAGGCCGCAGAGGCGCAAAGTATGACGGCATCATCCTCGATCCTCCCAAATTTGGACGTGGTCCCAAAGGCGAAGTATGGGAAGTTTATAAATCACTGCCTAGTCTGCTCGAAGATTGCCGCGCCATTTTGAGCGACAAACCGTTGTTCTTGATCGTTACTGTTTACGCGGTCAAAGCTTCCGCTATTCATGTAGGACAGGCGTTGGAAGAGATCATGAAAAAATATAATGGTAATGTGGAAAGCGGGGAATTAGTGAGCCGTGAAAAGTCGGCGGGTCGTCTGCTTTCGCAGGCAGTGTTTGCAAGATGGCATTTGAAATAAAAACTCCGAGGTGATCCTCGGAGTTTTTATTAGCTTTTTGATAAACGAAGATCTTATTACTTGTGAGGCCCCTCGTCCGTGGTCTTGGCGGTGGTCGTCTCAACGACGAGGGACTCACCAGGAGCGGTGGGAGGCACGGTTGTGGTTTCTGTCTTAACCGCTGGAGACAATCGATTAAAGTAGCCCTTGGCGCTGTCCAGTGTATCCTTGCCTTGCTGCAGGATTCCAACCAGTGAGTGCACGGGATACGACCCGCTTCCGATCACCAGGCCAGTGACAAACACATCGAACCGGGCGGGGACCGCGGCAATACCCAACATGGCGAACATTTGCAGTTGACCGATCGCCGCAATGACGACACCCAACATCAGACCCAGCACGATCGAGACGGCTGCTTTGGCGCTAATGTAGCTATCGGACGAAGTGACGGCGTCAAGGTTACTTTCTGCGTCAGTTAGACGCTTCTGCGCTAGAGTCATCATCTTATTGGCAGCCTCCATTTTGACCCGTATCGTATCTGTGATGGCAGAGACTGAGGTTTGACCAATCTGGAGGCTTTGCATTTCCATATTGTACTTATCGGATGCTTCGGCCAGGAATTGACGGGCCTGCTTGACCTCGACCTCGGCACTCTTCAGCCAGCGCAATCCGCGCCCCAGATAGGCGACCAGCGTATGCCAACTGCCTTCAATCACATTGAAAACGCTCTCAAGTGTCCGTTCGACCGCAGCCGCGGCCACGATTACCGGGGCCAATACGAGTGATAAATTAGCGCCGGTCTCGAGTTTCGAGACCTCCGCTTTCGCAATTGGCGCGACGAAAAAAACCCATCCAATCAATAGCAACCACAGGATCACGACGACCGCAATCAGGACGCGAAACCATCTTTGCACCTTAAGAAATTGGTCCCGCTCGGACCAGGTTGGCGTACCGCTCTGTACAACAGGTTTATTGCTTTCAGTGCTGTTCATAATTAGTCTCCTTTATTTGAATCTATGCGGCAGAAAAATGGAAAGAAGGTATTCCCGAGTTGAAAGCTGATATGATGATCGCGCGCCGATTGCCTCCTGAATTTATATGAAAAGTACCAGTGATATGCACAGTTGCTCAGTGCTGTTGCGGCTATAAATAAAGTTTGCAGGATTCTTCAGCCTTCTCCAGCGTAGGCAAGAAACTATTCTTCTCTATTTTACTAGCAAACCTGTTTTCATCCCCATGTAATTGCACAGGCGGGATGCACACAGCCGGCATGTGTGGTTTGAATCTGCAATGCACAATAAAAACTTCCGAATATTTAATTCGGAAGTTTTTATTGTGTTCTCGGCAGCAAATGGCAGGGGACGATCTTGCTTTAAGCGGGGCGTTTGGCGACTTCTCTTTTGGCAGATGCGCGCTTGGCCTGTGGCTTGACAACTTCCTGTTTGATCATCTCGCGCTTGGTAATGATTTGTGGGGCAACGCGCAGTGTCTCGGCCTGGCGGCTCAAGGCAGAGCGGATGATGAGGTCCATGAAACCCTGGTGTCCAAATGGATCGTTGAGCAAAGAGAAATCTGCCGAGCCAGGCTCGGTGGGTGGATAAAATATGCCGCAGTTTGGATTGATCTCCAGCATATAGAATTCCCCATCGGAACCAAGTCTATAGTCACAGCGCGCGTACCCATTCCCATCAAGGGCCATGAAGACCTTTGTGGTGTATTCGCGCAGGCGGTTTTCGTAATTCGGGTTATCTACGACCTTGACGCTCATTTGTTCGTAGTTCACCCATTTCATATCATAGTGTTTAAATGATTCGCCTTCAGGGAAAACAAATTCGACTGGCTTGAAGGTAATCGGATGCGCCGGGTCCTCAGGGTCTTCTGCGAGCAGGCAGGTGAACTCGCGTCCTTCGATGAACTCCTCGATCAATGCGCGGCCATCATCTCTCATGGTGATCTGCGCCTGTATTTTCAATTCATCAAGATTTGTTGCACGCGATTCTTTGCGAATGCCATAACTTGCATAGCCATGTGGCGGCTTGACGAGCATGGGGAAGCGCAGGGTGCGCGCGGCGCGTTCAATATCGGCAATGGATTTGACGAATGTGGATGCCGGCGTGGGTACGCCAACACGCGCAGCAGCGCGTTTCATTTCCTGGCGTGTTGGATCAAAGAAGGATGCACCGGCGCCTGTGAAGGCCGCGCCAAGTTTTTCCATTGCCTTGACTAATTTCACGCCAGAGACAGGTTCGTCAGGTGTGCCATCACAAAGATTGATGAATACATCCACACCATCGTCCATCAATGTTTTGATCTGCTCTTCCACGTTTGATTCCTGCACAACGTGGTGTCTCCACCTTCTGCCCTCCAAATAAGGCGACGGATCGTATGGAATATCATTCTCGTCAGGCAAACTGCTCAAAACACAAATATACATTTGCTTTACTCTCTTGTTTGGTTGGTTGAGATCAATTCAACAATACATATTGACAGATGAATTGAATCTCAATGATGTACCTTTATCATCATCTTTGATAATATATAACGCTATATATGGAAATATACAAGGTTTGGAGCCTGTATTTGGGCATAAAACAAGAAATTTTAAGATTCAATGTTAAAGAATCACCGAAAATTATTTGCCGTGCCGTTATATCGTCCTAAAAATAAAACACCCAACAAAATATGTTGAGTGCTTTGTTGACCGGTCTTTTCTTTTATGATAACGATAAATTGATTCACATGCCTTTCCCATTCGTCATATCAAAACTTTATTAATCAACATGTACTTTATTTCCAGTATTGTGGCAAGTATTCTTTGAAGGTCGTTAAATAATCATCAAGGATGGATTTTGCCGTTGCAATGTCAGTGACCATCGGATCGAGCAACAGGCATTGCAGGGCTTTCTCGCGCGAGCCTTCGACGGCAGAGTCCACGCAAAGTTGCGCGACCATCAACTCACGCCGGCATAGCTCGGCAATTGATTCTGGCAACGCCCCAACATGCACGGGATGAATGCCTGCGCCGTCTACGAAGACAGGCGTTTCCACGGCTGTGCCGATTGGCAAATTGGGAATTTGCCCGATGTTGGGCAGGTTGGCAGCCAGGTGATAGTGATTGCCGCTGCCGGCCACGTTCTCGATCATTTCGAGTGCGCCTTCTGAATCGGTGTCGAGCAAAGATTCAACCGTCAGGTTGCCGTTTGCCATTTCATTCAAATGGTCGAGGCTGAAGCCGCGCAGGTTTGCAAACAGGTCCCAATCGTAGAGTTTGATATCATATTTCTCCCAGGGCTTTGTCAAGGGGTTGGAAACCCAGGGCAAATATTCGCACAGGTGTGTGTCGCCGGGGACGGGGAACAAGCCGAAGGCGTTGAAAACGTCCCTCGTAAGCGGTTCAAATTTCGGGTCGAAAGAAGCGAAGCGCTGGCGAAAGAGCGGATAAAGATCGTCTCCGGTGCGCTTGTCGCGGATGGAGAGAATCCAGCTGAAATGATTCGTCCCGGCGGCGCGAATGTCAACGAGGGGCAGAGTCTGATGAATGACTTGCTGGCGCAGGGGATGTCCAATGATGTCGGCCTGCATGCCCGTGATGCCTGGGGGCACTTCGATGCCGAGATCTTCGGCGAGTATCATGCCTACGAAACAATAGCCGATAAAAATTTGGTGGCATAACCCGACAGCCTTGATCTTGCTGTGGCGATTGATGAGGTTGCAGATGCGCACCATCGGATTGGTGAAGTTGATGAGCCACGCGTCGGGGCAGGCCTGTTCCATGCTGTGCGCGATCTCCAGCGCGGGCTGAACGTTGCGAGCCGCGTGTGCAAACCCGCCGGGGCCGCCGTTTTCACCGTAGGGCTGATGCAATCCGTGCTTTTGCGTGAGCTCAAAATCCTTGCGCCACAATTCTTCACGCGGGCCGACTTCAATGGCCGACACGACGAACCGCGCGCCTTCCAGCGCGTCCTGGTGATGAGTATGGGCACTGATGGTGAAACCCGCGTCCCACTCGACGTTGAGGCGGTTTGCCAGCCGATAAACAATATCCAGGCTGTTGGCGTTTCTGTCTACGAGCGCGAGTGTGGAGCCGCGCAGTTTCCTGGAGCGTAAAATGGCGGATAGCGTGTTCTCGCCAAATGAAGCCGAGCCTGCGCCGATGACGGTGATCTTGGTTGGAAGAGTCATGTTATTCCTTTTCTGGAACTCAAATGGCCCGGAAGCTTTCAGGGTCTCTTCAAGAATTCATGGACCAGCGAATGAAAATGATGGACGCCGTTCTCGCGCTTGACAGAGAAACGTCCCTGGGTGTAGGCGCGCGAGCGTAATCCGCGTTGGACGGCCTGGCAAATCTCGATGTCTTCCAGTTGGACCTGGTCGCTGAAGGCAATGCCCTGTTGAAGCGTTTCCCAGGCCTCGCCGCTGCCGCCTTCGAGGAAGTACCACTCAAAAATGGTCAGCGTGGTTTCCTGGTCAATCGGCAGGATGATGTTGATCGAAATATTATCGGGATACAAATTGAGCATCAGGTTTGGGAAAACCCAGTAATAAAGCACATTTGCATCTGCTTCGAGGTCTGCGTAAGGCAGTTTGGCCGCGCCTCTTGCAGGGCGCAGCGGTGAATGCTGCAAGGAATGGAATTGACGCGTCTCGACTTTATATTGATCGTAATCCACCACGCGGAATAAACCGGGATGAGCGATCGGGATGTGGTAGCCTTCGAGGTAATTATCAACGTACACTTTCCAATTGGATTTGACAACGTAATCGCGCCGCTCAACCAAAGACATCTTTTCCAATGCGATGTGCTTCGTCTCAGGCATGATCTCGCCAAACATCCCTGCCAGGCTTTCAGCCTGCGCGTCCAAATTAACGAAGACCAGCGGCCCCCACGTTTCGACCCGAACAGCCTGAAGACAGAAATCGGCTGGTTCAAAGTTTTCCACGCCCTCGAATTCGGGCGTTTTCATTAACTTGCCCTCCAGGTTATAGGTCCAGCCGTGATACTGGCATTGGAGCGATTTGCGATTGCCTTTGCCTGATGCGACCTGCCCGGCGCGATGGCGGCAGACGTTGAAGAATCCGCGCAGGATATTATCTGTGCCGCGCGTGATGACCAGCGGTTCTCCCGTCAATTCACAGGCAACAAAATCGCCGGGGCGTTGCAGGTCGGCTGTGCGTGCAACGGCCTGCCAGGTCCTGGCGAATATCTTTTCTTTCTCAGCTCCGAGAAATTCAGGGAATGTGTACCAGCGCGACGGGAGCGTAAATGCGGCGGCGAGGTTTGGCTCGAATTTGTAGTCGTCTAATGAAAGAGTCATATTTTTACCTGCTGGGCGGAATTTTTTAAACTATAACCGAGATATAAGTTATACGTCAATCAGGTCTAAAAATGGATGCCCGATTCAATTTCGAATCGGGCATCCATTTCATAAATGCGAAATGGAAAGTTTCATTTTCCAGTTGCAATCTCCACGTCGGCGCTCATGCCCCACATTAAACCCGCGGGCGGATCATCCAGCCTGATCGTGACCTTGTAAACCACATCTCCGCCGGCCTTTTCTCCCCTCGGCGCGATGGCAACGACTTTGCCGTTGAAATCCTGTGCAAATGCTTTTAACCGCACGGTTGCAGTCTGTCCCACCTGCACATTGGCGATGTCCCGTTCGCTCAGGTCGGTGGTCTCGATCTGTAAATCATCGAGATTTCCCAATACCATCACAACCTGTCCGGGCTGGACAAATTCACCTGGCTTTATATTGATGGCAACAACTATCCCGTTGAAAGGGGCAGCGAGTGTGCCCTGGGCAAGAGCGGCTTGCGCGATTTCAAGCGCGGCCTGCGCCTGTAAAACTTTCGCATCTGCTATCTGGCGCAATTCCGGCGGGCCGCTGAGAGAAACTACCCTGCCAGCCTGATTGATTGTCTTGCGCGCATACCTTTGAAGTTCTGCTTCTGCCTGTGCCGCGCGGGCGCTTGCTTCTGCTCCCGTCACGGATAACGCCAGGTCGGGAGTATTCAAAACCATCAGGGTTTGCCCCTCTTGAATTTTGTCGCCTTCCTTCACCATGACATCCCTGACCGTGGCTGAGATCAGGTATCCCATTTGCGATGTTTGCGCGGGGATAACCAATGCAGATGCCGTCACATTGCCGGAAGTCGGCGCGCTCGAACTGCTCACTGCGGTTGGCGCGCCCAGCGGGGGAGTCGTTGGGGTTTGGCTTGCGCAACCGGCCAGGATAATGACCAACGCCATACTCACCGCAGGCATGGTTAAGCAAAATCGTTTCATTCCCTATCTCCTGAATCCATTACTTAATTCCCCGTTTGAATCTTTACATCGGCTGTCATCCCCCAACGCAGGCCCTGTGGTTGTTCATCCAGTTCGATCGTCACTTTATAAACAACATCCCCGCCGACCGTTGTGGAAAACCGCGCCACATCCACAACTTTGCCCGTGAAGTCCTGATTCAACGCCTGAACAAAAACCCTGGCCGATTGACCAACCTGCACGTTGGGGATATCGCGTTCGCTCACATCAGTGGTTTCAATTTGAAACTGCGAAAGATCGCCGAGAATCACAACGAGCTGTCCGGGCACGACCGTTTCGGCGGCGGAAATATTAACCGAAGCAATTGTCCCATTGATCGGCGCTGTCAATGTCGCCTGCGCCAGAGTTGCCTTGGCAGAATCGAGGGATGCCTGGGCGCGATCCACATCTGCCTGGGCGGAATCCAAATGCTCCTGGTCCGTGCCGATCCGCCTCAAGTATTTGACCTGGGATTGGGCGGCCGTTAAATTGGCCTCTGCCTCTTTGACGCGCGCCTCCAAAATTGTAGCGTCGAGTGTGATAAGAGTCTGCCCGGCGGTGACTGTATCGCCAGCCGTAACTTCAACGTTTTTTACCACGCCGGTTAGCGGAAAGCTCAATTGCACACTTTGTGCAGGGACAACTTCTGCCGAGGCTGAAACGCTGTTCGAGGCTGTGGCCGGTTTGGCGGCGTCCAGAACGATTGTCGGAATCGCTGTCGGCGTGGAGGCCGCGCTGCAGGCGGTCAGGGTCAATGCAAAGATCGTTAGTGCGATTAAATATATTTTTTTCATTTTAGCCTTATGCTTTTGTCGAATTGCCATTGTTCTCGACGATCAATCCGTCGCGGAGAGTTACAACGCGCTGGGCGTATTTGATCACGCGCGGATCGTGCGTGGCGAACACGAAAGTCACGCCCGTATCTTTGTTGAGTTTCTGCATGATGTCCATCACCTGCTTGCCATTCTCAGTATCAAGGTTGGCGGTCGGTTCATCAGCCAGAACGAGGGACGGGTTGATGGAAAGCGCGCGCGCCACTGCCACGCGTTGTTGCTGCCCGCCGCTGAGTTGATCGGGGCGATGATGCGCGCGCTCGCCGAGACCGACGGCCTCCAGCATTTCATTTACGCGTGCTTTCCGCTCGGCGGGCTTCATGCCATTCAGCAGAAGCGGCAGTTCGATGTTCTCATAAGCCGTCAGTGTGGGAATAAGGGCGAAGAACTGGAAGATGAATCCAATGGCTCCCTTGCGTAGATCCGCCCGCTGGTCGCGATTGAGGCGGGTGGCTTCTTTACCGTTGATAAAGACACTTCCAGTAGTCGGTTGGTCAAGCAGGCCGATCAACTGCAATAGAGTCGTCTTGCCGGAGCCTGAAGGCCCGACTAAAGCAGTGAATTCTCCGTTCGTGATGCTCAAGTCCACACCGCGCAGGGCTTGGGTTTCCACCTCACCGATTTTGAACGTCCGTGTTGCGTTGATGACTTTAGTAACTTCCATTTTAGTCTCCAATTCCGTGCAATGCTTCGACAGGTTCCATGCGCGCGGCCAGCACAGCCGGATAAAGTGAAGCGATCAGTGTAACTATGTAGGTCAGGACGGTCAAAATGATCGTATCTTTTATAGTGAGCTGAGTATAAATAATGTTCCTGATCAAATAACCGCTGATGCCCATCGCACCAACATTTATCGGAAGACCATACACGGCAAAGTAGCCAACTAACAGGCCGCCAATAATTAATCCTCCGACCACTCCGCCTGTGGCAAGCACTGCGGCTTCGGTCAGGAATTGAGCCATGATGCGATATCCCTTCATGCCGATGGCTAAAAGGATGCCAATCTCACGCGTGCGTTCGAACACGGACATGACGAGCGTATTCGTGACGACCGTAGCGGTGATCCCCAGTATGATCAGATAAAAAATGTACATAAATGAATTGGCGAGATCCTCAGTTTGCGAAATTACCTCGGTCATTTTTTGCCAGGTCAGAACCTGATAGTCCGGCGATTGCAAAGCAGCTGCAACTGCATCCGCCTGGGTCTGATCTTTCAACAGGATGAAAATCGTGCTTGCATGATTCTCGGTGCCTGTAATCGTCTGGGCTTTGGCTAGCGGCATGAACACTGTGTTTTCATCGTAGGTTGTGGTATTGGTCGAGTAAATGCCTTTCACCGTGAAGAGTTGTTCGTCCACGTTACCGTTGGACGTGTTCACCAACAGATTGACCTTTTCTCCAACCTGGATGTCGAATTTATCGGCCAGGGGTTTGCCAACGACAATGCTATCGCGATCATCGGGAGTGATGAACTGCCCCGCGATCAAACCTTGACGAAAGACCTGGTTCGCCTCAGATGCTGGATCAATGCCGATGACCTGTACGCCCCTCGAATCTTCGCCCGCCGTGACGATGCCGCTGGCAACCAGGCGCGGCGTCGCGACAGCAACTTGTGGCAGAGATTGAATCTGCGCAATCACCTGATCAGGATTGGCGACCAAATCTTCCCATTTCAGGCTGATCTTATTTTCATTGTACGAAACAGCCCGAACTTGTAAATGCCCGGTCTGTAATTGAATGGTAGGCTGGATTGCGCTTTGTATTTCACCTCTCAACACCGATGCAAACAAGAGCAACAGAGCTGCGCCCATGGATACTGCCAGCGCAGAAAGAATCGAGCGGCGTTTATTGCGGCCCAGATCGCGGAAAGCCATTTTGAGAAGTTGTGACATGACGGCTCCCTAAACGTAATGCAGCGCTTCGGCAGGTTCGCGCCGGGCGGCTTCGCTGGCGGGAATCCATGCCGCGAGCGTGGCGATGATCAGCACGGTAATGGCGCGTGCAAATATGTTACCCAAGCCAAAGCTTGTATACACGCGCCCGCTGATCAGGGCAGTGTACTCGGTCACGCTGGCGAATTGGGTGAAGTCCATGCCCACGACTCCGAACGAGCCGTTGATTAACAGCCCCAACAAGACGCCTGCTACTGCGCCGACTAAACCAATCATAGTGCCTTCGAGGATGAACAGGGTCGCGATCTGACGCGGCTTGAGACCCATTGCACCCAGCAGGCCAATCTCGCGCGTCCGTTCGTAGACGGCCATAAGAAGAAGATTGAGAATTCCAATTCCTGCGATCAACTCGATAATGACGCTGAAGATATTCATCGCTGCACCTTTTTGGGTGAGAGCCGATGCAAGCTCGGGATAATTTTTATCCCAGGACTCTACTTCGTAGCCTGGTAACGCAGGCGCAAGCGCCGCAACAAAACTTGACTCTTTGCCAAGCGTTTTCAAGTTAATGTCCACTTCCGTTGACTGGCCGGGCAAACCATAGAGAGTCTGCGCCTCATTCAGCGAAATATAAACTGTACTTTTCTCGACGGTGGGCAGTCCAATATCGTAAATACCGGTTACGGTCATGGTGCGCTGGCGGTTTTGTTTGTGAATGTCACTGCCAACCACCGTAAGGCGGTCGCCGACCTTGAGTCCCATCACGTCAGCCAATCCTTTTCCGATGAGGATCGAATCTTGATCGTTTGCCGTCAGCCAGCGACCACCGGCAATGTTGGCGGCGATCAAACTGACGGGCGCTTCCGCTTCAGGCTCGATGCCGATGATGCTGATCGAGAACGCGCCTTCGCGGTTGCTGGCCAGTCCGCCCGTTTGGATACGGCGTGTGGCTGAGACCACATTCGGCTGGGATAAAGCCGCTTTAACGACAGCCGAATCGTTGGTCAAGGGAAGAAGCGGATTGCTGTCCGCTTTTGCGCGGTAGCCCGCGGTATGAATTTGAATATTGCCGCCCAGCACGCGGATGGCGTTGCCGTAGATGGCCTGATTGAATCCATCCACAAGGCCGTCATAAAACATCATGAGGGCCAGGGCAAGTCCCATGGCGATCACGATGATGATCGTCCGGCGGCGGTGACGCCAAATGTTGCGCCATGCAAGGCGCAAGTAAAGTGTCATTATGGTTTCCTTTCTAACTAAGAGCTGGTTTTGAATTTGGATTCTGTTTTACGCAAGCCGTATTCCATTACATATAGCAATTTATCTATCGTTTCCTGTGTCTTCGGCGAGCGCATCCATTTCAGCATGTCTTTTTGCTTCATGCCTTCGTTCAGGACGTAGGTGGTGATCGCATTGCTCCATGTTTCCATGATCATGACAGCCAGTTTCACATTCACGCTCTGGTCCACTTCGCCGCGTTCGATGGCGTGTTTGATCATTGTCGTCAACGCCTGCGTTGTCTTCTGGCGGTATTCAGAAAAATTTTTTCCATAATACAGACCTTCGCCAAGTAATACACGCCAGGCGGCTTGAATGGCGCGTGGGTGAGCAAGCCCGAACTCCATGCCTGTTTTGACCATCCAGCGGAAGTAGTGGAACGTGTCCATGTTGCTGCTTGGTGGATGTTTGCCCTTGAAGAATTCCATTTCTTCGCGCTCGATCGTAGAGAGTAAATACATGAAGACGTCCTGCTTATCTTCAAAATACTGATAGAAACTTCCTTTTGCAATCCCGCTGTTTTTCACGATCCGATTCGTAGAAGCGTTCTCCAAACCGTATTGGGCAAATTCTTCCACAGCGGCGTTGATAATCGTTTCACGCTTTTCTTCGGGGAGGTTAAGAAAGGTTTGTTTGGGCATAATAATGTGACTTCCAAGTCATATGACCAGCAGGTCATATTGTAGGACGATTCTTGTCCATGTCAATATGAGCAATGTAACTTTCCTTAAATTGTTGAGGCTTTGAGAAACTGAATATTCCCCCGATCATTTTCAGTATCAATCCCGTTTGCAGGAGGTGAGCGCGGCCGCACCGTCAGCAAGGACCGCGAACAGCGGCGGAGTTTAGTTGGCAGTAGGGACAAGAAAGAATGTGTTGAGCAAAATGGTGGATGATTTTGTCCAATGGATGAAGGCACGCAGGCGGCGCCCACAACTCCGACCGAACGATCGGCCCGTCAGCGGGCAATCTCCCGACAGGATCATGAGCCTGCGCCTTTAGCTTATTGAGATATTAGTCCAGGCTTTGGTCGCATACTTTCCTGAACCCGCATTTGCGGCAACGCGCCGCGTCTTCATGCGAACGCGGGACATTGGTGCGGATTTCGTCGCGTTTCATTTCGGCCAGTTCATCCAGCAAAGCAGACTCGAGTTCGGGCGTGTAATCCACGGCAAAGTCACGGTTGGGATAATGGATAATGCCATACGGTGGACGTTTGCCATACGTCTTTTCCACCAGCAGGCAATACGCCGCGACTTGAAAGATGTGCGAGTCGTATGGCGCTTCGGGTGTGCGCCCCGATTTTACTTCAACGGGAATAATCTTCCCATGGCGTTCGACGAGATAATCGGGCTTGCCGGTGAGTCCAAGTTCCGCGTAGATGAGCGGCTTCTCCACTTCGCCCCAGGCGCGTGTATCGGTGTAGACGACGCGTCCGCCGGGCAGGCCGGATTTGCGGTGCTGGCGATCGCCTTGAAGTAAGAAAACGATGGCGAGGATAAGTAGAAAGAGGGAGAGGTAAAGCATTACGGCATGATCCGCAAAATGTTATCTGTAAGAAACGCAACAAGCGCAATCAGAGCTGCGAGGAGCAGAATCCAACCCAAAGTCCGAAGAAGACCCGCCGCGATGACTTTGCGTCCATGCTGGCGATGCAGTTCCGTCCCTGTGGCGAGTTCAGCCTGGTTTTCCGATTTCAGACCCTGCTTGCGATACCACCAGGCGCGGCGGCAGTAAAGATACGATCCAATATCGGATGCGCGAATGACGGATGACATGCGCAAAGTATAGCGCAAATCACCCGTCATTTGTTCGAGGCGCGTTACCGTTCGAGTGCGGTCTGGCGCTTTACGATAGAGAAGTTAATCTGGCTCCGGAAATTTGATCCTATTTATTGTTCAAAACCATGCGCGCGGCATTCCTGCCGCTCGCCCCGCTGACTCCGCCTCCGCCGTGCGTGCCGCTTCCGCAGAGATACAGCCCATCAATGGGCGTCTTGTGATTCGACCAGCCCGGGATGGGACGCATGAAGAAAAACTGGTCGAGCATGAGTTGGCCGTGGTTCAAATCGCCCTCGGTCAAGCCATAAGTTTCCTCCAAATCTTTTGGAGTGATCGTTTTATGATCTATGATGACTGCGTTTGCACGCGCCTCAGGCAGTTCGTGGGGCAGGTGCATAAGTGTTGATGATTTTAGATTGGGGAAGTATTCGCCGAGTGTATCAATCGCCAAATTTTCGACCTTCGCGCCTTCTGTTTTCCAATCACCGTTTTTCAATGTGTACGGCGCAAACTGGAAGTGGACAGAAACCACATTCCCCGAAGTTGTTATTTCGAGATAGGGCTTCTCGGAAATCCGCCCATATTTCGCCGCGTCGTAAGCGCGTTCGAGGTATTGCAAGTTGGGAGCGAGAACAAGCGTTCCTTCGGGGATGCCATGATTGCCGTTAGTGAGCAAGTGAATCTTCGCGACTGATCCGCGCATTTTGATGGACTGTGTTTTCTGCACAAATTCGGGGGGTAATTCCATCGCGCCGACGAGTTTGAGCAGGGTGTGTTTCGGGTCGGCTGCAGAGAGGACAACCTTTGCAGAGATCTCTTCACCGTTTGCCAGGATAACGCCTTTTACTTCCTGCCTGTCAACCCGGATCTTCGTTACTTCTGCCTCTGTGCGGATTTCTCCGCCCAGCGATTTTACAGCGCTTGTAAGCGCCTGTGTGATCTCGCCCGCTTTTCCTACATTGATATGCGACAAGCCGCCGCGATTCATCCAGTTGTGGAGCAGGGTGTAGCCCGTGCCGGCGGACATGACTCCCAAGGTCACGCCGTGAATTGCCACAGATGCAATCGCGGCTTTGAGTTGTTCGGACTCAAACCATTCTTCCACGAATTCGACGGCGGTCATCGGCAACATGCGGACGAGGTTGAGCATGTCTTTGCGGCCCATCAGGCGCAGGTCGAGTCCCATTTCGAGCAGGCCGTATCCTTCCTCGAAACTAAATTTCTTCGGCAGGCGCGGCATGATGGTCGCATAAGCCGCATCGAGGAATTGCGCCGACTTGTTCATGAAGGCGATGAATTTGTGCCATTTCGCCGCGTCTTTTTCGGAGAAGTGTTTGATGGACTCGGCGGCTTTGGCGGGGTCTGAGTCGAGGATGAGGCGGTTGGAATCGGTTTGGAGGGAGATGAAAGGTTTTCGAACGGAATCAGGCTGAAGTCCGTGTGAGGCGAGGTTCAAGTATTTGATAATATCGGGGCGCAGAGTTCCGCCTGTCCAAATTGAATCCGCTTGGAAGCCTTCCGCAGAGAGCGGCGGATTACTGCCAAAGGATTCGGTCACTAGCGAGCCGCCCGCGATGGCGCGTCGTTCCAAAACAAGCACGCGTTTTTTTGCCTTTGCAAAATATGCGGCGGCGACCAGCCCATTATGCCCCGCGCCGATGATGACGGTGTCGTATTGATTAGATGTCATGGCTGTTTCCTCGTTTTCATTATAATTTATCCGGTTCGTAAAACTGCATATTCACACATCGTAAAAACCGAAGATGGCGCAAATGCCTTCGTTGCCGCAGTTTGGGGCGGGCGTATTGCTGAAAAAGGATATGATCTCCGCAGGGCCTTTCTTTTAACATTCGACGGAAGGCCTGTGCAATCTTTATTGAATCGTGTATAATCTCGCCCGTTGGTTCGGTTGAGAGATGTGTTTCTCTGGTTGACAATTCGAGGAGTGTGAAGCGTTTTGATCGCAAGGTCACTTTTGCTTTTTCCGTCGTACACGTCCCTCAGCCGAGTCTGTTTATCGGCTGAGTTTTTTTGCCCATTCTCTGTGTGAAAGGAGGTGAATCTTAAATGGCAATGGTTGTATTACGCTCTGGCGAAGGCCAGGACAGCCTGCTTAAGCGCTTTCGCAAGAAAATCGTCAAGAGCGGCATTTTGAGCACGGTTCGCCGCAAGCGCTGGTTCGTCTCCAAGAGTGAACAGCGGCGTATGGAAAAGAAGAAAGCAATCCGCCGTATTAAGCGGCGCTCCTTTACCAAGGAGACTGAGTAGGAACAGGAGATATGTATGGCTAAAGAGGAAGATAAAATTCGCGCAGACGGAGTGGTGATCGAGGCTTTGCCCGGGACGCAGTTCAGGGTGAAGCTGGAAAACGGTCACGTTGTTCTGGCTTATCTGTCTGGCAAGATGCGAAAGTATTACATTCGTATTTTGTTGGGAGATCGTGTGGCGGTGGAAATGTCACCCTATGATCTGACCCGCGGACGCATTACTTTTCGCCAGCGCAAAAACGCACCTGTCGCTTCTGTGCAAGAATAGCCATATTGCCCTTCATTGAATGTATTTTATAAAAATCCTCCGCTTGTGCGGAGGATTTTTGATTCTGGGCCTGGTAAACCGGGCGGACGATGGGACTTTACGGTAAATCTCTTAATGAGCTTAACACCTTCATGTAATTTGCCCGTTCAAATGCAGCAGGTTCGGCAACGGACTTTTGGCTCATGCTTCCCTGCATTTGGATAATGGACGTGTACTGATGCGTGTCCATCCAGGTTTCTATTTCAGAGAGAATAGCGGGAATGCGCTCGATGCCGTAGTGCAACAGCTCGGATGCCATCATGGCCGAATTCGCGCCGGACATCATGGCTTTGAGCACATCCACGGCGGTGTGGACTCCGCTGGTTAACGCGAAATCAACATCCACTTGACCATGCAGGATGGATATCCAACGCAAAGGCAGGCGCAGGTCGGCGGAGGTGCTCAGGTCGAGCGTGTGGGCGATGCTCAGTTCCTCGATGTCAAAATCCGGCTGATAGAAGCGGTTGAACAGGACAAGGCCGTCCGCGCCCGCAGCGGTGATACGCTGTGCAAAGTGAGGTAGCGACGTGTAGAACGGACTCAACTTCACAGCCAGCGGAATCTTGATCGAAGACTTTATATCTGCGACGAGATCAACCTGCGTGTCTTCCAATTCCTGGGCGGTGATGGCGGGATCGGTTGGGAGGTAGTAAAGGTTCAGTTCAAGGGCATCCGCTCCGGCTTCCTGAATGAGGCGGGCGTAGCGCACCCATCCGCCTTTTGACACGCCGTTCAGGCTTCCGATAACCGGGATGTTGACGGCCTTTTTGAGTTCGGTGACTTTGGTGAGATATTTTTCGGGAAGCAGGCTGTACGAACCTGAATCGGGCAGATAGGTGATGGCCTCGGCGTATGAATTGGTGCCGCGCGTCAGATAGTGATCGAGTTCGAGGCTTTCGTGGATGATTTGTTCCTCGAACAGCGAATGCATGACCACTGCTGCAATGCCCGCTTCTTCCATGCGCTGAACCTGCTCGACCTTTTTGGAAAGGGGCGAGGCCGAAGCCACGAGCGGATTTTTTAAATGGAGTCCGAGATAGGTCGTGGAAAGATCGATCATGCCTGTCCTCCTTGATCGCCGTTCTTGTCGGCGTCATAATGGATGGCGGCCATTTGCTGATAAAGCGTCCAGCGGGATTTTGCATCGTGCTGGGCTTCCTTCATTAATTGTTCGGCGCGCGTTTCATCCATTTGCGTGAGCATCTTGTAGCGCGTCTCGTTGTAGGCATATTGTGAGACGGGGATGCTGGGCTCTTTGGCTTCGATGACGAGCGGATTCTTGCCTTCATCTGCGAGGCGCGGATCGTAGCGATAGACAGGCCACGAGCCGGATTGCACGGCCAGTTTCTGCTGCTGGAGGCCAAGCGCCATATCGTAGCCATGCGCAATGCAATGACTGTAAGCGATTACCAGCGATGGGCCGTCGTAGGCTTCGGCTTCGAGGATTGCCTTTAATGTTTGCTGATCGTTGAAGCCCATTGCGACGCGGGCAACATAAACGTAGCCGTACGCCATGGCGATCAGGCCGAGGTCTTTTTTGGGCAGGCCCTTGCCTGCTGTTGCAAATTTCGCAACCGCGGCGCGCGGCGTGGACTTGCTGGCCTGCCCGCCGGTGTTGGAATAGACTTCGGTATCGAGCACCAGCACGTTGACGTTGCGTCCCGAAGCCAGCACGTGGTCGAGACCGCCGTATCCAATGTCGTAGGCCCAGCCGTCGCCGCCCATGATCCACACGGATTTTTTGACGAGGCTGTCAGCCACGCTGATCAAATCTTTGGCGCGCGAATCTTTTGAGCCGCCAAGTTTTTTCTTGAGTTCTGCCACGCGCAGGCGTTGTTCTTCTATGCCGGCTTCAGTGGATTGATCGGCGCGCAGGATGGCGTTCACCAATTCGGCGCTGAGTTCCGTTTCAAAGCTTGCAAGCAGTTCGCGCGCAAATTCGTTTTGCTTGTCGAGCGTCAGGCGCATCCCCAGGCCAAACTCGGCGTTATCCTCGAACAGCGAGTTCGACCAGGCTGGGCCGCGTCCGTTATTATCCACTGCCCACGGCGTAGTGGGCAGGTTGCCGCCATAAATGGACGAGCATCCGGTCGCATTGGCGATCACAGCCCGGTCGCCGAACAACTGCGAAACCAGTTTGACATAAGGCGTCTCGCCGCATCCGGCGCACGCGCCACTGAATTCAAACAACGGGCGCAGGAGCTGTGAATTTTTGATGGTCGAAGGATTTACCAGTTTGCGATCCAGGTCTGGGATGTTCATAAAGAAATCCCAATTCTTGCTTTCGGCTTCGCGCAGGGCGGGCTGTGGCGCCATGTTCAACGCCTTGCGTCCGGCCTGAGTCTTATCCTTGGCCGGGCAGACATCCACGCACAACGTACAACCCGTGCAATCTTCCGGCGAAATCTGCACTGTGTACGCCATGCCGGGAAATTCCTTGAACTTGCTATCCATGTGTTTAAAAGTCGCGGGCGCGCCGTCCAGCAATTGCTTGTCATACACTTTATGTCGAATGACCGCGTGCGGGCAGACCATCACGCACTTGCCGCACTGAATGCACAAATCCGATTCCCAAACCGGGATGTCGAGCGCCAGGTTGCGTTTCTCCCATTGAGTCGTGCCAGACGGATATGTGCCATCTGCCGGAAGCGCACTGACGGGGATATTGTCGCCGTCGAAGGCGATCATTTGTCCAAGCACATTACGGACAAAATCCGGCGCTTCATTCGGGACCGGGAGACGGCGCGCCACCTGCGAGTTGATCTCGGCTGGAACCTTGACCTCATGCAGATTCTCCAGAGTCCGATCCACCGCTTCGAAATTTTTCTTCACGACGGCCTCGCCGCGCTTGCCGTATGTTTTTTCGATGGCATGTTTAATTTCGGCAATGGCCTGCTCGCGCGGCAGGACGCCGCTGATGGCGAAGAAGGCGGTCTGCATGATGGTGTTCATGCGCCCGCCCATGCCGGCCTTCTCGGCCACATCATAACCGTTGATGACGTGGAACTTTAATTTTTTCTCGATGATGGCCTGCTGTACTTCGCGCGGCAGATGATCCCAAACTTCATCCGCACCGTACAAACTGTTGAGCAGGAACACGCCGCCCGGTTTGGCATACTTGAGCATGTCCACGCGCTCGAGGAACGAATATTGATGACATGCCACAAAGTTGGCCTGGTTCGCGCCGATCAAATACGGGGCCAGGATCGGCTTGGGTCCAAAGCGCAGATGCGAGAGAGTCACCGTGCCGGATTTTTTGGAGTCGTAGTAAAAGTAGCCCTGTGCGTAATTCTCGGTCTCTTCGCCAATGATCTTGATCGAATTTTTGTTGGCACCGACCGTTCCGTCCGAGCCGAGGCCGAAGAAAACACAACGCACGGTTTCATCAGATTCAACAGAAAATGAAGGATCGAAGTCGAGGCTGGTGTGACTGAGATCATCATGGATGCCGACGGTGAAGTGATTCTTTGGATCAGCCTTTTTCATCTCGTCCAAAACGGCTTTGACCATGGCCGGAGTAAATTCTTTTGATGAAAGGCCATAACGTCCGCCGATGACTTTGATCTCGGCGCGGCCAGCTTCAGAGAGAGCATTGACCACATCCAGATAAAGCGGTTCGCCGCCCGCGCCGGGTTCTTTGGTGCGGTCCAGCACTGCAACGGATTTGACAGACTTTGGCAAAACCTTGACGAAGTCCTTGAATGAGAACGGACGATATAAACGCACGCGTATCGCGCCAATCTTTTCGCCTTTTGCAACCAGATAGTTAACCGTCTCTTCGGCGGTTTCGCCGCCTGAACCCATGATGATAAGCACGCGTTCGGCTTCGGGGTGTCCAACATAATCGAACAGGTGATACTGTCGGCCAGTGATCTGAGCGAACTTGTCCATCGCTTCTTGAAGGATGGCAGGCGTCGCCGCGTAGAACGGGTTGACCGTTTCGCGTGCCTGGAAGTAGACATCCGGATTCTGTGCTGTGCCGCGGATCATGGGCCGTTCTGGGGAGAGGGCGCGCGCTCGATGGGCGCGAATCAGGTCATCGTCCAGCAGGCTGCGAAGTTCTTCATCCGCTAGCGGAACGATCTTGGTTACTTCATGCGAGGTGCGGAAACCGTCGAAGAAATGCAGGAACGGGATGCGGCTTTTGAGTGTGGCGGCCTGCGCGATGGCGGCGAAATCCTGCGCTTCCTGCACTGACCCAGACGAGAGCAGTGCCCAACCCGTCTGGCGCACGGCCATCACATCCTGGTGATCGCCATAGATGGAAAGCCCCTGCGCGGCGAGCGAGCGCGCCGCAACGTGGAAAACAGTGCTGGTGAGTTCGCCGGCGATCTTGTACATGTTGGGGATCATCAACAGCAGGCCTTGCGAGGCGGTGAAGGTAGTGGTCAATGCGCCGGCTTGCAGCGCACCATGCACCGTGCCTGCCGCTCCGCCTTCGGATTGCATTTCGATGACGGTTGGCACAGTGCCCCACAAATTCTTTTTGCCTTTGGCAGACCATTCATCAGAGAACTCGCCCATGCCGGAAGATGGAGTGATGGGGTAAATGGCGATCACTTCGCTCAAGCGGTGAGCGACCGAAGCTGTGGCTTCGTTGCCGTCAATAGTAATTACTGTGCGTTTCATTTGTATGCTGGCTCCTTTGATAGGCAAACGCCTGCTGCATTGAACATTGGCGATTGCCTTAGTATGATCTTTGAACTTCCAAGTGTATCCTCCATATTCCGATGATGTTAGTTATTAATGACCTGAATCCCCCTGCGAGTTGTCATATTTCGGACAAGAATTGTACAAAATCATATCACCGGTTACAAATATTCTTTCAATTGGGGTCTTGCCAGAAACAGCGCCGCCAGTGACTTGGCGTCTGGCATTTGGCCGCGTTCCGCCATTTCAATCGCTTTTTTGATGGGGATTTTCTCGACTTGCAAAAATTCATCCTCATCGGCTTCGAGCGGATCGTGAATCAATTCTGTTGCGAGAAAGACGGCCATGAACTCGGTGGAATATCCGGGCGCGAGATAAAAATCTCCGATGTGTTCGAGTTTGCCGGCGGCCATGCCGGTCTCTTCACGCATCTCGCGCGCCGCGCAGACATCGTGCGGTTCGCCGCTATTGCGTGTTCCAGCCGGAAGTTCGAGCAGATCCATACCTGCCGCGTGGCGATACTGACGCACAAAAAGCATGTTTCCATCAGCATCAATTGGGATAACGATGACCGAACCGCCATGCTCGACAATGTCAAACTTCGTTTCATTTCCGCCGGGTGTCTTGAGTGTGTCGCGGCGGATTTTGAAGGCGCGCCCCTGAAAAAGCGGTTCTGATTTCAAGAGTTCGAATGGCATGGCTGCCTCCTAGAAAAAAGCCCAGGCAACAAGCCTGGGCTTTTCAATACTTCAGAGTTTACGGAATGCTTAATTTCTGGCCCACACTCAAAACCGCATTCAGCGGAAGATTATTTGCCTTGGCAATTGCTTCGGGGAAAACATCTCCATAATAACAGGCAATGCTGTTGAGTGTCTCAGTGGAGAAGTCAACTGTGTATGTGTCTGGATGCGCATGCCAGGCGCGCGCGCCGGGGAATGGGTTGCCCGATTGCGGCATTTGCAAAGTCAAACCCGGGTAGATGGTCTGGCTGTCAATGAGACCGTTGCGGGCAAGTATGTCATCGGGGTCAAGGTTATAGCGGCGCGCAATGCAATAGACGTACTCGCCTGATTGCAGCGTATAAGTTGCCGGGACGCCAGACGGCACAACAATAGTAAGCGGGACTGCCGTAGTTGCGCCTGGAACAACCGTGATCGGCGCGGGAGTGGTGGCAACCGGAATACCAGGCGTGCCAAGAGTCGGTGTCAGCGAGGGACCGGTCAGCGGTGTGATGATAGTGCCTGGCGTCCCCGGAGTTGTGGGCGTGGATGGCGTCCCAGGTGTGCCGCCAACAGACTCAGCCGTCTTAGCCAGGGCGGTTTGAGTTCCAAGATCTGCCACAACTTTCATCGGATCCTGGCCGGATGGAAACGGTGATACAAACAGACCTGTTGGTATCAAAGTTGGCGTTGAGAGCGGCTGTTGGGAATAAACTTGATTACAAGCCGAAACCAGAAGCGCGCCAAAAAACAACAGGCTTACCAGTCTCACGCTGATTTTATTTTTCATACGGTCTCCTCTAAATGTTTATCAAGGAGGGATGGTAGCATATCCCGTTTAAAGCGTCAAGCCGCGCATGTGGACTATTATGGCTTTGCCAAAGCCGCGCAGCTAACCGCAACATTGTACCTGCCTTGCGCTGTGTTCTATCGGCACTGGGCAAGCCGCGATTGACAAAGCCCCTTCAATCATTTATGCTCTAATCAACCGAACAAAGGAGGCTCTATGAAGAACTTCGAGATACCCCCGCAGGAACGCAGCCGATTCTTATGGTGGGCGATTCCAGCGCTGATCATCGGTGTGTTATTTTCTTTATTGATTCCCAAACCCGTGATCGGAGTCATTCGCCTGAATGATGCAATCTACGCTTCGACCGCCAAAGAACTCATTGCACAGATCGCGTATGCGCGCCAGCATCCCGAAATTCGCGCAGTGGTTTTGATCCTGGACAGCCCCGGCGGCACCGTCGTGGACACAGAAGCTGTTTATATGGAACTGGCGCGTCTTCGCATGGAAAAACCGGTCATCACCTGGGTCAGCGGGATGGCCGCCAGCGGCGCATATTATCTTTCGTCTGGAACAGATTATGTCGTGGCAGTGCCATCGTCCGAAGTGGGCAACGTGGGCGTCATCGGCTACCTGCCGCCCTCCCCATTTATCTTTGAAGATATCATTTCAACCGGGCCTTACAAACTCTGGGGCTCGCCGCGCGATACCACCGTGCGCGAGATCGAAATGCTCAAACAGGGCTTTTACCAGGCCGTCAAACTCGGACGCGGTGACCGCTTGAAGATCGGCCCCGATACGCTCTTGCGCGGCCAGATATGGCCGGGAAGCGAAGCCCTGCGTCTCGGCCTGGTTGATCAATTAGGTTCAGAAACAGACGCCTACAACCGGGCCGCCCGCATGGCCCGCATTTGGAATTTCGATACGAAAGACCTGTATAACGCGGCCATCTACGGATCAACTGCCAATGTTTATGGCTTCTTCCTGCAAACCAAAGAAGGCGTGACCCTGCCTTATCCATCCAGGCCAGGTTTATATATGCTTTATATCCCGCCGCTGCCCGTGGAACAAAAGTAGGAGACCGACATGAATCGCAAAACTATTTTCATCCTGCTGGCATTGTTCCTTTTGCCGATCATCCTGCGCTTCGCCTGGTATTTTCCGGGCTTCTACCTGCCGCAAAAAATCGAAACGCCGGATTACGCCAACCTGAAAATGCCTCAAGCGCCCGTATCCACGCCGCAGCCGGAAGAGATCAAACAAACGGGCGGCATCGTTTTCGCGGACTATTCACACGCCAATCAATTCCAGCCGGGCGAGATTCAAACTTTATCCGACGCGCTGGCCCGGCGCGGAGCAAGCCTCGAACTGAACACCGACTCAACCACTTTGGAATCGCAATTGAAGCGCGCCAGCGCGTATGTGATTATTTCACCCTCCATCGGATTCACAGCCGACGAAACCCGCATCATTCTCGACTTTGAGCGGCGCGGCGGACGATTGGCCGTTTTCACCGATGCGACGCGCGGCCTGATCTACAGCGATTCCTTTAGCGGCACAACGGCCAATTTTCCGGACTCGAACATCGTCAACCCGCTGCTCAAATCCTTTGACATCAGTTTCGATAACGACTATCTCTACAATCTCACCGACAACGAGGGCAACTTCCGCAACGTGTTCTTCGAACAGTTCGGAAAATCCGACCTGACCTGGGGACTGAAAAAGGTTGTGTTGTACGGCGCTCGTTCCGTGAAAACAGATTCGGGGCTGGGTCTTTTGGTTGGCGGCGACAAAACTTTCTCGTCCCAGACCGACGCGGCGCCAAACAACGATTCCAAACAAGGGTGGGCCGCGTCCGCTTTGAGCGCAGATGGGAACGTATTAGCCGTTGGCGATTTCACTTTTATGCAGACACCTTTCAACACCGTTGCAGACAACAACATACTGGTCAACAATATCGCCGACTTTTTGTTGAGCGGCAGGCGCAAGATCGCATTGAGCGATTTTCCCTACGTGTTCAACGGTTCGACCGCCAGCCTGCTGATGACTGCCAATGTGCAAATGACCGCCGAGATGACCGGTGCACTGTCGCGCTTGCAATCCAAATTGAATACATTGAGCATTGACATGCAAGTCAGCCAGAGCGCGCCGGAGAGCGGCAACCTGGTTGTGCTTGGCACATTCTCGCCCAGCGAGGACCTGACAAAATATATCGAGTCCTACAACCTGACGCTGGACGATGCCAGCGAATTTATTGAAATTCCGCAATTTGGAAAATTAGGAAGAGCGGGCAACGGGCTTGTGTTATTCAAGGCCGGACAGAACGGCACGACACTTGTCCTGCTGGCCGACACGACCGACGATCTGGTCGTGCTGATGGACACACTCAGCGGCGGCAGTCTATCCGGCTGCGTTATACAAAACGATATTGCAATTTGCAGCATTGGTTTCGGCGGCAAATTCTCGACCGGTGAAACACCGACTCCGGACGGCACACCGACGCCCGCCGCGGGCGCAGGATAAGAAAGAGAGAAAACTATGAGCGAACTTACTCAACTCGGTTCTGTAAAAGGCCATCTCACCAGGCCAAATGGCAAAGGCCCATGGCCTGCGGTGATCGTCATCCAGGAGTGGTGGGGACTCGACGCCCAAACCAAATCCATTGCCGACCGCTTCGCGTCCATTGGCTATCTGGCCTTTGCCCCCGACCTGTATCACGGCGAACTGGCACAGCTTGGTGACGGCGATACTGCGATGAAGCTGGTGCAAAAATATGGCGCGACCGCGCTTACCGACTTGCAAAGCCTTTACGACGCGCTCAAAAAACATCCCGATTGCAACGGCAGGATTGGAAGTGTCGGCTTCTGCTTCGGCGGACGCATGTCGTTATCGCTTGGCATCAATCGTTCACTGAATGCGATCTGCACCTTTTATGGCGGCGGTATGCAACAGATCTTCGATCAACTGCCTGCCATCAAAGCGCCGGTGCTCGGCCTGTTCGGCGACAAGGACCAATCCATCCCGGTTGGGACGGTTGAAGAGTTTGACAAACTGCTGGACAAAATTGGCGTTGAACATGAAGTGATTGTTTATCCAAATTCAGGCCACGCCTTTTTCAGGGACAGCGACCCAGGCGTCTACAAACCGGAAGCAGCCAAAGACGCATGGGAACGAGTGACAAAATTCTTCAATAAGAATCTCAACTGACTTGGACAGGATGGCCCATAAAGCCATCCTGTTTTTTGTTGACAAATCCATTGCTCTCCTGTACCCTCGCTTCATGCTGACCTCGAACCAGCTCGCCGTCATCGAAGCTCCGCTTACCTCCAAACTTTTTCTTCACGCCCCCGCAGGTACAGGCAAATCCACAGTCGGTGTTGAGCGCCTCAAATTTTTGCTGGCGAACGGCGTGACCGGCGATTCGATTCTTGTCATCACGCCGCAAAGAACTTTGCAGGAACCATATCTCGAAATCATCCGTTCGCCCGAAAGAATCGCGGGCGGCGAAGCGACTCCCGCCACAGTCGGCGGTTTGGCGCGCCGCATGGTGGATCTTTTTTGGCCGTTGGCCGCTGAAGCCGCGGGCTTCGCGCATCCTGAAAATCCGCCCGTGTTTTTAACGCTCGAGACATCGCAATACTATATGGCGCACCTCGTTCGCCCGCTGCTCGATGCCGGATATTTTGAATCTCTGACGATTGACCGCAATCGCTTGTATTCCCAAATTCTGGACAATCTCAACAAATCCGCGGCGGTCGGATTCCCGCATACCGACATCGGCCCGCGTCTGGACTCCGCCTGGATCGGCGAGCCATCCCAACGCCGAATCTACGCTGACGCCCAGGACTGCGCCAACCGCTTCCGCGATTTTTGCCTGCAAAATAATCTGCTTGATTTCTCGCTTCAACTGGAAGTTTTCTGGAATCATCTATGGCCTGACCAGGCCGTCCGAAATTACCTGACGCAGACCTGTCGCCACTTGATCTACGACAACATCGAAGAAGATATTCCGCGCGCGCACGATCTGATCCGCGATTGGCTGCCCGAATTTGATTCCGCGCTGATCATCTTCGACGAAGACGCGGGCTACCGCCGCTTCCTCGGCGCGGACACGGACACAGCTTTCGCCTTGCGCGAATTATGCGGTGAAGAAGTTTCCTTCGATGAAACTTTTGTGATGTCGGAAGAAATTCTCCAACTTGAAAATTCTCTGACAGAAGCCATCGCGCCCCTTCCTCACTTTTCGCTTTTCACGGAAAAGAAAGAAGAAAATCCCGAACCACTAAAATTAATTCTCTCTCGTTTCTACCCTGAATTAATCGATTCGATTGTTGATGAAATCCAAAGACTCATCACTGATGATGAATCTCAGCCTTCATCTTTCCGCCTTCATCCTTCTGATATCGTCATTCTCGCGCCTTATCTTTCGGACGCGTTGCGTTTTGCTGTCACGAGTCGACTCGAAGCGCGCGGCATTCCGGTTCGCACACATCGCCCATCGCGTTCCTTGCACGACGAACCCGCCTCGCAGGCTTTGTTCGCGCTGGCCGCGCTCGCTCATCCGCACTGGGATGTGCGCCCCTCCAAATTCGATGTGGCTTACGCGCTGCGCCTGGCGCTCGACACAGACCTTGTCCGCGCGCAATTGCTGACCGAGATCGTTTATCGCGCCAAGGATTTTTCGCTCTCGCCGTTCGACAAGATCAGCTCGGACAAACAGGAAAGAATCACATTTACTTTTGGAAATCGTTATTCGATGCTTCGAGATTGGATTTTGAATTATCGCGAAGGTCAACCGCTTCCGCTCGATCATTTCCTGCGACGATTATTCGGCGAGGTTTTATCGCAGCCGGGCTTCGGTTTCCATCGCAACCTGGACGCGGCGCGCATCGCTGCAAGTTTAATTGAGTCGGTGCAGAAATTCCGTCAGGTCATGCAGCCGGTCGAAGGTCTGGCCGATATCGGACGTGAATACATCGCCATGTTGAACGATGGCGTCATCGCCGCGCAATATTTGGAGTCATGGAAATCTGAAACAGATGATGCCGTGTTAGTCTCGCCCGCTTATTCCTTCCTGATGATGAACCGGCCTGCCAGCGTACAGTTCTGGCTCGACCCCGGTTCGGGCGGCTGGTACGAGCGCCTCGACCAACCGCTGACGCATCCGCAGGTGCTCAGCCGCGCATGGCCTGCCGGCCGCCAGTGGACCTTCGCCGACGAAGAGCGCGCCAACGATGAAAGCATGGCGCGACTCGTCTCCGGTTTGTTGCATCGCTGCCGCCAGAGAATTTATCTCGGCATCAGCAATCTCGGCGAAAGCGGATTTGAAGGACGCGGCGCATTGTTGAAGGCATTTCAGAGAGTGTTGCAAGATGTGTCAAGCGAGTAACCGTCTCTTGCGCGAACAATGCCGCGCATTATGGTTATAATTAACACATCAAAATCATTCAAAATGATGGCATCAGCGATATTGCGGTATTTCTAAATTATGTAATACAAGCAAGGAGAAACCCATGTTGGAAACCCCACTGAATGTGCAAGTTCCAGGAAAACTTCTAAATCTGGGATTGAGTCAGGAAGAGATCCAGCACCGAATATCGGAATGGCTGGTATTCTCGCTTTTCTCGGAAGGAAAGATTTCATCAGGCAAAGCCGGAAAACTACTTGGTTTGACCCGGCTTGAGTTCATTGAGCTTTTGAGAGTGCGCGGCATTGCCTTTATCAACTACAGCGAGGATGAACTTAAAGAAGAACTTGAATCGGTCAAAAAGCTTGCTCCGAAATCCAAAAAATGATCGTTGTCTCTGACACTACGCCGCTTATCGGGCTGGCATCCATTGGCAGGCTTGAACTTCTGCTTGCATTGTTTGGGGAGGTTTACATTCCACAAGCCGTTTATGATGAGACCGTCACATTTGGACGCAAGGAGGGAAATGCAAAGCAGGCCGTCGCCAGCGCAGGTTGGATTCGTGTCGTAGAAGTAAAAGACCGCCTTGCAGTGAACGTCCTGCTGGACGAGATGGATTTGGGCGAAGTTGAAACGATCATCCTCGCCGGGGAAATGAATGCAGATTGGGTTTTGATGGATGAGAAAAAGGGACGGCGCAAACTCACGCAACTCGACATTCCCAAAATTGGAACCATTGGCATTTTACTCAAAGCCAAACAACTTGGCCTGATTCCTGTCATCCGGCCTGAAATCGAAAGCCTGCAAAAATCGGGGTTTGGTATCGCCCGATCCGTAGTGGATGAAGTCTTGAGAATGGCCAATGAGTAAAATTCGACGAAATTTCCCTCTCCTTTTGCAGGAGAGGGGGTAGGGGTGATGTCCGAAAGCAGATTTGAACAACACGGCGACTTATTGAAGGTATTTCAAAGAGTGTTGCAATGATAAAAGAATGAGTATCCAAATTGAACTGAGGTCAAAATGATTCTGGCTGATGAGCACAGAGCGCATGAAATTATTTGCTTTTTAGCAGGTCAATATGTAAAGGGCTGGAAAGCATTCTTGATAGCTGAACAGATTCACATCGCTGAGGTAAACCAAGTTTCTAAAATATCTAAAGAACTCGGCACAATTATTCGAATCTCTTGCCTAGAGACTTCTGTAATTGCTTTGGCAAATATTATCAGTTCTCAGAAAGATTCAATCCATTTAGATTATTTATTCGATTATGCAGCCAGAGTTCCTTCTGCTTTTCCACTTTCGCCAAAAGGAGAATCTTTAGCAAAAATCGTTGATGATTACAGACATTTATATAAGCAGTTTGGTCAAACGAGAACTAAGGTTTTTGATCAACGGGATCAACTACTGGTTCACCTTGACAAAAAACTACTTGAGAATCCTCGTTTGCATATGAACAATCCGATTTCAGATGATGAACTCAAACATATTTATTCTTTCTTGCATACTACAATTTATACTTTTGCCACTTATCTAAGCAACAAAGATAATCTGCCAACATTTGATAAAGTAAAGAGTAGAGAAATAAAGAATGATTTTTCTATAATGCTTTCTTGAAATAACGCATAGTTTGATATAAAGTACATACCTAAATTTATTTATGCTATTCACTCCTCGCTCTTTGCGTGCTTCGCGGTAAAAAAAAACAAACCGTAAAGGCCGCTAAGGTCGCAAAGCAAAAATAAAAAGCTTGGCGCGCTTTGCACACTTCGCGGTTCAAAATTATGACATCATCTTTCACCCCTCGTCCCGCTCAAAAAAAGATACTCGCCTACAAGCGCGGCACGCTTGGCATTTCCGCCGTGCCCGGCTCTGGAAAAACGCACACACTTTCGGCCCTCGCCGCGCAAATTATTTCGAGTGGACAGCTTGAACCCGAGCAGGAAGTGCTGATCGTCACGCTGGTTAACTCGGCGGTTGACAATTTTTCCAGCCGCATCGGCGACTTCGTTCAGGCGCGCGGGCTCATCCCACAGCTCGGCTATCGCGTCCGCACCCTGCATGGGCTGGCGCACGATATCGTGCGCGAAAATCCGCCGCTGGTCGGCCTCGACAAGAAATTTTCCATCGTTGATGAAACCGCATCTTCGTCCATGGTCCGCGAAGCCGCCGACGCCTGGGCGCGCATCCATCCCGATTTTCTCAGCCAGTATATTTCGCCCACGCTCAGCGATTACGAAGTCCGCAATGTGGAAAATAAATATTGGGCCGATCAGGTCGAGGGACTGGCCGGAAGTTTTATCCGCTTCGCAAAAGATCGCAGACTCACGCCGGACAAATTGCGCCTCGCCCTCGAACGTCAGCCGGCCCCCCTTTCGCTGGCTCAAATGGGGCTGGATATTTATTCCGATTACCAGCGCGCCCTCACCTATCGCGGCGCGGTGGACTTCGATGATCTCATCCGTCTCTCGTACGACATGCTCGAACTTTCGCCCGAACTGCTCGAACGTCTGCAATATCGCTGGCCTTTTATTTTGGAAGACGAGTCGCAAGACTCAAGCAAATTGCAGGAAGATATTTTGCGGATGCTTGCGGGCGAAAATGGAAATTGGGTGCGCGTCGGCGACCCGAACCAGGCCATCTTCGAAACGTTCACCACCGCCGACCCGAACCTGCTGAGGCGCTTCAGGGAAACCGCCGGCCTCAGCCTTGATCTGCCAAATTCCGGGCGCAGTCAGCCTTCGATCATCCAACTCGCCAATCATTTAATAGAATGGGTGATGAATGAACATGTCAATCTCGAAGCACGCGACGCGCTCTCGCCGCCCTATATTCAACCCGCGCCCGAAGGCGACCCGCAGCCGAATCCGCCGGACGACCCGGGCGGAATCAAAATCGTCGGCAAGAAAATGAATCCCGATCAGGAAGTGGAAGAGGTGGTCAAGTCCATCGAGAAATGGATTCCGAGTCACAAAGATCAAACGGTGGCAGTTTTGACTTCGACCAATGATCACGCCGCAAAAGTTGCTGAAGAATTAAAGAAACGCAAGATCGAATATCGTGAACTTCTGCGAAGCACCTCGCCGACGCGTGCCGCGGCAGGCGCGTTGAGCTACGTTCTCAGTTATCTGGCCGCGCCTGATTCCGCATCCAAGCTGGCGCAGACGTATCGAGTCTGGCGGCGTGATTGGCGCGAGGACGAAGAGCACGAACCGATGGTCGCACAGGTGGCTGGATTAATTCGCGGCTGCCGCGAAGTGGAATCGTTCCTCGCGCCGCGCCCGGATTCAGATTGGCTGGCCGCTTTGAGTGAGTCCGAAGCGGAGGAAGTCATCACGGAGTTGAACACCTTCCGCGAAGTTGCCCGCCGCTGGCACGGCGCAACCGTCCTGCCCATTGATCAATTGGTGTTGACTTTATCTCGGGAAATTTTCAGCGCGCCGACCGACCTGGCGCTGGCGCATAAACTGGCGCTGGTGATGAGGCAGGTCGCGGACGAAAACCCGCAATGGCGTTTGCCCGAACTGACACCCAGCCTGCACGAGATCGCCCGCAACGAACGGCGCTTCATCGGCTTCTCGTCGGACGATGGCGGATTCAACCCGAACGAATATAAAGGCGTGGTGGTGATCTCGACTGTGCACAAGGCCAAGGGCTTGGAATGGGACCGCGTGTATTTGATGTCGGTCAATAATTATGATTATCCGTCGAACCAGCCGAACGATCGTTTTATTTCGGAGCGCTGGTTTGTGCGCGATAGTTTGAATTTGGAAGCCGAAGCACTGGCGCAATTGAAGGCGGCTACGTCAACAAGTGAATATGATTTTTACGAAGAAGGTTCAGCCACACGCAAAGCGCGGCTGGATTATGTGCGCGAACGATTGAGATTGTTCTATGTTGGCATTACGCGCGCCCGCAAAGAATTGATCATCACCTGGAATACCGGCCGCAAAGGAGATGCGACACCGTCGCTTCCGTTCGCGGCTATGCAGGGCTGGTGGGAACTGCGCTCGTAGATGCAAGGCAACAGGTTTATCAATGACGAAACCATTTTCCTTCTCCCAATCCTCCCTGCAAGATTATGCGGATTGCCCGCGTCGTTTTCGACTGCGTTACATTGACCAACTCTCCTGGCCTGCGGTTGAATCTGAGCCTGTGGTCGAGAATGAGCGCCGACAGCAGGAAGGCCAGCTTTTTCATCGACTCGTCCAACAACATTTGTTGGGCTTGCCTGCGGATAAGGTGGCGAGATTGGCAAATACTCCAAACCTTGAACGGTGGTGGGAAAATTACCTGGCGGCTGATTTGGGAATTTATGGCGACACAAAATTTACGGAACTCACACTTTCTGCCCCGCTCGGCGAACACCGGCTTTTGGCGAAGTACGATCTGGTTGCAATCGAACCCGGCGGAAAAGCCCTGATCATAGATTGGAAAACTTACGCCAAGCGCCCGCGCGACGAGTGGATGTCTGCGCGCTGGCAAACGCGGGTGTATCGCGCCTTGCTTGCCCAGGCCGGAAGCCATCTAAACGGCGGCAAACCATTTGCCGCGGAACAAATTGAAATGCTGTATTGGTACGCAGATTTTCCGTCCGAGCCTGCGCGCTTCAAATATACATCGGCGCAGTTCAAACGAGACTGGCCGGCAATCGAAAAAGCGGCGGGAGAGATTTCGTCTGCGAAGGATTTTCGCATGACCGAAGACGAAAAGATGTGCCGTTTCTGTGTCTATCGTTCCTATTGTGATCGTGGTACGCAGGCCGGCGCCATGGACGAAGCCGAGACCGAGATGGAATCCGAAGCCGCGTTCGATGTCAACTTTGAGCAGGTGGGGGAGATAGAATTTTAAATTGCCAGATGTGGCCCAGGTTGAAACCAACGATAAAGTCCCCGGTTGGGGACTTTATCGTTATAAGGCGAGTTCCTGTTCGGCCTGACGCATCGTTTTGAACGATTCGATTGCCACTTCGAGCATGGGCATATCCGGTTCGCGCGTGGTTAATGACTGCAAAGCCAGGTTTGGTTTGATCAGCAAATGGACAATTGGATTGCCCAGATGATTTGCCGTCCAGCGGATATATTCGAGTGAGACGCCCGCCAGCACCGGGATCAACAACACGCGGCTGACCAATCGCCACAGAATCGGCAATGGGCCGATCAGGGCAAAAGCCAGAATCGAGAACAACACCAGTGTCAGCAGGAAGGCCGTGCCACAACGCGGGTGTTGTAGTGAAAATTTAGCCACGGACTCCGGAGTCAACTCTGCGCCGGCTTCGAAGGCGTTGATGGTTTTATGTTCTGCGCCGTGATAGCCGAAGAGTCGCTTCACATCGGGCATGAAGCCAATCGCCCAGATGTAGCCGACCAATAATCCGAGGCGCAAAAGCCCTTCGAGCAGGTTGCCGGCCCAAAGTCCGAATGAAGAGGCGGACGCGGCAGGAGTCAATAAACGTTCCAGCCATCCGCCAACTAATGCGGGCAGCAGGAAGAACAATCCGATCCCGATCGCGAGCGAGGTGCCGAGCGTCACATAAAGAGCCGGACCTTCGAGTTTTTCGTCTTCACCGGTTTGCATGTTGGCGGCAATGGTGAGGGCGCGCATACCAAGCCCAAGCGCGTCCCATAATAAAATGACGCCGCGCAAAAATGGGATCTTTGCAATTTTCGAACGATAAATCTCGCTGAGTTTTTCTGTGTGTAAAACGATCTTGCCGTCGGGCGCGCGCATGGCGATGGCAAATGCTTTTTGCCCGCGCATCATCACGCCTTCAATGACGGCCTGGCCGCCGTAAGTAATAATTCGATCTTCCATGATTCTCCTGTAGGGGCGACTTGCCAGTCGCCCCTACTGTTATTTTAGATTGTAAAAAAAGTGGATGAAGGCATCAATGCCCTTTGTCCATGTGGGCAGATGCAGTTTCTCGTTCGGCGAATGTGCATCGCAATCGGGCAGGCCAAATCCTGAAAGAACGGAATCAACCCCCAGATGTTTTTGCAGTTGGACGACCACGCCGATTGAACCGCCTTCGCGCAGGAAATACGGTTTCCTGCCCCAGACTGATTGCATGGCTTTGGACAATGCGACGATGCCAATATTGTCGCTGCCGACCAAAGCTGCGCCCGCGCCGTGCAGATAGGTCAATTCCCATGTGATATCTTTCGGAGCGTTCTCCTTGAGATATTTTTTCATCTGCTTGATGGTCTCTTCGGGCGTTTGATCTGGAACGAGACGGCAGGAAATTTTCGCCATGGCCCAGGCTGGTAACACGGTTTTTGAACCGGGGCCGGTAAAGCCCGAAAGCAACCCGTTGACTTCGAGTGTGGGCCGTGCGCCCAGACGTTCGGGCACTGTAAAATTCGGTTCGCCCCACAGCGCCGGGACGCCCGTCTGCTCGATGTACAATTTGTTTGGAAGCGGCAGGCGCGCAAAATCTTCGCGCTCTTTCTTGCTCAACTTGCGCACCTTGTCATAAAAACCGGGCAGCGTTATTTTGCCGTTCTTGTCGTGCATGCCTGCGATCAACTCGGCCAAGGCCTGCGCCGGGTTGTGGACCGCTCCGCCGTACAGGCCGGAATGCAAATCTTTTTTCGGGCCATAAACTTTCAACTCGAAGTAAGCCAGTCCGCGCAGGCCGGTGGTGATGGACGGTTTATCGGGCGCGAGGATTCCAGCGTCGGCGTTCAAACAAAAATCGGCCTTGAGCAATTCCTTGTGATTCTTGATGAAGTTGTCGAGGTGTTCGGACCCAATTTCTTCCTCGCCTTCGATCAGCCATTTGAGATTGACTGGCATATCGCCCGCATACATAACGGACTCGGCCGCTTTCAACGAAGCAATCACTTGTCCCTTCATGTCGGCCGAACCGCGCGCAAAAAGATTCTCGCCGCGCACGGTCGCTTCAAAGGGCGGTGTCTGCCACAGTTCCAGCGGATCGGCGGGCTGGACATCATAATGGCCGTAGATCATCACGGTTGGCGCAGATTTGCCGGCGTCCATCCAATCACCGTAAACCACCGGATGTCCGCCGGTGGGCATGATCTGCACGTTGTTCATGCCGATGGTACGCAATTGCGCCGCCATCCACTCGGCGGCCTTTTGCATGTCTGCCTTGTGTTCGGGGTCCGTCGAAATAGACGGGATCGCCAACACTTCCTTCAACTCGGCCAAAAACCGTTCGTTGTTTTGGCTGGCAAACTCAAGAGCTTTCTGAAGCATCGTGCCTCCTAATTTTCAAACAGGTTATGGGCCAATAGTGGGGACGGGCGTCTGTTCAAGCGAACGGCGCGTGACCAGGAACCAATCTGCGATGAAAGCCAGGCGATCACTGGTGTCGTAAAGCGGGGCAACTTGCGCCCCGCGCACTTGCACATCCACGCCATATGAATAAACCGGGTAATACAATGGCAGGGATGGAATCTCTTTAGAGAAGATAACCTGGAAGTTGCGATACAAGCGTGCGCGCGCCGTGAAATCGGTCTCGGTACGCGCCTGTTCGAGATACTCGCTGGCTGTACGATTATCCCATTGTGAATAATTCTGCCCGCCAACGGCTTCAGCCTGATGCCAAAACGGATAAGGATCGGGGTCGGGAGTGCGGGCCAGATTCATGTCCACCAGCGCGGCCTGATAGGAACGCGTTGAAAGATAAGACGGAACCATCTGATCGTACGGTACGGGCTGTAAATTTGCCTGCACCCCGATCTGCGCCCATTGCTGTTGAATGGCCTGGGCAATTTGTGTATGCAGCGTGTCGTCGGGATATATAAGCGTAAAGTTCAACGCGACGTTATCCTTGGAACGAACCGTCCCGCCGCTGGCCGGGATCACATAGCCTTCGTCTTTGAGCAGTGAAATCGCCGCATCAGGATCATAGTTGATATGTTCAATGCCATCGTAATACGCCCATGAACCGGGCAGAATTGGGCTGTCTGCCACGATACCCTGGCCCTGCAGGAAAGCGGACACAATATAATCGCGATTCATGCCGAGCAAGAGCGCGCGGCGTACCTTGGCGTTCTGCAAGAATTGAACTTCATTGTTCTTGAGATTGAGCATGACCATACTCATCTGCGGCAGGCGGGCCGTATAAACTGAGAGATTGGAATCGGTTAGCGCTTGCGCGAGAATATCGGGAGTGACCTGGCTGATGCCAAGTACTTCACCCTGCTTGTACGCGTCGAACGCAGATTTGGAATCGGCGTAATAGCGAAAGACCACCTGTAGAATAAATGGCTTCTTCCCGTAATAAGAATCATTAAGGGTCAACACTATGCCAGTGATCTTGCCGCCGCTTACCAGCAAACGATCAAATTTATACGGGCCGCTGCCGATAGGATTGATATTAAAATCCGCGTTGGCAAATTGATCGGCTGATACTGATCCCAGGATATGCTGTGGAAGCACCCCGAATGTCACATAATCGAGAAAAGGCGCGAAGGGTTCAGGCAGGGTGAATTTAATATTGCGCCCGTCCAGCTTTTTGACCTCGATCTGATTCCACAGATCTTTCACATCTTGCGGAAAAAATGAACTCGTCTTGATCAGGCCGATGGTAAAGATTACGTCATCACTTGTGACGGGTGTGCCATCCTGCCAGACCGCGTTGGCGCGGATTGTAAAATTGTAAACGGTGCCGTCAGGTGTTGTTCCCCACGCCTCGGCCAGGTCCGGTTGCGGCAAACCGCGCGAATCAAATTTAATAAGACCGCTAAATAATAAGCGGTCAATATCGCGGTCGGCAGGGTTGTTCCAATCTAAAAGCGGATTGAGACGGCCCAGAGAGCCAATCAATGCTTCGGTGTAGACGCCGCCGCTGGTAGGCTCTGGCGAGATGGGCGTCAGAACCGGTTGCTGACTCACCAACAACAAAGCCACAACCACCAGAGTCACAACGACGACCAAAATCTGCCAGCGTAATCGTTTCATGGATTCAAATAAAGAAAAGCCGCGTGCCAATCCTTGCCGTACCAGGCAGGGATAAGCGGCCTTTCTATAAAGAGTTTGCTAGCGCCCGAGAACGACGACCAGGACCGCGAGGGTGAAAAAAGCCACGCTCAATACGATCGTGATCCAGAATAGAACGCGTTCGATGCCGCGGCGCGCAGTAAATACACTGCTGGCGTCGGAACCGGTCAGGCCGCCCAGGCCCGCCCCCTTGCTCTGCAGAAGTACGCTGAGAATGAGTCCGACCGAGGTTATAATCAGCGCGATATCCAAAAACTTTAACATGCGTGTGCCTCCTGAAATTTAGCGGGCAAATTATACCTGTTATCGAGGAAACTCGTCAACCAACCTTTGTTCAAGCGAAATCCAAAATCGCAAAAACCAATCCGCATAGAAAATAACCCATGATAAAAAATCTCCCCGGGATGAATTTCATGGAAGAAATTATCATCAATTTGCACATGCACACCCGCTATTCTGACGGCGGGGGAAGCCATCACGATATCGCAACCGCGGCGCTCCATTGCGGCCTTGACGCAGTTATCGTCACTGATCACAATGTGCTGGTCAAAGATTTTGAACGATATGTCTCAAACGGGCGGCGAAAAGTATTGATGCTGATCGGCGAGGAAGTCCATGATCAGGGCCGGAAACCGCAAAAGAACCACCTGCTGGTGTTCGGCGCAAACCAGGAACTGGCAACTTATTCCAGCGACCCGCAGGCCCTGATAAATGCCGCAAAAGATTCTGGCGGACTTTCATTCATAGCGCATCCCAACGATCCGGCCGCGCCGACCTTCAATGAAACGGACATTTCATGGGAAGATTGGACTGTCACGAACTACACTGGCATTGAACTTTGGAACGGTCTTAGCGAACTCAAGACCCTCGTACCCACAAAACTTCACGGGGTTTTCTACGCTTACTTTCCCGCGCTGGTCGCGCATCACCCCATCCCAGACACGCTTCGCAAGTGGGACGAATTGCTAACAGGCGGCAGCCGTGTGGTCGCCATCGGTGGCTCGGACGCGCACGCTACCCGCCTGCGTCTTGGCTTGTTGAGCCGCATCATCTATCCTTACGATTTCCATTTCAAGGCTATCAACACGCATGTCATCCTTTCCAAACCTTTGACCGCGGATGTCAACGCAGATAAACAGATGATCTATGAAGCCCTATCCGCCGGACATTGTTTTGTCGGATATGATCTTCCCGCTTCGACGCGCGGCTTCCGCTTCAGCGCCCAGGGACGTGAAAGGACCGCCATTATGGGAGATGAGATCTCTGCCCGCGGCGGGGTGACGTTGCAGGCGCATCTGCCGCACGCGGCTGAGATCAAATTTATCAAAGACGGACAGGTGATCCAAATAACAAAAGGCCAACAGGCTTCGACCTGCACTGTAACCGAGCCGGGCGTCTATCGGGTGGAGGCTTATCGGAACTATCTCGGGCTGAGACGAGGCTGGATTTTTAGCAACCCGATTTACGTCCGCTGAGAGGCGGAATTCTCCCTCCCCAAATCCACGAACTTGGCGTACAATCAGCCCGCTTATAAAAAGGTACGTCTCACACAAACGTCCCTTCCGCTCCTGGCAGGCCCGCGGCTTGAACAAGAGCAATCCCATGGAAAGGAGGCATCCCATGCGTAATTACGAATTAGTTTGTATTATCCAGACTGACTTGGACGAACTTGCTTTTACCGGAGTCCTTGACCGTGTTAAAAACTGGGTGACCGAGTCTGGTGGAAGCGTAGACAAGGTGGATATCTGGGGCAAGCGTAAAATGGCTTACCAGATCAAGAAACAACGCGAAGGCAACTATGTGTTGTGGAACTTGTCCCTCGACCCCAAAGCCACCAGCGGACTGGAGCAGAACATTCGCTATACTGAAACCGTTCTGCGTCACATGCTGACGCTGGTCGGTTAATTTATTGATATCTCGGTTTTTTTAAAGGAGAACGCCATGAGCCGAGGCTTGAACAAAGTTATAATCATTGGGCATTTGGGCAAAGACCCGGAAATGCGCTATACGCCCTCTGGCCGCCCTGTCACCACTTTTACGGTTGCCGTGAGCCGTTCATGGAATAGCGCCGATGGTGAACGCCATAGCGAGACTGAATGGTTCAACATTGTGGCATGGGGTAATCTCGCAGAGATCTGCAAACAATATCTCACCAAGGGCCAGCAGGTTTACGTTGAAGGCCGCTTACAGACCCGCCGCTGGGACGATAAGGAAGGTCAGAAACACACCAGTGTGGAGATTGTCGCCAATGAGATGATGATGCTTGAACGCCGCGATGCGAATCATGCACACGATGACCAATCCGCGCCCGCGGATGAGCCTGTTGCCAATGAAGATGAATTTCCCTTCTAGCACCCTTGTGGCGCTGGAAAATATGGAGTAAAGAATGGCTGAAGAACGAGAACGAAATTACAACTCATCGGGTTCGGAAGGCGGACCCGGCGGCGAACGCCGTTATTTCGCCCGCCCAAAGACCTGTCAGTTCTGTGCTGACAAAACCATCACCATTGACTATAAAAAGGTGGATATGCTCAAACGCCTGGTCACTGATGAAGGCAAGATCCGTCCCCGCCGGCAAACCGGCACTTGCGCCAAACACCAGCGCGTGCTGGCTGGGGCCATCAAACAAGCCCGCCAGATCGCCCTGCTGCCCTTCACCGGGGCGCGTTGGGAAGATATGAGCCGTTAGCATCGAAACCCAGCGGGGCATGGACACCTTCCATGCCCCGAATTTCTATTAGGAGTATAAACACATGGCTAACCCGCGGGACAATAAACCCGTGATCCATACAAAGAAGCATATCGCCCGCCTCGAGCGCGAGCGAAAGCAAACCCGCATTATTTTGTTTTCTTTCATCGGCATTGTTGTGCTCATCATCGGCCTGCTGGTTTACGGATATTTGGACGTCAAATATTTCCAGGCCCGCCGTGCGGTCGCGACAGTTGGCAATGTCAGCATTACCACCGGGGAATGGCAGGCGCGCGTCCGCATGGAGCGCGGGCGCTTGATCAATCAAATGGCAACTTATCAACAATATGCCCAGGTCTTCGGCCTCGACACCACTCAACAGGTTCAGCAACTTGCATCGCAGTTAAGCGACTCGACCTCGCTCGGCCAGTCCATCCTTGACCGGATGATAAATGAAGAATTGATCCGTCAGGAAGCTGCAAAACGCGGCATCACTGCCAGCCCGGAAGAAATAGATAAGGCCATCCAGGAATCCTATCGCTATTATGCTAACGGCACTCCTACACCCACCATCACGCCGACGCAAGTCATTTTCCCAACACTATCGGCAGATACCCTGAAGATCGTCACCATCACCCCAACCCCAACACAATTCTTGACCCCAACCACGGCTCCCACCGCCACCCAGGATCCGCTGGCATCACCAACAGTTACTCCCACTTTCGAGCCGACGTTCACCCCCGGCCCGACGGCTACTGTGACGCCAACATCCACTCCCGCGCCGACAGCCACGCCTTATACCTTGCAAGGCTTCCAGGATCAATATAAAAAAGGCGTTGATTCGCTGGTTCAATTTGGCCTGACATCCGATCAGGTGCGTAAGTTGTATCAAACCAATGTTTTGCGAGATAAACTTTTGGCGATCATCGCCGCAGATACACCGCGTATTCAGGAACAGGTTTGGGCGCGACAAATCCTCGTCAAGGATGAGGCGGCCGCCAAACTGGTCGAGGATCGTCTTGCCAAAGGCGAAGATTTCACCGCTGTCGCAAAAGAAGTATCCATAGACACTGGCTCCGCTCCGAAAGGCGGTGACCTGGGCTGGTTCGGCAAGGGCGTTATGATACCCGAATTTGAAACCGCGGCTTTCAGTCAGAAAGTCGGCGAGATCGGCGCACCCGTGAAATCCCAATTCGGATATCACATTATCCAAGTGCTTGCCCATACCAATATTCCGTTGGATGCAAACGGCTATGAACAGGCGCGCCAGCAGGCCTTTCTCGATTGGCTGAAGACTCTTCGCGATGAATATAAAGTGAAGACATACGACATCTGGCAGGCCATCGTTCCCACCGACCCGTCCATCCCGCTCACTAGCCAGTAAGAAAATAAAATCGCCGGCCTTGCAAAAGGCCGGCGATTTTTCATTTAGCGAGTAATTATCCTCGACTATTCCCCAGCATCTCGTCACTGATCTCATCCAGTTTCAAACTGATGATCTGACTCGACGAGTCGCGTCCCATTGTCACACCGTAGATGATATCCGCGGCCTGCACGGTGTTGCGGTTGTGCGTGATGATGATGAACTGCGTATCTTTGCTCAAATCCACCAGCAGGTCGCGGAAGCGGCCCACGTTGGCTTCGTCGAGCATGGCGTCCACTTCATCCATCACGCAGACCGGCGTGGGCGAAACCTTCAGCAAGGCGAAGACCAGCGCAATAGCCGTCAGACTGCGCTCACCGCCTGAAAGCAAAGACAAGCCCTGCTCGCGGCGCCCGGGCAGGCGCGCTTCGATCTCGATGCCGGTGTCCACTAAATTGTCGGGGTCGGTCAATGCCAAGCGCGCCGAGCCCCCGCCAAACAGCCGGGTAAAGATGGCGCGGAATTGTTTATCCACGGCCTCATACGTTTTCGCGAATTCCTGCCGCGTCAACTCATCCAACTCAGCGATGACCTGGCGCAAATCCGTCTCGGCCTGGCGCAAATCATGGATCTGCGTGGACATGAACGAATAACGCTCGGACTCCGAATCGAATTCCTTCTTCGCATCCGGGTTGATCGGCCCCATGCGCCGCAGGCGGGCGCGTTGCTGGGACATTTGTTCTTCGAGTTCCGGTGCGATCAGCGTCACCACCGGCAACTGTTCAACGATGCCCTCGAAGGGCAGCGGCACCGGGCCATCCACATTGGCGGCATACTCGAACGACACCAGGCCAAAATCATCTATGACTCTTTGCTGTAAAGAATCCAGCGCTCCCAGGCGGCGTGTCTGATCAAGCTGAATCTGTCCGAGTGTGCGCTCGGCGTTCGAGAAATTTCTCAGCGCGTTCGCTTCGATTTCCTGCAAACGTTTTTCTTCCTGCTCGGCAGTTTCCAAATCTTTTTCAGCCGGGTCAATGAGCGCGTGCAACTCTTCGATCTGGCTTTGCAACTCGCGCTCACGGGCTTGCAGGACGGTCCTTTCTTCTTCGAGCTCCCTCAACGAAGAATCGGCTTCGCCCAAACGCGCCTGCACCTCCTGCTGTTGACTCGCAAAACGATCAATCGTCTGCTGGCGTTCAGATTTGCGCGACTGCGCGCCGTTTGCAGATTGATCCATGACCGCCACGCGCGTATTCCAATATGACACCTGCTCCTGTACTTCATCGAGACTCAGATCGCTTAATTGACTCGATAAGAGTCGGATGTCATCCTGCGCCTGCGCGGATTTCGCTTCATTTTCCGAAGCCGAAGCGGACAGCCGTTCCCGGTCATTTTCCGCGTCTGAAATTTCTTTTTGCAAATCGGCGCTCTGGGATTTCTGCCAATCGAACTGACGGCGCGCCGCTTCGAGATCGATCAAAGTTTTTTGTTCGGCAGATTGCGCCGCTTCAAAACTTGCGCGCGCTTTTCGCAGCGCATCTTCGCGCGCAGATTGTTCGCGTTGCGCGGCTGAAAATTCATTGGAAAGTTGTTCGACGGCCTGGTTCAAATCGTCGAGGCGGGTGTTGAGTCCGGCCAGGGTTTCGGTCAATTCTCTTTTTTGGCGCGGCCGGCTGAGGGTCGAAACTGAAGCGGATTTTCCGGCGATGATGAGTCCATCGCCGCGAAAAACTTCGCCGCGCAGAGTCGCCACGCGCGCATGAGTCGGAAGGCCGGTTAACAATCTTCGAGCCGACGAACGATCGCGCGCAATGAGCGTGTGTCCGAGCAGGAGATTCACAACAGCGCGCAATTCCTCTGGAGCTTTGACCAGTTCGGATGCCAGGCCGATGCAATCGGAATCATTGGATCGGTTGAGCGGGGTACTATCCCGCTGTGCGAGCGGAAGCAGCGCGGCGCGCCCGGCCTCATCGGATTCAAGCAGGAGCAGGGCTTCTTCAACTTGATTCGATTCGAGCAGGACGGCGTCGAGCGTATCGCCGAGCGCGGCGGCAATGGCGGTTTCAAGTTCGGCGGGAACGTCGAGCGCCGCGCTGAGCGCGCCGCGCGCAGTGAGGCGCGACTGGCGGGCGGCATCCAGCAGGTAGCGCGCGCCATCGGCGTAACCGGCCAGCGATTGTTCAGCCTGCGCCAGGATGTCGAGTTGTGCTTGCGCCCGCGAGTATTCAGCCTGACGGACGACGCGTTCTTCAAGTTTGGCGCGGCGTTCTGAATCGATCCTGGCTGATTCTTTTTTCTTTGCTTCCAATTCAGCTTCGGCCTTGCGATGCGCCCCTTCAATTTCGATGCGGGTTTCAATGGCGGCGCGATAATTTTGTTCCAGTTTCTTAACTTCAGATTCGGCAGATTGAATAGCCTGCTGAACCGATGCCAGTTTTTGTTTTTGGGTTTCAAGCCGCGCGGCTAGTTCGTCGAGACGGGCCTGTGTTTCTGCTTTTTGGGCGTGAAGCGCATTGATAACCGCGCGGGCAGATTGAAGTTTTTCTTCGGCAGTTGAACGGTCGGCCTGGCGCGATTGCAGCATTGCTTGTGCGTTTGCAAGTTGCGCTTTAGCTTCGTCATATTCAACCTGCAAACGAACAGCTTCCTGTTCCATTTCAGAGAAACGCTCACGCGCCAATTTTTCTTCATTGGCAGCGCGCTCTTGTTCGGAGATCAGCGCGGCCTGCGAGTTGGTCAAGGCGCGGCGGCGTTCGTCCAACACCGCCAGATCGCGGCTGGAAGATTCGCGCTGGCTGTGCAATTCAGACGACTGGCGATGCCAGGCGTTGAGCTGGGCGCGCAGTCCGCTCAGGCGTTCGCGAAATACGCCGTATTCGGTTTGTGCCTTGAGATGGGCCGCGCGCGCTTCGTGAACTTTGCCCTCCTGCATCTGTGCGGTCTCGCGTGTGGCGTTTAATTCCTGCTGGGCATGATGCCAGTGAAAGCCATACCATTCGCGTAAAAGCACACGCAGGTCGGCTTGCGCGGCGATGTATTCAATCGAACGGCGCGCCTGGCGTTCAAGACTCTTCAAGCGCGGTTCGAGTTCGGCCATGATGTCGAGCACGCGTTCCAGATTTCGTTGTGTATTTTCGAGACGTTTGAGCGCTTCTTCGCGGCGGACGCGATACAGCCCAACGCCCGCGGCTTCTTCGAAGAGACGGCGGCGGTCATCGGCTTTGAGGGCCAACGACGCGTCCACAAGTCCTTGTCCGAGAATCGTATACGTCCGCTCAGACAAACCGGAGGCGGCCAGCAATTCGTTCATGTCGCGCAGGCGCACCTGCTGACTGTTCAACAAATATTCATTGTGGCCGTCGCGGTAGGCGCGGCGCGTCATGCCGACTTCGGCAAAGTCAACGGGCAGCCAGTTGGCGGTATTGTCAAAGACAATTTCTGCTGACGCCATGCCTGCCTTCGGGCGATGCTCCGAGCCGGAGAAAATCATATCTTCGGTCTTTTTGCCGCGCAACAAGGAATAGGATTGTTCGCCCAGCACCCAGCGCAGGGAATCAGCGATATTCGATTTGCCTGAGCCGTTCGGCCCGACAATCGCGGTAATACCGCTTGAGAACTCGAAGACAGTCCGCGTGGCGAAGGTTTTATATCCGTGCAGTTCGAGAGATTTCAGGCGAAGTGGCATTGGTTATTGATGGCTCGTTATTCATGATGCGATTTTTTTGAACCGCAAAGGGCACGAAGAATGCCAAGAGAAAACATTTTTCTTTGTGCCCATAGCGATCTTGGCGTTGCAAATTTTCTTATTTATAAGATAACCCAAGTGTTTCCAGCGCGGTCTGCGCCGCGACTTGAGCAGCCACCTGTTTGCTCGGGCCGCTGCCCACGCCATAGGTCTGGTCTTTGATGCGGACTTCAACTTCAAATATTTTGGCATGGTCGGGTCCGTTCGATGAAACGGTCACGTATTTGGGTGTTCCCAGCTTCTCAGATTGCGCCCATTCCTGGAAGCGGCTTTTCGGATCGTAGATCTCTGCGCGCAAGATCACGCGATCACGCACGCTTTCAAGCAATGGCTCCATAAAGTCCTGCGCGGCAGACAGGCCTTGATCCAGATACAAAGCGCCGATAACTGCCTCGAACAACGAACCAAGCAGGCCGTCGCGTCCGCGCCCGCCCGAAGCGGCCTCGCCGCGTCCCATGCGCATTGCCTGCCCAAGGTCCAGGCGACGAGCGAACTCTGCTAACTGTTCGTTGCGAACGAGAGCGGAGCGCATGCGGGTCAGATCACCTTCGGGCAATTCCGGGCAGTGATGATAGACCCACGCGCCCACGATAAAGTCCAGGACTGCATCGCCGAGAAATTCGAGCCGCTCATTATCTTCAAGCGCGCTCGGATTCTCATTGATGTAGGAACGATGCGTGAGAGCGCGTGCCAGCAGAGACAGATTTTTAAAAGACAGCCCCAGCCGTCCTGCCAATTCGGCAGGAGTCTCCGGCAGGCTCACATCATAGGTCGTCAAGGGAACCTCCCTGGAACTCAGGGAGCGCCAGAGCCTTATCCTTAAGGCACTTGCGGTCCATCAGTTCCAATAAAATTTGATTAGCGCACCTATTCTAACCTGAATTCCATAAGCGGGCAAAGATTTAAGATACAATCACTGAAATCTTTTTTGGAGGCCTTTTTGTTGAACGACGCCATTAGCAACGAAACACGTTTTTTACATGCCATCGAAATGGGATTGGGGGCCTGGGCTTGGGGCGATAGAGTGGTCTGGCAATATGGACGCGGCTATACTGATGAGGATATTCGCCAGGCGTTTCAGACTTCCATCGCAGAGGGAGTCCGTTTTATTGACACTGCCGAAGTCTACGGCTCGGGCCGCTCCGAACGGCTGACGGGGCAGTTTGTTAAGGAGACCGATCAGCCTGTTTTGATCGCCACGAAATTCTTTCCCATGCCATGGCGCTTGACAAAGAACTCCATCCGTGCGGCTCTCACGCGCAGCCTTGAGCGCCTCGGTGTTGAGACCGTTGACCTGTATCAAATTCACTGGCCGAGTCCGCTCTTAAGCCCTGAAACTGCAATGGAAGGGATGTCCATCTGCGTGGAAAAGGGCATGACGCGCACTGTGGGCATATCCAACTTCGATCAGTCGGCGATGTTGCGCGCCTACTCGACCTTGTCCCGGCACAACATCCCGCTGGCATCGAACCAGGTACATTTCAGCTTGCTTAATCGAACCGTTGAAAAGAACGGACTGCTGGCGCGCTGTAAAGAATTGGGGGTGCGGTTGATTGCTTATAGTCCGCTCGAGATGGGAATGCTGACCGGCAAATATACATCTGAAAATCCTCCCACAGGAACACGCGGCGCATCTTATGGAAACTTGCTCAAGAAAATCGTCCCCTTGCTCAAATTGATGACAGAGATCGGACAAGACCACGGCGGTAAAAGCAACTCGCAAGTTGCATTGAACTGGTGTATTTGCAAGGAAACAATGCCCATTCCGGGCGCAAAAAACGCAGCGCAGGCCTATCAAAATGCAGGCGCGCTGGGTTGGAAATTAACAGCGGACGAAGTTGCAAAACTTGACGAAGCAAGCGACGAAGTTGTAAAACAATAGATATATCAGCCAAGATTTCCGTGCTCGGATTCAAACACATGCGATTGCATGTTGGCAATCCATTGCTTGCCCTCCTGAGTCAGGCGCAGGTAAGCCAGCGCATCTTGAATATACGGGCTGACCTGTTCCCAGTAAAAACGGGAGTATTTCGCGCGAATATCTTCCGGACTCTTGTACCCATATTTTTCATTTGCGCCGATCTCCTGGAATTCATAAAACAAGGCGGGAGCTTTACGAAGCTGGCCGGGATCTCCAAGCTGGCCGATGAAATCCGCGGCCCGCACCAAACCGCCGTAGCTCTTAGTATCTTTATATAAATCCCCGTCGGGTGACGGAAACCGTGTGACTTCAATAAAAGATGCGATCAGGTCGGCATCTAAAGCCTTGTTCATTTCTTTGAGCAACGAGCCGCCAAAACGTTCGCGGACATAGAGTTTGCTGCGATCTACATGATAAGGTGTGAGGACGATATCTGTTCCGCCGGGCGGAAGCACTGCAACTTCCGTGCCGATGCCTGTTGCAAAAACATCCCTGGTATCGTTTTTACACACGCCTTTGACATAGCCAATATCATGACACAATAGCGCAATCACAAAATGCATCCAATCGCGCGGCGAGACGCCTCCCTCCCGCAGGTGTTTTCCGTCAATAATAGCCAATCCCGCCAGGGTAACCATGATCGTATGTTCGACATCATGATATAGCGCATCGGAGTTACTGATATTCTCCAATACCAGCCTGCCAGACCAGGAGACGATATCGCCAAACTCCCGATCCAGATTGGTGTACATTTTCTGGTATGCCTTCTGGAGTTGCTCCACAAAGGTTTCGATCATGATCTGCCGCCAATTCAACATCGGTAAATTCCTCAGCTTTGAAAGATAACCATAAATTCAGATTATCTTGAGTTTAGCAGATGTCCTCATTTGAGGCAACCACACGAAAGACATACTCATTGAGCGGACGCCCGTATCGGAAAGGCGCAGCCCATTTGGCCGCCGCGTTGCTGGCGTGGTTTTACACACAACAAAACGCCTTATTGGCGGATCAGTCGGAATGAGTTTTCCAACACTTCCGAAGTTTTTGAAAGTCTGATAGAATACTAACGTAAGCCGAAATCCTTCGACCAAATCAGGACAAGCCTCGGCCACCCACGGTCGGGGTTTTATATCGCAACAATGCCGCCCTTGCTTGATGAAGGGCGGCTCTTTATGAAAAGAAAAGGTAAGTAATGCAAATCGAACGAACCGATCTCCGCAACATCGCCATTATCGCTCACGTTGATCACGGCAAGACCACCCTGGTGGATGGCCTGCTGCGCCAGGCTCACACCTTCCGCGACAACCAACATGTCGAAGAGCGCGTCATGGATTCCAACGATCTCGAACGCGAGCGCGGCATTACCATTCTCGCCAAGAACACCGCCATTGTCGTCCCCGATTCTCGTACCGGTAAGCAAGTCAAGATTAACATTGTTGACACCCCCGGCCATGCCGATTTCGGCGGCGAAGTTGAGCGCGTCATGAACATGGTGGATGGCGTGCTCCTGCTCGTGGACGCCGCCGAGGGTCCCATGCCGCAGACCCGTTTTGTGCTCAAGAAAGCGCTTCAAATGGGACACAAGGCGGTCGTCGTCATCAATAAGGTTGACCGTAAGGACGCCGAGCCATCGCGTGTGCTGAACGAAACTTTTGACTTATTCATCGAACTCGGCGCAAGCGAGGAGCAGGCCGACTTCCCCGTTGTTTACGCCCAGGCGACAGCCGCCAAAGCGGGTCTCACTCCAGACCTGAGTCCGAATCTCCAGCCTCTGTTCGACGTGATCCTCCAACACATTCCCGCGCCGAAAGTTGATCCTGATGCGCCCCTGCAAGTCCTCATCACCACCCTCGGCTATGATGATTACCGCGGCGTGACCGCTGTTGGGCGCGTCTTTGCCGGGACAATCAAGGTCGGGCAAAAATTAGCGCGCCTTAAACTGGATGGCGAGAACCTGCCCGAAACCGCGCGTTATCTTTATGTTCATCAAGGTTTGAACAAGGTTGAAGCCGCGGAAGTCCGGGCTGGCGAAATCATCGCCCTGGCCGGGCTTGAAGGAATCGCCATCGGCGAGACTCTGGCCGACCCGGCCAACCCGCTTGCATTGCCGACCATCAAGGTCGAAGAGCCGACCGTCCGCATGACGTTTGGTGTCAATACTTCGCCCTTCTCTGGCAAAGAGGGCAAGTGGGGCACATCCCGCAAGTTGAGAGAACGCCTATATGACGAACTCCGCACCAATGTCGCGTTAAGAGTCGAAGACACTCCGTCCGCTGAAACGTTCCTCGTTTCCGGTCGCGGTGAATTGCATCTCGGCATCCTGATCGAGACCATGCGCCGCGAAGGCTATGAGTTTATGGTCTCGCGTCCAGAAGTGATCTATCGTAAAGCCGAAGATGGCTCCCTGCTCGAACCTTTTGAAGAGGTTCACATCGAGACCAGTTCCGAGACGGTCGGGCGCGTGGTCGAAATGTTGGGATCGCGGCGCGGCAAAATGATGAATATGGAAGATACAGGCGATGGACATATGCGCCTGACCTATGTGGCCCCGACGCGCGGCCTGCTCGGTTTTCGTTATCAATTCTTGACAGCGACGCGCGGTGCGGGCGTCATGCATTCGATCTTTCACGGCTATGATGAAATGGCCGGGGCGATGGCCGTTCGTTCGAATGGCTCGCTGGTGGCAATGGAAGCGGGCGATACCACCGCGTACGCTTTGAAGAATGCCGAAGAACGCGGCACGTTATTTCTTGGTCCGGGCGTGGCCGTTTATGAGGGCATGGTCATCGGCGAGAATGCGCGCCCCGGCGACATGCCGATCAATGTCTGCAAGAAAAAACATCTGACCAATATTCGTTCCGCCGGCGCCGACATGGAAATCCGCCTCACGCCGCCCAGACAAATGAGTCTCGACGAGGCAGTTGAATACCTCGCTGAGGACGAACTGCTCGAAGTCACTCCCGAGTCATACCGCATCCGCAAACGCATTCTTAATACAGATGAACGCGGAAAGCAGTCGAAGAAGGCAAAAGAAGCGCTGGAAGAATAAAAGCAAAAGGTCTCGCAGAAAAACTGCGAGACCTTTTTGTGACATCTTATTGCGAGGGATTCTTTTCCCGAAGCAATCTTCGCATTCGATCAATGGGAGATTGCTTCGACAGTAGAGCGCCGTCGCGCAATGACGTTTGTTCTTACTGGCATGAGAAACTGGCGGTTCGCCTCTGCGATACGCCCGCCGTATTGTAGGCTTCGATGTAGTAGGTCAGTGTGCTGCCATAAGTGATATTTGTGATGTCGGTATAAGCGCTCGAATTGGCCGGCAGGTCGGCGATCATCGTATCGAAGCGATATACGCGATAACCGTTTTCATTATTTGCGGTATCGCTCCAGGATAAATTGGTTGTTACGCTTGTGCCGCCATTTGTGCACGTGAAGTTGTAAAATAAACTTCCAGGCCGCGATGGCACATCTGCTTTCGCCGCTTCCGGCGTGACTTCCGGCAGGTCTGCATAACTCCCGCTGGCTGTCGCAGATTGGCCTGAAATCCAGCAAGTCCCGTTGCCATTTGGAGTTTTAATCAGCCAATAGTTATCCGCTGTATCTTTTCCGACAATCTCCGCCTTCACCCCGGCTGATGCAGACGTAATAATCTCATAATCTATGCCCGGACCGCTGCGGCAATTCGCCGCTTCGTTTACGACGAGCATCGGCGTGGCAAATGTCGGCGTAACCGCCGCGGGAGATGCAAAAACAGCGGTGGCGGTGTTTGCGATCAAACCTTCGGAAGTGGGCAGTCCCTGCGCCGATAACGTTTGCGCCACAATGGTCGCTGCGGCATCGCGCGGGCTTAATGGCAACGGCGCTTGAGCGCCGATATTACAGGCCAGGCTGATCATAAGTAACGCAGTAAAAAAGATCCAAATCGCTTTCCGTGATTTCATTTCTCTCTCTCCTGAATTTCCGGCTTTGGTCGTTCCATCTCGAACAAGTCAGTCACTCTCGTATAATAGTTGCCCACCAGCCTGCCAACGGGTCTCAACGCAGACAAATTGATCTTATCCGCGCCTTGCAAAACTTTTTCGTCCACATGAATATGGATGACCGTGCCGATGACGACGAATCCGCCGCCCGGCTCGCGGTTGATCTCCACGATCTGATTCAACTTGCACTCGAAATGTATCGGCGCCTTCCGGACCCTCGGCGGGCTGACCGTTAAACTGGGCGCGGTCTCCAGCCCGGTGATTTCAAACTCGTTCCACTCTGGTGGCGCTTCCACCGATGTGGCATTCATTTCGTTGACCAATTCCTCGCCGAAGATGTTGACTACGAATTCGCCGGTCGCACGCACATTGTTCAGCGAATCTTTTGGCTCTGCGTTGATCGAGCGGATCATTGGACAGAATAACACCGTCGGCGGGTTGGCGCACACCACGTTGAAAAATGAAAACGGTGCAAGGTTTGGCCTGCCGTCCATGTTCAGAGTTGATATCCAACCGATGGGACGCGGTAATACGGAACCGGTCAGGATTTTGTAGATGGATTTCCAGGGAAGCGATGAGGGTGTTATTTCCATTTTTTATTGTATTCAAATCCGGGCAGGATTCATTTTGAAGAAAACCTTGAGAAAATCCGAATCGAATTTTTGCTCTTCTTCATACATGAGCCTGCGGGCTTCTTCGTGCGTGAAGGCAGGACGGTAAACGCGGTCAGTAATCAATGCATCATACGTGTCGGAGATTCGCAGGACGCGCGCTTCGAACGGAATTTGACCGCCTTTGATTTTGTGCGGATATCCGGTTCCATCAAAGTTTTCATGATGATGCAGGATCGCAAGATGGATGACTGGATCGAGCGCCAGGTTCTTTATTAAGTCCGAGCCGAGGGTCGTATGTTGTTGAACCATGCCATATTCGGCTTCGGTGTAGCGGCCAGGCTTGTTCACAATGAAATCATTGATGGCGATCTTGCCAATGTCGTGAATTTTGGCCGCAAACTCCAGCGTTTCCACCTGCTTTGCGGGCAGGCCGATTTTCCGCGCCAAAGCAGTAGCCAAAACGGCCACGTGATTCGAGTGTCCCCTGGCATGTGGATCATGCAGGCCAAGCAGATGAGTGAAAAAAAGCGTGAGGTTATTATTCTCCATTGCCTTCCAGCCAGCTTGCCATATATTCTTTCTTCTCCATCTCCACTGCCTGCTTCGTGAGATTCAATGGATAAAACGTATCCACCATCACGGCTAATTCAGTGGTTTCCTTTTTGCCGATGCTGGCTTCCGTCATGCCGGGCTGCGGACCATGCGGCAGGCCGTATGGATGCAGGCTGATGTCATATTTATCAATTCCCTTGCGCGACATGAAATTCCCCTCGGCGTAATAAATGACTTCATCCGAATTAACGTTGGAATGATTATACGGCGCGGGAATGGCTTCGGGATGATAGTCGAACAGGCGAGGCACAAAGGAACACACTACAAAGTTGTGCGCCTGGAATGTTTGATGGGCGGGCGGCGGCTGATGCACCCGGCCTGTGATCGGCTCGAAATCTTCGATGTTGAATATCCACGGATACAAGTAACCGTCCCATCCGACCACATCAAATGGATGGTGATCCAGCAGGTGACGCGACAATCTGTCCCGCACCTTTACGCGGACCTCGAACTGGCCGCGCTCGGTATGCGTCTCCAACTCTGACGGCAGGCGGATATCGCGCTCGGAATAAGGCGCGTGTTCCAGCAATTGACCATAGTCGTTGCGATAGCGTTTCGGCGCCTCGATCTGTGACGGGCATTCGATGGTGAAGAAGCGCGCCTCTTTGCCTTCGATCAGCATCTGCCAGGTTGTGCCAAACGGAATGACAATATAATCACCCGCCCGAAATGCCAGATTGCCGAACTGGCTTTTCAACATTCCTTTGCCCTCATGAACGTACCATGTTTCGTACGCCTGTGCGTTGCGGTAAAAATAGTCCATGCTTTTCGAAGGCCGCGCCACGCCCAGGATCACGTCGTTATTGCCGAGCAGTGGAATGCGCGCCGAAACGGGATCCGCTCCGAGCGGGGTTTGAAGCGTTTTGAAGGCGCGGTGACGAATGGGGCCGAAGTCCGCATATTCTGGTTTGGCGGAACCCAGGTCTTCGGTCTGCGTCACGCGCGGCGGCAGGAAGTGATGGTAGAGAATGGATTGGATGGATGAAAATCCCTCCAGCCCCATCAGTTCTTCACGATAAAGTTTGCCATCCTGTTTTTTGAATTGAGTATGACGTTTGTGGGGGATTGCGCCGAGTTTGTGATAAAAGGGCATTTGTTCCTCCGTTGTTCGGTCTGCTATTGAATATCAGAATAAGCCGCGTAAGCGGGAATGTTCTGCTGGCGCGTATGATTAAGAGCGGATGCGGCCTGCTGAACGAGAATGTCTCCAGATAGATCCGGCCCTCCGTGATGTGAAGCAAGCCCAATATACGCGGCGAGATTAAAGGCGAGACCCATTTCTTCGCTTGGCAGGTTCTTAAATATGAAGAGCAAACGCGCGCAAACCGAGCGGCCGCCTTTTTCGTCGGTAGTGGGCAAAAGAATAAGGTATTGATCGCCCTTCCTGGCGGGAATATCGGCTGAGCGCAAATGCGAATTGAGCATGGATGCCACCGCAGAATCCATGGCTTGCCGGAGTTCGGGAGTCTGCCCGGGCGGGGGAATGATGAAAATATCAAGCAGTGTGAGCGGACTCGGATAACGCTGAGAACGGTTGATCTCGTAATCCAGCAGAATCTGGAATACATCGTACGAATACAATTCCGCGCCTTGCGACTGATCTCTCTTCATCATGCCCTCCGTTCATTCATAAATCAACACCACGGATCTGGCCATAGAGATTGTATCATTTCGCCGAACGCCGCAAGCGAAACTTGAAACTCTCTTATTGTTGAGGCGCTTTATATATAACGACACTTTCCTGTTCGTTCGGGTCGTTGCGCGCCACGACCGCGATCACTTCTTCGGTCGCGCTCAAATTGACGGGTTGATGCGGAACATTCGGCGGAATAAAGAGAAAGTCACCGGCTTGGTTAATGCTGGACTGTTCGAGGTTCTCGCCATATTTTGTCTCAGCGCGGCCTTTGACGATGTAGATGGCCGTCTCGTATCCATTATGATAATGAGCGACTGCCTTGCCGCCGGCCGGGATGACGACGATGTGCATACATAAATGTTTCGAACCCGCAGTGTTGGCGGAAATGCCCTCAAAGTTTGGCAATTGCTGTTTGGTGAGGGTTGTGCTTGTCGTGCGAACAGTGACGATGGGACGATTTTCCATCATGATTGATTTCCTATCTTATTTCTGAGAATGCCGATCTCTTCGATTTCCAATTCAACCACATCGCCATGTTTCAGCCAGGGGCCTCGTGTCTTGGTCAATTCGAGCAGACAGCCTGTGCCAACCGTCCCGGAGCCGATCACATCGCCCGCTTTCAATTCGGCATTGTCAGAAGCCCGGGCGATGATTTCGCCGAACGACCAGAATATATCTTTTAAATTTCCGCGCGACATTTCCACACCGTTGACTCTGGCCGTCATCGTCAGATCGTACACGCCCGCGCGCCCCGCCGATTTATGGGCCAGCGCTTCGCGCGTGACGATCAGCGGCCCCAGCGACGAGGCAAAATCCTTCCCTTTGGCTGGGCCCAACCCGACCTTCATTTCTTCGCGTTGAATGTCGCGGGCCGACCAATCGTTGAATATTGTATAGCCAAAAATATATTCAGGGGCTTCTTCAGGCCGGATATTGATTCCGGCCTTGCCGATGACGACCGCGATTTCCAATTCGTAATCCAGCGCGGTCGTATAGGGCGGATATGGAATCGTTTCGTCCGGCCCGAAGATGGAATTATGATTAGTGTAGTAAAAGACCGGAAATTTGTACCATTCTTCCGGCACTTCACGCCCGCGATTGTTGTTGGCGGTTTTGACGTGCTGCTCGAACGCATAGGCATCCCGCAAGGTCGTCGGCCGTAATGGCGCCTGTAGTTTAACCTGGCCGATGTCAAACGATTCTTTCGCTGCCTGGCGCGCGGCTTCGTCCGCTCCGGCTTCGATGACAGCCAGCATATCGGCGAAAGGCAGAGGGTGGATGCGGCCATCTTTAACGAGGGCCGGTTGAGGGGCGGAATGAGGCGTGGAGAAGGTCGCGAATTTCATGTGCTTGTTTGCAGGTTGAAAGTCGAAACTTGCGAACGCTTAGAGATTGCCGCGCTTCTCCTGCTCGGCTTCGATTGACTCGAAGAGCGCCCTGAAATTGCCTTTGCCGAATCCTTTTGCGCCGCGCCGCTGAATGACTTCGATGAACATGGTCGGACGATCCTGGATGGGCTTGGAAAATATTTGCAGCAGATAGCCTTCATCGTCGCGGTCAACCAGTATGCCGAGATCGTGGATGGCCTGCAAATCTTCCTTGATCGCGCCGACGCGATCTGGAAGCGCCTCGTAATACGTATCGGGCACGCGCAGAAATTCGATGCCGCGCCGTTTGAGTTCCTCGACTGTGCCGATGATATCGCCGGTTGCCATGGCAATGTGTTGGACGCCGGGCGTCAGATAATAATCGAGATATTCTTCGATCTGGCTTTTCTTTTTGCCCTCGGCCGGTTCGTTGATCGGGAATTTTACGCGGCCGTTGCCGTTTTGCATCACTTTCGACATGAGCGCCGAATATTCGGTGGAGATGTCCTTATCGTCGAAGGCCAGCAACTGGCGGAAGCCCATCACTTGATGATAGAAATTAACCCACTGATTCATTTTGCCGAGCTGCACATTGCCCACCATGTGATCCACTGCGGCCAGGCCGGCAGACTCGGCCTGGCGTTCCATGGATTTGTAACCGGGCGCGAACGGGCCGTTGTAGTCGGAACGATCCACGAACATGTGGATGGTCTCGCCGTAGGTGTAGATGGCGGATGTTCGATAGATGCCATGCTCATCTTTTTCTTCGCGCGGACTCCAGGCCGATTTGCCGCCGCGCTCCGTTGTGGCTTTCCAGGCTTTCTCAACGTCGTCCACTTCCATGGCGATGATCTTGACGCCGTCGCCGTGCACCATGTGATGCGCGGCCAGCTCGCTGGTCGGTCCGTAAGGTGCGGATACGACAAAACGTATCTGCCCGGACTTTAGAACGTACGAGGCGAAATCGCGGTTCTTCGTTTCAAGCCCTGCGTACGCTACCGGCTGGAAGCCGAAACCCTTCCACCAGTAATACATGGCATGTTTGGCATTGCCCACATAAAAGTGGACGTGGTCAATGGATTTGATCTGGAGGAAATCTGCTTCCTCGGTGATAGGGCGGGCATCACTAACGGGCGCGGTCTTTGTCATTTCTATCTCCTTTGGGATGGTGGGAGAGATTCTACGACAAAGATTGTCCGATTGCAAATAAGAATTATGGTTTGACTCGCACAACCCTTCCGCCCGTCATCTTTTGCAGATCGTCCGGAGCCAATTCAAAGATCGCATTCGGTGTGCCTGCCGCGGCCCAGACGGTTTTATATTGAAGCAGGTCTTCATCGAGATATGTCTCCATCTTTTGCGCGTGACCAAGCGGAGGCACGCCTCCAATCGCGAAGCCCGTCACGGCGCGCACAAAATCTGCGTCGGCGCGGCCGATGGCTTCGCCCGCGTATTCGCTGACGCGTTTCTCGTCAACGCGGTTCGAGCCGCTGGTCAGCACAAGAATTGGCTTGTGGCTCGTCTTGCCCTTGAAGATCAAAGACTTGGTGATCTGTCCGAGCGTGCAACCGGCGCGGTCGGCGGCCTCCTGCGCGGTGCGCGTGCTTTCAGTAAACTCGATCACACTGCAATCGAATCCGCGCGAGGTCAAAATGTCCTGGACTTTTTGAGCGGTGGGGGAGAGTGGCATAAAAATTTTCCGATGATAGAATTGCGCCGGAGTATAACGCAAATGCCGACTGAAAAAGAAGTGTATGCAAGCCATGCCGTTGAATATGAAGCGCTCGTCTCGCGCGAGGATTATCAGGGAAATATTTTAAAAGCCATCCAGGAAATTATTCCGCTCGATGGGCTGGATGCGCTCGATCTCGGCGCGGGCACGGGACGATTGGCCTGTCTGCTTGCTCCATTCGTACGGACGATGCTGGCCTTTGACCTTTCGCCGCACATGCTTGGCATTGCGCGTGATAGACTCCGCCGCTTCTCGCGGCGCAACTGGCTGGCCGCGGCCTGCGACCACCGCCTGCTTCCGCTGACAACTCACAGCGCAGACCTGATCGTCTCCGGCTGGAGCGTGAGTTATGTCACGGTCTGGAATCCGCTTCGGTGGCGGGCAGAAGCGGATTCCTGGCTGGCTGAAGCGCGCCGCGTCTTGCGCGCCAATGGACAGGTCATCCTGTTTGAATCGCTTGGCACGGGGAACGAATCGCCGCAGCGATTGGCGCATCTTGAAAATTTTTATGGCTGGCTCGATGAAGTTGGATTTAAGAACAAATGGATCCGCACCGACTACAAATTCGAATCCCCTGAAACTGCCGGCGAAATTGCCGGGTTTTTCTTCGGCGATGAAATGAAGGCGAAGATCGCGCGCGAACAAATGACGATTTTGCCCGAATGTACTGGTGTGTGGTGGATAAAGGTTTAGGATTCTATATCTGGTGTATTGCTTCGGGAAAAAGCCTGCGCAATGCCGCAGGCTTTTTATTGCGCCAGCGAATCGATCAGCGGCAGGATCGTATTCGTCGCTTCCTGGTTGGTGCATCGGTAGTTCTCGACGCTTTGTTTTTTGTCTCTCAACATTTCGGGAGACGCGCTCAGTTGTTTTAATAGACCGCCTTGTTCAGAAGTAAGCAAAGCCACCCAGCCCAGCCCGTGCCGCTGAATGAACTCAAGGTTCACTTCTTCCTGTCCGGGGATATATGCTGTGGCGATGAAAGGCTTGCCGAGCGCAATGGATTCAAATAACATGTTTGGTCCGGCTTTGCCCATGACCACGTCCGATGCGGCGATGTATGGCGCGATCTCGCGCGTGAAGGGCAGGGCGTGAATGTTGTCGCGCTCCTGAAATTGACGGAATAGTCTGTGGTTCGTGCCGGTGGCGAGAATGACCTGGACGCCGTCAATGTCGAGCAGGTTTTCCACGGTGTGCGAAAAACGGGCGGCGCCTTCGCCGCCGCCCTGCAGGAAAACGGTGAACCGCTCCGGGTTCAGGTTGAGGCGTGAAAGCGGAATCGGCATGGCATGATAGAATTGCCCGCGCACCGGCCAGCCCGTGAAGTGAGTCCGCGCCGGGTCGAAGCCTGAAGCGAGAGCCTGCTCATACGTCTCACGCGTCGGGGCGAAAGTTGCGTGAGCGCGTTTCTCGGTCAGCCAGGCGCGATGGACGCCGTTTGGGTCTGAGAACAGCATTGCAAACGGACGCTGGATGCGAAAGATACGCATGGCAAATAGAACTTCGCTGGTGAGGAACGGGTATGTGGAGATGATGAGATCGGGGCGCGCATGGCGGATGGCGCGCGCGATGGGAATGACGAGCGTGTTCTTCGCCACTTCATGCGCCACGCGGGCGCGTTTGGTTCCATCGCTCAGTTTGAACTCTGCTTCCCACAACCATAGAGCATGGCGGCTGACAGTTCGATAATGCAAGTGAACAATGCCCGGCTGCGGGTCAATAATTTCCACCTCGTATTTTTTTTGCGCCTGGTCGCGGATGGCCTCTGCCAGGCTGATATGTCCGCCGCCGGTGCGGGATGCAAAGATCAGGATTTTTTTCATGGATGAAATTTTTTTGAATTATAAGTTGATCGGAGATGGACCGCCCCTTTTGCTTGTGCATGGACTTGGCATCTCATTCGGCATCTGGCAGAATTTGGCTTCACTCTTACGGCCACATTTTACCCTAGTCATGGTCGAACTGCCGGGAATTGGAAAATCTCCAATGCCGCGCGGTTCGTATTTATCTTCGTCTGTGGACGCGCTCGAAAGACTGCGCCTTGAACTTGGGTTTGAAAAATGGCATGTGTTCGGATATTCGACCGGTTCGCGCATCGCGGAAACCTACGTGCGGATGCACGCTCCGCATGTGGGCCGCGCCATCTTTCTATGCCCGATATTTGTGGATCTTCCCAAGTTTCTTTTTTTGCGCTTTGGCTTCTGGATTGACGGATTCTTTCCGGCGGCTGGAACCTGGCTCCTGCGTGGATGGCGGCTTCGATTCTTCATCTCGCTCTTTGGTTTCAATCTAACCCCCAATCCCCACACAGACGAATGGTACGTCCAGATCAGCAAAGTGCCTGCGAACGTTTTGAAAGAGACCGTCAAGATTGTATCTGCTTTGGGTTTGCGGCCATTTGATCTCCCGGTTCCTTTCTCGATGATCTGGGGCGACGCGGATATTATCCCGGCCATGCCGCGCAAACGCCAGCCGCACGATTATTTTGTGAAGAGTAATCATGCCGCGCCCATTGTCGCGCCAGATCAAGTCGCGCAAACGATACTACTGATTTTAGAAGAGCCGTTCCATTGAACGGCTCTTCTTTGAAAATTTTATTGAACAACTGGGGATTGGCGCACCTCGAGCGCGTCCAAAATGCGCTCTTTGTGGCGTCCGTGCATGGGCATTTGTTCGATTTCGGTTAGAGCATAGAACCCGGCTTCGGTCGTTTCGTCACTCAGGCCGAGCTTGCCGCCGGTAATCTTTGCTTCAAAACTCAGGACAACGATCTGAACTTTTTTGCCATCGGGATAAACGACCAGCAGATCATGATTGCTGTAAACGCCGATCAAGCGCCTCGTACGGACCTCGAGGCCGGTCTCCTCGAATACCTCGCGGGCGCAACACTCTTCGACCGATTCGCCCGATTCCATCTTGCCGCCGGGCAGACACCATAAGCCGTTGTCCATTCGTTTGGTGAGCAAAACTTTTGTGCGGGTTTCATCGAAAATAACGGCGCACGAACCAATGCGGAGTTCCGCGCCTTTGCCAATTCGGTCGCCGTAGAAAACTTGAGTCATGTTGCCTCCCATAAAATGCGTAGGGGCGGATCGCGATCCGCCCTTACTTGATGAACGTGCCGTTACGCAATTCGATCAATGTTTGTTGAATCTCTTCCATCGTGTTCATTACGAATGGGCCATAAGGCGCGATGGGTTCTTTGAAGGGTGCGCCCGCAATCAGCATAAAGCGCACCGAACTATTTTCGGTCTTGACGCGAACAGAATCACCTTCGCCGAATTTGAGCAGTTTTACCGATTCGACGGGTTGGTCTGCGAACACGCCTTCGCCTTCGAAAACATAGGCCAGGGCGGTGTGTCCTTCCGGGACGGGCTGAATGAATTCGGTATCGGGAGCCAGCTCAACGTCCGCGTAAAGAGGCGAGGCCGCGATTTCGGTGACTGGCCCGGTTATGCCGTGAATCGTCCCGGCCACCACGCGGATCTTCATCCCGTCTCTTTCAAAAGTTGGAATGGTTGAGGCGCTCACTTCCTGATAGCGCGGCGTGGTCATCTTAAGTTTGGCGGGCAGGTTGACCCACAGTTGAAAGCCGTAAATATTTCCGCTTGGGCCGCGGCGCGGCATTTCTTCGTGCAGAATGCCGCGCCCGCTGGTCATCCATTGCACATCGCCGGGGCCGATCAATCCGCTGTTGCCGAGGCTGTCGCGGTGGGTTGTGGCGCCGTCGAGCATGTAGGTGACGGTTTCTATGCCGCGGTGCGGGTGCATGGGAAAGCCGCGCAGGGGACCTTCGATGGGATCGTTGAAGGCGAAATGGTCGAAGAGCAGGAAGGGATCGAATTCGTTTGATTTTTTAGGCGCGATGGATCGCTGTAAAAGTACGCCCGCGCCTTCGATGACGTATTCTGGTTTAATAATTTGGGAGACAGATCGGATTTTATTCATGTCAGTATGACGATATGAGAGCGGGTAGTATTACAAGCCTGTTATCCCGTTGCGGCCCAGGTATCTGCGGAATAATTTTATTCCGAGAGGCCGTGCGCGTTATGAAGGCTTAAGATTGGGATGCGGTCAGTTTTAACCCGACGCGTTGGGAATTTGAATACACGTTGAAGCGATGCGTTCTTGCGTAACCGATCAAGGTAATGCCATAACGCTCGGCCATTTCAATCGAAAGCGAACTCGGCGAAGTGCGCGAGATCAGGATCGGCGCCTGCAGGCGGGCGGCTTTTTGCAGCATCTCGGAACTGATGCGGCCGGTTGTAATCAGGATGCGCGTTTCAGGCCAGACGTTTTTCATCAAGCAAAGCCCGGCGATCTTATCGAGCGTGTTATGCCTGCCGATATCTTCAGCGGACAAGAGCATTTTTTCGCCATCACATAATGCCGATGTGTGGACTCCGCCCGTCTCGCGATAAAGTTCCTGCGACTCGAATAACATCTCGATCAAATGACCAATCGCCTCGGGCGGGACTTTGGGCTGGTCGCCGTTAAATGAGATATCCGGCTTCGCCAGCAGATCCACTGCGGTCACGCCGCCGGTGCATCCAGATGTGCGCCTCCATGAGGCGGGCTGTTGCGCGGCGCGATTCAGCCATACATCCACGTTATCGCCGTGCTCGCAGACGCGCACATCCGCGACTTCATCCATGCTTTGAATGATGCCCTCGTTGAATAAAAATCCCACCGCCAGCGCTTCCAAATTGACCGGCGTGCACATGAACGTGATCCAGGCTTCGCCGTTGACGGTCAGCGAAACGGGTGTTTCGACGATCGTTTCCGCATCATGGGATTCCCATTTTTTGAATTCATATCTTTCATAACGGATTGCTTTTTGTGGGGCAATCATATTTTCTCCAAGCCGATAAGGTTTACGTGTTCGAATGATTCAACGCTTAAACCTGTCTGCTTTCCAACCGTTTTTCTTCTCTGAGTTCCGGTGCGTTTTATAAAACACGTCCGGGTCAGCCAGAAACGCGTTGAGACAGGCTTCGGTGCAAAGATAAATCGTCCGGCCGCGATACTCGGCGCGTGGAAAATAGCGCGGGTCGGTGTCGTTAAAAATCCGTCCGCACAGGGTGACGAAGCGCTGATGCCGGGTTTTTCTGAGACTGTCTTTCTTCAACATGGATTTATTGGACCTGGTTGCTTTCAAGTCTTCCAACGATCTTTACGCAATCGTGATTGAAGACTTCTTCCTTGTGCGGCGCATCCGGCAATTCAGATGTCAAATCCTGGCCGGGGAAATGGAGCAGTTCGTGCATGTCGTTTTTCCATTTCGGGCAATCGGTTACATCATAAACGATGCCTTTGTAAGCGATGAACTTACGAGCGCCGCGTTCGCCCATATTGCGGCGAAGTTCGAGTTCGGTGATGATTCGGTCGGGAATGGGCATGCTCAGATTATACAAGACCCCGCACGCTAATGGTTTCTTCGAACGGCCGCGGCGCAATGAGCGGGACAGATAATTTTACGGCTGATGCACAGCTTCAACGCCTTTCGGGATGCCCCCGGCATTGTTCCAGGATATTGACACGGCGCGGCACAGGAGAAAAAACTATTTGACTGCCAGCAGTTCTCTCAACCGCGGGTGCTGGGCGTACACGCCGCGATATTTTTCAGGGACCAGGGCCGCAATGCGGCACATAATCTCATCGGTGAATCGCTTTAGCTCGGCATCTCGCTCTTTCGTGGGCAGGGGTGGGAGCGTAAACGGTTTACCAGCGGTCACAACAATATGCGAACGGCGGAAGTGTTTGATGTTACTCAGAATGACGTTGTCTTCCGTCCCGGCCAGGCCGACCGGGATGATGGGGCGATTCAATTTCGCCGCCAGATAACTGACGCCCGGCCGGCCCTCAATCATCGAGCCAGCGCGCGAGCGCGTCCCTTCGGGCGCGATGACAAGGATGTTGCCGGATTCCATCAGGCCGATGATCTTTCGCATGGCTTTCAGGTCCGGGTTGAAGCGGTCAATGAAAATGAAGTTTGCATACCGGCCGGCCCATCTTAGGAAGGCGTTCTTTTCCCACTTTTCAGCGACCGGGATGAAAACATCCCAGCGATTGAGGGCATAGAATAACATTCCTGCATCCAACATGCCGAGATGGTTGGTGGCGATGACGAATGCCCCCGATTCTGGAACATTTTCATATCCATGAATTTCGACTTTTGCAATCAAGTTGACGATGATGCGGAGCAGCCAGCGGAGAAAGTTACGCATGGGACAATTTTACACGAATCGCCCTGATATTAAAAGTACGTTCCGCCAAAGAAGTGGAACGTACTTTTATGCTTTTATAAGCGTAATTTTATGTTTGCGTTATTTCCACAAGTAATCTGTGGATTTCTTTTCGTTATTGTTCTGCGTTCCATACATTTCAAACATGCGGCTGAAGATTTCGAGATCGCCTGGAGTGATATTGATGATCTGAAAGCCGACATTATAAGATGTCGGGTCAATACGGTCGTGTTCGCACCAGCGGCTGCGGGCGCTGAAAACCATGAAGGTCTTATTGGCAACCTCATTTGGCAACTCGATGCGAAAATTGAAATCGTGATTTGCCGGGATTGGTTTTTGGCTGTCGAGTTTGAAGCCTCCGGTGCTGATATCGGTTAAGTGACCGACCAGGGCACCGGTCCTGTCGTCCATCATCCGCATGTAGGAGGAAAAATTTCGTCGGTTCAATTTTCTTCGTTCTGGCATGTTGAATTCCTTTCTGCCATTCATGATTAGTATAGAGCAAAGGCGCGCAAGATTCAATACCCGCTGTCGGGCTTAGTCCGCCTTTAAGATGTGCGTAATAATGCTGGCTCCGCTTCCGCCGATGTTTTGCGCCATGCCGATCTTTGCGCCGTCTACTTGTGTCTCGCCGCATTCGCCGCGCAATTGCTGGACGACCTCCACGATCTGATATATGCCTGTCGCGCCCACCGGATGGCCGCGCGCTTTGAGGCCGCCGCGCGTGCAGATCGGTATCTGACCCTTGACGGTGATCGCGTTATCGAGGCCGAGTCTTGGCCCCTGGCCGCGGTCGGCAAACCCGCAGGCTTCGAGTGAAAGCGCAGACATGATCGAAAACGCGTCGTGCAATTCGAAGACATCAATATCTTTTATTCCAACTCCAGCCATTTCATAACATCGTTTGGCCGATTCATACGCAGCCGATAAAAACAAAGGGTCTTTTCGTGAGTGCACCGCGAGCGTATCCGTTGAAAATGCAGAGGCCGCGATCACCACGCGCGGACGCCCGGCCAGCGAAGCGACTTTCTCTGCCGGAACGATGACGACCGCGGCCGCGCCATCGCCGATGGGGGAGGCGTCCAGCAGATTAATGGGCGTCGCCACCATTGAAGATTTTTCAAACTTATCCAGGGTGATCTTTTCATGCAAACGCGCGAATGGGTTGTGAATGGCGTTTGCGTGCGAATTGATTGAGAAGGGCGCAAAATCGGAGTGTTTCCAGCCAAATTCATGCATGTAACGGCGCATGACCAGCGCGTTGATGCCAACAAATGACACGCCTTGTTCGACCTCGTAATCGGCATCTGCCGCGCTGGCGAGCGCGGCGGTGATATCATGGCCTGCCTTGTCGGTCATTTTTTCGACCCCGACCACCAGCGCAGATTCGATGTCGCCAGACGCGACCGCCATCAGTCCCGCGCGAAGCGCCGCCGCACCCGACCCGCAAGCGGCCTCTATTTTGACGGCTTCCTTATTCCAGAGTCCGATCCAGTCTGCCAGGAATGTCCCCAACTGGTTTTGCCCGTCAATTAATGGGGAGAGCATGTTGCCCACGAACAACGCGTCGACCTTGTCCACGCCCGCATCTTGCATGGCTGCAAAAGCTGCCTCGCCCCCGATCTCGCGCAGGGACTTGTCCCATTGCTCGTCAATTTTCGTTTGACCGATTCCAAGGATGGCGACTTTTCTCATGGCTTAATTTTACCAGCCGTGACTATCAGCGTCTATCAGGATTAAAAAGGGGAACAGAACTTATTAGGATTCGTCTTTGTAAGTGTATACTTTGAATGAGAGGAGAAAACGATGAAGAATATATTGCTTTGGTGTGTTTTGCTTTTCTCGATTTTGCTTGCGGCTTGCGGAAAGGCAGCGCCAACTCAACAATCTTTGCCAAGCCCAGCGCCACTTCCAACCTTGCAGCAGATTTCAAGCCTAACAGGTAAATGGACGGTCAGCATGAGACTTTCAGGCGGTATTGCCGGGCTTAGTCGTTCCATTGAAATTTCCAGCGATGGGGCAGTGGTTGCCAAAGATGAACGCAACGGTAAAACGGCGAAACGTCAATTGACTTCTGATGAACTCACACAATTCGCAGACCTGGTCAAGTCGGCTTCTTTTAAATCACAGGGTGGCGGCCTGACCGGCTGCGCTGATTGTTTTAATTACAATATCGAGATCAGTTCGAACAGTGGAAAATTCACAACTCAATTCGATGATACAAATTTATCCGACTCCGGCATGGGACCTGTGGCTGAATATTTAAGAAAGCTCATGAGTCAAATGCTCGCCAGCGGATAAGCGCTTTATTGCCGCCCCTTTACTGATGAATGGGTGGTTGTTTCGTTTTGATAATCAACCACAGAATTGATAATTTATTTTAATGTAAAGTTTATGATTCTATTGTATGCTTGTTGCAGTAGAAAGGAGGTACCAAATAGAGACACCGCCTGAACTGCAAACCGAAGGAAAGGCCGAGACGCCCTAAGCTGGACACAGCCCCATAGTTCATAGATCCAGACGTTCTCCAAACGAAAAGAAGGTAGCAATCTGCTCTTTCCTTCCACATAACGAAAAATTTAAAAAGCTGCCGGATGGGTTTTCCCATCCGGCTTTTGTTATACATTTATTCTCCTAAAAAACATCACGATTTAATACAAATGCTGATTTCCCGCCTACTTCATTGCTGAGACCACTTTTGTGATAACCGCATCCAGCAACACAGAGTCAACCTGTCCATCCAGCCGCGCCAATACGGCAGCCTTGACTTTTGCGATCACTTCCGCATCTGAGACCGATGGTGTCCGTTCAATCGGTTTCGACGCGTATGTGTTTACAGACGGGCTAAACGAAGCTTTTGGCGGAGCGTTATGCTCAACGCGGTTAATTTTTATATCATGCCTGAAGGCGCGTTCAATAGCAAGATCGGTCATCACAACGTTATTGCTTACATCAATGCTGGTGATGCCGCGCGCTTTGAGGTCGTCAACGTCGCGTTCGGTGATAAATGTCTTTGGCATAAGCATCTGCTTTCATTGTCATTGCCTGCACTGGGCCACAGGCACGCGTGCGAAACGGTGTTCTGTCGTTGAAGCAATCTCATCATGGTAAAGACTGCTTCCCTGAAAGAACGCCTCGCGTGACATGACTATTTCTCGGGACGGCCTTCCAACTCTTCCAGCGCTTTGACCGCCGCGTTGCGCGCTGTCAGGATTTCAGCTTCTGAGCCAGAGAGCCACATGCGGCCAAAACGTCCGACCGATGAAACGTGCAGGATTTTGATGTTGGCGCCTTTTTCGGCCTCATTGACCGCATAGTTGATGTACGCCGCAGGCGCGCATTCCAGCACCAGCATGGTCTCGCCAGGAACCAGCATCGAGCCGCGGCGGAATCGGTTGAGTAACTGCGATTGATACGGGTCCACATTGGTAATGATCTGCACCGAAGCGATCATGGGTTTGATCCGTTCCGCTGGTTTCAGCCCAAGCCGTTCGAGAACGATGCGGCCTGCCTCCAAAACTTCGGCTTGCGAATGGGAGTGCACTTCGAACATACCGAACTCGCGCTCAACAATCTGCGCGCCCGGTTTGGCCTCGGTGGCTTTAACCGCAATATCCACCAGGCGAAATACTTCATTTCCCGGCGCGACCTCAATATATAAAGAGGCCATGCCTTCGGTGGGCAGGTCGCCTTGTGTGATCGTGCCTACAAAGGCCGCGTATTGCGGCTGCATGCGGTCGAGATAGGAATAAACGCGTAACGAAAATTGATTTTCGGCCATATATGTAGCTCCGGTTAATTGTTATGCATTGCAATGCCCAGTGGTGTGATAAACAACGGATTGCCGGGCAGGATCGTTTCAATACCTGTCATCTCTTCGATGACCTTATCCATGCCGGGATAGGCGCACGTGCCGCCTACCAGATACAACTTGTCAACTCGAAAACCTTCAATGTGGCGATTGACAATGGATGCGACTTTTTCCATCACCGGGCGGATCACAGGAAACAGCCGGGTCTGTTCTTCAGGATTTTTCTTGAGCGCCTCAGCCTGCTCGAAAGTGGATCCCGTTGAACCGGCGATCACCAGCGAGAAATGGGTCCCACCTGTCGCCTCGTCGGCAGTATACACAACCCTGCCGTTTTCGAAAATTGCGACACCGGTTGTTCCACCGCCGACGTCAACAATGACGCCATCTTTAACCCGCAGGATATTATTTGCAGCGGTTGGCTCATCTATCAAACCCGTGCAATCCAGCCCCGCGCCGTAGAGAACATTCGCCGTCGCGCGGACCTCCGCTTGCGGCACGCCCGGCGGAAAACCCGTCGCGGCAGATGTCAGCTTAAAGCCGAGTTTTTCTTCGACCCTCGTCTTCATTTTTTTGAGCAAGTCCACCGCGCCGACAAAATCCACCACGAGGCCATCGCGTGTAACTTGAGCGAATTGATATTCGCCCGCAATGGGCGTGAAGTTCTCATTGAGCACAACCAGAACAGTGTACGCGGTACCCAAATCAACCCCGACGTGAATCTTTCCTCGATAAATGCCGGAGGCGGACACCAAGTCAGGATCGGGATGCCAGCCATTGGCTCCGGCCATGATCGCGTCGGTGCGAGCCAGAAGATCAGAGAGATTTGGATTCATCAACTACTTCAACTCACTCCAGTTGACTGGGAACGCAACGTACACAAAGCGCGCGTGGCTGGGCGTTCCAAAGGTAATGCTGGAACCTTTGGGGATGAAGATTACATCCCCGGCCAGCCCTCGCACCTGGTCTCTGCCGCGCGTAATCACCAGTTCGCCTTCGAGCACGACATCTACTTCATCGTAAGTCAGCGTCCAGGGGAACTCGCCTTTGTCGAGCGTCATGTAACCCGCCGCCATCGGCGATTTATCATCTGCAGTGACTACGTCCTTCAACCGGACATTTGTGCCCGGTGCGGCCAGGCCTTCACCGAATGATTCCAGGGCCACGCCTCCGCCGCGTATGACTTTCAGCGGCGGCAGACTCGGAATCATAATGGGCGCTTCTTTTCCGGACCCCAAGCCGGATTCCGCGCCGCGAATCACTTTTACGCCCAGAGCGTACGCGACATCGGTCGCCTCGGGCGTGATGATATCTCCTTGTCCTAGAACGAGCGTTTCAGAACGCTCTCGGGCGAGGCGGCGAATATCTTCAGCAGTGAATAATTGACGCGGCATGGCAAATATACGCAATACGTAACACGTATTACGAAACAAGCGATTGGCTAAGTATCAGCCAATAGGCTATTTTTCTTTGCCGCGGCCGCCGAAGGCGCCCTTGCTATTCTGCGGCAGGATCATTTCGACATCCGCGTGAGGGCGGGGAATCACGTGCACCGAGGCAAGTTCGCCGACGCGTTTGGCGGCGGCCGCGCCTGCGTCTGTGGCGGCTTTGACCGCACCGACATCACCGCGCACCATCACAGTCACATACCCGCCGCCGACATATTCACTGCCGATCAGCGTAACGTTGGCGGCCTTGACCATTGCATCGGCGGCTTCGATTGCGCCAACCAAGCCTTTGGTCTCAACCATTCCAAGGGCAATCATGGAAACATCTACTGGCATAGTCGTACTCTCCTTTAGAAATGTTTTTTTCCGATTAGACATCGGATGTCAGGACTGGAATTTTTCAAGCCCTGAAATCTGAGTTCTAAACGCACCTGTCATTGCGAGCCGCCAGGGGCGGCGCGGCAATCTCCTGATTAGTAAAGGGATTGCTTCGCTTGGTCTCGATATGTATGAAGGAAGAACACCGTCTACTCGACCAGCGCTCGCAATGACATACTATTTCTTCAACTCCATCAACACTCTCTTCACGATCTCTTCGACTTGTGTGTCAATGTTGCTTGCCGCAATCGCCGCAGGCGCGGAATAAACAGAGCCGCCAGAGAACGCGCGTCTTTGCTCGGGATTATCCGTCGAACCGGGAGCAAAGGCCGCATCCGGCGCAGTGCGGATTTCGTACGCAAGCCGTTTGATGTTGTACAAATGATGCACACTGATATTATCGCCGGTGATCGCGCCGCCCACGCCGCCCGAACCGAGGGTCATCGAAGGCGCAACGCCGGTTGTGAATCCCGTCGCGCCGAGCGTGCCCCAGGTATTGACGAGAATGCGAAAGACCGGTTTTTCCAAACCGAATTGCATGATCACGTTCTGGTCCTGCGCATGGATGACCAGCGAGTGGCCGCGTCCGCCGTAGTCAATCAACTGAAGACATCGCTCGCATCCTTCTTCCCAGCCGTCTGCTTCATACCAGCCAAGAACAGTTGTGAGCTTTTCGCCCGAAAGCGGATCTTCCGGCCCGACCGCCTTCAGCTTGCACACAATGATACGCGCCCAATCCGGCACGCTGAAGCCATACATCTGTGCCAATTGCTGCGGACTTTTGCCGACCGCTTTTGGATTCGGCAAATGCCCGACGAACAGATTCTTTGCAAGAACTTTTGACATAGCCTCGTCGGCGAAGTATGCGCCTTCGGCCTTCATCAGTTCTTCGAGTTGCGCGGCAATCGGTTTATCGGCCACAACAGATTGTTCGGTGGCGCAGATCACGGAATGATCGAAGGCTTTTGACGCCACAATATATTTCGCGGCGCGCTGAATATCTGCCGAGCGATCCACATAAACCGGCACGTTGCCCGGCCCCACACCGTAGGCTGGTTTGCCAACCGAGTGCGCGGCACGCACCATATCCGAACCGCCGGTGGCGAGAATAAGCGCCACATATTTATGCTTCATCAATTCCTGTGTGCCGGGCAGCGTGATGCGCGCCATGCACGAAACCAGGCCTTTCGGCATACCGGCGCGTTCGCCCGCCTCTGCCATGACACGAATGGTCTCGATCGAACACTTTACAGCGAAAGGATGCGGTGCAACGATAATTGCATTGCGGGCTTTGACCGCGATCAGGGTTTTGAACATGGCGGTCGAAGTAGGATTCGTGGACGGAGTCAGTGCGGCAACCACGCCCATCGGCCAGGCAATATCGTATGTGCCTCGTTCAGGATTATTTCTGATCACGCCGACCGTGGGCGTGTTCTTGATTTCATCCCATAACATTTTCGATGACAGAAGATTTTTGAGAACTTTGTGTTCGGGAACGCCATAACCGGTTTCTTCGGCGGCCATGCGCGCCAAATTCTGCGAAGCATCCGCGGCGGCCTGTGCCATCGCTTCGCAGATTCTGTCCACTTCCGCTTGCGAAGCGTGCAGGAATTTCTTCTGCGCATCACGCGCTTGCGTGGCGAGTGTACGGGCTTCCTGAATGGAAAGCAGGTCGTTATCGAGTTCGGCCATAGTTATATCCTAATGTCTTTGCGAGGAGGGTGTTCTTTCCGACGAAGCAATCTCTTTCATTGATCGAGATTGCTTCGGGCTACGCCCTCGCAATGACAGATTAATAATTGAACGGATTGCCCGCTACTTCCAAAACTTTATTTTGGAACGCGGCGACCGCGGCTTTGCAGGCGGGTTGATCGCCGGTGAGCATCACGCCCATGTAGTTCGTTTCTGATGGCGGCATGGTCAGTGTGGCGATTTGAACATCGGCAGCTTTAAGTGCCGCATCCAGCGCGACCAAACCTTCATTCGGCGGCGCAACCAGATAAGCAATCGGAGAGCCGACCGGAAGATTGCAAACTTTTGAAAGATACGTTCCTGTGCGTGAGATCAAATGCGGAAAGAACGCAATGGACGCATCATCGTTGGCCGAATACCAGATGGCTTTTGTTTTGATGTAATCCACCGCGGCAGCCAGGCCGGCTCGGACTTCGGCGGGATTGGGTCCCGCTAAAATTGCCATGATCTCGCCTGATAACAATCCTGATGTATGCTTCGCGCCCGCATAGAATGAACGCGCATACACGACTTCAACATCCGCCATCTTGGTGGCTTCATCAATTGCGGTATAAGTCGCATCGTCGTTGTCAACGCTGAGCAAACCGATGGAACGCTGTTCGGGAGTCAACTTGAGTTGCTCCGCGAAGTTGCGATCCACTTGCGGGATCAATTGGACGCAGGTGGGCGTTCCGTAAATTGGGTCGAGGATTGCCATAGTCATGTCCTTCGTTATTGCGAGTGGTCGTAGGGAGCGAAGCAATCTCATCATCGCGCTGGGATTGCTTCCCTGGCCTATCCGCCAGGACAGGCGGGCTACCGCCCTCGCAATGACGGAATGGGATTACTTTGCCATTTTGAGTTTCACGCCAGAGGCCTGGTGCTGGCGCATCTTTTGCGCGATCTGCACAACGAACGCGCCCGCTTCGAGCGGATTTGTTCCGCCGTTCTCGAAGATATTGCAGACTACATCGCGGTCGGCGTCGGTGTCGCCGTATTTCGGTTTATAGCCCATATAGGCACTCATGGATTCTGCGCGGCCAAGCCCGGGACGTTCGCCGATCAACAGGATTACCACATCCGGCTTGATCAACTCGCCGACATCGTTCATCACGCCGACGCGCGCGTGTTTGATGAAGAACGGCGTGCCGAATGTCAGATTGGCAGATTGCACGCCTTGCTTGATGACCGGGAACATCTGGCGCAGGTTGGATTCTACCGCCTGTGAAGAAAGCCCATCCCCAACCACAACTTGAATATTGACGTTCTTCTGGCATTTCTCGTTGATGATGCGTTTTGCTTCGTCATTCAATAAACGTCCAAGGTCGGGGCGCAGAAGATATTCCTGTTTGCCGCCGGTGACTTTTGTTTCGACGGTGAATAAATTGAATTCATTCAAAAGTTTTTGATCTACATCGCGATAGAGTGCATCTTGTGTCACAGCATGATCGCCCTGGAAGAGAAGCAGGGAGGCGGTGCTGTAGCGCGGTCCGGCGCGCCCGACGCCGATGCGGGCGGTGGTGGACGCAACCAGGGCATTCAAGCCGCTGGCATCTTTTGGATTCTTGACCAGCGGCCTGTAACGCAGTTCGGGCGTGACCGGGTCTGGCAGGTCAATGGTGAGGCCGCCGCTAAAGGCCGCAGTGTGAGGTTTAATGGGAACAGTCGAGGCCGGAGAAGATGTTTGTAAAACGGGAGCAGGCGGGGTGTCCGATGAAGAAGCGAACGGTTTGACAGCGCCCGCGGCTTTCAGTTCGCGCACAACGGCTTCTACAATCGCGGCAAGTTTGGCGTCATCCATTTTATCGTCTCCTTTACCGCTTCAAGAAAAATGACGCGTCGCCCGCCTTTTCAGTGAGCGCGCCGTTCTTCATGATGCCGATGCTTTCGAGCCATTTTTCAAATTCAGCCGCGGGGCGCAGGTTGAAGAGCTGGCGCAGGCTGGCTGTATCGTGATAGGAAGTGGATTGATACGAAAGCATCGAGTCGTCGCCCATCGGCAGGCCCATGAAGTAGTTGCAGCCTCCGGCGGTAAGCATGACAGCCAGATTTTCAATGGCGTTTTGATCTGCGCGGGCGTGGTTGGTGTAGCAGGCGTCAACGCCCATCGGGATGCCTGTGAGTTTGCCCATGAAATGATCTTCAAGCCCGGCGCGTTGAATTTGGCGCGCATCGTAAAGATATTCGGGGCCGATGAAGCCAACCACGGTGTTGACCTGGAACGGGCTATAGCGTTTTGCAAAACCATAGTTGCGGGCTTCGAGGGTGAGTTGATCCCAGCCGTTATGGGCATCCGCTGAAAGAGCCGATCCCTGCCCGGTTTCAAAGTACATGAAGTTCGGGCCTTTGGGAAAACAATGTTTCCTGGCCAGGGCGTAGGCCTCATCCAATAAGCCAACGGAGATGCCGAAAGAGTCGTTGCCTTTTTGTGAACCGGCGATGGATTGGAATACCAGGCCGACCGGCGAGCCGGATTCCAAACATTTCATTTGAGTTGTAACGTGCGCCAGCACGCAGTTTTGCGTGGGGATATTCCAGGTTTTGATGACATCGTAGGTCATGTCGAGCAGGCGCGCGACGGAGCCGTAAGAGTCGTCAACGGGATTGATGCCGATGACCGAGTCGCCGGAGCCGAAGGCGAGACCTTCATAAATTTCGGCGCGGATGCCCTCGGGCGAGTCGGTGGGGTGGTTTGGCTGCAGGCGGCTGGATAACGTGCCGGGCGCGCCGATGGTGTTGTTGCAATACGCGATGACCGGGATTTTTTTTGCGGCGTACATCAAATCCATGTTAGACATGAGTTTGGTGACGCCTGCGATCATTTCGGCGGTCAGGCCGTTGGATGCGCGGCGGATCATGTCTGGCGTGGTGGTGTCGGCCAGAATCCATTCGCGGAATTCGCCGACGGTTTTATCTTTGAGTTCGTTGTAAATATTATCGTCCACGGCGTCCTGGATGACGCGCGTGATCTCATCTTGATCATACGGAATGGCCGGAGTCTCACGCAAAACTTTCAGCGGAACTTCAGCCAGCACGAGACGCGCGGCGACGCGCTCGGCGACGGTATCCGCCGCGACGCCGGCAAGATGATCGCCGGATTTTTCCTCGTTGGCTTTGCCCATGAGGATTCGAATATCTGGAAATTCGTAGGTCTTGCCGTGCAGTTTGGTACGGAGAAGCATACTTGCTCCTTAGACCTGGGTTATCCACCGATTGCGCCGATATCACAGATTTCTTTTTTAATCTGCGTAACCTGCGACATCTGTGGATGGTTAATGATAAAAAATTAAAGTCTTTACGCTCAATGGAACCACGCGTCCATCCATGAGCGGCGTGCCGACATCAATATAATCGCCTTCGGTTAAACCAACTTGATCAATTACCAGTAAAGAGCGTTCGGGAGCGAGGCCTTTCACAGTCTGTCCCAATGCTTGAGCATAATCTCTTTCAATAATTACAACCAACGGACGTTCGCGCGGCATTGTGCTGGCGAATTCGCGCAAGCCGCTTGCGAGTTGTGAGAGTGAAGTATAGTCTAAAGGCTTATTCAGTTCAAGCGCAACCGCAAATGGATCGGTGGTGATGTTCACGTCCCAGCGGCGGGTGGCGTCGGCAATCGCCGTCGAAACGGCGGTCGGATGAAGGTCCGATTGAAGCGCGGGGCGGATGACCGGCACGTTTTTCATCGGCAGGATTTCCTGTTCCGCCCAAATCGTCGAGCCTGAAAGAGTCACGGTTTGCGTGCTGGCGCCCAAAACAGTCGCGCGCAAGGTTTCGGAGGGCGGCGCAACTTCGTATGAATTCAAGACCGGATGCTGCCGCAAAGATTCGGCCAGCAGTGGCCCGACATCGTCGTGAAGAGTTGCGTCGGCCACCGAATTGATTTGAAGCGGCTTGTAATAATAATGACCGATGCCGCCGGAGAACATCAGGATAGTGCCTTTGCCCGAAACGGGCGTGGGCGGCGTGAGATAAATTTTTTGCGCGAGCGGCGAGGATGTACCTTCGATGAGTTCAACGGTGAGATCGGCCATGCGATTTGTAAAGCGCCGCAGATCTTCGAGCGTGGGGGACGAACCGACTTCAAGATCAATCTTGCAGTCATTCAGGATTTCTTTGGCAGGCCCGGCAATGTGACGAATAACACCGCTTCCGTGCTCGACCTCGAGGATTCGCCCGCCATAATTCATGGCCGCTGCGCCGATAATGTTTCCGCTTCGAAAGATCACACTGTTGGCGCTTCCGCCGCCGATGTCAATGTTGGTGACGGATGTGTAATGTTCCTGCGAATATTTTGCCGCGCCCGCGCCGCGTCCCGCGATGAGACTCTCGACATTTGGCCCCGCCACGCTGACTACAAATTCGCCCGCCAGGCCCGAAAGCACGCGCAGGATTTCATCGGCATTTTTTTTCTTGGCGGTTTCGCCCGTGATGATGACTGCGCCGGTCTCGACATCTTTTGCATTAACGCCAGCGGCAGCGTATTCGCGGCGGACGATTTCATTGAGTTTGTCGGCGTCAACCGTTTCGTAATCTTTGAGCGGCGTGAAAACGATCGGGCTTTGATAAATGACTTCGCGCCCGGTGATGTTGATGCGCGGAATTTGTCCGGGCCGGGCTACGTCGGTCAGGCTCAGGCGTGAAAAGACGATTTGCGTGGTGGTGGTTCCCACGTCAATGCCAACGGAGAGGAGTTTGCGCGCGTCGCTGGTTGACATAATCAATGACAAGTCCTAAAGGTTTTTTAAACCCTTAGGATTTAAGTAATTATTTCTTGTATGTGAATTTTCCGTCTGCTTCGAGGGAGTCGATCACGCCGACGATGACGGCGTCGAGCGGGGAGTCTTTGGTGATGCCGGTCTGTCGGGCAGACGAGCCTTCGGTAACGAGCACCAGATCCCCCGTCCCGGCGCTGACCGTATCAACGGCTACGTAAGGTTCGCCGGTGGGTTTGCCCGCTGTGTCCGCGGCGCGCACGATCAATAGTTTGCGTCCATGCAGTGCGGCGTCTTTGATGGTCGAAACGGTTGAACCAACAACCAGAGCGATTTTCATGTGCCCTCCGGGATGAGTAAATATGTTTCCATTATAGCAAAGATTACCGTGCGGCATTTATTTAGGGAATGCCGCACGGTAATTATGTGATCGAAATACTAATCGTCCCCGGATTTGGCGGACATCTCCGCCTCGATTTTGCGAAGTTCCGCTTCGGCGCTTGGCTTCGGGCCGCTAAAGCGATGTTTGGCATCCACCTGCCAGTAGATGAACATGAAGATCACAAGCAGGATGATGGACCAGCCCGCCAGTTCGTTCGGCGGGATGGAGAACAAAACCGTGATGAACACAATCCACAATACTGCGATCAAATTGATGACAATGCCGAAGTTTTTCAGGCTCCATGGCGCGGTCTTTGCGGTCGTGAATTCGCCCTTCTTTTGGAGTTTGTTGCGTAAATTCAAGAAGATTGGCAGGCCATACGCCAGGTAGAGCGCTGTCGTACTGACGGCCACGATCACGGAATAAATTGCCGAGTATACGGTCAGAAGCACTGCCAGGACGGAAGTGATGACGATGGACCATATCGGTGTGCGCCATTTGGGATGGATCTGCTTGATCAGGCTATGGCCCGGCATGCCTCCATCGCGTGCGAATGCGAACCACATGCGGCTCATGCTGGTGATGGATGAAAGCCCGGCCAACCACATGGCTACTCCGATGATGACGGCAATGATATGGCCGAAGAGTATATTGTCGAAGTTGGAGTAAACGATGTACAGCACCGCCGGCGAGTTTGCCGGGTCCACTGTAGCCGCAATGTCGGGGATGTGAAGAGTGAGGATGATCAGCATCACATAGCCGACCACGAATGATACTGCCACTGAAAGGAATACGCCCCACGCGCTGTTAAGGCGGGCCATGACTGTTTCCTCGGCCACATGCGCCGATGCGTCGTAACCCGTATAAGTCCATTGCGCCTGCAACAAGCCGAGGACGAACGCCAGCGCGATGCCGCCGCCTGCATATAACCCAACCATGCCTGGGATCTTCATCATCAATGAGTTGAATGTGAAACTTCCGGCGGCAAAGGTGGACGTCAAATCATTGGGGTTTATTGTGACTATGCCCTTGAACAGGAAGCTGAGCGGCTGAGACACTTTGCCAAATACGGTCAATAACACAGCCATGACAACCACGCCGCCAATGTGCCAGTATACGCTGAAGTCATTCAGCAATGCCGTCAACTTAATGCCGAAAATGTTGATTAGCACTTGCGGGATCATGATGATTATCATAGTAATCACCATTGCAAATGTATTGGTGGTGTCAATGGATGTGCCAAAGATGCGGTTGATGGCGCCCGCGATGTAGATGGCGGCGGCGTAGTTAATGCCCGCGGTGATCATAATTTGGCCGAGCATGTTGAACCAGGCAGTCACCCAGGCCCATTTGTATCCACCCAGCCGATGTGCCCAAAAATAAAGACCTCCGGCTGTGGGATAGGCAGAGGCCAGTTCTGCCATGGATGCGGCAACGGTCAATACGAAAATGGTCACCAGCGGCCAGCCAAAGGTATTAATGATGGGGCCTGCAAATCCGAGGCCGTAACCAAAGAGCAGGATTGCGCCTGTTAGGATCGAGATGATCGAGAAAGAAATCGCGAAATTCGAAAACCCTCCCATTTCGCGAAACAGTTGCTGGGCATATCCAAGTTTATGCAGGTCTTTCATATCCTCCTGGATTTGCTCGTCGCGCGTCTTTTGCTTGCTTTTTTCTGCCATACGGGTTCTCCTTTGATTTTTGATGGGTTGCAGGTTAAGGTTGGTATACCGATTCAAAAACGGATTTCCAAATTATTTCGAGACACCTCCATGATTTTGTTGTAATAGCACAATCGGAATTTTGATCAGTACGCTTTGCCGCCACTAAATTTGTCACAGACCAATCCAATGATCGTATCTGGGATACATATTTCGTTGACAATAAAACCCACGGTTTGGAAATTAGTTCCGCATTTTTGATCGAGGAAAAGTCAAATCATAACTGCATACATGTCAAGCAGTATATTACCGCATACGGGAAACAGGGCAAACTTTTGCAGGGCAAAACAAAACAAAAAAGACAGCCTTTGTCTCTTATTCCCGCGTCTGAATGACACGGCATGTGTGCCGATAATCATCCCCTGAGATGTTTCCCGTTCCGTGCATTGGATAGATCATATTGGGTTCGCGAAGACTCCGGAACGATGAGAGACGTCCCAACGGGATTTGCAATTGAAGCGTTTCTCTAAAGTCAGGTAGTTTTGCTCTTGACAGGCTCGAGAAAATACATAAAATAACCGAACGTTCGTTCATTTTTAAGGCCAGGAAAAACATGAAGGAAGAAACCATCACCAAAGGCGGGCGCACGCGGCAGGCAATTGAAGACGCGGCGCTGATCCTTTTTCTCGAGCATGGCTATCACGCCACCTCCATGCGCCAGATCGCCGACCAGGCCGGGCTGGCGCTGGGCGGCATTTACAATCATTTTTCCAATAAAGAGGAAATCTTCAGCGGCATCATCATGGATAAGCATCCATACAAGCGGGTGCTTCCAGCCATTCTTGCGGCGGAAGGGGAAACTGCTGAGGATTTTATCCGCAGTGCGGCCAGCGCTCTGGTCTCAGAATTGGGCAACCAGCCGGATTTTATAAAGTTGATGTTTATTGAGATTATTGAATTTAATGGAAAACACGCCTCCCTGATGTTGCGCGAGATCGGACCTAAACTTTTGCCGGTCTTCGAGCGCCTGGTGAAAGTTCGTAAAAATTTGCGGAAGATCCATCCCGCTGTTTTGATGCGTTCCTTCATCGGAATGTTTTTCTCTTTTTATGTGACCGAATTATTTATTGCAGATACCCCCCTTAAAAAAGTAATGCCCAAAGATAGTTTCGATCTTTTTGTGGATATTTACCTGCACGGCATCTTAAAGCCAGAGGAATAAACAGTATGCTCAATTCACGAATTTTCTCCATCATCCGAAAAGAGTTCGTCCAAATATTGCGCGACCCGCGTACGTTGATCCTGGTCATCGTGATGCCGATCATGCAATTGTTTCTGTTGGGATATGCCGCCACGACCGATGTGAGAAATATCCCGATGGCGGTCTGGGACCAAAGCCAGACGCCGCAATCGCGCGCTTTGTTGGACGCCTTCCGCGCCGCCAATTATTTCAAGATCAGCTACAGCGTGGGTTCAACCCGGGACTACCAGTCGCTGATCGAGTCGGGAAAAATCCGCGTGGTGCTGGTCATCCCGCCCGATTATGACCGCCGTCTGCTCGAAGGCAGCGCGCAGGTGCTGATGGTTCTGGACGGTTCGGATGCCAGCATCGGTTCGACAGCCTTGTCCACGGCGCGGCTGGTCGGGCAATCGTACGCCACGAAAATTTCCATCGAGCGCGCGGCATTGACCGGGCGACCGCTCTCAGCCGCACCGCCGCTGGATGTCCGCACCCAGGTCTGGTACAACCCCGATTTTGACTCGGCCTATTTCATGATTCCGGGCGTGATCGGCATGATCCTGTCTTTCATCACGACCATCCTGACCGCCACCACCATCGTCCGCGAGCGCGAGCGCGGCACCATCGAGCAATTGATCGTTACGCCGATCCGCTCGTGGGAACTGGTGTTGGGAAAACTTCTGCCATACGTGATTTTGGCTTTTGTTGAGACTTTCGAAATCATCATCATCGGACACATGTGGTTCAAAGTTCCGGTGCGCGGCAGTTTGACCCTGATCATCATTACGTCCGGCTTATTCCTCATGTCGAGTCTCGGAATTGGCTTGTTCGCGTCCACGATGGCAAATACGCAGCAGGAAGCCATGTTGACCGTGATGATGTTCAACCTGCCGAGCATTTTTCTTTCCGGCTTCTTTTTCCCATTGGAAGCCATGCCGCCGTTTCTTCAACTCGTTTCGCTGGCTATTCCTCTGCGTTACTATCTCGTCGTTATTCGCGCTCTCATGCTAAAAGGCGTTGGCTACGAGGCCATCCAGAGTCAGATCGTGGCGCTCATTATTTTCGGTGTAGTCATCATGGGCGCCGCCGCTCTCCGTTTCCGCAAGAGACTTGATTAATAAAGTTACATTTAAATAAAAGGAGTTCATCATGAATCATAAACTTCCACGCCCCGCAATCGCAGGCATCGTTCTTTTGCTCGCGCTCGTCGCTTATTTTGGCTTCCAAACCTTTGCCGGCGCTGGCAATGGCCGGCTCGTTGCATCTGGAACGATCGAAGCAGTGACGGTTAATGTCGCGCCGGAAATATCCGGCAAAGTTACGGAGGTTCTGACCGATGAGGGCCAAACGGTTAAAACAGGCGACCCGCTTCTTCGCCTGGACTCAAGCCTGCTGGCCGCGCAGCGAGCCGTCGCCGCCGCCCAGGTTGATTCCGCCAAAGCCGCCCTGGCGTCTGCCCAGAGCGGTTATGATCTTGCCCTGCAAAACGCGCTTAATGCCGAACAAGCCTCCACCGCAAAAACCTGGCGCTTCTCCGCTCCCGATGAATTCAATCAGCCGGCGTGGTATTTCGAAGCCTCGGCACAAATTCAAGCCGCGCAAGCTGAAGTCGAAGCCGCGCAAAAAGGCCTGACCGATGTGCAGGCCAATCTCGAAAAAGTCATCACAGATTTGAACAATGCGAATTTCGTAAGCGCCGAAAAACGCCTGCGCGATGCGCGCGCCGCGTTTTTGGTCGCGAAAGATGTCAAGACCGCCGCGGATAACGCCGTTGAAGGCGGCGGCCTGCAAAAGGCCGCCGACGAATCTTACAACACCGCGCTCGATGAATTGCGCGCCGCACAGAATGATTACAATGCGCTTCTTAATTCCAAATCCGCGGCCGATGTTGAAAATGCACGCGGACAGGTGATCGTCGCCCAGCAAAGAATTGATGCGGCCAACACGCGCTTGCTTGCCTTGCAGACTGGCGCGCAATCGCCCGCGGTTGTAACAGCCTCCAAAGCTCTTGATCAGGCCAGGACCGCGCTGGCGCAATCTGACTCCAACCTGGCTTTGCTTGATGCACAGCTTTCCAAGCTTGCGATTTCATCGCCCGCCGACGGAACGATTTTGACTCGCAATGTTGAGCCGGGCGAATTCGTCCAGCCGGGCGCTGTCGTTTTGACGCTGGCGAATCTCAACCAATTGACGATCACGGTTTATGTCCCTGAAAATCTTTACGGACAGATTTCATTGGGCCAAAAAGCCCGCGTTACTGTTGATTCATTCCTCGCTCTCTCGTTCGATGCAACTGTCGTCCATATTTCTGACCAGGGTGAATTCACTCCGCGCAATGTGCAAACAGTGCAGGGCCGCAGCGGCGTGATGTATGCCATCAAGTTGCAGGTGGATGATCCACAAGGAAAACTAAAACCGGGTATGCCCGCCGATGTGAACTTTAGCGGCCAATGATCGATTTGTCAGTGAGGCCTTTGTGAGCGATTACCTGGTTCAAGCAATCGGTTTGCGAAAAAGCTTCGGCGCTGTTCATGCTGTCAACGGCGTTGACTTCAATATTCCCGCCGGCGAAATTTATGGACTCGTCGGCTCGGACGGCGCGGGCAAAACAACGACCATGCGTTTGCTGGTGGGCGCGCTGTTACCAGATTCAGGCGAAGCCGCCGTTTGTGGATTCGATGTTCGAAAGCAAATCGAACAAGTCCGTTCACAGATCGGCTATCTTTCGCAGCGCTTTTCAATGTACGAAGATTTGACCGTCCTCGAGAACATCCGCTTCTTTGCCGAAGTGCGCGGACTCTCCTCCAAAGAGTGGCTGCCGCGCTCGCTGGATATTTTGGAATTCGTCGGCCTTGCCAACTTCAAAGATCGCCGCGCCGGGCAACTCTCCGGCGGAATGAAGCAAAAACTTGGGCTGGCATCTGCACTGGTCACGCGTCCGCGCGTGTTGCTGTTGGATGAACCGACCACCGGCGTGGACCCGGTCACGCGCCAGGATTTCTGGCAGTTGCTGATCAAGCTAGTTTCACCCCCCACCCAACTCCCCCCATCTTCGGGGAAAATGGGGGGAGAGCAAGAGGGGGGCCGCGTTTCTGTTTTGATCTCCACGCCATACATGGACGAAGCCGCGCGCTGTAATCGAATCGGTTTTATGCGCCACGGACAGATCATCGCCGAGGGCGCGCCGTCCGAGTTGCGCGCGATACTCAATGAGCGCATCCTTGAATTGCGCGGCGATCCCATGCCGCTTTTGCGGCGCGTGGCCAGGCAGGATCAGGATGTCGAAGATGTGCGCGCATTCGGCGACCGGCTGCACTTAAGAGTCGGTGAGAAAAAGGCCGGGGATGTCCTCAGCCGTTTGCCGTCTGCGATAAGAAGCGAGCAGGGCCGGGTTGATGATCTGCGCGCCGTCCCGCCCGTCCTCGAGGATGTCTTCATTTCTTTAGCGGAGTCGGAAAATGATTGAGCCTGTGATCAAGGTCGAAAACCTAACCCGCCTCTTCGGAGATTTTGTGGCGGTGGATCACGTCAACTTTGATGTGAAGCCCGGCGAAATCGTCGGCTATCTCGGCCCGAACGGTTCGGGAAAAACAACGACCATTCGTATGTTGCTCGGCCTGCTCGAACCGAACGAAGGCAAAGCCACGGTGCTCGGTTACGACGCGTTTCGCCAGAGCGAAGAAGTGCGCGCGCGCGCCGGATACATGTCGCAAAAATTTGCGTTATACGACGATTTGACGGTTTGGGAAAATTTGGAATTTTACGGCGGCGTGTATGGGATTCATGACAAGAGCCGCATCAAAGCGACCCTTGAACTGGTCGGCCTGACCGGGCATGATTCCACGCTGACGCGTTCGATGTCCGCCGGTTGGCGTCAACGGCTGGCGCTGGCAATTGCTTTGGTGCACAAACCTAAATTGCTTTTTCTCGACGAACCGACTTCGGGCGTTGACCCGACTGCCCGCCGCGCTTTTTGGGATTTGATCTATCAACTGGCTTCCGAAGGCGTGACAATTTTGGTTTCGACTCATTACATGGATGAGGCCGAATATTGCGAACGCGTCGGCGTTATGCGCGATGGAAAATTATTGGCGCTCGATACGCCGGGAAATTTGAAAGCCAATTTTATTCCGGGCGATGTGTGGGAGGTTTTCGCCGAGCCTTTACTGGCCGGCCTGGATGCCCTGCCGATCATTGACGGCGTTCTGCGAGTGGGCCTGGCTGGCGATCACCTGCGGACGATCACGAAACGCGGCATTAAGCAGGACGATCTGCAAAACGGTTTGGCGTCACAAGGTGTGAAGGTTAGCAATATCATGCCCGGCGAGCCCACCCTGGAGGATGTTTTTATTTCGTTGGCGCGAGGATAAAAAAATCAGGTCTCGTTGCGAGACTTGATTTTTTTTATCTTTTGAAATCAGGAAGCTTCGTTATCCAATTTGTGAATCACCTTATCTCCGTATTTCTCGCGCAAAATATCCACGGCATCCTGTAATTTGCGCGACTTGTCAGACTCGACATCCCACAATCCCAACTGGCGGATGGGCGGCCCGAGTCCGCTCACGCCGACGCCGATCAAACGCACGGCCTGTCCCGACCTGCGAACGGCTCCCATTAAATTTAGCGCCACCTCGGCGATTTCCTTCTCCTGATCTGTCGGCTGGGATAAGGTTGTCTGCTTGGTCAGTGTTGTGAAATCAGGCCAGCGGATTTTCAACTTGATCGTCACGCCTGCCAGATGTTCTTTTCTCAACTGGCGGCCAACTTCTGCGGCCTGTTCGCGCAATGTTTTTTGCAATACCGAATCATCGCGCACATCGCGCGAAAAAGTAATTTCCTGGCTGATGGATTTTGTTTCGCGCTCGGTTGTGATCGGCCTATCGTCAATACCGCGCGCATGACGCGCCAAGTCGCGTCCATTCTCGCCGAACAAACGGATAAATTCGTTTTCGGGCCAGCGCGCAATATCGCCGATGGTGTAGATTCCCAATTCAGTTAATCGCGCGGATGTTTTTGGGCCCACTCCCCACAACATATCTGCCGGAAGGGGAGCGAGGAATGCCGCTTCTTCGCCAGCCGGGACGATGGTCAGGCCAAAGGGCGGGCCGTTTCCCTTTGCGGCTTTTTTACCGACCTCGGTGGCAATCTTCGCCACGAGTTTGTTCGATGCGATTCCGATCGAGCTGGGTAAATGTAATTCGTCGCGGATGCCCGCTTGAAGGCCGCGTGCGAGGCGTTCGGGGTTTTTGTCGCGCAGATCTGAAATATCCAGAAAGGCCTCGTCAATGGAGATCTGTTCGACGAGTCCCGTCAAGCTATGAAGCCGCGCCATGACTTGTTTGGAAACGTCGCTGTATATTTTATGCCGTCCCGAAACGATGATCAGGTTTGGGACGAGTCGCAATGCGCGCGACATTGGCATGGCAGAACGCACTCCATATCGACGCGCCGCGTAGGAACATGAAGCAACAACACCGCGTTCTTTGGGTTTGCCGCCAACTGCGAACGGTTTGCCGCGCAGCTCGGGGTTGCGCGTTTCTTCAACAGAACAAAAAAAGGCATCAAGGTCAAGGTGCAGAATTGTTCGTTTCATCAAATCCATTATATAGCGCGATTGGGGGATGAAATCACATATTGAACAATCGTTCAATAAAAGTTATACTATAGACGGCGTATAGCCAAGTATAGGAACTTTTTCATTCCATAAAACGTCATGCATAAAGCTTGTTCCTGTATGTTTGGAAGGAGAATGTGATGAGAACTAAATTTTCTTTAGGCCTGATCTTGATGCTGGCCGCACTTTTGACTTCGTTCATGCCTGTGGCTGCCATCACAACGCAACGCGCCTCAGCAGCTTCTGTTTGCGACTGGGCGCAGTTCGTCGCCGATGTGACTGTCCCAGATGGCACATCGTTCAGCGCCGGTTCGACATTCAAGAAGACATGGCGCGTGAAGAACATTGGCACTTGCACATGGACGAATTCTTATACCCTTGTGTTCGATGCGGGTGAAAAAATGGGCGGCCCCTCCTCCATCAATTTGCCAAGCACTGTTGCTCCCGGCCAGACAGTTGATCTTTCGGTTAATTTGATTGCTCCAAGTGCCCCTGGGCATTACATTGGCTATTGGAGATTTAAGAATGCTTCCGGCACTGCTTTTGGCATTGGCACCACCACCACGAAATCCTTCTGGGTGGATATCAATGTATCAGCCGGATATGGCGTGATCTATGACTTTGCATCCAATCTGTGCCAGGCCAATTGGCGTAATGACACCGCCAGGCTGCCATGCCCGGGAACTGACGGAAGCGCAGATGGCTTTGCCTTTAAATTGGATAATCCGGTTCTGGAGAACAATATACCTGCTTTGGATCCCGGCATTTTAGTATCTCCCCAACAGGAATACAACGGCGTTGTGTACGCTATCTACCCCGCTATGCAAGTGCTGCGGGGCGACATTTTCCAGGCCACACTCGGTTGTCAAAATGGCGCGGTCAACTGTAACGTCCGCTATGTTTTGCAATATAAGACCGAGAGCGGCAGCGTTTCCACATTGTGGGGCTGGAACGAAAAATACGAAGGCCTTTCTTACAATGCGAGTATAAAACTGGATGCGCTTGCCGGACAAAATGTCAGCTTTATTCTTGGAGTTCGCGCTTCTGGATCCGCCACAGGTGATCGTGCTTTCTGGGTCCGTCCCGTTATCGTGCGTCCTGGGATCGTGGTAACGCCTCCTCCCCCGACCGTAACGGGTACGCCTCCGACGGCGACTCCCACCTCCACACCGGGTACCAAGACTGCCACGCCTCAACCGGCTTCTTGTGATCGCGCTCAATTCATTTCCGATGTGACCGTCCCGGACGGCAGTGCATTCAATCCAAATGCCCCCTTTGTCAAGACCTGGCGCATCAAGAACATTGGCAAATGCACATGGACCACATCTTACGCGCTGATGTTCGATACCGGCGACAAGATGGGCGGCCCTGATTCGCTGGCCCTGCCCAGCCCTGTTGCCCCCGGCCAAACCGTGGATTTGACAATTAACCTGACTGCGCCCGGCAGCGCTGGTTCATATCGTGGGTATTGGAAATTCAAAAATGCCAATAACGTTCCATTTGGCATCGGCACAGATGGAACAAAGTCGTGGTGGGTTGATATCAAAGTCTTCGGCGTAACCGCCACACCTTCCACGCCCATTACCCCTGGGCCTAGCTCAACGCCTATTGCAGGCACAATGTATGATTTTGCGACGAATGCCTGCTCGGCGGCCTGGTTCTCAGGCGCAGGCAGTCTGCCCTGCCCGGGCACGGACGGCGACGCCAAGGGCTTTGTGTTAAAGATGGCGAATCCCAGACTTGAGAATGGAACCATTGATACGCGTCCCGGCATATTAACCTTTCCGCAGAATGTTTATAACGGTTACATTCAGGGCATCTATCCACCCTACAAGGTGAAGACGGGTGATCGCTTCCGCTCCATTGTCAACTGCGAAAATGGTGCAACTTCCTGCTATGTAGTCTTCCGCCTCGATTACCAGATCGGCACTGGCCCAATCACAACCTTCTGGGCTTTCGTTGAAAAATATGAAGGCCAGTATTTTCAGACCGATCTTGATTTGAGTTCATTCGTTGGGAAGGATGTAAAGTTCATTCTCACCGTTCTATCTACCGGATCTGCTGTTGGCGATCGCGCATTGTGGGTTGCGCCCATGATTTACAACGCGTCATCAGTCTCGACGTCTGTGCCTGCCACACCAACCCTGACATCATCCACCCTGACACCAACCGCGACGTTGACGAATACGAGCAATTGGAATACGTATCAAAATGTCAAATACGGATTCTCGTTCAAGTTTCCGCCCAATTCCTCGGTCACCAGCCAGTCAGATAATTCGGGGCGCGTTTCTTTCCCGCTTGTCACACAAGGCACAAATCTGAAAGAGAAATATGTAGACATCAGTGTGGTAGAGGGCGCCGCGACCTGCAAAAGTCCTTCAACCAACCCGACAGTAACTTCGGAGAACGTGACCATTAACAATATTGCCTTCTTGAAAGAGATCGGACAAGAAGGTGCTGTAGGCAACATATATGACTGGATCGGTTACTCCACTGCCAAGGGTAATGCTTGCATCAGTTTGACCTTCGTATTGCACTCAACGCAACCGGGTAATTACCCGACCCCGCCGCCAACGTATGATATGACAACCGAGTCGGCTATCTTCTCAACGATCATGTCAACATACGCGAGTCAATAATCAACCACAGAAGAGTTGTCTAAAAAGATGGTTAAAGACAATTCAAGACACTAAAAAGAACTGGCAGCCATTAGGCTGCCAGTTCTTTTTAGTGTGAGGGTAAATCTTCGTATCTTATCTTTTGGATAGCAACTTTTTATGGTCACTCTGCGTCGAATGATTCCAAATAGAATTCTTCGCCCGCAATAATCTTTGCCCCGACACTTTTGCAGTTGGGGCAGATTATTTCCCCATCGGCTGGATAATATTTGGTGAAGCAGGCCATGCACTGTGCCTCAGCCCGAACATGGCGAAAATGCAGTTGCGCGCCTTCGGCAGGTGTGTCTTTGCTGATATCGTTCCAATAAAACAGAACGGAGTCTTCAGTGTAAGTAGATATTTCCCCGACAACGAGATAAAGATTTGTGATACGTTTGGCGTTCGCCTCCTGCGCTTTTTGAATTACTTTTTCGAGAATGGCCTGTGTTGCGTAGAGTTCATGCATGTTTGGTTATCCTGCTCACGGTTTTGGATTTAATTCTAGTCGATCTATAAGCCGCACATTGCCCCCTTGAGGGGTTTTGTACAACAAATAGTTCGTTTATGGTACCTCAGGTCGGTCTATAAGCCGCATTTTGTCCAACGGATTGCTCCGCATGGGCGATCATCTCTCTATGCAGTCTACCCGAGACTCAATGGAGCGGGCCGCTCCTTGTCTCTGCTTGACCTTGCTCCCGGCGAGGGTTGCCTGGCCGCCCGCATTACTGCGAACGCCGGTGGTCTCTTACACCACCTTTTCACTTTGACCGCCAGTGCCCAGGGGCACTTACGCGGCTACTGTTTTCTGTGGCCCATCCAGCAGATCACTCCGCTCCGGGCTTTCCCCGGCGCCGTGCCCTGTGGAGTGCGGACTTTCCTCGATCCCGCTTGCGCGAAACCGCGATCACCCGACCGACCTGAGGCGCTTTCATCATACACGTTAGCCGAAAGAGCGTCAACCGCTGCAACGACGACATTCTCATAAATAGGTAAGTAAGGACAAAAGCGAATTTTTTTAATGTAAAATAGAGTTGCAATCCATTCTATGTTGAGGAATCAAGTTGAGCCATTGGCCTGGGAAGTACATCATTGGTCTGACCGGCAACATTGCCACCGGCAAAAGCGTCGTGCGGCGGATGTTGGAGCATTTGGGCGCGTACACCATTGACGCGGACTCGCTCTCACATCGCGCCATTGCCAAAGGCGCCCCGGGCTATCAGCCTGTCATTGAAAGCTTCGGAAAGTGGATGCTGGATAAAGACGACGAAATTGACCGCATCAAACTAGGCAATCTCGTCTTTCGCGATATGACCGCTATGGGAAAATTGGAGGACATTGTCCATCCGCTCGTTCGGCAGGCAGTAGACGTACTGGTGAAGCGTGCCGGCCAGCGGGTGATCGTGCTCGAGGCGATAAAACTGCTCGAAAGCGAACTCCGCAATTCGTGTGATTCCATCTGGGTCACGTACGCGCCGGAAGAAGTCCAGGTGGAACGTTTGATCCGAAAGCGCAACATGACGCGCGACGAGGCGCAGCAACGCATCAGTGTTCAATCCGCGCAGGCTGAAAAGATCGCGGCGGCCAATATTGTGATCCGCAACATTGGCTCGTATGATGATTTATGGAAACAGGTCAACAATGCCTGGAAACAAGTTGTGCCATCCGCAGAACTTACACAGCCGACCATTATCAAACAAGGCATGGCGGGTGAGTTCAGCATCAGCCGCGGCAAGCCAAAGAATTCGCCGGCCATCGCCGACTTGATCACGCGATTAAGCAATGGCAAACAAAAACTGGCCGCCGACGATGTGATGGCTCAATTCGGCGACAAGGCTTACATGCTCCTGCTCAGCGGGAAAAATATTGTCGGCGTGGCAGGCTGGCAGGTGGAGAATCTGGTAGCCCGTACAACTGAGTTGTATATGGAAAACAATATTGATACTGCCCGGGCGCTCGAAACATTGATTCCCGAAGTCGAGAGCGCCTCAACCGACCTGCAATGTGAAGCGTCCTTGATCTTCGCGCCGGCCGTTCTCGCCGCGCACGAAGATGTATGGAAAAAACTAGGATACGAACGCCGCATGCCTGATACGCTTGGCATTCAGGCCTGGACCGATGCAGCCCTCGAGTCGATGACAAAAGACAGCGTGTTATTCTTCAAGCAAATACGCCAAGACCGCGTCTTAAGACCCATTTAAACAAACAGGTAATTAGGGGAAGTTGAGCGGGACAACACCGCCTTGATCACTAATTACCCGAATAGCTTGTAAAAGCCTGTGGCCGAATTCCTGAATAACCTCCTCTTCATTTTCCAACGTATCAACTGGCTGAGCGCCATTGATATTCTGTTGGTCACATTGATTTTCTTTGGCCTGCTGTACTGGTTGCGAGATACACAGGCCATGGTCTTGCTGCGCGGCGTTATTCTGATCGTCGTCTCGCTGATTCTCCTGACCAGCCTCGTAGACCTGCCGGCATTCTCCTGGCTCGTGAGAAACTCGGTCCCTGCGCTCTTGCTCGCCATTCCGGTCATCTTTGCGCCCGAGATCCGCCGCGCGCTTGAACGCATCGGGCGCGCCGGGACATTTTTGCCAGCCTTTGGAAAAAACACTGACGCCCTCTTCGAGCAGACCATTCACGCCGTTGTTACTGCGGCAGCGCGCCTATCGGCCCGCCAACACGGTGCCTTGATCGTCATGCAAAGACTCGACAGCCTCGATGAATATATCCAAAGCGGCGTGCGGATGGACGCGGCCATTACACCCGAAATCTTGTTACAAGTCTTCTACCCCAACACGCCCCTGCATGATGGCGCGGCGATTCTTTCCGGACCCAATCTGGTCGCGGCGGCCTGCGTCATGCCTCTCTCTTCGAGCGGAATCCTCAACCGCTCTCCCGACCGACAAATGGGTCTTCGTCATCGCGCCGCCCTCGGCATCTCGGAACAAAGCGACGCCATCGCGGTGGTTGTATCTGAGGAGACTGGCGCGATCTCCATCGCCCATGCCGGGCGCATGATCCGCCGCCTGGACCCGGATCGCCTGGAAAATATCCTGATCGCCTTCTTCCGGCCATCCACCAAGCAGAGAAATAACAACCTGCTCGAACGATTTTTTCCCTATCTATTTTCACGCAAGGACGGGTGAAATGCTAAGCCGTTTCGGTACGAACTTCCGCACCTTTCTATGGGCATTGGCGCTTGCGCTGGCTGTCTGGCTGGCCGCCGTTACAGCCGCTGACCCTGACGAAGTTCGACCCTACCCATCCGTCGTGAAAGTCCAGATCGTGGGCCAGGACCCCGGCCTGATCATTAGCGGCAATACGCCCCAGGAAGTGCAAGTCACTCTTCGCGCTCCTCGCTCTGTCTGGGAACAGTTAACGGCCAAACCAGAAAGTGTACGAGCTATTCTGGATCTCTCCGGTTTGAGCGCGGGTCAACATAAACTTGATTTTCAAATTCAAGTGAGCGCGCGGCCTGCGCGTATTGTCACGGTCAGTCCGGCCGGCGTTACACTGACTCTGGAACCGTTGATCACACGCACTCTTCCCGTTGAGCTGAGCCTCGCTGGCCAGCCTGCCACCGGCTACCAGGCTGGTGATACAAGCCTCGAGCCAAAGGAAGTTGTCATCGCCGGGCCACAGTCACTCGTCGAGCGCGTGAAGCGGCTGCGTGTCCTTGTCAATCTGGACGGCATCCGCGAAACCTTCGACCAGTCTTTGAATATTCAAGCACTCGATCAAAACAACCTGCCGGTTACCGGCCTTACGATTCACCCGGAGACCGCACAAGTAAAGGTACCGGTCAGCCAACAAGGCGGATTCCGCGATATGGCGGTGAAGGTGATCGTGCGCGGCCAGGTCGCCAGCGGCTACCGTCTTGATAACATTTCTGTTTTCCCGCCCGTTGTTACGGTATACTCATCCGACCCGGCAATAGTGAATGCATTGCCCGGCGTGGTTGAGACCCAGCCTCTCGACCTGCAAGACGTGAACGACAATATGACCACCCGCCTGCTACTCAACCTTCCACCCGGCATCTCGGTGGTTGGAGAACAGACTGTTCTGATTCAAGCGGGTGTCTCGCCCATCGAAAGCAGTCTCACGCTTTCGGGCGAAAAAGTGGAAGTGATCGGCCTGCCCGCAGGTATGACCGCGCAGATCTCGCCTGCTACTGTAGATGTAATTCTTTCAGGGCCGCTGCCCCTGCTCGACACTCTCACGCGCCAGGATATCAAGGTAACCATAGATGTGACCGCGTTGGACGCGGGAACGTATCAACTGGCTCCCAAAGTTGAGGTGCTGATATCCAATGTCAGAGTCGAGTCGCTTCTTCCGGGGACCGTTGAAGTTGTTCTGGTTCTCAGTCCGACTCCCACCCCCAAGCCTTAATGAATACAAGCCGCGCACAGCAAAGCGCGGATACTGATCGTAAATCAGAAAGCAGAAATTTTATGGCTAAACCTATCGTTGCCCTTGTTGGACGTCCCAACGTGGGAAAAAGTACGCTCTTCAACCGTCTCGTTGGGGAACGCCTGGCCATCGTTGATGACACGCCCGGCACTACACGCGACCGGCTTTTTGCCGAGTCCGAATGGAATGGCCGCGCTTTCGGCATCGTAGATACCGGCGGTATTGATCCAACTCATGGCGGCAAGACTCCGCTTTCAATCGGCTCGGCAGATTTCATTAAAGAGATCAAAGGCCAGGCCTTCATCGCGGCTGAAGAAGCCGATGCCATTTTATTTGTCACTGACGGAGAAAGTGGCATCACCCCGGCCGATCGTGAAGTGGCCGAGATTATGCGCCGCTATCAAAAGAAGCAGCCTGACGGAAGTTTCCTGCCTCCCATTTTCGTGGTGGTGAACAAGTGTGAATCCGCTGGCAGGAGAGCGAATGCGGGCGAATTTTACGAGTTGGGGCTTGGTACTCCCTATGCGGTCTCCGCTGTGCATGGCACCGATGTGGGCGATCTGCTTGACGATTTGGTTGCCAGTTTTCCGCCGGCAGTTGAAGAGGAAGACGATTCAGTTAAGATCGCGCTGGTTGGCAAACCCAACGCTGGAAAATCGAGCCTGCTAAATAAACTGGTCGGAAAAGAACGCGCCATCGTCAGCCCGATTGCGGGCACAACGCGCGATGCCGTGGATACAAAAATCGAGTTCGGCGGCCTGCCTGTTACGTTGATAGACACAGCAGGCATCCGCCGCCGAGGCAAGATCGAACCCGGCGTGGAACAGTTCAGCGTTATCCGCTCGTTCAAGGCCATCGAACGCGCGGACGTTGCCTTATTGCTGATCGATGCGACGACCGGAATTACTTCGCAAGATGCCCACATTGCTGGATTTATCCTGGAAGCCTGGAAATCCTGTGTGGTGCTGGTCAACAAGTGGGACGCGGTGGAGAAAAATTCATACTCAATGGACGAATACACGCGCAAGATCCGCGCCGATTTGAATTTCATGGACTATGTTCCGCTTTTGTTCATCTCTGCCAAAACCGGACAGCGCGTGGAGCAGGTCATGCCGATGGCCTTACGAGTTCAGGAAGAACGCCTGGCGCGCCTGGCAACCTCCAAGATCAACAAGGTGCTGGTCGAAGCGCAGGATGCGCATTCAGCTCCATCCCATGCAGGCCGCCAATTAAAGATTTTCTATGGCACGCAAGTCCGCTCTGATCCGCCGACCTTTATGATTTATGTCAACGACCCAAAATTGATGCACTTCTCTTACTTGCGGTTTTTAGAGAATCGTCTTCGCGAGGAGTATGGCTTTTTAGGCACGCCGATACGAATTGTTACAAAAGGGAGAAGGGACGAATAACCGTTTCTGCGCCTTTTACTATTTTGAGCTGCCTTTAGTTAACTTTTTAGGCAATCCCATTCAAAGAGTCATCAGGCTCGGACTATTTGCCGGCGTTTTCAGGGTGGTTATTATTTTCCAGGATTTCCTCAATCTCAAGCTGATGGCGCTCGACGCTTGATGTGACCAAATCCCAAAGTTCCAGGTATTTACTATATTCTGGGATGGCGCTTCTCAAGTCGCGCATTTTTTCCAGTTTTTTCTCGCCATAATTGCTTAGTTCAAATCGGCGGTCGAATCGGAACACGAGATGGCTGCCCTTTTCATCTTCTGGTTTATCTTCTCTCTTGAGAAGTTCGATCTTGCGCGCATAGGAGATCAGGCCCATCTGTTCATATTTGCGAATCTCGCGATAAAACGATGGCGTGATTTCGCTGTCGTCCAGGTGAATATGCCCGCGAATGTGAACATCCTCTTTCTGAAGGTCGTTGTAAATCAGGCGGGCGATTTTGTAGATACTTTGCCTGGTTGGATTGCCCGGATCCTTTGCCTTGTCCAGTTTTTCCCGGACTTTCTTGATCGCCTCCATGACCAATAATAAAAAGTCGGGGGCAAGTATTTCGTTTTCGTCCGCGCTTTCCTTGCAAATGCTTCGATAGCGGCGTATGGCAAGATAAGCGAGAAGTTTTTTGATCGGCTCTTGATCGAGATGTTCCAGATACTCGTCAATCTGTTCGCTTTGCTCCGGGATCGTCTGGACCTGTTTTTCTATTCGAGCTTTAAACTCCCGGACGTTTTGTTCGGTCTCAAGAAAATCACCGTTTCCATAGATGACGATTTCAAGATTCTTGATCGATTCCTCCGAAATACCGCGCAGGATTTCATTGCGCAGCAGGTTGCCTCCGTCTACCTTCATTTCAAAATCCGGGGATTTCACCCGGTTGATGTGGATGAAGAGCTTCTCCTTTTTAGTGGCTTTCCTCAGTCCCTTTTGGAGCTCCGGGATGTGGTGTTGATGTTCGGAGACGACCTGGATTGCCTCCCGAATGTAGGGATGGGTGTCCCAATAATCGAGGCGTCCGATTTCCTTGAGGGGATATTCAGTGGTCAGGATTTCCTTGATTTCTTTGTCTTTGCTCTTCTTCAAATAATCTATCAGCCTGGCGTCTTCCCAGGTGGTAAATATCTCAAATATTTTCTGGGCCCGATTCTCCTCTTTAGGAAGAATGGTATTAAGCAATTCCACCACTTTGGCGGTCGTAAAGACATCCCACATGTTTTGATGAACTTCAGTGATCAGGAAATATCTCGCCAGAATAACGGTATTGACGAATTTAATGGCGTCAGGCAACAGCGTTAATTCCCAGTTCTTGATAACAATCCGATCTCGCAGGGAATTGACCTCCAGCCGGTAGGGCAGCCCGCAGTAGTAATTATCGCGCGCAAGATAATCCAATTTATCGGCGTCCACATCCCCGCTCATCACGCCCTTGAATATCTTGCTCAATCGCCCGTAATCATCGCTTACTTCTCTGGATGTCACTTCCTCTCCGATTGCGAGTTTGGCGATGACATTCTTGATGAAAGCCTCTTTTTGGTCGTCCTCCATCTTCATCGGACCCTTGTCTGTTGTCTCGATCCAATCTTTGAGCACCCTTTTGACCTCCGGGTCTGTGCAAATGATATAGTCTGTGAAGTCTTCATGCTGGCTGGGCTTGCCGTAATTCTTTCCGCGCGACTCCATGAATTTTTTGAAATCAACTGGCAGGTCTTCTTTTACATCTCCCCATATTTCGGGATAATAGGTGAAAAGGTTTTCCATCGCATGAGAAAAAGGCGGATGCCCGATGTCATGCAAAAGAGCCGCCAGCCGCAGAAGTTGACGCTGCTTGGCCTCCAGGCGAGGGCCGGGCATCTCTCTGACCGCTTTTAGCAACTGGTCGGTCGCGTGCATCACGCCAACACTGTGTTCGAATCGGCTGTGAACCGCGCCCGGAAATGCAAGATAGGCAAAACTCAATTGCTTGATGCCGCGTAATCTGGTGAATGCTTCCGTCTGGATGATTCTTTTTTCCACCTCCGTAATTCCAATATCCCCCCAGATGGGATCACGGATACTCCTTGCCCATTCCAGCCTGGGCAGCCGCGGAAGGTACGATTTTTCTTCTGTCATTTTGCCTCCATAATCTTGCCGCATGCGGCATATTGCCCTAATACTAAACATTGTAGGCATTTGACAGGGTCATTTAAAGTGACAAACTACCCGATTTTGTCACAGTCATGGACTTCATTTGAGCGCGTTGCAATTGATGGGTGCGGCAAAGCAGAAACTTTACCGGCAAGCCCCATTCTTGTTAAGGTTCTTTTAACTCCAAGCTCAAAGCTGTTCGCAAAACAAATTTCTAAATTGTTTGTCTCACCTCTTGACGGATACGGTTTTACGGGAGTATAGTGCAATCGTTACTATGAATACATTCCCCGTACCAGAAGGAAAGGAGGTGATCGCTTTGGACGCCGATGACCATTTATTGCGCCCAACGTTGTTCCGTTTTAACTTCTCCGATTCGCGACTGTTTCAGATGCGAGCGAACTGCGCCCAAACGCGCGGTCGCCTCAATGCTTTCTGCGCGGCTTGATCCAATCAGCCGGCCTGTTGTCACCTGAGCCTGTCGCCACCTTCGGAGAAACGAAGGTGGTTTTTATTTTCTATTAGGAGGTGGTTCATGGCTTTCATCAGCGAATTGACCGGCCGCCCGGTCACAGATTTTGACGGCACCCAGATCGGGGTCCTGAAAGATCTCGTAGCTCGTTCATCCAAAGATTTTACGCACCCCATCGTGGATGCAATTATTGTGCGCGGCAAACAGGGAGATCGCACCGTCCCATATGCCGACCTGGCCGCGCTGCTTTCAGCGGCCATCCCGCTCAAGCGTCCGGCATCCACGATCCCCGCTTACGAATTTCGCGAGAACGATATCCGTCTCGTCGAAGATGTGTTGGATAAACAGATCCTCGATACCGATGGTGCGCGCGTGGTGCGCGTCAATGACATTGAACTGGTGCGCGTCAATGGCGATGTGGTCGTCAGCAACGTTGACATTGGCATGCTTGGTATTCTGCGCCGGCTCGGACTCGAAAAACTCGGGCATTGGACAGCCAGGCGCTTCAAAACGGACCCGACAGTGGGTGCCATTTCGTGGGAGTTCGTCGAACCTCTCATCCATGACAAATCCATGCGCTTGAAAGTCCCCGTGGAAAAACTGGCTGAACTGCATCCATCTGACATTGCCGAGATCATCTCCGATCTCAGCCGCGCCGAACATAGAGAACTGCTCAATAAATTGGATCTGAAGCAATTGGCCGAGACTCTTGAAGAGGTCGAACCTGATTTCCAGGCCGACCTGCTGGAACATTTTTCCGATGAGAAAGTGGCTGACGTTCTGGAAGAAATGTCACCGGACGAGGCCGCAGATTTGCTGAACGAGCTTTCGCCGGAGCGCAGTCAGGGATTGCTCAAACTCATGGAAACGGAAGAAGCAGATGAGGTCCGTGAATTGCTGCGGTACGAGGAAGACACCGCCGGCGGTTTGATGACAACCGAATACGTCACCGTCCTGCCGGGCATGAATGCCGCGCAGACCATCGAACATCTCCGCAAAGTCGGCGAGGATGCGGAGTTGGTTTATTACGTTTACGTAACCGACCCTGAAGATCATTTGGTTGGCGTTTTCTCGCTGAGTGATTTGATCGTGGCGCAGCCTGAAACTCCCATCGCTGAATTTATGCACAAAAGAATTGTCAGCGTGGAATTGGATACCGAGCAGGATGAGATCGCGCAGATCGTTGCCAAATATAACCTGATCGCTGTTCCGGTCGTGGACGCCGAAAATAAAATGCACGGCATCGTCACCGCTGATGACGCGCTGGATAAAATTTTGCCGACGGCCTGGAAGAAACGCCTGCCGCACTTCTTTGGAGCGCACGAATGATGGGGAAATTTCTGCGCCTTCGCGACCGTTGGACAGCCAATCGTTGGTTGGGGCGGGTGCTTGTGTTTTTGTCGGTCTTTGGCCCGGCCACCATCACCGCCATGGCCGATAATGACGCCAGCGGCGTTGCGACCTATTCCATTGCCGGAGCGTTGCTCGGCTATCCCGTTTTATTTTTACTCACAATCATCACAGTGTTGCTTGGCATAACGCAGGAAATGGGCATGCGTCTGACGCTCGTCACACGCCGCGGCCTGGCCGATTTGATCCGCGAGAAATTCGGCGTCAAAGTTTCGTTGTTTATTTTCATTGGACTGCTCCTTGCGAATCTTGGCACGATTGTGGTTGACCTCGCGGCGGTTAATACCACCAGCGAGATGCTTGGTATTCCCACGATTCCGTTTTTGTTGGGGGTGTTGCTTCTGACTTTCGTGTTTATCACCTGGGGCAATTACAAATTGACTCAGAACATTATGTTGGCTGTTTGTTTGTTCTATTTTGCCTACATATTCTCAGCTGTCAAGGCAAAACCAGATTGGGGCCTGGCCCTGAGTAATCTGATTTTCCCCAACGGCGTAACCTGGACGGGCAAGTATATCGTCAATTACCTTGTGGTCGGCATGGGCGTGCTGGGAACTACGATTACGCCCTGGGGCCAGTTCTTCATCAGCAGTTTTGCCTTCGACAAGAAGATGGATGAGAATACGATCAAATATTCCCAATTTGAAACGTATTGGGGCGCGTTTCTGACAAATTTCTTCTCGTTCTTCATGATTGTGGCGACCGCCGCCACATTGTATGTTCGCGGCATTCAGTTAAATTCAGGCGACCAGGCCGCCCTGGCAATCAAACCATTTGCGGGCGCGCTTGCCAGTTCTTTGTTTGCATACGGCATCCTGGCGGCAGGCTTTATGGGCATCGTCATAGTTTCCTTGTCAACGGCTTATGCCTTCTCGGAATTTTTCGGTCTCTCCGGCAGTTTGGATACCGACTTTAGAAAAAGCAGAACCTTCTATACTTTGTTCCTCGCCCAATTGCTGATCTCGGCTTTGATTCTGTTGATTCCCGGCGCTTCGTTGTTCAACCTGGCTATCGCCTCGCAGGTATTGAATGCCATGATCCTGCCGCTTGTTTTCTTTTATCTTATTCGGTTGACGAGCAGTAAAAACTTGATGGGTGGGCATGTCAATAACCGTTTTCAAAAATACTTTACTTCCGCCGCATCGGTGTTTATTGTCATCGCCTCGGCGTTTACGGTAGCTGCGGTGGTTTTCCGCTGGTAGGAAATTTGAAAATATTTGGCGCAGGTTCCGCTGTTTTCTCTCAACGGGCCTGCGCTTTATTTTTACGCTTGCCAGCCGGATGATTTGAGTCTATACTTTATTCAATCTTAGGACCAAAGGAGTTGCAGGCATGATTAATGTTCGCGATTTGATCCGCAAAAAAGGCGGCCAGATATTCTCGGTCAAGCCTGATTCCGCCGTGCTGGACGCCTTGAAACTGATGGCCGAAAAAAATACGGGCGCGATGCTGGTCATGGATGGGAACAAAGTAGTGGGCATCCTGTCTGAACGCGACTGCGTGCGCAAGCTGGAACTGGATGGCAGAACTGCCAAGAGCACAAAGGTCAGTGAAATCATGACCGGCAAAGTGTTGTACGTTGAAGTCTCTCAGTCCCTGGATGAATGTATGGCGATCATGATTGACAAAAACATTCGCCACCTGCCGGTGTACGAAGAAGGCAAATTGCTCGGGCTCATCTCCGTCCGCGATGTGCTCAAGGAGGTCGTGGACTATCAGAAATTCATGATTACCCAACTGGAGCATTACATTTCCGGCGCCCGCCAATAACGATCAATCAACTTTGTTCCGCCGTCCTGCAAACGAGGACGGCGGTTGTGTTTTTAGTTTGCACGTCATTTCGTTTAGGTTATACTTTCTCTATTGGAGTCCCCATGTCTGACATAGACCTTGCCCGGCTCAAACCCCTGCTTGAACCTTACATGTCCCTTGGCCGATCAGGGCTTCTACCCGCCCTGCATACAGCTCAAAAGGTTTACGGCTGGCTTCCGCAGGAAGCCGCCGCCGAAATTGCGAAATCTTTGCGCGTGCCGCTTGCAGATGTGCATGGCGTGATCGAATTCTATTCATTGTTTTACAACGAACCGACTGGCAAGCGAGTCATCCGCGTTTGTACCGACCAGGCCTGTGCGCTCAAAGGCGCAGATGGACTCCTGAAACGTCTCCGCAAACAGCATGGCGTGAAAGCGGGTCAAACGACCCCGGACGGGACTCTGACCATTGAGGCGAGTCCCTGCCTGGGGCTTTGTGAACAGGCTCCCGCAGTGTGGACGGTGGGGGACGGCTCAGAAAGTAATCGTCCGCGTTCCGCAGTCTACGGTCTGATCCGTTTGTTGACTGCCAATTGCGGGAACGGAACAACATCCCTTGCGAAGTATGGCGAGTATGCCGCGTTGCAGAAAGCGCTGGGGATGAAACGCGAAGACGTGATCAACGAGATCAAGGCTTCCGGCCTGGTTGGACGCGGCGGCGCGGCTTTTCCGGCCGGAGTCAAATGGGAGGGCGCGGCCAAAGCGGAAGGCCAGCCCAAATATGTCGTCTGCAATGCCGATGAGTCCGAGCCTGGCACATTCAAGGATCGCATCCTTTTGCTCGATGACCCGCATCGCACGATTGAAGGCATGTGCATTGCCGCCTACGCCATCGGCGCGACCAAAGGATACATTTATTTGCGCGGCGAGTATCCGTATATTTTGCCTGTGCTTGAAAATGCTTTGAGTGAAGCGCGCCGCGCGGGCTATTTGAATGAAGATTTCGATATTGAAATCCGCCTCGGCGCGGGCGCTTATATTTGCGGCGAGGAGACTGCGTTGTTTGAGTCCATCGAAGGCAAGCGCGGCTTCCCGCGCGTCAAGCCGCCTTTCCCGACGACTCATGGTTTGTTTGGCAAGCCGACCGTCATCAATAATGTCGAGACTCTGTGTAATGTGCCTTTGATTATCAAGGAGGGCGCCGCGACTTATCGTCAGATTGGAACGGAGAAATCCACCGGCCCCAAATTGTTCTGTGTTTCGGGAGATGTTGCCAGGCCCGGACTCTATGAGGTGGCTTTTGGGATGAGCCTGCGCGATTTGCTTGGCATGGCCGGCGGAGTTGCGAGCGGGAAACATCTGAAGGCCGTGCTGTTCGGCGGCGCGGCGGGCGCGTTCGCGACCCCCGACCAGCTTGATGTAAAGCTGACATTTGAAGATTTGCGCGCGGCTGGTTTGCCGCTGGGTTCAGGCGTGGTGATGGTCTTCGACGAGACGCGTGACATGCGAGATGTGTTGGCTCGTCTTGGCAAATTCTTCGCGCATGAATCGTGCGGCAAATGTTATCCATGCCAGATGGGCACGCAGAGACAGAAAGAAATCCTGGATCGGATTGCGGCGGGAAAAATCATCGAGGGTGACCTTGAACGTTTGCAGGATGTGGGCTGGACGATGACGGACGCGTCGCTGTGCGGCCTGGGCCAGACGGCGGCGAGTGCGGTGTTATCTGCAATGAAGTTGTGGCCGGAAATGTTTCAAGCTGGAAGGTTGGAAGGTTTGAAAGTTGCAAAGGCAAAGAAAAACGATAAGGGCGGAAAGAAGATTGGAAAAGCTTCCAAAGCGAAGATGGCAAGGAAGCCAGCGGCGAAAAAAGCTGTTGTAAAAAAGTCAAAGCCGGCGAACAAGGCAAAACCTGTCGAGAAGAAAGTTTCAAAACCGAAATCAGTAAAGGGCAAGTCGAAGCCGAAGAAGAATGTTACTCGTAAGCCTGCGAAGAAAGGCTAGAGTGTTGAGACATTATGACTGAAAACGTAACCCTCACAATTGACGGAAAGCAAGTCTCTGTCGAGTCAGACACAACTTTATTGAAAGCCGCGCAACAGATCGGCGTGGATATTCCAACGATCTGCTTCCACGAAGCGACCACGTCCAACGCGCTGTGTAGAATCTGTGTCGTCGAAGTGGAGGGGCAGAGACTGCTCCAGCCTGCCTGCATTGTCAAAGCCGCGCAGGATATGAAGGTCCGGACGCGAAGCGAAAAAGTAGTCCGCGCCCGCCGCACCGTTTTGGAAATGCTGGCCTCGACGATGGACCTGTCCGACGCGCCTGAAATCCTGACCATGATGGATGAATACGGCGCGAGCGCAGAGAGATTCCCGGATGCCGAGCGCCGCGAGTCTGAAGTCAAAGACGATAACCCGATGTATGTGCGCGATTATTCGAAGTGCCTGTTGTGCTGGCGCTGTGTGCAGGTCTGCGCCGAGGATGCGCAATATACATTTGCGATCAACTTTGATGGGCGCGGCTTCGAGACGCAGATCGGCACTTTCTTCGACAGGAGTATTCCCGAAACTTCGTGTGTGCTGTGCGGACAATGCGTCGCGGTCTGCCCGACGGGCGCGCTGAAGCCGAAGCGCGAGTTTCTGTTGGAACAGGGCATGAGTCCAAATGAGATCAGTGTGTTGAATACGGGAAGAAAACGCAGGAAAGAAAAATAACCGCAAAGAGCGCGAAGGCCGCGAAGAAAAATAAAAAGACTTTGCGTTCCTGGCGGGCTTCGCGGTTCGTCTTTTTGGAGGTACGATGATTAAGCCTGATCGAATAGTCACCACCACCTGTCCCTATTGCGGCGTGGGTTGCAATTTAGAGTTACACGTCAAAGATGACTTTATCTTCAAAGTCACTTCGCCGTTTGATTCGCCCGTCAATCACGGCAACTTATGTGTAAAGGGGCGTTTTGGCTATGATTATATTTACCATCCCAAGCGCGTGACAACTCCTTTGATTCGAAAAACAAAACAAGAAGCAGGCAGACGCACACAAGCCTTTGACCTTTCCGAGTGGCGCGAAGTTTCGTGGGATGAGGCCCTCGATTACGCCGCAGACCGGCTCGTGGAAATTTACAAGCGCGGCGGCTCGGACGCGATGGCGGTCTACTGTTGTGCCAAAGCCACCAACGAAGATAATTATCTTTTGCAAAAGATGTATCGTTCCATCTTCCGCACCAACAACGTGGACCATTGCACGCGCCTGTGCCACGCCGGTTCGGTGGTTGCACTTCAACAGGCGGTCGGTTCGTCGGCCATGAGCAACACCGCCTCGCAGGTGATTCAAAATGATGTCTTCATCGTCACCGGCTCGAACACGACCGAAAATCATCCCATCATTAGCCTGCAGATGAAGGAAGCCGTCCAGAAGCATGGCGCAAAAATGATTGTCGTTGACCCGCGCCGCATCGAGCTGGTGGATTTCGCCGATCTGTGGCTGCCGCTCAAGCCCGGCACGAACGTGCCCGTCTTCACGGCCATGGCGTATGTGATCGTCACGGAAAATCTGGTCAATCACGATTTCATCAACGATCGCACCGAGGGCTACACCGAGTTCCTCGCCTCGCTCGAAGATTTCACGCCGGAGTATGCCGAAAAAATTTCCGGCGTGCCTGCCGAAGATATCCGCAAGGCCGCGCGCATGTATGCCACTGCGAAGAACGCCGCCATCTATTGGGGCATGGGCATCTCGCAGCTTTCGCATGGCACAGCCAGCGCGCTGGCTTTGATTCATCTTGCGTTTCTCACCGGCCACATCGGACGCGATGGCACGGGACTCAATCCGTTGCGCGGACAAAACAACGTGCAGGGCGCCAGCGACATGGGCGCCATGCCGTTTCATTATCCCGGCTACATGCGCGTTGACAATGAAGACAACGCTGCGAAATGGGAAAAAACCTGGAACATCGAAGCGGGCGGTTTGAGTCGCAAACTCGGCCTCACCACGACGGAAATTTTGAGTCACGCGCATGAAGGCGGCGTGCGTGCCCTCTACATCATGGGCGAGAATCCGATGATGTCCGAGCCGAATTTGAATGAGACGCGCAAGCACATGGAGCAGTTGGAATTTCTCGTCGCGCAGGATATTTTCATCAACGAGTCCGGCGCGTTTGCGGATGTGTTCCTGCCCGCGACGCCCTTCGCGGAAAAGGATGGGACCTTCAGCAACACAGACCGGCGCGTGCAGCGCGTACGCGCCGCGCAGAAGCCGCGCGGACAATCGCGCCCCGACTGGCAGATCATCTGCGATCTGGCGCTGCGCCTCGAATCCCGGCTTGGGCGGGTCACCGCCAAATGGGATTATTCCAACCCCGAAGAAATCCTGCGCGAGATGGCGGGCGTCAATCTCGATTATGCGGGCATCACATATGAACGCATTGACAAAGTCGGCTTGATCTATCCCGTGCCAAATATGAATCATCCCGGCACGCCGACTCTCTTCAAAGATTCCTTCCCGCGCGGACGCGGCAAATTCCACGTGTTGGATTATGTTCCGGTCATGGAAGAGGCCGACGATGAATTCCCGTTCATCCTGACGACCGGCCGCGTGCTCGAACACTGGCACGGCGGCACGATGACGCGCAACTCGGCATTGAACGAAGCCTACCCCGAAGCGCGGGTCCAGATGCATCCCGCCGACGCTGAAATGCACGGCATCCGCGACGGCGACCCGGTCAAAGTCCAGAGCAGACGCGGCGAAGTGGTTCTGCGCGCCACCGTCACTGAAAAAACAACGGTCGGCGTGGTCTTCATCCCGTTCCATTTTGCCGAGGCCGCCGCCAATTTATTGACGAACGACGCGCTCGACCCGCAGGCCAAAATTCCCGAATTCAAAGCCTGCGCGGTGCAGGTCTTTCCCGCAAGGGAAGATGAGCTGGCGCATCCAGATGTTATGTTATCGCGTGGACGATATTGATTCGACAACAAGTCCCCTCTCCCATTTTGGGAGAGGGCAGAGTGAGGGCGCGGTGCCGCGAAGGCACGCAGGTTTAAATCAGAACTCGGAGATTTATAAATCTCCGAGTTCTTTGTTTCACGCTGTTGATGTTTTGAAAATCAATGAATACATCGTAACCGTGATTGGTCAAGGTCTGATAAATGAACAATGCCCACGCTTTGTTCGTGCGGCGGTAACTGATGAAAACGGTCTTCTCGATGCGCCCCATAAGCGGCTCCTCGTGTTTGTCCTGAAAGCATTATACGGGAAAATTATTCATCTCGGTTTCCGAATGACCAGCTCAGATCGGTGTGCAAAATTTCAGCCGAATACATTTTGTCTGTGATCGGATTTAAACGCGCCGCCATTTTCTTGGTGATGAGCGGGATGGATTTTTGGCTGTAGAATTTTTTGTATAACTTCGTTGTGCTGTCTTCGTTCCATGCCCAATCGGTGAGCGGAAACTTTGATACATCGAACGGACGCGTGTAGCCGCGCAGGGTTTTGCTCTGGTGAGTGGATGCGTAATGCTCGAAGTAGGTCATCACCAGTTCGCGCAGATTCTTGTGAACTGCTTCGCGGAATCCGAGATTGATGTAGTTGGATTTTGCCAGCGCGCCCCAGCGGCCGTCGTATTGATAAAGCGCCAGCACGTGATCGTCGTCCGCACCCGGATCCGGCGCGAGGTCCAGAATGAGCGGTTTGAATCCCAGCCGCCATAAAGCCAGCGCGGCAAATAGTCCGCCGTCGAGACAATGGCTTTGATTGTCGAGCATCACGTTCAGTGGGGAACGGTCGCGCTCCACGGCTTTGTATGGCATGGCGTCCAGATATTGCTGGATCAGGAACGGGGTTTGCAGGCTTCTGAAAACGTTCAGCAAGTCTGCGGGCAAATGAGATTCGAATGTAAAGATGATGGACATGATCGGCTCACGGACTGGAAATTTTAGCCCACGCGCCCGTCCCAGTTCGACCAGGACCGTCCATCGCGGCTTAATAATTTGTCCGCTTCGGCTGGTCCCCAGTCGCCGGATTTATATTCGGGCAGTGGTTGTTTCTGTGCATCCCAGGTTTCGATGATCGGATCAATCAATGCCCAGGCGGTTTCCACTTCGTCGGCGCGCGTGAAGAGGGACGCGTCCCCCGCCAGGGCGTCCAGTAAGAGGCGTTCATAAGATTCGGGAATGGCCGTTTTGCCGAAAGAGTCCGCGTAATGAAATTCCATATCCACCGAGCGCATGTCTGCCGCCGTATCCGGGACTTTGGCTTCAAAGCGCCAGTGAATGCCCTCGTCAGGCTGGAGGTAAAGTACCAGCATGTTTGGCGTTATCCTGCCCTGCGCGGTGGGGAAGAGCAGGTGCGGCGGTTCTTTGAACTCGATTGTGATCTGTGAAAGTTTTTGAGCCAGCTGTTTGCCGGAACGCAGGTAGAACGGCACACCCTGCCAGCGCCAGTTATCAATTTGCAGACGCAGGGCGGCATAGGTTGGTGTGGTCGAGTCGGCTTTCACGCCTTCTTCGGCGCGATAACCTTTATATTGCGCCAGCACTGTATTATTGAGAATGTTCTCCTGTTTGACCGGCTGGATGGAACTCAACACTTTGACCTTTTCGTTACGCAATGCGCTCGCTTCGAACGAAGAGGGCGGCTCCATGGCTACCAGCGAGACCAGTTGCAGCAGGTGGTTTTGAAGCATATCGCGCACCACGCCAATCGTGTCATAGTAACCGGCGCGGTGTTCCACGCCGACCTGTTCCGCGACGGTGATCTCTACATGGTCAATGTAATTGCGATTCCACAACGGCTCGAAGATGGTGTTGGCGAAACGCGTCACCAGAATATTCTGCACGGTCTCTTTGCCGAGGTAATGGTCAATCCGATAGATTTGATTCTCGGTCAAGGTCTTGTGGATTTGCGCGTTCAAACTTTGCGCGGAAGCGAGATCAATGCCGAAGGGTTTTTCAATGACCACGCGCCGCCAGCCGCCGTTTTCGCGCAGTTGGCCGCTCAGTCCGAGCAGGTCAATGATGTTCGGGAAGATATCGGGCGGGGTCGCCATGTAGTAGATGCGATTGCCCGTGCCGCCATCCCATTTGTCCAGGATGCCGCCCAGTTTTTTGAAATCCGCCAGGTCGGTGTAGCGGCCCTGTTGATAGGTCAAATTGGACGCGAAGTTCTTCCATTCTTCTTCGCTGTATTTGAAGGATGCAAATTGTTTCATCCCGTCTGCGAGGCGGGCGTGGAACTGGTCTTCGCTGAAGGCGGTGTTGCCGCTGCCAACGATGCGGAACTTTTTCGGCATCCGTCCTTTGCGAAATAAATTGAATAGCGACGGCACAAGTTTGCGCTGGGTCAAATCACCCGAAGCGCCGAAGATCACTATTGAAGTTGGTAAAGTATTGTTCATGGTTGCGACCTCTCTTATCCCCTCCGGGAGGGGTTCTTCTTAGTCGGCCTTTTTTACCGCGTGTCCGCCAAATTGATTTCGCATGGCCGCCAGCAAACGCGCCGCGTAATTCTCGCGGTCGCGGCTGACGAAGCGCATTTGCAATGCCAGCGTGATGATCGGCGCGGGCACATCGTGGTCAATCGCCTCGGCCACGGTCCAACGGCCTTCGCCGGAGTCCGCCACCCACGGCTCGATGTTGGTCAGCGACGGATCTTCTTTCAGCGCGCGCGCGGTCAGGTCCAACAGCCACGAACGCACCACGCTTCCATAGCGCCAAATCTCTGAAATCTTTGCGAGATCGAGTCCAAACTCTTTCTTGGCTTTCATAATGTTGAAACCTTCGGCGAAAGCCTGCATCATGCCGTATTCGATTCCGTTATGAATCATCTTGACGAAGTGTCCCGCGCCGTGCGGACCGACGTGCCCCCAGCCTTGATCTTTGCCCGGCGCCAGCGTCTCGAAAATCGGACGCATCTTTTCCACGACTTCAGCCTCGCCTCCGATCATCAGGCTGTAGCCTTCGCTGAGGCCCCACACGCCGCCGCTCGTGCCGCTGTCGAGGAAATCAATTCCTTTTGATTCAAGTAGCGCCGCGCGGCGGATCGTATCCTTGTAATTCGAGTTGCCGCCGTCAATGACCACATCGCCTTTTGAAAGTAAAGCGGATAATTTTTCGATGGTCTCATCCGTGGCTTGGCCGGATGGTACCATCACCCAAACGGTGCGCGGCGCTTTCAGCAGTTTGACAACTTCTTCGAGCGAGTGCGCGCCTTGCGCTCCGTTTTCGATCGCGTCTTGAATCGACTCTTCGCTGCGCGCAAAGCCAACCACGCGATGTCCGCCGCGCACAAGACGCGTAGCCATGTTCAATCCCATCTTGCCCAAACCGATCATTGCGAGTTCCATTAAATTTTTCTCCTCGAATATTTTTTATAATCTGTGTAATCTGTAGATCATCTACCAAAGTTTGCCTGCCGCGCTTTGATCCACCATCCAGGTCAATTCTCCGTCCGCCGGGCGGATGCGTTGCGCGGGCAATTGTTCAGGACGATATTCGCCATACAAGACGTTCGCAAGCATTTCGGACTTGCTTTCACCGCTCACCAGAAAAACGATTTGCCGCGCGGCGTTGAAAACGCGCGGCGTGAGAGTCACGCGGTTGGCGGGCCGGCCCTGATATTGCGCGGTGACGGCCAGCGTCGCAGTGGATACATCTACTTCCGAACCGGGAAAGAGCGAAGCCGTGTGACCGTCATTGCCCATGCCGAGCAAAACCAAATCGAAACGCGGCCAATCCAACGGAGCGGATGCGAATTGCTTGAGGACCAGGGCGTAGTTGAGGGCGGCGGTCTCCGGCTCGAGGTCTGATTGGACGCGGTGAATGTTCCCCGTTGGAATCGGCGCGTATCCCAGTAAAACATCGTGAGCCTGCCGGTAATTGTTTTCCAAATCTTCGGGCGGCACACAACGTTCGTCGCCCCAAAATACGTGAACGCGCGGCCAGTCCACTTGCTCGCGGTATGGAGATTGCGCCAGCAACTTGTACAACTTCAATGGCGTACTGCCGCCGCTGAACGCGGTCAGAAACCGGCCGCGCTCCATAATGGCCCGCGCCGACGATTCGATGAACAGCAAGGCCGCGGCCGCGCTGAGCGTCTCCAAGTCTGCGAAGATACGAACTTCAGGATTTAAGTTTGTCAATGTTTTGGATTATACGTCCGTTTGCAGATAAACAAGCAAAATCTTATCAGGCTGACCAGTCCGATGTAAAATGGTGTGACGCACTCAACCATGCCCATCATTGATCTTAAACGACTCACAACGCATCGCACCCGCACCTTTGGCCTGCCGCCCGCCAAACCGCTTTCATCTCCATCCCAGGCCTTGACCTTCGTCAACAAACGCGGCTTCGTTTACTTCTGGCCGATCAAAGGCATTGACCTGCCCAATCTGTGGATGGCGGCCGCGGGGAATCGTCCCGTCGCGGATGCGCACGATGATCCGGGTCACGTCACGTGGCGCTGGAAGGACGACGCGCTCCCGAAACGAATCTGGTATTACGCCAAAATCCTGCGCCGCAAAGCGACCATGATCTCGCTGGATGTGGTTCCATATTTTTACGCGCTGTCTCGAAATTACGGTTCGCCCGAAGAAGATCATATCATCGCTTACGAGGAAGGCCGCCTGACTCTGGCGGCAAAGAATATTTATGACGCCTTGTTGAAAGAAGGCGCGCTGGATTCGATTTCGCTCCGCAAAGCCGCACGCATGACCAGCGCCAAAGAATCCGAATGGAATCGCGCTCTCGAAGATTTGCAAATGGATTTTAAGATACTGCCGGTCGGCGTTGCGGAAGCGGGCGCGTGGAAATATGCTTTTATTTATCAAATTACCGCGCGGCACTATCCCGATTTGCCGGAGAAAGCGCGCGTGATTACCGAGTCTCAGGCGCGGACAAAATTGCTGGAACTGTATTTTGAATCGGTCGGCGCGGCGCAGGCGCGGGATGTCAATAAATTGTTCGGCTGGGGAAATGATTTGAGCGCACGCGCCATTACGAAATTAATGGAAAGTGGAAAGTTGAAACTGGCCGAACATCCGAAACAAAAAGGCGAATGGCTGGCGTTATCTTTGCTGTGTTCCCGGTAATGAATTCCAGTCCGCAACGTCTTCGGATTTTCTGCGTAAATCAAGATGGGCTTGGCGAAAACTTGAATTTGTTATAGACTGAATTTGTAAATCCTAATTAATATGAGGAGAGTGCAATGAACAAAGAGAATCGAACGCAACTGATCCTCGGCATCCTGTTGATCCTGGCAGGCGCATGGTTTGTGGCCGTGCGGCAGGTCCCGGCCTTGAAAACGTGGGTTGATATCCAATTTGAATGGCCCTTTTACGTTATTGGCGCGGGAGCATTGCTCCTGCTTATCGGCTTGCTGACGGGCGCGCCGCGCATGGCGATCCCTGCTGCGATTGTGGCCGGCGTGGGCGGGATTTTGTATTACCAGAATCTCAACAACGACTGGGAATCGTGGTCGTTCTTGTGGACTCTCATTCCCGGCTTTGCGGGCATTGGAAATATTTTAGCCGGCTTGTTCGGCGATGACACGCGGCGCAGTTTGGGACGCGGCATCAATTTGTTGGTGATCAGCGCGGTATTGTTCCTGGTCTTTGCCGCTTTTTTCAAACGCCTGAATATCCTCGGTGATTACGGCCCGGCGGCATTGTTGATCTTCCTCGGCCTGTATGTCATCGGGCGCGGCCTGATGCGTTCGCGCAAATCATCCGGTGGGGGCCCGAATGCGCCGCGCTGAAATTTTTTGGGGAACCCTGCTCGTCCTGCTCGGTGCCTTGTTCTTTTTGAAGGCCGCCGGATATTTGACGGGCGATGTCTTCGGCTGGTTCTGGCCGTTGTTTATCATTGCCATCGGCGCGTGGATTTTGATCGGCGGCGCGCTGCGCGTCAACTTTGAGAACGCGGTGAAATTCTCGGTGCCGCTGGATGGCGCGAAAGAGGCCAGCCTGTCCATCAGCCACGGCGCGGGGCACATTGATCTGCGCGCCGGCGCAAACGCGGGCGATTTTTTAACCGGCACAGCCGGAACCGGGATGAATCAGTCATCCCGATTAAACGGGGACAGGCTCGAGGTCCGCATTGAAGCGGGACCGAGCTTCATGCCGTTCATCGGGCCGGAGGGCGGCATCTGGCAATATCGCCTCAACCCGGACCTGCCAACGGCGATCAAAATTGAATCGGGCGCCAGCCGCCTCGACATTGATCTCACCGACCTGCGCGTGACTCTGTTTTCATTCAACGGCGGCGCGAGCCGTCTTAATCTGACTTTGCCCGCGCGTATGGAGAATGTTCTGGTTGATATAGAAGCCGGCGCGGCCAGCATTGACCTGCAAGTGCCGCAAGGCGTGGCGATGCGTTTCCGCACGAAGAGCGTCGGCTCGTTGAACATTGACGAGAGCCGCTGGCCGCGCCGCGAAGACGGCATCTACCAATCATCGGATTATGACTCGGCGAAATATCGCGCCGAGGTCACGATTGACGGCGGCGCGACTTCAATCACCGTTCGCGCCGCTAACACCGGCGGCGCATGATTTGTTTAGCAAATCATGCGAGACGGCAAGGTGCATTAGGAGGATGAGATGAAACGCTTTGATTTTCGCATCTGGATCGGTGCGGGTTTGATCCTGCTCGGCGTGCTGATGTTGCTGGAACGCTTTGGGTTATTTCGCGGCGCGGCCGATCTCTTCTGGGGCCTGGTTTTTGTAGCGGGCGGAGCATATTTCTTATATCGTTTTGCAACCAACATGCGTGGCGAGTGGTGGGCGGCCATTCCCGGTTTCGCGATGCTCGGCATCGGCGCGGACGGTTTGCTTTCGCGCGTTGTGGGGGATTGGAGCGGCTTCTTCTTCCTCGGCCTGCTGGGTGCGGGATTCTTCGCAGTCTATTTGAGTGACCGCGGGCGTTGGTGGGCGTTGATCCCCGGCGGTGTGCTGGTGACACTTGGATTCGTATCTGTTCTCACCGATGTGTACGGTGCGCGCGAAACGGGCGGCTTTTTCTTCCTCGGTCTGGGCATCACCTTTTTGCTGGTGGCAATTCTGGCCTCTTTGCAATGGGCATATATTCCCGGTGTCATCCTGCTCGCGATGGGTGCAGTGCTCGGATCGTCTTATGCTGGCGCGCTTAACTACATCTGGCCTGCGGCCTTGATTCTGGCGGGGCTGGCGCTGATCTTGCAATTTCTTCGCCCCAAAAAATAGTGTATTGAATGTAAGAGGCCCTGTGCGCACAGGGCCTCTTATGTTTGAATATTGTTTTGCAATATGTCCCTGACTTGATCTTCGGCATTCTTCCAGCGTGGTGAGACGACTTCGGCCAATTTTTCCATGATGAAACGACCGGTATCAGGATGTGTGACGCACAGATGTCTCAAATCGGCTCCGCGAATGCGAATTGATTTCAGCCTGGTTAGGCTGACTGCGCTCGAGGCGTAGGCTTCTCCGCCGACGACGGAAGACCAGCCGAAAACATCTCCAGCATGAAGACGGGTGAGGGTGATCTTCGGCCCATCGTAAGGTTTGTATTGAATCCCTATGATGCCGCGCACGATCAAGTAAAGATAAACAGCAGCATCCCCTCGCTCGAAAATTATCGTCTCAGTGGGCGCGCTGAAAGTTTCGAATAAGGGGTCGAGCAGTTTCAATTGTTCGCTGGTCAGATCTTTCAGGAATGGGATTTTCAAGTCGGTATTCATGTGCCTGTATGGTAGCCCACAGATAAGGCGGTTTTCTAGTAATGAATTTCCTAAAAGCACCGACGTTCATCCTTTTTTCGCGCCACGCCGTTTGGTTTACGGCGCGATTAGCTGTTCATGTGAAGTAAGATTGGCGTGGGTTGGCGCAATCAATGAACCGAATCTCGAAAAAATATATCCCTGATCATTAAGGAGTGGTTGTTTATGGAAGCAAAAGTAAGCTGGCAAAAAGAAATGTCATTCGTGGGTGTGGCAGACAGCGGTTTTGAAATTAAGCTTGATAGTCACTCCGGGCCGCAAAGTGGCGCCGGGCCGGTGGAATTGGTAGCGATCTCTTTGGCGGGTTGTACGGCAATGGATGTGATCTCGATCCTAACCAAGAAACAACAGGCTGTAACAAGTTTCGACGTTAAAGTCCATGCAGAGCGCGCCGATGATTATCCCAAGGTGATTACCAGAGCTGTGTTGGAATATATCGTTGTCGGCCACCACCTGGATGAGGCGGCGCTTATCCGGGCTATCGAACTCTCAATGACGAAATACTGTCCGGTACATGCCATGCTCAGCAAGGCCTTCGCGATTGATTTGCAATATTCGATCTATGAGGATGATGGTGAAGGAAAACGAAGGCTGGTCAGGCAGGGAGTATATCAACACCCTCAGTGATTTGATAAAAATAACAGTGGCGTGCAGTTTTAGCCACTGTTATTTTTATCTTAGCCGGTGTTTTTTTAAAGTCCGAATATTATGTGAGAAAAGAACATTAACCACAGAGAACACGGAGTCCACCAAATATTTTAAAGGTTTTCTCCGTGATCTCTATGGTAAAAAGGCCTTTAAGAAACAGTCTCTTATGGATTTGGATCCGCTATTATACGGCTATAAAGATCCGAACATTCGCAGGCTTGTACAACCTGTCCATTGCGCCTGAGTGTGCCAAGATAAGGCCTGGCGCCTTTTTCGGCAATCCAGCCTTGCAGGTTAAAAGCCAGCGGACCGTAAGCGGGAATCCATTCGCCGTTGTATCTGCGGGCAATTTGAATGTGCGTGCCGGTAGACCGTCCTCCTTCGCAGGATGGATAGCCAAGCGGGTCGCCGGCTTTCACGGCCTGTCCAACTGGAGCGCGCATTTTTGTGGAGATGTGCAGGTAAAAAATGGTCCAGCCGGTGCGTTCATCGCCATCGCCATCCAAATCGAGGATTAGCACGCCGGTCTCCACGCGGACAACCAGGCCGTCGGCCATGGCGATGCTAAATTCCTGCGGTTCAGCCTCCGCACAGCCGCTGAATTCGGTGGGTGGCGCAAAATCGAGGGCAGAGAGCGGTTCGCCTTCTCCAAGAGCGGGGTGCGGTGCTCCGGTATAGGTCCAGACATGACCGGCGCCGAAAGGTAGAAGTAACGGCGGTTGTTGGAGGTTGCCGGGGATGAGAACAGCAGGATTCTGCCATGCATCACCGAAAAGATCTGTGTAAGTCTGTGCCAATCCGTCTGAACCAACGGCGCGTTCGTACTCCGTGCCGGAGAGGATGCGGGAAAAATAATATTGCACGCCTACCGAGGCGGCATTCTGCCACGGGTCTGGCCGGATCAAAGTGCCGTCGGGTAAATCGAAGGAGGTCAGGTTTCCGATCCTCCAGCCATAGTAGCCGTTATTAAGTGTGTTGGCGGCCCAAAGTAGCTGTAGGTATAAACCTCGTTCGAACGGTCCGGCATTGCCGAGCAAATAAAGCCGCTTTGGTATTTCAGGTTCAGACAGCGCACCGGTCTGATATTCCAGAATGGCCAGGAGTAAACGCGGGCTAACGCTGAATTTTGTGGCAACATACTCCACGATCTGCGCGCCAGTGCGGTTTTCGCTGCCGGCATAGGCTCGATAATTGTTGAGCCAGCCGTTCGGATGCGCGGCGACAAAGGCCGAGGTGTTGAAGCCAACCTGCATTGGGCCATTGACGAAAGCTCCGTCTGGGATGATCTTGAATGGGCTGGCCCATAAAGCCTGGTAGTAAACGGGAATCTTCATTGGCAGGCCGGGCGGCATGGTGGTTGCATTGGCAGGGATGATCGGGTTGGCGGCCATGATCTCGGCCACTGTGGTGTTGAAATGCGATGCAAGAGCCGGGATCGTGTCGCCGGATTGCGCGGTGTAATCCACCAGTTCGCCGGGTTTGTATGGGGGACGAGTTGGCAGAGGCGTGGGTGAAATGGAAACGGAATCCGCTGCAGGGCCCGCGGGAGGCGTGCGTAGTTCGAGTCCGATTGCAAGCTGGGACGGTTTGAATGGTGAGCAGGCGGACAGCACAACTATCGCTGCCGATAAAAAACTCAATAGTGAAAGGAACTTTTTATTCATTTGGTGTGCGAACGATTAGGGATTTGGAGGAGCCGAAGGGTTCTGCGGGAATGATTGTATCACCCTTGACCAGGCCGCCTTCATACGGCTTCTGTCCGGCGCGGGCAATCCACCCGCTCAAGTTGAAGGGTATCGGGCCGTCGGCGGTAATCCATTCGCCGTTGTATTTTCGGACCAGATGCACATGTGTGCCGGTGGTTATTCCGCCTTCGCAGGATGCGTGACCGACGCGCTCATCCGTCTGTACCCATTTGCCGGCCGGGGCGCGATCCTTGGTCCCGATGTGCAGATAGACTAGGTCCCAGCCGGTTTGTTCGTAGCCGTCGCCATCCAGGTCAATGATGAGTACGCCGGGCGCGGAGCGGACAACCAGGCCGGGCGCAGAAGCTACCAGCCATTTTTCCGATACATCGCAGCCGCCTTTGCTGGTGGTGGGGGCAAGATCAAGAGCGGCGAGGGGGCCATTTGTATCCCATGCGCCGTGCGGGCCGCCGGTTAGATTCCATTGCCGGTTCGGTTCGAAGGGCAGGACGAGCGGCGGTTGTTTCAGGTCCGCTGGAAAGATCGAGCCAACCTGTTCGGCGCGCGCCCATGGGTCTCCGAACATTTGAATATACACGGCCGGAAAGCCGCTGTTTGGGTCAATCATTTGCGACCATTGCGATTGACTGCGCAGGCGCGAAAAGAGATACTGAATGGCAACCGTGCCGGCGTTCAGGCGCGGGTCAAGCCGCAGTTTTATACCGTCGGTAAAAGTCAGTTCGGTTAACTGGCCGGTTCGCCAGCCGTAATATCCGTACGAAAGCTGATCCACCGCCCAGACCATTTGGCTGAACATGCCTTTGTAGATCTGGTTTTGGTAGCCCATTGGATAGTCGGTACGAAATGAGTCCACCGGCTGACCGCGCACCCAGCGGCTTTCATAATCGAGAACTGCAAGCAGGAGCCGCGGGTTAATGGAATTCTCGTAGGCGATGCGTTTGATGATGTCATCGCCTGTCGTCCAGCCGGTGGAGCCAAGATATTCACGATACTTGCTCAAATATCCGCCCGACTGTTTGATGTAAGCCGAGATGTTGAAATCAATTGCGGTGGCTGAAAAAACCAATTCGCTGTCGGGGATGATTTGGATATTGGGCGTGGTTTTCTCTGTGATGCGATCCGGGATGACAAGCAATGTGCCTGAAGGAATCATGGCCTGTTCGGGCAGCGACGCATCGCTTTGGATCTCGGACGGGCTCACGTTAAATCGGGCGGCCAGCGCCGGAAGCGTGTCTCCGCTTTGCGAGTAGTAAAGTACGGATGGCGTATCAGATTTCGGTGTGAGTGTGGCTTCGAGACCGGGAGTCTTGTTCGACGGCGTTTGCAGTGTGGATGATGTTTGCGCGATTTTGGTCGGTGTCGGTGTGAAGGTGCTGGTTGGGAGCGGAGGCAGAGTCGCAGTATCGGTGGCCGTTGGGGTGTCCGGGATGAACGGCGCGGGGAAGATGACCTCCGCTGTTGGCGTGGAATACGTTCCCCATAGCGAAGAGGATTGTCCGCAGGAAGTCAGTATTATGGATGCAATTATGAGGAAGGGAAAGAGTCGTTTCACTGGGGATCCGTTGCGGGAATTATACCTGTATTGATTAAATGGATCTGTGAAGGAAATGAGTTTGTCAGCGGGATATTTGATTGAGGTCACTTATGCCTTCGGTTGCCTCGAGCGTGGACGTACCGCGTTTTAGAAAACCATCATATTCCTTGTTCGCGCCGCTGGAAACCCAGCCGCTTAATACAAATGGCAAAGCGCCATCTGCCGCGATCCATTCGCCGTTATATTTGCGGGCAATATGCACATGTGTTGCATTGGAGACTCCGCCTTCGCAGGATGGATGTCCGATATAGTCACCGGCATAGACGTAGGTTCCAGTTTGAACGCGGTCTTGTTCGGCGACGTGCATATAAAACACGTCCCAGCCGGTTTGTTCGTAACCGTCGCCGTCCAGGTCTTCGATGACTGCGCCATCTTTGGCGCGGAGGATAAATCCGTCGGCAACAGCAGTTACCCATTGTGCGCTGACGGCGCATCCCGCGCTGTCTGACGGCGCGAAGTCAAGCGCGGCCCAGGCTGAACCGGAATCCCAGCCGCCGTGCGGACCGCCAGTGAAGGCCCATGTTACGCCGCGCTCGAAGGGCAGGTCCATTCGAGGTTGAACCAACCCGGAAGGAATAAGCGGTTCAACGGCCAGATCGAACGGATTGCCAAACAGGAAAGAATAGGTTTGGAATAAGCCAAACGCGTAGACATCGTTATCCCAGGCGGCGCGGTCATCAAGCTTCGAAAAAAGGTTTTCAATGCCGGCGGTTCCGGCGTTGATTGTTGGGTCAATTGGCGCGATGCTTCCATCGGTGAGCACCCACGAACCGACGGCATTTGCGCGCCAGAGATAATAGCCGCGATTGAGTTCCCTGGCGGCCCAGGTCAATTGAAGATACAGGCCGGCAAGATTCGGCTCTACAAAATTCAGCGGATAATCAATGGTCGCGGTATCCACGTCGCTGCGCGTGACCCATTTACTGCGGTGTTCAAGCAGGGCCAGTAACAAACGCGGATTCACCGAATAGTTTTGCGAAACGAGTGTGACAATTTGCGCGCCCGTCAGGGTCTCCGCGCCAACTTCCTGGGTATACGTTGCCAGATATCCGCCCTGGTTTTGAATGAAGGCGGCGGTATCGAATTTTGCGCTGGCCGGGCCGTAGACCAATTCCGAATCGGGGATGATCTTGAATGAGGTGCCGGGCGTGCCTGCCTGGGGCGGGGGAATGATGAGCGCCTGCCCGACTGCGAGCGTGTTCGCATCGGTGATATTGTTGGCCTGTATTAATGCTTCGATGCTGACGCCAAATTGATTGGCGATTGAGTTGAGTGTATCGCCCGCTTGTGCATTATATTGGTCTGAATCAAGCCGTGCGGTTGGAAGCGTTCGGAGCGTATCCGGTGTGGGAGTGGCCAAAGGCAAATTGGGATCGCGCGGAATAAAGGTCAATGAAAGAGGCGCAAAGGTCGGCGTTGGGCCGGGCGTCCGTGTTGGAGATGGCAGGGGCGTTGTATTTGGGCCGGCAGCCGGCAGGGTTCCGGCGAGCGAAACAAAGGGATCGTAAGTTGGAAAGGGCGTCTTGGAATTTTGCCCCGTTCCCGGTTCACAAGCGGATATGAAAAGCGATAACAGGACTATGCTGGCGAGAAGACGCGGTGCGCAGGGTGAATGGCGAAACATGCCGATGATTTTACCAATAGTCTGGAGTGTATCGCGTGGCTAATACATGATAAATAAAACGCCTTGCCCGGCGAGCTGTTGTGGTGCGCGGCGCGAACAGTGCGGCTAAGGCGGATTGAGGCATCATCTTATAAAGGGCAAAAATGCTGAAGGCGCTGAATCCCTGAAATAAATTTTACTACCAGCGCTTGAAGCAAAAAGTTTAAAACTCCATCGGCAGACTCTACAACCTCCCAAGAATTAATTGCGCACTCCGGCTGAAATCCAAACCTTCGCCGGAGACATCCATCCGCATTTTTTGGTGGGGCGCAATCGTATCCAGCCATTCTTCCAGAAACTTATTGAACAAGAGCGTATCGTCTTCGGACGCGATGTTGATTCTGTTTCGGGCGGCCAATCTCTGGCGGATGGTTTCCTCGGGAGCGTTCAAGGCGATGACAAGGTCGGGAGGCGGGAGAAATTCGCGGTTCCAGATGTAGAAGCGGCGGCACAGGTCAAACTCTGCATCGTCGAGCCAGCCGCGGGCGTGGAAGAGTCGCGTGAAGCCGTGAAAGTCCAGATCGAGTCCGCCGTCGGTCAATGCGATGTGCGGCGCGGCGCGCAAAGCTTTTTCCTGTTCGGCGCGGAAGAGCAAATAGTCGAGTTGGTTGGCGAGGGCGTAGCGTTTGTATTGTTTGCCGGTGCCAGATGTACTTTCGGCAAAAAGAGATTGAAACGGCCTCTCAGCATGTTGTTCGTAAGCGACGGAAAAATCACCGGCCTTGCTCAAAGCCCGGACAAGACTGGTCTTGCCGACTCCGCTTGGGCCTACGACCGCGATCAATTTGTTCATGGAATTTGATTTTTATGCTTAGGCGCGCGGCTCCACGCTGGCTGTTTCAGATTGACTCAGTTCGCTGCGCGTTAAAAGGATGACTGCGATCAAAATCATTCCGCCGCCGATCAGGATGGCGGGTTTGAGACTTTCACCGAAAAGCCAGGCGGCCAGCGAAACGGTCACGACTGGTTCAAACGTTGAAAGCATGGATGCGTTGGTCGGGCCGATGAGTTTGAGCCCGGCCAGGAAGGTGACGACCGGAATTACAGTCGCAACGATGACCACGCTTCCAAGCGCGCCCCAGCCGGCTCCCGTTTGTGGAAAGTGCGTTCCGCTGACGGCGGTCGCCGCACCGTAGACGAGTCCGGCCGAGGCGAAGATGACGGTTGATGATTGCACCGCCGATACCTGTTTCATCACGCCTGTCCCAACGATGATGTAGACTGAATAAATGGCCGCGGCAGAAATGGCGAGAATGACGCCCTGCCATTTTCCTCCTTCCGGGCTGGCTGTCAGCGCCGCACCGAGTGTTGCCAGTGAAAGCGCGATGATCTTGAGACGCGTAATTTTTTCTTTGAGGAAAATGGCGGAAAGAATTGCAACAAAGGCCGGATACAGATAAAGCAATAGCGCGACCAGCCCCGCCGACGCAAATTGTATTGCCGTCAAATAGGAGAACGATTGCCCGACGTATCCCAGCGCGCCCATGCCGACCAGTTGCCATAGAGTCCGCCCGCGCGGCAGTGATTCATGCCGGATGAAAAGCAAACTGCCCATTAGCAAAGCGGAGATTGTGAACCGCAGAAAGAGAATCGTGAAAGTATCCATGCCGTCGGCGTATGCGTAACGGCTAAAGATGGCGAGCGTGCCAAACGACGCGGCGGAGACGGCAATCAATAAAATGCCAATGAGTCGATTCATTTAATCAACATACCTGCAATCAACGCGCTGCGAGGCACGAGGCTCGCAATGTGAATGTGTTCGATGTTCTTCTGGTGCGCGCCAGCTCCAAACGCGCCAAAGCCGTCCAAAGTTGGCGCGAGGTGCGAAGTGAAATTGCCGTCCGAGCCGCCGCCAACGCGTGACGCCCCAACGTCGAAACCGATCTCATTCGCAATTGTCCTGGCTTTATCGAACAGTTTGAGCGAACCTTCAGATGGCTCCATGGGCGGACGATTCAATCCGCCGCTGATTTCGTAGCGAGTGCCGTCCAGCGGCTGGATAGCGCGCAGCGCTTTGTCTGCGCGTTCGGCTTCCTCCAGCGACCAGACGCGCAAGTCCACTTCGAGAGCGGCATGATCCGCGACGACGTTGGATACCGTCCCGCCCTGAATGACGTTTGGTCCGAGTGTTGTGCCTTTGTCCCAATCCTGCAGTTTGACCAGTTCAGAGATCAGATGCGCCGCGCTGACGATGGCGTTCTGTCCATTCTGCGGTTCGAGTCCTTGATGCGCGGCCCTGCCGTAAATATTGAATTTATATTCGCCCACACCCTTGCGCGCCACTTTGAGATCGCCGTTCATGAATGGCGGTTCGAGCACCAATACGGCCTTCGCTCCTTTTGCGATATCTTCAATATAAGGCCGTCCGATCTCCGACCCGCTTTCTTCATCTGGAGTAAGAAGAAAATCAATGTTGGAGGCCGGTGTTAATCCAAGCGATTTGATGGCGCGCAATGCCCAGATCGCTTGAATAACCCCGCCTTTCATGTCATAAGTTCCGGGGCCGTATGCCAGTCCGTCTGTTACCCGCCATAAATTCTCCCACGCGCCGACCGGATAAACCGTGTCAATGTGCGCCAGGAAGACAATCCGCTCGTTGCTTTGACCCTGGATGTGCGCGTGCACAATATCGCCGAGCCGGCTGGAATGGCGGTTGATCTGTCCGAATTCGCCGAGCCAGCTTTGGGTCACATGCTGGAGGCGGTTAATTCCTTCTACGTCATTGGATGGGGACTCGATCCGCACCAGTATTTCGAGGTCAGCAAGGATATCTGTCGTGTGGTTCTCAAGATAGGCAAGAATATTTTTCATGGCGACTCGGCAATGTGGTTTTTATGAAGAAGTCTTGCTGTGATGACAGCCTAACCGGCTGTAGATGTTCCGTTTGTATCCCACCATTTGGATAAATGGTCGTGCGGACGCAGGGGGCGGTCGGCATAATGGGAGATATCGTTGAACAGCATCAATCGAGTGCGGACGGGGTCTTTGAAATCCACGATATTCAGGCATGCGGGAGCCTGGTCAAGCCGGTCGCGATAGCCGCGCATATCAAAGCCAAGCAGACTGCTGAGGATAATCCGCAGGGCGGCCTTGTGCGAGACGACCGCCACATTCTCGTCTTTATGTTTGACGACAATCTCGCGAATGATGGGCAGGGCGCGCGCCAGCACACTGATGCCAGATTCGCCTCCCTCGGGCGAGAAGGTGAACGGATCGGATTCCCAGGCTGAATATTCCTCGGCAAAGCCCGCCTCAACTTCCTTGCGGGTTAAGCCTTCCCAACGTCCATGGCTGATCTCGCGCAGGCCATCGCAGGCAATCGGCGTTAGACCATGCGGCGCGGCGATGATGCTGGCTGTTTCCATTGCGCGATCCAGCGGGCTGGTATATAAAGCGGAGAGTTTGCTGTCTGTCAGTCGAATTGCCAGATGTTTTACCTGGGAACGGCCCTCTTCGGAAAGATAAATGTTGTCCGCGCCGGAAAAGCGATCTTCTGCTGTAAGCGGCGTCGCGCCGTGGCGGATCAGATATAGACGGGTTGTCATCTCGATTGCTCCTGTAACTTGAAAAGCATGTCCCAAATTGTAGCGCAAAAAATCCCACAGCCGCCGTCTGTGGGAAAATGCTGCAAGTCGCTCATCGTCTGCGAGAGCCTCGACCATGATTGCGATCCGGGCGGTGTGGCCTTTGTTTTTCAACAGAAGGCGGAGGATCGGATGGTTGAGGCAGGGATGTATGCAAAGTCTGCTGGTAGTAATCGTCCAACAGCATTCTAATGATGGCGGATTCATCTTCGTTCTCGGCCAGGTTGTGCGCGAGCGGAATGAATCGCCGGCTTCGCTCGGTTTCAAGTTTGTCGCGGCCGCGCAAGCGCGCTTCCAGCAGGGCTGTTATGCGTTCGGCCACCACCGCGGCCACGTCCGCGTCGGTGGGGATGGGGCGTTCCTGCATGGCGATGCCATATTGTTTTGCGATTCGTTCCAGCGTAAATTTCTCGCCTTTGTGGATCAGCGAGATGGCAATGCCCGATGCCCCCGCGCGGCCGGTGCGTCCCGCGCGGTGAATATAGGCCTCGATCTCTTCGGGCGGTTCATACTGAATCACGTGAGATAGGCTGGGGATGTCGAGGCCGCGCGCCGCCACGTCAGTAGCGACCAAAAACCGCAGGGTCCCGCGCCGGACGCGTTCGAGCACTCGTTCGCGCGCCGACTGTGAAAGGTCCGCGCTTAATTCGTCCGCATCGTAGCCGAAGCGCTGCAAAACAACCGACACATAATGCACGCGGTCTTTCGTATTGCAAAAAATAATTGCCGAAGCCGGGTTTTCGATCTCGATCAGCCGCACAAGACTGCGGTCCTTGTCCATGCCATCCACGATGTAAAAGATATGTTCGGTATCGGTTACGTGGATGTGGTCACTGCTCAAACTGATGAACTCCGGCTCGCGAATGAACGCGTGCGCGGTGCGCATGACCGAATCAGAAAATGTTGCCGAGAACATGCAGGTGTGAATGGGACGCCTGGGAAGATAGCGTTGAACTTCCTGCATGTCCGGGTAAAACCCCATTGAGAGCATCCGGTCGGCCTCGTCGAAGATCAGCATTTTGAGATGTTCGAGCGTGAACGTCCGTTTGAGCAGATGGTCGAGAACGCGTCCTGGCGTGCCGGCCACAATGTGTGCGCCCTGCTTGAGCGCCTCGATTTGTGAACCGTATCCGACTCCGCCGTAAACGGCCACCGTTCTCAAGCCGGCATTCCCGATCAGCTTTTCCGCTTCCTGCCAGACCTGACGCGCAAGCTCGCGCGTCGGGACGAGGATCAGCGCCTGGCATTCGCTGCGCGTCGGATCGAGCCGTTCAAGCATCGGCAGAAGGAAGGCGCCTGTTTTACCGCTGCCAGTGCGCGCCTGGATCATCATATTTCTTTTTGCGAGCAAATATGGAATTGCGCGCGCTTGAACGGGCATCAGCGATGTCCAGTCTGCGCGCGCGGCGGCCTCGCGTAACCGGGTGGGTAATTGCTCGAAGGATATATCCGGGAGCGGATTGAGCGTCCCGTCATTTGGAAAAGATTCTGGATTTGTCATGAAGAATTCGATTCTTTATTATTGAAATAGTTAATTGCCAGTATATCACCGGGACAAAAAGTCCGCCTGCAAAAAACGAAAGATGTGGCATCCAAGAAATTGAAACCTTCAACTTTCAACCCTCAACTGTAGCGAGTATAATTCTCCCACCTCAACTTCTGGAGATCGCATGACCAAAAAACTCACCGGCGCGGAAATCCGCCAGACCTACATAGACTTCTTCGTCGAGCATGGACATACGGCTGTGCCATCCATGTCGCTCGTGCCCGGCGGGGATTCGACTTTGCTCTTCACCAACTCGGGCATGGTGCAGTTCAAGGACGTGTTCCTCGGCACCGATAAGCGTCCGTACACACGCGCGGTAGACTCGCAGAAGTGCCTGCGTGTGGCGGGCAAGCACAACGACCTCGACGAAGTCGGCCGCGACGACACGCATCACACTTTCTTTGAAATGCTCGGCAACTGGTCGTTCGGCGATTATTATAAAAATGAAGCCATTGCCTGGGCCTGGCAGTTGCTGACCGAAGTCTGGGGCTTGGATAAGGCGCGTTTATGGGCAACCTGCTTCGAGGGCGAGAAGAACGTTCCATCTGACGAAGAAGCCGCCAATTATTGGCGCGCCCAGCCGGGCTTTGTCAAAGAGCATGTCTTGTATTTTGGCAGGAAAGATAATTTCTGGGAGATGGCCGAGACCGGGCCGTGCGGGCCGTGTTCCGAAATCCATTATGACCGCGGCATAAAATACTGCGACAGGCAAAATGTTGAAGGACATGTTTGCAAAGTCAACGGCGATTGCGCGCGCTTCCTCGAGCTGTGGAATCTGGTTTTCATGCAATACAACCGCCTCGGCCCCGATAAACTCGAACCGCTTCCCGCCACACATGTGGACACGGGCATGGGCTTCGAGCGCATCGTTTCGGTCTTGCAGGATGTTGACTCCAATTACAAGACCGATCTCTTCGCCAGATCGCTCGACGTTCTGCGTTTGCTCACGGGTCACACCGAAAAAGAAATGCTGGCCGACTTCACGCCGTACCGCGTCATTTGCGATCACACGCGTTCCGCCGCATTCCTGATCGCGGATGGCGTTGTCCCGGGCAACCTGGGGCGCAATTACGTTGCGCGTATGATCATCCGCCGCGCGGCGCGCTTCGGCACCAAGATCGGACTTAAAGAACCGTTCCTCGCCAAAGTGGCCGAGACGGTGATTGCGACTTACGGACCCTTTTATACTGAACTGGAAAAAAGCCGCGGCGCGATTTTGGATAATTTGACGCGTGAAGAAATCCGCTTCGCGCGTACCGTTGAAACGGGCACCGCGCAATTGGAGAATCTGCTCTCCGATCTCCGCGCCCAAAATAAGACTGTTCTGGATGGCCGCCGCGCCTTCGACCTTTACGCGACGTATGGTTTGCCGTTTGAAATCTCGCGCGACATCGCGCGCGAACAAGGCCTCGAAGTGGATGAAGCCGGCTTCAATGCCGCCAAGGAAAAACACAGCAAGGCCTCCGGCGGCGGCAAGGCCATGGGCAAAATGGGCGGCGAAGACGCCGAATTCTTCGCTGGTATCTTGAAGGATTTGCAAAAGAAAGACAAACTCGGCGAACACGGCGTTGAATACGATCCGTATACCAGCCAGCGCGTCGAAGGCGAGGTGCTGGCGTTGATCGTCAACGGAGAATCAGTTGAGTCCGCTTCGTTTGGAGATCAGATCGAAATCATTTTACCGAAGACGGGGTTCTACATCGAGTCAGGCGGGCAGGTGAGTGATGAAGGTTATATCCGTGCCATCTCCCTTCACCCTTCTTCCAAAATTGGGAGAAGGGAAGGGGATGATGGCGCATGGGAAATCGAAATCACCGCCATCCGCCGCGCGTCCGCGGGCGTCATTGTTCACGTTGGTGAAGTTGTTTCCGGCCATCCGAAAGTCGGTGATAGAGTTGTGGCTGAAGTGGACATGCCGCGCCGTCACGACATCATGCGTAATCACACAGCCACGCATTTGCTTCACGCCGCTTTGCATCAAGTTTTGGGCGCACATGCGGTGCAGGCCGGTTCATTGGTCGCGCCCGACCGATTGAGATTCGACTTCAATCATCCCGAAGCCATGACGCCCGAACAGATCGAGCGCGTCGAGCGTATCGTCAACGATGCGGTTGCGGCGGATATGGGCGTCACGCCCAAATTGAAGTCCCGCGAAGACGCGATTGGCGAAGGTGCAATGGCGTTGTTTGGCGAGAAATACGGCGAGACTGTTCGCACGATCAGCATCATTCCGGCTGGCGCGGAGCTGGTTGATGAATCAGCCATTGAACATCCCACCGCGTTTGTTGAGCAACAACCGAAGTTCTCTTACGAACTATGCGGCGGCACGCACCTGGAGCGCACATCGGATGTCGGCGTGTTCATCATCGTCAGTGAAGGCTCGGCCGCGGCGGGTGTGCGCCGTATCGAAGCAGTAACCGGCCGCGGCGCGTACGAACTGATGACGCGGCGATTCAAAATGTTGAAGCAAACAGCGAGCGTATTGAAATCGTCTATGGATGAAGTTCCACAAAAAGCGCAAACACTTGAGGATGAATTGAGCGAGGCCCGCAAAGAGATTGCCGCACTGCGCGCGCAACAGGCGCTTTCAACTTTCAATCTCCAGATTTCAAACGTTCAAACTGTGCAGAATGTGAACGTCCTTGCGGTTGAAATCCCGAACGCGGACGCGGATACTCTCCGCCTTCTTGCCGACAAGTTTCGCGAGAAATATCCCAAAGGCGGCGCGGCGGTTCTGGTGACGGGATCAATTGTCATCGCGGTATTGACCGAAGACCTCGTCAAACGCGGACTCAAAGCGGGCGACCTGATCACTGCAATCGGTGGGCGCGGCGGCGGGCGCCCCAATCTGGCGCAGGGCAGTCCGCCGGAGGCGATGAAAATAGACGAAGCGATGAGTAAAGTTGTAAAGGCAGTCGAAGAGAAGCTGAAATAACTTGAAAGGGCGGACAGATGCCCGCCCTTTTTGTTTAATTGCTTTTCAAAAATCCTCCGGCTGCGTTGAGTCAAATTTAGCGTTTCCTGGGCTAGTACATATTTCCCTCTCCAGCCGAGCGATAAGTGCTGTATGATAGTTAAATGAAAAAGGAGAAAACATGTCAACCATTTATAAATATAGCCTGCTGACCGTTTTGATTGCTGCGACTTTAGCCTGCGGCCTGATTACGACGCCAATATCCAACGCAAAGAACCTGGCCTCAACAGCCCAGGCCATTGCAAGCTCGATGCCTATCGAAACTCTTCAAGCCCTGCCCTCATCCATGCCAGATGTAGGCGGTTATGCCAACCCGACCGGTCAGCCGGTCAGTGACTGGAATGGCATTCCGATCATGCCTGCGGCTTCCGTTGGCCAGGAATTTAATCAGAACACCTATAGTTTCAAGGTTAAAGATACGCTGGAAAATGCCCAAACTTTCTACAACGATAATCTCAAGGCGCTCGGATGGACATCGGCTTTCAGCGCACAAGGCGGCACACAAGGCGGTGTGATGTTGTTTACCAAAGAATCTTTGGTGCTGTCCATCACTGTTACAGAAACGGACGGCGAATTGCTGGTTCTGCTTATTACTCAATAAATACTGAATGACAATCCGGAGCGGCTCTTCAGGGCCGCTCCGTTTTTTTAATGACGAAAAATAAAAACCACTGGCGTATTCATACGGTTATAATTCGGGGGAATGAAAGCCCAGATCATTACACTTGAATCGCACGACGATTTGATCTCTGTCCGTGACCGCATGTCGTGGGCCAAGTCGCCGCGTATTTTGCTGGTGTGGCCGAAGTACGAGAAGATCACATTACGGCCTGTGGATTTGCGCGTGCTCCAGCAGCATGCCCGTTATCTCGGCGCGGACCTGGGACTTGTCACGCACCGCGCGGATGTCAAACGCGACGCGCAGGGATTCGGCATTCCGGTCTTTGATTCAACCGCTTCTGCCCAGCGCGACCCGTGGCCGGTTCGCCGTCCAACGCGCCGACGCGCCGCTGACGCCGCGCGCCACAATCTGCACGCCATGAGAGATGAGGCGCAAATCAGGGAGGCGGGCTGGAGATCAAATCTCATCGTGCGGACGGGATTCTTCACGCTGGGCGTGTTTGCCGTTTTAACGGTGGCCGCTTTGTTTGTCCCGCGCGCCGCGATTAAATTAACTCCAGTCACGCAGCAACAGTCGCTTACGATACCGGTCTCGGCCAGTGAGTCAATTTCGTCTGTTTCCATCCTGGGTAGTATTCCATCTCGCGCCATCCGCGTGACGGTGACGGGTTCGCAATCTGCGGTTATCACCACTGAAGCGGCTGTCGCGCAATTCAAGGCGAAAGGCATCGCCCGTTTCAAGAACCTGACGCAGGCTGATGTTCCGATTCCGGCCGGGACGTTGATTTATAGCGCCAGCCAGCCGGATATTCGCTTTGCGACTTTGAACAACACACATTTGATGGGCAATGTAAACGCCTTTGTCGAAGTTCCGATCCAGGCTGTGGAAGCGGGGGTTGCGGGGAATTTGCCCGCCGATTCAATCCAGGTGATTGATGGCAGCCTTAGCCTTTCTGCATCTGTGACCAATCCTGAGCCGACGACCGGCGGCCTGGATCGTACCGCCATCGCGGCCACGGAAGATGACCGTAAACGCGTTCGAGATACGTTGGTGGGTTTGTTGAATGAACAGGCGCAAAAACAGATCAATGCTTCGATCGGAGCGAAGGACATTCTGCTGGTCAATACATTGAAAATTGGGCAGGTGTTGGAAGAGACCTATGACCCGCCCGCTGGACAGCCCGGCGAACTGCTCAAATTGACCATGCGCGTTGAATACTCGGCGCAATATATAACCGGTGAAGATTTGACTCGGCTGGCGGAATCTGCGCTGAACGTTTCTGTGCCGGATGGCTTTGTCGCATCGCCTGGCACACTGACTTTTCAGCCGCTGGCCGCGCCTGTGTTCGATAAGTTAGGCGCTTCCCGCTTCGATTTGCAGGTTGGGCAGGTACTCTCGCGCCGGATTGAACCGGCACAGGTGATCCTGCTGGCGCGCGGCCTGTCGCAAAAAAATGCCGTAAAAGTTTTGCGTTCCGGCCTGCCCCTGTCTGCGCCGCCGGAGGTGGACTTGAGTCCTTCGTGGTGGCCGTGGCTGCCGTTGATCCCGTTCAGGATAGATGTGAAATAATCAATGCGAATCCTTGCTGTTGATCACGGTGAAAAAAGGATCGGCCTGGCAATCTCTGATCTCACGGGTTCCATTGCCCGTCCATTGACCGTTATCAAGCACGTCTCGCGCGTCGTGGATGCCGCACAGGTCGCGAGCATCGCCGCCGAGAGCAACGCCGAACTGATCGTCGTCGGTCAATCATTTGACGAAGAAGGCCATCCCAACCTGGCCGGGCGGCGCGCGGCACGCTTTGTAGATGAGCTAAAAAACCAAACCAAAATCCGGATTGTGATGTGTGACGAATCGTTTAGCACACAGGACGCGCGCGCGGCGCGCATCGAACTGGGCGTCTCGCGTAAGAAACGCGCTGGTCATCTGGACGAACTGGCAGCGGTCGTCATTCTGCAATCCTATCTCGACTCGAATCATAATTTGTAATGCGCCGCTTCCTTCCATTCGTTGTCATTGCCGTCGTTCTGGCTTGCATCATCGGCCTGTTTGCTGTTTCAGCAAGCGCCGCCCAATCGTATGGCCCGCCCGCATCATCGCTCGGTCCGCTGCAAGTCATCCAATATTCTGCCAAACTTGTTTGGTACGATGGGTTGTTAACCCGTCCTCTCAGTGTTGGCGCGCCTGAACGATCTTTCACTGTTCAACAAAATGAATCGGTTGGGTCAATTGTCAACCGGCTTGCAGAGTCCGGGCTGATCGTGGACGCTTCTGCTTTTCGTGATTATCTTATTTACACCGGCCTGGATACATCCATCCAGGCAGGCGATTACAAACTCAGCCCGGCCATGTCCATCGTGGATATCGCGCGCGCCATGCAAGATGCGACGCCTGCCGATGTCACTTTTGTGGTCCTGCCCGGCTGGCGGATGGAGGAAATCGCGCTATCCCTGCCGACCTCCGGGCTGGATGCGACACCCGAGGCATTTATCGCCGCGGCGCTGTCCACGCCGCGCAGCTTCGACTTTATGGAGGGCGCGGCCACTGCGGAAGGTTTTCTCTATCCTGACGTTTACATCCTGCCGCGCGAGACGAATGCCCGGCAGCTCGTTGAAACCCTCGTCAGAAATTTTTCCCTGCATTTGACCATTGACCTGCGTGATGGGTTTGCGCGTCAGGGGTTGACCGTTTACCAGGCGGTGACGCTGGCTTCCATCGTCGCGCGCGAAGCGGTGCGCGAGGATGAAACTCCGACGATTGCATCCGTGTACCTGAATCGTCTCAAGATCAAAATGAAACTCGATGCCGATCCCACAGTGCAATATGCGCTGGGCTTTAATTCTGTTCAAAAAACATGGTGGACGAATCCATTGAGCCTGGATGATTTGAAAATTGATTCTCCGTTCAACACTTATCTTTACGAGGGCCTGCCGCCCGCGCCGGTTGGCAACCCGGATTTGAATTCATTGCGCGCGGTGGCTTTCCCTGCCGACACCACTTATTATTTTTTTCGCGCCAAATGCGACGGCTCCGGGTATCACATTTTTTCCGAAACGCTTGACCAGCAAATCCAAAATGCCTGCCCATAAAAATCGCTCCCGATTATTTCGGGAGCGATTGGATTATTTTTATTCTGTGACTTTTTCCTTTTTCCTGAATACCGTTTGAATGGCCGCGCCGAGGGCCGTCCACAATACCAGCGGCGTAAACACGAACCATCCGAAATAGGGAGTGAGGCAGGCCAAGAGCAGCAATCCTCCGCCGCGTACGTGAGCTGCGACCGGAGATTTCGTTTCACCCATGCGGCCGCCGAGCATGGAACTGATTGCCACAAGGCCGAATAGAATAAAAGCGACGACTGCCAGTGCGATGAGGGCGATCAGGAAAACGAAGACACCTGCCACGATCCCGCCCGCGCGGATGGGTAATGCCAGCACCACGCCGACGACTCCCGCGAACAAAAAGTTAACTACTCCCAGCAGGAGTGAGCGCCCCAGCGATGTTTCCAGCGCGAGGCGCGCTCGTTCCACAGGCGCGGGCAGGACGAGGTTGACGATGGCGAAGATCGAAATCAATCCTGCGCCGCCGAACAAAATGATGAAAAGCAGACCGACGATGTTGTTCATGTTTTCTCCTTGTTGATTATTTGCCTGTGCGAAATGAATCCCATAACTCCAGCGCGGGCTTGGGCGTGCCGTCGAAGCTGCGCAGCCCAACAGAGGCGAACATGCCGAGCGTGCCGACATCGCTGCCCTGGCCTTGTTGTTTCATGACTTTTGCATAAGAGTCGAGGTTGAAGTCGTTGAGCAGAAGATAGACCCAGAACGTGAGCCGCGAACCGATTTGATTGTGAATGGCATTCAGGTACGCGACTTGATCTTCGGGCGCGCCGTTGAATGGCCCGACCGGTTTGGATGTATATCCGCCCTCGGCAACGGCCAGCGGCTTCGATGTCCGCGTGAGAAGCGGGGCGTAATAGTCAGCGGGAATCTCTGCGCCGGATTTGAATACCCCGAATGGATAGGATGAAATGACCCACAAATCCAAATTTGGTTCGAAGGCCTCGACTTCGTCCCAATTGATCGTTCCCTTTTCGTGTCCCGCTTCGTTTTGTCCGAATAAATTATTCAGGTCTTCCCATTGAAATGTGACGAAGATTTGCGTATCGGGCGCTTCGGTTTTGACCGCCGCGTAGATTTCGTTGTAGAGGCTGATAAAATTCGGCGCGTCGTCGGGATGCGCGTCCATGTAAGTGTTGATCTCGGAGGCCAGGCCGAGATAGCGCGGGCGGAACTGGCGCACAACCCATAGCGCGTAATTTTTGTATGAAGCGCGGACTTTGGGGTTCGCAAAACTCGCCTCCCATCCGGCGGGCAGGCCGATGAAATCGCGGCGGTTGAGTCCGTTGAGCGCGTCGATGACGAAGACGTATTCAAGTTTGTTTTGCCGCGCCAGTGCGACCTGGTTGGTGAGATCGGTGCGCGTCTTCGACTCGCCATCCACGCTGTTGACGAAATCTTCCCACGGATCGTTTTGCTGGATCAAAACAAAGTCCGCGTGACCGCCGAGGTCTTTGTAAAGTTTGAAGACGCTGTCGAGCGAGACTTCGGGCGGGGATGGAAAGAATCCGTACGCGGTGCGGCCCGAATCGAAGACTGAATTTTGCGGAGTCGGGAACGGCGTGGCCGGGCCGGATTGTCCGCAGGCCAGCGCGGCCAGCGCAAGAATAAAAATGGCGATAAGAATACGTTTCATTTTTGGACCTCGCGGCGGTTTCGCAATAAAAATAGATTTCCAACCAGCCAAAGCAGGAAAACGCTTATGGCAATAAAGGCGATGTTGAAGGATGAGAGGTTGAAAGTTGAAGGTTGGAATGTTGGGATGGAGAATGGATGATGGAGGAAGGTGAATAGGGAATAGGGATCTGGAAATTGGAAATGAAGTATTTCAAGTTGAAAAGTTGGAATTTGAAATTGTGAAAATTTGAAAGCCGGGACAGGTGGAATGAATCTCGCGACTTGCGTTGAGAGCCAGAACAACATGCCCAGCGCCGCGCCGGCCTGGGCGGCGAAAAACGGCGTCAAGATGCGGGGCTGTTTTTGCGGGAGGCGCGAAAGAACATTGGCTGAAAGATCATGCGCGAGCCGCGCTTCGGGAAGTTCGGCCAGCGAAGTAAATATGAAACGCAATTCGTCGAGACGCGCGGCGCAATCTTCACAAGTTTGCAAATGTGAATCGAATTTGCGCCTTGTCGTTTCGTCGAGCATATCGTCGAGATATTCGTTGAGTTGAGAGTCAGTCAGATGATCCATATAAATCTTTCAATCTTTCGGCGAGAATTTTCCTGGCGCGAAACAAATCGCTTTTCACATCGCTCAACGGGCGCTTCAATTCCTTTGCAATTTCTCCGTAACTCAATTCCTGAAAATGTCTCAGTTCGATGACCAGACGATAACGCGGTGGCAGGCGATTCAATTCGCTGCGGATGCGCTCAGCGCGGGCGCGGTTAACGGTCAGCGCTTCGGGGCCGGGATTTGGATCGGGCGCGGGGGCCGCTTCATCGTCCAGGCTGGAGGCGGGTTTGGCTGCCTCGAGGCGGTTGAGGCACACGTTGACGGCGATGCGCTTGAGCCACGGGGCGAGCGAGCGATCCACATCAAACTTGTCGAAGAATTGAAAAGCGCGAATGAAAGTCTCCTGCGCCGCGTCTTCCGCGTCGCGTGCGTTGCCGAGCACATGATAAGCAGCGTTGAACACTGCCTGCTGATAGCGGCGCACGATCTCGCTAAAAGCATTGTGGTCGCCTTGCGCGGCGCGCGCGGCCAGTTCGCTATCGTCTGCAGGCTGCATCTCTAAATTGTAGTACAGGGGAAAGGCGGGAAAAGTTGCAAAGGGCGCAAGTGTTTTTGTGCAGGCCCGATTTCTAGAAGATCCTTGTTTCGGATTCGGATGCGCTTATCCGATCTTGATCTTTCGCGGCAAGATATGAAGCGATGAGTACCATGCTTGTACCCGCGATGAACAGGAACAGCCCTTCCCATCCGGCGGGTTTAAGCATTTCGCGCAAGGCGGCATCCACGATACTGCGGATGGTGTTTGCTGCTTCGATTGGTATGTCAATAGGGATGCGGCGCGAGATGACCCGTTCCGCTAAAGCGCGGAAGAGCGGCGCGCCGCCGAAACCAATGACCGCGCCCGGCAGGCCGGCCAACAGCAGCGGCCAGCCCCACCAATTCAGCCAGCTTCTAAATGTGCGTACTGCCAGCAGCGTGATGGCGAGCAACAAGGCCAGCGGAACAAGCGGACTGAGCCGCGCTAGAAATCTCAAAGCGTTGAGAGATTCAATGCGGGATTGTTGAGCGGCATTCGGGCTGACCAGCAATGCCTGGTCTGGGATGGCGGCCGCTGCGGCCTGCAATTGGGCCTGGAGAAACGGGGCGGCGAGATCGAGTGCCTTCTCCGGCGGGTTGCAGAGTTCCTGTCCGAATGTAAATATCATCGCGGCCAGTTGTTCGACGGTGCAATCCGGCTGGGATTTGATGATGGACAGGGCGGCGTTTAGGCCGTTGGGGCTCGATAAACTCTGCTTAAGCGGCACGAACGATATATACGGGGTTTGCGTCTCGCCGTTGAGATAAGCAAAGAACTGGTTAATCGCGTCTTCGGTCATTACCTGAAGTTGTTCGGGCGGCAGCAGGTTTTCGATCAGCACTTTCCAATCTTCGGGGCTCATTTGTTTGGCAAAAGCAGGCGCGTTGTTGTCCAGGTTTTTGGACAGCACATTTCCCAGCAGGGCGGGGAATAGTTGATAAAAATTCTCCTTGACCAGCGCGCTCTGATAAGTGGCGGGATTGAAGGCGCGTAATTCAACGTTGAAGACCATAAGCGCGGCCAGGGCCGTCACGATGAAAAGAATGGCGCAGAGTATGGCCGCAGTTTGTGCGATCATGTTTGGTGCGCTGGCCGATTTATTATCCATGCGGGTATCCTTTTCGCCCGTTATTTGTTTTTGACCACATCAATATAATCTTCTGTAACCGTTGTGCTGCCGGCAATGCCAAGCATCGCCAGTAATTCGCCCGCCAGCGCGGCTTTGTGTTCCGCATCGGTGCGGCTCCACGTGCGGCTCTTGATCTCGATATAATGTCCGAGCATGGGTTCGATCATCTCGTCCACGTTGACAAAGAATTCGGTGTCTTTGAATTTCACCAGCCAGCGTTCACGATCTTTCGTGATCGTGACCTCCGCTTTCGGCCTGAAGTATTCGCGATAGAAGCGCAGGCTTTGCGCGGCGGGGGCGATGAAGCGGCTGCGTGAAAGCACGACATCGTGCGCCAGTTTGTCTTCACGCTTCTGACCGAGCAATGTCAAACGCGGGCGCGTGGTGGTGACACTGCCTTTCTCGTCGAGAAAATCATCTTCGCGGTAACGCAGATGTCCCTGGCTGAAATCGTCGAATGAGAAATATACATCATGCTGTTTATAATGCCGATAGCGAACGATCTCGATCTCCGGCCGCTTCATGGCCTCGACGATGGGACGGTCGTCCGCTAATTTGACCTTGACCTGCACCTCGAAAGATTCCTCCTCCGTCGAGCCGCCCAGCGCGATCAGCTTCGACAACACCGATTGCTCGCGCTCGATCAGGAATGCGTCTATCTTCCTGGCAACGTCCGCGGCCTGGGCGAGCAGCTCCTCTTCATCCAGCGTCTGCAATTGATGGGCGCGCATCAACCATTTGCCGTTGACCATCACGTCAGTGACATCGGTAGACTTGCTTGCGTAAACGATCTGGGCGTAAGCGCTGTTGGGGTCACGGAAGAAACGCGGCGAGCTGTGCATTGGATTGGCATTGATCAGGATTAGGTCGGCGCGGCGGCCCGCGGTCAGCGAACCGGTCAGGTGTCCGATGTGAAGCGCCTGTGCGCCGAGGCGGGTTGCCATCGTCAATGCGGTGGCGGCGGGCAGGGAAGTCGGGTCATTCGTCACGGCCTTGGCGATGAAGGCTGCCAGGCGCACTTCTTCGAACATGTCGAGGTCGTTGTTGGATGCAGGACCGTCTGTACCGATACCGACATTGAGTCCGGTTTCGAGCATCTTCACCACGGGCGCAAAGCCTGAAGCGAGTTTGAGGTTCGACGATGGGTTGTGTGAAACGCCCGCGCCCGCATGAAGCAAAGTACGCATTTCGCCTGTGTCAATGTGGACGCAGTGAGCGGCGATGACTTTTGCCTCGAAGAGTCCCTGCTTCTTCACGTAAGGCACGACCGGCATCCCGTTTTCGCTGCGCATGTTTTCCACTTCAAAGGATGTTTCGGCGATGTGGATGTGCAGGGGCACGTCGAACTCTTTGGCAAGTTCGGCGGTGGCGCGCAGGATCTCCGGCGTACAAGTGTACGGTGCGTGCGGCGCGATAGCCGGGACGATGAGCGGATGTCCCTTCCAGCGTTGGATGTAGTCGCGCGCGATCTCCATCGAATCTTCGTAAGAGGCCGCGTCGGCCACGGGGAATTTGAGCACCGATTGTCCGCAGACGGCGCGCATGCCTGCCTCAGCCGTGGCTTTGGCGACATCTTCTTCAAAGAAATACATGTCGTTGAACGTCGTCACGCCCGAACGGATCAATTCGGCGCAGGCGATCTGCGTACCGAGCCGCACGAATTCCGGCGAAACATACTCGCGTTCCACCGGCCACATATAGCCGCTCAGCCACACGTCGAGGCGCAGGTCGTCGGCCAGGCCGCGTAGCAGGGTCATCGGAACGTGGGTGTGCGCGTTGACCAGGCCGGGCATGAGCAGGCTGCCGCGGCAGTCAACCGTCTCTTTTCCAGCGTATTCTTTTTTGATCTCGGATTCCGGCCCAATTGCGACGATTGAATCTCCGCTTATGGCAATGGCGCCGGGGTTGTATTGATTCATTTGCTCGTCCATGCTCAGGATGTGGGCATTGGTGAGAAGGATGTCCGTTGTTTTCATAATGTCTCCTTGTAACGTAATTGCGAGCAATTGTTACTTTATAAAATTCACCAGAACATTCAATGTCTTCAAATTCATTTCGAAATCGGTGTCTTTGTGGTTTGTTAATTCCATATCCACTGCCGCGATGCCCTGCGAGACGGCGTAATCGGCCAGTGTGCCGGTGTAAACACAGCCGGTATTAATGGGCGGGTAGGGATAGGTCGTCACATTTGCAATGGCCTGTGCCAGCCGCTTGGAATTTTCGTCCCACGGATCACCGCCCGGAAAAATGCCGAGCGCGGCGGAATGATAACTAATCAGCGCTTGGATCTTGTGCGAAGTGATGAATCTCATCAGGATGCGCGTCTCCGGTTCGGAGGCCGGGCCGCTGCCGCTGGTGGTTGGGCTTGAATCGTAACAGCCGGAACGGCCCCAGGTCGGGGCCCAGTTGACCGGGAAGTTGCGGTTCAAATCCACGCCGCGCGCATTGACGCGGCCATCTATGTCGTGACTGCGCGCGTCGCCGTCGGGGTTGAGGTCGCGCAGGATGTAGAGCGTTACGTCGCTGGGAATCGCTTCGGGGTGATCGTTGATATATGTTATTAGCTGGTCGGCCAGCGCGATTGTATTCCACTCATAGCCGCCGTTGATGCCCGCCACGATCATCAGTTGTTTTTCGCCCTGCCCGAATGTGTATACTTCGATTGGGCGGCCGGAAGTCGAGAATCCGATTACATTCGATTTTTGTCCGTTGACCAGGAAGAAGGGCGTTGCTGTGTACTCAACATATTGCGTCGAACGCGGGTTGGGTGTGATGGTCGGCAGGTAGAAGGAGGTCGGCGCGGGTGTGATGGTGGGGTAGGGCGTTCCTTGCGGGTTCGTGAAGCCCGCGGCTTGCGCGGGCCGCTCGGTCAAATATAAAACCAGGATGGTTAGAAGAGCGGCGCAGCCGATGCCGTTCAAACTCCAGGCCAGAATCACCCAGCCAGCGTTTTTTTGTCGACGCGGCGCGCGCATCAAGCCGCCTCCTGCGCGGCAGTTCGAAGCCAGTTCAACGCTATGTTCATGGCCCAGCGCGGCAAGCTGCGCGGCGGGCCGCCGTAGGTGATGCGGTGAGTCTTTTCTCCGAGCGGGGTGATGAGAACCATTTCGGCGGCGTGTTGGTCGGGGTGGACGGAAACACCAAGCACCGCGTCGACGTTGGCCTGGGCGCGGGCGGCGCGCACTGCCTCCATAAGGGCGTCCGCTTCAAGGTCCGGATGTGAGGCGGTGTGCGGAACGATGCGGGCCAGTCGCCCATCCAGGCCTGATTCGACCGCCGCGAGAGTCCAGCCGCGTTTGGCAACGGCATTTAATACAACATCTTCGAGTTTGTCTTCATCCACGCCAAAGATGATTCTGCCGAACCGTTCACGAATCTGGTTCTCGACCTCGGCAATCATCTGATCGGCTTCGGCTTCGCTTTTGGCTTTGGCCGCCACGCGGATATCTACCACGCCGGTATGCGCGGCCAGCCCAACGGTTGGGTTGCTAAGCATTTCAAGATCGGCGATCTTTTCATCTATCAAGCCTTCGCCGAGTCCGGAGCAGTGAAGCACACGGATTTTGATAACATCGCTCAGGTCAAATCGTTTTTGTAAATATGGGATGATCGACTCATGCAGGATGTGTTCCATTTCGTTCGGCACGCCGGGCAGGGAGATGACCGCATTGCGTTCGGTCTCGACGATGAAGGCGGGCGCGGTGCCGACGGGATTCTTAATGCCCAATGCGCCTTTTGGAACCATTGCCTGCCTCTTTTGGTTTTCGGACGGCTTGCGGCCGTAGCGCCCGATATTTTCCACGACTTGTTCCCAAAGATCATCGCGGAATTCGGTTGCCACTCCGGCGGCTTTGGCAACGGCCTCGCGCGTGGGGTCGTCAACCGTGGGGCCAAGCCCGCCTGTGGTGATGACGATCTCAGCGCGTTGCATCGATTCGCGTATGGCGGATGCGATGCGTTCCACGTTGTCGCCGATGGTGATGGTGCGGTATAAGTCCACGCCCAGGCCGCGCAATGTCCGCGCGATGTAGCGTGTGTTGGTATCCACGATTTCACCGAGCAGGATCTCGGTTCCAATAGTAATGATTTCTGCTGATGGCATGTTGATCTGTTGCTCACTCAGGAACAATGCTGCGCTTACGGAAAGATCGGTTTGAATTGATTGCGAACGACCTGAAATATTTCGATGTCTGGTGCGGCGCAATCGCCGTATGTCGAACATGTTATTTTGCCGCTCAAGCCCTGAATACCTTGCATGTTGTAAAGTGCGTCGCGCAATTTCTGGCGCTGGATATACAGTTTGTCGCCGACCACGACCGCCGATTGCTGCATGGCATAGAACAGCATGTTGGCCGCGTCGTAGGCTTGAAGGTGATAGGGCGCGTTTGGTTTTTCACCATATTTGGCCTGGTATTTATCAGTAAACGTTTGAGGTTCCTGGACTGTATTGGGGCCTGATAGATACATTCCTTCTGAATAAGGCTGTGCCTGTTGAATGAAATCGGCGCTGAGCAGGCCGTCCGAACTGATCAGCGCGGCGTTCGAAAGGCCGGCCTCGGAAATCGCGCGGGTGATCGCCGCCCCCTCCTTGGTATAGACCGGATAGTAAAGTACGTCCGGCTCGCTCAGTGCGGCAAATTTCAAAGCGGTAAGAACATCCTGCCCATTGCTTAGGTCGATCTGTTCGACGCACTCGCCGCCCAACGGTTGGAAGCTGTCGCAAGCGGCCTGCTGCAATTGCTTTGGATAGGCTGTGCCGTCATGCAGCGTGACCATGCGCCGCAGCCCCAGCACATTGAAGGCAAATTCAGCCACGGCTTTTCCCTGCGCCTTGTCATTGTAGATCGAACGGAAAAAACCTGGCTGGCGCAGCGACGGATCAGTAAGCGACGGCGCGGTACTCGACGGGGAGATCACCAGAAATCCGGCGTCGCTCAGGATTTTGGCAGAAGACAAGGCGGCGCTGGAACAAGTCGCGCCGATCACGCCGATGATGTTCGGATCGGCGGCCAGCCGCGTAGCTGCCTCTTTTCCTCCCTGCTCGGAACACTGCTCATCCTCCTGGATCAGTTCGACACGACGCCCCAGTACATTGCCTGCGTCATCCATGGCGATTTGTACGCCGCGCAGAGCGTCAACGCCATATACTTTATTGGGGCCGCTCATGGTCAGCATGGTGGCGATCTTGAGGCTTTCTCCCGAACCGAGAGTCACGCATCCGAGCGGGTCGGTGCATTTAAAAGCAGTCACTGTGCCACAGGCTGAAATAAGAATACTGGCAAGCGCCAGCAAAGCAAATAAGGGAAATCGTTTCATGGTTTTCTCCTCAGGAGATTAAACCACATTGTACTCTTGATTTAATTGTCCTTCGAAGCGTGCAAGATTTAGCATCGAAACGTCAACGCTTAAAAACCTGCCGTCCAGAATATATTCTGCCATCAACCTGCCTGAGATCGGACCGTGCATAAACCCGTGACCCGAAAAACCTGTGACCAGTAAAAAGCCTTCCACGGGCGTACGGCCAAAGATTGGGTGCGAATCGGGTGTCACTTCATACAGCCCGGCCCAATGCGAAGCCCGGCCTGCTTGTTCAACCAATGGCATTCTAGTGATAGCGGCTTCCAGATTGACAAGCTCAAAATCCTCGTCTACACTTTGGTCGAAGCCGGGCGCTTCGTTCCGGTTGCTCATCCCGATCAGAAGCCCTTCGCCTTCGCGATGGAAATAGAGAGATTGCGAAAAGTCAATCACAAAAGGAAAATCGGGCGGGATACTGGGCAGGGGAGTGGTCGTGAACATTTGTCGGCGGATGGGTTGGACTGGAATATGGACTCCGGCCATTCGTCCAACCTGAGCCGACCAGGGCCCGGCCGCGTTTAGAATCAAACGCGTCTCAATCGAACCGTGAGCGGTCTCCACGCCCGTGACTTTATCCCCGCTGACTCGTATCCCAATCACTTCCATGTTGTTGAATGATTTCACTCCCATGCGCGTCGCCGCACTGATATATCCCATTACCACGCTGTTCGGGTCAGCCAATCCATCCTCCCGGTTGAACGTGCCCGCCAGCGCGTCTTTGAAATTCATCAGCGGTAATCGTTTGCGGATATCATCGCCGTTTAGCCATTCGGTTTTAACGCCGAGCCGGTTTTGAAGTTTGAGGTTTTCTTGAAATTCGTTGATATCTTTCTCGCCGGTAAAAACGAAAAGATAACCGCATTTGCGATAGTTCACATCCTGGCCGATCTCGTCCTTGAAGCGTTCGAGCATGGGCAGGCTGGCCAGTGAAAGCCGAATGTTGATCTCGGTGCCGAACTGGTAGCGCACTCCACCCGCGCAGCGTCCGGTCGAACCCTGTCCGAAGTACTCACCGCGCTCGAGCAATACAATATTTTTCATGCCGCGCGCTGCAAGATAGTAGGCTGTGCTGGCTCCCATCACGCCGCCGCCAATGATGACAATCTCTGCTTTAGTAGGAATTTCCATCTGGCGCCTTTTGTAAAGAGACCCGTTTTCACGCCTCGGCGGAAAACGGGTCTCGGTATTGAAAGGTTGTTTCTCTGGTTTACTCGATGCCCAGATACGACTTGCGCACCATCTCGTTTTCTTTGAGTTTGGCGGCAGCGTCACTGAGTATGATCTCGCCAGTTTGCAGTACATATCCACGATTGGCAATCGAGAGTGCCATCAACGCGTTCTGCTCCACCAACAGGATGGTCATGCCTTCCTTGTTGATGTTCTGAATGATTTCGAAGATCAATTCCACCAGCAGAGGGGAAAGCCCCATCGAAGGTTCGTCCAACAGAAGGATGCGCGGGCGGGCCATCAGCGCGCGTCCCATGGCAAGCATTTGCTGTTCGCCGCCTGAAAGCGTGCCGCCTTTTTGTGTGATGCGTTCCTTAAGGCGGGGAAAGAGCGAAAAGACGCGCGCCAGATCATCGTCAAATCCGGTCTTGTTTTTTCTTGCGTATGCGCCCATTTCAAGATTTTCAAGCACGGTCATGCGTGGGAAAATCAACCGGCCTTCGGGGCTTTGAGCAACGCCACGCCCGGCAATTTCGTGTGGCGGTAATTTTTCGAGCGCCACGCCTTCCAGCAGGATCGTTCCGCTGCGAGGGCGGTTGATACCTTGAATGGTGCGCAGGGTGGTGCTTTTGCCGGCGCCGTTCGAGCCGATCAGCGTCACGATTTCACCCTGGTTTACAGTCAGGGAGACACCCTTCAAGGCATGGATGTTTCCGTAGTAAGTATGAACATCTTTGAGTTCAAGCATAATGTGATCCTGGCCTTTACTTGGTGACGGTGCCTTTGCCGAGGTAGGCCTCGACGACCCGTTGATCTTTTTGGACATCAGCCGGCAGGCCTTCAGCAATCTTTTCGCCGTAATCCAAAACGGAGACGCGGTCTGAAATGCCCATCACCACGCGCATATGATGTTCGATGAGCAGAATGGTCAAGCCTAAGTCGCTGCGCAAGCGCTGGATGAAACTGGTCAAGTCGAGTGTCTCGTTCGGGTTCATGCCGGCGGTAGGCTCATCGAGGAGAAGAAGCTTGGGGTCAGTAGCCAGCGCACGGGCGATCTCGAGGCGGCGCTGGAGACCATAAGATAGATTCTTGGCGGTTACTTCAGCATCTGTACGGCGCAGTCCGACGAACTCCAGCATATCGAGGGCTTTGGCATGTGCATTTGCTTCCTCTTTCATGGTAGCCGCGCTGTGTGTGATCTGGCCTATCAAAGTCGAATGCAAACGAACATGTTGTCCAACCAGTACGTTTTCCATCGCGCTCATGTTGGAAAACAGGCGGATGTTTTGGAAAGTACGGGCAATTCCAAGAGCGGTGATCTGGAACGGTTTAAGTTTGGTAATGTCATGTCCATCGAAGTTCATTTCACCGCTGGAGATCGGGTAAATACCCGTGATCGAATTAAAGAATGTGGTCTTTCCGGCCCCATTGGGTCCGATCAAACCGGCGATCATCCCTTTTTCGAGGGTGAAATCAACATTGTTCACAGCGACAAGTCCGCCGAACATCTTGGTAACTTTACGAGCTTCAAAGAGATTCACGGCAGGTCTCCTAGCGTTTTTTTGCGGCGGCTTTTGTTTTTCCAGCGACGGTCATTGCGTTTGGTTTGGCCGTCTCTTCCGGAATCACAGGGCCAGCCATTTCTTCTGCGGCGTGCAATTCCATACGGCGCTGGGCGCTGGGGATCAAGCCCTCAGGACGTACGGCCATCATAATGACCAGGGTTAAGCCAAAGAGCAGGAAGCGATATAAGATCGGGTTGGCGTTGTCTTTGACGGCCGCTTGCAGAACGGGATTGCCCGCCAACGACGGAAGAATCGTATTTGTCAGAAGCGATGCGAGAAAATCCTTGAGCGCCGGGAGGAAGAGACGATCAGCCGTCATGATGACAAGGCCGCCCACGATCACGCCGTTAATATTGCCAAGGCCTCCCAGGATCACGATAACCAGGATGATGATTGATGCGCTGAAATCGAACACACTGGGGAAAATGCCGCGGATGTAGGCGGCATAGAAAGCACCGGCAAAACCTGAGAAGGTTGCGCCCATGGCGAAGGCTGCTAATTTGGTGCGGACCGGATCAATGCCCATTTGAGATGCAGCCAGTTCGTCTTCACGGATAGCCATCCAGGCGCGTCCCAGGCGGCTTTCGCGCAGGCGGCGGATGATGAAGATGGATAGCAGGATAATCACGATGATTAGGAAATACCACGGGATTGGATTGTCCGATTGGAATTCGCCGATGAAGGGCAGGGAGGGGCGTCCGATCGGGCTGATGCCTTTTTCGCCCGCTGTCAAGTCCTGGCGTTCAAAGAACGTAATACAAGCTAGTGTGGATTTGGCGCCGAACAAATTCGTTATCCCAGGCAGAATCCAGCAAGTGAAAGGTTCTTTGATGGTTACTTCGGTCAGATTTCTGAATATGACCGGGATCATTTCACCAAAGCCAAGCGTAACGATGGCGAGATAATCGCCGCGCAGTGGCAGGGTGGGCGCGCCAAGAATTAGTCCCCATAATGCGGCAATACCTGCCGCAATCCAGATGACAAGCCAGAAATTCATATAAATGCCGTGCTGTGGGGAAGACAAAATTCCGGTGGTATATGCGCCGATTGCGAAGAATGCCGCATAACCAAGATCTAATAACCCAGCATACCCTACCACGATATTGAGTCCCAGGCCCAGGATCACGAAAATCAACGCAAAGATTACCTGCGCAGACCAACGTAAGCCAGTAGCCTTATCAATGAAGGGGAAGGTGATAATTACAATTGCTAGTAAAACGAGCTTGGCGATTCCTTCCTGGCGCTCGGACAGGCCATGAATTGCACAGGTAATTATAGTGAGCAGTAAAACAACGAGGAAGCCAATTGTATTGGCGATGATCACCTGATTATCAAAGAGGCGGGCCTTGCCAAGTGCGGGCAAAATAAAAATGTTTTGAACCAGGCTTAGCCCGACAAGAATTACCGCCGCCACGAGCGCAGGCATAAAGCTAGCGCGCGCAATTTGCAACGGGTTTCTCCGTTCGAAGCGGCTTCCAAGACTAAGGCCAAGTCCCAGCCCAAGCATGCCGCCGAGGACTGCGACTGACCATCCGCCGAAGAGGAAGGTCAAAAATCCGCCAATAAGGCCGAAGGTGATTCCTGATTTTATATTTTTATCCATTTCGATACCTCTTAGGCCTTTTGTCCAACTTGTTCACCGAGCAAGCCGGTGGGGCGGAAGAGAAGAATCAGCACGAGGGTGGCAAAGACCCAGGCATTCGTCCAGCGCGCGTTGAGATACCCATCGCTGAAAGAGGCCAGCAGACCGATCAAGAAGCCGCCCAGCATGGCGCCGGTGATGTTGCCGATGCCGCCCAGCACAGCAGCCGTAAAGGCTTGCAAACCAGCGCGGAAGCCCATGAACCACCAGGCGGTGTTATTGTACAAACCAGCCATAAGACCGGCCGCTCCAGCCAGTCCGCCGCCGATGAGGAATGTTGCGGTAATAACCAGGTCAATGTCAATGCCCAGCATTTTGGCGGCATCCCGGTTTTGGGCGGTGGCGCGCATGGCTTTGCCCAATTGGGTTCGTTGAACGAATAAATAGAGGCCCGTCATCAAGGCGACTGCTAGAACAATGACCAGAATATCTTTGACTGTGAGGCGCAGCGGCAAGCCCGAAGCTACCAGAAGGTTGACATCCCCGCCGTTAAATCCGGTAGCCTTAAATAGTGCGCTAAGCATATCTGGAAAAACTTTTTGTGAGGCGCCGCCAGTAGTGCCGAAGGAAGGTACCAGCCAGGCTTGCGCGGCCCACATCAGGCCGATGTTTTCAATAATGAAGGACATGCCAATGGCAGAGATTAACGGTGCCAGGCGTGGGGCGTTGCGCAGGCGGCGATAGGCAAGCCGCTCAATGGTCGCGTTAAGCGATGCGCATACCACAATCGCGATGATCAGGGCAAAGGCAAGTCCCAGAACAATCTGAACCGGGTTGGTGCTGTTCAATGTTCCGGTTAGTGAAAGAACGGTGAGTGATGTAAAAACGCCGATCATGTAAACGTCGCCGTGAGCGAAGTTGATCAGCTCGATGATGCCATATACCATGGTGTATCCGAGCGCGATGATTGCAATGATCGCACCATTGGAAATTCCAATGATCAAGAACTGGATCAGTTGTAGCGGGTTGGCTTTAATACTTGCGGCTATTGTGGGAACATCGAGCCCGGCGATTGGCCCGATCAGGAATACGATATATAGAACTAGCACCAGGACGCCGAGGCTTCTCAGGTTGAAATTCTTCTTCTTGGTGGTTTCCATGGTTCTCCTCTTTTACTCTGGCCCTTATAAAAAAGGGTGGGGGCGGCATAAAACGCCGCCCCCGGAAGTTCGAGAGACTTATTTGAAGGTGCCGACGGAGACGTACTTGCCGCCCTTGACCTGATAGAAGGTCATGTCGGTCAAACTGGTGTCGCCGTTCGCATCGAACGACCACGTGCCGAGAGCGCCGTCGAAGTTCTTGATGGCGAAGACGGCAGCGCGAACGGATTCGCGGTTGGTCGGGTCGCCGCCAGCGGTGCAGACGTCTTCAATCGCCTTGAGGGCAACGTTCATGGTCTCGTAACCATACACAGCGTAAGGTTCGGTCAGAGGGCCATACTTGGCTTCGTAGTCCTTGACGAATTGCTTGCCGGATGCAGGCAATTCGGAGAGCGGAACGCCAGCGACGGAAGCATAAGCGCCTTCGGCGATATCCGCACCAGCGCCGTCAATAAAGGCCTGGGTCTGAATGCCGTCTGGGCCAACGTATTTGACCTTGTTGTTATCGCCCATGATCGAGACCTTATCCTTCAACAGTTGGGATGCGTTGTTGTCAACGACCATACCAACGTAGATGGCATCGGGCGGGCCGCCAGCATTGCTGGTCGAGATCTTGGTCATCAAAGCCTTGTAGTCAGCGGCCTTCGGGTCAATGCCTTCCTGGCCGAGAACGGTCAGGCCAATTTCCTTGGCGGTGGCGTTGAACACGTCGGCAACGCCTTTACCGTACAGTTCCTGATCGTCGAGGATATAGACGGTTTTGGCGCCGAGAGATTTCACGAAGTTCGCGGCAACTTTACCCTGAATATCGTCAGCAGCAACAACGCGGGCGTAGTTGCGGACTTTGGTGGGATAGTAGGAATCGGTGACGCCGGGCAGATCTTTGTCAGCCTTGGTCAGGCCGGGGTTGGTGTTGGCCGGAGAGATCATGACCAACGGTCCCGCGCCGTTCAAGATCGGGATGGACAGTTTGGCGGCGCCTGAGTTGAATGTGCCAAGATAGGCAACGATTGACTTGTCAGCGGCGGCTTTGTTGGCGTTTTCGGTTTCAACAGCGGGATCCCATTTGCCAAGAGCGGCGGAAGCGTCATCCCAGGGTTCGTATGCAATTGTGTATTTGCCGCCACAGGCTGTGTTCTTGGCCTGATCGAGGCGCAACTGCATAGCATTTACGATGGTCTGGGTCTGGGTCAGGGATGAACCAGTCATGGGCAGGCTGGAGACGATTTTCAAAGTCTTGGCAGTGGCTCCGCCGCCGGTGCCGCCGCAAGCGGCAAGCAACATGCTGGCGAGAATCAGCACTGAAATCAGAACAAACAAGCGTTTAGACATTTCTTACTCCTCCGAATATGTTTGGTGAATCTGATACCCGCTCAAGGGTGAACCTATCGCGGTTACAACAAACAGGCCGACAATGCTCTCCTTTGTCCGCATCACCTCCTTTGGATTGAATTCTAAACACCTTCATTTACAACACATACAACACAAAGCCGCAGAAACTTCCATATCTGGATACATTTCTGGCGGCTCATAAAACATTAAGGTTTTTCCTACGATGAATATTAAAATCCAATAGTAAAGGCAATTTAGTTACTGGTCAAGTGTTTCTGTCTAGACTTTTCTTAAAAATTATCATTCCTGGCTTTTATACAGTAGTTGTTCGCGGATACGCAAGTCTGTATTACGGATTTTCATGGCGAGATCAGCAGCCAGATTATGCATCAGGCGATAACCCAGTTGAGGATATGTTTCGCAAAGCATAATGAGCTTATCGCGTTGGACAATCAGAAGTCTTGTATCTTTTTGTGAAACGCGAGCGGATGCTGAACGAAGTCCCTCGTCCACAAGAGCGACCTCCCCAAACGATTGGCCCCGGCGAAGTTTTGCAATTACCGCATCGTCTACAGGGACCGAAGCGGGTTCAGTTGTGCTGGGGGTGATCGAAATTTCGATCTCTCCCTGTGCGATGACATACAGTTCCTTACTGCTGCTATTCTCTTTAAAAATAACTTCCCCTGTTTGATAAACCACTTCCTGGCACAAATTGGCTACCAACTCCAACTGAGTTGGCGTTAGCTGATAAAAGATGTCACTTTGTTTAAGGAAATTAACCAGTGAATTCATTGTTTTAATGGGGAAAGTTTAGCACAAAGGCATCCAAAGTGCAACATAATCGGGCAATCAAGAATAGTTTCTGTGGGAGCGTCAAGGATAGTGTTTAAACGGAAAAGAAATTAGATAGCAAGGCGACCATTGCTGCCGGAAAAAGATCGTTCAAACATCTTTGAACGCTACTTTATCGCCGATCTGATAATCATTGAATCGTTCGGGATGAATTTCCAGTGTGTAACGCGCAGCCCGGGCAGGAAAATAGGCCGGCCGCCATGATCTTGCAATGACTTTGTCCACCACTTCGTTGTCATTGTTGATCCAGAACACGGCCAGATCGAATGGAACAAAAAACATGTGAATGGATGAATCGGCGCGCGAGTCGCGGCTGATAACGAGTACCAGCCCGTCATCCAGCGAGAGGTGGTCCCGGAACATCAAACCGCGCAGACGACACGCAAATGAATCGCAAAACTTTATGCGTGGCGGATTTTCGATGGCCCGGTTTAGATTCTGTATGAAAATGAATGAAGGCATGACCTGCTGTAGGGATTCCGAGCGCCGAAAAATATGGCACAACAAATTTATAGCTCTGCTTTTTTCTGGCTTAAAACTCTTTCAACGCTATTAAGTAAATCCTGTGGGCTGAACGGTTTGGCGATGTAATCGTCTACTTTGGCGATGTGCAGGCCAAGAACTTTATCAATGCTTTGCGCTTTGGCGGTGACGACGATTACCGGAATGCTGCGTGTGGAATCGCTGGCTTTCATTTGCTGATATACTTCCCAGCCATCCATGTCGGGCATCATCAAATCGAGCAGTACCAGATCGGGCAATTGTTCACGCACTTCTTTTAAGCCCGCAGTACCGCCTGCCGCGCCCAAAACTTCAAAGCCGCGGCGACCCAGGATAAGACGAATGAGGTCAATCATCTCAGGTTCGTCTTCAATGCACAGGATTCTTTTCATCGATTTATTGTCCACAATATATCCTTTTATAGTTTACCATATTGCAAGGTTCAGGAGAAGATGAAGATCATAACGTGGAATGTGAACGGCATACGCGCCGCGTTGGAAAAACTCGAATAGACGTAAGTCCTCGGCGCGCCCGGCATCGAAAAAGCTTTTTTTTGACGTTCTTCTGTTGATTTCGAATTTATTAGAGAATCATATAAATAATTTGGATGTACTATTCGCAAGACGGGTAGGTTGGTATAATTCCAACGTTCGATCTGGAGGATTCTGTGAATTCAAACCGTAGTCAATCTTTTATTATCTACTTCCTTTTGATAGTTGCGATTGGCGCCATGTTGTATGTTGGTTTCAAACAAGACGGCACAACCCAACAACCGCTGACTATCAATGAAGTTGCCAAAGCTATTCAGAGCGGCGAAGTTGCGCGTGTCACCATTCAACAGGATGATCTGATTCATGTTGTTTACAAATCTGGCAAAGAGGCTGACTCAAACAAGGAGCCCACTACAACTTTGGTGGACCAATTGGTCAGCCTGGGCGTCACCCCTGCGCAACTTTCGCCAGATAACGTGATAGTCGAGGTCAAACCACCGTCACTGCTGTCGGGCCTGTTGAGCATACTGGCTTATACCCTGCCATTGCTGATTGTGCTTGGGGTGATGTGGTTCATTTTCCGCCAGGCGCAGGGAAGTAACAATGCAGCCATGGCCTTTGGTAAATCGCGCGCGCGCATGTTCAGCGGCGAGCATCCCACCGTGACGTTTGAGGATGTGGCCGGTGCAGAGGAAGCCAAAGAGGAACTCAAGGAAGTGGTCGAGTTCCTGAAAGAGCCGCAAAAATTTATCCAGCTTGGCGCGCGGATTCCCAAGGGCGTTTTGTTGGTTGGGCCTCCCGGAACCGGCAAGACCCTGATGGCGAAAGCCGTATCCGGCGAAGCGGGCGTACCGTTCTTCTCCATCTCGGGCTCTGAGTTTGTCGAGATGTTCGTGGGTGTTGGCGCCAGCCGCGTGCGTGACCTGTTCGAACAGGCCAAGCGTCATTCGCCGTGCATCGTTTTCGTGGACGAAATTGACGCGGTCGGCCGCCAGCGCGGCGCGGGACTCGGCGGTTCACACGATGAGCGTGAGCAAACCCTCAACCAGATGTTGGTCGAGATGGACGGTTTCGATACCGACACCAATGTCATTATCATTGCCGCAACCAACCGCCCCGACATTCTCGATCCCGCGCTTCTACGCCCGGGCCGCTTTGACCGCCGCGTCACGCTCGACCGCCCTGATGTAAAGGGACGCGAAGCCATTTTGAAAGTCCATTCCAAAGGCAAGCCATTGGAGCCGGGCGTTGATCTTGCTACACTGGCGCGCGGCACTCCCGGCTTCGTCGGCGCCGACCTCGAGAACATGGTCAATGAAAGCGCCATTCTGGCGGCCCGCCGCAACAAGAAAGCCATTGGCCAGCCGGAACTTGAAGAGGCGATTGAACGCGTCGTAATGGGACCCGAAAGAAAGTCCCGTTTGATCTCGGATGAAGAGAAGCGCATCATCGCCTACCACGAAGCGGGTCACGCTGTCGTTGGCAACGCCATCGCTGAAGCCGATCCCGTTCAAAAAGTGACCATCGTCGGTCGCGGACAGGCTGGCGGCGTCACCTGGTTCCGCCCGGATGAAGACCGCATTTTGATGTCGCGCAAGAAGATGATGGCGCAGCTTGCCATGGCGCTCGGCGGCCGCGCCGCTGAAGAGTTGATCTTCGATGATATTACCTCCGGGGCGGCAAACGACATCGAGCAGGTCACGCGCATGGCACGCGCCATGGTGACGCGTTTGGGCATGTCGAACGAAATGGGGCCGATGGTGTACGGTCAAAAGGAGGAATTGATATTCCTCGGACGCGAAATCTCGGAACAGCGCGATTACTCTGAAGCGGTAGCCCAGCAAATTGACCGCGAAGTCCGCAAACTGGTGGAAGAATCTTATAAGCTGGCTCAGGCCACTGTAAAAAAATATAGAGAACAGTTGGATGCAATTGCCAGGAAATTGCTGGATGCTGAATCGATCACGCGTGAAGAGTTCGAAGCCATCTTCCCTCCGCCCGCCGGAAAGAAGAGCGGCACTCCGCAGGTGGCGTAACTTCGTAATTCGTAAAACGTAAAAAGAGGCTCTCCGTATGGAGAGCCTCTTTTCGTTTAGATCAATTATGCATCACGGTTTATTTTGCTTCGGTTTCCTTATGTTGTCTCACCAATTCTCGCCGCAAAATTTTTCCGACGGTTGTCTTTGGCAATTCGTTTCTAAATTCATAATGCGTCGGGACTTTATAGGCCGCCAATCGCTCTTTGCAAAAGGCTTTGATCTCGTCGGCGGTCGCTTGCTCGCCGGGTTTGAGCACAATCCATGCCTTGACCGTTTCGCCGCGGAACGGGTCGGGGATGCCCGCCACGCCGACTTCCAAAACTTTCGGGAAGGCCGCGATGGCTTCTTCCACTTCGCGCGGCCAAACCTGGAATCCGCCCGGCTTGATGAGCTCCTTTTTGCGATCCACGATGTAGAAATATCCGTCCTCATCCATGCGGGCGATATCGCCGGTGTAAAGCCAGACCTTTCCGTCTTTATCTTTTCGCAGGGAATTGGCCGTTTCGGTCGGCATGTTGTGATAACCCTTCATGACCTGCGGTCCGCAAACAACGATCTCGCCGATCTCACCCATCGGCATTTCGGTCTCGCCATCGTCGAGGCTAATGATCTTGACGTCCACATCGGGCAAAGGCATCCCGATCGAACCGGTTTTGTTGACGCCCATCATTGGGTTGCAGTGAGTGGCGGTTGGCGCCTCAGACAGCCCATATCCCTCGAACACTTTGCCGCCTGAGAGGCTTTCGAATCTCTCCTTCGTTTCGCGCATAAGCGGGGCGGAACCAGAGAGGCAGGATTTGATCGAACCGAGTTTGATTTTCCCCGCGATAACGTCCGGGTGGTTGTTAATGGCGTTGTAGAGTGTCGGCACACCAGGAAACATGGTTGGACTGTATTTGTTGATGTTTTCCAACACATCTGGAATATCTCGGGCATTCGGGATCATCACCATTGTCGCGCCCAAAGCCAGGGAGAAACCCATGCCTGCCACCATGCCATAAACATGGAACAGGGGGATGGCCATCAGCATCACCTCCTCGCCATCTTTTGCATTGGCGATCCAGCTTTTCAATTGAAGAGTATTTGCTACAACATTGCGATGCAGGGCCACCGCAGCTTTTGAGACGCCGGTCGTCCCGCCGGAATATTGGAACATGGCAGTGTCATCCGGCCCAATATCCAATTTGGGACGATCAGATGGCTGGTATTTCGCCAGCAGGTCTTTCATCCATACATCACCCTGTGCCAGTCCGCCCTCAATACGAAAACCACCTTTTTTCTCTTTCGCAAGGGTGAAAAGAACGCGTAAGACCGGCGGCAGGGTTTCCTTCAAGTTGGTGACGATCAGGGTCCTGAGCTTGGTCTTTGGTTGAGCAGCCTTCATCTTGTTATAGAAGTTGCTCATCACGAACATTATTTCGACACCCGCATCATTGACCTGGTATTCGATTTCGGTCGGTGTGTAAAGCGGATTGGTGGCAACCACCACACCCCCCGCTTTCAAAATGCCGAAATAGGCAATCACGAACTGCGGCGTGTTCGGCATAAAGATTCCCACACGGTCGCCCTTCTTCACGCCCATACTCGTCAGGGCCGCCGCGATGCGGTCGGAACTTTCGTTCATTTCCTTGTACGTAATGACCGCACCTTTGAAAATCGTGCAGGCGCGGCCGGGATACTTGCGGGCTGATTCTTCAAGAAAGTAGAACAGCGGCTCTTTTGGATAGTCAATGGTTGATGGTACCCCTTTGTCGTAATGGGCGGTCCATGGACGGTTGTTCATAGTGCCTCCTCCTTCGGATGTATAGAAAGAGTATATGCCCGAAAAAATCAAAAGTCAACAAATTCATATCCGCACTTCAGCGGCCATCCCTTCTGCCACGCTCCGGACGAGTCTCGGCGGCGATGCTCTCGCGGATGTATGCTTCGATTTCTTTTTCAACTCCGTTTTGGACCGTAAACCATTTGATATTCGGATCGGACTCCTTGAACCAGTTGCCCTGCCTGCGGACAAAGATCCGCGTGGCGCGTCGCATCTCGACTTTGGCCTGCGCGGCGCTCAATTGGCCTTCAATTACCCTGACGCATTCGCCATACCCGATGGCCGACATGCTCGGCAGCGCGGGCGAGTAACCTTTTGCCAGCAAACTTTTGACCTCATCCAATAATCCATTTGCAAACATAGACTCAATGCGCGCATCAACTCTTGCATACAATTCCTCGCGCGGACGCCTCAGCCCGATGGTGATGAGCTGATACGGCGAATCGCTTTTGCCGCGCTGCCCCGAGAATTTTCGCCCCGTCGTGAGAATTACCTCCAAGGCGCGGATCGTTCGACGGAAATTGCGCGCATCAATTCTTTCGGCGGCTTCGGGATCGAGCGACTTTAATTTTTCATGAAGCCAGTCAATTCCTTTTTCATCTTTTAATTTTTCCAACTCAGCCCGCAATTTTTCATCTGGCGTAACTTCTGGCGGCATCCAGCCCTGTGTCACCGCGCGGACATATTGCCCCGTCCCGCCGGCCAGCAAAGGCAGTTTGCCGCGCGCCTGAATATCGGCGATGGCCTCCGTTGCCATTTTTTGGAAGACCCTCAGCGAAAGAATTTCATCGGGATTCGCAATGTCAATCAAATGATGCGGAACGCGCGCCTGTTCTTTGCGCGTTGGTTTGGCAGTGCCGATGTCCATGCCGCGATAAAAGAGGCGCGAATCTGCCGAGACGATCTCGCCGTTGATTCGTTCGGCGAGTTGAATAGCAATCTCGGTCTTGCCGACGACCGTTGGGCCGACCAGCAAAATCAGGTAAGGTTTTGCCATTGGATTGATTATAAAGCGAATAGCTGACCGAATTTGATAACCGATGTTACACAGCCGGTTCGAGCAAATGGAAAATATTTAAAAACCCCGCGGCTCGGTGTCTCTGGTGTTCAGCAAATGCGCGGCAGCATCTCGCCTGCCAGCATGTCTACGACGCGCTGAGTGCCCAGGGTTGTTCTCAAAAGGACTCGTCCGCGCGGCTCGGTGGTCACTTCGCCAATGATAACCGCCTCCTCGCCGTAGCGGGTGTTTCGCATCGCCTTCAGCACGGAACCGGCATCCTCGCGCGCCACCATCGCAACCAGCTTGCCTTCGTTGGCAATATAGAGCGGATCGAATCCAAGCATTTCGCAAGCCGCGCCCACTTCAGGTCGGACGGGAATCGTTTTTTCATCCAGCATAATTCCAACGTTGGATTGCGCCGCAATTTCGCTCAACGTGGTCGCCAGTCCGCCGCGCGTTGGATCGCGCAGAACGTGAACATTTCGACTCGCGCCGAGCATGGCTTCGATCAAATGATTGAGCGGCGCAACATCGCTTTGAATGCTTGATTGGAATCCGAGTTCGCCGCGCGCGCCCAACACTGCAATGCCGTGATCGCCGATCGTCCCGGACAAAATAACGGCATCGCCCTCCTGGGCATTTGCCCCGCTGACAGCATATCCCGCGCGCAGCACACCGACGCCCGCAGTGGTGATATATAAACCATCGGCCTTGCCTCTTTGCACGACCTTGGTATCACCCGCTACGATTTGCACGCCCGCTTCTTCAGCGGCTGATTTCATCGAAGCGATCACGCGCTGGAGTGTTTCCATCTCCAGGCCTTCTTCGAGAATGAAACCGGCTGTAAGATACAACGGCTTTGCCGCCAGCATCGCCACGTCATTGACCGTGCCGCACACTGCCAGGCGGCCAATATCACCGCCCGGGAAAAACAGCGGCCAGACAACATGCGCATCGGTGCTGACGGCGAGATTCTGATGCAGGCCCGATTCGAGCCGCGCGGCATCATCACCCGCCCGCAAAGCGGGATTATCGAATGCAGGCAGGAATGCCTTCTGAATAAGCTGGTGACTCATGCGCCCACCCGCGCCGTGTCCCATCACAATCTGTTCGCTGTGAGGCAAAGATGGCGCGCAGACCGCGCCTTCGATGTTGACGGTTTCTTTGCTCATGATTGTTTTACCTGATGCTGAATCTCAACCCGCCCGTACCGATAGTAAGCCGCGCACGCGCCTTCGGACGAAACCATTGTCGCGCCGAGTGGGCGTTCGGGTGTGCAGAGCGTCCCAAAAGCGGAACATTCCTGCGGCTTCTTCAAGCCTTGCAGAATTTGCCCGGCAATGCACAGCGGCGACTCGTCCGTCTGGATCGTTTCCACATCGAACCGTTTCTCGGCGTCGAATAAATCGAACTCGGGGCGCAGGCGCCACCCGCTCATCGGGATCATGCCAATGCCGCGCCACTTGCGGTCGCATTCCATGAATACTTTTTCGATGGTCTTCTGCGCGGGCTGGTTGCCTTCGAGTGTGACCGCACGCGAATAGGCGTTCACCACTTCCATCCTGCCTGCTTCCAATAATTGAACTGCGGCCAGAATGCCTTTCACAATATCCAACGGCTCGAAGCCTGTCACCGCCATCGGAACTTTAAATTCCTCCACCAGGGACGGATATTCCCAATAGCCCATCACCGCGCTGACATGTCCTGCCAGCAAGAAACCCTGTACGCGGTTTTGAGGAGAACTCAATATCGCCCGGATGGCCGGCGGCACGCGCACGTGTGAAACCAGCATGGTGTAATTCGTCAGCCCAAGCCTCTGCGCTTGCAGCACACTCATTACGTTGGGCGGGGCGGTGGTCTCGAAGCCGATCGCAAAGAAGACCACTTGCTTATCCGGGTTTTGCCCGGCTATCTTCACCGCATCCAGCGGAGAATACACCACGCGGATATCCCCGCCCTGCGCCTTGACCGAGAAAAGATCGCGGCCTGAACCAGGCACGCGCAGCATATCGCCATACGAGCAAAAGATCACGTCCGGTTGAGATGCGATCACCAGTGCCTTGTCAACCAGTTCGAGCGGCGTCACACACACAGGGCAGCCCGGGCCGTGTACCAGCTCGATCTCGGGCGGCAGCAACTGGTCAATTCCATGACGCACGATGGCGTGAGTCTGCCCTCCGCAGATTTCCATCAATGTCCAGCGGCGCGTCACTGTATGGCGGATCTCTTCGATTACGCTCCTGACCTGTGCCGCGTCGCGATACTCGTCAACGTATTTCATACTGATGCAGGCGCCGCGCCTGGGCCTAATTCTTCTTCGATATCCGAGATCTGTTTGAATAGGTCAAGTGTTTCCATGGCCTCTTTTTCACTCAACAAACTGATTGCAAACCCAACATGGATCACACAATACTCCCCTGCTTTTGCTTCGGGCACATAATCCAGGCAAGCCTCACGGAAAACACCGCCAAAATCCACCCTGCCCATGTGAAGTCCGCCCTGTTCGTAAATCTCAACGATCTTGCCCGGCACACCGAGACACATCTTAGACTCCTTATAGTCTGCTCGCCGCGATGGCGGCTTGTCCAAGCGAAAGGCCGCCATCGTTCGCGGGCACTTCGTTATGTATGTATACTTTGAATCCGTCCCTTTCCAAAAGTGACATAGTTCGTCTAAGTAGGGTGAGATTCTGCCAGACTCCGCCAGACAGCGCGACTTCGTTCAAACCCGATTCCGCCCGTATTTTGAACGCAACCGAGCGCGCCATCTCAGCCAGGCCGTTATGAAAACGCGCCGAAATGACCGGGATGGGGATGCCCGCCAATACATCTGCCAGCAATGACTCGATTCCGCTTCTTACCTCGACCTGAGCCTGCCCCAGCGCAAACGGATACGCGCCTGCCTCAGCCGGATCCGCCAACGCCTCGAATTCGATGGCCGCCTGCGCCTCATAGTTGATCGTCTGGCGCACACCCGCCAGCGCGGCCGCCGCATCGAACAGCCGTCCCATGCTCGACGTCAGCGGACTGTTGATCTTCTTTTCCAGTTGAACGCGCAAGCTGACTTGATCTTCCGCGCAAAACCCGGCCACACAAGCCAGCCGCTCGTCCCAATCGAGACCCAGCGACCAGAGCAACGCGAGCGCGGTGCGGGCGGGTTTCTTAATGGCCGCATCGCCGCCTGGTAAAGGAAAGTATTGCAAATGTGCGGCGCGTTGATAGCCTTTATAGTCTGCCACTAAAAACTCTCCGCCCCAGATCGCCCCGTCATCGCCATAACCGGTGCCGTCGAAGGCGAGTCCAATGACCGGCTGCGAGCCATCCAGTCCGTGCTCGGCCAGGCAGGCCGCGATGTGGGCGTGGTGATGTTGTACACCGATCGTCGGAAGATTCTCGCGTGATCCTCGTTCGAGCGCATAGCGCGTGGCTAAATAATTGGGGTGAAGATCATAAGCGATCACGGATGGTTTCACGCGGAATAATTTCTCGAAATGTTCGATGCCCTGCTCGAAGGATTTCAGCGTCTCATAATTTTCCATGTCCCCAATGTGGTGACTCAGGAAGGCATAATTTTTATTCGTAATGCAAAAGCTATTCTTTAACTCCGAGCCTGCCGCCAATATGGATGGCGCATTCCATGCAAGTTTTACGGGGAAGGGGGCATAACCGCGCGAGCGGCGGATGGGATAGATAGACGATGTGTTATGGCCTGCGGTCAATGGTCCATTGTCGAACACTCTTGCCACCGAATCGTCACAGCGGATGTAAATATCGCGGTCGTGCATTAAGAATGCGTCAGCCAATTGAGATAGTCTTTTGCGTGCTTCGTCATTGTCTGTGGCGATTGGCTCTTCGCTCAAATTTCCACTGGTCATCACCAGGGCCTCGAGGAAATCCGCATCCTGTTCAAAAAGCAGATAATGCAATGGCGTGTATGGCAGCATCACGCCGACTGTGTCCTGCGCGGGCGCGACTTCTTTGGCGATGGTCGACTCCAATTTTCGTTTGAGCAACACAATGGGCCGGGCAGGGGAACGCAACAATTCGCGTTCAGAATCGCTGACGTCGCAATGTCGTTCGATGGTTTCAATATCCGGCATCATCAGCGCGAACGGCTTGTCGACGCGTAGTTTGCGGTTCCTTAATTCCGTGACTGCGTATGAGTTCATTGCGTCACACGCCAGGTGAAATCCGCCCAGGCCTTTGACGGCCAGGATGTTGCCCGACGAAAGCAGGACGCGCCCCACTTGTATTGCTTTCTCGGGAGAGAACGACTGGTAACTGGCTCTGAGCAGCGCGCGTTCCTGTTCGTTTTGATTCATTTCCAGTTTCTTATCGCTCAACTCGATCCAGACATGCGGTCCGCACGTTGGACACGCGACAGGCTGGGCATGAAATCTTCGATCGGCCGGATTCGTATACTCGCCTTCGCAATCGGGACACATGGCGAAGGGCGCCATAGTCGTCTTGGGACGGTCGTAGGGAATATCTTTGATAATGGTAAAGCGCGGTCCGCAGTTGGTGCAATTGATGAATGGATAACGATAGCGGCGGTCGGATGGATCGAAGAGCTCGCGCAAACAGTCGTCGCAAATGGTGGCGTCTGGCGGGATGGGCTGAAAGGCGGACGGGATGGATTCAGAATGGATGATTTCAAATGAGCGGAATCCGCTGGCGGGGATGAAAGAAGCGGTCAGTTCGTCAATGTGAGAAAGCGGCGGGGCTTCGCCGCGCAAGGCCTTGACGAAGGCATCCAACTTATCGTGTTCGCCGTCTGCTTCGATATCAACTCCGGCGGATGTGTTACGCACCCAGCCTTTGAGATCGAAACGCGCGGCAAGGTTGTAGACGAAAGGCCGGAAGCCAACGCCTTGAACGATGCCGGTGATGTGGACGCGTAACCCTTGCATGTGATCGCTTTATATTTTACCTCCTGCGATGGCAGTGCAGGCATATTCATGCACCATGTTTGTTTTGCTGCATCCTTCATAATTCATCCTTGACATTCATCCATCTCCGTCATAGAATACCGCCTAACTAAATACATAAAACGCTGACGAGGACGAGTACACTTCAAAGCGATTTCCAGAGAGCCGGGCAGAAGTTCTGAAAGCGAGGCAAAAGCGCAGAAGTCGAATGGACCTCCGAGTTGTGAAGAGAAAGATACTAGAGAATAGATAATTCGAGACTAGTATTGAGTACCAGAGACGGGAACTGCACCCGTTACCCCGCAGAGTTACTTAGGACGATAGTTAACTACAAAACGAAAAACTATCCAACTAGCTAACTAAAAAGTGAAGCTGGCTTCTTACCCCTGTTGCATCACGACAGGGATTTTTTGTTAACGAGGAAATAGCTTTAAGCCTGGGTGGCACCACGGGAGTCCTCTCTCGTCCCTATGGACGGAGAGGACTTTTAATTTCTTCGTGCCAAATTAACCGCAAAGAGCGCGAAGAACGCAAAGAAGACCAAAAGGTTTTTTCTTAGCGGCCTTTGCGAGCTTAGCGGTTCAAAATATTAAAGGAGTTCACCCATGTTGCTTGAAGCCACCCAAGTCCAAACCGTTATCCGCGAAGTATCGGCGGACCTTGAAACCCCCGTCAGCTTGTATCTTAAACTGCGTGGCGACGGCGCGTCCTTTTTATTGGAATCCGTTGAAGGCGGCGAACGAATTGCGCGCTATTCGTTTATCGGAGTCCAGCCGCGCGCGGAATATATTTTGCGTGATGGTCAGGTGGAGATCAAGGAAAACGGCGAAACGCGAACCGTTCAACTTGACAACGATGACCCGACGATATTTTTGCAAAATGAAATGAGCCGCTTTCCCACCGTGCGCCTGCCGAACGCGCCGCGCTTCACGGGTGGGTTGGTGGGTTACCTCGGATACGAATCTGTCCGTTACTTTGAACCAACTCTCAGCGAGAAAATGAAGCGTGCTTCGACTTCGCTCAGCACGAACATTCCCGATGGAATTTATTTGCTGGCAGATACCATCGTCGCATTCGATCATGCGCGCCGCAGTATCTTCCTCATCGCAAATGTTTTGGATGGCGATATACAAGCCGCCGAGGGTAAACTTGATTCGATTGCCGCGCGGATTCATGAGCCTTTGCCGCCTGCGCAAAAAATAAACGTCAAGCCATCGAAGGTCAAGGCCAGCCATACGCAGGGAACCTATGAAGATATGGTGCGCACCGCCAAGGAACATATTGCCGCAGGCGACATTTTTCAAGTGGTGCTTTCACAACGCTTCTCACGCGAAACCAATGTGGAGCCTTTCGACGTGTATCGTTCTGTGCGCCGCCTCAACCCTTCGCCATACATGTTCTTTTTTGATTTCGGACTCGTGGACGATGAGCCGCTTTATATTGTTGGTTCGTCGCCTGAGATGTTTGTTCGTTTGGAAGGAAGAACCGCTTCCCTCCGACCGATCGCCGGGACACGCCCTCGAGGAGCAGACTCGGCTGCTGATGTATCTCTTGCCAAAGACCTGCTCGCCGATCCGAAGGAACGCGCGGAACATGTGATGTTGGTTGATCTGGGCCGCAACGATTTGGGTCGCGTGTGTGAATATGGCACTGTGCGTGTCTCTGATTTCTTCACTGTCGAAAAATATTCACATGTCATGCACATCGTCTCACACGTCGAAGGGAAACTCAAGCCTGAACTCACCGCTTTCGATCTGGTGCGTGCCGCCTTCCCCGCGGGAACAGTCAGTGGAGCGCCGAAGGTCCGCGCGATGGAGATCATCGCCGAGTTGGAATCTAATGCGCGCAACGCCTACGCAGGCATGATCGGCTACTTCGGCTTCGACGGTGCCATGGACACCTGCCTTGCCATTCGCACCATGGTCGGGCGAGGTAATACTGTCAGTGTGCAGGCAGGCGCAGGCATCGTGGCGGATTCTGACCCGTCAACTGAATATCAAGAGACGGTGAATAAAGCCAGCGCGATGTTGAGAGCGATTGATGCAGCGGAATCAAATGGCTAGAGTCATTGCGAGGAGGGCATAGCCCGACGAAGCAATCTTCAGTTAAACAAGAAACTCCTACCGAGTAGTATGCACTGGTAAAGAGGAGATTGCTTCGGGCAGAAAAGCACTGCCCTCGCAATGACGAAAAATTAGAAAGGACATAACCATGACAAATCCCAAACCCCGCCTCCTCACTGGTGACCGCCCCACAGGACGCCTCCATCTCGGTCACTACGTCGGCTCATTGGAAAATCGTGTGCGCCTGCAGCACCAATACGAATCCTTTTTCATCATCGCGGACTTGCACACCCTGACCACCAAGCCCGAGCCGCAATACATCAAAGAGATTCCCACCTACATCAAAGAGATCGTGTTGGACTATCTCTCCGTGGGCATTGACCCGGACATCAGCACCATCTTTGTGCAATCGGCAGTGCCTGAAACCTATCAACTGAACCTGCTCTTTGAGATGCTGGTCACTGTCCCGCGCTTGGAACGCATGCCCACCCTCAAGGACATGGCACGCGACGCCAACATGGACACTATGCCGTTTGGGTTGCTCGGTTATCCCGTTCTGCAAGCCGTGGATATTTTGCTCCCACGCGCTCAGGTTGTCCCAGTAGGACGCGATAACTTGTCCCATGTGGAACTCGCCCGCGAAATGGCGCGCCGCTTCAACAACCTCTACGACGAAGTCTTCCCCGAACCGGAAGCCATCATCGGGGATGTGCCAATGCTGGTCGGCACAGATGGACAGAGCAAGATGAGTAAGTCCATTGGCAATGCGATTTATCTTTCTGACGACGCGGAAACGGTCAAACAAAAAGTAATGAACATGTACACCGACCCGAAACGTCTGCGCGCCACCGATCCCGGCACGGTTGAAGGCAACCCAGTCTTCATCTACCACGACGCCTTCAATACATCCAAAGCCGAAGTGGATGATCTCAAGGAACGCTATCGCGCCGGTAAAGTCGGTGATGTGGAAGTCAAGCAGAAACTCGCGGTTGCCATCAACAACTTTCTCGAACCGATTCGCGAGAAGCGAGCCTACTTCCTTGCGCATCCGATGATTCCAAACGACGTCCTTGCCAACGGCATCCGCCGTATGCAAGCCGAAGCCAAGACGACGATGGAACTTGTCCGTGAAAAGACCGGCTTGTCCTATTCACTCGATTTATTTGTAGATCAGGTTGATATTTTTGGAGAATACGATGGATAGTGAAAAACCTAACCACGGAGTCACTGAGTCGCGGAGATTTTTTAATAGATTTTCTCTGTGTCTCTGTGTCTCAGTGGTTAGATGCGGTTCAAAGGCTTTCGAGCCACATGATCGTGGCAATCGGAATAATCCAAGCAAAAGCTTGCAAGGCAAGAACGATTAATGACTGTTTTGGCTGTCTGGGCAGCCACTTGATCGCAAAGTAGCCAGCGATGGGTAGTTGCGCCAGCATGATGAGTTGAAAGATGCGAGCAGGTGCGCCTTCATCACCGTTGCCTGAACTGGCTAAGCCATTGATTGCCACGTAACCCAAAATCATCGTCAGTGCCACAAGCGACATCGCTAAAGGAATCCAGGCACTCGGCTGCTTGAACAAGGAATTGTTTTCCGAATTTGTATTCATAGCTAAATCTCCTTTAGAAATATTATATGACTTGTCACTTTCAAATTCAATCAGAGACTCTCACATTTATCGAGAAAGGATAGACCCTATGCTCGTACTTATTGATAATTACGACTCCTTCACTTACAACCTCGTTCAATACCTCGGCGAGCTCGGCGCGGATATCAAAGTCTTCCGCAATGACCAGATCTCGTTGAACGAGTTGATTGCCCTCAAGCCTGACCAGCTCGTCATCTCCCCAGGTCCAGGAGAACCCATCAAAGACGGCGGCGTCTCTGCTGAAGCTATCAAACATTTCACGGGCAAAATTCCCGTGCTAGGCGTCTGCCTCGGACATCAATGCCTCGGCGCAGTCTACGGCGGCAAAGTGGACCGCGCTCCGCGTCTTATGCACGGCAAGACCTCGCCTGTGAATCACAATGGACAGGGAATCTTCAAAGACATCCCCTCGCCGTTTGAAGGAATGCGCTATCACTCGCTCGTGGTCTATGAACCTGTCCCAGCCGAACTTGAAATCATCGCCGCAACTTCCGAAGGCGAAGTGATGGGACTTAAACACAAACAGCACCCGACCTATGGTGTGCAATTCCACCCCGAGTCAATTCTCACCGAGCATGGCAAATTGTTGTTGAAAAATTTTCTCGAACTCAAAATGCCCGTTACGGAACACGGAACACGCAACATGGAATTTCTGAAGCCATTTATCGCCAAGATCATCAATCGCACTGACCTCACTGCCGACGAAGCCGAAGAAGCGATGAACTTGATTATGACAGGTCAAGCTACGCCCGCGCAGGTCAGTGCGTATTTGGTTTCGCTCCGCATGAAAGGGGAGACCATCCCCGAGATCACAGGTTCAGTGCGCGCCATGCGCGCCAACGCAGTCAAGGTAAAACTCGCGAATCCAAATGAGCGCATTTACGACATCGTCGGCACAGGCGGCGACGGCGCGCACACCTTCAACATTTCCACCGCCGCGGCGTTCGTCCTTGCGGGCACGGGTCGCAAAGTCGCCAAACATGGCAACCGCGCCGCTTCATCTCAATGTGGAAGCGCCGATGTGCTTTCCGCGCTCGGCGTCAATCTCGATCTCACCGTTGAGCAGGTCGCGCAAGCCATCGAGCAAGTCGGCATCGGCTTTATGTTTGCGCCTAAGTTTCACCCCGCCATGAAATACGCCATCGGGCCGCGCAAGGAGATCGGTCAGCGCACCATCTTCAACATCCTCGGTCCGCTCACCAATCCCGCCAATGCAAATATTCAAATCACTGGCGTGTTCGATCCAAAATTAACAGAGCCTCTCGCGCAAGTTCTCAATGAACTTGGTTCAAAAGCCGCAATGGTAATTCATGGCGCGGGCGGCACCGACGAACTCAACACCTGCGGCGTCAATCGCATCAGTCATCTAAAAGACGGCGCAGTCAAAACTTATGACCTCGATCCCGCCACGCTCGGCTTTTCACTCGCCGTCATTCAAGACCTGCGCGGCGGCACGCCCGACGCGTCTGCGGTGATGATGCGCGATCTGCTCTCAGGTAAACTGAACGGCGCGCGCCGCGACTCTGTTCTGCTCAACACCGCAGGCGCTCTCGCCGCCGAAACTGGCGATTTCAAGTCCGCGCTCGATGAAGCCACTGCTTCCCTCGACAGCGGTAAAGCCCTCGCCAAGCTCAACGCGCTGGTCGAATTTTCCAAATCCGTTTCATCCGTGAATCCTTGACAGAGTCCGTTGATGAACATTCTCGAACAAATCATTGCCCACAAACGGGATGAAATTGCGGCGCTCGACACTGCTGCATTACGCCGCACTGCAGAGTCTTCACCTGCACCTCGAGATTTTCTCGCCGCAATCAAGCGCCGCCGCTTCGGACTCCGCCCGAACCTGATTGCTGAACTAAAGAGAGCCTCTCCCTCCAAAGGGATTCTCGCCCCGCACCTTGACTTGTTTCAAGTAGCCAACATCTACACTCAAAACGGCGCCGCCGCCATTTCAGTTCTCACTGACGAAAAGTTTTTCATGGGTAAACTTCAAACACTTTACGATTTACGTTTTACGCATCACGCTTCACTTCCCTTGCTCCGCAAGGACTTCACCATAGATGAAGTCCAACTCTACGAAGCCAGAGCCAACGGCGCCGACGCCATTCTGCTCATCGCCGCCGCGCTTCCCGACGATAAACATTTCGCCGACCTGCACGCCTGCGCCCTCAGTTTGGGATTAACCGCCCTGGTCGAAGTCCACGATGAGGCCGAAACCGAACGCGCGCTGAAGTTGAAAGATGTAAAACTAATAGGAATCAATAATCGCAATCTTGCCACGTTTGAAGTGTCACTCGAAACCACAGAACGAATCCGCCCGATGATTTCACCCAACATCGCTGTTGTTGCTGAATCTGGTATTTTCACCGCCAGCGATGTGGACCGATTGGCTAATATAAATATTGATGCAATTCTCGTCGGTGAAGCGTTGGTTACGGCAGATGATATTCCTGAGAAGGTAAGAGAGTTATCAGGTTATAGGTTGAAAGTTAACCTTTAACCTGTAACCTTGAACATTCAACCTATGACAATCATAAAAATCTGTGGAATCAAAACCTTGAAAGACGCCCTCGCCGCAATTGAGGCGGGCGCGGATTATCTGGGATTTAATTTCTATCCCAAGGGCGTGCGCTTTATCGAGAAGGATACCTGCGCAAAAATAACATCCGTTTTGAAGCAAGAATATCCGACCATCAAACTGGTTGGCGTGTTTGTGAATTCATCGGTTGATGAAATAAAAAATATTATGCAAACATGCTCACTTGATCTTGCGCAATTGCATGGCGATGAAACACCAGAGATGTTTGCTCAACTTGCGCCGCGAGTATTCAAAGCAATTCGTTTGTCAACGGACTTTATAACGGATTCGCGGATGGTAACGGATTTTGTGGGACTGCGTCAGGGATTTTTGCCTGTGTTGTTGGTGGACGCGGCTGTAAAAGGCGTCTACGGCGGAAGCGGGGTCACAGCAGATTGGTCGGCGGCGGCGGAGTTGGCGAGGCGCTATCCGCTTTTGCTGGCGGGTGGGTTGACTCCAGAGAATGTCGGCGCGGCGATAGGACAGGTTAAACCCTGGGGCGTGGACGTTGCCTCTGGCGTGGAATCAGGCGCGGGTGAGAAAGATGCGGCGAAGATGTCCGCGTTTGTGAAAGCGGTCAAGACAGCCTCCAATCACTAATCTCCAACTACCAATTGTAGAGGACACATGACACTACTACCAGCAAAATTTGGAATTTACGGCGGACAATTTGTCCCTGAAACTTTAATGCCCGCGTTGATCGAGTTGGAAGAGGCGTTCGTATCGGCGAAAGCGGATGCCGTATTTCAAGCAGAGTTCAACAAATTGATGGCGTCGTATGTGGGGCGACCGACACCGTTGACCTATGCAAAAAGATTATCGGAAAAATTGGGCGGCGCACAGATATTTTTGAAGCGCGAAGATTTGGCACACACGGGCGCACACAAAATCAACAACGCGTTGGGACAAGCATTGCTTGTGAAACGCATGGGGAAGAAGCGTATTGTCGCAGAAACAGGCGCGGGCCAGCATGGTGTGGCTTCTGCAACCGCCGCGGCATTGCTTGGACTCGAATGTGTTGTTTACATGGGAGTGGTAGATATTGCGCGGCAGGAACCGAATGTCTTCCGTATGAAATTGCTCGGCGCGGAAGTGCGGCCTGTTTCTTCAGGCACGCAAACATTGAAGGATGCGATCAACGAAGCTATTCGCGATTGGGTGACGAATGTAGGCGACACGCATTATTTGCTCGGTTCGGCATTGGGACCTCATCCGTACCCAACCATCGTGCGCGAGTTTCAATCGGTGATCGGAATTGAAGCGCGCGAACAAATGCTGCGTGATGTGGGTCGTTTGCCCGATACAGTAATTGCCTGTGTCGGTGGCGGGTCAAATGCCATCGGCGTCTTCAGCGGATTTGTGAACGATGAACACGTTGAGTTGATTGGCGTCGAAGCAGGCGGCAGCGGAATCGCTTCGGGCAAACACGCGGCGAGATTTGGTGATGCAGCGAAGGGACGTGTGGGCGTGATTCATGGAACACGCACGTATGTTTTACAGGACGAAGATGGTCAGATCGCGGAGACACATTCCGTTTCTGCGGGCTTGGATTATGCCGCGGTTGGTCCCGAACATGCCATGCTGAGAGATAGCGAGCGCGCATTTTACACATCCGCAACGGATACGGAAGCCTTGAGTGCGTTTCAAACCTTGTGCCACATCGAAGGGATCATCCCCGCGCTGGAGTCGTCTCATGCCGTGGCAGAGGTCATCAAGCGCGCACCGAAGATGCGGAAGGATCAGGTGATTCTGGTCAATTTATCGGGAAGAGGGGATAAGGATTTGAATACGGTGATAAACGAGATGAGTAGAGAGTAGAGAATAGCGGTGAAACAGCGACTATTCTCTACTCCCTGTTCTCTACTCTCTTGAATTGAGGAACTTATGAACCGAATTGATAATGCCTTCAAAAACAAACCGATCTTCATGCCCTACTTCCCATTGGGCTATCCTGATTTGGATACATCCATTGACGTGATCGAAGCGCTTGCCAAAAACGGCGCGGACTTGATCGAAGTGGGACTTTCATTCTCAGATCCGCTTGCGGATGGACCTGTCATTCAAAAGGCAACACAAATTGCGCTTGAAAAAGGAATCACGGTCAAGAAATCACTCGCGGCGCTTGCAGAATTAAGCAAGCGCGGCGTGACCATTCCGTTGATGTTGATGGGCTACTACAATCCCATGCTGGCGTATGGACTGGAAAAATTCGTCCATGACGCACGCGAAGCAGGCGCGGATGGATTCATCATCCCCGATTTGCCGATGGAAGAAGCAGGAGAGTTTGAAGCATTGCTGGGCGACATGCTGTTGATTCAAATGCTCGCGCCGACATCGTCCAATGAGCGCATGGCGTTGATTGCGCGCAATGCAAAGGGATTTATCTACCTCGTTTCAGTTACAGGCGTGACGGGCGCGCGCTCGTCCATTTCAGACGGTCTAGGCGCTTTGATTGCGCGCGTGCGGGCGCACACGTCCGTACCTGTGTGCGTGGGATTTGGAATCGGCACGTCCGAGCAAGCCAAACAAGTCGGCGCGCTGGCGGATGGAGTCATTGTCGGCTCGGCGTGTGTGAAAACGATCGGAGCGAGTGAAAAGCCCGTCGAAGCGGCGAAACAATTCGCGGCGGAATTTCGAGGCGCTTTGAGTTAAATCCACATCTGGCCGTAAAGCGTCAAATAAATTTGCCCCTTGACGCATTTGAGTGACACGCATAGAATAGCGCCCAATATGTCAGCTTCTGTCCGCTTTACTTTTGCGTATTACTTTTACGGCCTCCGCTCGGTTGCCGTTGGTTGCGCTTAAGTAGACAGGAAATATTCTGTAGCTAAAGAGCGAGACCAGACGGTCTCGCTCTTTTTATTTCATCTCCTCGCCTCATCCCTCTTCCATTTTGGAGAGAGGGGCAGGGGTGAGGGCAAGGAGCGATCAATGTCAATCCGTGGAATTCGCGGCGCAACAACCGTATCGGCAGATGAAGCCGATTTAATTCTCGCAGCCACTCGTGAACTGCTTGAAGAAATTCTGGAAGAGAATAAAGGCATGAATCCCGAAGACGTGGGCAGCGCAATTTTCACCGTGACCGATGACCTCGCTTCCACCTTCCCGGCGCAGGCCGCCCGTCAAATGGGCTGGGGACTCGTCCCGATGATGTGCGCGCGGGAAATTCCTGTCCCCAATAGTTTGCCAAGAGTCATTCGTGTGCTTGTCCATTGGAACACGGAAACACCGCAGGACCAAATTACACATGTATATTTGAGAGATGCAGTGAAGTTGCGCCCTGATCTTGTCGCAGCGCAATAAAACCAGGCTGAAGGTTAAAAAGTTGGCAAGTTGAGAACTTCAAACCTTCAAACTTGTAACCCTTAGGAGAAATCAATATGATGATCATAATGAAAGCCGGCGCAACACCTCAGCAAGTGGAGAATGTGATCGAACAGGTTAAGTCTGAGGGATTGTCTGTCCATCTTTCGCAGGGAGTCGAAGCGACAATTATCGGCGCCATCGGCGAGACGCATGACATTCCCACCGATCGCTTCGAAGGGTTGGACGGAGTCGAGATGGTGCAGCGTATCACTCAGCCGTATAAACTTGCTTCGCGGCAATTTCATCCTGAAAATTCCATTTTCCCCATTGACGGTTTTGCTGTCGGCGGCAATGACATCGTCGTGATCGCGGGACCCTGCTCGGTCGAATCCCGTTCGCAGATTCTTGAAACCGCGCACGCCGTCCGTGAAGCGGGTGCGAATGCCCTGCGCGGCGGAGTCTTCAAACCCCGCACATCGCCCTATGCCTTTCAGGGTCTCGGCGAAGAAGGACTCGAATATCTTGCCGAAGCGCGCGAAGAAACAGGCATGCCCATCGTGGTCGAGATCATGTCGCAGACTCAACTTGACCTCATGCTGAAATATGTGGATGTCTTTCAGGTCGGCGCGCGCAACATGCAAAACTTCAACCTTCTGCGCGCCATTGGCGAAACCCGTAAAAGTGTTTTGCTCAAACGCGGTCTGAGCGCCACCGTCGAAGAACTGCTCATGTCTGCTGAATATATTCTTGCGGGCGGCAATAAACAGGTCATGTTATGCGAGCGCGGCATCCGCACTTTTGAAACCGCCACGCGCAACACCACCGACATCAACGCGATTCCCGTCCTCAAAAATCTCACACACCTGCCTGTTATTCTCGATCCGTCCCATGCAACGGGTCACGCAGATTATGTCTCTGCGATTGCACGCGCCGCAATTGCCGCGGGCGCAGATGGTCTTATCATCGAAGTGCATCCCGACCCTGCTCATGCTGTTTCCGATGGCAAGCAATCGCTCAAGCCTGAAAAATTTGCCGAGATGGTCAGGCAGGTCAAAGCCATTGCCGAAGTCATGGGCCGCCGCGTTGCGCCCATCAAAAAGCCCGTCATTGCTGGATGGTAAATAAAATGGAGGCTGGCTTTTCGCTTGCTTTGCGAGATTCAACGGTTGGAATTTTTGGATTGGGACTCATGGGCGGCTCGCTTGCCATGCGCCTCAAAGGGCATTGCCGCACCCTAATCGGATTCGACTCGCATCTGCCCACGCTCGAGCTTGCTCTTTCCAAAAATATCATTGACCACGCTGAAGCCGTGTTCCCCTCTCCCCAAATGGGAGAGGGGTTAGGGGTGAGGGTTGACCTGCTCATCCTCGCGGCCCCCGTGCCGTCAATCATAAACATCCTTCAGCAATTGCCAGCCCTCATGCCCTACCCATGTATCGTGCTTGATCTTGGTTCAACGAAACAAAATATCGTGCAAGCCATGTCTGCCCTGCCAGAGCGATTTGATCCAATCGGCGGGCATCCCATCTGCGGAAAAGAAAAGCTTGGTCTGGAAAACGCAGATCCAAATTTATATCAAGACGCTCCCTTTGTGACGACGCCTTTGGAGCGCACAACGCAACGGGCAAAATTCGCCGTGACGCAGCTCATTTCAACCATCGGCGCGCGCCTCATCGAAATGACTGCGCCAGACCATGACCGCATTATTGCGTCCACAAGTCATTTGCCGTTTCTTCTTTCTTCCGCCCTCGCACATTCAACACCACAGGAATTTTCTCCCTTGATCGGACCAGGCTTCCGCTCCGCCAGCCGCCTCGCAGGAACGCCCTCCCACATGATGATCGGCATCCTGCAATCGAATCGAGAAAACATCCTCAACGCAATTCAAAACTTCCACAACTCCCTCGACGAAATTGAATCTGCTTTGCAAAACGAAAATGATGCACAACTCGAACTTCTCTTCAATCAATCCCGCGCCGCTTATCAATCACTCACTAAAAACTGATCACTTCTTCTCATGCAAATCACGCCGATTACACATCCCCTCAACGCCTCCGTCCGTGTGCCCGGCTCCAAGTCGTTGACCAACCGCGCCCTGCTGATTGCATCTCTTGCAAACGGAAAGACGCGTCTCACGAACGCCCTCTTCTCCGACGATTCGCGTTACTTCGCCAAAGCCCTGCAAACCCTCGGCTTCGACATCCAACTCGACGAAGCCAGCCGCGAAATGACTGTCACAGGCTTGGATGGAAAAATCCCTGCAAATAAAGCTGAACTCTTCATCGGCAATGCAGGCACCGCCGCGCGTTTCATCTCCGCATTTCTTACGCTTGGGCACGGTGAATATATTTTGGATGGTGAAGCGCGTATGCGCGAACGCCCAATTGGTGATTTGATCGAAGCCCTTACACAACTCGGCGCAATCATCCATCCCCTCGCCCAAAGGGAGAGGGATGGGGTGAGGGAAATTTGCCTTCCCATAAAAATTATCGCCAACGGTTTGCCTGGTGGAAAAACTACCATCGCGGGCAATATTTCAAGCCAATTCCTTTCCGCGTTATTAATGATTGCGCCTTACGCTCAAAATGAAATTGAAATTACGCTTTCAACCGAATTAAATTCCAAGCCTTATATAGATATGACCCTCGCCATCATGCAAGGCTTTGGCGTAAAAGTTCGACGAAACGGATATCAATCTTTTACTGCTCCGATTACTAATTACCTTTCACCAATTACTTATCACATCGAATCCGATGCCTCCGCCGCCTCCTACTTTTTCGCCGCGCCTGCGATATGTGGCGGGAGAGTCAAAGTGGAAAACATTTCGCGCAACTCAAAACAAGGTGATATTGCTTTTCTCGACGTGCTTCAACAAATGGGCTGTTCCGTTTCAGAAACTGATAATTGTTTACTGATCACTGGTCCCGCTGAACTTCGCGGCATTGACATAGATATGCGCGACATCCCTGATACCGCCCAAACCCTCGCTGCGATTGCGCCCTTCGCATCTTCACCCACAAGAATTCGCGGCATTGCCTCCGCACGCGTTAAGGAAACAGACCGTGTCCATGCAACCTGCACCGAACTCGCGCGGCTCGGCGTCCGTGTGGAAGAACATGAAGATGGCATGACCATTCATCCCGTAGAAAAGATGCGTCCCGCTGTCATTCAAACCTATAACGATCACCGTATGGCAATGTCCTTTTCGCTGATCGGCTTGCGCGTGGAAGGCATCACGATTGAAAATCCAGCCTGCGTCTCCAAAACATTTCCAGGCTTTTTTGAAGTCCTTGAAATGTTGCGCTAACATCTTTCTTCTTCCCTCGCCTATGCCACTCTCAACTTTCAACTTTCAACTTGGTTTGATCGGTTACCCTCTCGAATACTCCCTCTCGCCCAAAATCCATACTGCTGCATTGAAAGCATGTGGATTGCAAGGCGGCTATTCTCTATTCCCCATTCATCCCGATGACAAGCAAGGATTGAAAGATTTACTAAACCGTGTTCGCACAGGCGAAATACAAGGACTCAACGTTACCATCCCGCACAAACAAAATGTGATCGAGTTCATAGATGAACTCACGCCCACTGCAAAAGCCATCGGCGCAGTCAACACGATTTATTTTCGTGAGAATAAACTTGTTAGTGGCAACACCGATGCCCCTGGCTTTTTGTCTGACTTGAAGCGTTTCATCGAGAATCGAAAATTGGGAATCGGAAATCAGAAATCAGCCTTGGTTCTTGGCGCTGGAGGTTCTGCGCGTGCGGTGGTGTATGCTTTAGCCAATGATGGCTGGGACGTCACCCTCGCCGCCCGCCGAATTGAACAAGCCGAACAACTTGCCAGCTCATTCTCCAATTACGAATTACGCATTACTTCAACTTTCAGCCTTCAGCTTTCAACCTTCAACCTGCTTGTCAACACCACCCCCCTCGGCGCGACTCCCAACATAGATCAATCACCCCTGCCTGAAAATCTGTTATTGCCTCCCAATACTTTAATTTACGATTTGGTCTACAATCCCCGCGAGACCAAGCTTGTGAAAGACGCTCATTCACAAGGATTACAAGCCACAACAGGCACCGGCATGTTGATCGAACAAGCTGCCCTTTCCTTTGAAATCTGGACAGGTCATAACCTGCCGCGAGATATTTTATATAAATCGGTGGTCGAGTAGCCCTTCGTGTTCGTCGAAGGGCGTATCGAGGCCACCCATTAACGGAGAAATTATGCTACGCTTTCTCACCGCAGGAGAATCACACGGACCCTCTCTGACAGCCATCCTTGATGGAATGCCTGCCGGACTTCCTATTACCGCTTCCATCATTGACCTTGAGCTTGCGCGCCGCCAAAAAGGCTATGGCTCAGGCGGACGCATGAAGATCGAAAAGGATACTGTCCAAATTCTTGGCGGCGTTATGGGTGGTGAAACCACAGGCGCGCCAATTGCCCTGTTCGTGCAAAACGATGACCATGTCAAATGGAAAGGCAAAGCCATCGAGCCGATGACTGCCCCTCGCCCAGGTCACGCGGATTTAACGGGCGCGCTGAAATATGGCTACAAGGATTTGCGTCCCGCCCTTGAACGCGCCTCTGCGCGCGAAACGACCATGCGCGTCGCAGCGGGTGCGGTCTGCAAACATTTTCTTGCGCAATTTGGAATCATCGTCGGCGGATACGTTTCATCCATTGGGGAAGTGCAAACCGAATTTGCCGATATGCCTTATGAAGAACGCTTCGCCCGCGCCGAAGAATCAGATGTGCGCTGTCCCGTTGAAACCTCTGCCAAAAAAATGCGTGATGAAATCGAAAAGATAATTCACAGCAAAAACACTTTGGGCGGCGTGCTTGAAATTATCGCGCTTAACCTGCCTGTTGGTCTCGGGAGTTTCGCTCAATGGGATAAACGCCTCGAAGCCAAACTCGCCATGGCGGTCATGTCCGTGCAGGCCATCAAAGGCGTGGAAGTTGGAGACGCGTTTGAAAATGCAAAACGATTAGGCACACAAACCCATGACCCAATCACTTTACAACGTTCAACCTTCAACGTTCAACGTTCAACAAACCGCGCAGGCGGAATCGAAGGCGGAATATCAAACGGACAGCCGATCATCATCCGCGCCGCGATGAAACCGATCGCCACCACGCTTCTTCCCCAGCCGACAGTTGATCTGGCGTCAGGCACAGAATCTCCCACCAAATATGAACGCTCCGATTTCTGCCCGGTCCCGCGCGCTGTGCCAATCCTTGAAGCGATGGTGGCTTTTGTTTTGGCGGATGCGCTCATCGAAAAACTTGGCGGCGATTCAATGGACGAAATGAAACCAAGATTTGAAACTCTTCGCAAAGCCACACTCGAAGATTTGCAGATGGATAACATCCCGCACATATTTTGGGAGTAATTATGTCATTGCGAGGGCGATGGTTGAGTAGGCGGTGTTCTCCCGCCGTATCGAAACCCGCCCGAAGCAATCTCCTCGTTGAGTTTGGGATTGCTTCGTCACACACCTGCCCCTTCGGCATCGCTTCGCGAATGCGAAGCCGATGTGGCGGGCGGTGCCAGGGAAAAACAAGAGCACTCATAGCAATGACATGGAAGGAATTATATGACTCACATCTTCTTCTACGGTCCCCCAGGGACAGGCAAATCCACCATCGGCAAAATTCTTGCCGGCAATCTCAAACTGCCTTTCATTGACTTTGACCGCGTCATCGAAAATAATGCTGGCATGTCTGTTTCGCAGATCATGGAACAGCAGGGTGAAGCCGCATTTCGTGATTTGGAAACTGCGGCATTGAAAAATCTATCAAACGAAAAAGAAAGCGTGGTCGCTCTTGGCGGCGGCGCTTTATTGCGAGACGAGAACCGCGCTTTCGCCGAAAGCACTGGCAGGATCATTTTGTTGATGGCAGAGTTATCCACTTTACTTGAGCGGATGCAAAACAATTCTGGGAAACGCCCTTTACTGGCGGGGGATTTGAGTGCGAAACTTTCGGCGCTGCTCATAAAACGCGGCGAACATTACAACGCCTTTCCCCTGATCGTCCATGTGGATGGAAAAACTGCCGAACAAAACGCCTATCAGGCCCAGGCTGCATTAGGACGTTATCATCTCTCGGCAATGGGGGAATATGACGTGATTGCAGGTCGGGTCTCCAACCTGACAAACTTGCCCATGCAAGACCCAATCATCGTGACTGATGAAAACGTGGTCAAGTTCCATGCCGAAAAAGTGGTTGAGGTGCTTCGTAAATCTGGCTATGAGCCAAAGATGACTACGATTCCTGCCGGCGAAGAATATAAAAACCTTGAAACCGTTTCAAAATTATGGAAGACGTTTCTTGAAAATGGACTTGACCGCAAAAGCACGGTCATTGCCCTGGGCGGCGGTGTGATCGGCGACATGGCAGGCTTCGCCGCGTCAACCTACATGCGCGGAATCAATTGGGTGGCTGTGCCAACAACTTTACTTTCCATGGTGGATGCGTCGCTCGGCGGCAAAACAGGTTTTGATTTGCCCGAAGGCAAGAATCTCATCGGTTCGTTCTATCCGCCAAAATTGGTGCTGGCGGACGCGCAACTGCTCAAGACACTGCCCGAAGCGGAGTTGATCTCTGGCATGGCAGAAGTGGTCAAGCATGGAATTATTTCTGACCCCGAATTATTCTCGTTCTGCGCGCGCGGGTTGGATTGGGTTAAAGATCACCTTGAAGAAGTTGTCAAACGCGCCATGGCGGTGAAGATAAAAATCATCGAGGAAGATCCGTACGAGAAGGGATTCCGCGCCGCGTTGAATTTGGGTCATACGGTTGGTCATGCGGTTGAACTTGTCAGCCGCTTCCGGGTGCGTCATGGCGAAGGCGTGGCAATCGGGATGGTAGCTGAGGCGAGGCTGGCTGAACGTTTAACGGTGGCGGGCAAAGGGTTGTCTGAAGCGGTGGCAGAGTCGCTTTCGGCGTTGAAACTGCCCGTTCATATCCCCGCGGATTTGCCGCGTGCAGAACTCATCCGCGCCATGACGGCGGACAAGAAAAAATTAAATGGCGTTGTGCGTTTTGCGCTGCCTGCCGCGATCGGCAGGGTGGAATTGGTGGATGTGAAGGATTTGGAATCAGTGTTGGATTGATGTCATTGCGAGTGGAGCGAAGCAATCTCTTCGTTTTAAATAGGGGATTGCTTCGCCGAAAAACGGCTCGCAATGACATAAAAGAGGAGATATGAAAATACTAATTTTGCACGGCCCGAACCTGAACCTGCTTGGCGCGCGCGAGCCGGATATATATGGCGCGATGACCCTGGACGAGATCAACGCATGGTTGATCGAGATGGGAAAGCCATTGGGCGCTGAGGTGAAATGTATGCAGTCGAATCATGAAGGCGTGTTGATAGACTCGCTGCATGATGCGCGCGCGTGGGCGCATGGGGTGGTGTTCAATCCCGGCGGATATACACATACCTCTGTTGCGTTGCGCGACGCGATTGCCGCGATTGGAATCCCGGTCGTGGAAGTGCATCTCTCGAATGTTTATGCGCGCGAAGAATTTCGACATAAATCGCTCATTTCTGCAGTGTGTATAGGCAGGATCAGCGGATTTGGTCCGCGGTCGTACATGCTGGGACTGATGGCGCTGGCCGGCTCGTTTCAGATATAATCATCCTGGCAATACTAGGCATACCAAGATTGTATCCAAATATTTTTCTGTGTGAATGTGAGATATATTAGACGTGCCCATTAAATGCGTATTCTAATTTTGAATCATGAGTTCCCGCCTGTCGGCGGCGGCGGGGGGGGAGCGGCGAGAGACGTAGCCTTTGTTTTGGCAGAGCGCGGTCATGAGGTCGTCATTTTGACGGCGCACGCGCAGGGCTTGGCGCGTGTTGAGCAGATAGGCAGGCTGAAAATCATCCGGCTGCCGTCTTTGCGCAGGGAACTTCATACGGCCAGCCTGCTTGCGATGCTGGCCTATATCGCCGCCGGAGTTTACGCCGGATTGCGCCTGCTACACACCCGGCGGCCGGATGTTATCCAGGCGCATTTTGCTGTGCCAGCCGGAGCGCTGGCTTATATCCTTTCGAAGGCGAGCAGTATTCCATATGTGATTACGTCGCACCTTGGGGATGTGCCGGGCGGAGTGCCCGAAAAAACGGATCGTTGGTTCAAATGGGTTTATCCATTTACGCCACGCATTTGGAAGGATGCCGCGCGCGTCGTGGCCGTCAGCGAATATACGCGCGAGCTGGCGCTTGAACATTATCCGGTGGATATTGGCGTCATCCCGAACGGCGTTGATTTCAATCTGATTGGCGATCCATCGCCGGCAATTCATCAACCGTTACAGATCGTGTTTTCGGGACGCTTTGTTTCGCAAAAGAATCCCGTCCGTGTGGTGGAAGTGCTGGATGGACTCAAAGACCTGGACTGGCATTGCACCATGCTGGGCGATGGAATCTTGCGTGCCGAAGTGGAACGCGAGATTGCCGGGCGCGGATTACAAGACCGCTTCACGCTGACCGGCTGGCTGGAACCTGAGCAGGTGCTTGAGCAATTCAAACAGAGCGATATCCTTTTCATGCCATCACGCATAGAGGCGTTTCCCGTTACCGGTGTGTACGCCCTGGCTGCTGGCCTGGCAATTGTGGCAAGCCGAGTCAGCGGATATATGGATATGGTGGAGCATGGCGTGAATGGATTTCTGTGCGAAGCCGACGATTTGCATGAGATGCAGAAAAGCCTTCGGGTTCTGTTGACCAGCCCGAAGGTCCGGGAAGAGGCGGGACGACATAGCAGGCGGATCGCGCGCAAGTTCGATATCCAATCTGTGACTGATCAATACGAAGCGATGTTTATGGAAGTAATTCAAAAATAATCATGCGCCTTTGTTTTGTGTGCATCGAGATTTTTGCGTGGGGAAAGTATGGCGGCTTCGGGCGCGCCACGCGTTCGATTGGGCGCGAACTTGCGCGGCGCGGCGTTGACGTAAGCGCGGTGATTCCGCGCCGCGCAGATCAACGTCCGCTTGAAATGCTGGATGGAATTCGCGTGCTCGGTTTCGAGCCGGGAAATTTCGCGCAGGCCTTCCGCCTTTATCGCGACGCCGACGCCGACATCTATCATTCCGAAGAACCGTCGTTCGGGACGTTCGTCGCGCAGAAAGCCATGCCGCATCGAAAACACATCGTCACATTCCGCGATACGCGCGACGCGCGCGACTGGCGGATCGAAAGCGATTTGCCAACGCTGAGTCGTTTTCAAGTGTGGATCAATCGCGTTTATGAAGATAATTTTTTGGTGCATCGAGCCGTGCGCCAGGCGGATGCGCGCTTCGCCGCGTCTTATGTCGTGGCGCGTAAAGCCCAATTGAAATATCGTCTGCGCGCAGAGCCGATCTTTCTGCCGACGCCGGTGGATATCCCAGAAAAAGTTCAAAAGGCGGATCAACCGACCGTCTGCTTTATGGCGCGCTGGGATAAACGCAAACGGCCTGAGATTTTTCTTGAGTTGGCGCGTCAATTCCCGGACGTGAAATTTATCGCGGTTGGCGTCAGCCGTAACCGGGTCTGGGACGAAGCGTTGCGGGCACGTTACGCGGACCTGTCCAACCTTGAGATGACCGGCTTCCTCGATCAGTTCGATGGTCAACGCCATGATGATGTGCTGGCGCGCAGTTGGATTTTGATCAATACGTCGGCGCGCGAAGGCCTGCCCGTCAGTTTTGTGGAAGCCGCCGCGCATCGCTGTGCGATTCTGAGTTCGGTCAATCCCGATGATTTTGCCAGCCGCTTTGGTTATTTTGCCGAGCGGGATGATTTTGTAAACGGCCTGAGATTTTTGCTTGAGAATAATCGCTGGCGCGCTTCAGGCGAACAAGCATTCCAGCACGCGCGCGGGATATTCGCTGCGCCGCTCGCCATTCAAAAACATCTGGAGATTTATCAGGCTTTGTTGAGCGGGTAAAACATTTCCTTCTGTTTCATTTATTGTATACTTAACATGGATCGGCGTGACCAGTGTGTTGCATGGAGGCCAGCCATGTCGGGTGACATGCTCTATCGTGTTCTTGCAGGATTGCTCAATGTCCTCGTTTGGGGCGGCGAATTGGTTGACGAAGAAAATTTGCCGGAAGAAGGTCCGGCTGTGTACGTTGCAAATCACGCGCTGGCGCTGGGACCGATTGCGGTCACAGCATCCCTGCCGACCCGTTTGTATCCGTGGGTGATCGGCGATATGCTGGATTGGGAAAAAGCCGCCGCGTATTTGAACAGGGATTTTGTCGAAAGACAGTTGCACATGCCTGCTCCCTTCGGTATGATTTTGTCCCGCTTGATCTCACAAGCCTCGGTTCGACTTTTGAAGAAAGTAGAAAGCGTCCCCGTTTGGCAAGGCGAAAACCTAATGGAAACATATCGCATCAGCATTGATTTTCTAACGCGGGGCAGGAGTCTTTTGATCTTTCCCGAAGACCCGGCCCAGCCTTTGGACGAACAATGCCGCATGAGTCCGTTCAAGAAAGGTTTTTCAAGATTGGGTGAGATGTATTTTGAACGCACGAAAAATATTTTACGATTTTATCCATTGATCGTGCATCCGCGCTTGAGGCAGGTTAAAGTTTGTAAACCGATTGCGTTCAATCCGAACAACGACCCCGCCAGTGAACGCGTCCGCATCAAGAGCGTACTGGAGATGATCATTCGCAACGCATATCTTGAAATGACATTGCGGGGTTACGCAGGCATTCCACTTCCGCATTAGGAGAGTATGAATAAATATATGAAATCTTTTTGGGCGGGAGTTCGCGCTGAGGCCCCGCTTCTGGTTGGCGTTTTCCCTTTTGGATTAATTTACGGCGCGCTGGCGCTCAACGCGGGACTTTCAGCGGCTGCCGCGCAAATGATGTCGTCCATCGTCTTTGCCGGATCCTCCCAATTCGTGACGGCGCAGTTGGTGCGCGAGGCCGCGCCGGGATTGGTGATCGTGCTGACGATTGCAGTGGTCAATTTGCGGCACATGTTGTACAGCGCCTCAGTCGCGCCATATATCAAGAATCTATCTTTGCGATGGAAAATCTTACTCGCTTATTTACTCACCGACGAGGCCTATGCCGCGACTATCATTCATTATGAAGAAGAAGATGTAACACCCACCAGTCACTGGTTCTTTCTGGGTGCGGGGTTTTCGTTGTGGTTTATCTGGCAGGTCAGCAGTGCGGTGGGAATTTTCCTCGGCGCGAAAATCCCTGCTTCGTGGCCGTTGAATTTTGCCTTGCCGCTTACTTTCATCGCCATGGTTATGCCGGTCTTGAAGGATTATCCGGTCATCGCCGCGGCGCTGTCCGCGGGGTTTGTGGCTTTGCTGGCGTTCAATTTGCCGTTCAAACTTGGACTTATCCTTGCGGCGTTGATCGGCATTTTGGTTGGGACTATTTTGGAGAATCGCAAATCCCCAAAGGAGACGCTGTGAATATCTGGCTGGTATTTTTGCTGGGCGGGTTGGTAACGTTTGGAATGCGGCTGTCGTTCATTTATTTGTTTGGCCGTTTTGATGTTCCGCAGGTTGTGCACCGCGCCCTGCGATTTGTTCCGCCTGCAGTTTTGTCAGCTATTATTTTCCCCAGTATCCTGATGCCGAATAATTATCTTGATATTAGCTTGACCAACCACCGTTGGATGGCAGGACTTGTGGCCGTGCTGGTGGCATTATGGACGAAGAATACTCTGCTGACGATTTTGGCCGGTATGGCCGCTCTGCTTATTTTGCAATTGGTGTTTTAAATCAAAACCTCCGCACATGCGGAGGTTTTGATTTAGTGGCTGTGTCCGTTGTCGTGAACGTGTCCGTGTGAGATCTCTTCGTCTGTAGCCGGGCGCAGGCCTGCGATCTTGACGTCGAAATGTAGTTCCCTGCCCGCCAGTGGATGATTCATGTCCAGATGGATGTTGTCGTCGTTGATCGTTTGAATGCGCACATAGACTGGATGTCCCTCCTGGTCGCGTAGCTCCAATTCGGTGCCAACCTCCAGCGGAACATTGGTTGGGAAGGCGTCGCGTGGAACATCCATGAAGGCTTCTTTGTCCGCTTCGCCGTAACCATCCTTGGCTGCGACAATCACCTTTTTGCTGTCGCCGATTTTCATTTCGTATAACTCGTGTTCCAAACCTGGGATGATATGCCCCATGCCCTGTATGAATTGCAAAGGTTCGCCGCCCTCAGACGAATCGAGGAGTTGTCCGTCCACATGCAAGGTATAGTGCATGGATACAACCTGACCGTCGTCTACTTTTGTGAGTTCTGCCATTCAATCTCCTGTTCCTGAATGTAACATCCATTTTTTTTCGCTCTTGTCATAACTGATGTTGCGCATTGTACCGCAGGTTTACCTCAAAACTTATTTGAATTATGAAGCCCTTCGGCAGGCTCACCTGTGCCTGCGGGATGTTTTGCGTAAGGTGAATTAATAACCAGACAGTTCGCTGGTTTGAGCAAGCCGTCTGGTTTAAGTGAAGGTCAGGTAAATCTGGTTTCCGCCGGATTCTTTCGCGCGTGACATGGCCTGGCGTGCCTGTTGGATAAGCGGCTCCATTTCTGACGATGGGTTGATGCGAGTGACAGACGCGATTCCGGCGCTGACGGCGACATTCACAATGTCATCTTTATAAGTGATGCGTGTGAATTGAATGCCTTTGATAATGCGCTCGGTGACCTTTTCTGCATCGGGCCCGATCACATTCGGCAGGGCAATCACGAACTCGTCTCCTGACCAGCGGCCGATGCAATCGTAAGGCCGGCTTTTTTCGCGAATAGTCTGCGCGACAACTTTCAGAACCTCGTCTCCCATCTCGCCCCCATATTTTTCATTGAGGGTCTTGAAATTGTCTATATCCAGTGCGATCAGGCTGAGTGAAGATGATGAGCGGCGGGCACGTTCGAGTTCTGCCTGTGCGCTGCGGTAGAATGCACTGCGATTCATCATGCCGGTCAGTGTGTCGTAGATCGCCATATTCTCGATCTGGTCACGCGCTTTCGACAGATTATCGCCGAGGGCCAGGAAGCGCTGTCCGATCATGATGCGCGCTCTAAGCTCGGAAGCAGAGAACGGCTTGTGAAGGGTATCGTCGGCGTTTGTTGAATCTTCTTCGCCTGAAGTGATCGCCAGGAAATAAATGGGGGGCAAATTTGAAGCGCGGACCTGTTGAATGATGTCACCCGCTTCCTCGTCCAGGATAACGAAGCGGGCTTCACCGGCCTCAATCAGGCGCAGGGCCTGTTCTGCGGTGTCGCTCAAGATCACCTGGTGCCCGGCTTTTCCCAGGGCATTTTGGATCAAGGAACGTTCTTTTGTGCCGCTTGCAAGGGCGAGGACTTTCATTTGCTCTCCTTTCGATAATTATACTCTGTACACGGCCTTATGTTGACAAATGCCATATCCCATAGTAACATTTGCGGCGCTCTTTTAGCAGATGCCACGCCGAGGTAGCTCAGTGGCAGAGCAGGGGACTCATAAGCCCTTGGTCGTGAGTTCAAATCTCACCCTCGGCACTCAATTTTATAGTGGACGTCTCTTCATTAACTATGGTGGTCTCTAGATACAGGAGAGCACCATGTTTGATTTAAAAGAACACGACCAGGGGATTATCGGACTTGATCAAAAGGATTATTTGGCTATTCTGATCGAATCTTTCCTGATCGATCGAATGTCACAGGGCCTGTTACCTGAAACCATCGATTTCTATACCAAGAAATTGAAGTACTTTCTGAAGTATTGCGAAGACGCGCTGAGCTTGTTGGGCTAAGGAAATCCCAACTCCCCATGATTTTCGACGTGCATTTGCTTTGATTATGCTTCGTAATGGAGTGGATGTCTTTGCCTTGCAAAAACTGATGGGACATTCAGGCTTGCAGGTTTGGCGTCGCTATCTGGCGCAAACCGATGAGGATGTTCATACTGCGCATATGAGGGGTAGCCCAGTGGATAACAACTTGTAGGCAGTGTGAAGGAATAACGGAGAGCCCATATAACATTGTTTAAGGGTATTCAAGGGTTTGAATCAGTATAAATTGCCCTGAATAATGTTATGCAATATTATCCAGTATTTCCTTCCAAACAGAGCCCAATCCCAATCGGGTAATCCAACCTTCAATATATTCAAAATTGAGCTGATTTTTTTTAGCTCTAAGTATCGCCGCAATATCGCGGGTATGTTTCGTCTGCCCACTCAATCCAAAATACATGAGTTTATAGAGAATCAGATCTTCCGGGGAATGGACATATACCTTTCCAATGGGCGGGCCATAATCAACCAGTACTCGACGTTTAAACGCGCTTTGCCGAAGCGTATCCCCGTCTCGCATCAGATACAAATCGGCTTTTAGACCGCTGTACATGTGGATTGCGTTCAGCGGGATGTCTGCCCGGTCATCCAGCATCGTATCCAGAATGATGTCGGCAGGTACGAGCATGTTCCTTTTCTCAAGTTCCTTGGAAAACCTGTTAACAGATTTGGCCGGCAGGTTAATGACAATATCCAAATCCTGGGTTGCCCGCGGTTCTCCCCAAGCCCATTCTGCAATCGCGCCTCCGATCATGTATTCGACCTTGGATGCTTCAAGGGTCTCAAGAATTAGCTTGAGAAAATCAACGATATCCAACAGTTGATCATTCATGATGTGTATGCTAGCTGCACTGCCTTTCGATTAGCTTCCTGTGGAGTAAGTTCAGGGTTTTCTTGAAGGATGCGATATGCGACCACTTTCCTTGCGGTGTCGCTGATGGCGCAGCCCTGTCGAAAAAGGGCGGTGGTAGACAATTTGCGATAAATATCGATCTGGCGCTGATCCACTTCAGCAGCGCTGGCTTTCACCATCTGCCTGAATTCGGGTGACAAGGCTGGTTGCCCGTGTAAGTAATAACCGGTGTGTTCCTTGATGCGGCTGAATTCCAAAATGTAGCCTGCAGCTTGAAATGCCTGCTTGACTAGTCGCATATCCCTGTAAAACGTATCCTCCCATGCGGATGTCCCGAAACAGTTCCTTCCCAGCATGTATTCAACCCTGGCGATCAATTGCGCGCGAGTGAGATAGCGTTCATTCCACAGGATTTGAAGCAGAGCGGCACGGCGGGCGGTGGTTATATCGCGTTGTGTGGCGTCCTGAAGCAGGACTTCAATAGCCTTGCGGGATATTGCAAAACTCGTCATAGTTCCATTATACCTGATTCGTAAATCAGGTGTTTTTTGTGAGTAACATTTTTCGAATAAGTGTATTCCTGGCAACCCGCCTGGCCCCTGATAGCACAACTATCCAAATATGACCAAACATTACCTGCATAATGCTGACTTCTTGTAAGAATATCGGAAAATTACCGACGCAATTTTTTAACCCTTGATTGACTTCTGTTAATTTTCCGAATACTAGATCAACCCGCTGGAAATTAACCAACTGTTCCTCGATAATAGAAAGCAATCGGTGATTACCTGAATGGAAACGAACGTCCGTCCAAATACATTCCTTACTTTGGATATATACCAAACTGATGATCTGCGAAAATGGATCGGGATCTATCTACATGCCTGCCGCTCTCGTAATTTGGCTGGCGGGAAGATCTCGATGCGAGTCGATTTTTTCGAAAGAAACGGTCTGATGGGGAAGAGTGTGCAGTATGAAAGTGGCGTGATGGGGGGGCAGTGTTTTGGATGTTGAAATTTGATGATGATGCACTCTATTCTTCTTTTCCGAGTTCCTGGCTAATCTCTTCAAATTGCGCCAAGGCGGACCGTAGATCCTCTGTGATTTCCATAGCCAGCACATCTGGATCGGGCAAGTTGGCGGAATCTTCCAACGACTCATCTCGGAGCCAGAAGATGTCGAGATTGACTTTATCGCGCGCAAGCAGTTCTTCGTAGGTGAAACTTCGCCAGCGGCCAGACTCATTTGACGGCGACCAAGTCGAAGTCCGTTCGAAGCGATTGTCGGCGTGGAAGCATTCCACAAATTCGTCAAGATTTCCGCGTGCCAGCGGATTCGTCTTGAGCGTGAAGTCAATGTTGGTGCGCAGATCATAGATCCAGAGTTGTTTCGTCCACGGGGTTTCGGAAGCAGGCTTGCGGTCAAAGAAGAGAACGTTGGCTTTGACTCCCTGAGCGTAGAAGATACCTGTCGGCAGTCTCAGAAGAGTGTGAACATCACATTCATGCAGAAGTTTGCGGCGTACAACTTCGCCGGCTCCGTCTTCAAAGAGTACATTATCCGGCACAACGACTGCGGCCTTGCCTGTCATGTTCAAGATGTTCTTGACGTGTTGGACAAAGTTGAGTTGCTTGTTGCTGGTAGATGTCCAGAAATCCTCACGGACTATGTTCTGTGATTCGCGCCTGATCTCACCTTCATCGGTCACAAAAGTGACGCTGGACTTCTTGCCAAAGGGCGGATTGGTTAGCACCATATCGAAGTATTCACCGGGATGCGATGCAAGACTATCAGCCACGTGTATAGGACTACGACCCGTCTCGGTGCCATCGCCAAATGAGCCGATGCCATGCAAATATAAATTCATGACACATAGGCGAGCTGTATTATCCACGATCTCCCAACCATGCAAGGCCTGATGACGCAGGTGATCCCACTGGTCGCGATCAAGTGTGTTGTGCCCCGCGATGTAATCATGTGCGGCGAGCAGGAATCCGCCTGTGCCTGTGGCGGGATCGCAAATGGTCTTGCCTGGTTCGGGGCGCATGACATCCACAATCGCCTTGATCAGCGGACGCGGCGTGAAGTATTGACCTGCTCCGCTCTTGGTATCCTGCGCATTCTTTTCGAGCAGACCTTCGTAAATTTCGCCTTTGACGTCGATATCCAAGCCAATCCAGGTCTCACCGTCAATCAATTCGATCAAGCGGCGCAGCTTGGCGGGATCTTGGATTTTGTTTTGTGCCTTACGGAAGATGACCGGGATCAGCCCGGCACCTTGACCCAACCCAATGAGAATCTCGCGGTAATGGCTTTCGAGGTCATCCCCGTTGAGTCGTTGTAAGCTGGCCCAGTTGAACTTCTCTGGAATGCCAGTACGCTTACCAAGCATGGTGCTGGTTTCCTGATCCATCTTGAGGAACAGCAGATAGGTAAGTTGCTCAACGTAATCGCCATAGGACATGCCATCGTCGCGCAGGACGTTGCAGTAGTTCCACAGGCGTTGGACGATGGTGGAGGATTGAGTAGACATGTATCAGGTTCCAAGTATCAAGTTTATAGTTTACCCTCAAACGCGGACCTCAGCACAGACTGCCTCAGCCTCCCCGCGCGGACCAGACCCGCATCCACCGCGGACTCGACCTCCCCGACCACCGACAGCCGACGCTCGACCTCAGCCACGATCCGCCGTTGTTCGTCCAGCGGGGGAAGGGGAATTTGCAAAGATTTGATATCTTCAAAATTCAAACCTAATTTTGTTGCGCCATATTGTTTTTCTCGGAATTGTTTTTGACCAATTTCAGAAGCAAGTGTATATGCAACATACTCAACATAATTTGGATCATTCAATCGAACCAATCCGACATGTTGATTTATGTAAGCATTTCCCCAGCGCAAGGTATTCTCATCAACAATACCGATCATCCCAACATCGGCAGTCATTGTGATCAGCAAATCTCTGGCTTGTAAACGAGTTCGGTTTGCTTCTGCGCCATCAGGCGCATTCACAAAAATTATTTTGGTCAAATCAATAGTTTTGGATAGACGATTAAAATTACCAACTCTTACAAACAAGCTTCCTTCTTCTGTATAGTGTTTTGCCCAACCACGAGAACCACTCGTAAGATGTTTCGTCAATTCTCCAAGTGTTACCCATCGCCAATCTTCTGGCAATTCACCTTCATCAATTTCCAATTTACCATTCAACAATTTCCCAGTGACTGCCGCCTTGAGCACGGACGCCTTGTAGCGTTTCAATCCCGCGCGGACTCGCTCCAGAGCCGCCACGCCCGCCTCCAAATCGCTGAGCAATTCCTCAATTCGGCTCACGATCCGCTCTTGCTCGGAAAGTGGAGGAAGCGGAATCTCCAAAGTTTCAAAGTCTGCAAATCGTAAATTGTTGATATTTATGCCCGATGATTTTTTGCGAATAAATTCTCGGTAATAAGGAGATTGAAAATAGTAAGCGCCAAACTTTGAATGGACATTGTTGTTGAAACGAAGACCACCACAAAAAGTACCGAATGAACCTTGCCAATCATGTTCAAGTTGAGCAGTTTTGCCGACAAGATGTTTACTTCCGCTGGACATGCAAACTACAACGTCGCCTACTTTAAGAAATTGTTCAGGCTTTACATATTTTTCTGGAACAAATACCAGCTCATCATTGGTAATTAATTTATTGTCTTGAATGTTCGTTGCTCGCAAAATTGGCAGAAAACCATTCTTTGGTGTCTCTGTTGCATCGCCCTTTTTATACGAGACGCCGCGAATGAAATCTGCAATATCATTCACTGTAGTCAACTTCCAACTCTCTGGCAAGGTTCCATTTACCATTAACTATTCTCTACCACTCGCATTGTCAACATTAAGCCTTTCATTCAACTCATCCAACAACCCCTTCAATTGCGGACCAAACGTTCGCAAGGCGGCAACTTGTCCGCCGCGATTGAAGAACTCGCCGTAATTGAAATCCTCGGCATGGATTTCCAGATTGACTCCGATGTGCGTCGCCACCTGATCCAGCCACCAGCGTTGTTCGGCTGTGAATGTTTTTCCTTCGGCTTGTTGCGACGCGAGCCATTCCGCATAACGTCTCTGCACGCGTTCGGGATACGGAACCAGTTCATCGTCCAACTGCACGGCATGACGCACCAGCGAGACCAGATCCGTCAGCACGCGCCGCGACCCCGCCCCGCGCACGCGGTCACGCTCCAACTGGGCATACGCCCGCCACAACGCCTCCGTCGTCCAACTCCGCGGCGGCTGTTGCAAAGTCTCCGCCAACTTCTTCAACGCCTCAAACGTCAAGCGATTCTTTTCACCGCGAAGCCCGCTAAGACTTGCACTGAGCGCAGCCGAAGTGTCGCCAGGATTCTTTCCTCTTTCTTCTTTCTTCGCGTCCTTCGCACTCTTAGCGGTTCGATAAGGAATACTATAAATAATCTCCAACGCCGTGATCTCATCCTTATGCTCGGCGATATACTCCTCAAACGACCGCACCAGCAGCCGCGACGCCTCATCCGTGAACCTCGCCTCGATCACCGCATCCTGGCTCACCTCGTCAATTGCCTGCTCATGCCGCGTCTGCATCTCCGTCAGCCGCGCCCGCAGTTCAGGGTTGCTCGCCAACGGTCGCACCGCCGCATCGATTAAAACATTTTGGGATTCCGCCTCCTGGATTTTATCCGGGTCAATGGCATCCAGCAGACGATTGGATAGGTCTGCCAACGACAGTCCGCCGCTTCTTTCCTTGACCTCAGCCTGCTCTGCCGTCCCCAAACTTTTAGCCAGTCTGACGAGTCTCCCCGCCAGCGAACTGAGCGTATCTTCATCCGTCACGCCCATCGCCACCGACTCGAGCAACTGCTTGAGCGACGCGCTGCGTTTGCGTTCCAGTGTCTGCGGGTCGGCGAGTTCCGATTCCACAATGCCCACCGCATCGATCAACACGAAGCGATCCTTCGTCTTCGCATCCGATGTCACGTTCTGCAATTCGGTCTGGCTGACGACGCGCGTGCCGCGTCCCAGCATCTGCTCGAACAACAAGCGGCTCTTCACCGCCCGCATGAACAACAGCACTTCGAGCGGCTTGATGTCTGTGCCTGTGGCGATCATGTCCACGGTCACAGCAATGCGCGGAAAATAACTGTTGCGGAAGTCGCTGATCAAATCTTCGGGCTTCCTGCCCGTCGAACGATACGTGATCTTCTGGCAAAACTCATCGCCTCTGCCGAATTCTTCTCGAACGATTCTTACAATATCTTCCGCGTGGCTGTCATCTTTTGCAAAGATCAGCGTCTTCGGCACGATCTCGCGGTCGGGGAACATCTCGGTGAACAGTTTGTCGCGATAGGTTCGGAGCACAGTCCGAATCTGGTCAACGGAAACAACTTCACGGTCAAGTTGACGCGGGTCGTATTCGAAATCCTCATCCAGTTTTTCCCAGCGTTCGGCGCGCGTCATGCGTTCGCGCTTGCCGATATAGAATCCAGCCTCGACGTTACTGCCCTGCTCCGAGATCTGCGTGCGAATGCGATAGACCTCGCCCTGCACATTCACGCCGTCGGCAATCGCCCGCAAGCGTGGATATTCCATCACCAGATTTTTCTTGAAGAAGCCGAAGGTCTGCTTCGAAGGCGTGGCGGTCAGCCCGATCAGGAAGGCATCGAAATATTCGAGCACGCCGCGCCACAAATTGTAGATCGAGCGATGGCACTCATCCACCACGATAAAATCGTAATACTCGATGGGGAAGTTCGGGTTATAGCGGATCTCTTTCGGCGGCTGGGCATCGAGCGCCGCGCCCATCTCGAACAGCGACCCCTCTTCATTCGCCGCATCGAACTCAGGCTCGCCGCTCAGCATCGAATACAAACGCTGAATGGATGTGATATGCACCTTGCTGACCGAATCGAGCACGTTGCTCTGCAAATGCTGGACGTTGTACAACTCAGTAAACTTGCGTCCATCGTCGGGCGTGAGATACTGGTCGAATTCCTTGAACGCCTGCCGACCGAGATTATTGCGATCCACCAAAAACAAGACCCGCTTCGCCTTGGCATGTTTGATCAACCGATAGACAAAACTCACCGCCGTAAACGTCTTCCCCGACCCTGTCGCCATCTGAATCAACGCCCGCGGACGATTCTCCGCCAACGATTTCTCCAGATTATTGATCGCCTCAACCTGCGTGCCCCATAATCCAGTGGTGATGAGTGGAAATTGTTTCGGCATATTTCGTAACCGAGCGCGAAGCGTATCCCCATCAATAAGCAAATCTGCTAACTCTTCGGGACGATGAAACGTAAACACTCTCCGTGAGCGCGGCTCAGGGTCACGCTCATCACGGAAGAACGTCTCCACGCCCGTGCTTTCATACAAAAACGGCAACGGCAGAGTCACATGCGGAATGTTTGCTGGTAATCCAATAGAATACTTCGCAGCCTGGTCCGCCACCCCCGAAAGCGTCACACCCTCAGGCTTCGCCTCCACCACCCCCACGGCTTTGCGATCCACGAACAAAAGATAATCTGCCTCACCAGTAGACAGCGGAAATTCCCGTACTGCAACCCCGCGGCCAGCATATAAATTCATTTCACCGCGCGATTGGACAATCCAACCGCAGGCGGTCAGTTGCTTGTCAATGTTGATGCGGGCGAGTTCTTCAGGTGTGGGCATGAGGTCAAGGGGTTGGTGTAATTGTAATCTCTGGTTCGATGGGAAGGTTAGGACAAACCGCCTGAAAAGGCAACGCATCACCAATATATTGCTCCCATTCAGCGCGGGTGAGGTTGCGAGTTGCACGCGAACAAGCTTCGGCAATCAAATCATCAGGACGCCATATCCACATGCGGACAGTCCCATCCTCACTGGCCGACATTATACTCTCCACTCGCACTGAAAGCAGCGTAGACTACCTTACCATTATGGGTAGAGCGGGCGACTTCCCGACCCGTCTCTGCTTCCCACACTCGGACACTACATTGGATACAAGACCCGTATGTAGAGTCGAACTTTTCACAACCACCTGATACTACATAGTCTGATATCCAACATTAGTTAATTGTTGTTCAACTTCTTGCAATTCTTTTCCTCGCAAAAGTCGGCTGTTATCTTTTTTCTGTTCCCATTTCAGCGCCTTTACTTGTAATTCTGTATGATATTTCAGCCATTCATAATCCGTGTGAATGGTCTTGCGCGTTTCTTCAATTGCTTTGTTGAAATCATCCTGTCCCTCTCGGCAGAAAATCCAGTTGCGTTTTGAGATTTCGGGGTGAATATTTTTGGGGTCAACGATGGGGAGAATCCGCTTACCGTTCTTGACCGCATGTGTAATCTCCTTGTTGCACATCTGCGAGGCAACAGAATCTGGGCTGATCAAAAACAGGAAGCATCCGCTTCTTCAATGCCACGATAGATTTCCTGCTCCCAGTCTTCGCCTTTGGGGATGCTTTTCCAGTCGATCCAGGTGTCAAGATTGTCGGTTGCCAACGCGTCAACGATCTTCTCAGCGAAATCAATGTCTTTGCGCGAGTAAGAGATGAAGATATGGGACATACGAGACCCTGCCATGATGATAAAACATTGTTGTTCTTGGAGCGTAAAACAGCGCCGAGAGGAGGTTGAGATCGGCCCCTACTCTCATACTAGAATTATTGTACAGGAGAAAAGGAGAAAGCAAAAGCCCTATTATACGAAGGCTTTTTCCCACGCTAATGGTAAAAAATCAAATCATTATTATGCTATTCTGGCGTAATATATTCGCACAAGAAGGGTTACATGTAACCTTCCGATTTAATCCGGATTGAGTGATATTTATCCCTATTTTGGCCTCTTTTTGTCTTAATCGTTGCACAATACTTGAAAATGAAATAACACAAGCATATACTGATTTTGATAACTGTGGGCGCGATACATTCAAGGCCTGTCCAAAATTTCTTGGCAGCACAAAGATTGGTCTCTTCCAATGAACATAATTCAATTCGTCTTACAGAATTTAAGCCTTGTTCTCCTTGGGGGAACAGTATTATTTTTGATAATGGGCCTCATATGGGTGTTTTTATTAACCCATGAAGACAGTGGATTTAGAGGGGTAATAACTTATCTGGGTCATGTGCTTGTCGTTGTTTTGGGATGGAGTTTGGGAGGATGGTTGGGTATTCTTCTGATCTCCCTGCCCATCTTGATTTTTTATTATTACCTTTCCTTTCATCTTGCTATGGTTGTAGTTCCGATTTCTGATCCCGATAATATACGGGAGTGGTGGCAACGATTTTTAATATTTGTTCGGTATCAGTGGGGAGTCCAGTATCCGCAGTGGATGGTAACAGATAGTTTGGGGCAAAACATCGAAAAGCGCATCCCCGGCAACCAGTTCGGATCCTTTCCTCCTGGCCTAATCTGGGCTCGCTCCCATCAGGTAGTTGGCCTTACAACCGGAATGACTTTCTCAAGAGTTCCTGATCCTGGCAATGTTTTTACTGGTCCGTACGAAAGTCCCTTGGCAGTCGTGGATTTGAGGACACAATTGAGAACTTCCTGGATTGAGGCGATATCCAGTGATGGGATACCATTTCGGGCGTTGTTATTCGCCGCTTTTCGAGTGGATAAAGAGATATGGGATCGAGATCTTTACCATAAATTGCTGAGACGAAATCCTTTGCTTGAAAATGCCCAGCGGCCAGACTTCACAAAAGGCAATTATTCGTTCTCGAGATCAAGGATGCGGGCGTTATTCAGCACCATTGGTGTGGGCTCTCATATGCATGAGCATGAAGATGCCAGAATAGCCAAATGGGATGAGAGGGTGCTTTTTCAGATTGAGAAGACAGCACGCGAGGTGCTCTCGCAACGCCGGATAGATGAACTCTGGCAGCCAAAAATAGATCGGGAGGGGGCCAGCGCGATGGATGAAATTGCGCTGGAGATAAAAGAAGGTTGTGCTAATGAACTTCGGCAACGCGGAGTTCTTTTGCATGCCAGCAGAATCGTGAATCTTGAATTCCAGGGAAAGAAAGTATCCGATGAAGGTGAAAAAGGGAATGCCGGTGCGGTTGAAACGCATTTGATACCAGGCAATATTCAGGATGATCATCAGATTGAGCAAAAACAAATTCTGGCTTGGAGTGCTGACTGGCAGCGGGAGGCAGCACAAACCCGTGCAGAAGGTAAGGCACATGCTGACTTGTTAACGCAGGAAGCGCGTGCATATGCTTATACAAATCTACTGACCGCTTTTGCGGAGGGGCTGGAAGAAGCTCGCTTACTTGATCCTAAGCTACCCCGGTATGTAATCGCCGTACGTTTCATCGGCGCCTTGGAGAAACTGATGGGGCAGTCGGATGCACAGGGGGTGAGTGATGTACATGACTCATTGGATCAACTTAAGAAAATGATCCCTTGGGTGGCAGATGGAGATTAGCGATCATGTCACTTCAGAATATTAATGAACCCCCCAGCAATTGGCTGCGCATCTATCTGGCCCTTCGTTCTATAGATCGCGGTTTTAGACAGTTCGTGCTTGTTGGTGTTCCTTTGATGCTGACCATAGGATGGGTAGCATCAGCTTATTTTTTTCTGTCCTTGCAGTTTTCAAATTTCCAGGGATTTGGTCCAGCGAGATCATTCCTTTCGGACTTGTTAGTGGTAATACGCTTTGCCTTGCCGTCAGCAATATTGATTTTGATCGGCGTTTACTTTCTGCTCAACAGGGCCCAGGCTTATGTTTCTGCACTTTATAAGCCGGAGCCCGAAACTGATTTAGAAGTAAAGGAACGGATTTGGCATAGGCTTTGGGGTTGGTATGGCTCTTTCTCATTCAAGAATTTTATGGTTGTCACTGATACGAAACTCGAGTCATCCAATCATTGGAGCACATGGCTGGGTGGTCCCGCTTTTTTGATCATCTACGACGGGTTTGCTGTTTATTTGGAGCGCGGTAACTGCTTTTCGCGAGTAGTAGGTGCCTCTTCTGTTACATACTTGGGTGCACGGGAAACAATGAAGGCAATTATAGATTTGCGGCCCCAAATACGTGATGGTCAGGTCAATGCCTGGACCAAAGATGGCATCCGGATCAAAATCAAAATGCGCGTGGAGTTCCAGATCGAACCGGCTCAATCCATGAATTCATCGGATGCAAAACTCGTTTATCCCTTCAATCCCATTGCTGTAAGGAAGGCGGTCGAATTTACGGCCGTTAGGATTCGTGACGGAAAACTTCAGGAAGCGGATTGGCGCGAGGGCACCATTGGGAATGTGACTGGGCTTGTGGGGCATCACATTTCCAGTTGCAGAATGGATGAATTATTCTTACGTAATGGAGGCGGGGCTCAAATGCTCTCGCCCGGCGTGATAACAGGCTTGATTGAAAAAGCAAATATAAAGCTGACCCGGGACGCAGGTGTGCGTATCCTAAGTTTGCAGATCACAGATATCGAAACTTCTCCATATGTGAATCGTCAGCGGTTGGATGTTTGGGAGGCCGAAAAGGATAGCTTGGTTACACGGATCCGCGGCGAATCTCAAGCGTTTGAAATTCGTACGAACGAAGCCGTGTTGGCAAAAGCGCAACGTGATCTAATCGTGGCAATCGCAAAGAGCCTTGGAAAAGTGGATTCATCTCATTTTCCCGAACCTCTTCTTCTATCGGTATCGAGCATATTGGATCAAGGCTTAAAGGATCCTTTGGTCCAAACCTACATGGCAAAAGGGACTTTGGATTCGTTGAAGAAACTACAAGATTTACTCTAATCCTATCTGATGGGAGACTGTCGTGAATGACGAAATTACGAATATTTTGAAGGGGTATCTCTTGGTTGAAGAAGAGTCGCTCACGCATATCATGCGGGATATATTTGAACTATGCAAGAGCGAGAGAGGCGCCAGTGAAGCCATTGTTCGATTGGAAGCCATGCTCGCTGATTATTCCTCCGGTCTTGAATTCCTTGATAAAGTCCCTCTGTATTATTTGTTTCTCGCGTATGCACAATATAAATGGGGACGGTTGCCTGATTCGGTAAAATCCACATCAGATGCAATCCGGGGGTTTAAACAACAAAATCAGGTCAGGAATAATGCAATTGGCTTATGGATGCGTGCGTGGATATATCGGGAGAGTGACCACATCGAAACAGCTCGGCAGGATATCATTGAAGGGATCGAATTGATCGAGAGAGAGTTGGGAGATAGTAAACGCACCAGTCATTATCAGGAGTGTAAAGATTGCGAAACTATTCATTTGCGAATGGCTGATTTCCGTGATGGCCTGGACGGTGTGTTTCAGAAAGAGACGCAAAAACCAAAGGCTTCCCATACCGGTACCTCAAATCAGTCGCCTTCATCAAGGGAGAACGAATCATATCTTTCTTTTCCGATTTATGTAGTTCACGCCGGACTGGATGGCGAGATTGTTTATGGTGGTGCACCGCTCAATGAAGCAATCATCGAAACAATCATTATTGGCAATAAACTTCATCGAATCCATAGTCTTCGCGAAAGGCCTGAGGTCGTTCTACGACCGGCAATCTATCGCTGGTTACAAGTGCAGGGAGACAGCATGGAATGTGCCTACCCCGTTCCCATTCTTGAGGGAGATTGCGTCCTAGTCATTGACATAATAAGAGGGGATTACATTCCGCAATATGGAGATATTGTGGTTGCCGCCAGACATATTATGACAGGTTCTGAAGGTGGGGCCGTGATCAAGCGCTTCACATCCAAGGGCTTATGTTCTGAGAGCAACGCATCCTACAGACCAATCTCATTAATGGATGTAGACATCCGTGGGCTGGCAATTGCAGTTGCCAAGCCGGCCAAATGATATTTATAACAATGGATATCCAATTAAGATTACTTTTCTGATGCAGGCTTGTGAAAATGAGTTTGATTTTATCGTTTCCGCGTATTCAAAGTGTCTCTCTCAGATCTGTTTCTGAAAACTTATGAGATTGCCCGCCCGGTTTTTGCCCAATTGGCTCAGCTTGCATGGGATCGAAATGGAATAACCAGTTAGTATATATAAAGAAGATGTCATGAACTTGGATTTGGAGCTTACGACGGGAGTTTTTTCGTCCGCACCTGCTTCTGGTGTTCTGAAAAGCCCGGCCATCAATGGGAAAATAGCGCCGCCGATTTTTTTGCCAATACTTCCTTCCTTTCAGAATGTTATGAAGGAATTTGGATCATTTCCGGATGAAGCATTATTTTTGGATATTGCGGATGATGGTCTATTAAACATCGCAGATTCAATGCCAGGCTCCATTCTTGTGACCGGGGATTCGGATGCGTGTAGGACTGACTTTCTAAAAAGTATTGCCCGCTCTATTGTTTCCACTCATCAACCACGTAAGATCCAATTTGGAGCAATCACACGATACATCCATGAATGGAACACTTATGCTGGATATCCTCATTGCATCGGCGTATTTCCGATGACTCACAAAAATGCGTTCGATTTTATTCAGGCTTTAGCTGTATGGGTGGAAAAGAATAAAACCAGTCAACAGTCGGTCTTTCTTTTGATCGATAATTTGGCTGATTTTATTTATTGTAATAGTGGATTAGTTCGGGAATTGCAGGAAATATTGCTTTATGGACCGGCTAAAAAGATCTGGCCGGTGGTAACGATTAATCCGGGAAATTTTCAAAAAGACAATCCTTGGTTGAAGTGTTTTCATACGCGGGCGCTCGGTCACAATTTTAATACTGCTGCTATTGATTATCATCTCGTAGGGTTTGAATCTTTAATCGGAAATGTAGAGTTTATTCTTCAAGATGGTTTTCGACAGATCAAGTTTCGAACCCCAAAAATAGTTGATTAATCTGTAAGCTTTATATATTTACTTAGTCGATGGTTCTTGTTCCTTGAGATTTTGTGACGTGATACTCGTTTGAGCGTTCGTTGAGTGTGTTTGTGCGACTCCTATTTTGGGTAATATCAATTTTGATAGATTTTGTTCGGGCATAGAAGTTCTGGGGCAGTTGATGGGAGTGGCTAAATGGGAGAGTGAACGAAATCGGTGATATGAAACGAGTATTTCGGGAACTGCTGTTTTCTCAATTGACGCTGGTTGAAGTAATAGACAAACAAACGGACAGCACACTGCAAGGCATACGGACAACGCGA